>CAWIFU010000001.1:0-237605 GCA_963835475.1 Candidatus Bathyarchaeota archaeon
TTTGGCGCGCACTTAAACTTGATTACGTTTTTCTCATATAACGGAAACTTAAGTATCCATAAGTTCTTGCCTTTAGCAGACGGAACGTGACATATGCAAACGCAACCAAAAAGCCCTCCAAAGTCTGTGCAACAAAAGTACCAAAACAAACCTTCACGCACACAACATTATGTTAAGCTGTGTCGTTGAAGATATCACAAAACTGTGTGATAGATTGACGCCTTACTTAAAGAACTGTATTGATTAAGGCTTGTTTGAGATAATTCTATCGCAGAAAGCGAGAAAAGCCATAAGAAAAGAGAGGCACCAGCGACCGTTCTTAACCAAGCTTTATCATCTCACTTTTGTATTATGACTTTGAGCATAATTGTAATGCGCATGTTGTTACTTCCATGCAAAATATCTTGGTGAGTATGAAAACATTTAAGTCTGATATTCAAATAAATTCTTACGAGGATAAAAGTTGGAAAATGAAATTGTCGTAAAAAAGAAAGGGCAGACCACCATTCCAGCAAAAACTCGCAAAAAGTTCAAGATAGAAGAAGGCACCAAGCTTCAATTAATTGAAACCGAAGACAGCATAATATTAAAGCCGAAAAAGTCATTCTGGGATATGTTGGGCGCGTATTCCCAGTTTGGAACTCCTGAGGAAGTAAAAAAGGAACTTGACAGGCTCAGGCATGAAGATGAATAAAGCAGTATATGACACGAGGTTCTTCGTCGACTCTTTCTACTCTAAAGATGAGTCGCTGCTGAAAAAGATAAGAGCACATAGGGCGCGAAAAAGGTACGTTTCAGCAATAGTCATCCACGAAGTCTACAATCTAGCCATAAAACGGGAAGGTCGAGAAACCGCGAAAAATCAAGTGGCTCATTTAAAGGAAGAGTTTGAAGTTGTCCCTGTCGATGATCAAATAGCACAAATCTCCGCTGAGCTAAGACACAAATATAATCTCTCGATGGGCGATAGTATGATTGCAGCCACAGCCTTCGTGCTTAAGGCAACCTGCATTTCAGACGATCCGCATTTTGAACAGATCAAAGAAATCGAAGCAACCTGGATCTAAGAAGAAGAACTTATTTTTGGTTAGGACCCATCCCCACAAAGAGAACAAAACAAAAAATAAGATAGTTGTGCCGTCAACATTCTCCACCAGTTGGGGTTGGCGAGCACCTAAACCTGACTATGTTTATCTCATTTAACGGCACTAAACATATCTCCGCTTTTGCCTTAAGCAGACGGAAATCGACATATGCAGATGCATCCAAAAAGCCCTCTAAAGTCTGTACGGCTAAAGCAACCTAAAACAAAAAAACCAAAAAACATCACCCAACCACCAATTTTATTAAATCAACCCTTCAAAGCAAAGTATAAATGGACTTTTAGCCTTATGTCCATATGGTAATATGCCATGTCTTTGAGAGTTCAAATCGACACCCAAATTGGAACGCAAATTCAGAGAAGCGGCCATGAAAAAATACGGCTACACAAAAGGCGCTTTAAGCAAAGCCGCGGAAGATGCAATCTTAAATTGGTTATCAACAGCGCAGGGAGAAAATGCAAATTTTGAAGGCGACCCTGTGAAAGCTATCGAAGGACTCCTCAAAGATGTACAGATGGATAGCGTAACTCTTCAGCATGAAAGCTCCAAGCTGTGGGCTAAAAAAGTGCAAAGCCATGTACCTTGTTGACACTAATATTTTCCTAGAAGTCCTTTTGCTGCAAGATAAAAAAGAAGAATGCGAAAACTTTCTAGACTCGATTAGAAGCGGAAAAAAAACGGGTGTAGTGACTGATTTTACAATTCACTCGATAATCGTGATTATGTACAATTTTAATCGGTTAAAAGAACTTAAAATCTTCCTCTCAAGCCTTATGGCTTACAAAGGACTGCACATTTACCATACAACCCTAACAGATGAAATAAACGCAGTGGAAACAGCATTACAGCAGAAACTTGACATGGATGATGCTATCCAATACACAACAGCTCTTTGCATGCAAGCAGAAGCAATAGTATCCTTTGATAAGCATTTCAACGGCCTAAAAATTCCCCGCAAAGAGCCTCAACAGACAAAATAGTTAAACGTTGTTTACTTTTAGATTTGTAAGAAATGTGGAAAGTCTGGATTTGAAGATCGTAATTAACCTTCACTTCCATCGATCAGACCTTGAACACTGACTTCGGCAAATATTTGGGAACTAACTCTAAAATCTATTCTCTTTCTCGTTCTCTTGAAGCGCAGCTTTTTCCAGAACCTGCTTTATCAGAAAGGTTTCGATATGTTCGAAAACAGCTTCTCCATCAGCAGGGTTATGCTCCTTGTTTCGATGTTCTGTAGCATGTGACTCGATGCATCGTCCCATTTCTTTGATATCGGGGATAACCAAAATCTCAAAGCCGCACTCGCAAATAATAGAACGAGAGGAATACTTTTTTCTATGCAATGTTAGGTGTTTATAGATTTTCTCCTCAATTTGCGACTCAAGCTTTTCGTTGGAGCTGAAAATTTTTTCTTTTTTATCTGGGATAGCCATAATTATCAATCAATTTACATAGACAGTTTTTAGTTCACTGTAGTTGCCTGCGGGTCTAAATAGTCATGTGATTGTGAGCAGACAACAACATTCTGATAGTTGTGCCTACTCTTAGTCATCGGCAATATTTTGTAGAAGTTGCTCTTTTTTTGAAGAGTAATTTGGAGGATAGCACACATATTTGTCGGAAATCAAGTTTGCTAAACTCGTTAACTTCAAACCGAGAACTTCACGATGAATGTTGACGCCTTAACTTAAAATGCATTGTAAAATTTTTTATGTACGCTTTTGTACTGAGAAGTCTTAAATAAGACTCAATAGTCTATTTACGCACAGAGGATCCATTACAAAAACGAGGAATCGCTCTTGGCTAGCAATCTTGAAGTTTGCCTAACAATAATACAGTTCCTCGAAAAGAATGGTCCACAGACACAAGACAAGATAGATTTGACAATAATAAAAAAAGCCAAAATAATCAGAAAATCCTTGGATCTCCTCATAGCGCAAAGACTAATAGAGAAAACAACAAATCACAACAACCAAGAAACCTACGCAAACACCGAACGCGGCAAAAGAGTTCTAGAATTCTTTCATGTTAAATTTTAACATCAAGGATACGAGAAATAAAAAATATTACGCCTACGAGGTGGCTGGTTTTTCTTATTTTCGATTAGCTGATCAAAGTTGTGCATCTAATAATAAAAAAACCTTCTCCGAATCCAGACGTGCTAGACCGTTTAGCGCCGTTTAGGGACGCATACATTAAATGATTCATAACCCATTTGTTGAAAGCAAACTGGAAAAAGCCTGCCTTATTTTTTCGATGGCAAAGAATTTCTTCTTCTATCAGACAGAATGATTCTTCTCCACATTTCTTAAACCATAAACTTCAATCTAGTGTTGGAGGCATAAGCTGAGAAGATTTTAGTCACGGGAGGATGGCCCAAAGCGGATCTTGACCCTCAAAAATGATCAAGGACAAACGATGCCAAACGATTTTTAAGCTACCCCAGACATTGGAGGTTCCTTAATTGATAAGCAGATGACAATAGGAATAGCTAAAGACTGGAAGGGCTTCTGAGTGTATTTTCTTGGGCATATGGCTTGGGCTGTTGTTTTTGCTACGGTTGCGTGGGTTTTAATTCCTAGGGCCAAAAGAGGCGGCAAACTGATCCTGCCCTTGATTTTGATTCTTGGAATTTTGCCTGATGTCGATATTCTTTTTGAAAGCTTTGGTGTGCTTCATCGGACTGTGACTCATTCCCTTTTGACGTACTCGGTTTTGTTCATTCCTTTCTTTGTTGCCTATAACTGGAGAGCAATTCCGTATTTTGTAGCAGTAATCAGCCATTTTATCTTTGGAGACCTATTGATCGGTCAGGTAGCTCTTTTCTGGCCGCTTAGTCAGTCATTTATCGGCTTTAATTTTACTATGAGTTCATTAACTGATATTGCATTAGAGTCTACTGGGTTGTTGCTGGCTTCAGGATTTATCATTTACAGCGGGGACTTGAGGCGAACTCTTTCTGTTGACAAACGTAATTTGTTTATGGTTTTGCCGTTGTTGGCGATTGTTGTTTCGGGGGTGTTTTTTGCTACGGGTTGGCCGTCATTGGATTCTTTTGTGTCAGATGTTTTGTCTAGCAAACTTTTGATTGTTCTCGCGTTAGGACATTTAGTTCTTATCGGTTTTCTGGCTGTTTCCGCCTTCCAAGGTTTGAAGACTCTCTTTACCGAACACTAATCTCAAAACACTATTTAGTTGAAGTTGTGCCGCCATCATTCTTCACTATTCTGGGTTGGCGAGCACCTATACCTGATTGCGTTAAACTGTTATGCAAAACACTAAGGCGTCTTATTCCCTCAGGCTTTTTAGTTTAGGTGGATGGTGCCGTTGCGATTTCGTAGACGATCAATACGCCCCAAAATATTTAAGTAGTACTTTTAGAGTAGGTTGTACTCAAAGCAGAGGTTGGACTATGGACGCTCTAGTTACCCGCAAAGGTCAAGTTACCATCCCAGTTGAATTAAGACGCCAATACAAAATAATAGAAGGCATGAAATTAACGGTCGAAGATTCTCCTTTGGGCATAGTTTTCAAAGTTGTTCCAAAAATCGAGGACCTAGCCGGAGTTGACGCCGAAAAAGTCACCATAGACAAAGCAATGGAAATAATCGATAAAATGCGGGCCCAAGACAGATACTAACATGCAAGCCGTAATAGACACCCGGTTTATAATCACACACTTTCTTGCCCCGGATGAAGAAACAAAAAAGTGGACCAAAACAACACTTCAAACTCTTCAAAAAGAACCTAACCTGGGCATCATACCCTCCATAGTAATTCATGAATTCTACAAATTTGAAATGCAAACCCTCGGCATGGACGTTGCCAACATCAGAATCAACATCGTTTTGAAATCCAAATTAGCTGTTTCTGATTTAGACTCAGATATTGCTATTGAAGCTGCAAAATTAAGATGCAAATATGTAGACTTGCCAACAGCAGACGCCATCATAGCCGCCACCGCCATCAACTCATCAGCCAACTTTGTCCTCACCGACGACAAACACATTAAACAAATCAAAGAAACCAAAACCAAGTGGATATGAACCTAAGGCAAATCACTCAATTTTCTTGGTTCCTTATTTTTTCAAAAAAACATTAAAGTAATCAGAAAGGGTTGTGCCGTCATCATTCTCCATTGATCTGGGGTTGGCGAGCAATTAAACTTAACTTCGCTTTAATCATTGCGTTATACCCTTTTTATAGCCCAAACGGTGGCAAAACATATATAATTACAATTGATATATACTGTATTACGTGCAAGTTATGTCCGAGTCTGAAACAATCTGTCTAAGACTATCCAAAGAAACAGCCAAAAAACTTCGAGAAATAGCTAAGAAAGAAGAAAAAGACCGATCAACCTTGATACGCGAAATTTTAGAAGAAGGCCTCGAAGAAAAAAACATAGAGCATGCCATAGAGCTGTACAAAAAAGAGCGTATAACAGGCTGGAAAGCAGCCCAGCTAGCAAACATTTCGCTGTGGAACTTCTATAAACTCTTAACAGAAAAAGGCATCTTGCTGCAATATTCCCAACAAGACCTCGAAGAAGACCTCAAACCCTAAAGGAAGAGACCTTGCCCGTAATCTTAGACACCAGTCCCCTGATATGGCTTGCAAAGGTGGGTAGAATAACTCTGCTAAAAGACCTTTTTGGGGAAGTCATTATTCCACAAGAAGTGTACATAGAAGCCGTAGAAAAAGGCTTACAATTCGGATTCACCGATGCCCAGGTCATAAAAGAATGCGTAAATGAAGGCTGGATAAAGCTCGCCAAACTAAACTCCAAAGACCAAAGTTTACTCCAAAAGATCTCTGAGCATGCATTTGAAATTCACTCAGGGGAAGCTGAGGCAATAGTCTTGGCGCGTGAAATGAAATGTTTGCTGTTGATGGATGAATCAGCTGGACGCGCATTCGCAGAAGCTTGGGGGCTAAAAGTAAAAGGAACAATCTACGTGATCATATCAGGTCTTAGAGGGGGTCTTATTAGCGAAACTGAAGCTAAAGAAACCGTGTTAACAATGGTGACTAAGGGGTTTCGGCTAGAACCAACTTTACTTGCTCGATTAATTATCGAAATAGAAAAGACGCAGCTCAAAAAATAATCACTCCTCCATTCGCCATTTTCCAAAAAAATGGCAAGTAATTAGAATGTAGTTGTGCCGTCATCGTTCTCCACTATTTGGGGTTGGCGAGCACCTAAACCTAACTATGCTTATTTCATTTAACGGCAACTAAACATCTCTTCGTTCTTACCTTCATCAGACGGAACATGACGTATGCGGATGCAATCCATAAAGCCTTCCAAAGCCTGTTAGACGAAAGCAACCCAAAACAAAAAAACCAAAAAACATCACCCAACCACCAATTTTATTAAATCAACCCTTCAAAGAAAAGTATAAATGGACTTTTAGCCTTATGTCCATATGGTAATATGCCATGTCTTTGAGAGTTCAAATCGACACCAAATTGGAACGCAAATTCAGAGAAGCGGCCATGAAAAAATACGGCTACACAAAAGGCGCTTTAAGCAAAGCCGCGGAAGATGCAATCTTAAATTGGTTATCAACAGCGAGGGAGAAAATCCAAATTTTGAAGGCGACCCTGTGAAAGCTATCGAAGGACTCCTCAAAGATGTACAGATGGATAGCGTAACTCTTCAACATGAAAGCTCCAAGCTGTGGGCTAAAAAAGTGCAAAGCCATGTACCTTGTTGACACTAATATTTTCCTAGAAGTCCTTTTGCTCCAAGATAAAAAAGAGGAATGCGAAAACTTTCTAGACTCGATCAGAAGTGGCAAAAAAACAGGTGTAGTTACGGACTTTACGATTCACTCTATAATCGTGATTATGTACAATTTTAATAGGTTAAAAGAACTTAAAATCTTTCTCTCAAGCCTTACCGCTTACAAAGGACTGCACATTTATCATACAACCCTAACAGATGAAGTAAACGCTGTGGAAACAGCGTTACAGCAGAAACTTGACATGGATGATGCTATCCAATACACAACAGCTCTTTGCATGCAAGCAGAAGCAATAGTATCCTTTGATAAGCATTTCAACGGCCTAAAAATTCCCCGCAAAGAGCCTCAACAGACAAAATAGTCAAACCCAAAAGCAACCCAAACCAAACTCATCCCTGCATACAAACAAAACTCAATGTTTTTCTATCAGACAACAACCTCTTCCAAAACATGAGCTTGGATGGAAAAATACGTGATTATACAAATGGGTTTATTGCTTTTTTGAACTTGTAGGATTTGAAATCTGCAGTGTTCTCAGCTCATTTGCTGTCTATTTTGTTCTCTTTCAAATATTGTGTCTACAAATAAGCTTGCACATAATTGCACTTGCCTGTGTCCAATAATAGCGATGAAATGTTGATTAATAAAAAACGTGTTGGCTTAATTGACTGAGCACTCTCTATACCTTTCTACCTAAGTCAATTAGATGTGTTGTAGAAAAAGAATAGATCATGAATGCCGAACTCAGATGGCTCCCAATAAGCTAGAGTGGAGAGAGGCTAATTTCTGCTACGTAGTTGTGGAGGTTGGGTTTGTCTTCTTTGAATATTGCAATTGTCAGTTTGGGGATTGCGATTCTTCCATCTTTGCTTATTCTGGACAGAAAAACTTCCGGTGGATGCCACAGACCATAAACCTTTACTGAGACTTCTAAGATTTGAGTTGGTTCTAGTTTGTAGTGCCACCTGACGTATTTTGGGACTTGCACCCGATTACCCCGCTGCAACCTCGTCTTAAAGGAGACACGCTCAGTTAACGGCAACTAAAACAGTTCTCCTTTGGCAACCGAACCCAGACGTATGCAGACGCAACCAAAGAGATCTCCAAAGCCTGTGCAAGAAAACCAACCTAAACCAATCCCCAATGCAAAATGCAAAAAACACTTGTTCTTCTTCTATCAGACAACAAATAATCAATACCAAACCCACCACATCAACAACTACATCCAATCCTAAAAAACAACCAAAACACAAACCCCAACCAAAAAACCAAACTTGTATCGGGAAGTGCTGGTTTATAGTGAGGAGTTTCTGGCAAAGCTTATATTTTCCTTTCTTCATGTCTCATTCAGGATGTGACATGTTACATGAAAGTTGTTCAGACGACTTTATCTGAGGTTGAGCATAAACTTCTCGAAGAATATGCTAAAAAGAACTCAATGAGCATCAAAGATGTCCTTCGAGAAGCGGTCAGAACTACCTTGGAAGGTAACACTAATCCAAATGACCCCATCTTTACTTGCCCCCCAAGCTCAAAGTGGACGGGAAAGAAAGACCACACCTCAGAAGAACACGATAAGGTCCTTTATGGGGAAAACATTTGATTTTTATCGACACCAGCGCTTGGTATGCCGTTGAAGTAGAAGATGATGTTAATCATGAGGCAGCATGTAAGTTCTTATCTAACATTGCCTCTGGAAAACATGGCGTTTCCATAACCACCGACTATGTCCTTGATGAAGCGCTCACTTTGTTGCGGGTTAGACGAGACCTTGCTTCAGCAACTGCGTTTATCGATAAAATTAGAAGAAGCAAGAGCGTGCGCGTATTCTGGATAGATGAAGGCTTGTTTGAAAAAGCACTGGCTATTTTTCAGAAGTCTAAGGATAAGTCGTGGAGTTTCACAGACTGTACCAGCTTTGCTCTAATGCGGGAGCTTTCGGTTGGTGAGGCATTTACTTTTGATGGGCACTTTAGGGAAGCGGGTCTTTTGGCACTCCCATAAAGCCCCACAAAACATCTGCTAACGTGTAGAAGGTCAAGTTCTAATTAACCATTTTATCCCCTCATCTTTCTCAGTTATGTTACCCCTTTTCTCATGCGCATGAGAGGGCAGCAACTATATTCTATCTGAGGTCAAATCTGCGCCCAAAGAACTTACATAAACCAAAATGACTGATCTAACAAAAAACGTACCGGACTTATTAACTGAAAACTCTCTACACCTTTCTACCTAATTCAATTAGATGTATTATAGAAAAAGAATAGATCATGAATGCCGAACTCAGATGGCTCCCAATAAGCTAGAGTGGAGAGAGGCTAATTTCTGCTACGTAGTTGTGGAGGTTGGGTTTGTCTTCTTTGAATATTGCAATTGTCAGTTTGGGGATTACGATTCTTCCATCTTTGCTTATTCTGGACAGAAAAACTTCCGGTGGATGCCAAAGACCATAAACCTTTACTGAGACTTCTAAGATTTGAGTTGGTTCTAGTTTGTAGTGCCACCTGACGTATTTTGGGACTTGCACCCGATTACCCCGCTGCAACCTCGTCTTAAAGGAGACACGCTCAGTTAACGGCGACTAAAACAGTTCTCCTTTGGCAACCGAACCCAGACATATGCAGACGCAACCAAAGAGATCTCCGAAGCCTGTTCAAGAAAACCAACCTAAACCAATCCCCAATGAAAAATGCAAAAAACACATGTTCTTCTTCTATCAGACAACAAATAATCAATACCAAACCCACCACATCAACAACTACATCCAATCCTAAAAAACAACCAAAACACAAATCCCAACCAAAAAACCAAACTTGTATCGGGAAGTGCTGGTTTATAGTGAGGAGTTTCTGGCAAAGCTTATATTTTCCTTTCTTCATGTCTCATTCAGGATGTGACATGTTACATGAAAGTTGTTCAGACGACTTTATCTGAGGTTGAGCATAAACTTCTCGAAGAATATGCTAAAAAGAACTCAATGAGCATCAAAGATGTCCTTCGAGAAGCGGTCAGAACTACCTTGGAAGGTAACACTAATCCAAATGACCCCATCTTTACTTGCCCCCCAAGCTCAAAGTGGACGGGAAAGAAAGACCACACCTCAGAAGAACACGATAAGGTCCTTTATGGGGAAAACATTTGATTTTTATCGACACCAGCGCTTGGTATGCCGTTGAAGTAGAAGATGATGTTAATCATGAGGCAGCATGTAAGTTCTTATCTAACATTGCCTCTGGAAAACATGGCGTTTCCATAACCACCGACTATGTCCTTGATGAAGCGCTCACTTTGTTGCGGGTTAGACGAGACCTTGCTTCAGCAACTGCGTTTATCGATAAAATTAGAAGAAGCAAGAGCGTGCGCGTATTCTGGATAGATGAAGGCTTGTTTGAAAAAGCACTGGCTATTTTTCAGAAGTCTAAGGATAAGTCGTGGAGTTTCACAGACTGTACCAGCTTTGCTCTAATGCGGGAGCTTTCGGTTGGTGAGGCATTTACTTTTGATGGGCACTTTAGGGAAGCGGGTCTTTTGGCACTCCCATAAAGCCCCACAAAACATCTGCTAACGTGTAGAAGGTCAAGTTCTAATTAACCATTTTATCCCCTCATCTTTCTCAGTTATGTTACCCCTTTTCTCATGCGCATGAGAGGGCAGCAACTATATTCTATCTGAGGTCAAATCTGCGCCCAAAGAACTTACATAAACCAAAATGACTGATCTAACAAAAAACGTACCGGACTTATTAACTGAAAACTCTCTACACCTTTCTACCTAATTCAATTAGATGTATTATAGAAAAAGAATAGATCATGAATACCGAACTCAGATGACTCCCAATAAGCTAGAGTGGAGAGAGGCTAATTTCTGCTACGTAGTTGTGGAGGTTGGGTTTGTCTTCTTTGAATATTGCAATTGTCAGTTTGGGGATTGCGATTCTTCCATCTTTGCTTATTCTGGATAGAAATACTTCCGGTGGATGCCAAAGACCATAAACCTTTACTGAGACTTCTAAGATTTGAGTTGGTTCTAGTTTGTAGTGCCATCTGACGTATTTTGGGACTTGCACCCGATTACCCCGCTGCAACCTCGTCTTAAAGGATACACGCTCAGTTAACGGCGACTAAAACAGTTCTCCTTTGGCAACCGAACCCAGACATATGCAGACGCAACCAAAGAGATCTCCGAAGCCTGTTCAAGAAAACCAACCTAAACCAACCCCCAATGCAAAATGCAAAAAACACATCTTCTTCTTCTATCAGACAACAAATTACTCCAAAACAGAAACTTTGCTGTCAAGCTGCGCCAAGTCCTGTCTCTTTTTTTCGTTCTCTTCGGTTAGTACCCCAGCTACCACAGATACCACAGGTTTTTCAACACGAAAATTTTTCTCGGCAGCGGAGCTTGCGTTTTTTTGGCAATTAAAATTATCTGTGGTAACTGTGGTACTTGGGGTGGATGCTAACTGGGTAGCTTGAAAGGCGCCGATTCTTGGGCCTTCTTCACTTTCATAATTCAGTTCACTTAAGATTGTCTTTTCATCTTCTGTTTTTTCGCTGTCTTCTTTGACTTCAGGCGGCGCCAAAGATTCGAAATCTCGGAGCTTTACCAAAAACTCTACATGCTTATCCATTAATAGCCCCCAGCCAAATAGCGCTTGTAGAGGTCTGGTACGTCTCGTTTGAGTTTTTCTTTTAGTGCTTCTCTTATGAGTTCTGAGCGGGTTTGGTAGTTGTTTTGTCGAACACAGATGTCCATGATTTGGGCAAATCGTGGTCTTACTCTTGCTCCAATGGTTTTGGTATTTTCAAATTCATTTTGTTGTATCATTTTCTCTCTTCCACGGTTGAGATCAACCGTCGAGTTTATATTTGGTAGAAATGGTATATCAGTATAGTATCGCATGATATACACTCACCGCGGTATAGCATCACTTAGGAGGTTAATGAAATGGCTCCAATACTACAAATGAAAAACCCAAACAAAATACTCAACAAACTAGCAACCAAACCCATGACCAAATATGAACTCAAACAAACACTAAACATCCACTACTCCCGCGTCTCTGGTTCAATTTCTCGATTAGAAAAAGATGGATACGCAACAAGACTTCAAACACTGCCTTCAACAAAAGGCACAGACATGCACCTCTACAGCCTAACCATCAAAGGCGCAATAGCATACCTCTCCTCAATCACAATCCTTGACCAAAACGACTCAGAAAACAACCCCACAACAGAAATCAACCAACCAAACAAAACAATCCACCAACCCCCAAACATTAGCCCCCTGCAAAAAAACGAACCAATAGAGGCCTACAAAGAACGAAAGGAAAAAGAGCAAGAGAAATACCAAAAAGACCTTGAAAGAATCGCTGATTTTCTGGAAACCTCTGGCAAACGGCTCAATTACCCCCTATTCAGTGAAATCCGCTGGCTCAGAGAAAAATATGGAGACCAAACCTTCAAGAAAATAATAACCGTCGCTAAAATTATCAATGACCAAAAACCATTCCCCTCAAGCGGCATGCTACTTATCACGCATGCTCAAAACCTCAAAAAGCAAATACATGCTTCTATCGAGGGGCTCAAACAAAAAAACATTAAAGATTTGGGAGACCTCATCGAGGATCTCAAAGAAACAGAAGAGACTCTGAGGATTTTGCGGTTAAAGGAAAATGAATGGTGGAGTATGGCGTTTGCTGCAGGTTTCGCGGAGGAATTCTGCCACGATAGAGGGGAGGGCAACATGCATAATGAAGCTTTAAAGGGCTTTTTTGCGCAAGTAGCAGAGTACTACAGACGCTTGGAAGTTGAGCCCGCAGAAAAAATGACCCAAACATTCTCCGAGGCTGACACTTAACCCAAAGATCCAAACAATCCCTAACACCTGCCCAAAACCAAGTCTAAAAAAATAAAAATATACAATAATTCTTTATAGAACATTGTATTACTTTATATGTATGACAGAAACCGCTATACTAACGATTCGAGTCAAGAAAAATCTCAAAGAAAAAGCAAAAAAATTCAAAATAGATATTAGCAAAACTCTTAGATCAGCATTGGAAGAGGAAATAAAAAAACGAGAAGAACAGGAATTATCTAAGGCACTTATGGACATTAAGGATATATTGCAGAAAATTCCTGACCAAGAAATCGTGAATACAATAAGAGAATCAAGAGACCAAAGATGAAACGCTACCTGCTAGACACAAGTTCTTTGATGCTTCTTATGAAAACTGCAAACCTGAAGACTCAACTGGACTTTCTTCAAACCTCTTATCTGCTTGACTTAACCTTCTATGAGGTAGGCAATGCCCTCTGGAAAGAAACATGCAAAACAAAGTTCATAACAAAAAATGAAGCCCAAACACTACAAAAAAACATCCAAATCGTACTTGCAAAAACTGACAAAATATGCTGCGAGACAACCGATTTTCAAAAAATCTCCGAGGTTGCAGAGACTGAAAATCTCTCATTCTACGATTCAAGTTACCTTTTCATTGCTCAAGAAAAAGGGCTTATTTTGGTCACCGAAGACAAAAAACTATCCTTTAAAGCAGAAAAACATCTCGAAGTCAAGAACATAGCCACTCTTTCGGTTCAACAAAACCTTCTGGAAGCAAAGGATCAAGAAAACAAACTTTAGATTAAATTTAACCGTTCAATGAATTCGGTGCAGTTTCATGGCTAAGGTAAGCGACGCTAAAATTTACAGTTATTTTACATCAAGAAGATACAGGCTACTCAGTCATGTTGTCGAATTACCAGGGTGCATTAGTCAAAAACTTTTTTGTTGCTGCGAGATAGTAGTATTTTCCAAGTCGAGAACGCATAACATTTAAATAATTATCCAACAACAGGATTATCCAATAGAGAATAGAAGAAACTCTGAGGATTTTGCGGTTAAAGGAAAATGAGTGGTGGAGTATGGCGTTTGCTGCACGTTTCGCAGAGGAATTCTGCCACGATAGAGGGGAGGGCAACATGCATAATGAAGCTTTAAGGGGCTTTTTTGCGCAAGTAGCAGAGTACTACAGACGCTTGGAAGTTGAGCCAGCAGAAAAAATGACCCAAATATTCTCCGAGGCTGACACTTAACCCAAAGATCCAAACAATCCCTAACACCTGCCCAAAACCAAGTCTAAAAAAATAAAAATATACAATAATTCTTTATAGAACATTGTATTACTTTATATGTATGACAGAAACCGCTATACTAACGATTCGAGTCAAGAAAAATCTCAAAGAAAAAGCAAAAAAATTCAAAATAGATATTAGCAAAACTCTTAGATCAGCATTGGAAGAGGAAATAAAAAAACGAGAAGAACAGGAATTATCCAAGGCACTTATGGACATTAAGGATATATTGCAGAAAATTCCTGACCAAGAAATCGTGAATACAATAAGAGAATCAAGAGACCAAAGATGAAACGCTACCTGCTAGACACAAGTTCCCTTATGCTTCTTATGAAAACTGCAAACCTAAAGACTCAACTGGACTTTCTTCAAACCTCTTATCTGCTTGACTTAACCTTCTATGAGGTAGGCAATGCCCTCTGGAAAGAAACATGCAAAACAAAGTTCATAACAAAAAATGAAGCCCAAACACTACAAAAAAACATCCAAATCGTACTTGCAAGAACTGACAAAATATGCTGCGAGACAACCGATTTTCAAAAAATCTCCGAGGTTGCAGAGACTGAAAATCTCTCATTCTACGATTCAAGCTACCTTTTCATTGCTCAAGAAAAAAAGCTTATTTTGGTCACCGAAGACAAAAAACTATCCTCTAAAGCAGAAAAACATCTCGACGTCAAGAACATAGCTACTCTTTCGGTTCAACAAAACCTTCTGGACGCAAAAGATCAAGAAAACAAACTTTCAGATTAAATTTAACCGTTCAATGAATTCGGTGCAGTTTCATGGCTAAGGTAAGGTATTCATCTCGAGTTACAAGCTCTTCTTGGCTTGATCTGGAATGATTGATTGAAGCTCAGCAAAAACCAGTTATGTTTAAATGTATGTTCGAACATGGTTTTTAGTTGTGTTTCGATATGGTGAAAACTATAACTATTAGAGACGAAGTCTACGGCAAACTGCTAACCATCAAAGGAAAAGAGGAAAGCTTTAGCCAACTATTTGATAGACTAGTCGAGAGCACCTCACCTGTGGAAACGTTAAAGAATCTCAGGGGCAAAGTTGAATTCACCGACAAAGAAGCGATGCTCTCAGAACTGTACTCTAAAAGAGCTGAAAAAAGAAATTGATCAGCCTTGATTCTGATGTTCTTATTGAAATTTTAGACCGAAAATCCCAAAAAGGTGATCAAGCTCTCAAGCAGATTACTGAAAGCAAAGAAGAGGTAGCAACGAGTGTTATTTGTTTACACGAAGTTTTGTACGGGTTGCACAAATATGGCAAGCCTGTCAAAGAGTTGCTTTTGCTGCCAATTCTAAGTTACACAAAAAAAGACGCCGTGCTCGCAAGCAAAATTGAACTTGAAGTCGAAAAGAAAGGAAAAACAGCTTGCAGAACGGACGCCATGATTGCTGCTATAACGATTAACAACGGCGCAAAACTGTACACCTTTAATCTAAAACATTTTGAAGCTCTTCAAGACCTCGGACTAGAACTCTACCGTTAACCTAAATAAATCAGTAAATTTGCCTCATAAATAGTTGTGCTGTCACCGTTCTCTATATTTGGGGTTGGCGAGCACCTAAACCTTACTATTCATTTTTCATAACAATTTGTATTAGTGGAGAAGAAAAAAAATGGGTTAGCCCTTTCCAGCAGAAAATAGGCGTTGGGCTTGAGGTGCAGAAAGTTTAATAGGTAGGTTTTAACTACTTTTACTACTGGGTGCAATAGCTTTGGGAGAAGTTAAGACAATTAAAGTCAGCAAAGAAACATATGCCAAACTCAACGAAATCGCTGGCGAATTACAGGTCAAATTGAGGCGTTCAGTGTCCATTGAGGAGGCTATGAAGGATCTGATAAAACGAAAAGAAAAAGGCAGAAAGATCTCTGATTTAGCAGGTTCTTGGAACATAACTGATGCAGAATTAAAAGAAATAGAAACCTCGATTGAGGACTCGTGGAAAGGATGGAATCCAACAGAACCATAATCGACACAGACATACTCATAGACTTCTTGCGAAACCGCAAAGAGTCCGTCGCATTCATAACCCAGCTTGAAGAGAAAAAAACTGTTCTGTCAAGTACAGCAATTAATGCTTTTGAGCTATACTATGGTGCACACAAATCCAAACAGTCATCTCAAACCCTGCAAGCAACAAAGAATCTACTAGATAGATTGGTTCTCTTTCCCCTAACCCCAAGGTCGGCTCAGAGGGCAGGCCATATCTACGCAGAACTTGAGTTGAAAGGAAACCCCATTGGGCTGCGAGACACGTTTATCGCGGCTATTGCTCTCACAAGAAAATCCAGTATCGCAACCAAAAACACCGCACACTTCAAAAAAATCCAAGACTTGATTGTAATTACTGTTTGAGGTTTGCAATTTAATTTTGTTAATGGAGAATCACTTCCAATATAGCCTTAACCAGACGGAACGTGACATTTGCTGACGCATCCCAAAAGTGCTCCAAAGCCGGTGCAATAAAAGCAACCCAAAACAAACCCTTCAGTGTAAACTGCATAAACCCCTCGTCTTTTTTTACCTGACAAAAAAATAATTAAGAATTAGTAAGGAGTTGTGCCGTCAACATTCTCCTTTGATCTGGGGTTGGCGAGCACCTAAACTTAGCCATTTTCTCTAAGAGAAATTAGCGTTTGTTTGTTCTACGGCATTTTATTTCTTTTTACATTAGTAATTTTATTAAGTACTACCTTATGATAATACTGTGGTTTTAAAGTTGGAAAGTGAAGTTGTAGTAACAAGGAAGGGGCAAACGACAATTCCAGTTAAACTTCGGTTAAAATACAACATTGAAGAGGGAACAAGACTTCAAGTCGTAGATACAAACAATGGCATCCTTTTCAAACCGAAATTATCGACAATGGATCTTGCAGGTTCAGGTGCCAAATACGCTACACCCGAGGAAATGAAAAAGCTTCTTGATAAGTTAAGGGCTGAAGATGTCTAAAGCAGTATATGACACTAGATTTTTTGTAGAAAACTATTACTCGCAAGACCCAATAATTATAAAAAAACTAAAGGAATCTTTGAGAAAAACCAAACAACGATATATTTCTGCCGTAGTGATTCATGAAGTATATCAGCTAACTCTAAGAAAAGAAGGCAGAGAAACGGCAATACTTCGTACAACACTTCTAGAGCAAGATTTCCGAGTTGTAAACGTTGATGCTGAAATAGCAAAATTATCGGCTGAAATTAGACTAAACCATGAAATGTCGATGGCTGACAGCATAATTGCCGCAACAGCGATGTCGCTAAAAGCAATATGTATCTCGGATGACCCGCATTTTAAGGCTGTTAGTGAGATTAAAACTCAATGGATTTAATTAGCCTGGTGCAAGCGGGGTTTTTGCCAATTTACAAAACCCAAAATTTCCTCCGTAGAATCCAATTTATATGAAAATAGTTGTGCCGTTATCATTCTCCACATTTGGGGGTTGGCGAACACCCAAAGTCAATTATGCAGCTCGTGACTTACACCAGAAATAAAGAAGCATAGATCTTTATTTAGAAACCTTGACTGCGGTGGAAAAGAAGGATTTGCTGAATGGAAAGGTTGTTGGTATTCAAAAAGTGAAAGTTAACATGTCATAAATGCCAAGATATTGGAAGAAAGCAAAGGCTCTGCTGCACATAACTCGGAAATTATTTTTTTGGATAACATTCATGTTTGTACACTGATTTGTAAGACAGGAATGTTTTTATTTTCTTAAACATAATTAGGAAATGTAGTGTGGCGATAATTTATGTCTTCAACTTACACCATCCGCATACCGCGTGATCTTAAAGAGAAAATGGAAAAAAACCCCCAAGAGTGGAGTTTGGAAATCAGAAATTTCCTTGAAGAAAGAGTCAAGCAAGTGGAACTTATGAAAACCTTACAACAGATAGAGTCAAGAGCTGAAAAAAGGCACACAAAAGCAGACTCAACCCTTCTTATCAGAGAGGATCGAGAACGATAAAACTAATCCTTGACTCCAGTATTCTTTCAAAACTAGTACTCGATGAGTCAGATTCCAAAGAAGTTAGAAGTGAAGTTACCAACTTTTTAAAAAAAGGCTACAGCCTTTGCTCGGTGGACATAGTGTTGGCTGAGTGTTTAAATGTAATTTGGAAACACACAAACTTACTCAAAGACCTAGAGCCCAAAGAAGCAAGCTTAGCAATTGACGATCTTACAAAACTGTATGATGACTTGGCAATCACCCCGACAAGAGAACTAAAAGATGAAGCAATGCACATTGCCCTCTCTCAAAACATAACCGTATATGACGCACTCTTCATAGCTGCCGCACAAAAAATGAATGCCACACTGTACACTGCAGACAAAAAACTCTGCGAAAAAGCAGACAAATTTGTAAAACTAAAGCTCCCAACGAAAGAATAGTTTGGCGTCGTTTCAAGCGGAGTTATATTAAGAATTTGTCTGAAGCGAAACCCGAGTTGGTTAGCAATGAAAAAAGAAAGAGGCAAGCAAACTATCATGCCCCCAATTTCACCTGAAGAGTTCATTAAAGAAATGGATGGCTGCATTCAGGAAGGTGTCCCAGGCTTGGGTCAGAAAGTGGTTAATTAGTTCTTGTTGATGGTGCTACTTTTGTTTTCAGTAGGAAAGTTATTTAGGGTAGTACGGTTTTTGTTTGATTGGTGAAGTGAATGCAGTGCATAGTTAAGGTAACGCGAAAGGGGCAGACTACGATTCCAGCTCAGTTTAGACAAAAACTGGGCATAAGGGAAGGCGACCAGCTTGTTGTGGAAGCCACCGAAAATGGGGTATTGTTCAGGCTTGTTCCACGGCTCAATGAAATGGCTGGTATTGACTCGGATTTTGGCACGCCTGAAGAAGTAAAGAAGTCAATCGATAAGCTAAGAGAAGAGTTCTAGTTGATTGAAGTTCTTGACACTCGTTTTCTTTCGGAGTACTTCTACTCAACTGAAGCCGAAGTCAAGGCTAAAACCACAAGGAGGCTCAAGGAACTCGTGGCGAAGAGGGAAGGGGTTATGCCAACCATAGTGGTTGCCGAAATTGTCCAAATCACGTGTGAGCGGCGGGGAAAAGATATGGCTGAGAGCCGCTATCAAGCCTTAATCAGTAGTGGATTGCAGGTTCAAGATCTAACGGGAGAAATTGCAAGGTGCGCAGGTCTTCTTAAGAGTAAGTACCGACACGTTCCCATGGGTGACTGCATCATTGCAGCCACGGCAATTGTGAATCATGGTCGAGTTCTCTCCGATGATCCGCACTTTGATGCCATTAAAGAAACCAGCCGCACCTGGATTTAAAACCCCAAACAAGCAGTCAAATGGGTTCTTGGAAACGATCGCATTTACAGGAATTGGTTTGATCGTGTTTGTTTTGGTTGGCGCCGATTCAAGCACAACTAAATCAAGCATCTGTCTGAGGCAAAACCGGAGTTAACCCTTCTGATGAATTTCAAATCCCCCTCATCAGCAACGTCCGTAAAAGTTGTTGTTGTTGTTGCAATTGCCTTCGCCAAACGGGTTGCAACAACTACCCAAACCAAAACAATAATCCAGAGAAGAAGCAACAGCAACAACAGCAGCAACATAATTCGGCAAATTGACTGTTGCTTCTTCTAAACCAACAAAAATACCTCATAAGCACTCCACCCACACAGCATGTTAACAAGTTAATTAGCAACTAAATTTGACTCTTCTTTTACTCGTAGGCTGCTTCTCTTTGAGCGATTTTCAGAACAATGATTGTTTTGGTAGGTTTGTCTACGGCAAACATTGTTCGAACTCTTCCCGTTCGCAATCTATAGAAGTCTTTTTGTCCTTCCATCTTAACGATGTCGAGATTAGTTTCAAATTCTGGAAAATTCTCTAAATACAGAATGTTTTCAAGCAGTCTTCGTTTTGTTTTTTCATCTAAATTATCTAAAAACTTCTCTGCCTTGCGATGAAAAAGGATGCGGTAGTTAGGCAAACTTTTTTACTCCGTGCTTCTTTAGCACTTCTTCTAAAGGAATGCTGTCTCCACACTCCGCCTCACGCCTAAGAGATTCAAGCTCTTTTATTTCCTCTGGACTTGCCTTTTCCTTTGGAATTAGAGATTCTGCGAGACTTTCAAGTGTTCTCTCTATGGACTTTAACTCTACTCTAACACGTTTCATTTCTGTATAGACTTTTTCTAAGTCCGTCTCAGTCAAATAAATCCCTCAGAAAACTTTAGGACTGCACCCTAATAAATTGAGTAGTTATAGATAAGTTGTGCCGTCAACAATCTCCAGCAACATGGGTGTGGCGAGCACCTAAACCTGAATAAGTATTATTTGGGCATATTTTTTGCGGCTAAATTAAGTAGGGATTTCTTGCATAACAAAAAACAAGTATGTTTATCTACTTGTATACAAAGAAATCAGTAGT
This sequence comes from Candidatus Bathyarchaeota archaeon, assembly GCA_963835475.1. GTDB lineage: Archaea > Thermoproteota > Bathyarchaeia > Bathyarchaeales > Bathycorpusculaceae > Bathycorpusculum. The sequence continues at coordinate 20,408 of CAWIFU010000001.1, forward strand.
GGTAACTTACGAACAAAACCACAACTATTCGGGTTTCAAAGAAAACTGCCCAAACTCTCGAACACCTGCGTGAAAAGTTAAAGGCGAAAAATCTTGACGAAACAATACAGCTAATGGTTAAAAAACAACGGCAAACAGCCCTAGACAAAGGATTTGGCATTGCCAAAAACAAAATCAAACCCTTTACCGAGGAAGATCGTGGTGAAGATCGTAATTGATACTTACGCGTGGATTGAGCTGTTCATAGGCAGCGAAAAAGGCCAAAAAGTAAAAGAGCTAATTGAAGATGCTGAAGAAGCATTTACACCAGGCACAGTCTTAGCTGAAACCGCTAGAAAATTTCTCAGAGAAGGCACAGACGAAAGAACAATCCATGCCTGGCTTGAAATAATGACTTCTGCTTCAGTGATAACTCAAATTGATTCTGCAACAGCTGTTGAAGCTGCAAAATGCCACTTAGAGCTCACAAAAAAAGCAAAAATCGCAAAGCAAAACACTCCAAGCTTGTTTGACGCTATAGTTCAAGCTACAGCGAAAATAAATCAATGCAAAATCGTTACCGGAGATGAGCATTTCAAGAATCTGCCTGAAACCATCTGGATAGAATAAACCGATAATGATGCCTTTTAAAAAATAAATAATAAAGAATTAGAAATAGTTGTGCCGTCATCATTCTTCAGGTCATGGTTACGGCGTTCAGTGAGTTCTCAGACAAGTGTATGTTCCTGTTTAGAATGTCAGAAATAATTATATTCTGGATTATCCAGATAACTTAGATGATCTGCAATGGCGACAATTTTAGTAAAAAACCTGCCTGAAGAACTACTAAAAGAGCTAAGACGGCTAAAAGTGGAACTCGGCTGCAAAACCTGGGCTGACCTCCTATCAGAACTAGTCAGTAGCGAAGAGACCTTGCTCAACGAAGATTCTAATAGCAAAACTGAAACCGGCGTCAAAAACTTTCTAAACCTAAAAAAAGCAGTTTCAACCAAATGGAATAACAGCCCAACAGTACTAGAGGAAACACGCAGGTCAAGACGACATGAAACAGCACAGTAGACACCTTACTCTAGATGCCAACGTGCTAATCGCTGCCTTAAAGGCAGATGAACCTCACAGCGAAAAATGCACGGAAATACTCGGCAAGGTTCCAAACCAATTCACGCTAACAGAGCCAAGCATCATCTACCAAGAAGTATGCGGAACTCTGGCCAGAAAAACAAGTCTTCACATAGCCAACCAAGCAAAAGAACAGATGGATCTTATGATTAACCCAAAACTGCTGACTAACTGCGATAAAAACTTCTGTGCCTCAGCTTTTGGCTTATGTTTAGAGTATAACATTTACACAATCGACGCGTTATATCTGCAAGTCGCCCTGAAAAAGAACGCAATACTTGTTTCACTAGACAAAGAAGACTTCATTGACAGGCTGAAAAAGAAAAAGCTACCCATCGAAGTCTACAGTGTTTCAGAATTTCCCTACTAAACAAACTTTTAGAGACCAGAATTATTTCGAAAATCAAGGTAATGTATGTCTTCCAAACACTCAACACTATCTGAAAAAGTCGTGACCAGACAACATCAACTCTAAATTGTCAAAAAAATTAAAATAAACAAAAAAGTTGTGCCGTCCTCTTTCTCTACAACCGGGGGTTGGCGAGCACCTAAAGTTAACTGCGCAAATATATTGAAGAATAGCCCAAATTTTTGGTGTTTGCCTCTATTTTTTGCTTTTACCATTTGAATGGTTTTGATGCAGGAAGAAGTAATTTGAAATGTTCGTTTCGAGTTTCAAGATCTTCATAGTTTGCTCGTAAATAATTTTATTGATTTAGATTTAGGTAGTGCTCACTTGTTTTGTTCTTTGAAACGTCTGAGAACTTCTCTTGGTACGGGGTTAATGTACTTTAAGTCTAAATGATTACAGAGCTTTTCGAAATCAGTATCCGTAGTAACTACCCCGGCAGCTTTCTCCTGCAATGCAAGCGCAAGATACATGCAGTCGAAAACATCGTGCTTGAAATCTTCAGCTAACCGAAAACCTTCCAGAATTGTTTCTCGCCTCAGACTTGGATACCGAGGCATGTTGTAGGTCTTTAAGAAATATTCAATTGAAGCTGCACAATCTTTTTGAGGAAGACTCCACCGCTGAGTCATTATCCAATAAGCACGCATGGGTAAAAAATCCATGATCAATGGAATGTATACTCCTCTTAAGCCCTCTTCTACAACAGGGGAAACACACTCAAAGCCAGGATGTCCCTTCACTAGAAAAACTGCTAAAACGTTAAGGTCGAAAACCCGTTTCTCCACCAAACAATCACTACTCGCCAAACGTTGCCTCTCCAGAATCCAAGAACGCTTCTTTGCCCCATTTATGATGGCTACCATCTACCCGTAAGGGCTCAACAAGGATGGGCTTCAAAACTAAGACGCCGTCCTCGCGAAATAAGTCAAATTCGGTTCCAGTTTTCAAACCGAGCTTTTTACGTTCGTTAAGAGGAATCAAGATCCTGCCCCGCTCATCCATTTTAGCTTTTCCCACTATTTTTCACCCACATTTATAGTACAATTCTACCCACATAAACATTGCTATTAAATGGGCACAACTTCAGTATTATTCAATTCAAAAGGGTTCTCTTGTCTTTGAGGAATTGTTCGTAACTCATGTCGGCAACGAACCCTTCAATATCATTCACAGCGTCCAGGATATCTTGCAATTAGTCCCTGAGGTCACGACGTTTCATATCATGATGACTTCCTCAAGGATGCGCTCGCCAATGTGGGGTTTAAGAGCCTTCTTTGAAACCAAATCTACTTTGACGCCAAGCAAATCCGATAAGTAATTCTCCAACTTCATAAACTCGAAAAGCCCAATCGCCTCATCAAATTCAACAAGGACATCAACATCGCTGCTCCCCTTTTAAAAGTCGACTAAATAGTCCTTGATATGTGTTACTTTGAAGTGCTCCTTGGCTTTTTCAAACAATTTGTTGTCAGCTGTAATCAGTTCTGCACCTATTTTGTCGCAAAGAAATAGGTAAGATGCATCATAAATCGCAATATCAATCTTGCAGGCAATTGCCAAGCTCAGGGAAACATCGGTCCAATTCAATTCGTAGAGCCTTAGTTGAGTATTCTGCAAGAATTTAAGTGCCTCTTGAGCATCAGTCTGTTGGATTCTTCTTTGTTTAACCGCTATCCACAATGCGTTTGCTGTTTCTTGCGTAATAAATGAAGGAGCGAACAGCTGAATTTCGCCCCTTAGGAAGTTGTGTTTGAGTTTGTCTGCGTTTTCTTGAAACATTTCATCGGGTAAAACCCATTTCAAGACTACGCTTGCATCTAAGATACAGTTAAGCGTCTGCTCTCACATCCGGCCTTCTCGAATCCAACCCAAGATTTCTTCATTTGTTGCCGGCTTGGATCTTCCTCTTATTTGGTCAAGCTTTTCAAAAGCTTCTCGTTTCTTTTGCTCGTCAATTTTAGTCTGTAAGCATTCTCTGATATATTGGCTCCAGTTTAACTCAATTTTCTTCATGTCTTTTTTCATTGTTTTTGGAATTTTTACGGTGATTACATCGATTTCTTCCTGACTCACTAGGATTTCCTCAATGTATATACCTGTAGTATATACTAATAAGATTTATGTTCCACAGCAACTAAAAATGCACAATTAGCATTGAACAATTAATTAATAAGTACGATTCAAAATTGGCCTCGTTAACTTTTCAAAAACACATTGTTTTTGAAGAAAAAGAAACAGATTTTTTCTGGAACAAAAACATACTTCAAAGCCGTAACTTGATTACTCGAATAATATAAATCGCAATAAGACTTTTTCAATCTTCGCCAATAACTTGCTCGATGATTGGAAAAAAAATTGAGTTAGGTTGTCAAGGTTTTATCGAATTTATATCTAGCGTTATCAAATAAGTGTTGGCGAATTTTATGCGCGATTTCGATGTGGTTCTTTTGGAAGACGAAACCGGCGGTTACGTGGCTATTGTGCCTGCTTTGCCCGGCTGTCATACGCAAGGTGACACACTGGCTGAAGTTATGGAAAACGCCAAAGAAGCTATAGGTCTTTATTTAGGAACTTTGAGTGCGGCGGAAAAGAAGGATTTGCTGAAGGGAAAGGTTGTGGGTATTCAAAAAGTGAAAGTTAACATGTCATAAATGCCAAGATATTGGAAGAAAGCAAGGCTCTGCTGCACATAACTCGGAAATTATTTTTTTGGATAACATTCATGTTTGTACACTGATTTGTAAGACAGGAATGTTTTTATTTTCTTAAACATAATTAGGAAATGTAGTGTGGCGATAATTTATGTCTTCAACTTACACCATCCGCATACCGCGTGATCTTAAAGAGAAAATGGAAAAAAACCCCGAAGAGTGGAGTTTGGAAATCAGAAATTTCCTTGAAGAAAGAGTCAAGCAAGTGGAACTTATGAAAACCTTACAACAGATAGAGTCAAGAGCTGAAAAAAGGCACACAAAAGCAGACTCAACCCTTCTTATCAGAGAGGATCGAGAACGATAAAACTAATCCTTGACTCCAGTATTCTTTCAAAACTAGTACTCGATGAGTCAGATTCCAAAGAAGTTAGAAGTGAAGTTACCAACTTTTTAAAAAAAGGCTACAGCCTTTGCTCGGTGGACATAGTGTTGGCTGAGTGTTTAAATGTAATTTGGAAACACACAAACTTGCTCAAAGACCTAGAGCCCAAAGAAGCAAGCTTAGCAATTGACGATCTTACAAAACTGTATGATGACTTGGCAATCACCCCGACAAGAGAACTAAAAGATGAAGCAATGCACATTGCCCTCTCTCAAAACATAACCGTATATGACGCACTCTTCATAGCTGCCGCACAAAAAATGAATGCCACACTGTACACTGCAGACAAAAAACTCTGCGAAAAAGCAGACAAATTTGTAAAACTAAAGCTCCCAACGAAAGAATAGTTTGGCGTCGTTTCAAGCGGAGTTATATTAAGAATTTGTCTGAAGCGAAACCCGAGTTGGTTAGCAATGAAAAAAGAAAGAGGCAAGCAAACTATCATGCCCCCAATTTCACCTGAAGAGTTCATTAAAGAAATGGAAGGCTGCATTCAGGAAGGTGTCCCAGGCTTGGGTCAGAAAGTGGTTAATTAGTTCTTGTTGATGGTGCTACTTTTGTTTTCAGTAGGAAAGTTATTTGGGGTAGTACGGTTTTTGTTTGATTGGTGAAGTGAATGCAGTGCATAGTTAAGGTAACGCGAAAGGGGCAGACTACGATTCCAGCTCAGTTTAGACAAAAACTGGGCATAAGGGAAGGCGACCAGCTTGTTGTGGAAGCCACCGAAAATGGGGTATTGTTCAGGCTTGTTCCACGGCTCAATGAAATGGCGGGTATTGACTCGGATTTTGGCACGCCTGAAGAAGTAAAGAAGTCAATCGATAAGCTAAGAGAAGAGTTCTAGTTGATTGAAGTTCTTGACACTCGTTTTCTTTCGGAGTACTTCTACTCAACTGAAGCCGAAGTCAAGGCTAAAACCACAAGGAGGCTCAAGGAACTCGTGACGAAGAGGGAAGGGGTTATGCCAACCATAGTGGTTGCCGAAATTGTCCAAATCACGTGTGAGCGGCGGGGAAAAGATATGGCTGAGAGCCGCTATCAAGCCTTAATCAGTAGTGGATTGCAGGTTCAAGATCTAACGGGAGAAATTGCAAGGTGCGCAGGTCTTCTTAAGAGTAAGTACCGACACGTTCCCATGGGTGACTGCATCATTGCAGCCACGGCAATTGTGAATCATGGTCGAGTTCTCTCCGACGATCCACACTTTGACGCCATTAAAGAAACCAGCCGCACCTGGATTTAAAACCCCAAACAAGCAGTCAAATGGGTTCTTGGAAACGATCGCATTTACAGGAATTGGTTGGATCGTGTTTGTTTTGGTTGGCGCCGATTCAAGCACAACTAAATCAAGCATCTGTCTGAGGCAAAACCGGAGTTAACCCTTCTGATGAATTTCAAATCCCCCTCATCAGCAACGTCCATAAAAGTTGTTGTTGTTGTTGCAATTGCCTTCGCCAAACGGGTTGCAACAACTACCCAAACCAAAACAATAATCCAGAGAAGAAGCAACAGCAACAACAGCAGCAACATAATTCGGCAAATTGACTGTTGCTTCTTCTAAACCAACAAAAATACCTCATAAGCACTCCACCCACACAGCATGTTAACAAGTTAATTAGCAACTAAATTTGACTCTTCTTTTACTCGTAGGCTGCTTCTCTTTGAGCGATTTTCAGAACAATGATTGTTTTGGTAGGTTTGTCTACGGCAAACATTGTTCGAACTCTTCCCGTTCGCAATCTATAGAAGTCTTTTTGTCCTTCCATCTTAACGATGTCGAGATTAGTTTCAAATTCTGGAAAATTCTCTAAATACAGAATGTTTTCAAGCAGTCTTCGTTTTGTTTTTTCATCTAAATTATCTAAAAACTTCTCTGCCTTGCGATGAAAAAGGATGCGGTAGTTAGGCAAACTTTTTTACTCCGTGCTTCTTTAGCACTTCTTCTAAAGGAATGCTGTCTCCACACTCCGCCTCACGCCTAAGAGATTCAAGCTCTTTTATTTCCTCTGGACTTGCCTTTTCCTTTGGAATTAGAGATTCTGCGAGACTTTCAAGTGTTCTCTCTATGGACTTTAACTCTACTCTAACACGTTTCATTTCTGTATAGACTTTTTCTAAGTCCGTCTCAGTCAAATAAATCCCTCAGAAAACTTTAGGACTGCACCCTAATAAATTGAGTAGTTATAGATAAGTTGTGCCGTCAAAAATCTCCAGCAACATGGGTGTGGCGAGCACCTAAACCTGACTAAGTATTATTTGGGCATATTTTTTGCGGCTAAATTAAGTAGGGATTTCTTGCATAACAAAAAACAAGTATGTTTATCTACTTGTATACAAAGAAATCAGTAGTGGTAACTTACGAACAAAACCACAACTATTCGGGTTTCAAAGAAAACTGCCCAAACTCTCGAACACCTGCGTGAAAAGTTAAAGGCGAAAAATCTTGACGAAACAATACAGCTAATGGTTAAAAAACAACGGCAAACAGCCCTAGACAAAGGATTTGGCATTGCCAAAAACAAAATCAAACCCTTTACCGAGGAAGATCGTGGTGAAGATCGTAATTGATACTTACGCGTGGATTGAGCTGTTCATAGGCAGCGAAAAAGGCCAAAAAGTAAAAGAGCTAATTGAAGATGCTGAAGAAGCATTTACACCAGGCACAGTCTTAGCTGAAACCGCTAGAAAATTTCTCAGAGAAGGCACAGACGAAAGAACAATCCATGCCTGGCTTGAAATAATGACTTCTGCTTCAGTGATAACTCAAATTGATTCTGCAACAGCTGTTGAAGCTGCAAAATGCCACTTAGAGCTCACAAAAAAAGCAAAAATCGCAAAGCAAAACACTCCAAGCTTGTTTGACGCTATAGTTCAAGCTACAGCGAAAATAAATCAATGCAAAATCGTTACCGGCGATGAGCATTTCAAGAATCTGCCTGAAACCATCTGGATAGCATAAGCCGATTAATGATTCATTTTAAAAAAACTAATAAGACTTAGAAAGGAGTTGTGCCGTCATCATTCTTCAGGTCATGGTTACGGCGTTCAGTGAGTTCTCAGACAAGTGTATGTTCCTGTTTAGAATGTCAGAAATAATTATATTCTGGATTATCCAGATAACTTAGATGATCTGCAATGGCGACAATTTTAGTAAAAAACCTGCCTGAAGAACTACTAAAAGAGCTAAGACGGCTAAAAGTGGAACTCGGCTGCAAAACCTGGGCTGACCTCCTATCAGAACTAGTCAGTAGCGAAGAGACCTTGCTCAACGAAGATTCTAATAGCAAAACTGAAACCGGCGTCAAAAACTTTCTAAACCTAAAAAAAGCAGTTTCAACCAAATGGAATAACAGCCCAACGGTACTAGAGGAAACACGCAGGTCAAGACGACATGAAACAGCACAGTAGACACCTTACTCTAGATGCCAACGTGCTAATCGCTGCCTTAAAGGCAGATGAACCTCACAGCGAAAAATGCACGGAAATACTCGGCAAGGTTCCAAACCAATTCACGCTAACAGAGCCAAGCATCATCTACCAAGAAGTATGCGGAACTCTGGCCAGAAAAACAAGTCTTCACATAGCCAACCAAGCAAAAGAACAGATGGATCTTATGATTAACCCAAAACTACTGACTAACTGCGATAAAAACTTCTGTGCCTCAGCTTTTGGCTTATGTTTAGAGTATAACATTTACACAATCGACGCGTTATATCTGCAAGTCGCCCTGAAAAAGAACGCAATACTTGTTTCACTAGACAAAGAAGACTTCATTGACAGGCTGAAAAAGAAAAAGCTACCCATCGAAGTCTACAGTGTTTCAGAATTTCCCCACTAAACAAACTTTTAGAGACCAGAATTATTTCGAAAATCAAGGTAATGTATGTCTTCCAAACACTCAACACTATCTGAAAAAGTCGTGACCAGACAACATCAACTCTAAATTGTCAAAAAAATTAAAATAAACAAAAAAGTTGTGCCGTCCTCTTTCTCTACAACCGGGGGTTGGCGAGCACCTAAAGTTAACTGCGCAAATATATTGAAGAATAGCCCAAATTTTTGGTGTTTGCCTCTATTTTTTGCTTTTACCCTTTGAATGGTTTTGATGCAAGAAGAAGTAATTTGAAATGTTCGTTTCGAGTTTCAAGATCTTCATAGTTTGCTCGTAAATAATTTTATTGATTTAGATTTAGGTAGTGCTCACTTGTTTTGTTCTTTGAAACGTCTGAGAACTTCTCTTGGTACGGGGTTAATGTACTTTAAGTCTAAATGATTACAGAGCTTTTCGAAATCAGTATCCGTAGTAACTACCCCGGCAGCTTTCTCCTGCAATGCAAGCGCAAGGTACATGCAGTCGAAAACATCGTGCTTGAAATCTTCAGCTAACCGAAAACCTTCCAGAATTGTTTCTCGCCTCAGACTTGGATAGCGAGGCATGTTGTAGGTCTTTAAGAAATATTCAATTGAAGCTGCACAATCTTTTTGAGGAAGACTCCACCGCTGAGTCATTATCCAATAAGCACGCATGGGTAAAAAATCCATGATCAATGGAATGTATACTCCTCTTAAGCCCTCTTCTACAACAGGGGAAACACACTCAAAGCCAGGATGTCCCTTCACTAGAAAAACTGCTAAAACGTTAAGGTCGAAAACCCGTTTCTCCACCAAACAATCACTACTCGCCAAACGTTGCCTCTCCAGAATCCAAGAACGCTTCTTTGCCCCATTTATGATGGCTACCATCTACCCGTAATGGCTCAACAAGGATGGGCTTCAAAACTAAGACGCCGTCCTCGCGAAATAAGTCAAATTCGGTTCCAGTTTTCAAACCGAGCTTTTCACGTTCGTTAAGAGGAATCAAGATCCTGCCCCGCTCATCCATTTTAGCTTTTCCCACTATTTTTCACCCACATTTATAGTACAATTCTACCCACATAAACATTGCTATTAAATGGGCACAACTTCAGTATTATTCAATTCAAAAGGGTTCTCTTGTCTTTGAGGAATTGTTCGTAACTCATGTCGGCAACGAACCCTTCAATATCATTCACAGCGTCCAGGATATCTTGCAGGTAGCCCTGAGGTCACGACGTTTCATATCATGATGACTTCCTCAAGGATGCGCTCGCCAATGTGGGGTTTAAGAGCCTTCTTTGAAACCAAATCTACTTTGACGCCAAGCAAATCCGATAAGTAATTCTCCAACTTCATAAACTCGAAAAGCCCAATCGCATCATCAAATTCAACAAGGACATCAACGTCGCTGCTCCCCTTTTAAAAGTCGACTAAATAGTCCTTGATATGTGTTACTTTGAAGTGCTCCTTGGCTTTTTCAAACAATTTGTTGTCAGCTGTAATCAGTTCTGCACCTATTTTGTCGCAAAGAAATAGGTAAGATGCATCATAAATCGCAATATCAATCTTGCAGGCAATTGCCAAGCTCAGGGAAACATCGGTCCAATTCAATTCGTAGAGCCTTAGTTGAGTATTCTGCAAGAATTTAAGTGCCTCTTGAGCATCAGTCTGTTGGATTCTTCTTTGTTTAACCGCTATCCACAATGCGTTTGCTGTTTCTTGCGTAATAAATGAAGGAGCGAACAGCTGAATTTCGCCCCTTAGGAAGTTGTGTTTGAGTTTGTCTGCGTTTTCTTGAAACATTTCATCGGGTAAAACCCATTTCAAGACTACGCTTGCATCTAAGATACAGTTAAGCGTCTGCTCTCACATCCGGCCTTCTCGAATCCAACCCAAGATTTCTTCATTTGTTGCCGGCTTGGATCTTCCTCTTATTTGGTCAAGCTTTTCAAAAGCTTCTCGTTTCTTTTGCTCGTCAATTTTAGTCTGTAAGCATTCTCTGATATATTGGCTCCAGTTTAACTCAATTTTCTTCATGTCTTTTTTCATTGTTTTTGGAATTTTTACGGTGATTACATCGATTTCTTCCTGACTCACTAGGATTTCCTCAATGTATATACCTGTAGTATATACTAATAAGATTTATGTTCCACAGCAACTAAAAATGCACAATTAGCATTGAACAATTAATTAATAAGAACGATTCAAAATTGGCCTCGTTAACTTTTCAAAAACACATTGTTTTTGAAGAAAAAGAAACAGATTTTTTCTGGAACAAAAACATACTTCAAAGCCGTAACTTGATTACTCGAATAATCTGGGGTGGCGAGCACCTAAACATGACTAAGTTCCTTAAACCCAATATTTCCTTATCCTAATAAAACACGAGAAAACTAGAATTTCGAGTTAAACTTTGTTAGGTTGTTGGTTTTGTTTGTTTTCTTCTTTCATCTTGGCTAAGGCGTCTTCGACTAATGGTTTCACTATGGGTAGGCGTTCTTTAAGCGTCTTCCAAATAACGTCAAGATTTACTCCAAAGTACGCATGGATTAGTCTATCTCTCAACCCCGCCATATCTCTCCAAGGAACGCCAGGATGATCTTTTCTGACGCTTTCGGGAATATGTTTTGTGGCTTCACCTATAATTTCGAAATTTCTAACTACCGCATCAACAGTTTTCTTATCTTTAACAAAACTCTCATACGTCAACTGTCCAGTGTACTCTTCTATGCTCTCTATGGCATCGATTATGTCTTCGATGTAGACTTGAAAATCTCTAAACATAAACTGCCTCGTTTAAAATCCTGTCTTTTAGGCGAGGTTTAAGTGAATCTTTCATCACAAGATCCACTTTAACTTGTAAAATGTCACTTAAGTAATTCTCAAGTTGCCCAAAAGTGAATAAGTCAATTGTTTCAGAAAAGCTAACTAAAACGTCTAAGTCGCTTTTTTTCTTCTGGTCTTTGCGAACGTAGGAACCGAAGAGTCCTATTTCTTCTACTTTGAATCTGGTTTTGATCTCTTGCTTGTGCTCTGCCAAAATATCCTTCAGCTTCTCAAACGTTTTCATGTTGATCTGCATTAGGAATAGGCGCTTCTGCCTTTTTAACTCAATCGGCGAAAAGATCCACGCATGAGGGATGCATAAAATTCGACATATCCAAATAACTCATAAGCCCTCCACCTGCCGCTGCCTGTCAACAAGTTATTAGATAATAGTTGTACCGTCAACAATCTCCATAGTCTGGGGTTGGCGAGCACCTAAAGTTAAATATTTTCTTGCAGCCCAAATAGAGAAACCTTCCTTTTTATCCTGGCTGTTCGATAACTTGTGATAAGTATTCTTGATTCATAACGAATTTATCGTCACTCATTATCTGTTAGAGTGGGTATTACAAATACAGCAACATGTCGATGAGGATTCTTTGGAAGGGGAACCCCGAAAAAAATTAAGTTGGATCAAAAGACCTTTCTACTGTAAGATTGGGTTGCATGACTTCTACGATACGGTGCCTTCTTCTGGAGAGCTGCGTCGAGGAATTCATCCTTGTGTGTACTGTGGAGAGGACGTTAAGTTCAAAGAACAGTAAGTTTGAGGGGAGCTGGAAAATTTTTTGAAGAGGGTTGGCGAGCACCTAAAGATGTCTGTGCAAATGTTTTGAGTTTTTTTTGCTTTGGGAATGGTGAAAAAAAAGTGAAAAGGAAGCAAGCTTGAGGTCTTGTTTTGTTAGTTATTGGGTTCCGGGGAGTGTTACGTCGCAGCTAAAAACGTTGTGAGGGACCTGGTGTTTGATGCTGCTGTTAAGGTTAGTGTGGCTTGAATTGATTGTCCTGCGTTTAGGATTGTGTTTTGTCGGTTCCAGGCTAATGTTAGTGAGGCTAAAATGCTTGTCTATGATTTTTCCAATTCTTCATACTGTTGAAGCGTTTGTCAGATTTTAGGAAAGTTAATATCTAACCTAAAACTGTTTAACTAATGCTGATCGATATGTCAAAAGTAAAACTGTCTCCCAAGTTTCAAGTAGTTATACCACAACTAGTAAGAGAGAAACTCGACCTGAAACCAGGAGAACAAATCGTAGTTATCGAAAAAGACGGAATTATACACCTGATCCCCTTAAAACCTATAAAACAAATGCGCGGTTTCGCAAAAGGCGCAGACACCCAAGCAATCAGAGACGAAGAGGACAGATTTTGATCCTAATTGACTCATACGGCTGGATAGAATACTTTACCGAAGGTCCCCTCGCAACCGCATACGCAAAATACATCGAAGACGCAAACGAGGAAAACAGCATAACCCCAACGATTGTGATCTACGAAGTATACAAGAAACTCAAACACAAAAAAGGCGAACAAAACGCGCTAGAAGCCTATGCGCAAATCACCCGTACAAAAATAATCGAACTCACAGCCAAACTTTCACTCGAAGCTGCCGAAATCAGTCAATCAACAAGTCTGGGCATGGCAGACTCTATTGTCTTAGCTGTAGCAAGATCATTCAACGCCCAAATTGTGACAAGCGACTTGCATCTAAAAGACATGAAAGAGACCAAATTCATAAACAAATAAGAAGCCTCCTGCAATTTTCTCACACTTAACTCCAAAATTTCAAGGCCGCATCAAAAACAATATGAAGTAATACTACCAACGATCCCGTTCTTGCAACAGAATACTTTTCTTACTTCGCCAAAAACCTTCAAGGACAACTAACGCGAGCGCCTAACAAAAACTGCTCTCAAAGTGACTTCAAAACAAGAGCAGAGATAGCTACCTCTCAGCAAACCCAACCTTGTCTATCTTAATTACAAGAAGACCCCGAATTATCCGGAAAAACCATGCATCTAAAGACAATCAGTTTTCTCAATTCGGCCTTTTAAAAAAAATAATACAGAATTAGAAGGTAGTTGTGCCGTCAACATTCTCCATCGATCTGGGGTTGGCAAGCACCCAAAGTTAACTATGCATTGTTGAACCAGAAATAATGCCTCAGTTAGGGTGTTTTCCTAGAATATTTTTTGTGTTTAGGAATAATTCTTGTATGTGTTTTTTGTTTAAGGGATTTATTTGCATAAAGAATGTGATCGCCTAAGCGCAATGTTGATATCCTCCAAAAAGCGTTCAGGTTCTGTTACATAAAATGTGAATAAACATTCTGGGCTGTCTGTATCAGATTTCAGATGGTTACTTAATTTGAAATAACAGTTATATGTTCATGTTTTATTAAAAATATTTGATTATAACAATTATAACTAGAGAGGATTTGTAAGTTTTGTATAAAGTAGCTAAGAATGTTTTTCCATCGACGAAAACCCTAAACAAGTTATCGTTAGGGAATGATGTCGCAAGTGAGGGTAGAGTTGAAAAACTGGGTGGTTCTTCGACTCAGGTTATTATTGCTGCGTTAAATGAAGAAGAAGGGATAGGTCTTACCATAGCTGAGATGATGGATACCCTTGGGGGATCGCGGGTGTTGGTGGTTGATGGGAACAGCACGGATCGAACAGTGGAAGTTGCAAAGAACCTTGGCGCCCAAGTTGCTCTTCAAGATGGTTTAGGCAAGGGCGACGCATTAGCTAAAGCGTTGGAGAACTTGGATTTGTCGGTTGATTTTGTTGTTATTACGGATGCAGATTTTACTTATCCAGCGGAATATGTGCCTGAAATGATTCGCTTATTGGAGGATAATCCTGGTGTGGGTATGGTTTGTGGAAATCGCGTTACGGGAAACTCTGATTCCAAAGTCCTTGACGTTTTTTATTTGGGTAACCGCTTCATTGCTTTCACCCACAACTTCTTTAACGGAATTTCCTTGAAAGATCCGCTCACAGGCTTGCGGGTAGTGCGCACAGAGATTTTGAGGAACTGGAAAGTAAAATCTAAGGGCTTTGATATTGAAGTCGAATTAAACCAGCACGTTGAACGACAGGGCTTTAGTATTGCGGAGATTCCTATTAGTTACAGGCCTCGATTGGGCGAGAAAAAGCTTAAAGTTAGGCATGCTTTTACGATTTTTTGGCGGATAATGTCAGAAACCATCTATTAAAAATCAGAAGCCCAACCAAACCCAAATAGGGAAAAGCACACGTTCACTACAAATAGCCCTCTGCATTCACCGTTTCTAAAAAAAATAATTAAAAGTGTGCCCTCAACATTCTCCACAAGCTGGGTTGGCGAGCACCTAAACCTGACTCTGTCATTATTTTACAAATTGCCTGCAACCAATGAAACTACCCAGATGCCTGAAAAGCTGCAAAAGAACATAATGTTTCAGAAATCATAGTTGGAGGAGCTCGGTGAACATTGTTAGATAACCTTTCAAATCATTTACGATTAGAAACTTGTTCTTCACATGCTCTATGCCGTTGTTTCCCATTTGTTTTGCTTCTTCTTTGTGGTTTAGTAAGTAGAGAGTTTTTTCGGCGGCCTCAGTTACGCTATTGACAAGAAAACCATTCGTTCCGTTAATTATTTGAAGAGGAATTCCTCCTACGTTCCTACCGACCACAGGAATACCCTTCCAAAGAGCCTCGGTGACGCTTAATCCAAATCCTTCCCGAGTAGACATCTGAAGCATCACCTGCGAAGCTCTCTGAAAAGCATTCACCTCAAGATCTCCAACACCCTTTAAATCCGTCAAAAGATGAATATCATCATCATCTCCTGCATGCCTAGCCGTTTTCTCAAAATAGGTCCAACCTTCAGGATCATCATCCGCCATGCCAGCAATCAAAAGCAGTTGAACCTGGGGGATCTCTTTCTTCACAAGTTTGTAAACGTCGATAACTCCTAAAGGATCTTTCCAAGGGTCGAAGCGCCCAACCTGAGTAATTATGGGTTTATCAGGATTAACACCATACTTTGCCAAAACATCAGAAACCGCGGAAGCAGAAATTTCCTTGTTCTTGTCACTTAACGGGTCAATTGACGGGGGCATTAAGAATACTTTCGGACCCACTATACCCGGAATAACATATTTTTCAGAAGTAAAGATGGCCGCATCATAACGACTAATGTATTGGTCCAGAAAATTCCAAACAGCAGTATTGGGCGTAGAAAGATCAATATGACAACGCCATATCCATCGACCATTCTTTGCCGGAAGAAATTGAATCATAGCCGCCGGTTGATTATCGTGAATAACCACAAAATCCGACCTTAAGATTGTCGTTTCACTATTCAACCTATTATACTCTAAATATGTCCGCACGTCTTCTTCTGAAAGATCCAAGTTCATTCCCTGAAGGGCATTGTGTATTTTCTTAGTCACATTAAAAAAATCCAAAGATCCCTTGATTACTTCCCAATGAACATCCAAACCCACATCTTTCATTAGTGGCACAAGATTTTGAAGCATCTCAGCAACTCCTCCTCCAAATGCTGTAGAGTTAACGTGAGTGACAGATTTACCCTTCAATTTCTCAGCCAAAACTCGAACCGAATTGATTTCCTCTACACCAACGATGTTAACATAATCATCAAGCTGAATTTTTCGAAGAGAATCCACATGCGACATAAAATAACCTCAAACACTCTGCCTAAACAAAACGCAACAAACAATATCCCTCTTCACGAATAATAATGTTTGTTAAGTCCAGGTTTAACCATTCTAGGAATTAGCCATAAAACTTATTCAAGAGAATTACTATTATGATCATTCTAAGTTGAGTTTTTTTATGGACAGAATTTTAATCGTTTCAAACAGGTTACCAATTCAAATATCTAAAAAACATGCTGCACTTCAAATTCAACCTACCTCAGGCGGA
The DNA here is from genome assembly GCA_963835475.1 of Candidatus Bathyarchaeota archaeon. GTDB lineage: Archaea > Thermoproteota > Bathyarchaeia > Bathyarchaeales > Bathycorpusculaceae > Bathycorpusculum. The sequence goes on from CAWIFU010000001.1 coordinate 36,656, forward strand.
TTGGCAACAGGCGTTAATTCTATCCATAAAGCAGGGAACAGCCTTTGGATTGGTTGGCCCGGAATTTATCTTCAGCAAAAGCAAGCGGATAAGAGAAAACAAATCGTTGATTTATTAAGCAATGAAAGGTATCATCCAGTTTTTCTAACGCCACATGAAATTAAATACTTCTATGAGGGCTTTTCCAACAATACGATATGGCCCTTATTTCACTATTTTAACCTCTACGCAACATACGACCGCAAGTACTGGGAGACTTATCAAAAAGTTAACCAAAAATTCTGTGACGAAGTAATTAGAACCTACATGCCTAACGACGTTATTTGGATTCATGATTATCAACTGATGCTGCTTCCACAAATGATACGGGAACGTTTGCCTGATGCTAAGATTGGATATTTCCATCATATTCCTTTTCCGTCGCATGAAATTTTTAGGCTTCTTCCTTGGCGAGAGGAAATCCTAGAAGGCTTACTTGGCGCAAATTTAATTGGTTTTCACACTTATGATTATGTTTTTCATTTTCTTTCTTGTGTGCGTCGGATTTTGGGAAACGAAAATTACCTTGGAGAAATTCAAATAGGTTCAAGGCAAACAAAAGTCGACATCTTTCCAATGGGCATAGATTATCAGAGATTTGCAGATGCAGGCAACGACCCGCTTGTGCAAAAAGAGATGGCCCAAACGCTCCGAAAGATTGGCAAGCGAAAAATAATTCTTTCTTTTGACCGCCTCGACTATACTAAAGGCATCCCTCTTCGACTCGAAGCCTTCGACGCCCTGCTTGAGCGAAAACCCGAATACCGCGGAAAAGTCTCCTTTGTACTGGTCGCTGTTCCTTCACGAAGTAATGTTCGTCAATATCAAACGTTGAAGAAACAAATTGATGAATTAGTAGGTCGTATAAATGGAAAGTACGGCACTACAGATTGGACGCCGGTTAGTTATTTCTCAAGGTTCCTTCCATTTAAGACGTTAGTGGCCTTGTATGGAATTGCTGACGTGGGTTTAGTGACGCCTTTGCGTGATGGTATGAACCTTATGGCTAAGGAGTTCATTGCAACTAAAGTCAACGGTTTAGGTGCACTGGTTCTCTCCGAGATGACAGGTGCAGCGCAGGAGCTTGGAGAGGCAATTATCGTTAACCCAAGCGATCAAGAAGACGTAATTGAAGCACTACAGACCGCGCTCGCTATGCCCCCAGACGAGCAAATTAAACGTAATCGTATTATGCAAAAACGATTATCACGCTATGATGTTAAACGGTGGGCAGACGATTTTCTCAACCGCCTAAACGACGCTTACCTCAAACAGCAAGAAAGTTATCAACAAATCATGACTCCAGCCAATCGATTGGAACTCGTTGAAAGCTACCGTAACAGTAAAAGAAGGCTAATTCTGCTCGATTACGACGGGACATTGGTGCCTTTCGCGTCTAAACCACAAAAAGCAGCACCTACAGACGCCGTTATCAAAATGCTACGCAAACTCAGCAGGTCACCTTCTAATGAGGTGGTTCTTATCAGCGGCAGGGACAAAAAAACCTTCGACGAGTGGTTTAAGTCCCTAAAAGTTGCCTTAGTCGCAGAGCATGGCGCATGGATTAAAGAGCGCTCAAAAGACTGGAAAGCTCCAGAGCAACTCTCCGACGCATGGAAAAAAGAAATTCTGCCCATTCTTGAAACTTACGCTGACCGAACCCCGGGCAGTTTTGTGGAAGAGAAAGACTTCTCTTTAGCTTGGCATTACCGTGCAACTGAACCTACCCTTGGCTCACTACGCGCTAAAGAACTCAAAGACAACATTTTGTCTTCAATTTCAAACCTTAACCTTGAAGTTATGGATGGCAACAAAGTGATTGAAATCAAAAGCTCCATCGTTAATAAGGGGCGGGCAGCACAGAATTGGCTCTCAAAACAAGAGTACAATTTTATTCTTGCAATTGGAGACGACAAGACCGATGAAGACCTGTTTGCAGCTCTTCCCAAAGAAGCCTACTCAATCAAAGTGGGGGTAACTCCAAGCAAAGCACATTTTAGTCTTTTCTCACAAAAAGAAGTACTACCGCTGTTGTGGAGCTGTATTGAAAACGAAAAACCCGCCCAAACCAAAAGCACTAAGTGAACACAACCTTGCAATCTATGACGCCTTGCATCTTTTTCTGGCAGATAAAATCCAAGCTCAACTCGTAACAGCGGATGACAAATAGTATGAAACAGCCAAAGATCACTCAAATTACTAAATCTTAGAGACTACAAATAAGCGATTGAAGTGAATTCTGCAAATTGACTGTTTCTTTCTTCTAACCACCAAAAAAACTCACCCCCCGCAGCATATCAACAAGTTATTAGATAGTAGTTGTGCCGTCGTTGTTCTCCAAAGAGTTGGGTATGATGAGCACTTAAAGTGGACTGCGCTTTTAGTTGCGCCAGAAAATACTGGAGCAAGTTTTGTATTGTGTATTGCGTGTTTTGAAATACTGTTATATGTGTTTTTGCTGTGTTGCTTGCTTGAGGGTTGGGTTTGGGAGAAGTTCGTTTAGGGAAGGGCGACTGATTAATTATGACTTTTAAGCGCTTTCGGTTCTTGCCATTTTTGGGTTCCAGAAGGGCTCGTTTTGTTTTTGTTGGGCTTTTGAAGGTTTTTTTCTTGTTTAGTGTGGGGGTTTATTTGTGGACGTTGCCGTTTTACTATTTTGTGGTGGCTTATCCGTTGGGGATTGCGGATTTTTTGATGCCGTTTGAGGTGGTTTTTTGTTTGTTTTTGAGTTTGGTTGTGTTTGTTTGGTTTGCGAAGACCGTTTGGGCGATTTTGAAAGCTTAAAACAAACTTTCTTCGAAGGCTAAGTTATTAGAAAGGGTTATGCCCTCAACATTATCCCCTAAACTGGGAGTTGAAAGGGTAGAATTCAGAAAATATCTTGAATCATCATAGAGTTATCTTCTTTGATAGCAGATTGCAAAGGGCAAAACCTTTTATGATCTCTGAGATGAATTTGAAACATATTTTCAAACAAGAGGATCCTGAACAGAATGATACAGACGAATCAGATATTGAACTTGAATTTTACGAACTTGGAGCTGCCATAATGAAGCCCTTTTTCGCAGTCTTTGTAACAATCTTACTCGTAATCATGCCGCTGGGAAGTTTATACTCAGCCACGGCAAACCCCTCCAACCCTTCTGACAACCCCGTCGCACCCCTTCCAGGTTATGTCCAGCAAGGTCAAGCACCAGGGGATCTTTCAGTTCTATTGAACATAGCAATCCCACTGGAAAATGTGGATGCATTAGGTTCATTGTTAGTGCATGTTTCCGATCCGTCTTCTGCACAATACCGACATTTCTTAACTCCAGCCCAGATCAAGCAACAGTTCTTGCCAACAACCAAGTACAATTCAATGCTCCAAACCCTCCACACCATGGGGTTACCTGTTCTGATGAGTTCTTTGGATTCAATCATAGTTGTTTCGGCAACTGCAGCTCAGGTGAAGGAGTATTTTGACGCTAACGTCAACATGTATTCAAACGGGTCAAACTCCTACTACATGACTAACGGCAACTCGATGTTTAACGGGGCTCATTTCATCGCCTCCAACATTACCTCACTTATAGTTGAACCCAGATACGCAAACCTCCCCCCAACCTCACAAGGCACCAACATAACCTACACCCAAGGAGGTTTCTCAGCCAAAAAGCTCCAAGACGTCTACAACGCCACATCCTTGTACGCCCAAGGCCTCCAAGGTGAAGGACAAACAATAGGCATACTGGACTTCTACGGCTCCCCCACCGTAACACAAGACTTAAGCCAATTCGACAAAACCTTCGGCTTCCCAGACCCTAACCTCACAATAACCCCCATAACCCCCTACAACCCAAACCTTGGCGTCGCGAACGGATGGAGCACCGAAGTCTCCCTAGACGTCCAACTGGCACACGCAATGGCGCCAAACGCCGCCATCAACATGTACGTCACAACCGGCGCCCTACCGTTTGCAGTCGACATCGCCACCATAGTAAACGACTACAGCGTCACAACCCTGTCGATGAGTTTCTCCATAGGACCCGAATGGCTCTACTCACTGGTGGGCGGACAACTATTCTACTTCAACATGTTCCTCCCAGACCTCTACTTCATGATAGGCTCCCTTGAAGGCATAACATTCCTTTGCTCTTCAGGAGACGCAGGCGGAAGCGGTTACAGCTCTGGACCCGCAGGCAGCTTAGGGTATCCAGATGCCTCACCATACGTTACAAGCACTGGAGGAACACAAACCTACCTCTATACCCAACCAAACGGAACCAATACTTTTGTTCAAACAGCATGGTCCAACCCCGGCTACGTACCAAACGGAGTAAACGCTGGCGGAAGCGGAGGAGGCGTCAGTTTCCTTGAACCCAAACCATGGTACCAACAGAATCAACAGACCCCTCCATCGTATCCAAATGGACGAATGGAACCCGACATTTCCCTGCAAGCGGGAGTTAACCCAGGCATTTTTATAATAAACTCCGGATCCCAAATAGTAGTGGGGGGGACATCGGGTTCAGTTCAAGCTCTCTCCGGACTGCTCACCCTAATTGCCCAATCATCCGGAGGTCCACTTGGCCTAATCAATCCTTTCCTCTACAGCTTAGGCAATGACGCAAACCTCTACCCCAAAGCCTACAACCCAATAACATTCGGCTACAACATTCCCTGGACCGCATCCTACGGCTACAACCTCGTCACAGGCTGGGGCGCCCCAAACATCGGCCAAATAAAAACTCTGTACAACAATCAAATCACCCAACCAAGCCTCTCCATTTTCGTAGACTACTATAACGCCTCGGGACAAGCACAACTAGAATTTACCCCCAACCAAACAATCAACGTCTCCGCCTACATCTACAACGCAAACAACGTAGTTACCAACGGAAACTTTACAACCAAACTTATCACCCTCACCGGAACATCCATGGTTACACCATTGGCTTTCGATAACAACTCAGGAACATGGAACGCATCCATGGTGATGGGACAACAATCAGGCGTAGCCTACATCGACGTCAACGGCACTTCCGCAGGTCTTTTCGGAGAAGGATTTTCTCAAATGTTTGCAGGTTACCTCGCAACTTTCTTAACGCCAACTCCAACAAACCCCTGGACCACAGCAAATGGATTACAAGTAACCGTTGCTTCCACAGACCTAAACGACAACCCCGCACCTTCGAGCAACCTGACAATTAAGGTAAACTCCTACTCAATCATAACCAACACCTACAATACAATCGACACCGTAACCCTCGTTCCAGCCAACCTGACAACCTACGGCAACGTAACAGTTGCAAACTTAACCCAACCCTACCCCGCAGGCCCCACCACTTTGTGGCTTCAAGGCAACACCTACGGATTCCTGCCATTCACAAACGGCATATACCTACAAACAAGCATCATCCAACCCGAAGTAGTGGCTGAACCCGCCGCAATCGGACCCGGACAATCACTCACAATAATCACCTCACCAATCGCCCCCATGAACATCGCAAACACACCCTCCATGGACACCGGCAACACCGTAGGCACAGACATCGCAACAGGCTCCAGCGTAATAGCCCTCCTGGTCAACGCCACAAGAAACATCGTTTCAAGCACAGCCCTAGTTTACCAATCCTCAACAATCAGAGGCTCCCTGCAAGTTCCCCTTAATTCTCCCTCAGGACTCTACACCGTTATACTGCAAGCAAACTATGGCTCCCTAACACTCGGATACACCATAAACGGCCTATTCTACAGCAACATCTGGATCTCAAACGCCACCATAACCCCAACCATAACACTCTCCCCGTCAAGTCTTTACATGGGCCAAACAGCCCAAATCACCGCCGACATACAATACCCCAACGGCCAAGAAGTAACCCAAGGCGAATACACAGCGATGATTTACCCCCAAGAACTACAAAACTCCTTCATGACCATAATGCGCACCGAATACCAGAACTTCCAACTAATTCCCCTATCCTACGACTCAACGCTCAACAAATGGACAGGAAACATCCTCATGCCCTCCCCCTACGATGCAGGCGCCCTCTCACCAATTAACTCCAACTCTTTTGTCTACTCGGGTCCATACGAAGCCTACGTAACAGGCATTTCATACGACGGATACCCAACAACAACCCAGCTCTCAGCCCAAAAAAGCTTCATGATACAACCCTACGTCTACGTTTCAAACCAAAACATCACATCCTTCCAACAAAACTGGGGCTTAGCACTAACAGCAGTCAACATAACAGGATCAACCATCCTAACTCAAACACTCTTCTTAGGATCAAACACATTGCAGTCAACAAACACCCTCATATCCAACTCGATAATAGACGGAACACTAAACATAAACAACTCAAACCTAACCCTACAAGCTGTACACGGCGGCAACATCGTTGCCCAAAACAGCAACATAACCCTAGTTAACACCGACCTAACCGCCATCACCCTCATAAACTCAACCATCTCAACTGCTTCCTCCACCTACCAAACAATCAACCCCGCAGCACCCACAATTCAGATCCTCACCCCCCAAAACGGAGCCAGCCTCAAAGGAGACATAAACATAACCCTAACCATCTCCGGAAACAACATCAACACAGTCACAACATACCTCAACGACCAACCCATTCAAACATCCACCAACAACGGCACACTCAACTTCATCATCCCAACAGCAAACTACCCAGACGGCACCTACACCCTAAAAACAATCGCAGCACAAACCGACGGTATAAGCTCAACCACAAACACAACCATATTTCTCCAAAACCAAGCAAGCTCCACACAAACAACACTAAACTCGATAAGTTCAACCCAATCAACCATCCAAAACCAACTCACCAGCCAAGGATCGAACTTAAACTCACTAACCTCCGGACAATCATCCCTTCAACATCAACTCGGCAACCTAGGAAACAACCTCACTTCCCTATACTCCACACAATCAACCATTCAAAACCAAACCAACAACCTCAACAACAGCATAAACGGCCTACAAAACCAACTCGGCAACCTTGACAACAACATGAACTCCTCACTAAGCAAAATGCAAAACGAAATCGGTAACCTAAACCAAAGCTTGAACACCGCTGAATTAGTTGCCTTCGCTGGAATAGCAATCGGCATAGCTGGAATCGCATTGGCACTTGGAGTAACTATGAGAAAACGCGCTAAGAATCAACCAACAACCCCATCCCCAACTTCATAATTCTTAACCCGAACATCGTTGAGAATAGTTGCAAACAAAAATGGAAACACTACTCGAAGACAAGCTTAGCTTAGACTAAACCATTAACTTCTGTATTTTTTTAAATCAAAGCCAGGTTCGTTTGGTTTCTTCTATGAAATCGAAATGCGTATCGTCAGAAATTATTCTAGCTTGGTTTCTTATGGCTGTTGAGATAGAAGCAACGACCGGAACTTTTCATGCTGTGGTTGTATCGAACCCCCTGCTGTAGAGATGTCACCGCCCAAACCATTCTTCTTTGAACAAAATCCCCCAAGCTTTTTGATTTGCAAATTTATTGCTACCTAAACAAACCTTTACTTGTTCTGACCCTACCTAAAGTTTGTACAATGCATTGTTGTAGCTATGCCCAATTAGTCGGCCACTGTCCACTTTGAAAGAGCTCTGTTCGGAACACCATGAAATTTTCAATCTGCGGAGGGCTTTCAAGGGAATCTTGGACTTTTTTGATAGCTTGGACAAATACTTCTTTTTCGGACCTTCTTAGTGCCTCTATGTCTGCCCATAGGGTTAGGACTGTTGCTGAGTTTAGGTCTTGAGAGAGCAACGAGATGGAGCCCCGAAAACCCTCGGTTTGATGGATTAGGGTGCTGAGGAATTGGTCAAGTTCTAAAAAGGCTTCTTTGCGTTTGTCTTTTTTAAAATTCCATTTACTCATTCTGGCTAAAACCATAAAAAATTCTCCTGATATAGTTTAGGCTACTTCTCTCTTAAATAACTTCATAAATGAGTTAGCAGCTAGACCCCCGACTTAGAATCAAATCAATAAAACAGAACGAAAGGCGGATTTCAGCTTATAAAACAGATACCTGCGTTGACCTTTGCTGCAAGAGAAAGAAAAAAACCCCCTCAAACAAAAACCACCCAGCCAAGAGAGCAAGTGTGCCGACATTATTCTCCACTAGTTGGGTTGGCGAGCACCAAAAGTCAAACAAATTAAGTTATCCAAACCAACCTAAAAAGACATAATTAACCCAGCCCCAATTCTATTGCAACGGTGAAACGCTAAACATGAAAATTTCTATTATTTTGGGGACCAGACCTGAAATAGTGAAATTTTCTCCAATCGTTCGTGAATGTGTCCGGTTGGGTTTGAATTTCTTTATTTTACATACAGGGCAGCATTACTCATACAATATGGATAAAGTCTTCTTTGAGCAGCTAAATTTGCCAAACGCGAAGTTTAATTTGGATGTCGGTTCGGGAAGTCATGGGCAGCAAACGGGCAAGATGCTCATCGGGATAGAAGAAGTTTTACTGAAAGAATCACCCGATGTTGTGCTTGTGCAGGGGGATACGAATACTGTTGTGGCTGGGACGTTGGCTGCGACAAAGCTTGGAATCAAGATTGGGCATGTGGAAGCAGGATTGCGGAGCTATGATCGAGGAATGCCTGAGGAGGTTAATCGGGTGTTGGCTGATCATGCGTCGGATTTTTTGTTTGCGCCAACACCGAAGTCGCAGGAAATTCTTCTGCACGAAGGCATTGATGAGAACAAGGTTTTCATGGTGGGCAACACCGTTGTTGATGCGCTGCATCAGAATTTGGAAATTGCGCAGTCAAAAAGCCAAATTTTTGAGACTTTGGGCGTTAAAAGTTGCCAATACATGCTTGCTACTGCTCACAGACAAGAAAACGTCGACGACAAAAACAAATTTGCAGGTCTGATTTGTGGCCTGCAAAAAGTTCAACGCGAATTCAAGCTTCCACTGATTTATCCAATTCATCCCAGAGCAAAAAAACAACTCGGCCAATTCGGGATAGACTTTGCAGGTATTACATTTGTTGAGCCTTTGGACTATTTGGCCTTCCTGCAACTTGAAGGCAAAGCGCGCCTCGTTTTAACTGACTCCGGTGGAGTGCAAGAAGAAACCTGTATCCTGGGTGTTCCATGCGTTACTTTGCGAGAGAATACTGAGCGGCCTGAGACAGTGGAGGTTGGATCAAACATTCTAGCCGGCACGGATCCTGAAAAAATTCTTCAAGCCTCCAAAAAAAGCCTCGAGCACAAAAAGAGTTGGGCTAACCCGTTCGGCGACGGAACAACTGGAGCAAAAATAATTGAAATACTGCAAGCCAACCTCGCCAAGTAAAAACAACAGCCACAAATTAACTATACCAAAAAATATCTAAACAATTAAAAAAGTTGTGTCTTCAACATTCTCCACTGGTCTGTGGTTGGTGACCACCCAAAGACCTCAATGCAAGGGTTGAGCGTTTTTTATGTTACAGCATAAGATTTAACAATTGTACGCCTATAGGTTAGGTCAAGTTGGGAGAATGAGTAAAGCTTCGGAAATGGCAAAGGTTTCAGCGAAAGGCAGCTTTCACCTACTTTGGGGTCTGGTATTTTCAACTGTTATTTCTTCAGTTGCCACAATTTTTGTGGCCCGCCTACTAGGATCTGACCTATATGGGCTCTACGGAATCGTGCTGATCGCACCAACTCTCATCGGGGTGTTTCGGGATTGGGGCATAAACTCGGCGATGGTTAGGGATACCGCCCAGTATCTGGCAGAGGGTCGAGCAGGAGAAGTCAGAAGCATACTGGTTTCTGGAATAATATTTGAAGTTACCCTCGGAATCGCCTTATCAGCTGTGTCTTTTGCCCTCTCAGGATACCTTGCCGTAAACGTTTTTCACCGCCCCGAACTAACCTCCTTAATCCAAATCGCATCCATCTCCATCTTAGCCAGCGGCCTCATAAACTCCGCCACAGCCACATTCACCGGTATCGAAAAGATGGAACTCAACAGCCTCATGCTAATTTTCCACTCCATCCTAAAAACCGGCCTCATGGTAGGGCTGGTGGTTTTGGGGCTTGGCACCTCAGGAGCCATCGTAGGCTACACTATCGCTTTGGTAGCTGGCGGATTAATCGGCATCGCATTCGTTTGGACTCAGTACAGGCACCTGCCAAAACTGAACGGTTTCAAACTCGAAATCAAAGCCTACCTCAAATCCATGCTCTCATACGGCGCACCCCTATCGATTTCAGTAATCCTGAGCGGCTTTCTAGGACAATACTTTGCGTTTTTGCTCCCCATTTTCTACGTCACCGACAACATCGCCATCGGCAATTTTGGCATAGCGTCAACGTTTGTGGTTTTGATCGGATTCTTTGCAACACCCATCACAATGATGCTATTTCCAGCATTCAGCAAGCTTAGTCCGCAAAAAGATAAGGCAACCTTGCAGAATGTCTATCAGTTTTCGGTCAAGTACGGCTCACTTTTTGTCATACCCGTCGCTGCGCTGGTTATGTGTTTGGCTGAGCCGGCGGTTTCAACGCTGTTTGGGCAATCCTACGCTTCGGCGCCGCTGTTTTTGGCGTTGCTCTCGCTGACCTATTTCTTTCCAGCGTTGGGAAGTCTAAGCTCAAGCAACTTCCTCAACAGCCAGGGAAAAACCACATTCATCATGTACCTCACAGTGCTCGCGGTTGCGATTGGTTTGCCGTTGGGGTATGTTTTGATTATGTTGTTTGGCGTTTTAGGGCTTATTGTAACTTCTTTAGTTACCGGGCTTGTTACCTCAATTATTCCGGTGGTTTGGGTGAGGAAACACTATGGGTTGACGTGTGGATTGGGGTTCATCAGCAAAAATTGTCCTGTCCTCTTCAGTTGCCGCCATTGTAACCTACCTGATTGTCCTGGAATTGGGCTTCTCAAGCATAATACGCCTAATCATAGGCGCAATATTCTTCGCATTCATGTTCGTTGCTGCAACTTTGCTAACTAAAACTATAAGCAAATCCGATATAGAAAACTTCAGCGGTATGGCTGCGGGATTGGGATTTGTGGGCAAGATATTTGTTCGAATTCTAAGAATCTACCAAAAACTCATGCAAGCCCTCAAACTCTAACTGCCTTAACAAGATCTTCAAGGCATATTTGATATCCGAAGTATTTGTGCCGCCTTTATTCTCCACAACATGTGGGGATCGCGAACACCTAACCGCGTTTAGGCATACTGGTTGTTATTTTCTTTTTTTGGGTATAGCAGTTCCAGATTAGGTCGACTACGTGTTGATCGTATCCTGAGTTGCGTAAGGTCTTTTTGAATTGAGGTTTAGTGGTGATGTCTGGCTCTGGGCTTTTTCTTTGCTGCATAGACTTTCGTTTTAGGGCATTCTTCGAATAAAACATTTTTGAATCTAACGTAATAAGTCAGACATCCTACAATATATTTAATTGAACTCTCAAAAAGCAAAAGAAATCGGGCACAACGGCTGGTTTTCGCAATTTTCTTTCGCAAACGCTTAGTGGCGGAGTTTTTGTTTTACTTGCCTATTTGTCCAATCCAGGAAATGATCCAACCAACGACGAAGACTGCTAGAAACAGGGGTGAGAGTGCAAATAATGCGCGTTTGCTGCGTTTCTTTCTACAGGTGATTGCATTTATCATTTTAGCACCTGTATCATATACTTGCTTGATACTCAATATATAACCTTTGTAAATATCCTATATACTTGTCATAGGCAAGCATTTAGAACAATAGAGTTTTTGTCAAATTAAGAAACATTAAACCTTTGAAAGAGAATAATCAATAAAGATATAGCCCACAGCATCTTGGAGTATTGAGATTTCCAGCAAAAAAACTTGAGGCAAATCATTTGTCAAAGAAACTGAGTTTAGCGGATCGTTCGACGATTTTGTTTCAAGGCGACAGCATAACAGACGCAGGAAGAAAAGGCAACCACAACGAATCGCTTGGCGACGGCTACGTCATGATGACTACAGCTTGGTTATCGGCATTATATCCCGATTATCACTTAAAATTCTTAAATCGGGGGATTGGAGGAAATCGAGTTAGGGATCTTCGAAATCGCTGGAAGAAAGATTGCTTGGACCTAAGACCCCAATTGGTTTCGGTATTGGTAGGCGTTAACGACGTTAGTTGGGGAGGAACATCTACAGAGAGCTTTCAGGCAGATTATACAACTATCCTAGAGCAAACCAGGCAGCAAAAAAGCCAAATAGTTTTGATGGAGCCGTTTCTTGTTCATTCCAACGGCGATCTCATCGAACTGACAAAAGAGCTGGATACGAAAATAGATGTTGTTAGAAAACTTGCGCAAGAATTTGAGGCCAAGCTAATTCCAATGAACAAAATTTTTGAGAAAGCGTGTGTTAAGCGGGAGCCTTCCTTTTGGGCACTCGACGGTGTCCATCCCACTCTGGCAGGGCACGCGTTAATTGCACAATCTTGGCTTGAAGGCGTGATTGAGGAACTGTAATTGCCTCTGCCAATGCGACTTAAACTAATTTAGAACCTTAAAGCTTACCTCTTCCATAGGTTATTAGTATAGTAAGCGATTAAGCGTTTGTTTGCTAATTAATCAATTGCATTTCTTGCACTCAAGTCAAAACTATTCCTTCTCCAATCGATAACGCAAAGTTTTATAACTAAAACAAGTGAGCAATACTGATAACTTTAGGAGATAGAAAAAATGCAAAAAAATAGGAATAAAACTATGGCTATTTTGATTGCTTTAATCCTGACAATTTCTATGACTGCAACAATTTTAACCGTTAATGCACACACCCCAACGTGGACAGTTATCGATTATGCTTACATCTCCGTTGCCCCAAACCCAGTAGGTGTGGGCCAAACTGCAGCTGTTTGCATGTGGGTTGACTATCCATTCAACGGAGCAACCACAACTAACGACATAAGACGCCATGACTACACATTAACTATTACAAAGCCCGACTTAACCACCGAAACCAAAAGCTGGCCCGTAGTTACAGACACAACAGGTGTTCAATACCTTCAATACACCACAGACCAAATTGGCAACTACACCTTCAAATTTAACTATCCACAGCAGAACTACACTTGGAGCGGAGCGTACAACGGCGACGTCTTCTTAGCTGCCAATGCCTCGACGACACTTGTAGTCCAGCAAGAACCCATTGTCATGCCTATCGACAGCTATCCACTCCCAACTGAGTATTGGACTCGACCAATCGAAGGACAAAACACTTACTGGTACACCATCTCATCAAACTGGCTTGGATCACCATTCACAACCGGTGCCCCAGCTGGCACACATGGACCCGGAGGCTACCAGAACGATGGCATAGCACCAAACAGTGCACACGTAATGTGGACTAAACCAATTCAGTACGGCGGAGTCGTCGGCGGTAACGATACTCAAGTCACTGGTGAAATGTTCTACCAGGGCGGCTCATACAACGTAAGATGGAGCAACCCATTGATCATGTATGGAACACTCTACTACCAGGAACCCTTCGGTAACGGAGGGGCCGGCGGAGACTACGTAGCAGTCGACTTACGCACAGGACAAGAACTCTACCGCCTCAACGCAACAGCAACAGGAACATCTCTTGTACCATCATTCGGCTACCTCTACTCTTTGGACCAACCAAACCAACACGGCGTCCTACCCAACGGCTTACTCATTTCATCCGCATCAATGACAGGCTTAGGAACAGTCTGGAGAGGATACGACCCACGATCAGGCGTCCTGACAACAATGAACATCACTAACATTCCAGGCGGCTCAAACCTTGCCGGACCATCAGGCGAATACCTCAAATATGGCCTCACAAACCTCGGAACAACCGCCACATCGAACTACTATCTGACACAATGGAACTCCTCTAACGTGTTTGGAACAAACACAGGCACATCAGGTACAGGAACATGGTATTCAGGAACCGCAAACGCAAGCGCCACCTCATCATACGACTACAACATCTCAATACCCTCACTAAAGGGAACATGGAGCATCGCAGCAGGCAACAATGGACTCATACCCTTCATCGACGAAGGTAACATGATGCTTCTCGTTCAAGGAAGCTTCGGATGGCACGCCGACATGTCAGCAACCATCACAGCATCCCAAAGCACCGACCCATGCAATGTCACAGCAATAAGCTTACAACCCAACACAATTGGAAACGTACTGTGGACCAAAAGCTACGACCAAGCACCAGCAAACGTCACCAGAACCCTCACAGGTTGGGATCCACAAAAAGGAGTTTTCATAACTGAAGACAAAGAAACCTTCCTGCACAATGGCTTCAGCCTAAAAGACGGAAGCCAACTATGGCAAACAACAATTCCAGAAACCCCATCAGTTGACTGGAACTTCTTCAGCCTCGACTGCTCTACAGTTGCATACGGCAAACTCTACTACTACGGCTACAGTGGAATCCTCTATGCCTATGACGTCACTGATGGAAAGTTACTCTGGACCTATGGTAACGGCGAAGAAGGCAACAGCACCATCAGCGGATTTTACACACCCTACGGCGTTTACCCAATTTTAGTCGGCGCAATAGCAGATGGAAAACTTTACTTAGACACCACAGAACACTCACCCAACAGCCCAATGTGGAAAGGTGCCAAAGTTCGAGCTATAAACGCAACAACAGGCGCAGAAATCTGGAGTATATATGGCTTCGGCAACAACATGTACGGCGGCAACACTCCAGTCGCAGACGGATACTTAACTTTCCTCAACACCTACGACATGCAAATCTACTGCATAGGCAAAGGACCCAGCGCATTAACCGTTTCAGCACCTGACGTCGCAACCTCCTTTGGAACCCCTGTAGTGATAAGAGGAACAGTTACCGACATCGCAGCCGGCACAAAACAGAATGAACAAGCAGCACGCTTCCCCAACGGAGTTCCAGCAGTCTCTGACGCAAGCCAAAGTGCATGGATGGAATACGTTTACCAACAGAAGCCAAAACCCACAAACACTGTTGGAGTATCCGTAACACTCCAGGTAATCGATTCTAACGGCAACCAAAGAACCATCGGCACAACCACAAGTGACTCCAGAGGAATGTTCACTTACACTTGGAAACCAGACATTGAAGGCTCATACACAGTCATAGCGATCTTCGCTGGCTCAGAATCGTACTATCCATCGTCTGCAGAATCATCGTTCACCGTAAGTGCAGCAGCACCAACAGCATCACCATATCCAGTGACCAACGCACCCTCAAATGAAATGTACTTTGTAGGATCAACAATCGCCATAATCGTAGCTATAGCAATCGCAACCTTGCTGATACTCAAAAAGAAATAAAAAAATTAACTATCCTTTTTTTTGTTTAGGTTAGCTTCTTTCGTAATTTAGCACCCATTCTGATAGTAATTGGATACAAAATAAAAGGCTTAAATCTCAGAATTGAGGTAAACAAAAAAAAAAAATTGAGATTTTGAGATCTATCTTCTTACCAAAGTAGCTTAGCTATGCTGGAACAGTGAATCAGGCAGTGAAGGATCTACGCTTACGTTAGTAATTTTGACAGTGTCTCCGTTTGGATCGGTGTATGTCCAGTCTCCGGTGCCCGACCAGTTAGTAAGGCTGTTTTTGTAACCTAAGAATGCATTATTCCAAGCGCTTGATTGGCTTGAGTAGGCACTTGACAGATCGGTCCATTGTCCGCCACTTTCTACCCATACCTGTTGAAGAGCGCTATTTACAATGTAAACAAAGTTTTCGCCTGAAGGATCGCTAAAGTCTATTCGTACCATTTGGCTGGATGTTCCGGCATTCTTGGCATAGTAAGTGTATGACCCTAATGAGCCGCCTGAACTGTTGGTGACGCTGACTGTGAATTGTAGACTGCTTGCTCCAGCGACGTTCGCACCCACTCCACTAGTGGAAGGTTTTGGGGTTACACTTGCATTAGAACTGGGAGTTGGTGTTGGTGTGGCAGAAGGGTTAGTGTTTCCGTTACCGCGTGTGGCGAGGTAAGCTCCAGCTATCAAAGCGACGACTAGAACGATGATAATGACCGCAACTAATGTTTTACGAGATTTTTTCTTTTCTGGGGGTGATGTAGGAGAAGACATAGCATATACTGTTTTCAAAATACTATTTTTCATAATTTAACCTATTTTTTAGTGGATTAGCGTCTCGAATAACCCTTTCGGAAAAACCGTTGCCTGTGCTTTTTCTTCAAGACAAACGAATGCCGCGATTTAGAATATTTCGATATTTGAAATATCCGTTTTAAGATGGGGACGATCTCTTCTTTCAAGAATTGTGGTAGAGGCGGACTGAGATTGAAAACATCGAACACTAAGACTCTAACTACAGCTGAAATTAAGGTTGTTTTAAAGAATGCGAATTTGGATTTTGAGTTGGTAGCGAACAAGGCGTTGAATGATTATCTTTCAAAATTATTCCTAAGTTGTCCGTTTACGGATGAATTATGCCTAAACAAGAAGCAATGCATTGGTTGCGATTCTTACGACCAAAAAACATCATCAAAATAACTAGGCAAACGCGTGTCGCAGGAAAGTTGAAGTGACTGTAGACAGTCTGATAGGCAGAATCACAAGCTAAACCAAACTTAAACCAGACACAACAGGCCGAACATAAATGCGGTCAAAGCCGCAAATGCAGAAAATCAGGAGTCAAAAGCAACCTAAAACATACTCTTCGATAATACAAAATTCCAATCATTCTTCTAATAGACCGCTTCAACTTCCAACAAATATTCATCTAAACTAATCAAAACTAAATAAAACAAAAAGTACTGCTTTTATTGAATAACACGAAGGTACTATGGTGCTTTCTTAGGGCAGTGACTGGTTGCATTTTCCAGCGAAATGCAATCAATCGTAAGTTGCACTTTGGTTGGCTCCTTTTTGGTTGTGGCTGTGTGCCAGAGGTTGACCCATTCAGGGTCTGATTCGTCCTTTAGTTGTAGATTATCTGGATCATTTGCTGTGGGCTTCATGGTTGTGACCTATCGTGGCAAATCATGAAACATAAATATTAAGTTTTATGAATCCCAAATCCATGCCCAAATTGTCATTTCTGGGCCAAAGTATTTCATATAGTGCAAATTAGCCTATAGAATTTGGATTGCGAAACTATTTTTTTGCAGAAGAGAATTGCTACTTTTACGCCTTTTGTCTGTAACTTGCTGGATCTCATAACCCAACCTCAAGAATGTGTGGTGGGCAGCTTTTGCTAGTTGATTTATTCTATTGAAAATGTTCGTCAAGGGCAATGTTTCTGCAATTTCACAACGTTTACACCTTCTGGTAATGAATAGCCTAGTGTGATGTGCTGGCCGTTTTTTGTCTTTCATGGTTTCTTCTTTTGTGTTAGATTTTGGCTATTACATCAAATATATTAAGTCATGAGTTATGAGATATACTTAAATGGTTCCGCTCCCATATGTCAGTCGAGGCATCCACTTGAAAAAAGCACGGACTTCAGGCTTAATTCTAATTATATTTATGACCCTAACCCTTTTAGCAGTACCAAGCACCTTCGCAATGGCAACTAACAACCCTTCTTCACCGAACCTAGACACAAACTACAACAGTTGGGTTGATGGGTCAGCATTCCAATATCAGGTTCACCCGATAGCATACCCAACAAGCTACGGGCAAGGCATATTGGCTAATACCGTTTTTGAATTACGCAACGCATACGACCTAAACCCTCTCTATTCATCTGGATATACCGGGAAAGGCCAAACAGTAGTGATCGTTGTTGCCTACGGTAGCCCAACAATATACGAAGATTTGTTGATGTTCATTCAATGGCAAAACGCCAACGGCGCCAACTTACCCTGGACAACCATCAAAGAAATAAAAAATCACCTAACCATCTACTACCCAATGGGTAAACCAGCCTTCGACGCAAACGATCCAATCCAACTGACATGGAGCACAGAAACAACCCTTGACGTCGATATGGTTCACGCAATTGCTCCCAAAGCAGACATCGCCTTAGTGGTCGCTCCAAACAGCAACGACAGACCACTAGACTACGCTGTACTATACTCAATCGTTAACCATCTTGGTTCCGTTATATCTTTGAGCTGGGGTGATGCAGAATCCGACATTACATCACCAAATCAAATAAAACAAGTGCGCATCGCCGACTCCATCTACAAACTAGCAGCCAACGAAGGCATAACGGTCTTCGCAAGCTCAGGCGATTGGGGTGCATCAAACGGTGCGGACTATAACAACGCGTTTTACCCCGCATCTAACCCTTACGTAACAGCGGTGGGCGGAACCAACCTGTTTATGAAATGTGCCGACGGGTTTAAGGAAGGCACTGGCAAGTGGGATGGTCAAAATCACCTTGGAATGAAATATTCCTATGAAATTGCAGGTAACGATTATCAAGCTATGGTTGCCGACGGGTTCCCCTATCCAATGGACATGGTTACGGCAGGCGGAGCAATGAGCTCACTATTTCCGCTACCAAGTTGGCAAAAAGGAATAACCCTAACTGACGCAGAAGGAACTGTCATTTCCCCAACTGGAAGATGCACATCAGATGTCTCCTTTAACAGTGGCGCCTACGGTGCCTTGGGCATTATTTTCTTAAGTGCTGCCTCCCCCGGATCACCAATACTTTCTATAGTTGGCGGAACAAGTGCTGGGGCTCCTTTCTGGGCTGCCCTAACTGCGATAGCAAGCCAGTATGCCGGTCACAGTCTGGGTTACTTAAACCCCGACTTATACGCTAACCAGGGCTCACTCTACAAAACAGGTGCCATTCACGACATCAAATCCGGTGACAACACCTATCCAGACCGGAAACGATTTGTTGGGTTATAGCGCAACAAAAGGTTGGGATGCACCCACCGGCATAGGAAGCCCCGACGCAGCGATTCTAGTGCCAAAACTAAACAGCATAGCCGGCTAAAATATCCAGAATAAATAAAATGACACACGCTATCAAATGATTTAGGAAGAACTGTAATATGAATAAATCTAGAATTCTGGTCACTGGGGGTGCAGGCTTCATTGGCAGTCACCTTGTCGACTCTCTAATGGCAGCTGGCTCGCGAGTTTGCGTCCTCGACAACTTGAGTGCAGGTAACCTGGCAAACCTAAAACAATGGCACAACAACCCAGACTTCACTTTCCTAAACATCGACCTAACCAAGCCTCTGGACACCCTCGGTGGGGAACAATTTGATGTTATCTACCATTTAGCAGCAAACCCAGAAGTTCGAGTCAGCTCCACAAACCCAGAAACACACTACCACCAAAACATAACCGCCACCTTCAACCTTCTAGAATACATACGCAAAAGCGCAACTACCCCTCGACTCGTTTTTACCTCCACATCCGCTATCTATGGAGAACCTACAGAAATCCCAACCCCAGAAACCTATGCCCCACTAAAACCCATATCCGTTTATGCAGCAACAAAACTTGCATGCGAAGCCCTAATTTCAGCATACGCCTACAACTACGGCTTTAGAGCAACAATCTACCGCCTCGCAAACGTGATTGGACCTCGAAGTGGGCACGGGGTCATTTACGATTTCATACAAAAACTCCACAAAACCCCCAACCAACTAGAAATTTTAGGCGATGGCTCACAAACAAAATCCTACCTCCACGTAACCGACTGCATAACTGCCCTCCTACAAAGTCAAGAGGCGTCAAGTGAGCAGGTGGAAATTTTCAACGTGGGCTCCGAAGATAAAATCAACGTTAAAACGATCGCCGAAACCGTTATTGCGGCAATGGGTTTAACGAACGTTGATTTGAAACTGACCGGTGGGGTGGATGGCGGCAGAGGCTGGGTTGGCGACGTTAAAATCATGCTGCTAAACGCAGACAAAATCAAGTCGACCGGCTGGACGCCAAGACTAAACAGTCAGCAAGCAGTTACACAGACAGCTCGGGCGCTCGCCCAAAACAACCCCTAATAAGTTCGCATGGTTCAGTTGAGCTCTTGTAATATCGGGTTAAATGCCCGTTTCAGACTTTTTGGACAAATAAAAAATTCAGCTCAAATGAGAGACTTCTATAGACGTTGTTGCTGCTGATTATCCTTATCCTTTGTATGCCTCGCTCTAAACCAAACAAACAAAGAATAACTGAACAGTCCAATGTAGAATAAGCTTGGAATTATGAGGAGGGCTGGAAGGGCATCTTCTCTGCCTCGACCAAGCGAAACCAACGGGCCAATGATCGCTCCTAACGGAATTATCAGGGCCCAATTCTTGTTGTCCGGCTTTAACAGTGTCTTTAGATCGCCCAGCTTATACATGAATGGCAGAGTTAAGAGGAAAAGGATGAGCTCAATTGTCGATACAAGTAAGCCTGCAGTATCTAAGTTTAGTACCCCAAATGTGCTGTGAGAGAGCGGCCAGAAGAGCTCAACGCCTCCGGTGAAGAAGTCGCCTATGAGGATGTGGGAGAGCATGGCGGCGTAGTAGGGGATGGCTCGTTTGCGGTAGAGGAGAAAGAACGGAACCATCAAAACTGTTATAGTCAGCAACGAGTGGGTGGGTCCGCGATGAGTGAGAAAACGCAGCAGCAAATCCACGTCTGGCAATACTGAGGCTGCGAGCAGAAGAGGCAGGTTCACTTTTACCTTGGATAGCTTTGAGGAAGTCTTTCCCAATATGTATCCCAAGGCAAAGTGGCCAATCGCGAACATTCAAAGACCTCCGATTTACACCGCACATGCAGAAAGCACCTATTAAAGCCAACTTCATAATAATCACAAACCAGACGAATCAAAACAGAATGCCAAAATGGTTAGGTTGAAAAAAAAGTTAGTGAAGCGGCGTCTATCCAACGTTGATAAAAGCGGCGACTTACCGCTAATTAATCGTTGAATGTACTCTATTGAGTTCCAGTGAGTGTTACATCACAGCTGAATGTAGTGAGCCCGTTTGTATTTGACGCTGCAGTCAACGTTAATGTGGCTTGAATCGACTGTCCCGCGGGTAGGACATAGCTTTGGCGGTTCCAAGATAGGGTTAGTGAGGTGCTGGCGTTGGTTGGGTTCCAGTTGGCGGTGGTCATGGTTAGGGTTTCGGGGACGTTGCCGGTGTTTTTGACGTAGACTGTTTGGGTGGCGGTTGCGCCTGGGTTGAGGGTTCCTACGTTTAGGGATGTGACGGTTTGGGTGCATGCGCTGTCGGAGTATACGGCTAGGTTTACGGCGGTTATTGATCCGTTTAGGGGTACGGTTTGGTTTGTGCTGAGGACTGCGGCGGTTGTTGCGGTTAGTGCTATGGCGGTTATGACGAGTGCGATTATTGCTATTTTGGGGAGTTTTTGAGTTTTCATTGAAGTTTGCCCTGTTTTATGTCATGAGTCTTAAGTATTAATAAATATTGAGTTTTACTGAAAACAATGCCTGCAAGAACAACAAAAATACACAAAAGAACACTATAGTTCAAACAGGGACATATTCTGATTTCTCGAGCTAATCCTATTTTTGAAGCTTCCCTTTTATTCAAAGTTCTCAAATACAGTTTAAGTGAAAAAGAAATGAACTCAAACAAAACCCAAAATCATTCTTCAAAGGGGAGCTTATCCACTATAAAGTGCGAGTGCGGGTATGAGATTCTTCTGTTACCAGATGCAAGAATGATGGGGCAAGCAATTGAGAATCACGCATTAGATCATAAGAAGAAGTATGCTTTAACTCAAGAAGAGACCAGCGCAATTGTAGAAGCTTTAATCGCCCAAGCTTTTGAGTTGGCCTTTGGTCTTCAAGGAAATGAATGCAACAGCCGTTGTGGTGCGAAGGCAAACTTGAAGAAAGATATCCAATAACAATCCTTCAAGCATTGCCAAACTTTGTTGACGGTTTGGGACTATGCAATTTTTGATAATAAAACAGATTAAGTAGCCAACTGCGAATTTATTGTTGATTATTTCGGTTTCTGATATATTGCGAGTTTTGGAACTTCGCTTAAAAATCCAAAATCAACAGATGGATTTAGGAGAAAAAGGTCATGAACTTACTTAAGAAAATTGAACGGAACCTGACTGCTCTTGCCCTAGTTCCATTAGCTGACCTTGAGACAAGAGAGAGACAAAGAAGACTCAACGAACGAATTGAGCGATTAGAACAAAGACAGAAGAATCTACACAAAGATTAATTAAAAATAGATGCCAAAAAAGGCTAATCATCCAGCAATCAAACTGAGTGCAACCAACCGC
The DNA here is from genome assembly GCA_963835475.1 of Candidatus Bathyarchaeota archaeon. GTDB lineage: Archaea > Thermoproteota > Bathyarchaeia > Bathyarchaeales > Bathycorpusculaceae > Bathycorpusculum. The sequence continues at coordinate 58,886 of CAWIFU010000001.1, forward strand.
GACCACCCTTCTTTGGCTGCTGGTTAGGACCCTTTTTGATCGTGCTCTTTTCAGCATTGTACGCAGCAGCGCGACTTCCTTTCTTGCCTTTGCATGTTATTTCTGTCTTTATGAACTTATTCCAACCCCCAACCTCAACATTCGGTTGAACATATCGTTCGGGGTTGTTGATTTGGTGTTTTTCGAGGATTTGTTTGAGGCTTAGAATTTTGAAGTCTTTGGTTGCATGGATTATGGTTCCTTTTTCGATGTCCAAGATTGCGTAGTCGTTGACTGAAACGCCCTCTGCTCGGACTCGATCGTCATATCGTTCGCTCCAAAGAAGCTTCCATTGAGTTTTAAGCTCCTCGATCAACTCTTTTTGAGCTTCTTTCTTAGTCTTCTGAGAATTGCCATCGGAAGCTTTAGTTGGGGTTTGGTCTTGCATTATTCTCTCTCCATTAACAATCCTCAAGGTTATACATAGTTGTTCTAAGGGATTTAAAGTAGTTTATGAATTGAGGATCATATTGAATTTCGAAAAGGAGCTAATTTGAATTTTTTTTTCAATGACTTCTTCTACCGATAAGTGACTTATCTGCATCAATATTATACGCAAGTCATAGCTAATACTGTTGATACTCAATCGATTAAAACTAAAACAGTTCCCACATCAAGGTATCTTGCCAAATATAAGATGTTATAATTTTATCTTTTCAGGATTAAGACAAAGCCACATAGTCTTATTGAATGGATCATGTGAATTTTTAGTAATGATTTTGGATTAATAGGCCATAAGTATTGAGTTGTAAGTTTTAGTTAGTAAATGGTGAAAATGTTGAAACTTGCAAAAATCTTAGGCGTCTTTGCAATCCTTTTCGTAATCGGTGTCTCATCGATTAGTGGCGTTTTAGCTCAAACTCGTGTTCCCGGTGTTTTAGTCGGTGATATTTTCAAGTACAAATACACCTTTAATCTTAGCTCGGGTAGCACAGATTACGCCTTACCTACCTTCTTGGATGCCTTAATGGAGCAAGCTAAAGCAATCGAATCAATTCAAATAACGATAACTGATGTTTCTGGTTCAAGTGTCACTTCACAGATGGTTGCGCAATTCAAAAACGGCACTCAACAAACCAGCACTGGAATTATAGATGTTGCAACTGGAATCGGCAACATGACTACTTTCTTAATCGCTTCAAACCTATCTCCAAATAACCAAATTGTACATCGGAAACGATGATCAGAAAATCAATGAAACAATAACCTCAGGATCAAAACAACTGAACCATCAGTCAATCATTATGGAATACAACGTAACACAAGAAGAATTAGCAAGCTTTAACATACAAGGACCACTTCATCAGACCAATTCACAAGATACGTATTGGAATAAGCAGACTGGCACTCTGACTCAAATGACCTACAAAATGGCTACTCGATCAGAACAAGTTAACGCAGACATATCCGTTAACGTAGAACTCGATGATCAACCTACAGTCAAGCTTCATCAACACCGACACCAACTCCCAAAATAACATCAACTCTGACAGCAACAGCAACAACTGTACCTGAATACACAATACTAACAATCCTAATTGGCTTGGTTGCTTCTACGTTCGCAGCAATAAAGCTCCATAAACAGAAGTTGTTTTAAATGATTTTTTCAAGAACCCTAATTTTTTCTACCCTATTTTTAATCTGGTAGACCATTTTCAACTATTATCGAATATACGATGGCAGGTCCCCGAATGACCTAGAAACAAGGTTACCTTCAACAATTTCTTTATTCCTCTGGAAGGCAATCATGACAACCAATCAAAAATCTGCCTTTAACTAAACTTGAAGAATCCAAGAGCCGAGGACCCTGAAGGATTGATGAATCATGTTTATCAGAGCTAAAGAAAAGAGTGGCAATAGCTTGAGCATTAATATCGCTTGTTATTTTATCCGAATTTAAAAGCCCTCATGGAGACTGACCCATGCTGAAAGCCCTCATGAATAAACTGTACTTCCTCTTCCTTTCTTTGGAGTCCAATCGCATAAATCATTGGCAAGTAATGATCTTGAGTTGGCACTGCAAAAGCCGCATTTTTACCTAGAGACAAATATTTTATGAGACTATTATGATCCCTTGAAATTAGACATTTGTTTTACTTTTTCGTCAAATTGAACCGCCCAATCGAACGGTTCGGCATCGATGTCAAAATCTATTAAACCTAAATTATGGACGATGTTTCCGCTACCAATAATCAGTACCCCTTTTTCTCTTAATGTGCAAGTTCTGAGGCCAATCTATAATGGAACTCCAACGGTTTGGGTTTCCAATTATTATAAGGGGAGTAATCTAAGCTCATTTCAAAAACAGGGATGTTAGCTTTTGGGTACATGTGCTTGAGGACTGCCCAAGCCGCATGATCTAATCCCCAGTCACCACACACAATTTTGGATGATTTAACCGTTGTTAATTATTAACCCCGCATCTTCTGGTGATCCTGGACTCGGGTAGCTAAGGCTATAGAGTTCGTCTGGAAAACCATAGAAATCGTAGATCGTCTTGGTTTATTTACGCATGTAACGTATGTGCCGTTTGTTAGCCAATGGGCAGAGATTACCAGTATTGCTCTTGGCGTGGGGATTTCTTTGGCTGCTTTAACTAAGCTGTTTGTGTAGTCGTTGTTTAAAATTATGTTCATCGGTGAGCCGTGCCCAATGAATAGAACCGGCATGGTTTCAACCGTTTTTATCGTGCTCATGTCTATTTCTCTTTACTTTTTTTGTTTTGCATCTGATGATTTCTTGGTTTTGATGAAAGTGCCCGCCTCTAGTTCTTCGTAGGCTTTTTCTAATTCTTCTTCGGTATTCATCACTATTGGTACCTCTCCAAGCTACAGGCTCATTCAACGGTTGACCAGACACAAAAAGAAATCGACTGCCTTCTTGGAGCTTATTTTGATGAAATCACCATTGCCGAAGACCGCACATTGCCCTTGCAATACTTCTTTGTCTTGAACCTCAATGGATCCTTCGACGACATAAGCAAATGCTGTATCGTTTTTGCGTGTTGGATGCTCAAAAGTTTTTCCAGCCGCTAACTCAACATCGAAATACTCTATATCGATCGCTAAGTCGCGAACTGGTCCTTGTGTTCCGTCGACTTTGCCCGCTATAACTTTGATTGTTAATCCGTTCTTCTTAAAATTTGGGATTTGTTCGCTTTCAATCCCTCTGATACTTGGGGTCAACCATTTTATCCTTCGCAGGCAAGTTTACCCACAATTGAAAACCCTGCATCAAGCCGTCATATTTCTGTGGCATTTCCTGATGGATTATGCCTGATCCAGCAGTCATCCATTGCACATCTCCGGATTTAATTACGCCTTTGTTGCCCATGCTGTCACCATGTTCAACTTCGCCCGTCCACATGTAAGTTACTGTTTCCATTCCTCTATGAGGATGCCAAGGAAACCCCTTGATGTAATCTTTAGGGTTATCGGATCCGAAGTGGTCTAAGAGCAAGAATGGATCAAGCGTAGATTCTTTGTCGTTTCCCAAAACTCGTTTAAGCTTGACTCCTGCACCCTCAAGAGTAGTTTGACGTTCCAAAATATTTTTCACTTTTCTTTCCAAAAAATTCACCTATGTTAATTGACAATACTAGGAATTACATTTTTTGTTTTTTCGGGGTTTCTTTTAAAGAAATATAGGAGTTGGGTATCTTCAGCTGTCTAGATTAAGTTGGTCTAATGACTTATTTGGAAAGCCCAAGTTGCTTCATGAAACCAACAACATCATAAAATAGCCTCTCTTCAACGATTTCGCCGTTCTTCCAGGTGGCAACAGTGCAGAATTCAAGCTTCGCTGTCTTCCCCGTAGGCTGTATGGTCTTTCCGTCTGCGCCCTTCATTGGTCCCTTCATAGTTACTGTCCAATCGGCAACTGTACATGTGTGATCTGCATCCCCAAACGCTATCTTGTACGGATTGTTGACTAATCGATTATCAAAGGTTTTAAAGAATTCAGTAGCCTCAACATCATGGTTATTCCTACCTTTCGTAGGTTCAGGTTGAGCAGGCCAGTAAACAGCAACATCTTCTCTATGGCGTATCCTAAACGTTTCCCAAAGCGGACTACTAGGTCCCGCATTCCATGCATCATCGAGCGTTTTCATCAATTCAAGATTTTCTTTAACTCCCATGCAAAACTCACCTTATTTTATTCAATTAAAAATGGTTACATAGTTACACTCTGTAATGTTATGCTTAAAAGCGTTAGCATTTTTTATATTCTGGTTAGCTGCTTTTTTGTTTGAAAATTGTGTGCTCGCCTAGAGCCGAGCATGTTTCTAAATAAATAGTCTTAAACTGTAGAAGGTTCTAATGTTTTTGTAAATCGATTTTCAAGGTCGAGAAAATATGATTCTTGAAACTATCCTCACCATCATTGTATCTAACGTCGATAAGGCATTTACTTTCTACGCTGAAACTTTAGGTCTGCCCATAAAGGAAAAGTACGGGTCAAAATATGCTGAACTTCAAGTGAATGGGTTTGTTATAGGCTTACACCTTGCAGACAACAAACAAACTTCAAGTAATTGTGACTCAAAAACTGTGCTTATTGGGTTTAGAGTTGAAGATTTGGAGGGAGCAGTAGCTTAATTTGAAATCTAAAGGAGTAAAGTTATCTACAGAAATTGAGGAAGGAGTCGCTGGAAAGTTCGCTTATTTTGAAGATCCTGATGGAAACCCGCTTTATTTATGGCAGAGCAAAATTTCTAAATAGGACTTCTGAAGATCAAACTTTTTTTAGCCTGAGCGCAGACCAAGTTTCATCAACAGCGACCAAAGATACTGCTTGAACACCAATCGTTGATGCCAACTCCCTGATAGTGTCTCTGTTGATTTCGGTTTTTCCTTTAGGATATGTAATCCAGAGGAGCCCCTTTTTTTCCATTAACTGCATAATTTTGGGAAGTTGCTCTTCCAACTGATTCTTTGAGGAAAAAAATGCTTGAATCAAATCGAAACAAGCACCCGCAGGGTTGGTTGAGATTGTTACTCTACTGGGCAATTTGGATAGTCTTGTTTGGTAATCAGCTGGGTTGTCTACAAGTAAGACCCTGTAGCCTTCTTTGATGAGCAACTTCTCGGACAGTGGTTTTTGAGACATAAATTTGTTTAGATTGGGGCTGACTCAAACTTTGGTTTCGCAGCCATCATCTCGGTCATCTGTTTTACCTTAGCTATCTGCTTCTTAACATCCTCTACGCCCGATTCGAATGATTGCAACGGAATCACTTCCCAGGAATTTTGTGGCCAAAACGGTAGACTTTGAAGCATAGCGCTAAGTTCCTCAGCGGAGGCAGCTTCAATTATTATAACTCCTGCCCTTTGAGCAGCGAATAATCCGCCCACAACCTTCTGTTTTGCTTCCCATTCCTTTAACATTTCAATGCTGGGTAAGACAATTTTTTCAGAAAACATTAAGAAACTTGCGGGGTCAATTGGACCACCATAATCGATGCCTTTTCCTATTATTAAAAACTTCAAAAATATTCACCGATAAGTTCTAAGATTTTCTGCCCTTTAAGCGTATGTGACTGGCATGCGGTACCAACATTAGGACCCAAAGTGTCTGATGGAAAAAGAAGCACTAAGTTTTAATGTCGACTTAATTCTTTTAACAAAACCTTAGCTTCCGATGGCATTCCAGGCTTATTTCTTCGGCTAATAAACAAGAACAAGGACCCGATAAAAATTAGCAGGATCCCAAAAAAAGCTAAGCTTTCTTTTGGAAAAACTCCGAAGTCAATTCCGATTGTGAAAAAAACCATGGCAATTCCCATGACTACCATTATCGTGTTGCTCATTGCGGCTGTTGAATACAAAGCAAATTCCTTCTTGCCCGTATCAGTTACTAAAAAATAGCCTTGTTTTTCCTCGATCATGCTTGCATTAGTTAAGTAATTCCAATCGTAGTGAAAGTGGCCGTCGGACTTGTAGCCTAATGCAGAACTTATACTTGATTTTACTCCGGGTTCTGCTTTGATTTTGCTGCCTGGGGCTGAATAAATGAAGTAAAGCAGTTTAGTTCGGGGAGACTGAATGTCTGAGCTTATTCCTCGCGATTTTTTCATCGTTTCAGCTCCAGCAATTTAAGCACCAAAGAGTAGGGATTGCTCTGTAGCATTAAGTGTGCTTCCATAATTTCACAAATATTAGTTATTTGCTTATGAATCTATGTCTTAGAGTGGCTGATCTAACTGTTAGAGCTGTTTTAGCGTTTATAGTCTAAATGTTAGGGCTATAACCTCAATTGCATAGTGTATTTTTAAGAAATTGGAGGTAAAAAAAATGAACGTAAACTTTGAATATAGTAAAACTTTGGCCGGCGAAGGTTCAATACTGCTTTTACTCAGTCTTGTTCCTTATGCAGGCTGGATCTTAGGAATAATCGGTGTCATCTTGTTTCTCAGAGGCATGAGAGAACTAGCAAATTACTATCAAGACAAAGATATCTACCAAAACTCGCTAACTGGAGTCAAATATTACATCGTTGCAATTGTGGCGGCAGCTGTAGCAATAGCATCGATAACGATCGGGGTTGGGACCGCGACTGGCTTCACATTTGCCGGAGTCTTCGTGCCCACAATAGCATTTGGGGTTGGCTTAGTAGCTTTCATAGTCGGGTTAGTCGTTGCTTTTGTGTTCTATGTTCTCGCCGCAATGCATCTAAAGAAAACCTTCAGCACGCTTGCGCAGAAATCAGGAGAAGGATCATTCAATACAGCAGGTAGTTTGCTCTGGGTGGGATCCTTCCTAACAATCGTCGGTGTCGGCTTGATATTGATATTCGTTGCTTGGATATTCGCTACAGTCGCCTTCTTCTCTATGAAGTCTCAACAAATGCAACCATACAATCCCCAGCAGTATTCATACATTCCACCACCACCCCAACTATAACTTGACAAAGGAAACTAATGGAGAGTAAGATAGAATGAAACACAATAAGAATACTCAATTGCAAGCACTAGGAGGAAGATGGATTTGATGACTGAACAAATTGGAGTTGAAAAGGGCTCCGATTGGAAGAAATTCATCACAAAACACTGGCAACTGGTTTCTGCATTCGCAATAGCAGGCATTCTGTTATTCATCGGTGCAATCTACGTCTTTCTGTGGTTCACAGGAGATGCTCAAGCAACAGGTTTAGTGCCATCAACTCTGGGTCTCTGGACCATGGGAAATGTAGTATCGTTTATACTGCATTTGCTTTTCTTTGAACTCATATTCGTGGGAATTCCAGCAATCGTAGGTTCAGTAGTGGGTTGGCAATGGTGGAAAAGACTACCTGACCAAGAAAAGAGCGAATATAATCTATCTGGAAAGAGGTCGCGCTCTTCAAGAGCAGGTGGAGCGATATCGCCATTACTCTTCATCGCTTTCGCAATCAAAGTATTCGTCGACGGAAACTGGAATATAGCAATATCTGCCTTCACTCTAGACTACGTGGTAGGTTCAATGGTTACGATTTTGACCTGGACAGTAGTAATCTTCGGGATACCAATTGCTATAGGCGTTGTCTGGTGGATTCGCCATGAAATAAAGAGTGCAAGTGGGGTTCAAAGTGTTCCAGATTAATGTCGACTCTGTTTTCGACTCGAACAATGGTTCAACTGTTCCTTGAACCATTTTTCTTTTTTTGTTTCTTTAATATGGGTTCATGCATGATTGGCGTTAAAGGACTATCGACGAAGTCTAAAGAAGTTTGATTCACGAAAGCACCCACTAAAGAGCTTATCTAAAAATGCCACACAAAAGATTTTTTCTTCTAATTATCTGAAAGATTCTGATGTTTAATTAGGGCCATTTAAGTTATCTTAATCAATAAGTAAGCTCTGTAAAGCGATTGTCTTAAATCACGATATTTTGAATTTGTTATTAATTTCCATTTTTTCAAAATAGTATCCTTCACTTTAATGATAATTTTGTGCAGAATGTCATAGCCTGTACGTTTATCTAATATTAGACGCAGAAGAAACTTAAGTATTGTATAGTTTAATAAAAATTGTTACTTATTTTAAAGTTTTTTTAAAAATAATTACTTACTAAGATTTGCAATTCATGTATTTAGAGTTCTTAAGTTTTATAAATCATTTGTTTGCATAGTGGGCAATCGCTGACGCTGAAGCTTAGCAACCAAAACACGAACAGAAAGAAGGAGCAACAAATGTGAATTGTCCCACATGTTATAGCGCAATCGTATATCCTGAAGGCTTGAATGGGGAAAAGATCTGCACTCAATGCGGACTTGTTGTAGAAGAAACTCCGACCATCAAAAGCTTCACAAAGTGGGCACCAGAATGGCACTCAAACTGGAATGAGCAAGATTCTGAAACACTTAAAGAATGGTTAACTGTACTCAGAGCTGTAACTTGTCAGTTGAACCTTCCAAATTTTCCTTATAGAGAAGAAGCAGCACGTACAATAAGGACCCAGAATCGTGTGCTTTTCAAATCACAAAAACTGTCAAAGAACAAAAGGGCAACGGTTGCAGCGCTAATGCATTTAGTGCTCAAAGAATACGACAAGATGAGATCTTTAAAAGACATCTCCAAAGACCTAAGCCTCGATACAGCTTTGGTTATGAAACAAACATGGATATTGAACAAGACTCTGAAAACAGAAAAAGAACATCTTAAGATTCAACGCAAAACAGCTTTAGATTATTTGCATGAAAATGCAGCTAAGATATCAGACAACAAAGACTTATTGCTTAAAGCCGAAAGCTTGTTAACGGAAATAAGAGGATCTGGTGGAAACCCTATTGGATTGGCAGCTGGCGCGTTCTATTATGTTTGCAAAAAGAAAACAAACATCTCTAAAGAAAAAATAGGCGAAGTATTCGGTATTTCTGCAAGAACTGTTTACTCTAATGAAGTCAGAATAAGAAAATTGATGACGACCAAGAAGAAGACAAAATCTAATCCCGAAATAATTTGCCAGTTAAACAAGGCTTTAATGATTTAATCTAAATTTGTGCTTTATTCTTTAGAAAATTTTTAATTCTTAAAACAGGTTCAAACCAAATAATTTCACAGTGTTGACTTACTATATAAGCAAACTATGGCAATTAATCGTTGGATGTCAGATTTCGCATGATTGCTGTACTAGAAGAATTGAGCAGACGCATCGAAAAAATTGAACAACAAAAGACTGATGAAGTTTTGACACTGATAGAAATTTTATCCAATGTTACATTTTTTGGGGAAATTAAACAACAAAATTGTGGATATGCAAAAGATGGTCAATGTAGTTTTTTCATTTTAACAAGTGAAGCCAAAGGCAAGATTCCAGTTGTTACTAACTGCCGCGTAAAAAAATGCAGAGAAACTTCGTTTCATTATCACATAGAATTATCCAATATCACATGTGCCCTATGCGAAGTTAGAAACTTACAACCACCTACGTTAACGTCCGGATCTCAAGTTAAACCAAAAAACATCAGAAAAAAGCTCATAGGAAAACCAAAAAAGAGAATCGCATGAGGTAAGAAAATGTCTAAGAAAACAATAACTTTTGTAATAACTATATTAATTTTAACGTCCACCTTCCTAGTATTTAATCAAAACAATACCTCCTCTGCCTCAACAAGTGATCCATCCAAACTCTACATTTACACCGGACCAACCAGCGTTCTTGCTGATAACAATACTTACAAATGTATTTTTGTGCAGTTGCAAAATTCAGCGGGACAACCAGCCAGAGCATTACAAGACACTACCATAAGTCTTGCGTCCTCTCAAACAAATATTGGAACTATAGATTCAGCAATTACAATTCTCAACGGAACTACCTATGCATCAGCAAACTTTAACACGACATTCAGCCCGGGAACAACAACGATATCAGCTTCAGCAACAGGCTTTGTAACAGTTCAAGCAATAATGACCACCATTGGTCCAATTCCTTCAGCAATAGCAATCTATGGTTTTCCATCCACTTTACCATCAGATGGGAACAAGTATCAAGCCGTAATGATACAATTGCAAGATTCAAGCGGTAACCCCGCAAGAGCTCCACAAGGAGGCGTAAAAATAACCTTATCATGCTCAGCCACAAGTGTTGGCTCAGTCGATCCATCTGTAACAATCTCAGAAGGACAAACTTACACAACGGCCAACTTCACAACAACTGTTTTAGCTCAAACAGAAGGAAGAACAGAATCAGCAATCATCACTTCTGTGGCTCAAGGATATACCCCCAGCCAAGTTACAATCATCACAACTCCCATCGCGACTAACCCAACCCAATTAAAAATCTTTGTAGGCCCTTCCAAAGTTCCAGCTGACCAAAACGCGTACAAACAAATCGCAGTTGAATTACAAAACGCAACTGGTTTTGTCGCGGTAAATCAAAATGATGTATTAGTAACATTAGCCTCGAGTGATCAAAGCATATGCCAGATAGAATCCATAACGATCCCGCAGTCAAAACCTTATGCTTTAGCAACAATTGATTCAACTTACAAATCAGGGTCTTCAACAGTAACTGCCGTGGCCACAGACCTTCTGTGGGACCATCAAACATTAAGCACTTTTGGATTTATTCCCTCTAAGTTAGGTATATATTGCGTTCCAGTAAATCTACCCGCTGACAACAAGACATACCAAGCAATACAAGTACAACTACAAGATGCCCAAGGTCGACCAGCAAAAGACCCCCAAGTAGACGTTACAGTAAATCTTTTCTCATCACAACCAACAGTCGGAGTTGTAAGCTCAATGCTAACAATTCCTTTTGGACAAACTCAAGCCGCAGGAAACTTGACTGTAACAAATGCTCCTGGCACGACAGCAATAACTGCCCAAGCGTCAGGTTACACAACGGCCCAAACATCAATGTCGACAAGTCTCATTGATTACTCACCTCTTCAAATAGCACTGACACCGAATTCAAACAACATCACCAACGCATATACAACCTCAATAATAGCTTACGTTACTGTAAATGGGGCCCCATTAACAGGAACAACTCTCAGTTTTGCATCAAATAACGGTGGAACATTCGCATCGACAACAGATCAAGGAAACGGCTACTACAACGTAACCTTCACAGCCCCAAGTTTCTCAGCAACAACAAGTTGCACCATTACAGCAAGCGGCTCAAAAACAGGATACTTGAGCGCACAAGGAACCACACAGATAACTGTTGTACCAGCCCCAGCACCAACCTCAACCCCAACACCAGTTCCAACTTCAACACCAACGCCAACAGCAGCACCGGTAACCACACCCACAGCAACACCAACCCCAACGCCTACAACGACCCCAACCCCGACAGTCACTTCAGCACTATCATTCCAAATAAAAGACGAACAAGGAAACCCATTAAACGACACATTAGTCACATCAATCGTCCAACCCACCGGAATGCAAACATTAACTGAAGTCACCAACGCAACAGGCCACGTTTCGTTCCAAAACGCTACAGCGGGAACTTACACCTTTAAAATAATCAAAGAAGGATACCCACAGACCAACGAAACATTAGATTACAATGGCCAGGCATTAACGCTCAGCATACCTCTAACGGCCAACACTAACACCGAATTATACTCCAGCAACAACATGGTTGTCATAGTAGCGGTAATAGTAGCTACTGCCGCTGTAGGAATAATTGCAGCCTTGCTATTTACAAAGCGAAAGAAGTCACCGAACATAAAGAATCTTCAACAACTCAAAAAACAAATGGAAAGCACAAAGAAATTCTAATTTTTTTCTTAATCTTTTAACAACAAAATTTTTGTCTTTAGATCTTATTTAAGAATAAATAAAGGAAAATTCATAGATTTTCCATTTTGATTAAACTTACCGCTTTAAAGTTTCTTCTTTATTCTCATTGAAAAAGCAACTTTGCATGAAACCAAAATCACCATTGCCACAGCCAATGAGACGATCATTACACGGCTAAATTCTGTTATTGTGGGGAGGCTGACGTGGTTAAAGTTGCCGAAGTTGTCGAAGATGCGTTGTGAGAAGTTGAAGCTATAGCGGCGTCAGATGTTGGAGAGTCAGTTCAGTCGGCTGCGTTCGGGAGGAACACCTCATTCTTACAGGAGTCATAGGCATACCAAAGTCACCATTTCCCAACTTTACGGTTTAAACCGCTGATTGAGGCTGTCTAAAATAACTGAAACTGTAACCTCAACATTATTGGCTACCTAAACCTCTCTCGTTTGAGACTTGAAAGCTAAGCATTCAGGAGTGTTTCCAACAATTATGTTTGCAAACAAAACATTAGTATCGTCTGAAATGACCGAAACTTCGTTGACGCTAACATTGGTCGTAAATATTTCAACCTTGCCAGCGTCATAAGTTATGGCATACGCTACGCTTCAACCCAACCAGTTTTCCAAGTCCATGATTGCGATTACAGAATTGGTAGTTTTAAGCACCAAGCTCTAAGTTTGATCATAACTTTAATCGATGACCTTAATGTTCACGAAGTTTTGATTTTCCTGAGGCATAATGGGCAAACTGAGGAATATTCGGAAAAAAAATACGTCCTTTATAAGGCAACTCCAGAAATAGAATATTAATCAAATCCAAAAGTTAACCAAGGAGGTGCAAAGAAAAAATGAATAATATTAAACGATTTATAAAGAACCGTAAAGCAATCTCACCCATATTCGCGACCCTAATTCTCATTGCAATCGCAGTTATCGCAGGTGTCGTCGTTTACATGTTCACAAGTGGAACACTATCAACTATGACCGGTGGCGGAACAGCAGCACAAGAAAAAGTAGCAGTACAAGGAGTGTCATACGCACATGCAGCAACATCTATTACTGTTTATGCCCAGAACATGGGTACAGGATCCGTATCACCAATGGTTAATGGCTTAATAGTTAAGGACTCTCAAGGAAACACCGTTGCATCAGCTACAACAACAAGTACAACCCCAGCAGCTTTCACTAGCGTTGCTCTTCCTGCAGGGACACTAACAACCTTAACCGGCAACATAGCTGCATTAACTTCAGGCAATACCTACACAGTTACAGTAACAACTGCAGCAGGTGGTAGCTTCGTATCTTCGTCATTTGTAGCACCATCAGCTTAAATAGGGATATGTAATTTCTCCAAATCCTATCTTTTATTTTTTTTTTCGGAAAACATCTTTAGTTTGATAACTAATTTTCATTAATTAAAATAATTCTTTTTTCAATATGTTCTTGAAGAAGCAAGTAAAAATGAAAAGAGCAACTTTGATAAATAAAAGAATTTAGCCTTGAAACCAACAAGCGTGGTAACGTCTCTATCGGACTTGTAGATTGGTCAGTAACTTCCAATAAGTTTCCTTACCAAATCATTTCAGAACGTGCTTTTCACAAGCTAAAATTTAGCTTAAGGTCCGCAATGTCTTTCAAAGCTAGAAAACAAATTTTCGGACCGGCACCAGTTCCGATCGCATAAAAAATGATATGATATTCAAAATAACTGATCAATTAGAATAACCTTCTTTAAATATTAAAGATCGAATTTCTAAATCTATAAACAATAACTTTGTATACCATTTAGAAACTAATTTGGCGTATTGAGCTTGAACTTTTTTCAATGTATAACTGCTGAATTATCTTGATGTATTTTGCAGCATCACTAAATTATTGTAATATCCCTCACATGAAGTTAAAAAAGTGTTACGAAAAAAAATGATGTTTTTAACCCAGCGATAATTGTATGGCTGAACCAATTAAGAAGAAACACAGTTTATTAGCAAACTCTGAAAATGAAATGCTGGAAGGTAAATATAGTAAGGATAAGTGCCCTATTTGAGAAAACTTGGTATTTGGTTTGGTAATAAGCGTGCGCTTAGTCCCATATTTGCAACTGTGTTGTTAGCAACGATTATCATTGTTTTTGGCTCGGTTGCTTATTATTATGCAAACAACGTAACAACGACAACCACAAACAATTATGTTAGTTCTCTATCGAATAGTCAGCAATCCATAGCTGAACGGATAGGCTTTGAAAACGTAGTTTATACCTCTACCTCTTCTCCAGCGATGCTAACAGTTTACATAATTAATTCCGGAAGCGCAAACAACCTGAAAATTAACTCTGTATTCATTTACGACGTTAGTCATGTCATCGTCGGTGCTTATTCCGGAAGTAGTCAAATTTCAGGTTTGTATCCAATTGGCTCCGCTACGCCTTCACCAACTATTATCGGCAATGCTCTTAATGTTGGGAAAGAAGCGGTCTTTTATGTTACACTAAATGGGCCACCTCTCACTCATGGCTCAATATACACTATTCACATAATTACTCAAAGTGGAAGCGCTTTTGACAATGAATTTACAGCTTAATTTTCCCAGAAATAGAAAAGGGATCGGCACTGTCTTCGGTATGGTTTTTTTCTTACTTATAGTCATGCTTGTTTTTGCAAGCTTAACGATTGTTTTAAATCAAAATACTAGTTTGGAACAGACTGTAATTCAGACGAGACAAATGGATAACGATAGAGCAAACGAACAACTAATCATTACAAATTCATCTCTTCCGACTTTTCAAGCAAGCGGTGCAACTTTAATCGTAAATTGTCTAATTTCCAATACCGGAACGATTCCAGTCCAAATAGTTCGTCTTTGGGCAGAAGATATGAGCCCAACAACACCAGTTTATGCCTCTTCGCCTGTTTCAGGCACGATTGGAACATTGACGCCCGGCCAAACAAATGACACATTTGCTGGTTCAGTCACATTTCAGACAACTGTTCAAAATAATGACAATTTTAGATTTTGGTTCGAAACATCAAGAGGCAACCAATTTTCAATCAAAATATCTGGAGGCGGAAGCGTTTTTTATGTAAATCAGACCACTCCGGGAATTCTAGCTTCGCCAACCCAAATTGGTGCTATATTGCTAAGTTGGAAAGATTTCAATTATTATGATCTTAAAACTGGAAGCCTGCCCTCAGGCGACCTTGGTCTTGCAGGATTCGGGCATTATTATGCATACACTGTTCCTTTGAGTACTTGCACGCTAATGAACGTAACACTTACAAACCTTGACACCGAAAAAAGAGATATAACGCTTACCGGCGATTCTTTCCTATATGGAGTTCAGGCAAAGAACGGAAACGGAAATACAGCCTATCAAGGAGATATAGTAAGTGTCACAGGGACCGATGCCACAGGTTATACCTACAGCCATGCGCCATTTACTACTCAAATCTTGCTTTACAATCAATCCGTAAATGTCTTTTTCATAGCTGCGCCCCCAAGCAAGATAAGTGACGGCGATGTATTGCCATTTAACCTCGTCTTATTCGGATACATTAGTCAAACAGGTGCAGCTTACGGACAAAACATCCCATTCGTTTCTTTACAATTCGCTTCTTCTGTCACCAGCTCAAATAGCTTCGTAGTTTCTGGTTTTACAAATCCTACAACAGCTGGTGTTCCAGGTAGCGTCACTGTTTCTGCCAGAAACGCACTTGGAAATACGGTTACCAGCTACACTGGAACTGTTCATTTTACTTCGAGTGACGGTTTGGCTATTGCTGGTTCTGGTTTGCCAGTTGACTATCACTTTGTTGTAGGTGATAACGGCGTACACACTTTCACTAATGGCATTACTTTGAAAACTGTTGGTATTCAGTCAATTACTGCTACGGACACGGTAACAGACGTTACTGGCACAGAGACCTCGATTACTATTAATCCGGCTTCTGCTGTTTCTTTTGTTGTTTCTGGTTTTCAAAGTCCTACTACTGCTGGAGTTGCAGGTAGTGTCACGGTGATCGCCAAGGACGCTTTTGGTAACGTAGCGACCAATTATTTGGGAACTGTTCACTTCACTTCAAGCGATAGTATGGCTGTTTTATCTCCTGATTCAAAACTCTCATCTGGTGTAGGAACTTTCACGATTACTTTGAAGACTGCAGGGATTCAATCTATTACGGCTATTGATACAGTAACCGGTACGATAACAGGAATTCAGACTGGTATTACAGTTAATCCGGCTTCTGCTGTTTCTTTTGTTGTTTCTGGTTTTCAAAGTCCTACTACTGCTGGAGTTGCAGGTAGCGTGACAGTAATCGCTAAAGACGTATTTGGTAACGTGGCGACTGGTTACTTGGGTATTGTTCATTTTAGTTCGAGTGATCCCTTTGCAATAGCTGGTTCTGGTTTGCCGGTAAACTATCAGTTTGTTGCAGGAGATAATGGTCAACACACTTTCACCAAGGGAGTTACGTTGAGCGATGCCGGAACTCAGTCTATTGTTGCAACTGATACCGTTTCGGGTACTATTACTGGTAGTCAGAACGGAATCACGGTTAATCCAGCTTTGGTAGCTCCAGCTGTTACAGCTTCCCCTGTCACGGTTGATCAGGGGCAGTCTTCAGGTTTGAGTTCTTCTTCTATTCTAACAGGGACTTCTCCTTTCACTTACCAGTGGCTTCAGAAAGCTCCGGGTGCAAGTAGTTACGCTGTGATTAGTGGTGCGATTTCAACTAGCTATACTTTTGTCACTTCTGGTTCTACTACAACGGGTGTTTGGAATTTTGAGCTTCAAGTAACAGATACCGTCGGGGCACAGGTAACTTCGAGTGCAACTCCAGTTACTGTGAATGTTGCTCCGACAGTTACTGGGTCACCAGCTTCTTGGATAATGGATATCGGCCAAAGCAAAACATTTTCAGCCACCGCTGCGGGCGGTTCTGGATCTTATGTTAGTTATCAATGGTACGTGGGAGGGGCTGTTCAGTTTGGACAAACTGCGCAAACATTCAGTTACTCTCCTGCATCTTCTGGTTCCTACTCAGTTACTGTGACAGTCACCGATAATTTGGGGGCAACTTCGGCTCAATCTTCTGCTGCCTCTGTTTCTGTTGCTGCTTCGCCGACTGTAAGTATTGCTCCAGTAGGTCCATTGACTATGGATGTTGGTCAGGTTCAAGCCTTTACTGCCACTCGAAGTGGTGGTTCAGGAACTATTCATTATCAATGGTACTTAGATAGTATCACAGTTGGAACTGACAGTTCAAGCTACTCTTATACGGCTTCAGGGACTTCACATTCTGTTACATGTATGGTGACTGATAGTGCTTCAATTCCTATTGCGTCTCCTTTGTCTAACTCTGTTTCGATTACCGTGAATGTTGCTCTAACTGTTAGCGTAACGCCTATTTCTTATACGATGGATGTCGGTCAAAGTCTAACGTTCACTGCTACTGCTTCTGGTGGTTCTGGTTCGCTAAGTTATCAGTGGTATTTGGGTGGTTCTGCTGTTTCAGGCCTGACAGGCACAACTTACACTTACGTTCCTGCCTCTGTGGGGTCTCCCACGATTTATTGCAGAGTCACAGATCAAGTAACAACGACTCCCTTTATAGTTCAATCAAATACGCCTTCTGTTTCTGTTGCTGCTTCGCCGACTGTGAGTATTGCTCTTTCTGGTTCGTTTACTATGGATGTTGGTCAAACTAAGACGTTTACTGCTACTCCTAGTGGAGGTTCAGGTACTTTGAGTTATCAGTGGTACGTGGACAGCAATCCGGTTGGTTCCAACAGTGCAACTTATTCTTATGCTGCTGCGTTGGGTTCACATTCTGTTACTTGTACGGTGACTGATAGTGCTTCTGTGGCGGTTACCTCTCCTGCCTCTAATGCAGTCACAATTTCTGTTGCTGCTTCGCCGACTGTGAGTATTGCTCCTTTCTGGTTCGTTTACTATGGATGTTGGTCAAACTAAGACGTTTACTGCTACTCCTAGTGGAGGTTCAGGTACTTTGAGTTATCAGTGGTACGTGGACAGCAATCCGGTTGGTTCCAACAGTGCAACTTATTCTTATGCTGCTGCGTTGGGTTCACATTCTGTTACTTGTACGGTGACTGATAGTGCTTCTGTGGCGGTTACCTCTCCTGCCTCTAATGCAGTCACAATTTCTGTTGCTGCTTCGCCGACTGTGAGTATTGCTCCTGTCGGTCCAATCAAGATAGATGTCGGGCAATCTCAGACGTTTACTGCTACTCCTGTTGGTGGTTCTGGTACGATTCATTATCAATGGTATTTGGGGGGGTCAACACCTGTTGGAAGTGACTCTAACGCTTACCTTTTCAGCGGAGCTATTGGTTCATATTTGGTTACTTGCAAGGTAACGGATAGTGCTTCTGTACCTGTTACTTCCTCCGCTTCAAACGCTGTCTCTATTAAAGTAACAACGACAACTACACTGTCTCCCTCTGTTACGGCCGGCAGCTGGACAACCCCCACTAACGCTTATTCTAATGGGTTAGGTGCTGCAACAGACTCAACAAGTGGTCACACTCAACGGTATAGCGGTTACGGATTTAACATACCATCTTCAGCCATCGTAATTCAAGTGCGAGTAAGATTAGATGCATGGTGTGCAGGCAATGACCAATTAAAACTCCAAGTTAGCAATAATGGTGGAACAAGTTACCTCTCTTCAACTTCTACACCAGTCCTTACAACTGTCGAAGCGACGTATTGGGTTGATGTTACAGGTTGGACGGCTTGGACGCCCGCTATGCTTAACAGTAACCAAATCTGGACACAGATAACTCAGGTTAAGAATGGCGGAGCTGATATGGTAATTCTCGATTGGATACCGATTGAAGTCACTTATACTCTCCCTTAAAAATCGACAATTCAAAATGGTGTCCTCTTCTTTTTGAATTGTTGTATTTCTGAACTCTTGAATAGCCTTTTTTTGAGGGTCAAAGGTTGGTTAGTAGCTTCAACCTTTAGTTCATTTAATCCCATCAGACAATTACTCTTGGAAGTAATCATCGGTATATTGTTACACTATTTGTTATTCAAACATCACTTTTGTTTATCTACTTAAAATCGAAAATGGCTAAGTTACAAAAATGCATCAAAGCAAACCAAAGGGTCACACACAAATATTTTACATGGTTTATATTGACTCTTAAGCAATAAATCATGGACATTAACTTGAAGATATGGAATCGTGAAAAGAAACCAGTTGCTACCACTGACAACAGAAAATTCCTCTGTCATAGATATCGATAACCAGGTCCTGCGGTTGAAATCACACAGACGCTGCTGTTGGATCAGAGGTCCCTGAAACATTCAAAGAACATTATCCTCTTTTGCTTCCCTTTTCATATGCTGCAATTGTTGAGGATGAAAAGAACGAGGTCAAATATTCTCTTCTTAGAACCAACGTTAACTGAATTAGATAAACAATTGCTATCTGAGCTCAAAAATATCCTCTGGGACGAACTTACCATCAATACGAAGAATTTTAAGAGTGGAGAGGAAGCAGACGAGTTTTTAAAATTCAAGATTTTGGATACCGCCATAAAGTATCGCATTAATATTGATGCGAACACTTTGGGCAAATATCAGTATTTTATTGCGAGAGATTTTTTGGGTTTTGGAAAAATTGATGGAATTATGAGGGACGAAAACATTGAAGACGTTTCCTGCGATGGCACAAACTCGCCAATTTTCGTTTGGCATCGAAAATATGAATCCATTCCATCTAACATAAGATTCGAAACCAATCAGGAACTTGAAAACTTTGTCTTTAAACTTGCTTATCTTTGCGGTCGACACATCTCAATCGCCCAACCTATTTTAGATGGAACATTAACCGATGGTAGCCGAGCCCAAGTAACATATGGGACGGAAGTCACGCCTAAAGGTAGTACTTTCACAATCAGAAAATTCAAGAAGAGCCCCCTTACTATAGCCGATTTAATCATATACAAAGCACTGTCTCCAGAAATCGCAGCTTATTACTGGTTCTTAATTGAGAACCGTCATTCAGTAATGATCGGCGGCGACATCGGAGGCGGAAAAACTTCCATGCTAAATGCAATCAGCTTATTCATTAGGCCAACCCTGAAAATAGTGAGCATAGAAGATACTCAAGAAATTCGATTGCCTCATCAAAACTGGGAAATGATGGTTACGAGGCAAGGCTTAGGCACGGGCGCAGGAGCCGTAGGTGAAGCTGGAATCGGAAGCATAAGCATGTTCGATCTACTCAGAGCAGCTCTAAGACAAAGACCCGACTTCATCATAGTAGGTGAAATTAGAGGCGAGGAAGCCTATGCACTATTCCAGGCCATGGCTACAGGTCACTTAGGTCTAACAACAATACACGCAGAACACGTGCAAGGTGTCCTACACAGACTTACAACTAAACCTATGAACATCCCTCAAACGCAAGTCGAAAACTTGAACGCTATCTCCATCGTCCGACGACTAGTGGTAAACAACGTCTCTCTGAGAAGAACAATTAGCGTTTCAGAAATGGTCGGTTGGGACAAAGAGAAAAATGACTTCAAGATTCAAGACATATTCACTTGGAACACCGAAAAAGATACCTATGAAAAAGTTGCAAGAAGTCCCCTGCTAGATAGAATTGCTTCTCAATGGGGATACTCCACAGAAGAAATTGACCAAGAATTAGAAATGAGACAGACAATTTTAGAGTACATGGTAAGAAAACACTTGCGTTCATACGAACAAGTCTCAAAACTTGTCTTAGACTACTTCTCTGACCCGCAACAAATCTACCGAAAAGCAAAAGTGAGCTAAAACAAAATGAAATTTCAACCCTGGGCCATTGCATATGAATTACTTAACAGAAGATTACAGAGATTCTACCCTCATTTTTCGGAGATTCATGTTCAACTAAAGAAGGGTGGTGTCCTAATTGCTTTCAAGGCATATGTTGCCTTTATGGTTTTGACTTCAATCATCGCTTTCGGGGTTGCAATTCCAGTTTCTTTTATTGTCTTTCCACTCTTAAGTGGAATTCCAATGCTTTCTATAATGAATCTCTTATTTACATTAGTAATTGCTGTTTCAGTCGCATTGATAACTCTGATGGTTATGTACATTTACCCGGGAATGAAAGCAAGCAACAGAAAAGGTCCAATTGACAAGAACTTGCCTTATATCGCCAACTTTTTAACTCTTCTCTCAAGCTCAAATGTTCCTCCAAGCGTAATTTTTGAATCGATGGCTAAGATTGAAACTTTAAAAGAGGTTAAGTTAGAATTTAGCAACGTAATAAGAGACATAGAGGTTTTTGGCAGCGACCTCATGAGCTCGATCCTTGCTAACGCCAAATTAACACCAAACGATCAACTCGGAGAAATCCTCCAAGGTTACGTGGCAACCGTAAGAACTGGAGGAAACCCAACAGAATACCTCAAAATTACTACAGAAAAGGTTACAAAAGACCGAATAGGCAAACTAGATTTGATGCTAGAGTCACTTGCAGCCACAGCTGAAATCTATATCATGATGCTCGTCGCAGCTCCACTCCTTTTCGTAGTCCTCTTTGTTACATTAGGTATGATAGGAAGCGGTACAATTGCGGGCATGAGTATGGCGACAATCCTATACCTGCTAACTTACCTCGGAATTCCAATAATGGGCGCAATAATGATCGTGATCATGTCAACCTTCGAGAAGTGAGATTTAAATGAAAGTAACAAAAAAAACAACAAAACGCATTACCGATCATTTCAGGTATTGCAGCAATAATCTTCTTCATTGTTGCAGCATTCTTCTATCTTTTTTCTCCAACATTAGACTACATGATAATTATAGCCCTAACAATAGGGATTGCGCCGCCAAGTGTCGCAAGCATCATTCACAACAGATGGAAACTCAAAATCGAAAAAGCAACTCCCGAATTCCTAAGAGACTTAGCCACTGCCTCAAAGACAGGTATCCCCCTACAAGTTGCCTTGGAACATGCCTCTCACCGAATGTACGGTCCGCTAACGATTGAGCTGAAAATGTTGGTGGCACATATGAGCTGGGGCATGAACTTTAATGAAGCTCTTGAGGAATTTAGCGATAGAATCGATCTGCCTTTAATCAGAAAAGCAACTGTTTTGATAAATGAAGCAGGAAAACACGGTGGCGACTTATCTAACATCTTTGACTCAACCGCCAAATATCTTGAAAACATAAACGAATGGACTACAAAGAGAAGACAGCAAACCCTTCCTTACGTTGCAATTTTCTACTTCTCCGTATTCATGTTTCTATTCATAATCATTGTAATTTCAAACATGATGTTCGCTCCCTTAAGCCAAACCACAGCTAGCAGCGTATCTTTCATTAAACCAATCCTCTCCCAGGCACAATCAAGCCGTCTATTTCTACACGCATCATTAATAGAATCCATATTCGGAGGACTCATAGCAGGAAAAATCAACGAGGAAAGCTTTGCGGCGGGATTAAAACACGTCACTCTCTTAAGTGTAATTTCAGGTTTAGCATTCTATCTATTCCTCCATTAAATGAAAAATTAGGATCAAGATAATAACGGAAAAAAAGAAGGCCATTCAAATGAAAAAAAACTCGCAAGTTACAAGTACTCCACAGTCAACGGAAGAACAAAAACAACTGTTAAGTAAGATTTTTCCAAACAAGAAACAGGAGCCAACAAAAACATTTGATGTGGAGGAGCAAATAGAGCTAGAAAGGCGAGAAGCCTACATTGAGCCTAACTCACGCGACCTTCTTAGGACAATTCTTGAATGTAGCGACAAAGAAGAAATAATTCCAAAGTTTGTCCAAGGTGCAGGCTTCGTATATCAAAGCCCCGATAATGTTTTTGAAGGCGCTAAAGAAAAGGTCATTAACAAAGATCTATTGGAAAACCTCGCACATTTAGATATTCTTAAAAAAGCCTTTTATGACTCAGTCTCGGTATGTCCAAATTGTGGTTCAACAACACTCACTCTCCACGATCGTTGTCCCAAATGCAAAAGTCATAATGTACAAAAAACAAGTTTAACTGAACATGTTCCCTGTGGACACATTGATCAAAGAGACAAATACATAAACGATCGATGCCCGAAATGCGGTGAACTCTTAGTTGAAGGTCAATACCGAAATATGGGCCGTTGGTATGTTTGCCAATCCTGCGGAGAAAGATTCGAAAACACAGAATCAGACATAGTCTGTCGGAGTTGTTCAAAGATCTTTACCATAAAAGAAGCGAAAGTCATCGATGTTCCAAAGTATTCATTGAACTTGACAAGGAAAAAAGAAATTAGGCAAAACGTCGCAAGCTTAGAAAACATCCAAGAACTCCTCGTAAACTTGGGATTTTCCGTTGAAATTCCAGGCTTGGTGATGGGGCAAAAAAGTGAAATGCAACATCACTTTAGTTTAATCGCCAGGAAAATAGTTGATGGCCAAGAAAAGGTTATAGCCCTTGACCATGCTGTAAGCGAATCTGAAGTTACTACCTCACCCCTCATTCTTTATATATACAAAACTTCGGAAGTGAAGGTGGACGTGCCTATTTTCATGGCTATTCCTCAACTTAACGAAACTGCCAGAAAAATTGCTCAAGGACACAACATTCTCCTCATCGAGGGTTCAGCGGATGAAAAAGAAGTAATGGCAAAAATAAAGAATGAAATCGAAAAAAGCCTTGAAACCAAATCACAAGATAATTTATTAAGCAATCAACCTGGAGAATCTAAGCTGCAAAAGAAATCATTTATGGACAAGTTTATGGGAAAGAAAAAATAACCTCAAAAATCCTAAAAGGCACTGAGTAAAATGAAGACCTCAACTAAAAAAATCGTCGTCATTGGTGTTATTTTGCTTTTTGTAATTTCTACAATAGCAGGGATCTTGGGGTAGGCACTACAATTTTTTGTAATGCTAAAGACTCTTTATGTTCAATTCAAGAATTGATCTAGAAGCTGTGAAGTTTTGAAGTCTTAACATTTTCTAAAATGAATTAAAAGAAATTTATTCATAGAAGAGGTCGCAAGTTAAAAGAACGTGGCGGATGAAGTTGCTACATGATATTTATTAGAAACTCTTTTTGTTTGTCTTTTATGGTTTTTAAAAACGACATTTCTTTTTCGATCCAAGTCGAAACTGACCAATCCGCATTAAAACATTTGGAACCAACCGGAATTTTCGAATCAAGGTTTCTTAAAAATTTTACTTCAAGCCGACTTGCGCCCAAACCAAAAACTTTGTGTAGAATATGTGAGAAATCTTCCAGCCTTTGTGGGATGTCGGTTTTTTCTATGTTGAATTTAACATTTAGCTGTTGGTAAAACTCATTTTTAACTGGTTCCCCTAACAAGGTGAGCGTTTCGTCGATTGACTCAATCAAAAGATTGTCGAATTTTTCTGAGGGCGTTTCCTTCAAATGTTTAACCGTCACTTCGTCGTTCTTTAATTCAATTAAGGAATCTTCTTGAGTCGTTAAACTCATACATTTTCCTTCGTGTAAGTCTTCTCGGTGATTATTTTTCCCTAACAGCCGTTAATGAACAAACAGTTAAATTGATATTTAAATCTGAAATACTTGAAATATTTATTATCAATCTATGTTTACCAGAAAAACTTTCTGCATTAGATGAATTCATTAATCAATTAGTTATTTTGTGGTTCTTAAAAAATTGAAAAAATATTAAAAGATTTGGAGGTTTTTTAAATTTGGTTTACAGAGATTTCTTTAACTCGACTTTCGATGAAATCAGCGACTTTCTGTTCACTGAATTTTTTGTCTTCTTCTTGCTTTTGTAGCTGTTCTTTGACTGTAGCGAGCAATTTATCGACGTCAACTGGCTTTATCAAGTATGCATCTGCACTTTTATTGACTGCTTCAACTGCGTTCTGCAGAGATGGGAATCCTGTCACCATTATTTTCCTCATGCGAGGAATGCTGTCCTTCATTAGTCCGAGCAGTTCTACGCCTTCCATGTCGGGTAATCGTATGTCAAGTAACGCTAAGTTGTAGGTTTGTTCTTGGGTCTTCTTAATTGCTTCTTTTCCGTTGGGTGCACTGTCAACGCTGTATCCTTCATCTTCGAGTATTGCTATCATCGTAGTTCTGATGGTTTCATCGTCGTCAACGAGTAATATTTTGTATTTTTGGTCCAAACTATTCACCTCCGCATTGAAGTTTTGGTTCAATTGGAAGAGTAACGGTGAAGGTTGTTCCTTTTTCTAGCGCGGTCTTAACCGTTATCGTTCCTCCATGGGCTTCAACGATGCGTTTGCAAATTGCCAACCCAAAACCCATACCTTGGGCTTTTGTAGTAAATAATGGGGCAAACAACTTGGGTAGCACATCGTCTGAAATTCCCATGCCCGTATCGGCGAAGTTAATTCTTAACTTTCCTTCTTCTTGTTTGCTTGTAATGCTTAAGGTTCCTCCGTTGGGCATTGCATCGACTGCGTTTTTGACTAAATTAACAAAAATACGCGTTAATTTGTTGACATCAGCCAAGAAGGTGACGGAGATGTTTTGATCTTTTACAACCTTAATTGCGCTTGGGATGTTGACCATCGCCAAGCTTTCGGTTATCATATTTTGTAAGGAGGTTTCCTTGAGGTCTAAGTGAATTTCTCTTGAGAAATCAAGCAGGTCATTAATTATCTTGTTGGAATATTCGACGCATCGTTCAATTATCTCGATCATTTCTTTTTCTTGCGGAGACGTGCAAACGTTCTTTCTTTTTAGGAAATATGCTGCGTTTTTGATGCCGGTTAAGGGGTTGCGTAAGTCGTGACCAATCATGCCGGATAGTTCGCCTATCGCTGCTAGTCTCTCAGACTTGATTAGTTGAACTTGGGCCATCTCTAATTCTTTGGTTTTATGGTCCACGATCTCTTCGAGACTCTTGGAGTACTTCTCCAACTTAGTCTCCATATCTTTACGTAAAGTTATGTCGGCTACAAGGGCAAGTGTGCCTAAATAATCTCCTTTATCGTCAGTAATTTGGGATGCCGCAATACTTGTGTAGATGTGGGCGCCATCTTTTCTTGTAAATTCATACTCTAAGTTTCCGCTAACTCCACAAGTATATTTTCCCAAGAACTCCTTCGCCAATGGAACTTCCCTGTTATCCATGAAGTCAAAAAGGGTTTTTCCAACCATTTCGCTTCTGCTGTAACCCAACATTTCGGTCATCCTAGGGTTGACAAAGACAGTTTCGTAGTCTTTTGAGAGGACCCAGACGCCTTCTTGAGCAAGCTCAACTAGTTGTCGATATTTTGCTTCGCTCTCGCCTAGACATTTTTGGACGCGCCTGATTTCTGTTATGTCGCGGAAGATGCATTGGAGATACTTTGTGTCCTTTAGCTTGAGGGTCTTTGTGGTTACTAGGACATTCTTTGTTTCACCGGTCTTGGTTTGATGTTCTGTTTCGAACTCTCCATCTCCAGCTTTTAACAACTCGGCAACGTTTTTCTTAATCTTTCCCGGTTTGTTGACTTCTATATCTACCAGAGAAAGTTTTTCGAATTCTTCTCTAGTGTAACCAAGTTGGCTGTGCGCGAGATCGTTAAATTCAACAAACCCGGTGGTCTTGGGGTCAACAACTAAAACACCCACGGGGGCTTGATTGAACAATGCATGGTAACGTTGTTCTGCCTCTCGTAATTTGTCTTCAGCTTTTCTTCTGCGTGTAATGTCTTTGATTACTCCAATGGCGCTCCATTTGCCTGCTATTTTTATGGGCGAAAGGGTTAGCTCAACTGAGATTTCAGAGCCATCCTTTCGGCAGCCCACCAACTCTACATTTCCAACTGTGAAGTAGCCCATTCCTGTGTCGGCAAAGATTTCCATGCTAGTTCTTATTTGGTTTTTAGCTTCTGGACCAGTTGTTTTAGGGATGACAAGTTGATGTATGTTTTTGCCAAGGGCTTCACTGCTTGAGTATCCAAAAAGTTTCTCTGAAGCTGAATTCCAACAGCTGATTTTGCCTTTTTCGTCTACTATGACTACTGCGTCTCTAATCGAGTTAGCTATGACTTGGAAATTCTCTTCTTCTTTTGCAGTTTCTGAGATGCTTAGGCTAATGAGTGAGCTATCCTTTTGCTTGATATTCATCAACTCTCGAATGTTAAGTGGTAGCCGCGAAATGAAACATAAGCGTTATGAATTCTAAATATATATTCGAATTCGGTAAACAAAAGAATCAATCGTTAACTTTTTAATCAAAAAATAAGTTAAAACTTAAGCCTTCTTTTCAACTGTCTTTGCGTAACTGATTCGCAAGTTTGCGACATACTCAGTAAACGAAACGTCGTTAATTATCCACTTTGAGAGGGGCCATTCATATTCAGTTAAATTGACGTCAACTTGAAGTTTGGAACTTAAGTTTTTCACAATTTTAAGTTCCAATCTATCCGCACCTAAACCGAAGACTTTGTGAACTATCTTTGAAAAATCACATATTTTTTGTGGAATATCGTTTTTGTTTATTTGAAATTCATTCTTTAGATGTTCTATGACGGCGTTTTTTACGACTTCGCCCAATGATGATAAGGTTTCATCTATGGCTTCCAATAGGTATTGATTAAATTTCTTATCTGAATCATTAGCTTTTGGGAATGTGCTAATGTTGGAAACGGTGCTGTTGATTTTTGGGGTTTTTGTTTTTTCGAAGCTTTCGTTTTGTTTGCTGGTTATGACTACTGCTTGTTGAAAGTATTCTTCTGTTTCTTCGATGTCTTCTTCAGTGAGGTATGATGTTTTCATTTTTCCTACCGTTATTTTTTTTTAACAATTTCGTTACTTGCCACTTAGGTGGAGTTATTTTGATGGTTGAGCTCGTTTGTGTTCAGGATTTCACATTGTATATCGTGATATATAAGCAGTATTAACACTTAATATAGATGTCAACTGTCGAACACTAATACTGCGAAACTCGACATGTAACGAAAATCTCAATTATGGTTATAAGCCGTCTCAGTGGAAGTTGATTTATAACAAAATTTCGAATAGGAAGAAACGTGACATGATATTGAATAAGAAAAGATCAATACTACTGATCATCCTAACAGCTGTATTGTTATTCTCAATGGCGACCCCTGCTCAATCTTGCGTTTCAGCACCAACAAGTTTCACATGCGCTGCAACCCTAGCCACTGACAATGCAAGTGTAAGCCAAACAGCCCATTACACAGTAACAATAACCAACACCGGCTCATCACAGATGAGCTCTATTAATGTAACAATTCCTAAGGGATATTCCAGTATAGTTTCTACTTCACTAAAAGTTACGAATTCCCCATTAGGACAAACATGGACGCCTACCCTGATCTCTCAACCCACCCTAACAAGCAACGGCACGATAACTTTACATGGAACTGCAGGCGGGCTAAGCACAAATCAAATGGTCTCAATTACCTTTACAGCCACTAACCCCACCACCGCAGGCCAATACCAATGGATCACATCTGCTTACCAAAACACTTTCCATGGATGCCAAAAATACTCTATTCTCTTTAACCAACTCATAACTGCAGCTCCAACAACAACTCCTTCCCCAACTCCTACTCCAATCCAAACTCCAGACCACACAACTCTTCACCAATGCCTATCGATTCAAATCCAGATCCAACTCCAACACCTACCCCATCCCCAACTTCCCAACCTACAACAAGCCCCACCCAAGCACCAACACCCACCTCAACGCCAACACCATCACCAACATCAACATCAACACCAAACGATCCTTCAACCCCAACAACTACGCCAACACCAAGCCCAACCCCAACAACCTCAACAACCGATTCTCCAATTCCCACCCCAACTCCATCACCAACCGAAACCCAAATCCCCTCACCAACAGCGACCCCAACCCCAAGTCCAACCCAAACTTCAACGACGATAACCTACACATCTAACCCGACGACAACCTACATCGTCACCTTCAAAGAACAAGGCTTACCACCAGGAAAAACATGGAGTATAACTTTCAACGGACAAACCAAAACCTCGACAACTTCAACGATTACCTTTAGCGGTATTAAAGCTGGAGATTTCTCCTGGACGACAAGTAGTACAATAAGCCGAGACTCAACAACCAGGTACGTAATAAAGGGCGTCGACACAATGACGGTCCATGTTCCAACTGTTACTTCCCAAAATATCGTGTACTTAACTCAGTACCGTTTGACAATCAACTCGCCCTACGGCAATCCCTACGGGCGATGGCTGGTATGTTGCGGGTTCAACCGTAAGCTTTAGCGTAGGTTCACAAGGCACGGATAGCACTGGCACGCAATATGCATTCACGAATTGGGTCCGGAATTGGCAGTGGTTCATACAGCGGGACCGAAAACAGCCAAACCGTAACCATGAACAACCCACTTACTGAGACAGCAAACTGGGAACAAGTCACAACCCTATTTACTGTCGCAGAATCAGCAATGGTCATCTTGATAATGCTCCTCGCAGCATTCCTGCTGTTGGCTATACGCAGAAGAAAAAACAAGAAAGACAACCAAAAAGTTACTGCTGTGTCTACAGTGAAAAGCTAAAAACTTAATCTTTTCCTTTTTTCTTTGAGCTTCATTTTCTTATCTCAAAAGAAAATTATGTGCTACTAACCTAACTAAGAACAAAAAAGGCTTGGAACGCGTCTTATATTTGTGCAGCAAGATCATCAGAACCTCAGAAATTCATAACAGGATTATAACTAACAGCAGGAGCCAGAGAAGTTGCTGCTGCTGATGCTGCTGCAACCCGATTCTGCAAATCGACAGTTGCATCTTTCAAAACAAACCCAATTACGAGTTTATGCTACGAAGGGTCAATTGATTTTTGCCGACTATTGAAGCCGTAGAAGTTGTTGTTGTTGTTGTTGCTGCAACTGCCTTTGGCAGACCGGTTGCAACAACTACAGTTAAGAAAGCATTCATTGAAAACACAAGTTTTATCCATAATCCCCGAAATCTCATCCAACTCTTGCCATCTTTATCGAGCCAAAAAGTTATTACCAATTATTATTTACTTGTTAGCATTATTAGATAACCAGGATTGATTTGCTGCTTTCTTATTTATTTGAAAAAATGAAATGTACGAACATATAACCAAAATAAGCTATCGCAATCCCAGTTAATCCAATCTCCAAATACAAGATGGCTGGATTCTGTTCTATACCCCTAAAATACCCGTTTTTTAGAATGCTCGTGAAAACGGTGCTTTGCAGAAACAGTGCACTGCCTACGCTGCCCAAGCCTATCGCCGTGGATAAGCATACGCAGTTTTTTTGGAATGTTTGGCATGTTTAGAGTTGCCAGATAGGTCCCTTACCTCAACGGAGAGTTGAAAATGTTAATAAACTTTGTTAACAGCCAATTTCGCTTATCAAAAATTTTTTTCTGCTCTATAAAGAAGGGCATGTTCAAAATTGGGATGGGTTGCTCGCTGAACATTATGCCTTGTTATTTTTAGATAGGAACTCTTTGACTGCTTGTGAAGCGTTAGCCTTAAGAATTTCCCCGTGCCCAGGCAACATAATGTCAAAGTCCAACACGGATATTTTCTTGATAGATTCCTTCTCTTTTTCTCCGTCCCAAGTGTATTGTTTGGGAGCCCCTGTAACCTTGTCCCCATCGAACCTCAAAGTGTCCCCTGCAAACAAGACTTTTCTTTGCTCATCAAGCAAAACGATGCTTCCCGGCGAATGCCCTGGGCGTGACTATTACTCTTAGGTTTCCAATTTTGTCCCCATCCTTGAGGGCGATTTCAACTTCAACAGGTTCAGTTTTGATAAAGGATGAAACTGCCCTAAATAGGAGGTTTTTTGCTTTCGGATAGGGTTTTTTTCCAGCAACAAAATCTGCATCTTCGATTTGAACCGCGATTTTGGCGTGGGTTAGGTCTTTGAGTTCTTTAGCGCTTCCAGCATGGTCCATGTGGTAATGTGTTAAGATAATCGTTGAGACTTCGGAGGGTTGGTGACCGATTTTTTGGATGTATGCAACGATTTTCTTTGCGTTCCCAGAAGTTCCAGTATCGACAACAATCAAGTCTTTTCCGTTAATTGCCAGGTAGACGTTGCTGTGGGCAATGTTGCTGCTGGCTTCATCGATTCGGTGAATGCCTTCAATAATTTCCATCAAACAAACCCCGCTATTAACCCTAAAAAAGTTAGAGCGATGTCGTATAAAAGGGATTTGAAAATGATGTTGAGATAGGCTAAGATAAATTCAAGTTTGACATTAAAGTTCAACGATAACTCTTGGCAATGGCTACTTCAAGATTCACGATGCTAAAACGTAAGGCTCCGCAAATAATTGTGGCTACGATAATAATCGTTATTGCCGCCTATGTTTTGGTTGAGTTTTTGGAAGACGTATTTATCGAAGGCGCTCCTCTTACAAGCGGACCTTTGGTCAGCGCCATAATGTCTTTCACTAGTAACGTAAAGAATACAGTTTCTTCTTGGGGATATCCAGGAATTTTTGGTTTGATGGTGCTTGAATCCAGCTCTTTGCCAATTCCCAGCGAAGTAATACTGCCATTTTCAGGGTACTTGGTGCACACTGGTCAACTTGACTTTTGGCTAACCGTTACAGTTGCTACCATAGCTGCTATAATCGGTTCATTAGTAGATTACTACATAGGTTTAAAAGGCGTTGAAGTTCTCACTAAACGTCGCATTTTGGGCAGAGTCCTTTTTTCAGCTGATCAACTTGCGTTTGCAGCCAAATGGTTTAGCAAGTACGGTTCGCTTACCATTTTTTTGGCCCGTCTAATCCCTGGAATAAGAACACTAATATCCTTCCCTGCAGGAGCGGCAAGGATGCCGCTGCCAAAATTCTTGATTTTCACAACAGCCGGATGCATTTTGTGGAACAGTCTTCTAATATACGTGGGTTTCTACTTGGGAAATAACTGGGCAGAAGTCGCAGGCGTTTCTCACTATATACTCATTGCGGTTGTTGCTGGATTGGCAGCGCTAATTGCAGTTTATTTAGTAATGCGGAGACAAAAAAGAAAAACCCATGTCAAGTGGAATTAGATTATTTTGTTTATTTTTGGTTTGACTTCGCCTTCGATGCCCAGAGCATTTGCTTCTCTTACTTGCAGCATACAGTCCACTTCAGAAGCATCGTTTAGTAGTTTGTAATCGATCATCGATAAGAATGCTGCATCTATCGAAACTGGTGAGTTCGAGGCAAAGATTCCAACGTCTTTGAAGACTATTTGGCCTGGGTTAGGTAAGCAATCGCAGCCTTCTGATATGTCCTTTGCGAAGGTTACGTAGGAGACTTTTTTCGGTTTGAAGGTTGATAGGGTTCCGTAAGCGGCTGATGCGAGTGACTTACTAAGGTTTTCTTTATCTACAAAACGTATGGCTTCCATGGGGCAGGCCCCTATGCAAACGGGGCAACGCATACACAAAGGCGAAGAATTCCTAGCCTTTCCCTCAATTATCTCGGGAAGGTTGGTGGCACAGGCTTCTTTGCATTTGCCGCATCCGACACACTTTGATGTGTCGATTTCTAAACCAACGGTCCTGTGTTGCCGAATCTTTCCCGCACTTGGCGAGCATCCCATGCCTAAATTCTTTATGGCACCCCCGAATCCGGTAAGTTCATGACCCTTGCAATGAGTAACAACGATCATGGCGTCAGCCTCAGCGATGGCACCTGAGACTTCGATCTCTTTTAGGATGCCCTTGGTTTTTACAAGTCTAAAGTTTTCGCTTTTTAACCCGTCCGCAACGATAAATGGTGCCATATTAAACCCATTCATCAATGCCGTATTCATGTGGTCATAGGCGTTGTTACGTTGGGCATGGTAAGCGGTATTGGAGTCTGTTAGGAACGGTTTGCCGCCTACTTCCTTGATTCTGCGTACTATATCATGGACGAAGCATGGCTGCACATAGTAAGGATTGCCTAATTCGCCTACATGAAGTTTAACTGCAACGAGGTCGCCTTTCTGAATTGAATCGAAGGTTCCGGTTTCGTCGTAGAGTCGGTTTGTCTCCTCCAGCAAATTTCGACTGGTATCCCAAGGCACCAAATGAACAGTCAAGAGACATTCCTCACATATTATATTAGCACAAAAAGCTAATATTTTTTGCCTACAACAAGTTTCTTCTGAATTGCGTTTACATCGCCTTCACAATCAGCCAAGATGTTAATCCATAAGTCAAACTCGGATTTCGAGATTTCTTTTTGAATAACACCTTGTTGGTCTCCAGAGAAAAACCTCGATGACTGAGACGCAAACAATTTTATGTAGAATATTCTGTCAGCGATAACTATTTTGGAGGAACACCCAATTAGTTCGCCTGCCGCGTAATCGATTTCGTAGCCCATTAGTCAAGACCTCTCTTGAATGCGTGGCTTAATGTTTACTTAAAATTTTCTGATTAAAAAAATAGTTCCAGAAATTTCACATATAATATTGAGATGACCGCGATTTCTCTTCTCTTTAATATCAAAGATCTTAACTTTTCAAAACTTAGCTGCCTTGTCCAGGGCTTGCACAATCAATAGATTCTGTATGCGTTCTTCAACAAAAGCAGCTTTCCCAATATTTTTTTCTTTTCTGGCATGTTCGGCTGCGTGATCTCCAATTGCTGTGCTCATTGCTTTCAAATCCGAAACCAACAGAATTCCAAATCCGCATTCACAAAGAATCAAAGAATCAGCTTTTATCGTAGTCTTCTTTTTTCTCGGTCTACTCTTCGTTAACACAATACTCACCCAGCTAATTTAGCTCAAAATGTTATTTGAGTAGAAGAGCTTAAGAGGGATATTCCCAAAACAAGAGTATTGCCAAAAAAGTATTTGCTAACCGATAATTAATGACCTTTTTAGAATAATGTGGAGATCATCACATAATCTTTATAATGGTCTATTCTTAAATTGTGGCTCTTAACGTATTCTGTTAATTCGAAATAACACCTTTCTTGTGCCAAGGAGTAATTAGCTAAAACTACGTAGCTATCTGCTCTGTTATGACTCAAGCCCAAATCAATAAATCCTTTGAATATTTTTGGGTGACAAACATGAAATTTCTTTGAGAATTCCATCGCTTCAGCGAAGATCATAAAATACTTCCCTCACCTTCGCAAAAATACTGGTTTGGTAGACTAAATTTTGAAAAATTTTTGTTGTCCATCAGAGAAAGGTTTTGTTTTGGTTTTTTTGTCAATTGAGAACCACTTGTTTGGCTTCAACAAAATAGTTTAGTACAGTGATGCCTTTTTGAGTGACTTTGAAAAGTTCTCTATCTTTGTTACTCGTTATTTCTTCAACCATTTTTTCTTTAGTTGAGAAGTTCAAGAATTGTTGAAGTGTTTCGGAATTAATCTTAGCTTTATTCATTAGACGTGCCCGTTTTAAAGGACCTTCATGTGCTAGCGTCTTTAGCATGTGAACGTAAGTTTCGAGCATACTTTGTTGCATAATGGTCTCAGTTCATATTGACTGCTTAGATATTTATAAGGATTTGTATTTTTGTTATTGCTTACGACAAGCAATTATGCTTTTTATAGACAAAAATAATATTTATGGCAAAAAATGTTTTAAATTAAACAAAATATGTGAGGTTATTTTAGGACTTTTGGCCGAAAAGAATTGGTCAAAACATAACAAAAACCTTCACGACAAATTTAGGGGCATTTATGTGCTTCAAAGGAAAGTTCCTTTAGCCAAATCTTAAATCTCATGACTACACTTATATAATAGATTAACCCGATTATGGATGGATCTCCTTGGACTATTTATCTCCTCTAAGATCAGAACTAAAACTTAAAATTTTGTTAAGTCTCTTAAGCGGTGAGAGAAAAATAGCTGACCTTAGATCTGATGTTGAAACCAGAGATACCACCATTCTTCATGTTCTTGAAGAATTTGGCGAACTTGGCCTAACAACAAAGTCCCAAGGAGTTTACAGACTTTCTTCTCTGGGATTACTTGAAACTAAAGTCTTTAAAGAGCTCATTTCAACTACCGAAGTTATCGAAAAGTTTAAGGACTTTTGGTTGTCACACAACGTTGCTGATATACCCTACTTTCTTCTTCTAAACTTAGGTGCGTTAAGCAACGCGTCAATAGTTCGCATTGAAGCTACGGATTTGAACCTCGTTCACGAAAAAATCGTGAATATCCTAAAATCCTCAAAAAGGATAAAGGGAATTTCACCAGTATTTCATGGCGATTACGTTCCGATTGTCGAAAAATTATTAAAAGAAGGCAATTCTGTGGACTTAATATTTACCCCTAAAGTTCTAAACAAAGCTTCAGCTTTAGCAGAAACGGGACTTATAAAAAAATATGTTCTGGAAGGGAAATTGAAAATCTTCGTAAATGAGGACGTAAAGATTGCTTTAACTGTGGCGGAGAATAGTTTTTCTCTAGGTTTATTTAAGTTAAATGGTGAATACGATTATGGCATAGACTTGATGTCTGAAAGCAAGGAAGCTATAGAATGGGGTGAACATCTCTTTGAAGATGTCGCTAACCGAAGTACGCTAATTGACTTTAAGTCATTGATTTAAGAAAGCAATTTTTAAATTTTTTTCAATTGGATTAGGTAGTTCATTTTATTAAGATGCTGACTTGACTAGCTGAATGAGTAAATGTGGATTTTAAATACAGATTAGTCCTTCATAAGTCTCATTACTTATTTTGAATCCATATTCAGCAGGGACAAATTCCATGAAGGCCCTTGCCACTCAAATAGAACCTGCAAAAACCTCAAATTATGCAAATCACCTTCTAAAAATAACCTATTTCCGAGCATGCAAAATTTTAAAGTTCATGACTTCAACATCGCTTCTCCTATCTTTGAATGCATCATTGGTTGTAATTTTTAGTTTTCTCGTATACGGCCAATCCATTGCCCCAGAGATTGTCTTGGCAGCATTCCTAGTAACCTTTTCTATATACAGTTTGAATAAAGCTACTGATAAGGTAGAGGATGCTGTCAATTCGCCAAATATCCAGTCAAGATCTCGAGTATATTATGTGACTGCTTCGGTTTCTGCAACGATTGCTTGCCTCTCAATTGGTGCATTAGATGGTTTGAGGGTACTTCTTGTTTTGTCAATGCCCTTTGTGATTGGTCTGGTTTACAGTATTAGAGTAGTTAAAACCTTGCCTCGACTTAAAGAAATTACAGGAGTGAAAAGCCTTTCAGTTGCACTTAGCTGGGCTGTAACAGGGACTTTGCTACCATATGCACTTGGAACGGTAGGATTTCAAAAAGTAATCTTTGTTTTTGCATTCATATTTATTCAAGTGCTGGTCAAAGAAGTTATCTTTGACTACTTGGATATGAGAGGGGACAAGGTTTCTGGAGTAACTACGATTCCTATGGTTTTGGGAATACGGAAGACAAAATTCTTTTTAGTGGTTATAAACACTTTTTCGGGATTACTGGTAATGTTTTCCATTTTAAGTGGTTTAATTATTCAATTTGTTTCTTTGTCGATTTTCAGTATTCTATTTAGTTTCTTAATAATTTGGCTTTTTATTGGCAACGGTAATAAAAGATTCCATGGGGAACCAGTTGTTGAAGGAAAATGTTTACTTCTATCAAGCTTAATAAAAGCTATCCTGCGTTAATCAAATAGATCATCATGTTTCACGGACTCCTTTGGCGATCAATTGTCAATTAGTTGGACTTTTGTTTAATTTATTCCTGATTTGCTTTTTGGAGTAATATATCGATAAGACTTTTAATTCCGAACTTAGTATTCAAGTGATAAAAAATTAACAAAGTTCTGGGAGCTCTTTTCTTTTGGAAAAAACAGGCGGCATGATGGATTTTAACAAAGGCTAATCTGCTTGGGACCCAGAGACTAAACATTTTTGTTTTATTTCTACTCGTTCTATTTGTTGGCTCTTGTTGTGACTGTGTAATGCCTATCACAACCTTTTAAATTTGATCGCGATGAAATAATAGACAACTTGCTTCAAGTATAAGGTCGAGAAGTGAGGCAACCAAAATTAAAATCAAAAACATACATTTTTTGCAAGAGCAAGATATCCAAATTATAGTCCACAAAACAAGTATGCCTATTATAAAATGCATTTGCGGGACTAAGATTTTGGTAGTTCCCGATTTGAAAGCGATGGATCTCGCAATAAAGAATCACGTTGCCGAACACAAGAAGACAAAAAAAACTTTAGGAAAGGTTTTGGCGCCTAGCTTGCTGAACGAATTCTTGACTGAGCAAGTTCTAATAAAAGCAAGCAAAATGCATCTTTCGATTGATAGTTAACGAAATATTTCCTGCTCAACATTTTTATCTGCATTTTTTGTTGTTGCTTGAAAACTAATGAAATTGATTAATCGATTCAATTAAGGATGGATTAATTGAATAGGCTTTCATTTGCTCGGACTAGCCAGATTTTTAAGATTCCATTCAACTAAAATAATTAACTACCCCCAAATATTAATGACCAAATGGAATAAGGTTCGAGTTTTTTCAATTTTTCTTGGTTATTTTGCTGGGATTTGATTTGTTTCGCTTGTAAAACAAATATCCCCCGGCTAATGCGATGGTCACTATGGCCGATACTGCAACAATTGCCACAATTGGGAAGGGCTCGATGCTAAATGATACAGTTTTCTCAGCTGAATTTCCGAAATTATCGGTTGCATAGAGCGTTAAGCGGTGAGGACCGTTGGACAACGCAGGCAATGTTAAGTTGCCGTTAATTTTTATTTTTTCTTGATTATCCAAACTGTAAGATAAATTCGATACGGCTTCATTTAATGTAAAAGTTAGCTGGATGTCGGTGGAGTCGTAGGATTTGTTTTGGGGAATTAGTATCTCGATGTTTGGTGGAATTGTGTCAACAGAAAAGAAAACGGTGTTCGAAGCACCCATGTTCCCAAAGCTGTCATTGGCGTAGATAATTATCTTATGGGCTCCTTGTGAGAGACCTAAAAGCTCTGTTTCTCCCTGAATCGTCATGTTTGGTCGGTTGTCCAAACTATAACCCATCCACTGTGTTCCTCTATTAATTGTAAATTCCAACGATACTGACGAGTAAGTCTTGTTTTCGGGAGAAGTAATTTCTACTTGCGGTGCAATCGTGCCATAATGAATCGGCTTGTACTGCTCATTAGTGTTTAGCCAATTGGTTCCATCTAAACCGCCGATTGCATAAAGTAAATCATTTACAACAACTACACCCAGATATGCCCTTGGCGTGGGCATGGACTCCCCGATGCTCCACGAATTATTCTCCAAATTAAACGCTTGAACTTGTCCGCTAAATTCCCCATTAGAATATCCGCCTACACAATAAATTCTAGTTGGAGCCATGTATCCTGTTGTTGCAGCTGCTGCCCCATAACTAAAACCGTTAAGTAAATTTAAAGCTAAACTCCAACTATCATTTTGAGGATCATAAACCTCATTTGCTCCTGTTATACGAGAGTTTTCAAGGGAAAGGGATTCTAAAGAACCGCCCATTATGTAGATTTTGTCATCAACAACTGCCGAAGCGTAACCCTGAACTGACGTTGGAATCGAAGTTCTTGCGGTCCAGCTGTCATTGGCGGGGTCATAAACCTCGTTTATGTTAGTTTCATTATAGTAAGGAGCTATGCTTGAGTATCTTTTTCCGCCGATTAGGTAGATTTTATCATTAACTATGTTTGCGGATAAATCTGCTCTTGGCGTAGGCATAGATGCTTTTGTTTCCCACGTGTTGCTTACTGGGTCATAAACTTCGTTGTTTCCAACATACCCATTACCAACCGTTCCACCTATGACATAAATTTTGTTCTGGTAAACTGCTGTGGCGAAACCGCTTCTGGGAGTTGGCATTGGCATCATGCTAGTCCACTCGTTTGTTTGAGGATTATACTCCTCAGTTATGCTGACTGGTAGATTTCCGTTTATTCCACCGATGGCAAAGATTTTTCCTTCCACTGCCGCTAATCCGAATCCTCCACGAGCTGTGGGCATGGGCGTAAGCGTAGTCCAGGAAGACTGAGTGTCGGCTGCTTTTGCAGTTGGCAGATTAATATTGAGTGCTGGAAGAATAAGGGTTAATGCAATAAGCATCATGATTATGATTTGAATATGCTTATTTATCGATGTGCCCCCAACCGTTCTTAGTATAAAATAGCACTTTATGCTTATAATGTTAAAGGGTTGCGCATGGAAAAACTAAATCGTCCATAGATAAAAAATTTAACAGGTTTGCTATGAAGTAAAATTTGGGAAAAGCTTAATGCTTAAAAAAACATATTTTTTTCTGAGAGTGCCAGTATTTGATTCGAAAAATCTTAGTCCCAGTGGATGGATCAGACATCTCGAATAAAGTTTTAGATTTTGCCCTTGATTTTGCAGGAACATTCGACGCGAAAATTACGATATTGAACGTCACTGAGCCGCCAACCATGGGTGCAGTTCCTATGGAACCGACGACGGTTTCTAACGACAGCATGGCTGTTTTTGTTAACGATTTGAAAAAATTTCACGAAGAAGTTTTAACAAAAGCAATTGCGCATGCAAAACTTGTTAAACCAAACAGCGAAGTTTCAACGAAATTAAGGGAAGGGGATCCGGCTTTGGAGATAGTTGCGGAGGCCAAAGAGGGCGGTTTTGATCTTGTCGTAGTAGGGCATAGAGGTTTAGGGAGGGTTGAAGAGCTCTTCTTGGGAAGTGTTAGTGAGAAGGTGGCTCATATGGCGCCTTGTCCAGTAGTAATTGTAAGATGAGTCTGATCACCACTTTCTATTTTCTTCTAAAATACAATTAGTTTTGAAAGAAGTTTCTTATTAGCCGTAAATTTAAACGCGGCGTTTTTATTGTTGTTTCAACTTTCTATATTTGATAGGCAAATTGTAGGTTTTTGTATGATAACTGTTATTGGTGCAGGCAAAGTTGGAAGTGAAGCGGCTTTTGATATTCTCCGCTCCAAAATTAGCGACGTAGTTCTGATCGATACCAACGAGAAACAGGCAAAGGGTGAAGCGCTGGATATGATGCAGGCTGCTCCAGCTATCGAATTTGATGGCAAAATCAAAGGAACTAGTGAATTCAAAGAAATGGCCGGTTCAGAGCTTGTAATTGTCACGGCTGGTTTAGGAAGAAGACCCGATATGACGCGCTTCGACCTTATGAACACCAATGCCCAAATTGTGAAGTCAGTGGTCAAAGAAGTCGTTAAATACGCTCCAGACTGCAAACTCATGATAGTAAGCAACCCCGTTGACATTATGACTTACATTGCTTTTGGGGAAACCGGTTTTCCTCGTAATCGCCTGTTCGGTATGGGCAACATTTTGGATGCTATGCGCTTTAGAACATACATTGCTAATGAACTTGACGTTTCACGGGAAGACACTCGGGCGCTGGTAATTGGTGAACATGGCGACTCTATGGTTCCTTTAGCTGAATACGCTTCAGTTTCAGGCATACCCATAAAAAGTTTGCTAACAGATGTTCAAATCGACAAAATAGAACATTTAACTGTTACTTCGGGCGCAGATGTTATCCAGCTGAAAGGCAGCACCGTTTATGCCCCAGGCATCGTAATAGCGATAACAGCAGACGCGATTTTGACTGGGAGAAACCGTGTCATGAGCGTTTCAACTTGTCTTGACGGAGAATATGGCGCC
The DNA here is from genome assembly GCA_963835475.1 of Candidatus Bathyarchaeota archaeon. GTDB lineage: Archaea > Thermoproteota > Bathyarchaeia > Bathyarchaeales > Bathycorpusculaceae > Bathycorpusculum. Next base: position 99,280 of record CAWIFU010000001.1, read on the forward strand.
TCGGGCCTATCAATTGGTGTACCCGTGGTTCTGGGGAAAGAAGGAGTTGAAAAAATAATTGAACTCGAATTATCCGAAAAGTCGAAGGCGCGATTTGCTAAATCCGTTGCCGTCGTAAAAGAAGCAATAGCTGCACTAAAAGAATAAACTGAGGATTTTAAAAATAAGAAAAAATTAAATTATTGTTTTAATTTTGGCGCAGTAAAAATTCCCATTCTGCCTTATGAAAGCCGGGCATTTTCCGTCGTAGCAATTTTTTAGCCATTGACAAGGAGCCCGAACTTCGTTTATTCTTGGCATATAAGTGCGTGCATTAAAAGTTTCTTTTTGGGTCTCTCGTTTAGAAATTTGGTTTAGTAATGTTTGCATTCCATTTTCCATTCAAAAACACCTTCAAGTTTTCGCTTACCTGAATTTATGATACATTGCTCGGGTCATGTTATTAAGAACTTGTTGCAAACGTTGTACAACAACAAAAGCATATAAGCACTAACAAGCCACCGGAAAAATTCCCTCGGTTCCTGAATACAAAGTGTTATTTAGCAGTTGGGGGCTTTTTGTTTTGGGTGCGATCTGTGGAGTTCAAGGGAAGAGACATTGTTTCAATTGAAGACTTCTCTCAACAAGAAATTAACCATATTCTCGACGTTAGCAAAACCATGGAGGCACTGGCTAAAACGGGCTCAGACATGCTCAAAGGCAAAATCTTGGCTACCTTATTCTTCGAACCTAGTACACGCACACGACTCAGCTTTGAAACGGCAATGCTGAAGCTTGGCGGTTCAAACATTGGTTTTGCCGATGCAGAGATTGCCTCTGTTAAGAAAGGCGAAAACCTTGCTGACACTGTACGTACTGTTGAAAATTATGCAGATGCTATAGCGCTTCGGCACAGTTTAGAGGGAGCAGCGAAAGTGGCTGCTGAATTCTCCAAAGTTCCAGTCATAAACGCTGGCACAGGCGCCGAAGAACATCCTACGCAGGCATTCATCGATCTCTACACCATTCGCAAGGAAAAGGGCAAGATTGATGGGCTAAAAGTGGCGTTAGTCGGCGACTTGCGATATGGGCGGACTGTTCACTCACTTGCCTATGCGCTTGCACTCTATAATGTGGAGTTGTTACTCGTTTCACCCGAGACTTTGCGGATGCGAAAAGATGTTCTCCAAACAATCAATGACAAAATCCCAGTAACCGAAAACGCAAACCTCGAAACAATAATCTCTCAAATAGACGTCTTATACGTCACCCGCATACAAAAGGAACGTTTCCCCGACGCCTCAGAATACGCTAAAGTCAAAGGCGCCTATAAAATTGACCTAAGAACCCTCAAGGGCGCCAAAAAAGATTTGATAATCTTGCACCCACTACCTCGCGTAGACGAAATCGCCGCTGAAGTAGATGCGACGCCACAGGCAAGATACTTTCAACAAGTATGGAACGGCATCGTAGTACGTATGGCGCTTCTTTCGATGGTGCTTGGCGCAGTAAAATAATTAGGTTGATGTAAAGCGGTCAAACGTCGTTAGAGTGCTCATGGAGCCGCATGAGGGGCATTTGTGGAGTGTTCCAAACCAGTTTTTCTTGCAGTTGTCGCAGAAGCTGACAAGTCGGTTGTAGGTGAAGAATTCTACTGATTGATTATCTACTAGGCGGCGTGTTAGTTCCATAAGGGCTTCGGGTTTGTATTCAGCATCTTCGAGTTCGACTATTGTTAGGTTTCCGCCAGCATTCAACCCTTTCCACCTCTGCGCGGTCTCAAGTTTCTCCGTTTGGATGCTGAGGAATTCGGAAGCTTTTACCTGGAAGCGCCTAGCCGTTGAATAATACGGTTTATCTCTTGTCCCCGAAAACTTTACCTTAGCTACGCCATACCTTTCAACGTCCAACTGAGCGAGCCGCTCAGATGCTTCAGCGTTAGCGAGGATAACCGGATAGAGGCGTTTGCCGTATTTTCTGCCGATTTTTTGCTTAAAAGCCAACAAGGTCTGAATTGTTTCTTCGGCGAATTTACGGCCTTCCTCCGAATTTATGCTTTTTTCGGTGAAAGCCTCGATTGCTTCTCGGAAACCTGCTAAATTGATTATGCGCGAACAGTTTTCCAGGCGGAAGTAAGTGTCACGGTCGGTTTTTTGCAAAAGAAACGGCAAAAAGTTTTTCCCAAACTGTTTGAGCGCATTACTCTTTATCCCCAAAGCTCGAGCTGCGAATTCAAAACGTTCCCGCATCAAATCGAAAAACTTGCTTTTGTCCTTTTCACACTCTAGCCCAATTCGGGGAAGATTGATCGTTACGCAACCCAAAGAACCTGTTCGTAATGTGTCGGTTTCCCAATCTCCTGTTAAATCAGCTGCGAATTTTATGCCTGAAGATGAAAAAGCAGTATTTTCATCTTCTTTTCTGGTCATGTTTGCAAAATATGGAATTCCGCTTTTTGCTGCTAACTGATGAGCTTTAAGCAGAACAGCTTTAGCTTTTTCGTCTGCCAAAGCGGCGCTGTTAATTTTTACAACAAGTCTTGGACTAAGCAGTGGTTTGCATACGCTTTCTTCTGAAAAAATATCAACTATTAAGGAAGCTACGAGTTGACTTTCTTGAGTGAAGTCGCCGTATTTAACATTTGTTTTGCTATTCGAGCCGATGGCTTCTTTTTCTGCAGTTAACTTTGGAATCGAAAGTTCAAGCCCCAACGTTGCCTCAGCATGTTGATTGAGGTTTTGGATGAACAACCGTAAGTTTTCTTTAATTTTCGCAACTTCGTTGCCTCCAACGTATGGCGCGAGGAACACGTTGAAGTAATTGAAGGTTTGAGTGCGGTTAGCTTCCTTGCTCGCATGCAATATTACGTTGAAGGCAATTGATAGGGCGGATTTGAGGTCGTTGGGCGGATCCATAGCTATTTGGAGAGGATTGTCGAGTTTGACTCCATGTTGGAAGAAGTACCTCAAGTCATGGATAACTTCGTTGGGTTTCAATATCCAAGTACCTAAATTGTCGATATGGATGGCTCCTGAAAGATGAGCGTCGGCGATGTCTCTTGGGAAAACGTTTAACAACGTATATTCTCCGAGGACTGCTTGACCTGCCTTGCTGATGGTAGCTTGGGAGTCTTGGGTGACATCTTTGGTCTCGATTAATGTAGTTACTTCATGGACGGGCATGCCGACTCTGGTAAGTTTGTTTCGGTAATCTTCATACCCTTTCTCAACCAAAATCCCATTCACAACTTCCCTGATTAACGAGGCGGTAAGGTACTTTGTCTTGGATTTGATGAGACGTTTTTCTGCTTCCTTAGCTGCCTTCTGCGCCAACTCCGCTGGAACCTTTGCCTCTTTAATGAGTGAATTCGCTATTTTGTTAACATCAAACTCTTCAAGAGTTAAGTGCGACGTCCGAACAACCATGCCCCTTGGTTTGACTGCCTTTTTCTCTACGCGGTCCGCGACATCGAGTACCATCTTGCCTAGGTCCGTCAGAAAATATTTTTTTGCTTCAACATCTGCTTCAACCAAATCTGCTTTTAGGAGGAATTTTAGGTGGTAAGCGAATCTGCCTGCGTCTCGGCTGGGGTTCATTTTGAGTTGGTTCATCAGTTCAGTGTATGAGAGGGCGCTTTTATCGAAGAGCAGGTTTAGGATTTGCAGCCGAAGCGGTGAAGAAACGGCCTTTAGAACCTTGACGCCGCGTGCACGAAGCGTAGGCTGATTAACCATGCCCTTTTTTCTCCCAAATCCCCAAACTTAATGGTGCTCTACCTATTATTCAATGGAGAGTTTAAACTTAACTAAAAAAGGTGCCGTGAAAATTCAACTGGGTAGTTAAGAGCTGCAAGGTTGTTGTTGACTAATACAATGAATCGTGCCAAATCCATAGACCAAATCCACGCACCTAATTCCCACAACTTTTCGCGTTGGAAACAATTCTTGCAGAATCGCCATTGCCTCCGTATCGTTTTTGTGATCAAAAATAGGCACCAAAACCTTTTCGTTGCCGATGTAAAAGTTCGTATAGCTTGCAGGTAGTCTTTGTCCTTCTTCGCTAATTACTTTGGGCATGGGCAACTTTACAACTTTGATTTTGTTGCCATCTTGATCGACGGATCGGCAGAGGATTTGGTAGTTTTCTTTTAAAACGTTAAAGTCCTCGTCGCCTTCGTCGTCTTGGTAGGCACAAACGATTGTTGTCGGGTTAACAAACCGGGCTAAATCGTCGATGTGCCCGTCTGTATCGTCGCCGAGGATTCCGCATTTCAGCCAAATAAAATGAGCTAACACCTAAATAGTCCGCGAGGTATTCTTCGATTTGTTGCTTGGTCAGGTCGGGGTTTCGGTTTTTGTTTAAGAGACATTGTGCGGTAGTTAGCAGTGTTCCTTCACCATTGACATCTATGGATCCGCCTTCGAGTACGATGTTTGGCTTGAAGCATTGCAGTTCCATCGATTGATTAATGAATTCTGGAACTTGTTTGTCCTTTAAGAGTTCCTCGTACTTTTCTCCCCAAGAGTTAAAGTTCCAATGTATCATCGCTAAATCATGGTTTTGGTTCTTGACGAATATGGGCCCGTAATCCCTAAACCAGACGTCAGCATAGCTGAAAACGTAAAAGTTGACCTGGTTTAGGTCGATGTTTGCTTCGCTGAAGAGTTTGGTTGCTTTTTGTTTAGTTTCCTCATCCTTCACGAATAGGTTAACACGTTCGCCTTTGTGGAGTTCCTTGACTATTTGAACGTATGTAGCCTCAACACGCTCTACCCTGTTCGGGAAAGTTGTGGGGTCGTAGGGCCAAGCAAGCCAGATTGCGTCGTGTTTTTGCCATTCCGCCGGCATTCGATAACCCTGTTCCCGGCAAGTTTTAGATTGACTACTCATCGACAGCGCCCCTTATGTTTGTCTTTTATAAGCGTATCATATGTGTCTGGACGTCGATTGCGCAAGAATCCCCAGCCGTCCTGGATTCTTTTGTTCTTGCCCAAATTAACCTCGGTAATCACGATTTCCTCCTTTGTGGTACTCGCTTCCTTGAGGACTTTGCCAAAAGAATCACAGACAAATGAGCCTCCCCAAAACTCTAATTCACCTTCTCCACCAACCCGGTTGACGGCGGCCACGTGGACTCCATTGGCTATGGCGTGGGCACGCTGGACAGTTTTCCAAGCATCATGCCAATCGCCATCCTCTGAAGTGTAGTCTTTAACGTAACCTATGGCGGTTGGGTAGAAGATGATTTCTGCACCCTTTAGAGTGTTGATTCGGGCGGGTTCAGGAAACCATTGGTCATAGCAGATGAGCACTCCAATGCGAGCAAATTCAGTGTCATAGACTTGGTAGTCAGTGTCTCCCGCTTCGAAGTAGTCTTTTTCGTAGAAGTAGGGATCTTGGGGAATGTGAGCTTTACGGTAGGTACCCAGAACTTCGCCTTTTGAACCCAATACGACTGCGGAATTGTAGAATTTGCCCTTTTTGGATTTTTCAAATATGGGTGCAATTATGACTATTTTGTGTTTTTTGGCAAGCTCCGAAAACAGTCTCGTGGAATCACCCGGAATCGTCTCTGCTAAACCTTTAACATCTAGGTTTTCGTTTTGTGGAAAATACCTTGTTCGGTAGAGTTCTTGCAGACAGATGATTTGAGCGCCTATCTTTGCTGCTTCCTCGATTCTTTCTGCGGTTTTTTGCATATTTTCAGCGATGTTATCTGAGACCGAAGTTTGGATGAGCCCAATTGTTACTGCTTTATCTGTTTTTTTCTTCCCTTCCACGGTCGATGTATGGGCAGTTATTCGGATTCCGTCCTTGTTTTCAATTTATTTATGAGCTGTTCGTATTAACTTTTTTGAAAGAAAAATAATAAAGAAACCCTCGAACCGTTAAATTAGCGCCCAAAAGAAATGAGGAAATTTGAAAGATGCAATTGTTGGTTTGCAGAGTTCAGTTGCTGCTGTTGTTGCTGTTGCTTCTTCTCCCCTAAACTCGTTGTTGATTCCGCTTGGGGTTTAATTTTAGTTGTTGCAACTGTCGATTTGCAGAATTGGGTTGCAGCAGCAGTAGCAGCAGCATCTTCTCTTAGTCTTTGTTTGTAAAGTTTCGTTTTGGTAGTTGTTGCAACAGGTCTGCGAAGATACTTGCAATAACAATAACAATATCTTCTCTGGTTCATTTCAAAAAATTAGCAAAATTGAAAACAGAGCAGTTAACGCTTTGTATTAGCAATTCTTGATCTAATTTAGATTCAAGTATGGAAAATAAGCTTCTTTTCGATTCAAGCCAACGAAACTATTTATAAAGACAATGCAGTGACAATACATAGTTTACTGGGGCCAAATAACATGAAAATATTCATAATTCAATTTCCCTTCGGCGTGGCAGCTTTCGACGAAAACAACGGCTTAGTAGAAAAAGCATTGTTTCCAAAAAACGCCCAGGCAGCAGCGAAAAGTCTGCTTAAAACCGAATCTGGAAAAATATCTGATCAAGTCTCATCGCTAATTTCTCTTCTTGCAAGCGTAGGTTACGACACGTTTGTTTTTGAAGCCGCCAACTTGGCGGAGGAAGCTCAGAAGAAGATGAAAGTCGCCGTAGAAGTAGCCAAGCCAGCAGAAACTGCCGTGCTACATTCACGCATGGGTGAGGTAGCTATCGAATCTGGGTTCGCTAAAGACGAACAAGAACTCAGCATATGGACCCGCAGTGTCAGTTTAGAGCTTGCAAAATTAAGAATTAAGGGCGCAACGGGAAAGCGGGACTTAATTGTTGCCCAAGGTATTCAAACGCTTGACAGTTTGGATCAAACCGTGAACCTCTTCATGGGCAGACTAAGAGAATGGTACGGAGTCTACTTCCCTGAACTTGACCGTTTAGTCGAGAAACATGAAACTTACTCACGACTCGTTGTAAACTTGGGCGATAGGGAAAACTTTAGCGTCGATAATTTGGAAAAAGAAAACATTCCAAAAGAACGAACCCAACTTGTTGCGAAAGCAGCAGAATCGTCTATGGGCGCCGATATTGCCGAAGCCGACTTGGAGATGATACAATCCTTAGCTAAAGATGTTCTTAACTTCTATTTGTTACGCAAAAACATGGAAGATTACGTTGACCACACCATGGAGGAACTTGCGCCTAACGTGCGAGCGGTTGCTGGAGCCCTTTTGGGCGCTCGTTTAATTGCAATGGCAGGAAGCCTTCAAAACTTGGCCATGAGACCTGCAAGCACTATCCAAGTCATAGGTGCAGAAAAAGCCCTCTTCCGCTCATTAAAAACAGGAGCGCGACCACCAAAACACGGTTTAATCTTCCAACACACCCTGCTTCACGATGCAAAAAGGTGGCAGAGAGGAAAAATCGCCAGAGTCATCGCCGGCAAATTAGCCATTGCAGCCCGTGCAGATGCTTTCGGAGGACACTTTATAGGGGACAAATTAAAAGCTGACATCAACAAACGCCTAGAAGAAATCCATACAAAATACAAGGAACCACCAGCGCCGAAAGAACCTAAGCCAAGACCCGAAGGATTCGAACGCCGAGAACAACGTCCTCCACGTAGAGATGATCGTGGCGGATTCAGAGGCGGAGGCAGTGGCGGTGGTCAAGGTGGATTTAGAGACCGTGACCGTGGCCGAAGACCTCCACATGGAGGAGGCGGAGGACGCAATTTCAGCTATGGCGGCGGACGTGAGGGAGGAGAACGTCGGGGCGGTGGCGGTAGCCAAAACCGGGGACCAGATAGACGTGCACCTCAAAGTTAAGCCTCATCCTAAATTCAAAGAAATCTATCAAGTAATGCTCGAAGACGGTTCCCAGCGTTTAGCCACACGAAACCTAACTCCTGGTTTGAGAGTTTACGGCGAACGACTTTTCAAGTTCAAATATATTGAATATCGTGTTTGGGACGCTTTCCGCAGCAAGCTTGCAGGAGCCATAATAAAAGGAGTTCAAAACGTACCCGTAGAACCCGGGTTTAAAGTTCTTTATTTGGGTGCAGCTTCAGGAACCACACCTAGCCACGTTTCGGACATAGTCGGCGATAGCGGACATGTTTACTGTGTTGAATTTGCGCAGCGTTCCCTCAGGGATTTGGTTAATAACGTTGCAGCCTATCGAACCAACATTTCACCTATGTTGGAAGATGCACGTCTGCCCGAGCGTTATGCTATGTTCATTTCGGGCAAAGTTGATTCAATCTATTGCGATGTAGCGCAACCCGAACAGGCAAAGTTGCTAGCTGATAACGCGGATGTTTTCCTAAAACCAAACGGTTGGGTTATGTTAGCCTGCAAGTCGCAGAGTATCGATGTAACCATGGATCCAAGTGCGGTTTATCGGCAGGAAGCCAACGTTTTGAAAAATCGAAGTTTTGAGGTTAAAGAAATCGTCGACCTAGAACCATACGATAAGGCGCATGCGATGATTGTTGCCCAACGTCTAAAGTAACAGACAAAATTCTTTTTTAAAAAAAATAATGAAGAAAAAAATATTGAATTAATAATTTTCTGTCCAAACTTCAAAGTACGCTTTCGGATGACTGCATGTAGGGCACATGTCAGGCGCAGTTGTTCCTTCGATAACTAAGCCGCAGTTTCTGCATTTCCACTTAATAGGCTGGTCTTTCTTGAACACTTTGTCTTGCTGAAGACTTTCAAGCAGTTTGTTGTATCTCCGTTCATGGTAAACTTCAACTTTCGCAATCATGCGGAACGTTCGAGCAACGTCAGGGAAGCCTTCTTTTTCAGCGATTTCCCCAAAATTAGGGTAGAGAGTTCCCCACTCAAACTTTTCCCCTTCCGCGGCAGCTTTAAGGTGATCAGCAGTTGATGCTATTACCCCTGCTGGGTAAGACGCTTTAATTTCAACCATCCCACCCTTCAGGTGCTTAAAGAATAATTCAGCATGCTCCTTCTCATTTCCCGCTGTTTCCTCAAAAATCGCACCAATCTGTTCATAGCCTGATTTTTTAGCCACGCTAGCAAAGAAAGTGTACCTGTTGCGTGCTTGGGATTCTCCTGCAAACGCAGCTAAAAGATTCTTTTCAGTTTGACTTCCAACAAAATTCATAACAATCGACTCCTACCCCAGAATTGTTTACAACCAAAATAAAAGTTTTCCCTGCAAACGGATTTAGTTATATCAATCTTTTTATCTGCCAGGTCTCTTATTGTGTTTTGCCGAATGATGAGAAGGCATTAGCTTGACATTAATTTGGATGACGGATCAGAGTTACTCAGACGGCAACGTCTGGGAAACCTTATATTTTCGAAGAAGTATAAGGTTTCTCAGGCAAAAACATGAGAAAGTACGCTAGAGAGTGGGTTCAAAATTATCCCAGCATCGCAAAAATCTATGAAGCGATCGCGGGCATCAGGCGAATGGGGTCAGAGGGCACAGTTGAGATTTATGTTAAGGGCGTAAAAGTTTTTGTCGAGTACTTAGGCTATTCTGATCCCGAAACAGCGCTTCAAGCAATAAGAGAAGGCAAGATAAACATCGAGGAGAAAGTAGACAAATTTATCGACTATGCCTTGGAAGAGCAACACAAAGCCCACAACCATGTCCGCAACCATATTTATGGCGTAAAAAAGTGGCTCGGATTGAACGGAGTCCAAATGGATTTGAAGAAAATTGAGTTACCTACAACTTCAGAAATCCAAGAAGAAGACCGTGCCCCAACAAAAGATGAATTAAAGCGACTTCTTAATCATGGAACAGCCCGGGACCGTGCGATTATATTTTGCGATTCGAGCAGCGGTCTTAGAGCAGGCACCCTCTTTAGCCTAAAGAGGGGAGACTTGGACATTAATTATCCAGATTTGGCTAGATTAACTGTTCAGCGAAAAAGGGGAAGAAAATTCACCAGTAAACGTCGAGGAACAGCAGGAAGGTTATTCTGCTCTTTCATAACGCCGGAAGCAAAGACCGCTTTGTTCCAATACTTTCAGGAAAGAGAATCAGCAGGCGAAATCCTAACTGAAGAATCTCCCCTCATAGGCGACAATTATCACAAAGGAAAGTTTACAACTATAGAGGATTACGAGAAGGTTTGGGCAAGGATTCTAAAGCGAGCAGGTTTAGCTAAAAAATCAAACAAATGGTACGAGCTGCACTTTCACACGCTACGAAAATATTTCCGATCAAACTGCATTGGAGTTGACGCCAGTTACCGAGAACGCTGGATGGGCCATAAAGGACTGTACCTCGATATGAGCTACTTTAAAGCTGAGGAAACCAAGCATCTGGAAGAATACCGCAAAGCCATACCACACTTAACCATTCAAGCCACGCCAATTGAGGAAAAGAAACTACGCTCAAAAATGCTCCTAGATTTCGCAAGACTACAAGGTTATGAAGATAATCAATTAAAAAAGTTAGAAGACGTTTTAGCAAGAGCAAAAGACATCGATGAAGCTATAAACGAATTTAGACGGGTAAGTGAAGATAGATCGGATGCGTGCCATCAACCTGAGAATAGGGCTGTCACTGCAAAACACTGCGTCGCGAAGGGACAAGATGAACTAATAAGTCACCTAGATAACGGCTGGAGCCTACTTCAAAACCTTGGAGAAGACAAGTTCTTAATAAGAAAATAATTTTTGTGTAACTCGTGTCTTTGGAGGAATATCTCTATTTAGTCGTGCTGATGGTCCTCTAAATTCATAATTTTCACATGAAAAATAAGTTTGCTATTTTATTGCACGAGAAGCAATCTACCCAAAATTCTTATACTTAAAACAACAAACTCACCGACCAGCTGAGAAGAAGCAGCTTCTCTGCTGCTTCTTAAAGCAACAAACTAAAGGAAAGAAAAAAAATGAAAAATCTAAAACTCATCTCAAAACCAATGGCTATTCTTATTTCCCTATTAATGGCACTAAGCATTATTCCAACGGTAATACAAACTACAAATGCACAGACCTCAGGTGAAGTGGGATCATTTGCATACATTGCCGTAGAACCCAACCCAGTTGGCATCGGTCAAACCACCCACATAGCAATATGGGTCGATGGTCCGTTACCCGACGCATCCGAAGCCAACAACATAAGACGACACGACTATAAACTCATCATCACCGCACCCGATGGAACAACGGAGACTAAGACATGGGCAGTTATCGCAGATACCACAGGTGTAGAATCAACATCTTACACACCTGACCAAGTTGGAACCTATACATTCGCCTTCAGTTATCCTGGCCAAACATATACATGGAACGCGACTAATGCGCAGCAATTAGCTTATGGTCTAAAGTTCCTTGCGGCGTAGCTGCCACAGCAACATTAACCGTGCAGCAAGATGTTATAGCTCAAACAGGGAACTCACCTCTTCCAACTGAATACTGGTCCAGACCAATATACGGAGAAAATGACAACTGGTTCACAATAGCCTCGCATTGGCTAGGAGGAAGCTACCTTGGAACATTCCAACAAAGTAATCTAAACCTCTGGCAACAAGGCGGAACTGGACCTGCAAGCTCACACATAATGTGGACATACCCAATTGAATCCGGAGGAGTGGTCGGTGGAATAAAAACTGGCATAGACGGGGCAACCTATTATTCAGGTGGCTCGTATGAAGGCAGATTCCAAAGCGCAATAATTCTAGACGGCAAACTCTTCTACAAATTACCGCTAAGTGATGCTGCCAGCGCAACAAACATCGGTGGAGGAGCTTATGTATGCCAGGACCTGCGAACCGGCAAAATCTTGTGGACAAACGACAACATCAACCCGACATTCGGCGAACTATATTGTTACGAATCGCCTAACCAACACGGAGTGGTTCCAAACGGCTACTTATGGCAAACAGTAACCCAATCGAGCACAACACAAACATGGATAGCTTGGGACGCATTGACCGGCAAATGGCTGTTCAATCTCACAGATGTACCATCAGCAGGCACGATCGCATACACTAACCAAGGTGAAATCGTCAAATACATATTGAACTACAACACCGCGGCAAAATCAGGGTGGCTAGCACTTTGGAACTGGACTTGTGCAGACGGCGTACCTGCAAGTTCTACGACCGCTAACGGCGTTCAACTAAATGGACCCGGATCAGGCACTAACTATCTTCAGTTCAGACCAGTCGGCAGAGTCATCAACGCCAGCACAGCATACTCGTGGAATGTAACAATAACCGCAGATATTACTGGATTAGCATCACCCTCTATTGCATACGTTTTACCTGGCGACATAATGCTTGGATCAAGTTATTCATCCGGAACCATAGCAAGAAGGACGACATCCAACCCCTACACGCTTTGGGCCTTAAGTCTAAAAGACGGTAGTTATGGCCAACTTGTCTGGAAGAAATCCTATGATGCACCATCAGGAAATGCAACACGAACACTTGGACCTCTTGACCCCGTTAACCGTGTCTTTACAATGACTGACTCAGAGACATTTGTGTGGCTAGGCTACAACTTGGAAAATGGAAACTTAATGTGGGGTCCAACTGACACCAAACTCCGCACGTTCCAATACTTCGGTAGCGGAACCGGACCAGGTCAAAAAGCAGTCACAGCGTACGGAAATATCTATCTCCAAGGCTACGGTGGCGAAATCTTCTGCTATAACACAAAGACTGGTAATTTGCTCTGGAAATTCAACGACACAGACAGTGGCATCGACACATCTTGGGGGTTAATGCCAACTCTAATCTCAGCCATCGCTGACGGCAAAGTCTACGCGTTTAACAACGAACACTCTCCCAACTCGCCACTCTACAACGGCTATAGCATCTACTGTCTAAACGCAACCACTGGTGAAGAAATCTACAAGATGCTCAGCTGGTCAGGTCAAACAGGAGGTGCTGGTGGAAGCACTGCTATCTTAGCAGACGGTTCATTGGTTTACTACAACTACTATGACAACCAGCTGTACTGTGTTAGCAAGGGTCCAACCAAAACAACAGTTTCCGCTCCAAGTCTAGCAGCAGCAACTGGCCAAAGCGTCGTCATTAGCGGCACAGTGATGGATATTTCCTCAGGCACTACCCAAAATGAGCTAGCTGTCCGCTTCCCAACCGGAGTTGCGGCAGTCTCCGACGAAAGCACATCTGCATGGATGGAATATGTCTACATGGATCAGCCAAAACCAACCAACTTCACAGGAGTCCCAGTCACAATTAGCGTAATCGATGCGAACGGTAATTACCGCTCTATCGGCACAACAACAACTGATTCAAGCGGTACATACGGCTTCACTTGGATGCCTGATATTCAAGGCCAATACACAGTCGTAGCAAAATTCGCAGGTAACAATGGCTATTATGGATCATACGCCGAAGCCTACTTTGCAGTAGATGAACCAGTAGCAACAGCAGTGCCACAACCAATTGCAAGTGCATCCGTAGCTGATCAATACTTCATCCCAATGTCAATCGCCTTGCTAATTGCTATAATACTCGTTGGTGCAGTCGTCGTTCTAACTCTAAGAAAACAAAAATAGGTTGAGAAACGGATCTATTTTCCTCCCTTTTTTAGTTTTAAGGTTAAATAACTGAGAAAAAGATGCGGGCTGAGAAGGCTCCAGTCTATATCCTTGCCCAAATTGTTTGTAATGAATAGGGTTTGTGCATTTGCCCTACTCTCTCCGTTCAAGCGCTGGAGCCTCAGCAAACCCTGTTTTTTTATACAAACATATTCGAAACGTAAAGTGTATCTCCCATCAGCTATTTGTAGTTCTATTCAAAGGATGAGTCTCGATGTTGCCCTGTTTTTGATTTAAACCTCGGTTCCAATTTGACCAAGGATGAACTTGAACCCCTTCCAGAGAGAAGATGTCACCGGAACAACTCTTTTTTTCTTTGAGCATTATTAACTAAATCTCTCATTTTGTTATCAGAGCCCACTTGCCACTCAGCTATATATGCAAAAAAGCGCAACAGTTATGATTGCGGGCAAAAGCCGCTTTTAAAGAAACAATCGTTTTTGCCCCTAAAAATTATGGAGAATAAAAATGCAGAAACTACAAAATAAAACTTTAGCTATTTTGATTGCAGCACTTTTAACAATTTCAATGGCGGCTTCAATAATTCTAATTCCAGAAACTAACGCTCATACTCCACCTTGGACAATTCCAACTTATGCATACATCAACATTGCACCTAACCCAGTAGGAGTCGGACAACAAGTATCACTTAACGCCTGGCTTGATAAAGTGCCACCAGGGGCTGTCGGCCAATGGGGCATGCGATGGGAGAACATGAAGATCGAAGTAACAAAACCTGATGGGACAACTGAAGTAAAAGGACCATATACTTCTGATCCTGTGGGAGGCGCTTGGGATTGGTATACACCCACTCAAACCGGCACATACAAGTTTGTGTTCAGTTTCCCAGGACAAGTGGCGGCATCAAAAAATCCCTATCCTTATGGAGCACAAGCTGGAATAGAGTTCTACAACGATACTTACCAAGCTAGCACAAGCGCACCATTTTACCTAACTGTACAAACTGACCCAATAGCAACTGCTTATCCTGCCAATCCACTTCCAACTGAGTTCTGGGCTCGCCCAATTAACTCAATGAACAGAGAATGGTCAACGATAGGCGGAAACTGGCTAGGACTTGCAGTAACACAATTTGGATACACTGGAATGTACGCTAACACAGGGAACTTTGCTCCATATACTACAGCCCCAGATAGTGCTCACGTAGTATGGACAGAACCATTAGCATTCGGAGGGCAAATCGGAGGAGAATCTGGCTCGCTTGACACAAGCATCTACAATACAGGAACTGCTTATGAAGCCAAATTTGGACCAGTAATTCTCAACGGTATACTTTACTACACTGAATACCCGGGAGCTGCCAACAATCCAACAGGCTTAAAAGCCGTTGACATCCGCACAGGAGAAACGGTATGGGAAAAAGACATGCGAAGCAATTGGCAAACACTGAAATGCGGTATGATTTACAACTTTATATCAGGAGACCAATACGGCGCACATGCTTACCTGTTTACGCAAACAACAGCGCAAGGGTTCGTTAATGTACAAGAACCAGCAAGATGGGCGATGTATGATGCTATGACCGGCGAATGGATACTAGATATTGCAAACGCAACTGCTGGAACGCTAGTGGCAGGGCAAAATGGTGAAATCTTGAGCTACCGGGTTGCTGCAGGGCAGCTAAGCCTTTGGAATGCAAGTAAATGCATCGCAGCTGGATCGGGGAAAAATCTAACTTTTGCGAACTATAGTCCTGCAGAGATTTGGAGACCTCCACAAGGAACCACTATTAATTGGAATGACGGGTACGAATGGACCGTGCCAATTGCAACGAACATTAGCGGTGCACCTATTAGTCCTGCCCTTGCTATTTCGGCTGTTTCAGATGGCGTAGTGCTTACGATTGGCCTTGATACTTCAACTCCGGGAAGATTCCAAACAGGATACACTATTGACGCAGGATACAGTGCAGTTGACGGCCATCTGGTATTTGGTCCGAATAACCGAACACTTCCACCATTCACTGGTACAGTAATACGTGCTGGACAGGGCGTTTACGCAGAATACAACAGAAACTTGATGTCATGGACTGGCTACGATATTCATACAGGACAAAAGCTCTGGGGTCCAACTGAGCCCGCGAATAGTAGCTGGGCTTACTATGACTTTACTGCTCCCAGCATTATTGGCTATGGCAATCTTTACAGTTGGGGCTTGGCTGGAGAAGTCTACTGCTATGACGTGAAAACAGGGGTACTACAATGGTCTTATAATACTGGGAGTTCAGGTGTTGATAGTCCTTTTGGCTCATGGCCTTTAGGCACTTGGAGCAGTCATCATATCCTAGCTGATGGCAAGCTTTATGTCCGCGCAGGTCACGATTACACGCCACCAGTATTCAAGGGCGCAAAACTATACTGCTTAAACGCTACCACAGGCAAAGAAATCTGGAGCTCACTCAACTTTGGCGTCGTCGGAGGAGTTGCAGCTGCAGACGGCTACATGATTTGGCCGAATGGCTATGACAACCAACTCTACTGTTACGCTAAAGGACCAACTCAAGTTACTGTTTCAGCACCCGCAGTTGGCGTTTCAACCTCTACACCCATAACGATTAGCGGTACAATAACTGATATTTCTGCAGGCGCAAAGCAACAAGCAGTAGCAGCAAACTTCCCCAACGGACTACCCTGTATATCTGATGCAAGCATGACCCCCTTCATGGAAGCAGTCTACCAGCAACAGCAAATGCCACTTGATGCAAGTGGCGTTCCAGTTACCCTAAGCGTCGTTGACTCAAACGGAAACTACAGAACAATCGGAACTCCAGTAAGCAACATTTATGGAACCTACAGCTACACATGGACACCTGACATCTCAGGAGACTATACAATAATCGCAAACTTCGCTGGCACGAACTCATATTATCCATCAACAGCTTCAGCAGCATTCCATGCAAGTCAACCAGCGGCAACATCTGCACCGACAAATGCGTCAACTCAATCGTCTGCCTCAGACATGTATCTGCTACCAGGAATCATTGGAATAATCATCGCAATCGTAGTAGGCTTCGCAATAACAATACTAATCCTAAGAAAACGACCGTAAAATCTCATCCCCTTCTTTTTTTGTAAAAAGTTATTAGCGTAAAACAACGTAGTATCGATTACTGTCTTGTTTTGTGGTGCCTTAACAGCTAACTCTCTCTGCTTTGTTGTCTCCACTGATAAAAAATAGTTCAAGTTATTCAGAAAAAACGCAATCTGCGTTAAGTTGCCCAGTTTTGAAGGTTTCTTTGTTTTTTGATTTGTGCGTTGAATTGAGTTTTTTTGTTAATTCAATAGCACCCTATGCTGATTTCCAGATATTCTCAAAGTGACTTTGAAACATGGCTAAGAAGCTTGGATGATTTGTCCAGATAATAGGGGATTCTGTTAAAGGATTCGAAGGATAAAAACAGAAACTGGCTTCTTTGCCATCAAAAATGGCGGCATTAACGCTTATTGAGCTACTCAACCTAAGATGAAAGTTTGGCTTTGAAAACAAAGTTTGGATATTCTTCTGGTGTCTAATGTCTTCTTTACAACTATCTAATACTACTCGATAATGGACGTCTCTGGACAGAGCATGTTCATAGTTTTGCAAACAATAGTGAAGAATTTGCAGCCATCTCTGCGGGGTAGAAAGAACGTCCACAGTTAGTTTCACGTTATCATGCTGTTGCCTCATTCTTTGGATTATCCTTTCTTTTCGGTCAATCATTAAAAACTTGTATTCTTGGTCACCCAGTGACTTGTCTTGGAGGTTTTTTGTTTTCTTAAGAAACATGTTTGTTTCTTTTTGGATTTTCTTGCATTCCTCAACTTTTTGATCTATTAACATTTGTAGTCCGTGTTGAATTGGAGTTGCACTAAACGTGTAAGGCTGGCTAATTTCTTTCTCAACTAATCCTTTTTTTTGAAGTTCATCTAGAGCCCTGTAGACAATTGATCTGGGCACTTTTGCTTGTTCTGCGAGTGTTCTACCATTTGCGTTTCCTATTTTGAGAAGCGTCAAGTACAGTTTTATTTGAGTTTGAGTGAATCCTAGCTTGGTTAGGATAAATGCCTCTTCCTCTTTAAGAAACACGTATGGGCACTTCCTCTTGTATGTGTTAGGTTGCCAGTGTCATAAGAATTTTTTGCATCAACACTCTGTGGTTACACTATTTCTTAAGCAATTCAGGGAAGAATATACTACATACACTTTTTGTGTATTAAAATTAAAGGAAAGGAAAAAAATGAAAATTATAAGAAATAAAACTGCAGCTATGGTGATTGCTTTACTTTTGATGTTTTCGATGTCGACTTCAACTATGCTATTACAACACGCTACAGCACATACACCCCCGATTGTTTATCCGACATACGCCTTCATCAGTGTTCAACCTAACCCCATTGGCCTCGGTCAACAAGCGTCCGTTAATTTCTGGATCGATAAGGCACCCCTAACAGCCAATGGTGTTTATGGCGACAGATGGCACAATTTTACGGTGACCGTTACACATCCTGACGGGACCAATGAAAAACTTGGGCCGTTCACATCCGATGCGGCGGGAGGATCACACACTTATTACACGCCCAACACCCTCGGCAACTACACTTTTGTCTTCAGCTTTTCAGGAGACACATTAACAGGTGCCAATCCGGCTCCAACAGGCACATCTAATGCTATCAACGTTGGCGATTATTTCGAACCCAGCACCAGTGTACCATATGTATTGACTGTACAACAAGAGCCATCGCCACTTTTGACGACAAATCCGCTTCCAACAGACTACTGGACTCGCCCAATATTTGACAACAACTTGCCGTGGTATCCAATCGCCGGAAACTGGCTCGGAGGCGGCGCCGGAGGAAATAGTGGATGCGTTTACAACTCTACATCAAACTACGCTCCATACACTACAGTGCCAACCACAGCCCACATAATGTGGACAAAGCCATATGCGCCCGGAGGACTCATCGGGGGAGAGTTTGGCGGCAACCAAGTGAGCAGCAACTTCTACGCAACCGCCCAATATGAACAAAAATTCGCGGGAATCATCATCAACGGAATACTTTACCGCACTTTAGAACCAGGCGCCACTAACAACTATATGGGCTGGGAAGCAACAGATCTGCGAACTGGAAAAACGATATGGTATCAAAATCAGTCTGCAACAGCATGGCTAAGAATGGGTCAAATATTTTCTTATGTGTCAATCAACCAATACGGAGGACTCGCATACTTATGGGCCAATCTACCAACAGTAGCACCAAACACAGGAAGTACTTATGGCATGTATGACGCCATGACCGGAGGCTGGATACTGAACATTGTTAACGGCAGCTCGCCGACATGGGCAAATGGACCAAACGGAGAGATCCTCGGCTACTATATTGACTATCCCTCCGGTAATAATGGAAATGCAACGTTGAACATGTGGAACTCAACCCAAGCCATCCTTAAAGGGTCAACTGGAACAGGGGACATAAATAGTCAGACATGGAGACCTAGTGCAGGAGCGTCGATTCCATGGAAAAATGGGATTCAATATTCGATGCCAATAGCCACGACGATGCAGTTAGCCAATGGAACCACGGTGAACATCAATGCACAATATGCCCAAGATTGTGGATCTACTGCTTTTCCTCTAGCCATAACTAAAGTCGCCGACATAATACTCGTAGATAATAGCTTGGCGGGCGGCAGGTTTGACGAGCCAGGTTACATGATTCAAGAAGCTTACAGCCCAATCGACGGACATCTGCTGTGGGGCCCGTTAAAGCAAACGATGACGCCATGGGTTAGGACATCGATAAGTTCCATCGGAGATGGAGTTTACACTCTTTTCATATATGCTACGCAGACATTTTATGGCTACAGCACAGCTACGGGAAAGCAAATCTGGGGACCAGTATCATTAGCAGTCGAAGATAATCCATGGGGATACTACATTACCAGCTCAGTGATTGGCGCTAACAACCGAATGTACGTAACTGACTTCGGAGGGAACGTATGGGCGCTTGACACAACAAACGGGGAGATCCTATGGAGAAACAGCACTAACGCAGTCTCGAGTAGAGGAATCGCAGGGGCAAATACTCCCTACGGTGTATGGACTATCGCGAACATTCCTGTCTTAACCGACGGAGCATTAGTCACTATGGGCGGCCACTTATACAGTCCACCACTATATAACGGAGGCTCGATGTTTGTCTGGAACACGACTAACGGAAACTTATTATGGGAGATCCTAGAGTTCGCCACTTCAAACGGTGGTGAAGCCGCTGTTGCAGACGGTTACATGGTAGTGACAAATGGCTATGACAACCAGTTATACTGCTACGGTATGGGACCAAGCAAAACGACTGTTACCGCACCTCAAATTGGCGTAACAACCGCCATGCCAGTAACGATCACAGGCACAATAACTGATATTTCTGCAGGTTCACAGCAAGACAGGGTAGCAGCAAATTTCCCCAACGGTTTGCCATGCGTATCCGATGCAAGCATGACCGGGTTTATGGAAGCAGCATACGAACAACAACAGATGCCACATAATATAACTGGAGTTCCAGTCACATTATCAGTCACAGACTCTAACGGCAACTACCGGGTTATCGGAACCACGACTAGTGATGGCTATGGGTTTTACAGCTTAAACTGGACACCAGATATTCCAGGTAACTACGCAGTAACCGCAACATTCGCAGGCACACAATCCTACTATTCATCATCAGCAGCAACAGCTTTCTACGCCAGCAACCCAACAGCAACATCAACGCCTGTAGCGACACCACTTAGCGGCTTTGCTACTCAAGAATCAGTCATGTATATCGGCATTGCAATAATAATCGTGATAGTCATCATCGGCGCAGTGCTCGCATTCCTTGTCACAAAAAAACGACCCTAAAAACACAGTATCAGGATCCATTTCCCCCTTTTTTAGTCTTTAGAAACCTTCGAAGAAAATAAACCTGGGCTGAGTAGGCTTTAGCTATTATTCACAATAAGGTCATAGTTTGAGAGCTTTTGCATTTCGCTCTTATCTTCTAATTCCCAGAGCCTCAGCAAACCCCTTCCATCGACGTGATATTCAAAAAAATCTTGCATGATTTTGGAGGAATTAGTCTATTGGAAAATTAAACAAAAAATCTAATGTTGAGATAAGTAACCAGAAGATGTAATTGCAACTTTACAAGAGGTAATCGAGTACAAGGTCAAGGCAGCGACTAAGACTTATTGAACCATGATAAACAGCTTGATCGACGGTTACGAGAAGCTTGCTTATCAAGAAAAAGAAGAGTTCATAGAGTTTATCCCAAGGTTAATAGACACACAAACAAAACCAAAGACTCGTAACCATAGGCTTGTTGAGTAGTTCTATTGTTTAGCATTTTAAGTAAAGTTAAGACTTAAGTATTTGGAAAACTAATTCTAGTTTGTTAGTTTTTGGTTTTTTAAGGAGATAAAAAAATGGTAACTCAAGTAAATGTTGTTCTTGAAACACTTCGTTGTATCCGTGAAAGCGACTCAGGAGGGAATAGCCATTCGGAGCCTTACATTTGGCCTTTCCTTGGCATTATCACAAGTAACTCTTTTGAGTCAACTCCGACAGCTGCAATACTCTCTGACTCAAGAAACGTCATTAAAAACGAAATGCGTGCTGGAGATGTTTCCCCGATACCGTATCCACTGAACACTTTGATTGCTAATTTCCAGGATGACCAAACAAATCGTCAATTACTTCTTGAGGTAGGCCTATGGGAACAAGACAACACACCTATATCTGCAGTACAGGCTGGCTATCAAGCTTTTCTTGATGAACTCCACGCAGCAATCGGCAGCAACCTACTAGCCCTTAGTCAAGCAGACGACGCCACACAAAAGACGATAATTGACAACATCAAAACAAGGGTCTACAACAAAGTTTACTCAGCAGAAGAAGGCAAACTCTCTGCATGGGAGAAAACCAAAGTCTATATGGGTTGGCTAAACCTTGATGATTTTATGGGAAGTGACTTCAAACGTTTCCCAGATCTCACCCCAACATCATTCACCTTGAGCCTCAAAGGATTTGCCGGCGACCTAATAATTCAAAATGCCGGATCAACAACTCCAACAGCAACAAACCCGCCCGTCGAGTATGAAATCAACGGTAGCCTAAGGATTCAGCCTGTAGTTGTAAATGTTTGTCAAGCCCAGATTGATGCAGTAAACGCTGCCCAAGCTGCTCTCAAAGGACTCCAAGATCAGGTTCAAAACCTCCAGCTTCAACTGCAACATGCAACCCCTCAAGAAAAATCAGGAATTATTGCAGAAATTACTCATATAAACACCGTTCAAATTCCTCCAGCACAAACAACCCTAGACAACGCCAAAGCCGCTCTTGAGCAATGCAAAGCCCGATATACTCATTTGCCTGAACACACCCCAGTATCGGGTACCTTAGGTTAAAGCAGCCAAAGTCAAAGCAAAAACAAGGCATAATACATTTCTAAAATTTTTTCAAATATTATCTCTTGGCAAATTGTTGCCGCTCTTTCAAGTGTCTTCTTTTGGGGAAGGGCGTTTCAAGGCTTCCATGGGAAGACCCAGACTCTGGGCTAGGGCGGGCTCATCAAGGTATACTGCTCTACCGCAGGCAATCAACTTCAACATTTCATCGTCACACATGAAGGCATCCAGCGCCTTGACTATCTGCCGGTTTGTGAAGAGCTTGAAACAGGCATCACAAGGACAATCCTTAATGTATTCTTTAGGCAACAGATTGCCGAATCCATGCTCTTTGAGGATGGCGTAGAGCCCGTAGGGTCCCCAGAGTCTCATGGCATGCACGTAAGGGTTACTTTCAGAGCGGTCTAAAATAGTTTCCAAGCTCTCTTGCCGTAAGTCTCCAAGGACCATCGGATGGGTCGGTGGGAGGGCGACGAAGGCCCCGGTGCAGCCTATGACCTTCCCGTTGGGGAAAACCAGCGGCGAACTGGCCAAATCACAACCTCCTCCAGCTGGCAAGCTTTCTGTAGCGAAATTTAGGTGCTCTTTCAGGTTCTGGGCTCTCCCAACTGGGGCGGTTATCGTGACCTTAATGTGTTCCTCTTCACCGCTGGCACGCAGGTCTTCAACTAACTGTAGGAAGGAAGGGTCTGTTTTGCTGGCGGTACAAATTGCAAGGTCGTAAAGATGACCCGTTTCGCGCGCTGCCCACGCTGCGTTCTTAATGTTATCGATTGGGATTAGCTTCAGATGGTCGGCGTCTGTACTTAAAGAGATTAGCTGGATTCCCTTCATCCTCTGCATGACTTCGAGGGCTCGCTCTTTTGTCGGTGCCCAGAAGGCGTTTGTCACGGTTGTTACGAAAAGGCCAAGCCGTCTCGCATGAGTGGAAATTATTTCGAGTCTGTCGAGGTCATAGAAGGGCTCACCTCCTGTCAGGCCGAGGCTCAGGATGTAATTGTTCCGGTAGGAACTCACCTGGAGGATCCAGTCCAACGCTTCCTCAAGTTTCATCTCTTTCCTCCGCTTTGGACCAGCTTCCACTATGCAATGCGGACATGAAATCGTACATTTGTAAGTAAGCATGAAACCTATGTTCTTAAGAAAAGGAAACGATGGTTGAGAGGACACATGGAACTCCTGTAAATTTGATGATGGAAGGACAAAATAAAAAAAGCGGGTGCGTATGGCACCCTAGCGTATCATTATTCCTTTAGCGTTATGGCGACTGTTCCAGACTTCATCTTTGCTAGTTCTTCGACCTTCAGCGGAGTTACGCATGACACGTTAAATCTCTTTGCAAACTCGGGGTCGCTTTTGATTCGTTCAACGACGGCTCTGTCTTTGGACAAGTCAAACTGCACGACGTAGTTAAGAGGGACCTTTCCATGAGGACCGATCACAATGTAACTACCTAATTTTACTAAATATTCTGGTATATTGACTATTTTATTTTTATCGGACGTTTTTGTATCCTCCAAAAAGAAAAAGCCTGATTCGGGTTCTTAAGTAATTGTGGCTACAGTCTGCAATAACAACTCTTAAGAGGTCGACGTTTTCCCCTCATTACGCTTGGACAGGTTTAGCGGCAATTATTCTTTTCTAACTTTATGTTCCCAGAACGCATAAATTTAAAGTTTAACTGTTTCTCAGACGTTAACATGCGAGAAATCAGAGTTACTCAGACGGCATTTATGGTTAATTAAGAAATCCTGCGTTAGAGTTACGATTTATCGAGCAATAAGTGACCGAATGCAGGATTGGAAATGTATGTATGTAAAAAACTGCAATCATCAATTGTTATACAAGAAGCGGGTTTAAAATAGGCCCCCTCTAATCAATAAGAATTGAAGATGTAGATTTCTCTTACCCCGATACAACAAGGTTCACTATACTTGAAGCTTTGAATATCTTGCTCAAAAGCTAACTGAAGGATATTAGAGTTTGCTGCTAAGAAAAAGAAAGAGTTACTTGAGTTTATTATCAATAAAAGCGCAGAAGTCCGACTAAAGTGGGCCTAAAAAGCAAAAAAAGTAACCTTTTATGCAAGCATTTAAAAAAAATGAGGAGTATTGATGTTTTATAAAAACGGCAGTCCCAGACCTATAACTGCGATGCCAATCAGTGCCAGTATGAAGACAATTATTACGAAGACAATCACTGCGATTATTGCTATTGCAAAGGCCATTAGCCAACCACAGTCGAAGAAGTGCTTAATCAATGCCAGCCAGATTACAAACATGATTATGGCTGCGATTAAGCCGCCAATTAATGCTCCAACTATTGCGCCAATGATGACTCCTAGAACAACGATCCAAATGGCGTCAGTAAATTTTGCTTTCTGTTTTCCTACGAGTGCTCTTCCAACAAGCCAAAGTACGGGTGCGACGAAGATGATGGCTACGATTATACTAATCAAAAGTCCAACAAAATCCATAGAACTCATTCCAGTATGTTTTATGGAATAGTTTGTTAATAAATTAAGCGGTTCTCTTTCTTTATGTAAAAAAAATCGGTGTTCCTTTGACTTTAATTCTATCGATAAATGGTTAGTTGCAGAAGCATTAGCACATTCTAAATTTTTCCTCGAGAAGACTTTTGAAGGTTGTCTCCTCTAAGGGATTGGCTGAAGAGCAAAATAATTTGGAAACATATTGATAATCAGTTTTTTCAAATGTCTGACAAAGATTTTTCTTTAGACCTTTTTAATAGATATTTCAACGGGGTATTGTCTAAAGTACCTTAGGACAGCAATTCCGCGTTGAGTGATTGCGAAAGCTTCGTTTCGTTTTTTGAGGGTTTGTTCTTCTAGAAGTCTATGCATTATTAGAAAGTCCAAATTCTGTCTTAGCGAACTGCTGTTGAATTTAAAATGTTCCTCAATTTGTATCAGCGTTAAGGAAGTTTCATAGGAGAACGCCTTGAGCAAGTCAATGTGAGTTTCTAGTTTTGATCTGTCCTTTTTGATGTTGCCCGATATCATCAATGGTCTCTTCATACTTACGCAGCCAAGTGTTTATAAGTGTTTGCCATTTTTCAATTGCTTAATTCAAATGACAGCGGATATTATTGACAAAACAATTATTTGCCTACAAAATACTTTGAAATATATGAATTAAGAGAACTCTCCGCTAACGTTTGAACAAGAAATGTCATTATAGAAAGTCCTCGGACAAATTCACTTGACATTTTATTTTCGAAAATAAGATATCTAATGTAGAGAGGGTCTAAACTCTTTAGTTTTAGTGAATTGTTGTACATCATCGAGGCAGCATTTTTCTTACTGCAGAAAAATCAATATTATTGGTTTATTTTGGTTAAGACTTAAGCTACAAATCGTCAAAAAAGCTTCAGTTTCAACATCAGAAATTTTGTATTTTTATTCTGTTCACCTGAATTTCTTGTTTGGAAAAACTTCAACATTTTCTATCTTTGGTACTATAACTTCCAGGTTACGTAGTTTGCTTACGGCCTCCTGCTATTATGAAGAAACCCTAGTTCGAAGATTATATACAAAAAAGCTTGTAATCTGCAAGCTTTCGCAGGATTTTATAAATTACTGCTTTAACTCAGGCAGCAATCTTAAAGAATATTCTGCCAAAAAACCTGGTGCTCGGTGAATTTAGTTTTTGGAAAAAGTTAAGTTACTCAGTCCGAGGTGAAAATATAGAAGTGTTTCATTTTGACTTCTTGATTTTTTGCTCCCTCGTTAAAATAGATTTGGATCTTGGTTAATTAGTCTCTTTTCTTTATCCACAGCAACTGGATCCTGGTACTTTATTGGGGGACCATTCTGCCACATAGTTTCATGCACTTTTAGAAATTCCTGGCTTGAAAGTCTTTTTTGTTTTTCTATCTTGGTCACAGCTTGAGATAATTCTTTATCTTTCTTATCTTTGTTTAAGCTTTTCAAGGTATCAATTAGCCTTTCTTTCAACTTCAATTCCCCTTTCTTTATAATCAAAATTAATGATTCTTTTTTGCAAAACATTTTGGCATCGGTAATTGCGTGCCGTAACTTTTCTCAAGAGCTATTCTGCATCTCTCCGCTAGGTCTTTTTGATCTGCAGCTGTTTTTGTTTCTTTTGTCATATCGATTCAACCTGTTTATGGAACCTTGAGTTTGTTAGAATATAACTAAGATTGCTTTTTGAAACACATGTCAAGAAGAAAACTATCAATTTTATTGGAATATGACGAAAATTGGTATATCTCTTTCAATGATGATGGTTATTTGTGCGACATTTTTTTTTTAAAAGAAGAAGATTTGGTTTTAAGTAAAGAAGAGAGTTGCGACTTTAAAGAGATTCCAATTCGTTTTGGTTTGCGACGAGGAATTGATATGGCTAATGAAAATGAATCTTAGTTCAGGAGCTGATAATTGCCCAAAATGAATTCAGACTTCACAAACCTTTAAGTGATAAAAAATCATGCAGACGAACCTGTTTTTACTATTCTTCCTTCCTCATCACCATACAAGCGATAGTAATTCTTAAAAGGAGTATGGACAATCATTAAGTTTATTATTGAGGAATCGAGAGGCTTGGCAACAGAATTGGGCAAAAAAATCGTTCTCACCGCATCATCAACTGAAATGAGCGATTTTTTTAATAACCCCTTCATCGCATTCGTGGGCGGCTTTGGCAAAGGTCCTATCCCGTTATCATACGTTAGAAAAACACTCTACCCATCAACTGAACGCAAACCCGACGGACAAGCAAAATTTGCACCCTACGGATTAAGAAAAGTGGAATCCATACTTCTTCAAAACGGCTTCTCACAGCAAGACATCGCAGTAGTCCATCCAGACGACTTGCAAAACTTTATTGGTCCAGAAACCAAAGTTGTAGGAATATCCTCCATGGATCCAACGGGAATGGGATATGTAAGCAAAACATACTCATCTATCGTTGGCGGCGGAGAACCCATGAACGCTATAGAATTCAAAAAACTTGTCATGCATCCCAGCATCAAAAAGTATCGTCCCAAAATTATTGTTGGCGGTTTTGGCTCATGGCAACTTGAACGTAAACACGTCTCGGACAATTATGGCATAGACTGCGTGCTCATCGGTGGAAAACCTGAACCTATAGTTGAAATCTTCAAGAAAGCTGTTAACGGTGAAGCACTTCCGCGCATAGCAAAAGCAGACGAATCATTAAGCATGTGGAACTACAATGTTCAAATGCCCTTAACCAAACACGTAGCAATCCATGGTGCAGTAGAAATCTCAAAAGGTTGCGGTAGAAACTGCCAATTCTGCACTCCTACCATGCAAAACAAGGTTGACGTGCCGCTAGAGAAAATAATGCAGGAAGTGGCTTTAACGACTGCTGAAGGTAGCGATCACGTAACACTGATCACAGAAGATTTGTTTCTCTACGGTGCCCAAGACAAAAACTTCATTCCAAATAGGGAAGCAATAGTGAATCTAGTCAAAAGTGTTGCAGATCACCCGGGCGTTAAGAGCATCCAAGCGTCTCACATGTCACTTGCTCCAGTTTATCACGATCCGTTGATGATTAAGCAAGTTGCTGAAATCCTCATCGAGAAAAGCTGGTATTCATTTGGCAAGAAACCAATAATCACTGCTGAGACGGGGATAGAAACGGGCAGCCCACGCTTAATGAAGAAATACATGGGGGGCAAGATGTTGCCGTTTAAGCCTGAACAATGGCAAGATGTAGTTACCAACGCTTTCGGTATCTTAAACGATAACGACTGGTACCCGCTTGCTACCCTAATCATCGGTTTACCGGACGAGAAAGAAGAAGACATGCTTCAAACTCTTGAGCTGATGGATAAACTCAAAGACTACAACGCCTTCTATGTGCCGCTCTTTTTTGTGCCTCTTGAAAACTGCGTTTTGATGAACAAGAAAGGTGCAGAAATGGATTCTCTCTCCAAAGCGCGTTGGGACTTCTTCATTAAATGTTGGGAATATAACATCAAGATCTGGAAGCCGACTTTCTTAGAAAATCGTTTAACCAATCCGTTCCTGTACAAGACTTTCGATAACTTCCTCATTCCATACTTCGGTAAAATCTTAGGCGTCTACTATGGTCTAACTCGCGGCGAAAAGAGTGAACAACTAAAACAAGCTGTTTGGCAACTTAGCATGCCTATGCCTGAGTCGACAAAACGAAAAATGAAAGATAGGGTTTAGACAGTTTCTTCTTCTGTCATTTCTTCAATATTTTCTTCTTGCTCAAGAGGTGCTTCTGGTTCTTGAATTGGAGCCTGAGAGTTTTCTTGGACTGGTAGTTTTAGGATTTTTCGGGCATGGGTAATGTAACCTGTGTGACCTGTCATGAGAGTTTGAGGTCGGGTTTTTCCACGTTCCACCTGCATAGCTCGCATCATGCACTCGATTGTTTCGATGAATACGAAATTGTTTTCGCGTAGGGCTTCTGTTGTTTTAACTACTTGATCGATGGTTGGGCTGAATGATACAAGGATGCCTGAAGGTTTTAGGGATGTGTAAGCATGTGGAACGACGAGCCATGGAACGGCTAAATCCAAAATTACTGCATCCACATCTCTTTCTTCATACCCCAATGTAACGTCGCCGCTCTTCATCTCAACGTAATCTATTAGTTTAGAGCGTTGAAGGTTTTTTGCTGCGTTTTTTTGGAATTCAGGACGAAGCTCATAAGTGTAAACTTTTCCAGTTGGGCCAACATAATGTGCTAGGGCAGTTGTTAATGAGCCTGTTCCCGTTCCAGATTCGATAACGCGGCTTCCTGGTCCGATGCCGCTGAACATAACAATTAAGGCGGCGTCCTTGGGATAAATTATCTGGGTATTGCGACTGGACTTCATAATGTAGTCGGTTAATGCTGGTTTTAGGGTTGCGAAGTATATGCCGAGGCTGCTTTTGATTGGTTCGCCGTATTCTTTGCCGATGAGTTCGTCAAGTTTTAGGTAGCCTTTATGGGTGTGAAAAGTTTGCCCAGCTTGCATCTTTATCATATAAGTTCGGCGTGCGTCTAAGTAGATCAGGACATAGTCGCCGTCAGATATTTTTTCGTTAGCCAACAGATTTTGCCTCTTTTGGAAGTGAAACGGTGTTGTTCCA
Organism: Candidatus Bathyarchaeota archaeon; assembly: GCA_963835475.1. GTDB lineage: Archaea > Thermoproteota > Bathyarchaeia > Bathyarchaeales > Bathycorpusculaceae > Bathycorpusculum. Next base: position 128,324 of record CAWIFU010000001.1, read on the forward strand.
TTTAAGCTTTGAATTATATCGCTCTTTGTCCGTTTTAGTTTATTCTTGATACCGAGGTTAGACCAAAGTGTTGAGGTTTATGCTGATGAAGATCGAAATGTAGATCATGAAAAAGATTGCGAAGAATTTGTGGTAAGTTTGATTTTTGGTTAACGCAGCTATAATGCTTAGTGCTGTAATTAAGACGATCGTGATTACGTAAATTGGTCCTTGTGCAATTAAATGTGGAATTCCTTTTAGCAGTGTATCTACGAAATCAAGAGGAGGAAGTAGGGCGGCAAGTGTGAAAAACCAGCGATGGTCTTCATAGAAGTGTTTTTTGAAGCTCATTTTTTCGTCGAAAGGGTCTGGAAATAAAATTACGGATTGAAGAAATGCGACTGTTGGGGTTAAGAGGAGGAATATGAAGAGAGGGAAACTCCAATTCGGCTGCGGTTCCCACCTAAACAATACCCACCAGTTTAAAACCATGTATAGAAAGAGGTTGAAAGCCCAAAGGATATGCACCCAATAATTCTGTACTTTATCCCGTCGCTCAAGTATTTTACCAAGTCCAGTCAAGAGCCTTGCTAAGCCTAAAGCTATGATTATTGATGGCACGATGGAAATATAGGCGAATGCATCCATACCTGAACTCAGCCAGCAAGGGCAAACCTGTACTTTTAGTTATTTAACAATTTCTTAAAAAATAACAATTGATACTAAGTTATGATACTTACTTTAATAGCTGTTGTTTCCGATAAAATCCAGTCAAACTTTTACCTTAGAATTACTCAAAGAATAAATATTGAATCTTATTGAATGTGATGTAATGCGCGGATTAAGTAGAATTACCCTCGAGACTATTGTTAAAGCAATCCCTGCTGGAGTAGTTGTTATCCAAAAAGAGAACGGAAAAGTTTGCTACGTTAATGACCATGCAATTCAGCTTTACGGGGTTGACCCTCGGGGTCTTGAAATGCCAGAACATTCGACTAAACTAATGAAACTACTGACTTTGGATGGTGAAGTATATCCTCCTGAGAAGCTTCCCGCGAGCGTAGCATTATTGAGTGGAAAAGAAGCTAAAGACAATTTAATAATTGAACGTCTAGATGGTTCTCGAATAATAGTATCTGCTTCCGCCATGCCAATAAAGGCTGACGATGGGGAAATAATAGCAGCCGTCGGCATTTTTGAAGAAGTAACAGAAAATGTGCAAATGAAACAAAAAATTGAAGAACATACTAAATCTTTGGAAAAGCTTGTAGACGAACGAACAAAAGAAATAAAGCAAAGTCAGCAGAATTACCGGGATCTGTACGAAAGTTTTGGGGAAGCTTTTATTGCGACTGATTGGGAACTAAATGTTATCCATTGGAATAAGGCCGCTGAAAGAGTAACTACTGTAAAAGCAAAGGATGCCTTGGGGAAAAAAATTTATAACGTTTTACCTGAAATGGTTGCTGTTGACATTACTCCCTACTTTGAAGCCTTACAGCAAAAAAAGCCTGCTCGTTTCATGATGAATACCGTCAGTAGGGAAACTGGGCATCAAGCGATTTTTGAAATATCAACCTATCCTTCGACTCAAGGTATCATCATTATAGTCGAGGACAAAACTGAAGAAGAACGAACCAAACGATTATCGGCTATAGGCCAAACGGCGGGTATGGTGGGACATGACATTCGAAACCCCCTTCAAGCTATCGTTGGTGATTTATACCTCTTAAAAGACGAATTAAAAAACCTCTCTCAAACTGACAGCAAACAAGATATGCGAGAGAGTATTGAATCAATCGAAGAAAACGTATTTTATATTAACAAAATCGTAAGTGATTTGCAGGATTATACAAGACCTCTAAAACCTAACTTCGAATGTGTCAACTTTTTAGATTGCGTCACTGCAACATTATCGACGGTAAATATTCCACATAAAATAGAGGTAGAAATGAGTATAGGAAAGGATTTGAGTTTCTCGTCTGATTCAGCTTACCTTAGGCGGGCGTTATCAAACCTCATTAGTAATGCAATACAAGCTATGCCAAATGGAGGCACTTTAACTATTAAGGCAGACTCAAAGGGTGGTTGGGCGGTAATAGCCATTGAAGATTCTGGGGTAGGGATTTCTGAAGACGTCAAGCCTAACTTGTTTACGCCTCTTTTTACGACTAAAGCAAAGGGTCAGGGGTTAGGTTTGGCTGTGGTTAAGCGGTTGATAGAAGCTCAGGGTGGAACAATTGAATTTGAAAGCCAAAAAGGCAAGGGAACAAGATTCATAATAGAATTGCCGCTCGTTCATTAACCAGATCAATGGGTCGGCTTCAACCAAAACAAGATAGTTTCTCTTTACTTTTTGTCTTTCTGGTATTCTTCAACCATTCGCTTAACTTTCTTCTCTAGTTTTAGTTCGTAAGCGTGCTCAGGCACCATGGGTGGAAGGGTGTCTTTCTTGATTAAATCGGTTGGCTGTACTATTCGTCTTTCGCCAGCTTTAACCGGCACTTTTTCTCCTTCAATGCAATCCTTGAAGTCTTCTAATGCTTCAACAATCCAGTAGCCTTCACTTTCTGTCACAACTTTGACTTTGTATAATCCTTTGTAGAGGTAAAATTCGCTCATAGAAATCTGCAAATAATAGTTTGCGTTTTAGGTAATAACTCTTACTCGTTTTTGGTGTTTGTCTCATGTTTAGGTTTTGAGAGGGGGTCTTAATTGTTTATACAATTTGATATACAATTTGTTTATACAGATTTGAGTTTTTGTTTTTTAGTTTCTTGTTCTATTTAGGAGTATTTGTTTGGGTTCTTTTTTCTTAGTATCTTGATTGCTTGATTTGCTTTTTCTAAACTTCGAACCGTCGAACATCTTGTTTCTTCATTAAAGCACTCATTTACCCTGTCATCCTGCAGGTATTACAAGTCTTCGACCTTCGAAAATCAATAACCCGCTCTAGAACCCACATGTGCTTGAAACTGCAAAATGCATAAAACAAAAAAACTTTGTTTAGTGAAACAGTTTGTTTCGCTTGTTCTTCTATTAAGATTTTTTGAACGTGTTGTATCGATCGATTATGAGCAACCAACTAAGCCAGCATCAAACCATTCTCTTGTAATGTAATTTTTTCAAGTTTCGTTTAGCTTCAACTTCGGCAGAAACAGTTGTCCGTTAATGCTGCTGATCTGGCCACAGTTGCCGATGGTTGCATTCTCAACTTTCTCCCACAAACAACTCACAAACTGTTGCTTGTCGTTGGAATTAATCGTTTGACCTTTCACTTTTTATCTGAAAACTTTCCTGTTTGCAAACATCTGAAATAGCGCGAATTATAGGTGGCTGAGTAAATATACTAAAAACCCGCGTGTATTTGGGTTCTCCTGCCTTCCTCACATCGTCCAAATTTCCGCCTCCCTTCAAATATCCCTCTATGAAAGCTTTAGCTACTGATTCAGATTTGACATTACTTTGGAACGGTTGAAGATAGTGCCCAGTATAGTATAGAAATACCGCTATATCCCACGCTTTGTTACCATTTCGAGCTCCTTGTTCAAAATCAATCAAGAAAATTGTGCCATCCTCTTTGATCAGAACATTATCCGGTTTAGTGTCTCCCAAGGAGACATTGCGACAATGTATCTGACCCATTATTTCCCCTACCCCTCTCACTTTGCCGCGTAATTCATCGAGGATTGCTGTGTCGGTGGATGTTGCGACTTTTTTGATGGATTCACTGAGGTTTTCTCCTTCAATATATTCCATGAATACTATTCGTTCTGCATTGCTGACGTGCAAAATTTTAGGAACATTAAATCCTTCGTTGTGCAGAATCTCGCTGATGGCGCACTCTTTTGCTAGTCTTGCTTGACCCGAAACGGTAAATGTTCTGGCTCCAAAGGACCACACCGTTAAGGGGAACCATTTGAATCCTGACCAATCTTTGAAGCGTTTGGCTAAAACTTTTGTTTCAACGCCGTTTCCTCGGGCATTAATTAAGAAAACGTCGTTTAGTACGCCACCGACGTGTTTTACTTCGATGTTGTCGTGTTGTCCTTTAAGAAGCATTCTTTGGGCGTAACCTTTGATGTCGATTTTATCGGCCATTGAAATCAGCCCCTTTGAGGTTGAGAAGAAAACATATTTTTGTGGGTCTATGAAACTGCAGGATGGGTCAGGTTGTCTGGTCCAATTGATTTTTTGAGTTTTTAGGAAGGCCTCAGTGTTTTGAGAGACAATGTTCATTAGTTGTGGAAGGACGCCGAAAATTGAAGTGAAGATAGTCCGAGGCATGTTTTTTGATAGGTTAATTATTTTTAATTTAGGATTTTGGCATTGTGTTATGAATTCTTTTGAAATTTCGAAATAGCCGTTGGAATTTTTTATTTTTTCTTCAGCTTCAAGCTCCCCAAGCGCTTCGTTGTAACTGCTGAGTGTTTGCTCTTCATTTTGCGAAAGGCAGCTCGTCAAATTTGCCATGTCATACGCTGCTAAGGGAAAAACTCGAATTCGGTTAGAAAACACTTCATACATGAAATATTGTGGTTTAATTTTGATGCGAGGTGCGAGCTCAGGAAAGTTCACAACCAAATTCTCGAGCAATTCAAGAATCAATCTCTTCTTTAGGGTAATTTCTTTTTCATGTAGGTAATCGTTACCATAAAGTGGTAAGTAAGGAAAAATAATTTTGCTTGCGATCGCTTCCCCTAAGAAGCCTCTATCTATATCACGTTCAAAAATCCACTGGTCGACTGCAGTGACAAAAATCGTTTTTCTCTTGACCGTTTTTAGGTATCGAAGTATTCTGGGTTGGAAATTGTGAACAATTAGCATTACTTCCTGGTTGGCGCGCTCATTTGTTGTTTTAATAGAGTAATTGTCTAAGAGGGCCACTGCGACGATTTTAGATGATCCAGCGATGTGTTTGCAAAATTCCATAGTCTGGTTAGTCAATTCGAAGGTTTCGTCGCTTTTTAATTGGCTCAACTGGTCATCCTCAGCGGTCGCATAAGGAATTGCTCCATTGAGGTATTTAAAAAAGATTTATCCGTCTGAGTAAATTAGCCTAATTTCTTTTAAATTTGAATATTGAAACTTAACTTTCTGGCAAGGTCAAAAAAACTTGCCGCTTTAAGGTACTTCTAATGATAGGTTTCTTCTGCTTTTTGTAGTTATAATCCCAACGGTTGGTTGGGTCATTTCTGGGTTTGTGGTTGTTATTTTTCTGCAGATCATGTTTAGGGAGTCTTCTGAGTAATTTAGCATGTTTTGTCCATCGTTCGTTAAGCTGTAGACTTTTCTTGGTCGTTCAGAATCCATGTCCCAGTGGCTGTCTACGAAGCCCTTCTTTTCAAGAGTGCCCAGGAGTGGGTATATGGTGCTAGGTCCGAAGTATACTCCGAAGTTTTTGCGGATTTTGGTGATAACTTGGTAGCCGTGCATTGGTTCGGTGTTTAGGAATTGCAGTATTATTAAGTCTAGCAGGCCTTTCATTAGTTTGGTTGAAACTTCTTTTTGTGAGCTTGCTTTAAACATTTTCTCTTCCAGCTTTGTGTATTTTTGTTGAACAGTTTTTCTGTTATACTTGTATACAATATGTCCTTATGCGGACATATCTTGAGTGCTTAGTATCATTAAACCCCGATATAAACCCTGATACATAACCAAAGCATACAGAAACATAACCCAGTAATAATTCATAAAAAAAAGTTACGTAACATAAATAAATCTAAACATCATCCCATACACAAGCAACCCCAAACAAGGATAACAAATGTCCGAAACATACAAAAAAGAAATTGTACAACACATCATCAGAAACCTGCTAGATATCCAGCTCCTCCGAATCATACATGCCCAACCAACATGGGGATACCAAATCAAAAAACGCGTCGAAACAGATTTTAACGTCAAACTCAGACACGGAGCACTCTACCCCACGCTAAACACTCTTGAAACGAAAGGCTTTGTTGAAAGCAAAAAACAGCAAAAAGACGGTCGCTCAAGAAAAGTCTACACTATAACGGAGAAAGGGCAAATCTACTTGCAAACATACTACAGCATTCTAAAAGGGCAACTTGAAAATACATAGAAAAGAAATAATAGCTTTAACCTCCTCACCGAAGATTGAGTTTTTTGATTTCATATTCTAACTTACCTAGAATTTTTGTCTAAAACGGTCATGAAAAAGCTTTTATTCTTAAGATTATGACAGACCAGTAGAGGAAAAAGAATGACTTTAGAATCAAGCAAAACTTTAGGCGGCATTGGCGCAATACTAATGTTCGTAGGCATTTTCCCATTCATCAGCTACTATGGCATCGTTGAGCTTTTGGGAGCAGTTCTTATCTTAGTTGGGTTGCACGGTTTGGCGTCCTATTATAGGGAAAGCGGTATCTTCAACCATGCAATTTATGGCGTCTTAGTAGGCATAGTGGGCGGCATAATAGCGGGAGTAGCGGCAGTTGTATCTGTGTTAGCATCTTTTACCAATTTGCTGCAACAAATATATCCGGGTTGGAATGGCGACTGGGCAACACTTCAAGGTATGACCCCCAACACAACCAACCTCGATACCTCAACAATATTTCCGCTCGTTGCAGGAATACTGGCGGTATTGGTTATCGTTTGGATTTTCGCTATAATCGCGGCTTTCTTCATTTGGCGATCATTAAAACAGGTCTCCAACAAATCAAACGTTGGCTTATTTGGAACAGCTGGGTTGATCTTGCTGATAGGCGCAATTATTCCGATCTTCGGGTTGATTCTGATGTGGATTTCGGCACTACTCCTGGCAATTGCTTTTTTCACGATGAAGGCTCATGAACAACCTCTAGCAGCAGCACCTGCACCTCCGCCATCAACAGTCTAAAGGCAAACAAGTTCCATCTATTTTCTTTTTTTTAAAAAAAACACAATTGAACATAGAAATGACTAATAATTATAGTGAGAAATACATTTCATGAAGTTACCTAAAGACCCGAGCAAATTTAGTTTTGGTGCAACATCCTCAACAGTAACAAGTCTAGGTATAATTTTTGGTCTACTCTCATCAGGTAACCCTAAAGCCGGTGTGATAGGCTCTTTACTAGTTATAGCGGTCGCAGATAACATCGCAGATTCTTTAGGTATACACATTTACAGAGAATCAACAGCCACCAAAAAGGAGAATACTCGAATGTTTACAATAAGCAACTTCATCACTCGATTCGGGATCACGCTGACTTTCGTTGCGCTGTTCGCCTTCATTCCGACGAATTTCGCTGCAGTATTGTGTACAGTAATAGGAATTGGCATACTGGTTTTCCTAAGCTACCTCATCGGCGTTCAACGTAAAACCAGCACAATAAGAGAAATAGGCATCCACCTAGGCATTGCAATTCCCGTAATAATCATCAGCCATTTTCTGGGACAACTAATATTCGCCGTATTTGGGTAACAGGCAAAGTCTTTAGCGAGAAGCTGGTTCTTCAGCTATGCAATTAATGTAGAGCTCGATTCAAAGTAGTAACGTTTTTCTCTGTTAGATTCAACATAGAAAGCATGTCAGCTGACAAAAAGAAGATGACTCTTGAGTGGAAAGGCAACTTTCGTTTTGAAGCAAAAAACCCCCAGGGACTCACAATCAACTTTGATGCCCCCAAAAAATATGGTGGGGACGAAACCGCTCCCTCACCTATGGAAGCCCTCTTAGCTTGCCTTGCTGGGTGTACTAGTTTTGATGTTGTTAATATTTTAAAGAAGAAGCGTCAAAACATTTCAGGTTACTGGGTTGAAGTTGAAGGGGAAAGGCGTGATGAACCGCCCGAAGTCTACACTAAAATCCAAATAAAATATGTAGTGAAAGGAAAAAACGTAAGCAAAGAAGCCGTTGAGCGAGCAATTCAACTGTCAAATGAAAAATACTGCTCAGTTGGTGCTATGCTCAGGAAAACAGCAGAAGTAACAACATTATATGAAATAATTCAAGAATAAACCCAAATCGCTTTGTCTACCAACGAGCGTCGTAAACGATTTATCTGTGTGGGACGATGTTACGGTGTGGGGGATGATGTCGCCGTCCCAGTCTGATAGGGAAGATGAAGAACAAAATATTGACAGACCCCTCCTTCCATATTGCAGCCATTTCTTTTGCAGCTGGGTGTTCCGCTAAAAGAACACGGTGTTCCTTAGGGAGAGTAATATCCCAGTCCAACCAATATCCTCTCAGGTGACCGGAAATGAACAAGAGCCTTCAGACTCGATGGCAACCATCGTTTAAGCAAAGAGAAACCCTCAAAGTTCTCACATTAGTTATAATTTTGTTTTCGGCAGTTTGGATGTTTAACCTCCAAACCAGCCATGCTTCTGAAACATTAGTTGTTCCGCAAGATTACTCAACGATAGGCGAAGCAATCAGCCATGCCTCTGCAGGCGACACAATACTTATTCAAAGCGGAGTCTACAATGAAAACCTAATAATTGATAAGTCCTTAACTTTGGAAGGCCAGAACCAAGCAAACACGATTATAATGGGAAAGGGCGACTCCACTCCAACTTCAGTTCTGATATTAGCCGCAAACGGCGTGAAAATCTCAGGCTTAACGATTGAAAGCATAAGCAACTCAAACACAACCAGGTACGCTTATGGCATCTGGGTTGAAGGAGATAACATTACAATAACCGGTAACATAATTCAAAACACTTACATAGGCATATTCTGCTCAACCCAATCATCAACAACTATCACCCAAAACACAATAACCGGCAGCATAAAAGATGCAATTCGATTCTGCGCCGGTTCACAAAACAACATTTCCGACAACAACATCATCTCAAACGCAGTGTCAGGTATCGCTTTAGGCGGCTACTCAAACACGGTTGAGGGAAACAACCTTCAAAACAACACCCGCGGCTTAGGATTGGGCGCATCCAACTCAGTAGTGTTCAATAACACAATTGTATCCAATACTGAATCGGGAATTTTCCTCTCTGGCTCAAAAAACGTAATCGTTGGTAACGAGATTGACTTAAACAAATATGGAATCTACATTACTACGCAGGGTGCTTCTCCAAGTTCAAACGAAATTTATCAAAACAACTTTGTAAACAATCTCTATAACGCCTATGGCAACTCTTCTTATCTCGTTGAAAGCTGGGATGGAGGGTCTCAAACGGGTGGTAACTATTGGAGCGATTACCAATCAACGCCCTATATGATTAACTCCAACAACAAGGACAATAATCCATTAACCGCGCCATTCAACATCGCGAGCATTGGCAATACTCCAACCGAAATCTCTCCAAATCCTGTAAAGCCCAACAGTGTCGTTGCCTTATGGTCATTTGATAACGTTGATCTTGACCTTGTGGCTCCAGATACAACAGGCAATAACCCTGCGGTGTTAGGGTCGGTTACAGGTGTATATAATTATACTCCGGCGCGGGTGCAAGGAAAGTTTGGTGAAGCCTTAAGCTTCAACGGGAATACTTATGCTGCCGTTCAACCTTCGCCCAGCCTCGAAACTCCAAACGACTTAACGGTTGACGTGTGGGTGAATGTCCCAGAAATCAAAGCCGATGTCCCCTACAACAACATCCTTATCGAAGCCGTAAGAACTACAGCGGCTCTACCAACAAGAACTCTTGGGCTTGCAGTAAACGGAGAAACACCTACTAACGATAGTTCCCCACCAATAGGCGTCCTTCGCGCATACGTTATGACAACAAGTGGGTTTAACGAAATTGACAGCAAAGAAGCGCTGCCGTTTAACACATGGGTTCACGTGGTTTTCGTCCGCAGCACAACCACAGGTATGCACCTATATGTTAATGGAATCGAGCAGTCAGTCAACGTTGTCGCGGGAACAGCCAACCCAACTGGACCCATACAAAAACCAACCGACATTTACATCGGACACGACTCGATAACTCAAATCGATCAACTCCAAATCAGCAACACCTCTGAGAACTCGGGGCAACCGCTATTAATGCAATGGTGGCTCTGGACAGCAATCATTTTAGCGGGAGTAGCAGGCTCAGGCTTGGTATTCTACCTTAAGCAACAGAGCTCAAGAAAACTAGTCAAAAAACCAAAAAGTGATTGAGTCAAAAGAATGGCAAAAAATGGACCCTTCTTTCTTTTTTTTGACCTTAAGAAATCAGAATAGTTATGAATGTAAAAAGTGGATTAAAGTAAACATACGATTGGGCAAAACTATTTTTTACCTTTGCTCGCGTGTTTGGCTGGAAGTGAAACTTGTTTTCTCTCTTTTCGTTTCTGCTCTTTTTCACGTACCATTTGCTTGTGCTTTTCTAATCCTTCAGCTTTCTTCGCTTTCTTAGACAATATCTTCAACCTTAGCCAGCAATAGAAAACGACGGCACTCAAAAACTTTGCCCCATAATCCCATGGCTGTCGTAATATTTAATAGCAAAAAAGTTCAAGCTAACATGAGGGACTCGAAACGCCAAACATTGAGATTCGCTGTCCAAAATGTGGTTCATTAAAAGTGGAGAGAACCAAAAACCAAGAATGCCATTGCAGCCAGTGCGGAGAGATTTTTTATTTTGTTACTCCTAAATGTGGTTCCCAATCTGATTTGGGTAGGTATGATCTCTAATATTATTGAATGTTTTCTGGGTTTGAATTGAATTTATGCGATTTTTCAAAAAGCATTGCATTTATTCAAACATCTTAATTAGATAAAAGCTATAATTATTTCGCTAAAAAACATAGAGGTTGAGCTAGTTTGGTTTGGGAATAAAGGTTATGTAGTAATCGTACGCTAAAACAAAAGAGGATGAACCCAGTTATGCGTTCACTAATTTCTTTAGCTCAAGGCTTTCTTGCTGCAATTGCGCTAATTTGGGTATTCAATATTATTGAGCTTTTCAAAGATGGTGATGCCTGGCTGGGTCTAATGTATTTGTTAATCATGCTTATCCCTGCATTTAGTATTGCATACCTTAAGCTGAAAAACAGGGATTCAAAATTATGGTTCGACGGTCCCGAGAAATGGCGAAACTTGTTATTTTCTTTTCAGGGCGTTGTTTTAGGATTCTGGATGTTCGACATCGCAACAACGATCTACTCTATTGACATAACCGGTTTGGCTATTGAATTAAATCCTCTCGGCTGGCCTTTGGGCATTTTAGGTGCATTCGTCTTTTATGCTCCAATTCTCTGTTTTTCTTATGTTTTACTTTTCAAAATCAAAGAACGTATCTCCTTTTATGCAGCTATCCCCCTTACAATCGTAACACTTGGCATGGGCTCGATGAATCTTTTAGCCGGAGCCCAAAACTTCCAATTGTTCGTCGAAACTGCTTTTTTACCTACAGGAATTCGATATGAATTGCTTGCATTGATTTTTGCAGTAAACTTGATGGTTTTGTTAGCATTAAAAAAAATGATGCCACAGCTTAAGCTCGAATATAAAATTTAGCAAATAGCTTTCTATATTACTTAGCTTGGTAAATAGGAATAGCTTCAGAACTATTCTTGGTTTCAATGGTTTTGGTTTTAATTGACCATTAACTTTATATGAATTAATATTCATATGAATTATTATTCATGTAATAAAGGATGGGAACGAATGAAAAAAGGGTTGACAACAATATGCTACCGACTTCTTCAACAACCTAGCAAACCCAACTCGACTCGCTGCTGTAGAACAACTAATGGAAAAACCAATGAGCGTAAACGAACTGGCTACGAGCCTTAGGTCAAGAACAAAGCATGATATCCCACAACCTAAAACCCATGCTCGAATGCAACCTTATCACAATTGAAAAAAAGGGCAAAAAACACATCTACTCAGTCAACCAAGAAACTCTTAAGCCGATCTTCGAAGCCATCCAAAACCACGCCCAAAAATTCTGCCCCTCTGGCGGAAAATGCCTAAAAGGAGAAAAGTAATATGAAAAGAAAAATTGTAAACATAAACGAAAACCTATGTAACGGCTGCGGAAGCTGCATCCCAAAATGTGCTGAAGGTGCACTTCAAATCGTTAATGGAAAGGCTAAAATTATCAAGGAAACTTACTGCGACGGGTTAGGAGCTTGCTTGGGGCAGTGCCCCCAGGGAGCCATAACAATAACCGAACGTGACGCCCCAGCTTTCAGTGAGGCAGAAGTCCACGAACACCTAAAAAACAAGCCAACCCCAATTACACAATAAACATCTCAAACTAACCATACACAGCAGAAACCGCAGTGGCCCATAAAACTAAACCTCGTCCCAATAAAAGCGCCGTTCTTCGAAAATGCCGACATCCTACTTGTAGCCGACTGCGCACCTGTTGCCCTAAAAAACTTCCATGAACTTGCATGTCAGGAAAACGAGTAATAATAGGTTGTCCTAAATTCGACGACGCAAGAGCCTACGCCCAAAAACTAACCGAAATCCTACAACAAAACAACATTGCCTCAATAACCGTCGTCCACATGGAAGTGCCATGCTGCACGGGCCTAAAATGGGCAGTAAACAAAGCAATCGAGGGCGCAGGCAAAAAAATTCCAGTTAAAGAATACGAGGTAAAGATTGGAGGTGAAATAGTTGAGCTCTAATGGTAAAGCCGCAGAAAAGAACCCTCAAACCTGCCCGGGACTTCGAGACCTACTCCAGCCTAAGCCCGCCTACATCAAATGCCATGTTTGCGGAGGCGATCTTGAAATTTGGAGTGATGAAGACAAAACAACCTGTCCTGGCTGTGGAGCAGAATGGAAACGACCCGACAAATCAGCCGCATGCCTAGAATACTGCCAGTACGCCGACAAATGCCGCGGTATAATTGAATCGCGAAAAACATAACGAAACATTTTTTTTATTTCTTCCTAAGAAACGTTCTTTCTATTTTAGGTCTGCAAGGTCGGAGCGGTTTACCCCAAAACGACTAAATGTCTACGTCAAAACTGAATAATCAGATTTTGAAATAATTCTAGTAACGTTCAAAGCAGCTCATTTTTTTGAAATTTATTCCGAATCTCGTTTCATTATGATTAAACCTAAAATTATAAACCCGAAAGCAACCACATAAAGAAGCCCTGCAGCAAAAGCTAACACAAAACCGATAAACCACGCATTGAACCAACCACTTGCATTTGGAGTAAATGCTTGGGGAATAAAATAAAATGTTGTCAAAACAAAGGCGGGTACTAAAGCGACCAATCCAATAATAATCAAGTATGCTGATACTTTACCCATAGAAACTTGGATATATTTGTAAATAATTTAAGCCTTTATTGAATAGTATCCATTTTTTCCACAAGAAGTGGACATTTCAAAGTTTTTACGGGTTCAATTCGGTTCTTAGCATGAAAAGCTTAAGAAAGGGTGTTTTTGTTTAAATTTGCATGTTCCAAGATTTGAGGGGCTTTGCACAATTCATTTCTGTTGAACGTGGCTTGATGCTCTTCATGATTTCAGTCGGAACGACTTTCCTTATGAGTCAAGCGCTCGTTTGGCCTGCAGCACTCTTTCTAGGCATTATTGTTTTTTGTATTTGGAGTGCAGTCGACGCTATGAATAACATTTGTGATGTTGACTTGGATGTTTTGTCTGATCCGATTCGCGCTAAGTTTACTAAGAAATTGGGTAAATTTGGCTTATTTGTTGCGTTTGGGTTTGTGGCAGTGTCTCTAGTTTTGGGTGCTGCAACATTGATGCCCTTTGTATTCTTATTTGTTGGGCTAGGACTCTTTTTTGGAATAATCTATTCAGTTCCACCTTTCCGATTAAGAAAAACAACCTCCAAACCGATCATTAATTTTACGGTGGGCGCGGTTCCAGTTATGATTATTGCCGCCTTCTTTAACGTGTTTTCAATCAATATACTAATGTTGATTTTGCTTATCGGCATAACAACGGCAGTGAACAGTTTGTGGGAGGATTTGGCTGATTTTGCTTCGGACTTCCACAGTGGCTCCAGAACGATACCGATAATTTTGGGTTTTAGGCGAGGTCTATTTTTGACCGTGGCTTTGGGCTACGTTATGATTCCATTGATGGTTTTAGTGGGCATCTTATTTCAGCTACCACTTATTTACTACATTATATTAACGACTCTTGCAGGTTTTATCACTCTGCGTTTAATACAAAAAAGGCAAACACTATTCAAAGACAATGCAGACACCCAGAAACTGTTCAAATTGGGCGAAGTTTTAGCCAAAGATTTTGTAATAATTGCTATTGTATTTACCCTAGGTCTTATGCTGAGTAGTTTGTTGAAAATCAACCCATTATTTTAGTAAAGGTTGGCTTTTACCGTATGATCTCTATTACGTGAGTTGGCTGTTCTCTAAAGAGACTGATGGACTGCGTTAAATAGGCGTCTTAAAACTTTTTTAATGGAGTCTCTTAGCACTTAGGTTTATCTTTATACTTTAAGTTTGTATCTTTGAGTATAAATGGAGAATTTAGCAATCGTCGGAGCGGGTATAGGTGGTTGTTTAGCTGCATATTTCTCAAGCAAATACCTTTCAAACGTAAATGTCACCATATACGATTCTCAAAACAGAATAGGCGGCAGAATTCTAACATACAAAGAATCTGGAGTCAAAATAGAATTAGGCGCTGCCTTCTTTAACGGTTTCAACAAAACCCTCTTGAGCATAATCAATGTAGAGCGGCTAAAAATATCGCCCCTTGAAGATAGCAAAAATTTTGCAGTGTGGAATGGCTCACAAATAATCTTTAGGTCAAACAAGCACTCCTTTGCTACCACTTCTCGTCTTCTTGCTAGGTATCGGCTTAGTTTAGTGAGGACTTTTTTGCTTCTCAGAAAAGCAAGAAGACAATTTGCAAAACTATACCGAGAAGAATTAAAAAATCCCGCCGATATTAGTGATCTTTTTGAATCCGTCGGTCTTAATCAGTGGTATGGAATGTCCTTTTTGGACCAGTTGATTCAGAGCGGAGTAAGCCCAGCTTTCATAGATGAAGTTGTAACCCCCCTCACAAGAACCATATACTCTCAGAATGCCGATTTGGGGGGTCTCGCGGGGGTTTCGGCTTTGATTGGAGTTTACTCTGGACCAACATACAGTTTGATTGAGGGCAACAGTAGTTTGCCTGTTTACTTGGCGAATGCTTCAAAAGCTGCTGTTAAACTAGGTCAAAAAGTTGACAAGATAGAAAAGACTTCTAGCGGAACTTACAGGCTGTATTCGAATAACGAAGAGGCGGTTTTCGACAACGTCATTATGGCTACACCCATAGAACTTGCGGACATAGAATTTGATGGCTTATCCTCGCATGACGCTAAGCCTCAGCCTTATCAGACTGTCTATAGAAGGATTATGCGGGGCATTGTTGATCCAAACTACTTCGGGCTGAAAGAATCTGCTGAACCCCCAGCAATCGTTCTGACCACAAAAGACGCAGATCCAATAACTAATTTCAGCATTCAAAAAGTAAGCAAAGGCGAATCATTGGTAACGATTTCCTCGCCAAAACCACTCAATCCCAACATAGTCAATGGAGTCGTTTAAAAATGAAGGAGTTACAGTTTTAGAACATTTTTGGAAAGCCGCCTATCCTGTGTTCAAACCCCTAACCAAACTGCCCTCAACGTGCATCGATAAACGGTTCATTTATATCAACGCGGTTGAACCTTCTGTTTCAAGCATGGAAACCTCAGCTCTATCAGCTTTAAACGCGGTAAGGCTACTCGCCAAAGAACATTGAATGAACTTGAAGAGAGTATTTTGGAATAAAGGTTTGCGCATTGCTGCAATCTTACCAAACACCTCTTGCAATTCCGGAGAAAAATTTTCGATCTTTGTTGGTTGGATGCTAGGCATGGACGTCTAAGGCTTAGGTTTTCCCAGCTATTCATACTATTTTTATGAAGATATATTCGTGAATTTTCATTTTTAGGTTCAATAAAGAGTTGATGAAAGGTTTGCGTTTTTTCTAGGTCGGTAGTTCGGTTCATTCTAAAAACCAGAATCATTAGAGATATGAAAACCAGCGCTAATATTGAACCTGCGATGGTTCTTTCGATGGAACTTTGAGATTTGTAAAACCAAATTGCAAAAAGAATTTCTGCTACCAAAAGCATCACTGCGAGGAGCGAGTATGGTCCGGATATTTTGGCAGGGTCAACCCCCGTTCTCTTGTTAGTTATTTTTGCCAAATTAGCTTTTCACCTTAAGGAAACATGCCTCAAAGGTTGTTTATTACATTATTTGAGACTAAAATTGCTGTTTTGCTCGAGGCAAAAAGTTTCGTCATGCAAAAACGTCTTGGGAAAAATTTTCAAAGAGACCCTATTTATGCAAAATCTATATTTTCATGGATAAGGTATTGTGGCTTTAGGTTTTTTTCCGTGTTTTTCAGGGGTATTTTTTCCATGCCGAAACGTTTTGTCGGGTACATTTATCTAATCTTCATTTTAAAGAATTGCCATTGAGATAATTGCGGCGAGCGATTTCCTAATTAAACTTCCGAAGTTCGAAATAGAATTCAACGGTTTGCTCAAAAACTAGCCCGAAGAAATGTCTTTTCAAATCAAGGCTTCTGGTTTTCTAATAATGAAATGTTTAGCCCGTTGTCAGTCCTTGTAATGTAAATTGACAATTTCTTTTCTCGAAGAGGTTTCAGCATGTCATGGTATTTTTGTGGGAATACAAGCGTTATGCGGTCGTACTCGTAGATTTTCTTGTTGTTCTTGTATCTCCTAATTGACTTGTCAAACCGAAGCTTCACCATTAAAAATTCATCTTCTTATGTATAGTTTGAAAATTGATTTAGAAAGTTCTGCCTTGAAATTACATTTTGATCTAACTTCTCAATTCTTTCCCTGTATTAGGATAAGAAGGCGTTTTTAGTTTTTAAACTGTTATCTTAAACGACCTCTCTGAAGAGTGGAGACTAAAGTGAAAGTAAAGTGGGTTTAAGCCTTCCAACTGTAGCATGTTCGAACGCCACAAGCTTGCTAAAATAGGTGCCGGAAGGTAGTTCTTTTAAAAAAAATAGCGTCTTCATCAACATCTCGAAAAAAGAAATCAAGATAATAATATGAAAACGAATGTGAATATTGTAGACAAAAATCAGGAAAAAGTTTGATGCTTCTTTCTGTTACCACAATTGCTTATTAAAGTTCAAAGCGTTAAATGCGCATGGAATTTTGGTGCTTAATATGAAAAAACAATGTTTTTTCCAGATAAATCCCTTGGATTTTTCGTCTGATTCAAAGATGATTTCTTTCACTTTAAGTAGTGCTTGGAGGTTGACATAAATTGCCCAAGAACAAAATTATTGCAAACGTGCTTGTCGTTTTACTTTTAGTGGGAGTTATTGCAGGCATTTCAATCACATCGCTTCATTCTTCTGCGAACAATGGAACTTCTCAATTTGTCAACGCTGCAACTTCAGTGCCTGTTCCAGGAGCTTCAGTCTCAGCTTCAGGAACTTCAGGAAACAGCGGAAGTGGATCAACTATTGCAAATGGTCTAGGCCAGTACACCATAACCAGCTTTCTTGACACAGGAACCTATTCAGTAACAGCATCTGCGCCTGGTTTCATCGATCAACAAGTGGATAACGTAGCCGTCACTGCAGGAGCACAAACCTCAAATGTTAACATAGTCATGAACGTTTCAGGCGGCATTTCGGGAAAAGTAACTGATGCAGTATCTGGATTGCCTGTTTATTTAGCCTTTGTGAATGTCGAAAGCTCAGATGGTACAAGTAGCGGATCAGCCGTGACGGATACGAACGGCAACTATCAAATTATTCAAAACCTTCAAACCGGAACCTACAACGTGACTGCCGGATATATTTATGGGGCAACAGGATACTTATCTAGAACTCAAGCAGGCATTTCCGTTACAGCCGGCTCAATGACTAGCAACGTGAACATTGCTCTTGCCCATTCAGGTGCGATTACTGGAACTGTAACTGACGCAAATTCACATGTTGCCCTTCAAGGTATACTTGTTTACGCGCAAAGTAGTGATGGAGCCTTTTCTGACTATGCATTAACGGATTCATCCGGACAATTTACTCTAAAAAACAACTTGCCTACTGGAACTTACAGTTTAACAGAGTTGTCACCCACTGGTTATTTGACAAACAAAATTTTAGGAGTATCAGTAACAACCGGACAAACAACCACCCAAAACATTGCACTTAATCCCTCGGGGGTCATAACTGGAAGAATAACAGATACTTCAACTGGGCAGCCCATTTCTGGAGCCTCGGTTTCAGCTATTTTTGGAAGCACATTCGGTTTTGCAACCACTAACGCAACAGGTTACTACCAAATTTCAACTGGATTGGTCACAGGAACTTACGTAGTGTCAGCCAACTATTATTTGTCGTCGTCAATTAATCCCAGCGTCGCAGTCGTTGCAGGACAAACCACATCCAACGTTAACTTCCAGCTAACGGTTACGCCATCCGGAACAGTAAAAGGACAAGTTACCAGTTCGACTGGTCCACTATCCTTTGCATACGTATCAGTTCAAGGGACTGCTGGTTCTGGTTCAAATTACACCGACAGCAACGGCAATTACATAATTTCAACTGGTCTAGGAACTGGAGCCTATACAGTCAATGTTACCGCTACTGGGTATGTATCGCAACAACAGACTGGAGTTTCAGTGACGATTAATCAAGCAACGGCTAATGTTAACTTTGTATTGGTTGTGGCTCCTTCAGGTAGCATTTCTGGTCAAGTTCTTGCTTCACAAGCATCGCCTTTCCCAACTCCAACCCCTACACCTACAGCAACGCCAACACCATCTCCAACTTCAGCCGTTACCCCGACTCCATCTCCTTCACCAATTCCAACTACCGCTCCAACTTTAACTCCTACTCCAGTACCGACAACAGTTCCCACTGCCGTTCCAACTGCAATCCCCACAACAGCCCCAACCGCTCTGCCTACTTCGTCACCAACTTCAGCTCCAACAACTTCGCCAACAACGACGACCAAACCATCAACAACTCCCTCATCTCCTCCTACGCCAACAGCGACGGTTCCAGAGTTTCCAGCATCAGTAGTTTTATCGCTGCTCGCCATATTCGCAGTCGTAGCTTTAGCTGTAATGTTGGTTAGAAAACGTGGAAAAAGCAAGTCAGTTGGAGCTTGACTACGCTCCAATATTTTTTCTTTAGTAAAGAAATAACTGACCCTATTTTGAGCAGAAACTTCAATCAAGTTTTCTAAGGCTATTTAAACAATAAACTCTTTTTTCCCTTGCCTAAAACTTACTTTCCTCAAATTGAGCAAGAGTTGTTCTTTCTAATAGAAGGCATCTTAATTGCTAAGTATTGTTTTGTTTTTTCTGGTCAGTCATTTCTCTAAAAAAACCGACCAAGCATTCTTGGCCATTGAATTTTCCAAGATTAGAATTTACATCACAATACACTGTTTTTCCATTTTTTCTCAAAATAGGAATATGCGTTGCGAGAGTAATTTTTCCTTCTAGTTGGTCATTAATCTGATTAATGACATAGAGTAAGTCAATCTCAGGATGAATATCGTTCACGCCCATTTTAAGCAGCTCTTCGTATGAATATCCTGTTATTTCGCAAATTCGAGGATTGGCAAAAATGAAATTCTTGGTTTTCGAATTAGCAATGAGGACGCCGTCTGAAGCTTTTTCAAACATTTCCTTAAAGTTATTTCTGCTTTCCAGCAACTCTGCGGCTGCTTTTCTTCTTTCGGTAATGTCATTAGCTACAACGAAAGCGCTGTATAACTCATTGTTCTTGTAGGTCAACGTTGCGCTTATTGTAGCCCAGACTCGTCCACGATTTTTTGTTAATATTTCGAATTCTACGTTTTCATCAATTTTTTCTCCTGCCATGGATTTCAACATTATTTCTTGGAAGCGTTGTTTGCTTTCTTCAGAAAGTAAGTCAATGGATTTCATCGAAAGCAATTCTTGTTCTGAGTAACCGATTAATTTGCACATGTAATCGTTTACGTTCTTGAATTGAAGGGTTCTGCAGTCAATTTCATAGATAGCGGCAGGGGCATGTTTTGCAAGAAGTCGATATCTTTCTTCACTTTCTTTTAGTTCTTCTTCCGCTTTCTTGCGTTCAGTAATATCTTCAAAGATTGTAACCAAGTATCCTTTTTCAGGAGAATATGCAAGTAACCCGAGCCATTTTCCCAATACTTTGGAATAGTATTCCACGCTAACAGATTTGCCATTAGATATATTTGTCCAATATGTATTAAGCAGAACTACAAGGTTTTTCACTGTATCTTCAGGTAGAGTTTTTGATGCTATTTGGCCCAAAACAGTTCTTCCAATTTGAGTGATTTCTTCGAATGCCTGATTAGTCTCTAATATGACAAAGTCAACAGGTTTTCCCTCGTTTCCAAAAAGAATTTTGTTATAAGAAAATCCATTAGTCATGTTTGCAAACAAATATTCAAATTGCCGCCTATCTCTTTTAAAAACCTGATCCTGCGGTTCGATTGCTGAAAACCATGCTGTATCAAAATATTCCTGCGCCAATTCTACCAAAGTCTTATTGTTTGATCGAATTGAATAATTCATCGGTTCCTTAGAATTTGCCGCAGTTGAAAATACAACTTCTTTATGGTCGTATATTCTGAACCAAGCAATAATTGGTCCAACAGAATATCTGACTTCGAAATGAAGTTTTTTGAGGGCCTCTACTTCTCTAGGCACATTTTGGTCAGGAAGTTGTTCAGTAATGACTCTAAAAATAATTTTTCTGTTCAATGCTTTCTTAATACTTGCATAGTTTTCCATTACCCAATGAGACAACCTCTTTCTGGACACCATTACTGAAATGCTTTCTTGGGCGTTTTCCAGTAGTTTATTTAGCTCAAATTCGATAGCTTCTTTGGAAATCATTACAAGTTTATCATCTTCAAGAGGGTGGGCATCCATTGTTTTTTCCTTTAGACTTTCAACTAACCTATTAGCCCTTGTATTCAAATTTGCGTTTTCTTTAGTTTTTCGTGATATTAAAATTTCGACCGCTTCATTTATTGGCAGAGCCCTAAACTTTGTTGGTATAGATACTATTTTTTCGACTATTCCTACATCTTGTAGGTCTAAAATTGCTCGGTAAGTGTCAGGGCGGGCTACGCTTGAAGCATTTGCGATTTCTCTTATAGAAGTTGAACCTGTCCATAGCAAGGCCAGATAGGTCTTTGCCTGTGCGCCAGTAAGTCCAAGATCAATAAGAGTTTTGACGTTCTGGTCACTATTACTCAACATTAATCTCTCCCATGGACTTCCATAGTTGTAGTGATTTATTTGATACATAATTTAAGCGTTTGTTGTATTCACTTTTTCCTTTTTCATTTAGAATATTGTATTTGTTGGAAGGACTTCAACCAACACCATGTTATATCTTAAGTCTGCCCATAATAGGATTTGGAGAGGGATAGCTTATGGGTTTAGACCCTTTGGATAGAAAAATAATTCAATTTCTAAGCTCGGGCACCTGCTCATATGAAGAGCTTGCAAGAAGTTGCTCTGTCACAAGAAACACAGTATATCGAAGAATCGCTGCCCTAGAAAGCAAAGGAATAATTCGAAACACTCTCAGTTGTGTTGTGAACCTAGAACAAATGGAGATAACACCTGTAACAATTGGAGTAAAAATTTCGCAAACCAACATAGATAAAGCAATTAATCTACTTTCAAAAAATCACAGCGTAAGATTTCTTTGGCGAACCTATGGCGACCACAACTTAACGCTTGTAGCCTTTTGCTCCAAAGGAAAAGAAGGAGAAATAATTCAGGTTATCCAAAGGATTCTTGAAGGCTTAAGCGCTGAACACATATGCATTTCGATAGGTTTTGCTTGGGAGAAAATGAATTATTCACCATTTGACGATCAAGCGGAAATTGAAGAGCAAATGGTGCGAATAATAGAAAACAGACACTAAAAACATTCAACTCTTTCATTGTTAAAAGACTTTGACAAAACTGGACTCTACAACAGGTTTATAATTGTTGAATAAACTTTTCTTTCTCCTAAAAAACCTGACTACCCTTTCGCCTTGGTTGGTTATTGAATAAATCTCTGTCAAATCGCTGGCAGTCTTTTTAACCATATTAATCTTAGAGAGAAAAATCAGGTATTCTAATGCTTTTATACAATTGAAATCGGTTTTTTGTATAATGTCTTTTAGGTTCATCGGACCATTGCTTAATAAAACTTCAAGAATATCCACATTCAGTTCAAGTTTGGATTTTGAGGAACCCTTTTGTTGCTCACCTTTTAGGGAATGTGATCGACTTTTAAATGTTGAGACTTTCATCTGTAACATCTCAATTAATGCAATAGGGTGTGCTTTGACACCATATACTTACCGTTCGATACAAAAGCACTGTTTTTTCAATTAATATAGTAATTTTGCAATTTGGGAGTATAGATTCTTAATAAATGCATCTTCGAAGGACAATTATTTCTTTTCAAACTTTCATTTTCTACTTATCTATTCATTGAAAACTCAGGAAAACAATTTAACAAGTTGAAAAACTTAACTGGACCTAACCACGCAAGCAAAATAAGAAACAAACATTTAAGAAAATACTTTAGATTTTTACAGCTTCAGGATTGAGTATAGACTCCTTTAGGTCTATCAAAACAAAGTATCGAAGATCTTTATCCATCGCAAACTTGTCAATAATATCGGTAAACAAGTCAGGAAACGTCTCCAGCCATTTTCGGTAAGATAATCGAATGGTTACATCGCTAGTTCCTAATTTATATGCGAGCTCATTTTGTTTCTTTATAGCATCATGCCTAAAACCCAGAAGATAGAATAAACCTCCGACTATACATCTGGAACTTTTACCATTAAAGAATGCAAATTTTCGTGAATAGGTCTGATTTATTATCTGAATAACCTCTGAAGCAATTGCATCAGCAATTGAATTATCAAGCCAAACAGAATGGGCAGCCGCCGAAACTTCATTTGCTGGTATGCGTCTTAGTATACTCATTCTTAACACTTCAAGGGATAATCAAAAGTAGTCAGCCCCTCCCGAGTTATCATTAACGCATTACACAAAAACTATGATCCTAAAGGTAATTTTGAAGAAATGTATCTTTGGCAAAACAAAAAGAACATAGTTACCAAAAGTATGTCTAGTAAATGATACGCTCTGGGTTCATAAAAACTATTAACCGGCTAAAAGGTCTAAAAGTTACAATATATTACACAAAAAATCAAGGCTAAGCGAAATAATGACAGAGAGTAGTTGAAGATTAAAGAAGAAATACGATAAAAAGTGAAACGACTTACTATTTCATGTAAATTGTGGTGGGCCGGGCCGGATTCGGACCGGCGACCTTCTGCACGTCAAGCAGATGTCCTAACCAGGCTAGACGACCGGCCCACACATTTGTATCTTTTTCTACGCTGTTTTCCTATATAGGCGCTTCGTCTTGTGATGCGTTGCAATACTTGATTTTCCAGCTTATATTAAACTATTTCCCAATTGCTTGCTTACTACGACAGTACTTTAAGGTTCGTCGTGTATAATATGTGCGTCCAGGTTAAGAGCTATGGGTGCGACAGATGAAGTGCTCTCGTTACTGGTTGAATTCATAAACAAGAATTCTAACGTCGTTGATGTCCAATGGGACCGGCGCATGAGCCCGCGCCTGCTAGTTAACCCGTGCTCGGAAAAATATGAGGAAAGAAAAACCGTAGCTCACTATTTTCTGTTGGTATCATCCATACTCGATGACACAGTTGTTGGTTACCCAGAAAACGCCCGAATGCTGTTGGTATACCTGCATGAGGCTTTCGGAAGTAACCTTTTTGAAATTAAGAAGGGTCATCTTTTCGAAGATGAAATAGTAAAAGCCGACTTTTACCACGATTTAGGTCCAAACAAGAAAGCTGCGTCAGAAATCTTGGCTTCAGTCAACCTTTTCGTCAAGACAAAAGCTGAAAGAAACCTCTTAACGTATGGACAGCAATTTCGCAAACCAAAAGACTTCATTGAAGACATCGCCCAAAACATACCTGCACTTAGCGGACCCCATAAGGATAAGGCTTGGACGTACATGCGTTGGATGGTGCGTCCTCAACCGGACCTTCAAATCTACGACCACCTCTTGCCAGAAGATCTCTACGTTCCACTAACAAAAGAAAATGCCAACGTCGCCGCAAGCCTTGGGGTAATTTATTCAGCTTCGCCATCACTTTGGAGGGACGAAAAATCTGCTGCAGAAGCCCGACAAAAAATCACTGACTTTGCAAAACGTCTTTTTCCCCAAGACCCCGCAAAGGTAGATTATCCTTTTTCTCTCTTAGGCAAATGGCTTAAACAGAAAAGTCTTAACCGTTATACGCTCAAAACGGCGCTCGATTTCCTTGACCGCATGCAAAAAATCACGGGTCAATCGCAAGCCTATTACCAAAAGATGAGCCGTTACAAAAGTGGCTGGGAAAAGAAAACTGCTCTCACGCTTTTAAGATTGCACATTCCTTACGGTTATGAAACAATCAGTTTCCCATTACCTGACGAGGTTTATACTCCCGATTTTATCTTGGAAAAGACAGTTAACGGACGGAAGATAGTTCTCGAACCCCATTTTGAAATGACCAAAAAGCAAGCACGTAAATACGCGCTCTTCAAACGCACTTATGGGCATAAATTTCTCCTGATTCTTTTGTTGAAGAACGATTTGATATCGTTGTACCATCAACGTAAAATCTTAACTGACGATGTTTGTGATGATGTTTGGCCGATAGAATTCATTCACTTGTTGGCGGAGAAGATACGTCGAGGAACATACGGTCAATAAACTGTTAATAAAGCTGCAAACCCTAGTAGGTGTGACTTGTGATGGCAGAAGAAAACTTTAAGCCCTTAGTGGTTTGGCTAATTCTCAACGGTAAACCCGAAGAAGCCCTCGAATTGTTAGCAAAAAAATACCGAGTAAATGTTCCTGACTTAAAAGTAGGTCTGCCTAAAGGGCACAAGATTACAGCTTTCGGTTGCTACACTTCCAAAAACCAGACAATCTCCGTCTTAAACAGCGACATCTTGATTAATCCCTTTGTTATCGTCCACGAATTCTATCATCATTTGCGAAGTAAATCGGTAGACAGAACGCATAAAGGCACAGAGAAAAACGCAGACAAATTCGCCTTAGACTTCTTGATGCACTATCAATTAGCCGCTAAAAAAGCCCAAGATTACGTTCAATAAAAATCTTCATCATCACACTTTATGGCATCGGTTATTTCAATGGGCACCCTGTCTCCATTTGAATCGTATGCGGCAATGCAACCTTTTCCAGCAAACGGAGGCCCCACAATTACAAGGACTCGCCCAAAAAAATAGTTCAAGTCCACGTGACTTGGTGAAATGTTGCCCGAAGGATGCGAATGCACAGTACCAACTAAAGAGAAGTCGCCCGAAAACATGTAAGGGTTAAAATGGACTTCGCCTTCACCATGAACCGCAAACGGAGCCAAAAGCAAATCGGTGATGCTGATTACGTCTTTGTTTTTTTTGCCCCTTAGTAGCAAGAAGCTTTCGCGAGGATAGAGTTCTTTGGCGCCTGCATAGATGGCATCTAAAATGTTGCCTGGAATGTGCACGGTTACGTGTGCTGTCATGCAAACAACGGTAATGTTTGTCTATTAAGTACTTTTTCCCAATAATCAGTTTACTTGGAAGTGGGTAGACATTTAAGGCACAGTGAACTAGAACTGTTGATCTGTTAGTGCCGAGGTGGCAGAGTGGTTAACGCGCGGGCCTTGAGAGCCCGTGGAACATCCGTTCCGCATGGGTTCGAATCCCATCCTCGGCGCTCCTCTTACTTAAAGCAGACCAATTTAAGCCCTCCTCGTATTGTTGCGTTTTATTTTTTTCCGAATAAATCTTACATTTTTCCGTAAATTCTTGCTGTTTCCTTAAGATTTAGGAACTTGTCTTGAAATTGAGAAACGGGGACTATATCTGTTAGGTGTAAGACATTTGTTGCATCGATTTAAAAAAGCCTATAACCTTGTTTGGAAGAAACCATATATGTTGCTTTCAGTAGTATTTTGAAGCTACCATCAAAGGAAGGAGAGCAAACGTGAAGAAGAAAACGTTGTCAGTAATCATTGTATTATTTCTTTTTACTATCTTGATTGTTTCTGTGTTCCTTGGAACATTAGAAATGGCTAAGGCAGATAACCAAAGTAGTGATTCAAACGGAAACCCCAATACGTGGTCGATGTTCCGCAACAATTTAAGCCACACTGGTAATTCGACTTCCTCCGCGCCAACAACAAACCATCTCTTATGGAGCTACGCGACAGGTAACGCAGTGGAATCATCCCCCGTCATTGTTGATAATGTAGTTTATGTTGGCTCAGATGGAGGTAAGGTTTATGCTTTGAATGCAGCAACAGGTGCTCTGATATGGAGCCAAACTATCGGCGATAAGGTGCCTTGTCTTGCTGTTGCGAACGGTGTAATTTATGCGGGTCGAGTGGGTCCAGACCTCGCAGGAAGGGGGGCTGTTTTTGCTTTGAATGCTTCAACCGGTTCTGTTATGTGGAGTTTTCCGACCAACGACGCGGTGTCTTCTTCTCCCTCGATTGCTAACGGCGTAGTTTATGTGGGCTCAGAAGATGGAAAAGTCTACGCTTTGAACGCTACATCAGGCAACCCGATATGGAGTTATACGACCGGCGATGAAGTGACGTCTTCTCCTGCTTTTGTTGGTGGCGTCGTCTTTGTAGGTTCACTTGACGGTAAGGTTTATGCTATAAATGCAGCAAATGGCGCTTTAATATGGAGTTATACGACGGGTGATTGGATTGCATCTTCTCCAGCTGTTGTTGGAAATGCGGTTTATGTTGGATCAGGTGACCATAAGGTTTATGCTTTGAATGCTGCCACTGGCGCTCTAATATGGAGCTATGCAACTGGTGAAGGTGTTGCATCTTCTCCTGCTGTTACTGGAGGCATTGTCTATGTGGGCTCATATGATAACAAGGTTTATGCTTTGAATGCCGCAACTGGGACTTTTGTATGGAGCTATACGACCAATAATGATGTTTCTTCTTCTCCTGCAGTGGCCAGTGGCATGGTTTTTACAGGTTCACTTGATGGCAAGATCTATTCTTTGAATGCTGCAACAGGTTCCTTGGTTTGGAGTTACACAACAACTAATTGGGTAACGTCATCCCCCGCTATTGCTGGTGGCGTCGTCTATGTTGGTTCAGATGATGGTAAGGTTTATGCTTTCGGAGCTTCACCAACTCCAACCGCCACTCCAACTTTAACTCCCACACCAACTCCAACTTTAACTCCAAGTCCAACTCCCACAGCTACTCCTACCCCTTCCCAACGCCAACCCCAACTCCCACGTTAACACCAACTCCAAGTCCAACTCCTACAACAAGTCCCACTCCAACTCCCTCTCCTTCTCCTTCTCCAACTCCAACTCCATCTCCTTCACCAACCCCAACTTTAACTCCAAGTCCAACTCCAACGGCAACACCTATTCAAACTTCATCTCCAACCGCAACTCCAACGCCAAGTCCTTCCCCGTCCCCAACCATCGTAGCCACATCAACACCAACATCCAATCCAACTGCCACTTCAATCAGTCAAACAACATCTACCCCAACCCCAACAGCAACTGGCGAAACTGAACTTGGATTAACCCCTTTTTTCGTTGGTGTAGTTGTGGCAATCATTGCATTAGTGCCAATAGCAGCTTATCTTGCACTCAAATTTATTAGGAAACGACCAAAGTGAGGGTAAACTGAAAATTCAACGCTAAAAATAGAATGTAGCCTTACCCGCCATCATTATTCAGATCACAAAACCCATTGCACTTTGAACGAGATTCATAAGCATAACGTACTATTGAGTTAATTGGAATCATAATCAGGGATTCATAAGGTATAAAACTCAAAAAAACATGTTAATTTCGAACATTAATGATGTCTGATGAAACGTTTACCCGCAGAATCCGCCTCATCTTCCATGGCTTAGGCTTAGGCTGTTTAGGCGGCGCAATTTTTCTTCAAATCTTAGCGTTCTCGAGCATTGCCAGTCAAGGCTATTTTAAGGCAGTGGAGGCAAATTCAGTGATCCTTTCGTCTGAAATTGTGCTTACAGCTTTTGCGCTAATTTACTTCATTTACTTATATCTACGTGTGATCCGTTCAGTCAAATAGGCACTTAGCTTTTGATTAGAGACTTATAGTCTTTGCATTGCAGAGATTCGTTTGGGTTTTGGTTTTCTTTTTTGTAGTTGAGCTGTATAAAAAGATAGAGTTAGTCACGAGTAACGAGACTAATTTTTCGGGCGTTAGGTCTTACTGAGGCTTTTGTCGTTTCCATTTAAATTTAAACAAAAACAAGGCTGCAATTGTCGGTGCTGCAATAATTGCTATTACCACGATCACGTACACGACAGGGATTCCGGGTTCAGTTCCGAGGTTTTGTGCTGGGGTCGCCGTTGGGTTTGAGTTGGGAGTTTGGGTGGTTATTGGGGTTGGGGAGAGGGTTGTCGTTGTTGGAGTTTTTGTGGGCGTCGGGTTTGGTGTTGAATTTGGTGTGAATGTTGGGATTGATGTGGGTGTTGGAATTACTGTTGAGGTTGTTGTGGGCGTTGGAGACGGTGTCGGAGTTAGGGTTGGCGTTGGAGTTGCGGTTGGGTCGGAAGTTGGAGTTGCTGTAGGTGTTGGATTTGTTGTAGGCGAAGGAGTGGGTGTTGGAGTTGCAGTTGGAGAAACAGTTGGAGTTGGTGAAGGAGATGGGGTTGGGGTAGGAGTAGCTGTGGGAGTTGGACTTGCAGTTGATGATGGCTTTGGCGTTGGACTGGGTGAAGGCGATGGTGTTGGACTTGGTGTTGGGCTTGCAGTTGGAGTCGAAGTTGGATTATTAGTCGGAATTGGTGTTGGCGTTGGAGTTGCTGTCGGGGTTGGAGATGGAGTAATGGTCGGGTTTGATGTTGGTGTGCCTAACGCATAAACGTTGCATATTGAACCTATGTAGACTACACCGTCCGAAACAGCGGGAGACGAATCAATCATTATGTTGGTAGTATCGTATTTCCATAGTAGGTTACCGTTAGCTGCATTTAGAGCGTAAATGTTACCGTCCCATGAGCCGATGTAAACAACATTTCCGACAACGGCAGGAGAAGACCATCCAATCTGTCCGGTATTGTATTTCCAAAGTTGCGTTCCACTGGCTGCATTTAAAGCGTAAAGGTAGCCGTCAGCTGACCCAACATACACTGCGCCGTTGATTACCGCTGGAGATGAATCAATCGCGCCTGCAGTTGTGTAGTTCCAAATTTTGGCACCTGTTGCAGCATTTAAAGCATAAATGTTGCCGTTCACGGAACCTACATAAACTATCCCGTTGGCAACTGCTGGAGAAGAATCAATAGCGCTTCCAGTTGCGTAATTCCAAATTTTAGCGCCATCAGCAGTATTTAGAGCATACACGTTACCGTCATTAGACCCTATGTATAGAATTCCGTTGACAACAGCGGGAGAGGAATAAACATAGTTACCGATGGTCTGACTCCAAATTTTGACGCCATTAGCCGCGTTTAAAGCGTAGACGTTGCCGTCATCGGAGCCAACATATAGTATACCGTTGACTACCGTTGGAGCTGAATAAAAAGCACTTGCGGCGTAATCCCAGAGTTTGGCGCCTGTAGCAGCGTTTAAGGCGGAGATTTTGCCTCCTCCAATGTAAAGTATACCGTTAATTACCGCTGGAGATGAATGAGATGTTGAACCAACGATATCATAATTCCAAATTTTTGTAGGTGACCTGGCGGTGAAAGCGTAAACGCCGCTGGTGCTGGGTCCTTTTGCATCTAGGTAAGATGAGCTAACATACACTACATCGTTGACGATTGTCGGAGACGAAATAGTGCACAAGCCAAAAAGTGGTTT
The DNA here is from genome assembly GCA_963835475.1 of Candidatus Bathyarchaeota archaeon. GTDB lineage: Archaea > Thermoproteota > Bathyarchaeia > Bathyarchaeales > Bathycorpusculaceae > Bathycorpusculum. Next base: position 158,174 of record CAWIFU010000001.1, read on the forward strand.
AGTGTTAAAAATTGAATAGTTCCAAAGCAGTGTCGGGGTTAGTGCAGGATTGCCTGAACCAATACCGGTGTGGGAGGGGTCTGAGCGGAACATAGTCCAGTCCGCCATCGCAAGTGGAATCAAAATTAAGCTGAAAATAAGAATAATTATGACAACTGCTGATGTTATTCGTAACCTGTTCATGTGTTGGACACCCTTTATTCTTGTTGAGAGGAAGAAGTATTAAAGCTCTGTTGTAGGTTCTCATATGATACTCATATCGATACTGCAGATACACGATTTTTATCAGTTATTTTCCAAAATCTTAGAGATGAGACTGTTTCAAAAAATTTAGCCTTATATTGGTTAATATTCTTCGCTGTCGTTCTCCTTGTAGACGTAAAATTTGTCCCTATTAGTGTTGGTTCATGAAGTTTACATGCATTTGTTTATGGTGTATTCATTATGTTTTGAGAAGCTCAAGCAGTTTATCGAGGTTGTTTGTGGGCGGCATGCATGTTTGATCACGGCAAACGTACGCAGTAGTTTTGTTTTCGATTTTTTCATAAATAATGCCCGGAGGGGCTGATTTGGCTTTTTCGGACGTCCACATTAGAACAGTTAGATTGGGTAAGTAATTTTTTCGTATAGCAGCCAGCATCTCAATGGTGTCTGTTTCCGCTGGATCGCCGACCAAAACGACATTAAATGTTGGTCCCAACTCGAACTCTAACCCTGTGAGCATAAATGTGTGGCCAAGTGGTTGATCTTTAACTTCTTGCGAGAAGGCTTTTAGCAGTCTTCGAGCATAGCCCTCAAAGGATGATTCTCCGCTCAAACGCGCCAACCTCAGCAAATTGTACAAGGCTACGGAGTTTCCTGAGGGCATTGCTCCATCGTAGGTTTGCTTTAATCTAGGCACGGCTTCATCGGCATTCTTTTCGGTGAAGAAGAAACCACCTTTTTTTTCATCCCAAAAATGCTCAATCATAACCTTAGTCAGATCTATTGCTGCTTGGAGATATTTTTCATCAAAACATGCCTCATAGAGCTCAATGAGACCGAAAACCAGGTTAGCGTAATCATCCAAAAACGCCAAAACCGCCTTCTCACCCTTGGCATACCGATGATAGAGCCTACCGTCTCCTGTTTTCATTTCTTTTAAGACAAAATTTGCCGCTTTGACAGCCGCATGAAGATACTTCGGCTCGCCTAAAATCGAGCTTGCACGGGCTAACGCTGCAATCATTAAACCGTTCCAATCAACTAGAACCTTGTCATCTTTTGAAGGATGAACTCTTTTCTCTCGAATTTCAAAAAGGATGTTTCTAATTTTCCCAAGCCTAACTATCAGCTCCTCAATCGTTAAGTTGGTTTCTGACACCAATTGTTCCATTGGACTTGAGAAATGTAGTATGTTTTTGCCATTTCTTGTTCCAGGCGGCTCAACGTAGTTGCCTTCAGTTTTTACTTCGAAGATTTTTATTGCTAAAGTAGCATCTGGCTGTGGAAGTGCCAGTTCGATTTCTTTTTGTGTCCAAAGATAAAACTTGCCTTCTTCACCCTCGCTGTCTGCGTCTTCCGCGGAGTAAAAGCCTCCTTCTGCAGTGGCTAAATCTCTTAAAACATAATCTAAAGTTTCTTTGGCGGTTAACTTGAACTTTGATGCTCCAGACACTTGATATGCTTCTACGTAAGCTAATGCCAGGAGGGCTTGGTCGTAGAGCATTTTTTCGAAATGGGGCACGAGCCACTGTGCGTCGGTTGAATAACGGTGAAAGCCAAAGCCTACCTGGTCAAAGATACCGCCTAATCGCATGGCTCGCAGGGTTTTTTCTATCATTGTCCAAGCGTTTTTTTCTTTTGTTCGGCTGTAATATCTTAAGAGGAACAGGAGGTTGTGTGGTGAAGGGAATTTTGGGGCTCTTCCAAACCCGCCGTTTTCTTGGTCAAATCTCAAAAATAGCTGTTCATATGCATCGTCGAGAGTGCTTTTGTCGGGATGGTTTTCTGTTTCTGTTTCTGCTTGGAAGGTTATTTGCTCTTTAATTTCTTTACCTATTGATTCCATTTCTGCTTTTCTGGTTCTCCAGATTTCTCCGATTTGGGGCACTAAACTCAGCATTCCAACGGTACCATATCGGTTGTCTTTGGGAATGTAACTGCCTACAAAAAACGGGTTTTTGTCTGGAGACATGATCACGTTTAGGGGCCAGCCGCAGCTTCTTCCCATGGATTGGCAAACAGCCATGTATGCTGCGTCAAGGTCCGGGCGTTCTTCCCTATCAACTTTAATGTTGATGAAAGTTCGGTTCATCGCCTGAGAAACACTTTCATCCTCAAAGCATTCTTTCTCCATGACATGGCACCAGTGGCATGTCGAGTAACCTATGGAAACAAAAACTGGTTTATCCTCTACCTTAGCTCTCTCAAAAGCTTCTGATCCCCAAGGATACCAATCGACAGGATTGTAGGCATGTTGAAGCAAATAGGGGCTTTTTTCTTTAATTAGACGATTAGGTTTTCTTTCTAGACCAGATGAATTTTGCATAAAAGAAGCTGTCTCCTACTTAACAATGGTTTAGAAGCTTATTAGCTGTTAACAAAAAAAAGAAAAAGTTAATAGTAGTACGTTGCGGAAACAGTTACAGTGTTTGCAACAGTTTGGTTAATGTTTCCTATATTGATAATTAATGTTCCCGGGAGAACTGGAAATGCGGCGGTTCCCGATGTTCCTAACGTTTGGTTATAGTCAAAGTTGAATCCTCCGTAACTGTAGATTACTTCCGCGTAGGTTGTGTTTGCGGTTGCTGTTGCTTGAACAATAACGTATCCAGAGTAGAAAATCGAATCGCTAAAAATCGATGTGGTTGCGTTGGGATCTTGAGTTAAGGGTTGCTGATAGATAAGACTGCTTGATGAATTCATGAGTGCAATGTTATAGTAGCCTGCTACTTGGCTATTAGCGTTTGCAAGTTGCTGATTTAGGGTAGCAATTTGGTTCGTGTAGACTGAAGTGTCTGGGACTTGGGAAAGCTGGTTTTGCAAAGCTGTATTATTCGCTTGCAACGAACTAATCAAATTATTTTTTTCTGTTATTTGCCCTTTTAGATCAGAAGGGTTTCCATTTGTTGCGTAAATGGCGATAACTGCCACTAAGCTGGCAGCTAGAAGAACGCACAACACAGCTAAAGTGATAACTTTCATGCTGGTTTTTTTCTGAATTGGATTATCTTGACTCATGTAGTTTTCATCTGCTTTTCAAACGTTAGAGGTTCTTGATATAAATAATTTTTTCCAGATTGTACCCAACTGTATCAAAAAGGAGAGTCGCGTTTGCAACTTGCTTTTGATTTAGTATTTTACGCTCAGATAGAGCAAGACCGACAATGCTGCCACTTCGAAGAGCCCCGGGAGAAATGCAAAAGGGCCAAGACCGTACGCACTGAACCTGAACAGACCAGTTACGAATGGGTGGGACGAGATGTCTTTTAGTAAGAATGCTAATGCGAAAACTATTAGTCCGATTGTGAATGGTGAACGCGTTTTACTGTAGATGTTTAAGTAAGTTAAGAGAACAATCACGAGTAATGCTATGTTTATAGTTGAAATGATTGTGAAAGCTACATAGAAGTATTCAAAGTCGCCTGGAACGAATCCTCCCGGTGGTGGTGCACGTCTTATTTCCAATGGCGGCTCGTGCAACGCTACTAATGCCCAAAGAGCGGTTACAGCCGCGACCGTTATAACAACAGTAAGAATTATTCCGATTTTGAATCTATTACTCATTTGTTTCTCCATTTTGTTATGCCCCTTTTTCTACTTTTTCCCGATTTTCTTCACAATCTCCTCAAACAAGGTGTAGTTGTCCTCCATTGTTTGAGAAAGAAAATAAGTTGCCCCATACCTATCTCCCACAGAAGTTATGATTTTGTTCTTCTCCAAGACTTCAAGGTGATGCCTCATGGTCTTATAGTCCATCTTAAGAAGAGTTGCCAGTTGATTTGCGTTCTGCGGAGTCTCTTTCAAAGAAACAATCATTCTTGCTCGTGTCGGTCCACCCCTAGTACCTGCAATCAGCCATCCTAGCAGGTATTTCAAAGAGCGTGTGTTTGCCGACATTTTCTTTGGTCTCCGAGCATGTGGGATTCTTTGTCAGGTTTAATCTTTCTGTGGTAATAAATGTGTGCTTTCAAACACCCAGATAAAGGAAGTTTGGGTTGAAATTTGGCGTTAATTTGGGTGTAATCCTGAAAAATCTCTTAATAATCTATCGATTATCTGTTTTTGAATTCTCGGAGGTGAACTAAAAGAATATGAATAACAGAACTAAAGCCTTAGTTTTACTTTCAGTCATTCTTGTTTCAGTGGTTGCTGGATCATTTATCTTTGCAATGCAATCAGTTAAAGCTGACACAACACCCTCGGTTGCAACAGACTCAGAAGTTACTTCTTCAGCCACAAACGCGACTAGCAATAGCCCAATCGCCGTAGATGGTTTTGGCAATGGACCTATGATGATTGGCATGGAACCTAGATTTGGGATGGGTCAAAGAATGGGCAGAGGCTTTGGAGGGTTCGGTGCAGTTCAAGTAAGCAGTGATTTCGCTGCGAACGTAACTAACATAGTTAATAATGACAGTGATGTGCAAACCCTTCTCAATCAAGGCTACAACATAACTTCAATCCGCCCAGTAATCAGCACAGTCGTTGACGGCAACGGCAACATAGTAACCAAAGTTTCAACCGCAGACTTGCTGCTACAAGGCAACAACGGCAGCCGAGCATTCGTAGTCGTTGACCTCTCTCAGGTAAAAGTTACAAAGGTAGTGACTCTAACTGTGACAGAAATCGACAAATAATCGAACTCTTCCTATCCCCCTTTCTTTTTTTAGAAAACAGGTTTTTTAAGTAATCCCCAATTGGCTGAAGAGAACGCTTGACAATTAGGGTTAGATTTGGGTAAGATTTTGAAAAATTGTTTAATAAGTCATCAAGGGTTAAGCTGGACAAGCAGCCAAGAAGAGATTTGAACATCAGAAAAGGTCATAGCCCAATAATTGCCGAAGTTTATCCCCTCAAGTCTCTTTTTGACTGCCCTCATTAAACAAGAAGTGAAAGGTAAAACGTATGGGAATAATTAATAGAGCTATAAGAAATATTTCAAGAAGAAAAATTCGAGCATTACTAGTAATTATCGCTTTAGGCTTTTCAATGGCAATAATGGTTTCCATTCCTGCCGGTGTTATAGCTAATCAGCAGACATCGAGCGCAGTGGCATCAAACCTGAGCAACGTGATTAGCCAAACTAGTGACACAATTAATAAAACATCAACTCAAATAGACTGCAGTCTTGGGTCAGATCTTTCAGGTTTTGGTTTTGCACCACCTGATAACGCAGGCGGCGGAGGAATATTCCCTGGTAGGAGCCCTCCAGCTGGGTTTGATCCCAGTCAATTTGGAGGTGGCGGAACCGCTGGTCGGTTTGGTGGTGGAGCATTTGGCGGTGGACAAGCGAATCCCATGAATGAAAGCCTATACACTGATATCAATAGTACTATCTCTGGTGTAGCCGCTGTTGAGCCGCTTCTTCAAGCCTCTGAAGGAAGCAATCAAACAATAACCTTTATGGGTCGAAGCTTTACACGTCAAACAACCGAGTACACTATTGAAGGTATACCATTAACTTCGAATCTAGTTGATAACTACAATATTCTGCCAACGAACATAACTGCTGGAAGAAACCTTCAGGCCGGCGAAAGTGGGGTTGTCTTGCTTAGTGAAAATAACTCTGCTTACTTTGGTGTTGGCGTAGGTGATACTGTAAACATTTTGGATCACACCTTCACAGTAGTTGGTATCCATGGGTCTTCTTCAATTTCAGACAGATTGACACTTTACATGAACCTCTCAGACGCTCAAACGGCAACAAACAACACAGGGTACATAACTAGCCTTCGAGTTTTTGCTACAAGCAGTGACGCGGTCACGCAGGTAGCTACCTCCATTAGTTCATTGCATTCAGAACTTACAGTTACTACTGACCAAACCCGCTTAAGTCAACTTCAAACCCTACAAACAACCTACAATGCTCAATTAGCAACTGCCCAAGCATCTAATAGCCAAACATATGCAACTGCTATTGAAGAAATTGTCGTAGTGGTTGTAGCAACTAGCTTGATAGTGCTATTTGTCATGCTCTACACTGTCAAGGAAAGAACTAAAGAGATTGGCACGCTAAAAGCGATTGGGTTTAGCAACTCTGTTGTGATGAGCCAATTTATGCTTGAAGGTGTCTTGTTAAGTATGATTGCAGGCGTAGTAGGCATTGTAATAGGCAGCATAGCAGCACCCACGATTTCATCACTTTTGCTTCCCAGCACTGGCCTTTCAGGGACCATAAGAATCAGCGGATTATCAGTTGCGACATTGAATCCTGAACTTATACTGGCGTTATTTGGTGCAGCAGTTTTACTTGGAACGTTAGGAAGCCTATATCCCGCATGGAGAGCAGCAAAAATTAGACCCGCAGAGGCGATGAAATATGAGTAAACCCGTACTTCAGATTGAAAATCTAAACAAAACCTACATGTTAGGCAAACGTGAAGTTCCCGCACTAAAGGGCCTAAATCTTACAGTGAATGCTGGCGAGTTCGTAGCGATCATGGGTCCTTCAGGTTCGGGCAAAACAACGCTACTAAACATCATAGGTGCAATCGACAAACCTACAACTGGCCAAGTGCTCTTAGACGGTATAGATGTGGGGAAAATGCCTGAAAACCAACTCTACAAGATACGCCGAGATAAGATGGGATTCGTATTTCAAACTTTTAATCTTTTGCCATATCTAAGCGCTCGTGAAAACGTCGAGTTACCTATGGAGGGACGAGGTAAATCAAAGAGCGAACAAAAGAAACGAGCTAGCGAACTCTTAGCTATGGTTGGGCTCTCAGGACGCGAAAATCATCGTCCGCAACGTCTCAGCGCTGGAGAACAACAACGTGTAGCAATTGCGCGTTCGTTGGCGAATAATCCTGCGTTTATTCTTGCAGATGAGCCTACTGGAAATTTGGATAGTCAAAATAAGCAGGAAATAATCAAGTTGTTAGCCAACCTTAACCTGACCCAGGGGACAACTATTATCATGGTTACGCATGATAGTCAAGCCGCAAACCATACTGAACGAATGCTGCTCCTAAAAGACGGAAAAATAATTAAAGAAAAAGAAGGACTGCATATGGCAATGAAGAACAATAAGTGTCCCAACTGCGGCGGCAGCATCAAAACCGGTGATGATATTTGCCCAATCTGTAAAAAACCGCTTATTGCACCTGAGGAGCCTTTCTTATCCTAAAAACAAAACGGACAAATATGGTTTAGCTTGAGGTTTTTTTGGAATCATCACCAGCACCTTATCTTCTTTTCTCCTCCACCACCAAAACGTAAGCCTCTTTCAGCTTTTTTGATCGTTGGTTTATTTGCCGTGGCTTCATCGGCTCTGCTATAACATATTTAGACTTTAATCAAAAACTCAGCAACCTTCAGAGCCAAATAGGGCTCACGCAAGGTTCAGACAACGGTTCACAGCAGACAGTTATCCTCAACGATAATGTTTCTCTCTCGGCTCTCTATCAGCAGATCAAGTCTTTTGCGGTTGTAATACAAGACTTTGAGCCTTCAGCAAGCTTCTTTGGTGGCACCGCTTACAGTTTACAGCAGGGCTCGGCTGATGATCTATTATCCTTTCTTGAACAGCACATAATTCCAGGCCAGACTATAGACTTCACGTCGTGAGAAATGGGCAAATCCAAACAGTCCCGGTTAACATAGGGAAGGTTTAAAACAATTTATCTGCCGCAGTATATTTTTACTTCATCACCTATTGAGCTATGCAAACTGAGATGTGCTCACTTGAAGATTATTGAAAAAAATTTACCTCAAGGCTTCGTCAAAGTGGTTCCTGATTCCCCAGATGATCTTTGGCACTTATACAACGTCATCTACAAAGGTGATGAGGTCTACGCTTATAGTTCGAGAGCGATAAAAAGCGACACCGAAACCTCGCGCCCCAAAAGTGCTGAGCGCGTCTCCGCCTTTATGGGAGTTAAAGTTGAGTCAGTTGGTTGGGATAAGTTCTTGGGTAAATTGCGCGTTCACGGTTTAATCTGTCATGCTCCAGACATTATTCCTACAGGTGCACATCACACGTTGAGCATTGCGTTAAATCAACCTATGACGATCGTTAAGAAGGAGTGGTCTAAACATCTCTTGGATCGATTAACTAAGGCAAGCGAAACCGAAAAACCAATTCTCATCCTCTCCATCGACGACGAAGGCTTCGCTGTAGCCGAAACCAGACAGTACGGCGTAGAAACTCGCGTGGATCAACGAATGAGGCTGCCTGGAAAAGTAGAGGCAGACAAGCGAGTGGAAGCTACAAAAGCGTATTTTCGACTTGCACTCACCAGCTTGAACAAGTTATGGATTCAAAACCACAATCCCATAGTTATTATCGGCGCCGGTTACGTTAAGACTGACTTCGTAAAATATCTTAATGAAGAATCAAAGGAAATGGCTCGAGCTGTTGTTGATGTTAAAAGCGTCAACAATGGAGGGACAGCAGGAATTGATGAAGCTCTACGATCAGGAGTTTTGTTGAAGGCTGCTCATCAGCTTCGAGTTGTAGATGAAACCGAAACTATGGAGGAAGTCATGAAGCGCTTAGGCAAAGGTGAAGGGACAGTAACCTATGGTATGGACGCGGTAGAAAACGCGGTGATGATGGGTGCGGTTGAGAAACTGGTAGTTGCCGACACAACCCTTCGTGATGCAGATGAAACGAGGCGGCTCAAACTCGAAGACCTTATGCATCAGGTTGAAAAGCGCAATGCATCGATAACAGTAGTTAGCACTGAGCACGAAGCAGGCGCCAAATTATTGTCCCTCGGTGGTATCGTTGCGTTACTAAGGTTCCCGCTATATCAAGACACTCCGAAAACTGACGATTAAAACTCTTTTTCTTAAGGCTCAATCTTCTTGCGAATGACTATAGAGTTCTACTGCATGTCAGGGTTAATGTTATTAGCAAACGACAAAAAGATCAAAAAGAGCATTAAATTGTTTTTCCAATCAGTTGCATAGTTGTGCATAAATAGTGTTTTTGGACCCTTTATAAATAGATGATTTATATACCCCTGCTTCGTTTAAATACTCAATCGTGAGTGACATGAGTAAAAGAAAACCCATAATAAACATCCAAAACATCGTTGCCTCAGTCTCACTTAACCAGAAAATCGACTTACAAAAAATCGTTGAAAAATTTCCGCAAACAGAATACAATCCAAGCGTTTTCCCAGGTCTCGTTTTCAGATTAAAAAAACCAAAAACAGCCACACTGATCTTCGGTACAGGCAAAATGGTTTGCACTGGCGCTAAATCCGAAAAAGAATCTCGTAGCGCAGTAGAAAAAGTCGTCAAAGAACTTCGCGCTGAAGGCATCCAAATTACAGAAAAACCAGTTGTAATGATTCAAAACATTGTTGCCTCAGCTGAACTAGGCGGAGAAATCGACTTAGAAAGCTTAGTCTACAAACTTAGCAAAGTCATGTATGAACCCGAACAGTTCCCAGGTGCAGTTTACCGTATGGATGAACCAAAGGTAGTGTTCCTAATCTTCAGTGCTGGAAAACTCGTTTGCGTTGGAGCCAAGAAAGAAGAACAAGTTTACGAAGCAGTCGACAAAATCCAAGCACTCCTTGAAGAAAAAGAACTCATCTATTACCCCTCTTAAACATCTTTTTTCATTCTTCTACGAACAGCAGGATTCAGCTCAGAAATTCTTTTTAGAGCTAACTCAAAAGTTTCATCCTGCATCAATTCCTTTTTAACAAAAACTCCCGTTCGTCCAACAGTATCCCGCTTCACTAAAGCATGAACCCTGTCCAAAACCGTTTCAGCCGCAATTCCCAAAATTTTAGCTGTAGACTCTTCTCTGCCGATTACACTGCTCTCTGAGTGTCCCTTTTCTGTGGGTTCAATGAGCATAAGTCGCTTGTCCACACCTGCAACCCTGATATTCGTTTTAATCTGGGTCAGGTTTACTTCTCCACCGAAACGGTAAAATTCCCTTTCAACCCGACGCATGTCCATCAGAGGATAAGAAACAGTGGTCGTTTCGTCAATTTCGATATGCGCTTTCATGGCGTAGGATGGTGTGGCTTGGACAATTAACCGTGAATTTATGGGTATTTTGGCTTTTTCAAGGGCCGTCTCTACTAAGAAGCTGTTCTGCACTTCAGGAATGAAAACGTCAACGTCGCTTCCAAAGTGTACGTCACCTCTCGCAATGCTCCCATGCGTCAGAGATTGCAAATGGAAGGCATTCAGTGCGTCCATTACACAAACAGCTTTTTTTCTAAGTTCTCTTAGCTTCTCCCAGTGTACACTGGAATAGTTTACCTCTTTGAATTCTCCATGTCTGCTGGTTTTAACAGCCATTTTTGAGCGCCAATTCTTACAATTAGGTACCATTGTTTATTTAGTTTAAAATGTGAAAAAAACTTACAAAAATTCTGAATCAGTTTACAAGATCTTTGGTTTTTTGATATATTACAATTTGAGAAATATCGCTTATGTACTTGCTGACTTTTAGGCCTATTGAGTTCGCTCGCATGAAAGAAGGCATAAGACTTGAGGCTTGAACATCTACCTAAAACTAGAACTTTGCACGATTATCAAACCGCTTTAGATCGATACCTAAAGCAAGTGACGAAAATTAAAACAGTGAAAGCTGTATTTCAATTTGGACGTTTTGGATCTAACAGTGCCCCAGGATTATCCGATATAGATTTAGTTCTAGTTGTGGATGACAAAATTACTCATCAGGAAATCTCAGCACTTTCTATCCACAACCTATCCGAAGATGATCGAGAAATATTTCTGCACGACCCCGTAGTAGTTACAGAAGAATCCTCAGCCGTAGTATTCGAAACCACAGGCATTGAGAACTTTACTGTCTTATATGGAGAAAAATCTACTCTGGAAATACCAGAAACGCGTTCTATCAATTACCAAAATTGGGCATTGACATTAGAATATGTTCCTTGGTACATTTCTTGCTTACAGGGTTGGCTAACTCAAGGCCTAGTTGATGTACGTTTAGCAATTCCAGTATTGAGATCAATTAAGTATTTAATGGCAAATAATTCAGATTTAGAAACACGCTTTCACAATGAATGGCAAGACTACGTTGACACTGTAAAATTCCTTTGCGATAAATGGTTTACTTTTTCAAACACCGAAAAAGCTGCTGAACTTAAGTCAACGATGGAAAAGGCGTTAAAGATCGTTGAAGCCATAGCATGGGCTCGAGATGCTGAGTTAACGGCTGCAAAACAATTTACTATCGAGAGGAAAATCCAGAAACCAAATCGTTTGACTCACTGTTCAGAGGAGAATTATGTGGCCGAGGAAGAAATGCCAAAAAACTGCAAAAACGATTTTTATCCTCTTCCACCAAGTTGTTTTCTCATGTTGGACGTGTATCAAACAACCGGAGGGCTGATAGCGAGATTCTTGAATAAATCGTCGTTCAATAGTTGTTCAGGTTTGCAACCCCACACAGAGTTCGAGATATATTTGGCAAAGAGAGCTACCCTTTTTAATGAGCATATTGATTTTCTTTACAAAAAAAATATTACTTTTGGAAATGCCGTAACTAGTTTTGTATTTGAACCTAATGCTTTGAAAAATAAATCGCTAAATGCGCTAAGCAATTTCGTGTTCAACCCCTACGTGGTGAAAAATAAGTCGTTGAATGCAGTTTTGATGAGTTTGTTGGGACTACTTGAACCTATCAAGGGCACAATCCACTATTGAGTGTTTCATGTCCTAATTAGATCTTGAATAGCAAGATCTTTCAATACCTCTTGCCCTCCACTTCAAAACTCCATCGCATGATCGTGGCAACTCTATGCAAAGAACTCCCAATTGCTATAGAAAAGAAAAAAGGGACGGCGCAAAGATACATCTTCATCTAAACCTTCATTTAGTTTAATTTACCAATCCAGCTACGAAGGAAAATCGATGGAAACATCTGTATGTAATGCTTGCAAAACTCGAGAAGCCTTCTTCCATAGGCAATATTCAGGTGAACGGCTCTGCAAGAAATGCTTCACCGAATCTATCGAGGCAAAAGTCCGCTCAACCATAACGCGCTACCACATGCTAAACTTCGACGACCATTTGGCAGTGGCGGTTTCAGGAGGAAAAGATAGCCTCAGTCTACTGCACATTTTGGCGAAGCTCAAAAAATCAAGACCAAAAACCAACCTAACCGCTGTGACAGTGGATGAAGGCATCAAAGGATACCGCGACGAAGCCTTAGACATCGCAGCCTCAAACTGCAAAAACCTCGAAATCCCCCATCATATCGTCTCCTTCAAGGAGCTCTACGGTTTCACATTAGACGAAATGATTTTTAGGGCGCGGAAAAAGGGCCAGACAGAATTGACAGCATGCGCTTATTGCGGTGTTTTGCGTCGTAAAGCCATTAACGCTGGTGCACGGCAAGTTAAAGCAACCAAAATAGCAACAGCCCATACCCTCGACGACGAGGTGCAGACAGTTCTCATGAATATTTTTCACGGCGACATTGCAAGGTTGGCAAAAGAAAAGCCAGTTACAAGCGAAGTGCACCCATTGTTTGTGCAGAAGATTAAACCGTTTTGCAACATCCCCGAAAATGAAAGTGCATTATACGCATATGTCAAAAAAATCCAGTTCCAAGACACACCCTGCCCATACGCTTCTGAAGCTCTTCGCAATGATATTCGTGGAATGCTTAACAAAATGGAGGAGAAGCATGCTGGGACAAAATTTACCGTGTCCAAAGCTATGGAACGTCTTCGGCCTGCACTTGAGGAAACTGCCAAGAAGGAGAATTTTAAAGTGTGTATTGAATGTGGGGAACCGTCGGCGTTGGATTTGTGCAAAGCATGCGAGTTGCTTAGGCACGTCCGGTAGGTTTAGGGTTTTGTTTTTGTGCGCTTTTTATTTTTCGGAGTATTTCTGATGCTTCAAGGGCAGTGTTTGCAGCCGCAACCCTTTGAGCACGCATTAGATTTATGCTTGTGCCGCAGTAGGGGCAAAGCTTTGTTTTCTGAGCCTTAGCCGCTAAGGTCAATCCGCCGCATTTTGTGCATTTCACGATAACTGTTACGCCCATTTTGGGGTTGCTTCCGAAAGGCTTTTCATCACACTGGTTCATTAATTGTTTGGTATAGGGTACGAGAGTTATGAGCGTTGATGAAGAACAGTATAAGTCCAGGGTTCATTTGACCGATTTGGCAGTTGCATACTTTAAGAAAGAAGGTTACAAAGTTAACAGCGAAAACGTCAAATTGGAGGGTCACAGTGGGGTTTCGAGGCATTTTGATTTAATCGTACAAAAGGGGCGCCTTGAACAGGGAGTTTGGGTTCGTGATTGGAACAGAACCATCGGCGTCAACGTTATCATCAACTTGGACACATCCTCAGAAGATGTAGACCTATCAAGCCCGATTATGATTGGGGAAAAATTCAGCGACCACGCCAAATCCTACAGCAACCGACGCAAAATCACGTTGCTCACAAAACAGAAGATCGGCAGCTTCCGATAACTTAGGCTTTTAGATACTGATCTGTTAAGCCTTCCCGCTCAAGCATTCCCAACCAATCCACAATACCTGCATAACATTTCTTGCCCTTATCTAAAACTTCGAGAATTTCATTTACGTTTTCTTCAACGGTTTTTCCCGTTACATCCAATTCACAAACCTTGCCGCTCTGCGTTTGAATGGCTTCGATGAGGCAAGAGTCGAGGATTTCCGCAGACAAGTTTTCATAGAGTTTAGCTTCGTTAAATCCGCATTTTTGCATGAATTCTTTGAGTTCTTTGGGATTTCTCCGTAGAACAAAAACGTTAGTTACCTGCTCTGATGGGGTGACTGCAGCTGCATAGTGCCCGTCGACAATGATGTTAGCGCTGAGTGATTTTTCAATGGTTTCTTTGAGTTTTTGTTGCATGGCTTCTTCATCGATTATGGTGGTTTGGCGTTCAGTATCTTCTTCTAAGGTTAGATTGTAGTGTTTTTGAGAAATCGGTCAGATTGATGTATTCGGCGTTGAGTTTTTTGGTGAGTTGTTTTGCTGTGGTGGTTTTGCCGACGCAGGGTGTGCCTGTTATGAGGATGACGCGTTTGTTCATGAAAAGAAATATGGTGGTGAGGTAGTTATTGGTTTTGTCCCATTTGCATTCAGATATGAGTATGTTTATTGGTTGCGATTATGCTATGTCGGTTGGGCTGGCGAGTTGGTGTGTGGCTTTCGGACCCAAATTGATGGGTCTGAGGAAACTCCGCCCACATGTAGAATTGCAGCCTCGAAGGGGGCAAGGCGAGAGCCTTGGCAACGGAGCAGAAACGAAACGTCCACCCAGACAGGCTATGAGACATTTGTGATGTCGAGTGCGCTGGAATGGAAGCGGTGAAACGGCCGTCCTGCAAGTGGAAAGGGCAAACAGTCGCCGATGAAGAATCTACCGGAAGGCGCGGGTAGCCCGATTAGCCGAATGCCACAGACAACAGAAGGCGGGTTACAACCAACACACCAGCCTATTTTACTAACCCACCTATCTCTCAAGTTTGCTTTCATGTCTTTACTTCCTTTTCCTAAACATCACACTTCCTTGTGGCGTCGTGCATACGGACTGGAAACAGCACTTGTTCCAAATGTGGAACGGTGTGTTCCAAAAATAGAACTAAAAGTTAGCCAGGGTGTAAGTATATGCTGGCAGAGTATTATGGCTCGAGCTAATTGCTTGAATTTTCAAAGAGCGCATGGTAAGGTCCAGAAGGTGAGGCACATTAAACCGCGAGCCGTTCTATGCCTTGCCGTTGCGGTCATTGTCGTTATTTATTTTGTTAACATCAACTTCATTGAGCCATCGAGTGCTTGTTACGGTCCCTGTGTAACAGCTAACATTGACCAGACAAAAATAGACATTAACGGTATAGTTACGGTTACAGGGCAAGTATGTCCTGTTGGCCAAAACGTAAATGTAAGCATAATTTTCACAAGGCCCGACTACAAGTACATTGTTCAGGATATAGCGGTAGACCCTAAAACAGGTAACTTTTCCGTTACACAAAAACTTGAAATGATTGGGTACTGGAATGTTTTCGCCGTAAACGGTGCTATGCTAGACCGACTATTTGTTGTGGTAACTGACCCCTCCAATCCTAATGCTCCTGAACCAACCCCCACAGAGCCCTTGAAGGTAAACACAAACTTTTTAGTCATAGGTGCCGCAGCCACCATGCTAATTTTGGGATTAGCAGGTGTAATCTACGGCTTTAGAAAGAAAACCATAAAATTCAGCTCTTTTAGGCTACTTGTGCAGATTGGTCTGCTCTTTTTGATCTTCTTCGGCGTTTTCGTAGACGGCCGATTTCCTATTCCAGCCGCAGAAATTAGCCCTCACGAAGATTTGGTTGCAACTAGCGCGTTTGGAATACAAATGCCCGACGGCCTCCCAACCCCATTCTTATCCTGCTATTACCCTTGTGGAAAAACAGTAACATGCGCCCTTTGGGAACTCCAAACCTACCTTTACCCCTTCTTTAACACTGACAAAGGCTGGGGAGTAACGTACACTTCAACAGGCCTTGAACGATTAGCTATAGTTTTCGGAGTAATAATTTTGGCTGCCGTAGTTTTAGGCCGGCTATTTTGCGGTTGGGTTTGCCCCTTTGGCTTATATCTAGACCTGGTGGCCCGCATCAGAAAAACCCTCAGAATCAAACGGCGCAACCTTTCCCCTCGATTTAACGAAAAACTTCACCAGTCAGGATACCTGATTCTGGCGCTAATAATCATTGTAAGCGTACTTTTCGGCTCCCAAGCCATCGCCGGCACCCAACTTGTTCCAGGAACCCAAAAAGGCGGTTTAATCTGGAACTACTTTTCCTCACCGTTCTGTCAGGTTTGCCCCATGAAGCCACTTTGCGTCTTAGTTGAAATGGGAGTCGGCATAATGCAACCACAGCAGATAACGCAGACTACAAGCGGAATACTTGACACACTTGGCTACTATTTAACTTCAATCAACCTGCTGATACTGGTCATAGTAACAATAGCCGCATTTTTTGTTAGCCGTTCTTGGTGCCGAATTTGTCCTTTGGGCGCTTTAATTGCGTTGTTTAACCGATTTCCACCCTTCAAATGGGTCTCAGGCGTGCGCCTAAACAAGCAAGTGCAGAAATGCAACAACTGTGGAATCTGCAAGAGGGTTTGCCCAACTCAAGTTAGAGAAGTCTATGAGCAAAAAAGCGGAGATGTTGCAAGCTCCCAGTGCATATGGTGTTTGCGTTGCGTGGAAATGTGTCCACAAGAGGACTGCTTACAATTCAAGTTTGTGGGTAAAACAATCGTTAAATCAAGAGATTGGTCAGCTTAATTACACTTGTTAAAGTAGACAGCGCATAGAACTCTTGAAAACTTATCTATCTCTCTTGAGCTATTGTTTGTTCAATTTGTGATCAGACGAGTTAGCAATAACCGAACAAAAACCAACATTAAATCCTCTTTGGGCTCTTAGAGTTGAGTCAAGACCATTTTCTTCGAATTTAGGGTAGTTATGGGCTTTTACTTTGTCGCAACGAGATCCACGTTTGCGGGTTTAAGTCCATTATTTGCTATTAAATTTTTGGAGTAATGGTCTCGCATTTTATCAGTTACATCCGTGAAGTATTGTGGGAACTCGTTTAACCAACTTTTGTATGACTTACTGATTGATGCTTCTGTGGTGCAAAGTAAGTCGGCGATTTCATTTTGCGTCTTTGGCGCTTTAAACCTAAATCCTAAAATGTAGAACAAGCCGCCAAGAATACATTTAGGGGATTTTCCACAGAAAAATCTTAAATTTTGTTTTGAGGCTTTTGCGAGAATCTCTAGTGCACTTGAAGCGATCTCATAAACCTCTTCCTGATCTATCCAAACCGTTCTTGCGGCAGCTGTAATCTTCTCACAATGTATTCGGTAAAAGATATTCGTCAAGCGTTTCACTTGATTAACTTTAGGTGTGAGAAATGAATTAGTAAACATGTGCATACTCGTAAGAGACACAATTAATCACCTATCAAGGCAAAAACTATAAAAATAAATTTCAAAAAAACATTATGATCCTATCAATGATTCCTTAAAAGCAAGGAGCATTAATGGCTAGGCTGTTCCGATCCCTTTCCAACCCCGGTTTCAAGGACTTAATGAATTTGATTTAATAATAGCAATTTTTTCATCAATGTTCAGGCAGTACTTTTTCAAATATAAACCATCCAAGAAGACTTAAACCAACAAATGACCCTGCCCCTAAAAGAGCGGCTGTTCCTAAATCGTTCGTGAATCTACTCACCAAGACAACAGCAACAACAACGACAAAAACAAAGTATGCAATTTCAGATATTCTTATCCAATGATTCGAAGTCAATCTCTGGCCTCTTTCTATATTCTTGTTAAGTTGTTATGATATTTATTATTTTATCATTGAAGCCCAAAATCTTTAGGACGGTTTTTCCTTCAGAAAGAGTCTGTAAACTTTAGGTATATTTCTTAGCAATAATTAAGAGATCTTTAGTAAAGTCAATAAATTTTGTTGCCATAAAAAAAGAAAGCAAGCAAGCCTTACTGAAATGTCACCGGCTCTGCAAGAAGAGGCTGTCTTAAAACTTTCAAGTTATATTAGTAAAGGAACCTTGATTTAAGCCAGTCAGCGAGGGCGAAAGGGAATAGAAAGATAACATATATATTTAGAACAAATCAAAATTACTATTAGGTGACTTTATGATAAATTTTGAGGAAATTGTTGGGTTGAAGGTTGTGACTTCTGGCGCTCATATTCTTGGAGAAGTGAAGGGAGTAAGGATTGATACTGATGCTTGGGCGGTTAAGTATTTGAATGTGAAGCTTACTGGTGAGGCTGCTGAGGGTCTTGGGATGAAGAAGAGATTTGGGAGTTCCAAGATATGTGTTCCAGTTGGGATGGTTCAAGCAGTTGCGCATGTAGTGACTCTCTCTAAGTCTATGGAAGAGTTGGAGAAATCTCAAGATATCTCAGAATGCAAAGAATAAAAATGCAAAATGGGACATTCAGGATTGATAATGAGGCGAGGATAGTAAAAAATTTGCAAAGCCCGAAATAGATTCAGGTAGTATGACGGCTTTCTTTTCCTTCCTTTGTTGTCTCCCTTTCAAATCTTAATAAAACCGGGCTTTGCTAAGAACTAATTATACCGACAGCAAGCGTGCTATTTGTATTCGTCAAGAACGTTTAGGGTCTGTAAGATATAATGATAGTTTTTTATTTAGCAGTTTTTTGTGCTCAATGATGGGTTACCTTTGGCTTGTCCATGGTTTAATCAGTTATGGGTTGGACGTCTAGTTCTTGCGCAATTTCTCTGCAGGTATTTTGGAGAGCTAAGACTTCGCGTTGGAGATCTTCAATGGCTTTCTTCTTTCTGCAAATTTCCTGTATCAATCTATTTTGGAGGCCTTGCTCCATGGCAAGCAAGTCCTGCTTGCATTCGATAAGTTCTTGCTCTTCTGTTTTCAATTTTTGGTAGGCTGTTGTTAGTTCTGAAACATCTAAAGAATTTAGTGATTGGTAATCGTTCTGAGTTTCTATTTGATCTGGACTCTCATTAGTTACTTGTATCAATTCCGGTTCTTCTGGTTCAACCAAGTCTCCGTGCATTTTCTTCAGTTGTTCAACTACGGGGGAGTTATTTTGAAGTCCAGATAGTAGGACGGGTTTACTTAATATGTCCCAGTGCTGGTTTTGTTTATTCTTCTTCGCTTTGTAATCTTCACTTATTATGTGAAAGTGTATGTTCTCTTTTTCTTTTTTCATCTGCGAGTCCCGAGTTAGCAATGAAAATCTTGGATTTCGTTAACTATTTTTAGAATTGTATCCCTAGTGCTTGTTCGAGTTCGCTGCATTTATTTTGCTGGTAAGCAATTTGTGTTTTTAAGCCTGTGATCGCTTTTTTCTTGTTTTCGATTTCTGTTATAGCTTGGGTTCGTAGGTCGTTCTCTGTTGACTCTAGTTCTTTTCTTTGAGTTAGTAATTCTTTCTCTTCTATCTTGACGTTTTTTAGGGTTGCTATTAAGTCTGTTATGCTGATTTTGTTTGATGAAGTATGTTCTGGTTTGGTTATTTCGTTTGATTCCAATTCTTCGTCTTCTTGTAGGACTTCTACCATTCAAATATCGCCTGATATATTAATACTTAATATATTGTATATAAAGTTTATTTCGTGAACAAAATATCAAAAGCGATCCTTCACCACAACATAGATGAACCCCCTTAATCCATCTTAGAACGAGTCCTCGGGACTTGAAGAAACTGTCGCATAATTTTGGTTTTTCTTTAAAATATACAGCAGCTATTGAAGCAAATTAGGTTGAAGCAGAATTCTTCTCATAACAAAAAGCTCTGCTATGAGAGAAAAAAGTCAAAGGCTAAGATTATCTTAATCGTATTGAATGCGTTAAGACGGCAAAGGATGTTTTTAATCAACACTAATTATTGAATAATGGGTAAGTCAATTGTGAATTTCGTTCCTTTTCCCTGTTGGCTTTCAAAGGTAATCGTACCATGCAGCTCTTCAACCATCTTCTTTACCGCCGCCAATCCAAACCCTTGACCTTTTGCCTTCGTCGTGAAAAGAGGCGTGAATATCTTGGCTTTCACTTCGTCAGGAATTCCTTGACCTGTATCGGATAAACTAATGCGAACTCCATCTCCTTGAGAAATCAAGATTATTGTTAAAGTCCCACCAGTGGACATAGCCTGTATAGCGTTCGTCCACAGGTTAGTTATTATTCTCTTAACATATGATGAGTCAGTTTTAAATTTGACGTTGGACTGCAAGGATAAATCAATAACTATATTGTCTGGCGCTTTTAACTCGGAGGCGACCTTTTCAATTAAGGCCGTTAAGTCAACATCTTCCGTTTGAGTCTGAGCTGTGCGGGCATAGTCGTGCAAGTCAGAGATAATTTTGTTAATGTAGAATATGTTTTCGTTTATGGCTTCAATGCTCTCATTTGCCGATTGCCTAGCCTCTTGTTGAGGGATCGCTCGAACATCATCTTGCAGTAAATACAGATCGCCTGTGATTGCTTGCAGGGGGTTTCGAATGTCATGTCCTACCATGCCTGCAGTTTGTCCAATTGCTATAAGCCGTTCTGAATCCTTGTACTTTATGTTACTCTGGTAGATTTCCCATCGGTATGAATGAATTTGCCAAGAAGTAACCGCTCCAATAATATTAACGAACAGGACACTAAAAATCGATGTAAGAACTCCTGTTGATATCTCGGGGCTGAAAACAACAACAATTAAGCCTATTTGCCCGATGGAAAATATTGACGCAGGAATGGCTTGGTTGACAAACCTTGTGGGTACTATGAGGTATGCCACTAGTATTCCGATGTCTAGAATCACTATTTGGGGGAGAAAGTTTTGTGGTCTTGACACATTAATAGCCAAGATTCCTATGATTGTCATGGTCATCCAGAAAAGGCAAGCTCTATCGTACAATCTGAAGTCATGCAGACGCCAAAGGTACTTAACTATAAAAATACTGAAAAAAATCAGACCGATGCGAAAGGTAAGGAGAACGAAAAAGATTGCAGAGAGATTAAAGAAAAGAAAATCACTTATTGTGAATAGTGAAATTACTATGGATATGAAACTGATGACGTTTCGTGTGACATTAATATCATTTTGTAAGTAGAATTGCCGGTACGAGGTTTCTTTGTCTTTCTTGATACTTGATAAAATATTTTTAGCTTCGCTGAATAATTTACTAAATAGTAAAGTTTTCACCAATCTCTTGCGTATACAACGGATTTTTTATAAGCCTGATTGTTCCGCTGTGGGCTTTTTCAAAGTTAAATATTATTGGTTTATTCCGTTTTTGTTTAGATCCTGGATTTAACACTATTTCTCTAAACCTGATTTTCAATTTATTAAGAGTTAATATTTAATTTTTTGCGTAATTGAGGTGAATTTTTTTAGGAATTTAGGTGCCATTTTGGCAAATTTGTATTGTCTATTAATCTTATCTGTTACGAATAGAGTCATTTTTAGTTTGACCTGATACTTTTAGAATAATTATTTGGCTTATTGATTCTTGCTTCATAATTAATATATTCAAATTTTAACAGACAAGGCCAACCAAAGGCGAAAACATGTTTACCCATCCAGTTTCAAAATTAAACACCAAACGTTTTGTTGCAACCTTGCTAATTTTAGCAATAGTCCTCTCCATGAGTGGTTTTGTATTGCCGATTTCCGCGGATGTCGCACAGGGCAATAATGTTTCTTGGCAAAGCAAAGAACAAACTACCCAAACTTCTTGGGATTGGACAAATCAGGGTTGGCAGTTTGGTCCCTACCCAACATACGCTATAATTCTACCTAACGGGACCGAGATAACCAATGATAACTATGTCCCTCTGAACACTCCGTTCACTGTTAGAATAGACATCCAAAAGAGCATATTTGTTGGTAACGCAACTCTTGGGCAAGCGGCATAGTCTGTGACACTAACTTGCGCTCAGAAAATGGAACGACAACGGGTAACGCTCAAGTCAAATTGATGTACGCCAACAATATTCAGCAAGGAAATATGAATCAGACAAACGCCTGGAATATTTACAGTAACATCTATAATCAAACCTCCACACCTATTCAAGGACCACCACAGCAGTTTCAACAGCAAAACGGCTTCTACCAATTTAACCCCCAACTAAGTAACATAACAGAAACCGCTATGGGGTGGAGAATTCAATTTGTAGGTGCCTTCAACAGCTCCACACCAATTGGACCCTACAATGTTAACTTGCAAATAACAGACCAATTCAACAATCAGATAGATGCAAACACTCAGCCAGGGCAAGCGAGCTTCTCTAACTTTCGTCAAATTGCAGTTGGCCAAGGCGGCTTTGTCTATGGAGGAATGATGGATTATTGGACTTTTGCAAAGTTAGATATGCAAAACAACCCCTTGCTTTCGATTTCGAAGGGCGCAAAATTTAAAATGCAGCTAAACGTGACGAGCAATCAATTCCAAAACGCAACCATAGGACTCAACTTGCCTTGGAACGTAATGCAATACGTAAATGTTACTGGTTGGTATCAGCAAGTCGTAACTGAGCAGGGTGGTTGGATGCAAAATGCTTCGTCAGGTGCATATTACTGGAATAGTACTGTCCAAGTGATGCGCAATCAACAGGTTTGGGGACCCCATCTTGAACAACGTGGGGTTAGCTTACCAAATAGCAACCACCAAATAACCGTTCAAAACAAGATGTGGAACCCAGTTACTAACCGAGACGAAACCGTCGATCAGCAGATTATGGTTCAAGATCAATTATTGATGATGTACAATCAAGCAACTCAAAGCTTTGACTTAAAGAAAGGCTACACATACTCATCCTACGATGCAGCTTCGCAACAACAAATCCAATATTCAGTACTAGCACCAATCAACACTTCTGACATAGCAAGTCAATTCTTTACACTATCCTTAACGGACTGTCACAGCTATCAGACTGGCCCCAACAATTACGTTGTCGATTTCGTGGGTTTATTCTCCAACACCACCGATTACACCCAAGATCAATACAATCTTCAAATGGTCGTTTACGCAAGCAACAGACAAATTTGGGCGAATTGGCAAAACACAGGCACAAATGATATGCAGATAATCGTTGACAGACCCGTTGCGGTCTCTACTATATTAGATGCTCAAGGTCGCCCAGCAACAACACAGAACATGTTCATGGTAAATCAAAATGCGCCATTCATCGTGCAAAGCAAGATTTATGGTGGCTCAGATATTTATCAAGGATTAGATGCTGTAGGCGTTTCTTTCTCCTCTAACTTTGGAACTTGGGGCGAGAATCAGAGTTCGAATTCCCAAGTTGAAATTCGACTGGTCAAAGACTTAACTTCAGGTCAAATTTCGTCCACTTCTTACAATCGAACCAACGTTAACCGGTACGTTTACAGTTCTCATTTGGGCTGGGCATACGTTAACGTTACTGATTGGCATACCGAATACAATTCAGCCACTGGTATGTGGGATTGGGTAGAGTCGCCTCACTTAATCTGGAACCAAACGACTCTAACTGATTGGCACTGGGAATACTACCGTTTCAACCAAACTGAATATGCACGAAACCCGAATTCCCCAAACGTCTGGATTGACACAACAACTTGCTTCGTTGACGACAAAGATCCTGCCTTTGTGCTTCCTTCAAGCTTCGCTGACTTGAACTCTGCAAACATGTCATTAGTCAACGGCGTTGTCACAGTGAATTTAGGCGTAACTTTCAAAGCGGGAGCACCTCAGGGCAACTACCAGTATAACATGATTTTCGAGAACATGACTTATGGGCAAGACCCAAGTCAAGGCTGGGGACTACATCAGACAACAGAGTGGACCTCTCAACCAACCTACTACATTAATGGTACATCTGGCGAAACATGGCTTGTAAGCTCGCCATCCAACCCCCTCTTCACCCTCTACAATGCGACAAGATACCAAGTTAATCAAGTACCCTACGTAGTAATTGCCGGTAACAACGTTCTCATTAAGCCTCAAGTTCAATATGACCAGGCGAGAAAACAAGATTGGACACAATACTTGCTCAACGGGCCCTACGACCCATCTTTAGCAAGGCAAACACAATACTACCAGCTGTCAAACGGAACAAAGATATACGTCAATCAAGCCTACCAAACTATCATCCGTTCTATGCAATTGACCACAACAAACGCCTATTTGCTGGTTGGCGGTTCAACTGTTGCGTTGCCGAATGGAACAGCTATAGAAACTTACTGGAACCATGCGGTTGCAGATTACTCAAGGCAATTCTACGATAATCAATTGGGCAATGTGATTCCATTCTACTACGAGTCTCTTAACGGTTCAAGAATATACATCAACGGACATTTTGAAGACAGCACCTTCAACGTCACCACAAACCATTGGGACCGAAGTAATCAAGTCTATAATGAAAGCGACACTACCTTATTGGTTCAGTCTGCAGGTTCAGGAGTAAGACTTGGCAATAATGTTGTTCTCTTAAGAGAACCAGGAAATTGGCAGGTGTTGCCTGACGGCTCAGGATATTATCTAGTTATGACTAATGGAACACGAATAATCATCAAAGACCCCTACTCAATGCCAGACAACCAACGCACCGTAACAATCAACGGAGCAACTTACTGGATTGGGATGCCAAACCAATACTACCAGGCTACCTATCAAGGCGAGACTCTCTTAATTCCCACAAATGGTCCAGACTGGGACAACTACGTGCAAAGCTACTTCTACACGGACCTAGGCATTGACGGAGGAACAAAGTATGAGCTTCCTTACCCAGGCGCGATGGCGACTTCTTGGTGGGACTTACAAGGAATAGAATCCCAAGGCCAAAAACTGGAAACCCTAAAGACAATCTCGATTGAGGGTTTAGATTACCTGATAAACTTCGACACTAACACTCAGACATACTACATTAACATTGACGGATCACGTCAACCAGTAACCTATCCAACTGTAGACTACAACACCTTCTACTCCACTGTAAACGGCCAAGATTCCTGGAATATCACACAAAACGGATGGACCCTAAACTATGGCACCTACTCCCAACAATCCAATCAATTAACATCTGCAGGGAGTTTAGTTACAACAACAGGATACGACTCCACGCAAAAATCCTGGACTGCAAACCGCTATGGATACGACTATGAGAACTCCACGCTCTATTTGATGATGGCGAATGGAACACGTGTAGATGTCAGTTCGACAATGAACTTGATCGTTTGGAAAGTCCACATTGGCAACAATGTCTACTATACGACTGATAGCAATCCAAGCATCGAGAATACTGTCGACAATTCTGGACAAACAACGTTCCGAAATTACTTCAAAACGCTGGACAATACCCGGATATACTTTGATTGGTCTACCCCCGCCAGCTGGGAACAAGAAATCCACATTCCCATTTCCGGCGCAAACTACACAAAGATAGTTCCATACACCTTACAACCCCAAACAGTCTTTGACAAAGTCGTCCTATACAACATCACCATACCTGAACTGGCAGGACAACCTAATCACACAGGCGTATTCTTTGGTAACGGCTCCGAGGTTGCTGTGGGAACTCCATTCAAAGTCCTCGGAAGCACCTATGGTCCTGGTACAAACTACAATTTCTACCAGATCGGCAATGGCAACTCGTACACTTTTAATGGAGCATATATGCCTAATGTTAAAGCCCCATGGGACAGCAACCAAACCGTTAGTTACTTCATAACTCTGCAGGGCGACCGAATCTACAGTCTTATCCAGTTTGGATGGAACAATGACATCAACGGCAACCCATGGAACTCAAACAAACAATGGCAATTAAACGGAGACCAAGCTTCTGCAAACCAGACAGTTCCAGTAGTGCAAGGCGGCTACGCCATATACCTCAACGACACAACGAAGGTTGATGTAACAACTTCCAATATCTGCGGAGGTGGAACAGGCAACTACTTGGTCTTAATGAATGGAACGCGCATTGATGTACAATGGGTGCCTTTACTTGGAAAATATAGTACCATAATTGGCAATCAACTGTACCTGTTCTCCAACGTTTTAACTTACTCGACCCTAACCGAAAACGGCATGATTTATTCCATAGTGGATCCCTTAACCTTCGATCAACGCCACTTCTACACGCCCTCAACTTATCTGGCACCCACCATTTCCACCGATATCGGCACTTGGCTACGGATGAACTCTACCACCGATTCCATTCTAAAAGATGGTAGCAGATACTACCTAATCAACGCTTCAAGCCAGAACCCACTTGATTTGCAACTTGTGGATGACTGGTGGAATGTCCCAACCGCACTAAGATCGCAAGTATTCACCAATCAATTCAGCAACTACTATCCAAGATATAACGTGACCATAGCTGGAGTAGACTACTTTGTTTTGGATCCAAGCCCCGTTGTAGACAATTGGAACGGCGAGTGGTCAACCCAACAAGCCATGTACAGATATCCTAACACGATTGAAGTAACACTTGGTGGCGCAACCTACACGGTTGCTCTAATCCAGAATGAATACTCTTGGAACGGCAACCTCACAATCCGACAAATCAACAACATAGACCTCAACGCTCAATCCTACGACATCGATGACCAAAGCAACTGGAAACCCTCCTACCAAGCCAACCTAGCCGGCGAAAACGTGCCCATACAAATGGCCACCATGAACATGTACCAAACACACGAAAGCCAAGGAAACATCTACACCTGGAGACTAACCGACCTTGGAGTCTCAACGACAAGCAACGTTAACAGCTTAATCGTGGGAACTCCTCAATACGGCATGTGGGGCATAAGAGCCTATAATACCGTAGATACCACAGGCGCACTTGACTTAGGCGGGAACTCAGGTATCACTAACGATCAATACTTTGTCCGAAAAGTACACTCCGGCACAGACTCGAAAGTTCAAACTGAGAAACGCATGCAAGTAGACACCATCTGGAATCCTGACTCGACAAAAGTTGGTGACGAAATTCACCTCAACGCTTGGATGGGTCAGCTACAAGTAAAGTGGACTTCACAGTGGAATGAACAATACATCTGGTACCATGCATCTGACATGTCGCCGGTAAGCGAACAAGAGATGGCACAGATAAAGGATGTAATCGTGAACAGTGAAACGCAAAAGCCAAACCCCGGATACTGGGACATCGCCTATATGGTACGTAACCAATCATGGGCAGACGTCTTGGCACAAGCCAAAGCAAACAACTGGAATTGGATAAATAGCAACACAAACGAGTGGAACTGGCTCTGGTTTGGAACCGACCAAAACTACAACCTCAACATAAACTCAGGCGATAACATGTCCAATGCGGGCGTTGACCTAAGGTATGAGTTTGCTGGACTAAACCTCCTCAATGGTACCTCACAGACACATTATTTCATGCCCAAATCCGTAGGCACGGTAACCTTTCGTCACTCCAGGTCAAGCATTTGGAAACATGGATCCCTCAGGAAGCATGCTCCTTCCACTGAATTCAAAGATTGACTTTGGCGTCACCTACACAGACGTTAACGGCACCCTGTTCCCCTATGACAGTCAACGTTCCATGTGGGGTTGGTGGGACCGCCCAATATATGGTTCAGACTTTAACGCGCCTAACCTGATGAATAAACCTACCATCGCATCCATCGATCAACTAGCGTTTGCGGTTCATTTCGCTGGAACACAAAGTGCGGGTCAATACAATAGTGCATCTATGAAGATTGATCAGACGGTCGGTAACTGGCAACTTCCAACCGACGTGGTGGATGGCCGAAACCAGAACAGCAGCGGCTTGATGGTTCCGTTGATGGGTAATGATGCCCTGCAAAACCGAAGTTTAGGCATAAACTACTATGTAACAGCCTCAACTTCTCAGGGATGGAGCGTAAAAGACGCAGCAGGCTCAAACGTCAACAACAACGGTGTAACATCTTCCTCCCGATTCGATGTCGCCTCACAAGCATCTAACGTACCCTTCGCCTCCATCCAACTTGGCAGTATCTACGACTGGGGCAAACCAACCACACCAACCGACGAATTAAGAACCTTCAACGTTACAAGCCAAACCACATCCATCCAGAACTTCCAATCCAGCTACCAATCCGACGCAGGCAAATCCTCAACCGGCTTTGACATATCCTCCTCGATGTACTTCCTAACCCAAGCCTTCCCAAGATGGGATGGATACTCAATATACAACGACCCCGAAGTCTCAGTAATGGTAAGCAAGGGAACAACACCTAATACCTCACCATCACCATCGCAGCCACCAGGTCAACCAACTCCACCTCCCACACAAGGAGGAACACAACCTCAACCAAGTCCAAACCCATCAAATGGACAATCACCAAACACGACACCAAATACACCAAACAAACCAAACAATCCGAACCCAACCCCAATGAACACACCGCCATCTGGAACGACAAATCCAAAAACAACAACTCCAACAGCTGCGAGCTTTCCTACTATGATTATACTGGTGATCGGATGCGTCGGCGGAATTGCTGCAGTCGGTTCATTGATGTTGGTCAGATCGAAGAAGAACCGAAAGAAAGCCTAATGTAAGAAAACTTTCCCTAATTTTTTCTTTTTTTGTAAAATTGAGCTGCAACTAGTAGAGTTGTTATCACTGTAATTATGAGGGTTATGTTTGTTGATAATTCTGGAATAGTGGGTCCTACGGATGGGCTGGGCTGGCTGAAGGGTGTTGGAGTTGGCGTTGCCGAGGGTTGTGTGCCGACTGTCGTACTTGGACCAGATGTTGGTGTTTGTTTCAAAACAAACCAGGTCCATGTACCTGGATCAAAACCAGTGCTATTTTGGGTGTTTGGTGCGGCGTAGCCGTTTTGAATCATCGCCATGTTAATGTTCTCGTAGTGTGTTGAATTATAGTCAAGATAAACAATACACAGAAGTCTGCTTTGTTGGTCGGTTACGGCTGTTGTACCTGTATCCAAAATTACAGTCTTGCCCTGGATGAGCGTTGTCAAATAATTTTTTGATTCTGAATATCCCGCTTGTCCTGAACTTGGCGTGTCAATGGCGGCAAGTTTTATCGTTTCTCCAGAGCTAAGTTGAAATGAGCTTCCATCGATCACTGCAGAAACAGCTCCAGTTCTATCTGTAGAAATAGTTGTTGCAGCGGCTAAAGGAAACAAGACAGCCATAACAACTATTGCAATTATTATTTTTTTGAACTGTTGGCGGAACATATGAGTCAATGATTGTTTGATTTTCCTTTTATGGTTTGTCGCATTAGACGAGAATAAAGCTATGTAAATTCTGGTTTTTATTGTTAGAAGAAGAACGGATGTTTTTGGCAAGCGTGTTCTTCTTCTTTCAGACAATGATCTCCTCAGTGATTCAATGCCAGGTATAAGAGAAGAAAAGAAGGTAAATGCAGGCGCTCTGATTATGTTTTATTCAATTCTGGGATCTGCTGCGCCAACGTATCCCAACCTTCAGCAACGGCACTCTTGATGAGTGGCTTGACTCGTGCAAAATTCGGCGCTGGCATAAACATCATCCAACCCCTCATAACCGTTACCCGGTCGTTGAGGTTGAGCAGGGGAAACAGCCATGCAACCGCAGCGGGAAACCGATCAGGCGGAATCTTACTTGACATAATTCCACCGATCGTAACCTGCTGGGTAACGGTCGTTTTTTCTCTGAGGATCGGGTAGAGATGAGCGTCTTCTTTATCCAAGTGAATCCGCAAATGAGAATTTAATACCGCCGTCGCCCTAGATGCGAGGAGATGGTCGGGTGCTTTCTGAAAACGCATCTCTTCCAGGGTCTCGACCATCTTATCGAGTTCTCGATGATCCATCAGGTACGCTCTAGCCACAAGTGGAGCGACGTTGTCGACCGCAGGAAAAACTGCAGCCTCCTCACCTCGAGCGTGATAATCTAAAATTTCATTCATGGCATGCAGCCGACCCAAAACGGGTGATAGGTTGCCGTCGTTGCGAGCGCTGTCTAGGACAATGGAATCTATCTCTGCTATATCTCTTCGAAACGCATTATGAAAACAAAGAACAACATCGATTGGACTTGACAATTAAAAAACTCCATTATAAATAAACGATTGATCGAGTTATTAATATTCCCGTGTCATCTTTTTGAGTGCTTGTTAATATGTTGAGTATTCTAGGTATTCATCGCTGTTTTTCTTCCTCTTTTTTGCGAATACTGCCGTAATAGAAGTAGTGAACAAAAGGATGACCACTATAATGACTAGGATTATTGATAATGGGACTTCAACCTGGGAAGCGTTAGGTGCAAAGACGATCGATAGTTCATAATCACGGAAAAATGTTCTATACCACACATAATAGTTGTTTTGATCTTGCGAGAAACCCTGCTCCGAAGTCACCTGAGAGTTAACATAAACCTTTGGCGTTCCCCCATCAGGTACGGTTGTTTTTGGAATAGTAAACGTGGTAACATCGTTGGTGGTATTTTCTCCAATTACGGTTACCGATAAGGTTGTCTGGTTGGAGAATTGATCTTTAGTGATGACCGCGTTGGTTACTGCTAAAGCTGTTATTCCGTTAACGCCAAGATCGATGGTTGAGCCATTGTTGAAGGTTACTTGCAGGGTTGTGGAGTTGAAGATTGGTTCGGGTGTTGGTGATGGAGTTGGCGTTGGTGAAGTTGTTGAAGTCGGGTTTGGGGTGCTAATTTGTGTTGGGTTGGGGTAGGCGTTGGAGTTGAAGTAGGTGTAGGGCTAGGCGTTGGTGTTGGGACAGATTGTTTGGGTAGGTGTTCGTGTAGGAGTAGCTGTTGGTATTGACGAAGGGGTTGGTGTGGGAGTTGGTGTCTGTGATGGACTTAGAGTTGGTGTTGGACTGGGACTAGGTGAAGAGGATGGTTTTACAGTTGGGGTCGGAGTTGGTGAAGGTGTTGAAGTTGGGTTGATAGGCGTAGGCGTTGGAGTAGGGGTTCTTGTTGGAGTGGGCGAGGGTGTGGGAGGGTGGGGTTGGAGTTGGCGTTGGTGTGGGGGTTGGCGTAGACGATGGTTTTGGAGTTGGTGTGAGAGTTGGACTTGGAGTAGGAGTGGGGCTTGGCGAAGGAGTCGGGGTGGCTGTTGGATTGGGAGTTGGGCTTGGAGATGGAGATGGCGTAGGTGATGGAGTTGGAGTGGCGGTGGGTTTGGGGGTAGGGCTGGGAGTTGGTGTGGGCGAAGGCGATGGGGTTGGAGAGGGAGTAGGAGTTGGAGTTGGCGTTCTGGTTGGGGTCGGACTCGGACTAGGAGTAACAATTGGAGTAGGAGACGGACTCGGTGTTGGAGTTGGAGAGGCGCTTGGTGTTGGGGAAGGAGAAGGTGTAGGCGAAGGAGTTGGCGCAGGGGTGGAAGTTGGCGTTGGAGACGGCGTTGGGCTGGGTGAAGGAGAAGGAGTGGGCGAAGGTGGTGATGTTGGACTTTGAGTTGGAGTTGGAGCAACAGTTGGAGTTGGCGAAGGCAGCGGGGTTGCAGCAGGGATTATCTGAGAAGCTGAAACTATCTTGGGCTGAACTAAACCTGAAGGGATCACTAACAGGGAAATCACGACCAAAGCAACCGCTAATAGGAAAGTTTTTCTAGATTTAATTATGTGCGATCCCCCTTAAACTACCTTAAACTACTCATATCGAAAAATAAGTGCTTATCCCTAACAGATATCGTAACTAAAAAGATCGCAGATTCAATCTGATAGCTTGAATCAAAATTTGCTCCGTAAAAAATCAGACTATTTTTATGAAAGATATCTAGGGCTGATGGAGTAATGAACGAAGGAAATACTGCCGTCTTAGTGAAGTCAGCTTCTGGCAATAATCAAATTATTATAGCTAACCCAGTCATATCATTCAGAGAAACCTTGAAAACCAGAACCAAAAAAACAATCGTCACTGCAACAATAACAATATTTATCGCAGTTCTGATGCTCTCCAACATATCCCACACCGTTCAAGCTCAAACCCCAACAGCCTTCACCTCAACCAACGAATTTCCCATACCAACTCAAAACAGCACCATAACTTTTGCCCTAAATGGCACATATTCAGCGGCTATGATAGAAAACGGCACATGGACCTTTAAGGACATAACGTTTGATAACCCTAAAGTTCCGTTCTTTGATTTGACCGGAATTAAAAGTGTTGGCAACCTAAAAATTTCAGCTCGCGATTGCAACATTACCGTTTGGATTTATCTAAACGTTCATTACACTTATCCAATCGTTCTTGTGAGCTACTTTTCGCAAGGAACGGGCACGCAAACCGTAAATCTCGGCTTAAACAACACTCAACCGACAAGTAGCAGCGAATGGAGCGTAGTGATAAATGAGAACGTCTTCCTAGCGGAAGACCAAGGCTGGAAGCTTTTGCCCGATGACTCATTGATCATCACCCCGCCCAACGCAGGCAACATAACCGTTATGCATTTTGACTTCAACGACCCTGAAGTCCAGAAGAATCTTCCTTTTTGGATGCAACACTTCGTGCTTTTACTTATTGGAGTTGTTTTGGCCGTCACAGCTGCGGTTGCAGTTCTGATTAGAATAAGAATGAACCGACAGATGCCAAATCGTCATTAATTTTATTAACCAAATCCACTCAAAGGTGGCTTTATGGGAAGAAAAAAACTCTCAAACTCAAAAGATCGAACCTCAGAAGATAGAGGTAACGCTTCGTTGAGCAAAGCGGATCGAGAAACTAAAATTATTAACTCCATGGCTAATACAAGCGTTATTCTGATGAGTACTATGATGGGGGCATTTACAAATTTGATGGTGGATGCAACAG
Source organism: Candidatus Bathyarchaeota archaeon (assembly GCA_963835475.1). Taxonomy (GTDB): domain Archaea; phylum Thermoproteota; class Bathyarchaeia; order Bathyarchaeales; family Bathycorpusculaceae; genus Bathycorpusculum. The sequence goes on from CAWIFU010000001.1 coordinate 190,651, forward strand.
GCGCTATGGCTTCCGGAATGGCTGAAGCGTTGGGTGGAAAAGAAGCCGAAGACAAAGTTAGCAAAGAAATCAAACAAGGGTTGCCTGGGGTTGACGAGAAAGTGAAAGCGATGATTTCGGACATAAGAAAAGACATCTACTCTCAAATGAAGCAAAAGAGGCGGGAGTTCGAGTCCTTGCTTTCTGATCCTGTATTTGAGGTTGGACCTAAAATAATCGAAAAATACGACTTTAAACTGCCAAAACTAACCCAAGAACTCGACGACAACACCCTATCTCAATATTCACAATTGCTGGTAAGTGAGGACATCGGTTTTGTCAAGATGTTCAAGGAACTGACCGAATGGGTAAGTTCCCTTCCTAAACCAAGTAAAGCAAGCCAACAAGAAAATTGAAAATATGCACTCTAAGATTTATCTAACATGCAATTTTCCTGGAGTCTGCATTTCGGTTTGCTGCGATAACCCATAAACTTATCATTCTTTTAGAAAAATAGGACAAAATAACTTGCCAGAAAACTGTAAAAAAAATGTTATAAACATCGCACTTTAATTATGGATTGAGAGAGGGGAACGGATGAATCGCAAAGAGGCAATAACTCTACTAAATGAATTAGGGGCTAACCAACTTGTTTATCCAAGTTTTGTTTGCCTTGAGCAAGGAAAAAAAGGTAACTATCTGCTGAGAATTAGAGGGAGCTATAACTTTCATGAAATTGGCGATTTTCTCAAAAACCGTTTTTCAGTGGAAGAGATTAGGAATTTCTTGATTATTTGTTCGTCATAATAAAATAATGAATTCTTTTTTTAAGGAAACACGGTTGAATGCTGATCTGCAACTCTGTGCTTTCCTTGTTTAATTGCTGATTATATGCTTTTTGGCGTGAGTATTAATAAATCATAAAGCTTTTATTTGCAACTGTAGAAAGACAGTGAAAGAGAGTTAACAGGCAATGAAAACCAAAATCATAATCGCTTCCGTCATCATAGTCGTCGCTATTATAGTTGCCGCATTTGCGGCGTTATACTTCACTACCTACAACAACATCGTCGGTTTGAACGCTTCAGTCGATGAGAAGTTGGCGCAAGTCGAACAAGAACTCCAAAGACGCTACGATTTAATCCCAAACGTCGTTAGCGCCGCAAGAGCCTACATGACCTACGAAGGCTCTATCCTTGAAAATGTTACACGCTTACGGAGCCAATGGACGACCGCTGAACAAAGCGGCAACCTCGACACAATTAACACTGCAACTAGTGCAATGGAATCGGGTCTGTCTGCCTTAGCGGTAACTTTTGAAGCATATCCCGACCTACAATCCTCCCAAGTAGTCCAATCGTTAATGATTACTCTTGAAGGCACGGAAAACAGAATCTCTACCGAACGCATGCGCTACAACGAAGCCGTCCGAGATTACAACGCAGCCATCCAGGTTTTCCCAGCTAACCTCTGGGTATCCGGGTGGAGCTTTGAATCCAATTCGTACTTCCAAGCCCAAGTTGGATCGGCACAAGTTCCCCAGTTAACCCTTTAGTCGAGGAAAAAAATCGTTGCTAGGAAAACGATCCCTTGCAATAGTCTTCATTGTTGTTTTGTTATCGCCAAGCCTTTTTATTCTTCAATGCAAGGCAGATCTTGTTGACCCTGATTGGGCAGATAGCATTGACAATTACGCATTCGATGTAGACACAAGGACAAGTGCCGAAATTGTCGTATGCATATTTTCTTCGCTTTATGGGCACGGGATAACTGATGGCCAAGGTCACGAAATTAACGACATCATAAAGTTGGGAGTTTATGTTTTCAATAACATGCCCCTAGATGTTCCCGATGGGGAGCAAACAGGTATCGGAAAAAAAGGTACAGACAACGGTGTCTTAATCCTTGTTGCCCTAAATGAGCATCAGTGGCGAATCGAAGTTGGCTACGGACTAGAAGGAGACATAACCGACATCGAAACCAATCTGATTGCCCAAAAGTACCTTGTCCCTATGTTTAAGCAAGGCAACTGCGGCGAAGGGCTCTATAACACAGTCGTTGCATTAGGGGACCAAGTTCCTCAAAGTAACCAAACCAACACTTCGTCTGTTAGGGGCTACTATTTCTACGAGAGCGATAGTTCGCCTGCCCCGACGCCCACGCCCTTCTGGGATTGGAATATCTTTGGAATGCCTCTTTGGGCAATAATTGTTATGGTCGCATTGGGCATTTTTGTCCCTGTTGGAGTTAGCGGAGGATCAAGGAGCGGGGGACGTTCTGGCGGTGGAGGATCGACTGGACGATGGTAAATACAAAATTGCGAACTTCAATAAATCTTCAGGGATCAGAAATCAACCACTTGATTACCTAACCAAATTTGCGGGAATTGTTATTGTAAATTTTGCTCCTTTACCGGGTTGACCGTTTTCTTGGATTGACCAGCCATAGACTTCTATCATTTTTTTGATCAGGAATAATCCGAAGCCTGTACTGCCTCCAGTGCTAAAACCTTCTTTGAACAGGTTCGCCTTATTTTCCATTGGTACTCCAACGCCGTCATCTTCGTAGATTAGACTCAGCTTATCTTGATCAATCTTTTCGTAGTGCACTCTTATTGTTGTGGTTTTTTGGCCGTATTTTCTTGTGTTGTCGATGAAGTTGTAGAACATTTGCCTTAGAAATGAATCAGCCAACACCGTTAATCCATGACATTCATTCATTATGTTTGGAAGAAAACCTTCAAACAAAGCGGATGCTTCATTTAGTTTAGCTTCAACGTCCACAGGCGATAGTTCTTCTGCTCCAAGTTGTTCATACATCTTGGCGAAATCAAAAATCTTCACAGAATCCATAACTGCTTGTTCCATCTTACCTAACCCATCAACGATATCCGCTTGATCACTGTGTTTTTTTCTGAGTATATACGCATAACCCGTTACTGCTGAGAGTTTGTTTCGGACATCGTGCCTTGTTAAACTTCCTACTACGCGTAGTTTTTCGTTTAATTCCTGAATTTTATTCAAGCTGTTCGATAAGGAAGTTAAAGAAAACGTCAAGTCTGCCTCAGTATTTTTCTGTAAAGATATGTCCGTGGTGATGCTTGCAGCACCCATAAATTCTCCATCTTCTTTGAAAATAGGCGTTCGGTTTAAAATAACTGGCACAACTGTGCCATCCCTATTCTTAGCTAAAGCCTCTGTAGATAAGCTTTCACCAGTCGATAACCTTCTGGTTATTTCTTTAGCTTCATCGACTGAAATATTCCCCAATAACTCAGTAATATTCCGACCCAAAGCTTCCGATTCTGACCAACCATAGAGTTTTTGGGCTGCCTTATTCCAAAAACGAATTGTTCGAGTGTTATCTACCATTATGATTGCTTGGCCAACATGATTCAATAAATACGCTTGAAACTTTATTTTTTCTTCAGCTTTTTTGCGCTCCGTAATGTTTCTAGAAACATGAACTACTTTGGTAATCTCCCCGTCTTTCTCCAAAAATGGATATGCCGAAATTTCTACGTCAATTCTGTTTTGATCTTTGTCAAAATGAACATGACTAGCCGCAGCAACTTTACCAGTTATCATAACTTCGCGCAGGGGGCAATTGTGAGGTGCTTCACAGGGTGTCTGTCTGTTATGAGTTACTTCGTAACATGTTTTACCAATCAAGTCCTCTTTTCTTAAATTTAAATCCCTACTGGTAGCACTGTTAGCCGCGATGATTCGATAATCTTTAGGATCGATTACCAATAAGTCTTCAGTAATTGACTCAACTATACTTTCATTAAAATCTTTCAAGTCTTCAAGTTTCTTCTCGGCTTGTCGGCGGTCAGAAATGTCGCGAAAAACTAGAACAACACCTGTTATTTTTCCATATCTGTTTTTTATAGGTGCCGCACTATCATCAATTGGTATTTCAGATCCGTTTTTGTTCAGTAGAATAGTGTTTTTGGCCAAACCCGCGACCTTTCCGGTTTCAAGAACTTTTGAGATTGGATTATCTAAATCTTGACGAGAAAACTCGTTAATTATTCTAAAAACAGTTTTTAGCGGTTTTTGGAATGCTTCACTTGTTGTCCAGCCGGTTAGTTTTTCTGCCTCATAGTTTAAAAACGTGACTTGACCCTCTACGTTTACTGAAATTACTGCATCGCCAATACTTGTTAAAGTGGTCGCCCAACGTTGCTCACTTTCCCGCAATTTCTCTTCTGCCTGTGTGCGCTTAACAAAAAGTCTAAAGAGAAATACACCGAATATGGCAAACTCCAAAAGCACGAGTCCATGAACAAAAACATCTTCAAGATTGCCAGTGGAAAAAGTCAATTCTTCTAAAAATGCATGATCATTAAAAACAAAAGCGTGCACTGATGCATTGATAAAGTAAAAACTAAAAAAACCACCGACTAGTGCCAACAGCAGTTTTTTTTGGTCCGTTAAATTCATTATTAAGCAGTTCCTTCTCCAATTTGCGCATGATTTGGAATTGTTATCTTGAATTTTGCTCCCCTGCCCTCTTCGCCTTCTTCGACTATACTCCAGCCATAAACTTCTACCATGCGCTTTATCAGAGCTAAGCCTAGTCCGCTACCTTTGCCGGTGGTGAAGCCAACTTCAAAAAGCCTACTCTTGTTAGCTTGGGGTATGCCAACTCCGTTATCTTCATAGAACAACTTTACTTCATCAACCCCTTTGCTAAAGTGTAGACGTATTTGAGTTACTTTTTCTCCATGGGTAAGAGAATTATCAATAAGATTATAGAAAAGCTGCCTCAAAAGAGAGTCTGCCAAGACTTTGAGTCCTTGACAATCATTAACGATCTTCAATTCGGTTAAGTTAGAAAACAGAGCGGCTGCCATATTGAAACATTCAAAAACTTCCATAACGGCTGTTTTCTCTGCTCCTATCTTCTCATAATAGTGGCTAAATTCGAAGAGCTTGTGGGACGCGTCAATTGCATTTTTGATATTATCAAGGTATTTGACAAACTCAGGTTTGCCGCCAATTAATTTTCTTAGCAAATACTCACTGCCTGCAATGGCAGCAAGCTTGTTGCCAACATCGTGTCTAGTTAGACTACCTACAACGCGAAGTTTTTCATTAAGCATCTGTAACTCTTTAGCTGCAAGCTTAAGGCTCTCTTCAGATTGTTTATGACTTGAGAAATCTCTAATTACGCCAACTAGAAGTTGTTGATTACCTTGATCTAAAAGAGAAACGGAAAACTCTGTGGGAAATACTTGTCCGTTTTTCCTAACACAATCTATTTCAAGATTTCTAGCTTTTCCTTCCAATTCGAGGATTGCAAGCATTCTAAGCCTATCTGAAGGATTGGCCAATAGACCCAATTGTAGCGAAGTTTGACCGATAATTTCTTTTCTTTTATAACCAAACATTTCTTCAAAGCGGTCGTTAACCTCGATAAATCTGCCTTCCTTTAAGGTGCATAAATAAACAGCATTTGGTGCTATTGCAAAAATATTCCTAAATTTTTCCTCACTGAGAAGAAGTGCGGCTTCAGCTTTTTTGCGTTCATCCACATCTAAAATGTAACTTACCGTTCCAATTACGTTGCCCTCAGAGTCATGAAAAGGCAATTTTGAGTAGAGTGCCCAAATCTCCTTTTGACTACGTAAACCTGACCATTTTACAATCTGGTTTAGAACAGGCATTCCGGTCCGCATAACTTGCAGATCGTGATCCCTGCCTTGCTGCGCAACCTCTTGTTCCTTAACTAAGTCGAAGGTTGTCATGCCAACTATTTTCTCTTTAGGCAAGCCTGCGAAATCGGCAAATGCAGAGTTCACCCGGACGAAATGGTCATCTTTACTTTTGTAGGCAATCATAACTGGCGCGTAGTCCAGAATGTTTCTGAACTCACTTCGCTCTTTTTCCAATTTTTCCTGCGATTTCTTGCGTTCAGTTATGGGCACAGCAAGCTCTAGCGCTGCCATCACGTTTCCATTCTTGTCTTTGAGAGGAGTTACCCTAAGCTCTATCCAGATAGTTTCCCCTTTGGAGTTTAGTGTTTTATATTCATGGACGTCGAGCGCAATGTTTTGTTCGAAGATTTTTTTTGCTCCGCAATCTGGACATATTGTTTCTGTGAAGTTGAATGTTTGGTAGCATTTTTTGTTGGGGGCAACTCCTAAAGCCATTAAGCGTTTATTGGCCCAAACTACTCGATAATCCTTGCCGATAACAGCTAAACCCGCGTCAATATTTTCTCCGACCCTTTCCAGAACTCTCAAATGTGCTTCTTGAGCTTTTCTTCGGCGTTTTTACGGTCAGAAATATTCTCAAATAGTGCGATGAAGGAACCTTTTTCTGGACTATACGCGCTAACTGACAACCAGATTTTCATAGGAGCAAATAATATGTCGAATTGTTCGTGTTTTCCAGTTAATGCAACTCGTCCATAGATTTCAAACAATTCCGGGTTAGATTTTTCAATTCCGAGAATTGCTTTCGTAACTTTTTTCCCGATAACTGCTTCTCTTTCTAACCCCGTTAGTTTTGTAAAAGCATCATTAACTTCAAGATAAACCCAATCTACAGGTTTGCCTTCTTTGTCAAAGATCATTTTGCAGTGGGCAAAGCCATTTAACATGTTCGAGAATAAGTAGCTGTATTTTGTTTCGCTTTTAATCAATTTTTGTTTGGCTTTATAGTGCTCTACAACTATTCGTATGTCATGTGATAGTTCACCGTATACGGTTTCGGGTGAACCTTGTTTGTTGTGGTAGCCGTCTGCGCCAAGGTTTAGAGCTTTTATAGCAACTTCTTCTCTGCCTTTCCCAGTAAATAGTATGAATGGGATTTCGTTTTTTTGTTTTCGCAGCTCTGATAAGAATTGCAGACCATCTTTTTGGGGCATTTCGTAGTCTGAAATGACAATATCATAGTTTCCTGTTGCTAATTTGGTTAGACCTTCATCGACACAACAGGCGTGGTCGATCTCAAAACAACTGTATTGATCCTTTAATATCAGCTTAGAAATCTCCAGTAGCGAAGCGTCGTCGTCAACATGCAGGACTCTGATGGTTCTCGCTGTTTCTGGAATACTCAGATCAGCCAAACGCGCTATCCCCAATGTACATAGTTGATATGCCTGTTGAATGCCTATTAATGATTATGAATCCAAAATACTAATTTTCTGAATGACGTTAATAAGATTCTTCAGAGAACACCTCATTTGAAAGACTTATTAAAGAAATTATTTTTTTGAGAGTAGGCGAGTTGCAGCATGAGACTTCATTTAAACTCGAAATCTCCTTCGAAATATGTATAAGTAGCTTATGACACGCGTCATATTACGGTGAAATAAAGATGTTATCCTGCGATTGTGACGGATGCCCAAAGCAACTCCACTAATGCCAACGTTGCTTTGCAAAAGTCAACCTGCGCGAAAAAGTCTTCTGTCCAGACGGCACAGCCCATATAGTAGATAGCCAATACCCACAAATAGCGATCTAATGGCGGTTTATTTTTAGAGAAAATTGTTTCTAATTTTTGAGAAGCGTATGCTATTTGCGAAAATAAAGAGACATCTTCAGAATCCTTTTAGAAAACAAAATTAAGCGTTTACAAGTGGACAGGTTGAATGGGGACTGTTTCCCCTCTCCCTGCATGAGAAGCTCTCCTTTCTCCTCAAACAAACGTAGTTTGCAAAGCATAAAAGGCGTACTGCAAGGATAGGAATATGTCAAAAATTATAAGAATAAATAACAAATTTCTATAGGCTAAAGTTTCTTCTGCTTTTAATTTCTTTTTTGCGTCAGAAGAACTAGAATTTTTTAATTAGCAATCATAATTTGATAGTTAGACGAGGTTTTAAGTGCCCTCAATCGCTTAGTGAGCTCTTTTCTGATGTCTTCATCTTTTTCTTTTCTCAAAGCTCTATACAAGAGTTTACTAGCAACTTCCAAGCTGCTTGTACCAAAAACTCTGCCGAAAATGTTTGAAGGCTTTCCCAACGACCCTGTTGTTTGAGGAAGAATACAGACAAAGTTTAGAGGGTACTGTTTTGATTTGTCCAGATCTACAACTACAACTTGAACTTCTGTTTTCCTTGAGTACTCTGATCGACCACTATGTTTCTTAAGCAGGTATAGACTGGGCCTCATAATTTTCTTCTACCCGTTTTTTTAGACCTCGAACAAGATCGAGATATACTTACACTGCCCTTTGACTAGAGCATAAACAAGTGTGTGTAATGTCATACTACAACAAACGTTGCAGCTGCCTGAATTAGTGAAAATAAGCCCATTTTATCCTGATTTGCTGTTAGCGTTCAATCCAGATTTGCAAATAAGGGTCTTTCTGATTAGCTTAAAAATAATAGGACCGATAACAGATAGATGTATGATCTGAATGTTAAATTGGACAATCGTTGACTCAGATGGAAGCGTCTTTTCAAGGGGAAAACACGATTATTATGCAATCCTTGTCCGAGGAATCCCTGAAGACCACCCAAAAGACTGTATCGTAGAACTCTACGTGACAGATAAAGAGATGACGATTTTTGAGATTAAGGTCAGCGCAGTTAAAGAAAAAATTGAGTTGCTATCGCGGTCAATCGTTTTGGGGGACTTGTTACCCGTAACAAGTATAGGTCATGTCGTTGAAGAAATGAAAGAGACTGCGGAGAGAAGAGAGAACGAGAATCCCTTCAGCAGCTCAATCTCAAGCGCTTATAGGTCAAAGTAAACAATTGGATAAAATGCTGCCCACACTTTTCTTGAGTGTTTGGTGATCAATCTATCGCGTTTAGTTTTCTTTTCATTCTTTTCTCGGCAACAGCTTCTGCTCTTTGAAGGATTTCCCTTAGCTTTTCAATTTGTTGATTAGATGCTTCGTTCAATTCCAGCGAATCAGACAAAGCTTGCAATTCATGTTCAAGCGGAAATAGGCTTCCTCGCTTTATGTAGGTTACTGCCGGCTCAAGCTCTTTATGCACAATCCGTTCAATTCTGCCAGTAAACACCATATCATCAATAATCTTTACCATACCTTCTTCAGATATGCCAAGTCTTTGCACACCATAAGTGATTAGATCACTTTCCTTTGTGGTTCCATAAGTGCACAAATAAGAAATGATTTTCTGCTCCAAACTCAAAAACAAGTCTCCCATTTTACTGCCCAACTTTGTCCATTCGGAAGCGAATTAAGTCCTCAATACAAAGATGGTCATATACTATTTAGAAAATGCGTAAATAAGGCTTCTTGTCTTTGAAAAATTCAGAACTAAAAGAACACCATTCCCGGTAGGTTTCTTTGTCAGATATTGCTTAGTTTTTCAGATTGTTTTTGTCAGCATTCTTTTGCTTTAAAATACATTGAATTTTCATTATGTAGTGTATTCTCCGCACAATTCATCTTGTGAAATATGTGTTGATTGTTGTTTTTTCGTTTATGTCTAAGGAGCGTATACTGGATCTATCTTGCGTTCGGACATCTTATGATTGTTTTATGGTGCAGATGCGTCCGTAATTACTGTGAACGTTGATGGTTCGTGTTTCGCCTTGAGCTATGTTGCCTATGTCTTGGTATCCTGGGAGTTCATCGATGTAGTTGCCTGCAAAATTGAAGGTGAAGGTTACGCTTTGTTCTTGATCGCTAAAGTTTAACGCTATCAGGCTAAAGTTTCGCCCATCGACACGGTGGAATAAGATGACTCCTTTGTTTTGTAGGTTGGTTTGGTCGTTGTAGAAGTAGCCTTCTCCTTGTCTTAGTTGAGGGTTGTTTCTGCGGATTTTGATGAGGTTTCTGATGAGGCCAATTGTTGATTTGCCAATCTGATCATAAAAGTAGTCCCAACGTACTGGTCTAAACAGAAGCACTCGCCCCATAGATGCGGCATCTGAGGGGTTTGGTAAGTAATAGTTTTCCGCGAATTCTTGGCCTTGCCAGAGAAGCGGAATACCCTTGGCCATAAGCATTCCAATTAGGTACGGTTGCAGTTTATGGAATAAACTTCTGTTTCCCTGCCAAATTAGCGGGTCTCCCTCTACATCGCTAAAGTTGCAGATGAATCGTGAGTGATCATGATTCTCAAAGTATTGGAGTGCAGTCTTCTGCATAGAGTCTCCATTGATGGTTTGTTCCCTTGGGTATTGGTCGAGGCAAAACATGAACCCCAAATTTGTTAGTTCGTCTATGTTTCCTTTGGCGATGTTTTCGCCGGCGTTTAGGGTTTTGTCTTGCCAGGTTGCGTTTGAGTAGCTCTGCATTAGAATTCCTTTTGGATCGTTTAGTTGTTCCGCACATTGGATAAGGTTGATTTTTCCGTTACTGTAGAATCTTTGCCAATCTGGGTCGTCTTTCTTTGATTTTATAAGTTGGTATGTTTCGTATGCAAGTGCTGCGTATTTATTGCCGGTTGGTCCATCCCAAAAATTCGGTACATTATCGTAACGGAATCCGTCAATGTGGAATTGTTTTAGCCACTGGTAGTTGACAGTGTAGAAGAAGTCTTGTGTGAACGCTTTGTTGTAATCGGGAGTTTTTCCGTATTCATCTGTGCCTTTCATAAAGGGGTTCTCCTGGTACTGTAGAGCATTATAAACGTAAAAGTAGCAAAAGTCGGCGGCTGTGTGGGCGTATACTGAGTCAATGAGAACTGCTATTCCTTTTTGGTGTGCTGCATCAATGAGCTTTTGCATATCTTTTCTGTTTCCGAAGCGTTCGTCCACACCAAAGTAGCCGATGGGCAAGTAACCCCAATCTATTGTTGCTGCAACGTTAGATAGAGGCATTAGCTCTATGCAATTTATCCCCAAGTCTGCTAAGTAATCTAGTCCGTCCATCGTTTTGTCGATGCTTCCGCCAAATTCGTTAATCATTAACTCATAGATTATTAGGTCTGATAGATCGGGCGTTTTCCAGGTGGCTTCGTTTGAGTTCCACTGGTACGGATTGTAGCCTAATGTTATGGCTGAGAGTTTGCCAATGCCGAATTCACTGGCGCAGGGGTCAATTATCCAATCTAGCAATTTGTTAGGGTATTTGCTTTCGTCTAGGTTTGGGTTCTCTAAACAGTATCGGTAGACATATCGTCCATTGGTTCCCCAGGCTGAATCTGGTGTGGGCTTAGCAATTGAATGTATGTTCAGATGCGTTGACCAATAGTCGCCATAATCTGGATCTGTTGAGTGGTCCAATTCAAATTTGAGAGGCTGGATATTCTGAAGAAACTGATCCTTCTCATGAATAACTTTAACGAATAGCTTGTTGCCGTCAGCGGCTGATATCCATGGCAAGATGACTCCGAAATTAATGGTGCCCAGTGGCTCTTCACGAGCTCCGAGTTTAGTTAATGGCAAAAGCTTCAAAAAATCCCCATATACTAACTGTTATTTCTTGTTATTTAACGATACGTTCGCTAGTCAATTTCCAAAAAAAAACTTTTCCTCTAAAAGCAATTTTTTCTTCTTTCAACCTATGTTTGAGCAATGAAAAATGAAAAACTCAGGATGGTTACTACTTTAACATATTATTAGGTGTTCACTTTACATATTTCATACACAATCAAATGTGGATACTTCAAATAAAACCTGTACAAATGAGGGGTTTCTTTTTCCAGCTCAACGCTTGGATCGGGCTCATAAATCCTACAAATAGCCAAAGAGTTCTCGTTGAGAGCGCTCGTCATTTCGTCAAGGGTAAACCAATGGTGTGGATTGTCTTTAGCCTTGTACTCTATTTTGTAATTAGGTAAACGTCCTTGAAAGCGTCCGTTGCTTGAGGCGGTTATGCCTTTCGCAAGTTGACCAAAAAACGGATGTGCCTCAACAATAAAAAGTCGACCCTCATCTTTCATAACTCTTTTAATTTCGCATAAAGCCTGGGTGAAATCCTTGTGATTATGCGTTTGTCTGCAGTAGTCAAAACTAACAATCGTATCTATCGCGATAATGTATTCAAACTTTTCAGAGGGCATATTTTTTGCAAAATCAAGAAAATCCCCCTGCAAGAAATCTAAATTCCAAAGATCTAGTCTTTGTTTGAGTTCGTTTGCTTTTTCAATAAGAAAAACGCTTCTATCAATACCAGTCACGAGTGCTCCAAGTTTAGCTAGAATCGCAGAAAAATATCCTGGTCCACAGCCAAAATCGAAGACCCTTTTTCCTGCTACTTTTTCTTTCGTAAAAAATTGAGTAATAAAATTTTCTACACAATATTTGTAGTACGCTCGGCTCTCAGGTCTAATGTCAGAAACATCATCAAAAAACTTCATTTTAAACCATTTTTCCATAATCCCCTGCTGCTCATTATATTCCTTCAAAGCTTGAGGAATTGCTGTTTTCATAGCTTTGTCGATAACCGAAACCACCATCCTGTCGATGTTCTGCAGAGACCCATTTGAACAATCATTCCCTATGATTTTTTCGCTAAATGCAGAGTTTAACCATGCTTTGTACTCGGGCAACGTTTCTTCTATGGCTTCACGGATTGTTGATTGCAGTTTTGCATAAATTTCTGGATCCAGCTTTTCAAAAAGTTGAACTTTTTTCGAAGTTGCATTTAGGTGTTTATTTTGCTTTTTGGTTTTTGCAGGTTTTTCAGAGAGAGTTTTACTTGTTGTTTTGTTTTTTGACAAAAATAATCGCTGCTTTGTTTATAATCTCTCAAGATAATATTTATGGGTTTAGTGATTAAAATGAAGACTTATCCTGGCGATGTTTTCTTGAAATTAGACTTGCTAGTAATATGGAACGATTATTTTTGGGGGCTTTTTCCTTTTTGAGCCTGCTGTTTTTTCCATGCGTAAGCGGTTCCAAACCGAACGAAGATTTTCATATCGATTGCTATCCGGTTTAGGCGAATAAGAATAACTATAATTAATTGCTGTTTTTCCTTTGATCAGCTTAATTCCATATTCTTGGGGGTTATGCGAAATTTCTGAATTAGGCAAGACGCCAAAACGTGAAACGCTGATTTGATCAATAAACTGGTAGTTTTGCTCTAAGAAAGCGACAGACTTGTTAAAATCGCCAAGAGTTTCTCCCGGAAAATCTACTATCATAAATATCTGAACACGAATGCCATTTTTTGCGGTATCGCGGAGCACATTCTTGGCAGTTTCCAAATCAATGCCTTTTTTCATTTTACTTAGAATTCTCTGGGATCCAGATTCTATACCAAACCACAAGCCCATGCAACCCGCTAGTCGCATTTTCCCAAGCAGCTTGTTGTTCATTTCAGGACGAATTCTGGCGTTGCACGTCCACTGCATTCCAATCTTCTCTTTAATCAATAAATCGCAGAATTTTTCAAGCGATTTAATGTTACAATTAATCGAGCTATCATTGAATCGAATGATGGAAGTTCCATATTTTTCTTTGATATGCTTGATTTCCGATACGATGTTTTCTGGTGACCGCATCCGATACGTGTTGCCCCATAAACTTTTTTCAACACAAAAAACACAATCTCCAATACAACCTCTAGAGCCCACAACAGGCATTACAGGCATCCCAAACTTATTCTGAGGATATTCATGTAATGGTACATCATCGTAATCGGGAAAAGGCAAAGCATCAAGAGACTTAATCAACTGTCTATCTGTGTTGGAAACAATTTCGTTCTCACCAGTTCTGTAGGAAATTCCATCGATTGCCTTTATTGATTCTAAACTACCGTCATAAGAATTAGCTATCTCAGAAATCGTGACCTCGCCCTCCCCACGAACTATTACGTCAATTTCTGAATTGACCGAAAGAACTTCTTTCGCTGAGAGGAATGCTGGACCGCCCAAAACCGTCAAAATTCTTGGCTGAATTTTCTTTAATTTACGTGCCAAAAGTAAGCTCCACATCAAACCAGTATGGCTTATTACATGAAATCCTACTATATTTTGCCCTTTGGAATCGTGTGGCAACGTCTAAAAACCAATCATCACAAATTTTCCAAACATCCGACAACGTTGCCTGCCTTGATTCTTCGCTGATAACATCTTTGAAAATTAGATTTGAGACGTTATAGCCTAATTGATCATAAGCCTCTTGTAACATTATTTCTTCAAAAATTTCTTGGCCATCTCGCAATGTCGAATAAATATCTGCATTAGGAACTCTTTTCCATTTTGGCTTTTTCGTGTTGTTACTTTTTCTTAGAATTTGTCCAGTTTTGATTTCTATTCCTTGATGAAAAAGAGTTAGGTTAAAAGCTTTAATGTTCAGATCAAAGGTACTTACCTTTTGATTATTTGCTCTCAGGCCAGATGTTAAGTATGGAATTGCAGGATATGGAATTAAAGAAGAAACTGGCGGAATGCAAAGAAAAACAGACAATTAGATCATCTTAACCATCTACGGGCACTGGTTTATTGTAACCACTACTTTTATGGCGTAAATAAGCGAACTATTTTTCAGCTGATGGCGTTCGGTTTCTGAACTGCAAAGCTGCTTCTTATTTGAACTGCTCGTTCAAAGCTTGGCGAATCGCTCCCATCATAGCTTCGTTGACAGCATTCACGACCATGTCATCAACGCTTTTAACTGGTGTGGGGCACTGATTGCTGCATGCACTGCACAATTGTGTTGGGCAATCGTTTCCACATGAACTACAGAGTTCTGTTGGGCAATCATCGGCTGCTGTCAAAGAAGAATTTACCCACTTCTGATATTCTGGCAACGTCTTTGCTAAAGCATCATGTATCGATGACTGCAGCTTTGCATAAACAGCAGGATCAAGCTTTTCAATAGGTGGCATTTTGGCTAAAGTTTTTTGTAAACGTTTTTTTTGTGCTGGAGTAAATTTTGTAGCTGATGGAGCAGTAATTGGTGCTTTTGAGGAATTTATAGGTGTAGATTTATTTTTTGACAAAAAAAATCACTACATTGATGTATTAAGTCGTTTTATTTATTGTTTACTGTGAAGTAAATCCGGGCTGGATTATTGGAAAAAATTCTTCAACTTTTGGCTTTTGCAATTTTGTTTTTTTGAGATTCCAGCAGGAAATTGTACGATATCAGGAGCTTTAGTATTTCATTTTGAAAAGCACAGAAGTAGTCTTCTTTTATGCCAAGTTGACCAGTTTTAACATATATATCGTACGCACATCCTCCGCCGCAAATTCCAATCGCAGCACACCGCATGCAGTCTTTATTTTTTAGAGTGCCTATTTCCAGCCATTTGTGAAATAATGGTTCTTCTTGAATTTTCAAATCATCTTTTATTGGAATTTGATATTTCCCCGAGGGATAGAAAGCGTGGCAAGGTCCTACTGTTCCGGTTGGCGAAAAAAATAGTAGTTGACCAAACGCTGGGCAATCGTAAATATGGAATATTTCTTTGAAAAAATAATTTGCTCGCCGATTATCTATTCGATCTTCAAACAAGTGTAATTCTTTTGCTTTTAGATAAGCTGCAAAAAGATGATTGGCGAGTTGTTTGGGATCAGGCACCTCAAATTTGCTTGGCTCTTTAAGTCTGGTCAACAAGTTGAAGCCTATGGTTCTGACTCCCAGTTTCTGGACAAACTCTATTATTTCTTCAGCGTGCATGTAGTTCTGTTTTGTAATTGTGCACGATATCCCTGTGTTTACGTCTGCTTCTTTTAGAATAGCTAAGGCTTTGAGCGCTGAGTAAAAGGTTTCTTTTCCATCTGTGAAAACGCGGTTTTTATCAATGTTGGCCCATCCATCAAGCGACAATCCTACGGCAACCTTGTGTTGTTTAAGTTTTTTAGCTATATCTTCGGTTATTAAGCTCCCATTTGTTACGCAGGAAAACAAGAATTTCTTAGATGCCTGTTCAAGCTTCTCAATAATGTAGAAAACAATTTCGCTATTGCTAAACGGCTCTCCCCCATAAAAGGTAACCCTGAATTCTGGAACTTGATTTGCCCCATTTATTATAGCACTTATGACCTTATCAGCCAAATCTTTAGACATCTCAGTACTTGGTCCCTTTAGATTGTTTTCGATAAAGCAATAGCCGCATCTGAAATTGCAGAAGTCAGTCACCAAAATGTAGGCAAGGTTAGCTTGTGGGCTTTTCCTAAGCAAGCTGCTTGCAATGACATCAAACACTTTTTCCGCATCAAAACCCTTAGGTACCACAAATTTTAGTTCAATTAATTCTTTGATGTCGTTACTTCGCTCGCCCTTACTCAGATCTGATAAAACCTTTTCGTAGTTTTTGTTGGTTAAGTAAACTTTCTTTAGAGTTAAAGAATTGTAAAGACACTCCGTCGTTTCATTAATGTTGAATAGGTGGATGAACGGCGAAAGTATTAATTGGGCGTGTTCTTGGTGGTCCAATTGCTCAGAGGGTGGGTTTTTAGATGCAAGTGGATTAGGTTCGTTGGGTTGTTTTATACTCAATTTACGCATTGAAAAAGAAACGACCTTGAATGTCTTAAACTGGTAAATTATTAAAGTCTTTCCTAAATTCTGTTTAATAGCCATTTCTAAAGGCAGCCAAGAAAAGCGTTGAGGTACTTACATTGTTCTGTGAAAACTTAATCTAAATCATTTAGTAAAATCGTTTATATTCCCGTATCTATTCATGAAATAAATAATTGTTAAATCTTTTTAGCTTGGTTGATGATTATGGCAACTCCAGATGACTTAAAGGACATTCTCGATCCAAACGAAACCGTAGAACTCTACATTAAACAAAAATTTTATCATCTTGCAATTGACATCGACTCGGTCGTCATAACCAACCATCGAGTAATTTTGCGTCATCCTCACGCCCTCGGGCTAAAAAAGGACTACACCGACTACAACTACCTTGACTTTGAAAACGTAATTATAGACAAAGGAATACTGCGTTCAACAATCAAATGCACCTTCAAATCCACAGCCCCGCCTCTAATATTAATCGACATACCCAAAGAAGACGCAGAAAAAGCCTATCGAACAATAAGAGACAATATCAACAACGCTCAAACACAAGCCTTAATTCAAGAAACAAGTCCATCCATGATAATCTGTTCATACTGTGGAACCAAAAACAAACCAGACGCCTCCCAATGCGTCAATTGTGGAGCAAAATTAGCTTAGAACGTATCTTGTTTTCCAAGTAAGCTAGCAACACTTTTTGTTAATATAGGCAGATCTTTTAGGACCACAGCAGAATGCACGACTATCATTCGAACCTATAGAACAGTAATTTGCCTATTTTGTTGAGCTTTTTGCTTCTTTGCGCTGGAACAAGAAATAGTAGACGCCACCGTAGTAGCTTTTGTTTTCAAGAGGAGTTTTACGAGTGTTCATGTTCTCACTTCCATTTGGAGCATGTTATTCTATGGGAGAAATAACACTTCTTAAGAACCCCACTTTGCTAATCTGCGAAGCCGCCTTTGCTTCCTGTCATCTCGAATTGGAAAATTATCTGAACGCAGCTTCCTATGTTCACCGGTATGTTGAGGGGGGAAACAAGAAGGGAAATGTCTTCATGACTGTGGGACATAATAACAGAACTTGACGAAGCACCCTTGGAAGAAGGCGGGGAAGATAATTATTCAGATAATAGTGACGTATTGTTTTCCAAAATAAATATTTCTTTGCTTTTGTCGGCGGCACCTACTTTCCAATCTCTTTTATTAGCAAATTATCCGCCATATCACAATAGTACATAGGAAGAATTGAAATGACAAACCTTTAGAAAATATGAAGATAAAAATTATATTATTATGGGTAGTTGTAATGATTAATATGATTTTTGCAGATATTTTTTCATTTATGTTTCTTACAGAGTTTCCAGTCACTCAAGAAACTATGTTGATATTCGCAATAATCATAGAGATTCCGATTGCTATGATTTTCCTGTCTTGGGTATTGAAGGATAAGGCAAATCGCTTGGCAAATATCATCGCAAGTGCAATTACTATTCCGTTTGTTATAGTTGGTGGAAATGCATATCTTCATTATTATTTTTTCGCAACTATAGAAATTGTGTGTATGGCGCTAATTATCTGGTATGCATGGAAGTGGCCTAAACAGGAAGGTTAGCCTTTCTTTCTTTTTTTAGAGTTAAAATTTAACTATTACTTGCAGCCAAAACCGCTTAACCTTCAGCTTCAAGTATAAACCTCAAACCGACAAAACCATTCCAACATGTTTTGGTATAATTCAGATCTTAGAGGATTTCTAAAGTGTCTGTTCTATTGTTTAGAACATTCTGTTCCAAAAATTAAGATGTTGTGTTCTAATGCGTAGTGCTAAATTCAATAGTCTACCATATTAGATGCACGAGTGGTTAAAAATGGAAGATATATCACAAATCAAGAAAAAAAAATTCTTAACCTTTACAGTATTGATCTTATTCTTGTTATCGGCAACTGCAATCTCTAGTGCAAGTGCTGAACTTGACTCAACTCGAATCCCAGGTGAAACCCCAACCGACGCCAACGGAGAATTAATTAGTGAAAATCCAACCTTGTATACTGCTCAAGACAATAGTACCGCATCTACAGACGATAATCCAATCTTAGATAGACCCCAAGACAACAGTACCGCTTCCGCCGAGGATTCAATCTTGTATGATTCTCAAAATAGTGAATCAAATAACCCGAATCTTATTGCAACGCAAGCACAACCTGACTATCTCGTTATCATCATAGCCCTTGTAGCTTGTGTTGCAGCAATCGCTAGCTTGGCCATATTTGTTAGCCGAAGGCAAACAAAGAATTCAAAGTAAACAAAATGGAAAAATACCATCTTACCTTTTTCCTCTTTTATCTTTTTTCATGTAGTCCTATTTTGAGACTTCAGGATCTTTATTACTAGCGGAACTTAATTGGAGCAGTATTCTGTTGGACTTTCCTTTTGTCCTATGTGCTCTAATCCTCAATTATATGTTGTATAAATCAAAACTAATTCCTCGCCTGTTATCAGGTTGGGAATTTATTGCAGGCCTAATATACTTGCCAGGAATCTTGATTGGAATTTTCGACCTGACGGATCCAACCATTCTATTTGCTCCATTAAGTTTGCAGGAAATGGGTCTAGCAGTATAGCTTATAGTTAAAGGATTTAATTCATTTACAATCGGTCAGGCTGAAAAACCAGAAATAAAATAGGGAAACTTAAAATTTAGTCTGACCAACCATTATTCTGGCACTTTAGCATTCAATGTTGAATCTGCTTCTTTGAAATCCGCTTTTCTTAGACCTATCATATAGGTTGCTTCTCTTCTCCAGAACTCTCTTCCATTATGGAATGCAATTATTGTTGGAATTCTCCTGATGTTTAAGGAAGTCCACAAGGGATTCTCTTCATCTGAGAGGTCTACCCTAAAGACTTTGTAGGAAATGGCTCTAAGAGAAGTCAGGTGATGAAAAGCACTGCGGCAGAATGGACACCACTCAGCATAGAAAAAAACCAGAATCTTGCCGCTTTTTAAAAGTTGTTCATTGTGGAAGTCTACCTGTAGAAGGGAAGGATAACCCAAAATTTCATCCACATGAGAACTATACTTCTGAAATAATAATATAATTAGAAATTCCACTGGAATCATTACAAACGATAAAGCAGCCATAAAAGGCAGTTCTAGAGGTTCGCCCTGAACTATTCTCAACAAAGCCAAAACGAAAAAGACTAGAACCCACGAAAAGAGGCTAAATTCAATATAGTCACGTTTAGACCAATGATCAACGAGTTTAAGCCACCACATCGAGGGAATGACCTCTAAGAAAAGCAAAAAGCGTTCTGTCTTATTACTCTTAGTTTTGTCTGGTTGGATTAAAACTTAACCAAATAAACGTTGCCTGCGTTTATTTCTCTTGTAGCACCTGAAGTTTAGCCTTGTATTCTTCTTCGGATATTTCTCCTTTAATGAACCTCATTTTCAGCTGAACTAATGGGTCTTCAGTAGGTTGAGACTGAAATGTGGGGGTCTGTCTAAAAATCATCTCTGCGGGTTTGTTAAACTCCCAATCCGCTATGCCAAGCAACTCTCCCTTATGTTTAATCGATATCGGTTCAACCGCGATGCTATTATATTCAATTTCTAATGCATCGATGAAGTTTGCCATGTCGTTTCGGCTGACTCTTTCCACGGCGTATGAGGTGCCGTCTTCCATTTTAATTGAGACTTCTCCCCACACAATTGCGCCTTTATGGGCACTTACTTGAAGTACCTTCTGCAAGGGTAAGGATTTGAAGACATATCGACCCAAGTGTTTTTCATCGAAGTAAATAAGGCGGATGTTCGTAAGTATTATGTAATTTGATAGTTCAGCTATCACGAAGCTTTTAAGGTAACTGATGATTTCTTCGCCAGGGGAAAGGTTTTTTTTCAAACCGTCTGGTAATTTATCGACTAAATTTTTAGTGGGGGTTTTCTCGCTCATTTTTTCACCATCTTACGTGATTAGATATTATTTGGTTTTTATCATATTAAAAAGTATGCAGATTATGAAAATTTTAGAAACCAATATTCAATTTAGAGTAAGAGTATCGTCAGCCTCAAGTACACTCTCCAATTGCCAGTATTCGGGTATTGTTGCCTGTTTCTTAGCGCTCTCTTAATCGCAATGAAAACTGTGGCACTATAAAACTTTCAAAGGTCACGGTGCAGCCTAAAAAATTAGGCTTCTATTTTTTATCCTTCAAAACGAACTTGTAACATTCACATTTAGGTTTAATACATACTCTATCTAAAAAAACGAATGCTCACTCTTAAGATGCTCACACGTGCACAATTCATCTTTAATTTTAGCTTTATCCATCAAAATTTATCCTTGTTAAATGAACAACTTTAACCTTCAAAAAGTTTTAGGTATAATTCAAATTAAATCTTAATCCAACCACCCCGAGACGTGTAAGTCTTCTTGCATCTTTATCAAATAGATATCCAAACTGCCCTTTGTCAGAATCAATCCGTTAGTTTTTTTGATTCAATTGCATAATCTTAATCTTATACGGCTCATAGTCGAGGTGGGGAAAACCACATGAAGAAGGAAGAGGCAACAGTTTTATTAAATGAATTAGGAGCTAACAAACTTGTTAATCCCAAGTTAGTTCTTATTGAACATAAAGAACCAGATAGATATCGATTGCAGATTAGAGGCGATTATGACCGTCAGGCAATTGCAGTATTTATAAGAAAAAGAAAGTTGTCATGCAAAATAAACAACGACTACTTGACTATTTCCACTCCATAGATTTTCTTAATTACATTTTAATCAACTAACCCTGCTCGCTGAAGAAGAAATGTTAAAATTTTTGGGTGGAAGATAAAATGATTGAAAACGAGGCAAAAACAATTAAAAACAAAACCAAACCAAAGATAAACTATCGTGAAGCCATAATACTTTGGGTTGGAGCAGCAATATTATTGATAATAGGTACATCAACTAAGAGTTACGTCTTTGAAATATTAGCCATTATGATGATAGTATTTGGCTATATCATAGCTATGTGGGACAGAATATTCTCAAAGACTAACAGTGAAGAACAAAAAGAAGAAACAAAAAAGGAAGAATGTTAAAAATGGACCCTTACATTAAGAAATTTGTCGCTATCTTTATGGTTGTAATAATTGCAATCTTGTTAGTAGTTACTTTAGTAAATGCATACCAAACAGTCCCTTCAGGATATGAAGGAGTAGTATTACAATGGGGAAATCCAGTTCGAACAACAGGTTCAGGACTACAAACTATAACACCCTTCGTTGAAGATATTGTTAATGTAAACGTTCAAACACAATCTGCAACTGCACAAGAATCAGCAGCATCCAGTGATTTACAACGAGTCCAAGCCACAGTAACAGTAAACTACCAATTAGATGCAGCATTCGCGAAAGAAATATACATCAACTTACGTGACGAATATCAAAGCCGTGTTATTATTCCAGCAATGCAAGATGCACTTAAAGCTTCAACAGCAAAGTTTCAAGCAACTGAATTAATTACACAACGAGAAGTTGCTAAAACTACCTTCCAAGATTTATTACAACAGAAATTAAATCAATACCACATTAACGTTAATTCTGTATCAATCACTGACTTTCAATTTTCAGATTCATTTACAACTGCTATAGAGGCCAAGGTAACCGCTGAACAAAACGCTTTAGCTGCACAAAATCAACTTCAAGTAGTGCAATTCCAGGCGCAGCAACAAATTATTCAAGCCACTGCTAATGCGACAGCTATTTCTATGCAAGCAATGGGTAGTGCAAATGCAACTGTTATTAATGCTAACGCAACAGCACAAGCAATTCAAATTATCCAGTCACAATTAACACCCTCTTACATACAATATCTTTATGCTATCGGGTGGGATGGGAAACTGCCAATCTATTGGGTGACAGGCGGAAACAGTACTGCACCATACCTGCTGGTACAATCGCAGCAATCAATAAACGCAACAACACCCTAATTTTTTTTGGGCAATGTTCTAATTTAGCTTAAATAATCATAGTTATCGTTCATTATTGTTCTTTTTGAATTTCGTCGTTTATGGTTGGTTGGATTAGATTTTAATCCCCTTTTTCTCCTTCGAAACATACGAAACCGAAAACTGCTTATACACTACCTCCTCATATGATGATTAAAGGAAACAATGTTTCCATGTTCGATAAGAAATCAAATTCTTTGAATCAAAAATTTTAGAGGAAAAAAAGAAATGACATCAAAAAAATCCAAAACAAATAGTTTAACACACAAAACAGACTCCAAATATAGACTTAAAGAGGTCCAAAAGAAAAATCAAAAATCTAACAAAAGAATTGAGACTTTTTTGCCCATTTCAAATGAAGAGACACCCAAAACTAAATAATCTTAGTAAGTAGTTGATGTGTCCTTTTCTCTGAATTTACTAAAAGGGGTTTAAAGTACAGGCAACTCTATGCAAAATAATGACCGCTATTTGGGCGCCTTCGGCGCATTCCTTCTTCAGAGGGCTTGAAAACATGAGGTCTTTTTGGAAATTAGAGCTATTGCAGTTGTAACTCCAAAAACCACGCCTATTGCGAGTGCGCCGTAAGGCACTTCTGGAACTGTAGGTGAAGGCGAGCCTGTAGGTAATGGGGAGGTTCTTTGCGCGTTAATTGCTCCAATGGCGTAGATGTAGTAGTCGTTTGAGCCTATGTAGACCACGCCATTAGCAACAGATGTAAACGATTCCACGTCACCGCCAGTCTTGTAGGTCCAAATTTTTTCGCCAGTTTTAGCGTTTAATGCATAAACATAATCGTCTTTAGAGCCAATGTAAACTACGCCACTGGCGACAGCCGCATAGGAGTCTATTGCGTCTCCGGTTTTGTAGCTCCACACCTTTTGGCCTGTTTCGGCATTTAGAGCATAAACGTTGTGGTCATCTGAGCCAAAATAAACAATGCCATCAGCAACCGCCGGCGAAGACGTTACATAACCGTCTGTTGTAAAGTTCCAAATTTTAGCACCACTTCCTGCATCCAAAGCGTATAGGTTATGATCGTTTGAGCCAAAGTAAACGATACCACCGACAACTGCAGCAGAAGAATACATAGAATCATTCGGTTTAAAACTCCAGATTTTACTGCCTGTTGAGGAGTCTAAAGCGTAAAGGTTATCCCAGGAGGTAACGTAAACCCGGCCATTAACCACTGCGGGAGAAGACCACACAAAATTGCTAGTCTGAAAACTCCAGATTTTGCTGCCATCCTCTGCATTCAGCGCATAGACGTAATGGTCGTTTGAACCGATATACACTACGCCTTCGACTACATTAGGCGAAGAATACACTTGGTTTCCTGTTGTGAAATTCCATATTTGGTTGCCTGTTTTAACGTCTAAGGCGTAAACGTTGTTGTCAAGCGACCCAACATAAACGGCGTCGTTAGCAACCGCGGCAATAGATTTAATTGAATTACCCGCTTCGAAGCTCCAAATTTTGTAGCCTGTAGCAGCATCCAAGGCATAAAAGGTGCGATCCTGCGAACCGACATAAGCAACACCATTTGCAATTGAGGGGGAAGAATACTCTACAGAATTTCCGGTTTTGAACTTCCACAGCGTTTGATTGGTTATGGGCCCCGTCGAGGTAGAGTAACCAGTGTGGGCTGAGTCATGATGAAACATAGGCCACTGATCAACCGCGGGTTGTTGAGCCTCTGTCCCCAGTGTGAAGGCTAGCAACGAGGTTAAAAACATGAGTGCCAGTATGATTATGAGTTTTTGATTGTTAATCCTCTCAACCTCCTTATCCATTGGATGGATAATCCAACCAAAATATATGCCTTCTCATAATTCAGGTGTTTGCTGGACTAAATTTTAAGAAATCTTAATCAATGCTTCAGTCAATCGTTTAACAACCAGTAAACCAAAACCCAGATCCCCAATCAACGCCATCGACAAGTACACAGGTTGATAGGGAATAATCCCCTCTCCTTTCCAAGAGAAGCTCTCCTTTCTCCTCAAACAAACGTCGTTTGCAAGGCTTAAAAGGCATGTTGCAAGATTGACAATATATCAAAAGTTAGAAAAAGAAAAAAACGAGAAAAGGGTTACACCGCCCGCATTCGGTTGTTTCTTGGGTTATGTTCAACCTCAGCTAATCCCAAAACCTCCAATATAGGCGGAACATAATTTGCAAATCTGCCTCGCAAGCCTTTCTTGATTCCATACCATCCTCCAACTGGATTTTTTGGTGACCTACCCCACGCTTCAACCGTTCCCTCTTCAGCAGGTTTCTGCTCGTCAGCGCTACCCAGTGGCATCCAGTCACCTTTTGCTTTCAACATCTTATGCAAATCATCCAAAGCCCGAAGTTGATACTTAAGCTCCGTTTTTCCCACCCAAACTACGATTACTGATGGATCTGCTTTTTCATCTTTGTACGCTTTAAATTCAGAAGTTCCAGGAGGAGTCTTGAGGATCCAAGGATCATCCTTTGTTCCTTTTTGTTTAACTGTCAAAAAATTCACCTACTAACTGAGTCGTTGGAGCAGATTTCAACTTTTCGGTTTCTTGAAGTTTAAGGATAGATTAGAAAATCAGAATTTTGAAAAGAAGAAAAGCAGCTGAACCCACGATCAAACGGTTGTCCTTCCCTTTTCCAAACAAACTATAATCAAAACCAATTACCGAAAGAAGAAGACAGCCACTTGCACCACCACAAGTTGTCTTCAACTCCAAATGAAGAGGGAGAAGCCGCTGTATAGAACGTGTCAAGCAAGCTATCACACTCAGTAAACCACATAGTCAAACATTCATCATCCAAAAGTAGGTAGTCGCTTTTTCGGACTGACTACAAGCTATAAACAAAACCCTTCAACTCCTGTAATGAACTGAGGAGGTGAATTCAAATGAGTCGAATTCTAACAGTCGCGTCCGCGTTGATTTTAATCGGTACGATATTAGCTGTTATACTTGGCTTACAGGAATTATTAACGAAAACTAACCTGGATGGACAATTCTCTGGATTCTATCTCTTTGGCTGCGGGTTATTCTTTACTCCGATAGTTTTGATACCCTTTAGGAAAGGAGAAAAATGGGCTTGGTACACAGCTTTAATCGCAGGAGGTATTGCTCTAGTAGGTCAGCTTATTCTTGTTTACATTGCAGGGTCTGCTCTAGCTTCAGTCTTTCTGCCTGTTTCAATAATACTTGTTATATTCTGGATAGCCGGAATAGCTCTTTCGTCTAAAGAAATCTTCAGCGCAATCAAAAAAACAAATGTTACCTAATTGAACAGGAACCGATTTCTGTTTAAAATACCTGGTTGAATATCCTTCTTTTCTTCTTTAATTTTCTCCTTCATTCAAAGTCTTATCTGCGGCCAGACCCGTTGGAGTAATCTTTGTCCGGCTTAGCTTTGCACCAATTCAATTTATGGGTTTCCGATACTTGGCGAAAGCCATAGCATTTTTAGAATTTATTTTAATTAACACAATTGAGCACAAGTAAGTGGACAGGTTGAATGGGGAATAGTCCCCTCTCCCTGCATGAGAAGCCTTCCTTTTTCCTGAAACAAACGTCGTTTGCAAGGCTTAAAAGGCGTGTTGCAAGATTGGCAATATGTCAAAAGTTAGAAGAAGAAAAACGGCTATTCCCACGGCAAAACGTTCTTCCTCTTTTAACAGAAAAGAAAAAAAATCGTTTTTTAAAGTGAACGCATGCTATCCATTGAACTTATATTTTAATCCTGTATTGCTTTTTTAAAACCAAAATGTAGTACATTGTTAGCACTACGCCAACATGTTCATAGTTGCTGCTTTGTATATATCTTAGACTCCTGGAAAATCTTTCAAAAATGGAAAAAAGATTCAGCTTAGTTGGCTAATAATTATCAGAGGATTTTCAGCGCCGCCACTATAGACAAAGTTATTACACCCCTAACTTGACATTTCTTTGAGAGTAAGAAAATGAATGAGGATAATCTTTATGAAGCGATTTTCAAGAGAAAGTCAATTAGAAATTACGATCCAGTTCCAATTGACCAAAACCTCCTCAAACAGACTTCAGATAAATTAGAATCATTAAAGCCAATATTGACTGAAATCAAGACAGAGTTCAAGATAATTTCGCCAAATCAGGTAACGAGAAAACTCAAAAATAATGCACCTTATTATATTGCAGCTTTCTCGGAGGCAAAAGATTCCTACAAAGTCAACATTGGCTATATGCTTCAGCAAATGGACCTTTATTTTTCAGCGATTGGATTAGGTAGTTGCTGGCTGGGCCTTCCTCAACCAACCAAAGAAGTAATGGAGTCTTCAAATCTTCAATTCATAATCTTGATGTCTTTTGGAAATTCTAAGGAAACACTATACAGGACCAGCGTTGCGGAGTTCAAAAGACAATCCCTTTCTGGTATAACAGACATTGAGAATTCCGATGAATTGTTAGAACCCGTACGTCTTGCTCCTTCTGCCGTAAACTTGCAAAACTGGTATTTTACCGGCAACAAGAATTCAATTCATGCCTATTCCGCCAAGTCTAGCTTTCTTAGGAATATCGTTGGCGGTAGTTACTATCCTGTCAATATGGGTATTGCTCTCCTCCATTTGCAACTAGCCGCGGAACACTTTAGTGGAAAATCCAAATTTGTCTTTGACAAATCTAAAGATAAAAATCCACCTAAAAATCTAGAGTACGTCGCTACTTTAGAGATTGAAAAGACTAACTAAACGGAAGCATGCAAACCAGATTGCCCGAATTTATGTGCTATTTCGAGTTCCAACCATATTTTAACGGTTAGCGTTCTGAATGTTAGTTGGAATAATAATTCGAACACAGACATCTTATAATTATGAGGGGATTTTCTGTGCTAATCAAGAATTATATTAGTAATTCCCTTAACAATTTATCCCACAAGCCCTTAGCCAAAGAGTAATACCGAAATTGGTAATCTAATGTCATTAGCACTAGCGGGACGTGGAGGTGTTCAGTTTCACAGCTGTGCGAATGAGGGTCTTGAAGTCTTCTTCGTCAATCTTCTCGCCTTCGTGGATGTCGATGGCGCGCCTGACGGTCCCAGGCTGGTTGAACAGGTGAGAGGGGTCCTCCAGCGAAGCACCCTTGAAGAAAGTGAGCTTGACGTGATCCTTGTATGTTTCGCCTGTGCAAATGCCGCCGTTGTGGGACCAGACGGGCGTTCCTGGATTGGTTGGCTTTACCCACTTCCACTCTTCAACAATCTCCGGATCAGCTTCTTTGATGAGCCGGCGCACTTTGGCTAACGTTTCTCCGCGCCAGTCGCCTAGCTTCTGAATTCTCGCGTCGATAAGCTGTGAAGGAGACTCATCTTTCTTCGCAATGCTCTTTGTCAATTTGTTCACCTGTCAATATTTGCTAGTTAAGAACTTACATAACTAATTTTATTTACTCAGCATATTATTTATATCCATACTTATTAACGGAAGTCTACAAAATTTCTCCAACACATGCGCTATTTTGGCATTATGATTAGCCGATAACATATATGCAGAACAAATTTGAGCGCAGGATGCTGAGTACATCTGAGTTAATAATTATCGGGGGATTTTCGATACTAACTTGTATTTTTTCGATAAGCATGTTAAGGGCATGCTCAATAAGTATCGCAGTGATTTAGATTTGCACTTTTGTAAGCAGTAAAAGAAATTTAGCAGGCGTTATGGTTAAAAGGTGAAAAGTTTAGTTGTTAAAAAGGTTATTGAATGAAACATGAACATCGACCCAAACTCGACAAACTGTCGGATATCCATGAATATAAAGGCGCAACAAAAAACCGCCTAATTATGTCGATGTTCATAACCGCCTCTGTAATGGTCATCGAAGTCATTGGAAGCAGTTTAACGGGTAGCTTAGCATTGGCAAGCGATGCTAGTCACATGTTTACTCATTTGTTTGCTTTGGCGATTAGTTTTACTGCAATTATCATAGCTTGCAAAGAACCCTGCCATCACCGCACATATGGATATTACAGAGCAGAAATCTTAGCTGCATTGTTTAACAGCATATTCCTATTTGCAGTCACAGCCTACATTTTCTACGAAGGGATAGTTCGGTTACTAAATCCACAACCTGTCTTGGGCCTTGAAATGTTTTTGGTTGCCTTAGCAGGCTTAGTTGCAAACGGACTTAGTATATTAATTCTCAGAAATAGTATGAGAAACGACCTTAATGTTAGAGGCGCATTCCTTCACATGTTTGCCGACACCGCATCTTCTGTTGTAATCATAATCGGTGCAATCATTGTTACTTACACTGGTTGGTATTTTATTGACCCATTATTAGGTATTGGAATTTCAATTCTAATCTTTGTTTGGGCGTATGGACTGTTAAAAGACTCAATTAATGTTCTGTTGGAGACAGCCCCAAAAGGTATCAATATTGAAATTGTGTCAGCAGCAATCAAGGAAAGTGTACCTGAAATAGTCTCAATAAATGACATGCATATTTGGGAAATAACTTCGGGAATGTATTCGTTAACGGCTCAAATGAAGGCAGATTTAACCAATGAGAATCTTAAGGAAATTATCGATAGAATAAACAAGTTACTGGCTGATAAATTCTCAATAGAGCATACAACATTACAAATTGAACCCGACAAGCAATAATTACTTAGAATGGTTGCCTTAGACCAGCCAACATTAATTATCAGGGATTCTTCGGCTCCAATTAAGAATTATGTTGGGCTTCCCGTGAAAATTTCTTAAATCAACTTGGCAAGAAATCTATCGTTACATCGAATACAAAGCGATTGCAAGCAAAAAAAGAAGCTATAACCAAGTATTTTAACCAAGAAACAATCAGCTACGACGGAAAAGGGCACCTCCAAATAGCTTCAGTCTTTAGGGAAGAAGAAAAAATCGATTTTTTCCTAATAGCAATTTTTTCTTCTTTCAATCATTCATAGTTTAACAAAAGAACAAGAGATAGCAGAACATTGTTGTTATCACGATCAAATCATAAGATAATAGTCAACTCATAGAAGTATTGGAAAACATAATCATTAAAAGACGGAAGTTGGTTGGTTAAATTTTGGATTTACATATAGTATTCGCATTCTTCAAATCTGCAGCTGCGACATTTCTTCGAATTATTATGGTGCAAGGGCTCTACCTTCCCCAAAGCCAACAGAGCAAATCTGCAGATCTTTCCGTTGAGGAAGTCTTCGGCTTCCCTGGTTTGGTACCCTTGAAAAATCTTGATACTATCCAAAGTCACATTGTCCTTTATGTTAATTATCCACGCCTTCTTCTCACAACAAATTTCAAAACACTCATTTTCTTCCAAAGAGCCGGTCTCACTAAAATTCGAATTCAAATATAGCAGAGTTTGAAGTTTCTGGTTATCAAACGGCTCAAACTTGTTATGGTATTTGTTTTTGGTGGCCGGAAATTTGGAGTCTTCAACGATGAGTGTCCCGTTGCTGCGCATAACTTTATCAGCCCGCCCATAGAGTAGAAGCGAAACCCTCTCATCCCCAAACCAAAGTTCCCTAAGAAACCTAGTGAACAAGCCTTCACGGGCAAACTCGATGTCTTTAGTCAAATCCCCAAGTGCCTCGGATGTAACGGGCTCAAAGGTGAAGTGTTCTTTTTCGTAAACCTCTTCTTTCTTGTGTGATTTGACGCCATCGATTGTAATTTGAGTTTCAGGCGGTTTAATTCCTTTCAAATAGTGTTTTATTCTAATTTCACAGTAGCCCATGCAAGCGCAGAAATCTGAAACCGACGATTTAACCACAAGATTGCCATCGGGCGCCTGCTTTATCTCTATCATAACCTCACAACCACATTGACATTAAAAGCCATTAAGTCCAATTCAAAATAGCCCCCGGCAAAGAGAAGGTCGACTAATGGGTAGAAGAAGAAGAGTTGAAAAAAATCGCGCTGCTTCTTTCAACCAGTAGCGATCCTTCAGTTGCCGGACTGTCTTTTAAAAATGAGCATAGGGTTGCCTTGTAACTCAATCCAAAACATGTGCCTCACAGGCTATTTTCTGTTAGAAAAAGAACGCCCAGTCGTAATACCGAGGATTGTTTCTTTATCGGTAAAAAATGTCGGCCCCTCCACTGCATAAATAAATAATTTTCAAGCTGTGCAATTATCTTCTATTCCATACGAGAACATAACAAACACTCATGTATACTGCGAGGGCACCCAAGTATATGGTGAGGCAAATTCCATTCGATATGACCTTGAGTTCAACGACACACTCCAAGTAAACTTCATCATTCCAGCATCGGAATATATTCCAAGAACACCCGCAGTTGTTGTTTACACTAATCACGAGCTCTTCTGTACTGATGCTGAAGTTTGGTAAATTTTTTAGTTCAATCGCTGGCTGGCTGTTGTCGGTTAGTTGAATCTTATTTTATGGCTCATTAGGGAACCGAACCCAATTGTCCATGTTAGTTTTTGTACTTGGGATGGGCTCTTGAGTTGAAGTACGTCCCTTACCCTAACTAAAAAGTACATATTTGTGAGCGGGGTGACGGGTCCGAAGGGATTTGAACCTAAATGGGTTCGGGTCCTATATCAAATCAATTTGAAAACAGGTCAAGCAGCCATCTAACTTATAGAGTCGAGTCGGATTATATTAACCCACAAAATTGTCTAAGTCCACTTGCTAAAGACTTAAAGATTCCAGACTTTACCTAACTCCAAAACTAAGTTAAGACCCCCGAGTTGCACTAGAAAACAGGTTCAAATCCAATAATTCTCAACTTCATTGCAAAGATACTCTTCTGGTTTTGAGCGGGGAACCTCCCCCAAATTTACAAAAATTAGCAACTATTCGCTAAATAAAAAATTAGCGAAAAAAGCTCTAAAATAAAAGCAAGTTCAACAAAAATACAAAAGAATTAGTCTTTAAATTGGTAGATACTTTCAGCTCATCCTCAGCAAGAACATCCCGTCGCCAATAATATTTGCCAATTTGTTGTCGCCTTCCTCTCTTACAGGTTAAGCATCAAAAATTGTCCACCTCACAAGGCCACCAAGACTTTTTAGGGTCTCGAAAAGTCAAGTATCTAATTTAGAACTGCTCATGGTCAAGAAATCGATTATATCTCTTGTCATTTCAGCTTTTAAGCGCTAGGTTTTTTATGCAAGAATGGCTGATTAGTGACATATGAATGCGTCCGTGATAACTTAAATGAGCAAACAGCTTGAAAATACTTTTGAAATCTTCTTTCTTGGTGTTATGGTAGGCTTATATGGTAACTGGCTAATTTCGTTTTTTGACAGACTAGAATTTCCCGCCCAGGTTGGTCCTTTATTTTTCGTCCAGTTTTCACTTGCTATTGCAGTCTTGCTCTCATTCGCAGCGTATTTCATTTCTGCGTTTGTAAACCGCTTTAACGTTAACCCTAACCTATTCTGGGTTCTAAACGTTGTCTTTTCTCTAACATGCTTTATTTTTCAAGATTCATTCATCAAGCATGATTCGAATATTTTGGGAAATAACGTTGTTTTCTGGGTTATGGGATTTATCATTCTTTCAGTGATTCTTCCAATTGAATGGCTAAGCTCTGGTCGAAGACATGCTGACATAATTAAGAAAAGATGGAAGAACCCCAAAATCGGAATTCTAAATGATATGGGCTGGGATACAACTAACCCTGAAATTTCATCTTACACGAACATTTCCCCCGAACAGTGGAAACAAGCGTTAAACGATAGCACTTTCGAAGCAAAATTAATTGATGTTAACTCTGAGTTCGATGGTTTTGTTGCTATTCTGAACCCTTACGGGGCAGTCTACCCAGAAACTGACGTCAATAGTTTTGCTACTCTACGTAAAATTCAGGATTTTGTTAAAGAGGGAGGACTTTTTGTAAATATTGCCGACATTCCCTCATATTATGCGTACGACTTAAAGATTAAGAGACGTCTCGATTTAACACAAGCAATCTATATGAGCCAAAACAATCAAGTTACAGTTGTACGCCCCTTTGAGCTAACACCGATGGTGAAGGAGCTTGGCTTAAGAGTATTGGCTATCATTCCTGCACAACAACAAAACTTCAACGCGTTTTCTCAAACAGCACAAAGTATTTTCGCTGAAAGAATAGCAGTCATGGAACGGAATACAATCTCTCTTATACCGACGATTCAATCGCAAGGCTTCAAGATATCCTCATTTTTCGAGGCTAAGTATGGCGAAGGCGATTTCTTGGTATCGCTCATTTTTCTCGACAGCTCGGCTCATAATCAACAAGCAAAGGATACGCTAAAGAATGCAATAGTTCAGTCAGCCAAGCATAATTTGCAAACAAAAATAGATTCTCATAAATCATAGATTTTCATTGATAACTTTTTTTTCAATAAAAAGTTCGTTATTCGGCCAAGCAATAAAGGTTAAATCTACTCGGGAACATAAAACATGAGGGAGAAAAGTCGCTGCTGCAGGATTTTTCGTGCGAGGCTTATGCCTCATTGACGCCCTGACCAGGCGACGTGCCTCCCTAATTCACTCAAGTATCAAATAATCAGAAAAACAAGAAAAAACACCTCAGGTAGCAAGTACACTTCCCTATAGGCTTCATCCTATCACCTAAGGACTCTGTTTTTGAAGAACAATCGAATAGGCGAACCCAGAAAGGAAACAATTAGTCTTTAAAAAGTTCATTTACAAGAGCGGCTAGAAATGCAAGAAGCCCCAATATTATAAGGGCGCCTAAAATGTCCCCTCTTGATTGAGCCTTTCGCGCTTCTTCTTCCAGAATAGCTTTAAGTTCTTCACTTTCATTTTGCGTTATTGTTCGGTCTCTGGCTTTTTCTAGAAGCATATCTTTTCGGCTAATCATGTCGAGGCTTCCTCTTTGGGTTAACTATATTTGGGTCTTCATTCATTTTTTCCCATATTTTGTACATATCAATAAATTTTGAAAAGAGATCATCAGGAGTCCTGTCCAATTTTCCACAAATCTCGTCTAGTTTCTTTTTGATTTCTTCTCTCTCTGAATCGTTCTTTTGTCGCCATTTTCCAAACTGATAGACTAAAACGCCTGTTGCAATAACAAGTGAGATGACGCCGACATATGGAAGTATTTCTGCAACTGACATGACTCTTCAAGATGATATATACTTATTTCCTATTTGAAATCTTTCTTTCAGAAAAAGTAAATGAAGAAGATAGGATCGCCTAAAGTTTTGAACTAACGATTGGAAGTTCGAAAAATTATCCAACGTACTTAGAATCCACGGCTGCCTACAGCTTATTGTATTCTCTACACCGGCATAACTAAATTCTGCGACAATCAGGATAAGTATGAGCAAATCTTCTTTTGACCGCATTTATTTGTCAACTCTGTCCTCTTCAATTAAGTAAATTTTGTTCCCCACTCCCCACAGAATTGAAAAATGTCCTTCAAGTAACCCCTCGGTGCGTACAGTGACTGTGTTCATTTATCGGTAATTGCATAAAAGGCTATGTGCACGTTACGGTAAAATGATGGTGGGAGAAATTTTTTATGTTTAAATGGTATCTTTTCTGTTTCGCCCCAAACTTCTACAGTAAAACTGGTTAATTGTTCAGTGCCAAAAAAATTGTGAAAGCCCTTTCAAAATAAAAAAGAATTGGCGTTTGTTATTTCCTTTGTTTTTTGACGGCTATTACACCTGCTAAAATACCAACGACTATACCGACCACTATTACCCAGACATACCAATCTTGTGTCGCTATCGATAGAGACTCTGCCGGTTGATTTACCGTTGTTGCTATTGTGGCAGGTTGAAGCGTTAACTCTTCGGTTGAACGTTGAATCACTGTGGATCCTACGGAGTCAACTTTTGCAAACCAAACCATTTCGAGCCCAGTA
The DNA here is from genome assembly GCA_963835475.1 of Candidatus Bathyarchaeota archaeon. Classification (GTDB taxonomy): domain Archaea; phylum Thermoproteota; class Bathyarchaeia; order Bathyarchaeales; family Bathycorpusculaceae; genus Bathycorpusculum. The sequence continues at coordinate 224,825 of CAWIFU010000001.1, forward strand.
GCGTTCGAAAGCATAGTTCCAGCCAATACGTAGTTTCCATCGTTTGTTTGAACAGCCTGCAGTGCCGAGTTTTTATCAGTTAAGGTGCTGTATGTCTTTTGCCACTGTAGATTCCCATCGGATGCTAATTTGAATATAAATAAGTAGCTTTGCAAGCCGTTAAATCCGTTTAGAGCGTCGGCGGAACCTGTAACAACACAGCCACCATCGTTTGTCTGTATGAAACCAGTTGGCGTCAATGGTTGAGATGCTATTTGTGGCCAAGCAGACGCCCATACTTGATTGCCATTTGAGTCTACGTTGATTACCCAGATACGTGTTCCTCCAATAACGCCATTATAACCTGCCAAAGTGTAGCTACCGTTCTCCCCTATGGCTATTGAGGGCTTTCCAGCTCCGCCTGAACGTGCCTGAGGCACATAAGTTTTATCCCACTCGATTCCTCCGTTGGCATCTGTCTTGACTAACCAATAATCTTGGGCCATCTGTCCGTTGAGATTCGTTGATCCAGCTAAAGCATATCCTCTGTCATTTGCCTGAACCACTGAAGTGGCATAAGACCAATCAGACCCATTGTATGTTTGGTTCCACTTCATTGTGCCTGAAGTATCAGTTTTCACCATCAAGGCTTGAGGGTTTGTTTGGTTACCATTAGTGGCAGACCCTACCAGAACATATCCGCTGTCGCTTGTTTGTATCACCGAATAAACTCCGCTTGTTGTCGATTGCTCATAGGTTTTATTCCATTCCTGATTGCCTACTGAATTGGTTTTAACAAGCCAAAAGAAACAATCGCTACTGTTAATAATTGAATTTAAAGCTGTACCACCAGCAATAAGATACCCTCCATCATTAGTTTGGAGCATTGCAGCCACTTGAACATAGCCTAAGCCTGCGTAAGTTTTACTCCACTGCACAGTACCATCAGTATCCGCTTTAATGAGGAAGGCACTGGTGCCATTTACGCTGCCTGCCATAGCGTATCCTCCATCGCTAGTATTTACAAGAGAAGATACCGCGTAACTTACTGAGCCTCCAAAAACCTCATTCCAAGGTGCAGGCAAAGACACTGCCTGGGCATTTACCACGTTAACAGCGATAAATCCAGCCGTTAACGAAGTTAACAACATGACGCTAACAATTATGCTTAGTGACATTTTTTTACATATAGCCATGAGCTAAAGCCTCCTATACACACTTGATAGCAAACCGCCTTTTAGTTCTATGCACGGAACAGAGTGTTCCATTTCTGGAACACCAGTTTTTGAATGAGTACTCAAAAAAGGGGGAATGGTAGTCTAAGCCAATGTTTTAAGGCTTATGGAATCGATTGTATCTTATGAGTTTGATGTCCACACGCAATCAATTGCTATGACATTAGTTGGGTCAGAACCGCCCGCAGCCCAGCAGCCAAAGTTCCAATATCTGAATGCCGAACCAGTGTAACCAATGTAATTCCAGTAAGGAGTCAGACCGCTAAATTGTGCATAATTAATGAAAGTCCAGGAATTTGGATCTGGGTTGTTGATGTCATTGGTTGCGAATACCATCAAATAGTTTCCATAACTTGACCAGGGTGTTAAGCATCCACGAGCGTAAACGTATCCTCCTGCATTGGAACTGCTCATAGGTCCATAGATATTTGTGCGGTCACCATAGCCAGGCGTATTCTGCACCACCATCACACCGTCAGAAGTTCCAGTCATGACGCTAGGTTGGCCCTGAATATATCCGCCGAGAATACATTCTGTTCCGACTGGATTTGTGAGGTAACTACCGCCGACACCAGGTGTCATCATTGGCGAGAGACTTTGAGCAGCGTTTGGAGCATGTTGTTGGCTTAGCTCTATTTGATTTGCCCATTGCGTTCTAATTTGGTTCAGCTCAGCATCGGTTGCATTTGGATGGAGCTGTTCCAAGATATTTTCAACGAAATTTGGCAGAGCTTTAGTACTATTGCTATTACCTGTGTTAGTGATTGGGCTTGCAAGAACGATGCTACCGCTCGCCAATAAAGTGAGAATAGCAAGTATGCCGAAAGCGAACACAAAAGATGACTTTCTTTTCATTCTTTATCACCTCCTTTTTATTGCTTTTTTGTTCCCTTTTCTGCAGCTTGAATATTCAGAGCTTAGCGTTAGAACCTTTTATCGTTAATTAGTTAGATTGCACTTCAAGAGAACACTAAGCGGTATATCGAGGACACTTCTTAAGGCTGCTGCAACTAAATCAACTATATATCACTATAAAAGATACAAAAAAAGCTGTACACAAAGTGAAATGAAATGTCTGTTATCAATTATGGTTCATTTTCGTTCCCTATCTTAGTTTGACCCCAAGCTTCCAGAGCAAAACTTGTTAGTGTCCCAGTGCAAGTCAAGCTTTTCCACGATGCGTTCTCCAAACTCTTTTTCCAAGCGCTTGTTCATTCTCAGTATTTTCAGCTTATGTTGATCTGGGATTTTCCTAAGAAGAACTTGCTTTAACAAGGTCAAGAATTTGCTTGGAGCGAGCACTGCCTATTTTTGGATATTTTCCATATGCCTCAAGAATTCTTTTTCGCCTTCTTTTTTCAGCAACGCATCAAGTATTTCCATGCAATCGCCATTGTACTGATGCATAGTCTTCAAAACACCATCGCAATAGCTCTTAATTGCCCTCGCTAGTTCGCGTTTAATCCCACGAATTTTTACAAGAGGCAATTCGTCTTCTCGGACACCGTAGTATATCCTTTCTCTTGAGACATCAAAATTTGCTGAGATATCGCAGTTTTTGACTTCTGCAAGTTTCTTACTTACTTCCATTAATTTACTCATTTCTCTCATCTTTGCAGGAAGATTGCTTGAGTAGACTTTGCAGCTATTATCTATTTCAAGCTCATTGACGTTCTCTATCCACTTTTTGAAAACAACATAAGCTGAATACTCAGGATGCGCTTTGTCTGCGATATGATTGCGCTGAAGGAAACTTTCCACTTCTTCAGCTTTCGCACGTGGCTGTTTTGGAACACGACAATCCGGAAAACTTCTGGAGAGGAAATAAACATATTTGAAATTGAACTCCAACAACTTCTGGGTCTCTACGTATTTGTTTAGTCGAACAAAAGCAATCAATTCTGGCGAAGAAACTCCACTGAATAGATAATCAAGTGTCAAAATTAGCTATAACATAAATCTTAAATCTGGAAGCATAGAAATACAATTGAGGTGAAAAAATGACTGAAAAATGGGCTGATTACTTAATTTCAGCCGTCAAGTATAACGACCCAAAAACGCACATCATAACCGTCAAAGGATACAAATATCGATAACTTTCCATACTTAAGACTGGGCGATACTACTTTCTGCAATAACCAAGGTCTCAATGAAAAATCATAACAATTAAAACTAGTGTGAAAAAGAAAACGGGGAATTAGCCGTATTCGCAGAGGCAAAACTGCTATCCTAACTGGGAAGGCTGACGCAAAGCTGGAGAAACTACTGCATTCTTTACTTGAGTGAAATTAATCAACACATTTTTGGGTTGACCAAAGGTATTTTTTAGCTTTTTTAAAAAAGAAAGAAGTTGGAGTCTATCTCACGGGTGTATATGTATTGGTTGTAGAGTTGTAGATGTATGGCGTAGATGCAGGCGATGTAAAGTTTGCTGGGAAAGTGGGTACTGTTGGTTGAGCAGCTGCATCTGTATTTGATGTATTTGAAGACCTACCGTTCATTCCGTACCCTTGCCAATTGTACCAGATGTCGACTGTGTTACCCCAAGTAAACGTCCACACATTCATTGGAATTCCATAGTAATAGCTTTCGCTGCCGCCACCCCAATTGTGAGCCATTGCATAGCTGAAGTAGTCAGTGCCCCATCCCCAAGGATCATTGATTGCGCTGTCAACGTAGTAGTCCACTCCCCCGCCACCATGCAAATCTGAGCCAGTGCAATAGTTTGGGCCATCACGCTCTTCCCAAGCGACGTGATATTCTGTCCAGGAGTTGACTAATGTATCGCCAAAGTTGTCGTTATGGGCGTATTGATTGAAAGTCACTGGATAATAGTATGGTGCTGAATGAACTACAACGCTGTGGTCCGTACCGATACTGTTAAACGTTATTGATCCTATATTCGAATTTCCGTAGTCATATGGGCTGTGTGAAACGCCGTCAACGATTACTTCTGTAATGTAACAATAGTAAGCTCCATAGTCATCTGCACACTGCCATGAGATAGTTGGACTTGTTCCATCTGCATAACCATGCGACGCCGTTGCTGCAACATCTGCTGTAGCACTGACTGACACAAAACTTTGTTGTGAAGGCTCATACTGCTTCAAATGTATGTCACCGTTTCCATAGACCGCAAGCGTGCTTCCATATCCATACTTATCGTGCCATTGTCCATCATCGCCTATTTCTGGCCAACAGGCTCTAAATCCAGTGTGCAAAGGACTCCCTGCGAAGTTACCGCAGCCCCATGTCCAGTCAGAAGCGATATCTAGTGCTTGGTTTACTGAATAGTCATAGTTTAAAGCGAGATAGAAAAAGTTCATCAGGAAGGTCCAGTATAGTGGACCGTTCGTCTCGAAAGGTATGTGTTGTGATATTGCTGCGGAGCCCCATGGGAAGCCAAGGTATGCATTCGAACCTGTGTCAGGATTTGCATAACCATCGTTGCTTATATCGCCATAGTCGTTGAAGTTTCGCCAATCCGGGTTCTGATCATGCTGCGTATTGAAGCCTGGCGTTGATGTACTTTCAACCCAGCGGTGAGTGAATGCAAAGGGCATTGAACGTGCGTTGCCAGATGGCAACATTCCTTGAGTATACAAATAATAATTATTATCAGTGTTTTGTATCATGCCATTGGCATTTGAGTAGTCAGCCGACATGCAGGTGTTAATTAGAGCAAAGACCATCTTGTTTGGATTTACTGTGTTGAAGATTTCGTAGTCGTAGACGCCTTCATTGATGTGAGTGTATAAGGGCTTGTTATTATAGTATTGAGAGTAGTTTCCCCATTCAGTACCGACATCATCTTCAAACATGTAGTGCATTTCGTTGCCAATTGTATTTCCTACTCCATGGTCAAAGTCAACAACAGCATAATAGTCAACACCAGCAGCTATGCCATAATTGCCGTTTAGGTCATTGAGGATTTGATAATGAGTGGATGCACTTCCTTGCCGATTACTGGTGTAATAGCCATTGTTTTGGAAGAAGTCATGTGCATTGACAGAGATAGACCATTGGTAGAAGATTTCACTGTCAGTCTTGCGCCAACTTTGACTCTGTGGGGAATTGATTGCCCCTGAACTCCGAGATCCAAAAATTGATGCTCCACGTGTGGTAGCAGCGACCGGTGAAATGGCTTCAAAAACGATTGTTGAGCACATCAGAAAACAGCATATCATTACTGTTATTTTTGCCCCGCGTTTCTTGAGGATACTGAAGCTGTGAAGCTGATTTCTTTTCGCTATTAATAGGTAGGCGGTCGCAACTGTGGTTGTACCAACTATAGGAACTATGATTAGCAAAGCGAGGTTGGGTATTGCTTGGGTTGCTGGAGAAGGGAAGATTAGTGCTGTGGTAGACCTGTTTTGCGGTTCTGGCAGTGTTGAGTACTCTTCACTGACAGATCTTACTTGTCCTGTGTCTGCCCAAACGTCAACTTCAATGCCGTAGAGTGGTCCATACCATTTGTTTAGTGTTAGACCAAAATGCCAAGAGGGATAGAGCTGGAGAGGATCTGGACTTCTCGGTAGACTTGCGTTCAGGGAACTGTCAAAGGTCAAGAGAGACCAGGAAAGGCTGTTCACGACGTTCAGGTTGTTTAGCGTTATGGCATCAATAGGTATAGTCCAGTTATGGTTTCTCGCTGCAATTAATGCTATCTGAACCGCTTGTTCCTTGGATACAGCAACACTTGTACTGTCGACGGTGTAGAGGTTCCAGTTATCCATAAACGAGTTTAAAGAACCATTGCTAACGCTTAATGAAACGAACTTTGCATAGGGTGCAACAATGTCATTTACTGAGTAGTACCACTTGAAGTTAGTGAAACCATTGGAAGAGTTAACTTGAAGTACTTTGTCTCCGATTACCTGCGTAGAGTTTGCGTTCGCGCCAAGCTTGTCTAATGTTCCTTTTAGTTGACCAAATAGAGGCTGCCCAGTATATGTTTGATAACTTGCTAGAAAGTCCTTTGCCAAATCAACGGCGGTTTTGTTTTCTGTAGTGGTTAGCAAAGGTGAACCTTGATTTTGGGTTACATATAGTGAATGCAGACTGCCGTTTATGAAGGTGCAAAGAGCATCTACCTTGCTATGGGTAGAAGTAAGGTTATAGGCTATAATGTCTTGCGGAATGATGCCCGAGTACAGTGATTGCTCACTAGGGAGAATTTCTTTTGCAGAAATAGAGTAACCTTTGACATCTAAGCCGACAACATTTTGCATTATGTTAATTCCTTTTTGTTGCGTTAATTCAGCTTTCGTATTAGGAATTAAAGAACATATTACAGAAGCAAACAGCAGAAAGAGTAAGATTCCTATTAAAAACTTATTTTTTTCTTTCATTTGTTTTTTCTCCTAAAGTATTAAGAAAGCCCATTGCTTTCCAGCTTCTTTGTATGTCAAGAGTTTGTTTAAAAGACTTTCCAACATCAGATGCTCTCGTATGTAAGGGTATTCCTATAATACAACAAAAAAACAATAAATCGCATTGCAAAAGGTTCAGTTCTACGATATAAAACACTTCCCGGACAACAAAGAAAACCAATCCATAAGAAGAATTGGAACTCCGGCAAAAACCTAATGGCGATTTTTTATAAAAGATGAAGATAGACCACGGTCGCGGTCGTTTGGTCAAGATATTTTGCCACTAAGTTCCAGAACTTTTTGCCCTGTATTGGCGGGTCCATTATCTGGTGCATTACTTGCTTTTTTTCTGCGATAAAGAATTGCAAGGGATATTGCAACTATTAATGCAGCAGAAATGCTCGCAACAATTATAGTTGGAAAAGATGACGCATTCGACACATTAACCTGAAACATAACTTCAGAAGCTCCAACATTTCCAAATGTGTCTTGAGCATAGACAACAAGACTGTGCAATCCGTTGGGAACATCTGTTAAGGTACTATTGCCGCTAAAAGTTATGTTTGCTTGTCCATCAAGGCTGTAGGCTGTCGCATTAATGGGTTTGTCAACTGTCAATAGCAATGGTACGCTTGAATTATTATATGTCTGGTTTACTGGTGATAGAATCTCAATTTTAGGTGGAACAGTTTCAAGAAGGTAAGTTTCATCAGGTTTACCGTATCCTGCAGGAGTGTAAACTTCGTTTTTAGCGGTTGGAGAGTCATTGTACAAGTTCCAGCCAAACGTAATTGGGTATCTCTCGATAATGCCACCGATTACATAGAGTCTATCATTAACCACTCCGACACCAAAAAATTCGCTTTCTGAATGCTTGGGTGTTCCCAAGGTCCAAGCATCATTTTTAGGGTCATAGATCTGGGTGCTATTTTCTGGTTCTCCCATGGGTTGCGATCCAGTTCCATCTGGGTAAGTAGCCATTGTAGCCCATCCGCTTAGGGCATAAATACGCTTTGGAGCCATGGCTCCGGTGGTTGCAGTTAGTATACTCAAAACAGAAATGCTGCCTAAAACACCAAAACTCCAATTGCCAGTTGTAGGGTCATAAATTTCCATTCTGGAATTGAAGTGATTTCCATTGTAACCAACTAAAGTGTAAATTTTGCCGTTAACAACTGTTGAACCTATCAAAAACGAGGCTTCGGGAATTGGTCCCATTGTTGCCCAAGAATCAGTTTGTGGGTCATAGATTTGGTTAACTCCGAAGTTTGTGCCTTTGCAAAAGAGGTAGATTTTGCCGTTAACAACGTTAGCCTCTAAATTAGCAGCTGCTACCGGCATTGGAGATAGAGTCGTCCAACGATCAATCAATGGGTAATAGACTTCGTTTATGCCAGTCAAATTTTCGGTTGCACCTGAAATGTGGGAGAAACTTGTGTAGCCCCCAAAACAGTAGATCTTGTTTTGGTACACTGCAGTGGCAAAGTAAGCTCTAGCAGTGGGCATTGTAGCTTTTGTAATCCATTTGTCTGTTGAGGGTGTGTATTCTTCAGTAATGCCTGTTATTTCACCAGAAATGTAGGAAGTTTCCATAGTCTGAACAGTTGATCCCCCTATAGCGTAGATCTTGTCATTTACAACTCCAACGCCTAAGGCGCTTCTAGCGGTGAGCATCGGTGACTTTTCCGACCAAGTGTTCCCAGCCGCTGAATCTCCAGAAGCGGGTTCGGTCATGATTATGCAAGATGCTGTAAGGAATACGAGAACAAGCGTTAATGCTATAGGTTTGCTTATTTTCATGATTCTATGTTGGGACTATTTCTAATAAAAGGTTTTTTGTTAACAGATCTTGACTAAGGCTTAATCTTTTAGTCCAGATATCTTGACTAAGCTGTTTCGGTAAATCCATTCATATCTCACTAAGAATGCTACTTGACTTTTAAAAAGAAAAGAAGGAATTTAGTTGTTGCAGGATAAATCCGTTTGGGGGTGGCGTGCCCATTGAAATTTAAACCCCGGCTTAAAATACTGCAAGAATAGTGGAAAACAAACATTTTTGCGTTCAAGTGAGCCGGGGCGGGATTTGCTCATTCTAAGTTGTGCTGGGAACTATTTATATGAAAAAGAATTTGACATGCTCGACTATGATACTGATTGCTTGTGCTAGTAGCTGGCAATTAGGTTTGAACTGGATGCAACAGAATAAGGTTGATTTAAGTAGAAGTAATAAGTCACTGAACTATAGCAACGCACCCAATAAGAGTTGATAATTAGAACCAGAAAAAAATGAATGTTTATAGAATAAAAAGGGTAATAGAGTGGCTACTTTCTTCGTTTTTTGACGGTTATCGTGCCTATTATTATACTGGTTACAGCTATTCCCACCAATATACTAATTAGAATTGTAGAATTGTCGGTTTGGCCGCTTGGTGCTGTTTGTCTTGGTGATAATTGACTGGGGGTTGTTGCTGGAAAGCTTCCTCCGACACCTATCGGTTGTGCCATGAATACTGTTCCAGAATCAGCCCAAATTCCGATTTCAATGGAATATACGTTGCCCGGATAAGTTTGGCCCAGATATAGTTGAACACGCCAATATGGGTATATCGTTGTGGTATTGTCTTTTTGATAGAAGTTTGTGCTTGCTTGAATGCTGCTAACGTTAAAGGCTTTTGCAACTTCCCCAGAGTCTAAGATATATGAATAGTTCAGCATATACTGTCTTGCAATGTCAATTGCCTGAGCTTGGTTAATATTCACATTAGTGTTGCCAATAGTGTAGAGGCTGCGATCATCCATCATTGAATAGAATTGGCCATCTCTAAATGTAAAGGTTATTCCTGTATAGTCTGTGCCATTATATGAGTTTTTCAGTGAAATATCCGTTCCAAAAGGAGTATTATTGGTTATCAGCTTAATGTTTCCAGTGATTGTTGTCGCATTTCGAGTGACGTCAATATTGGTCATCGCTTTGGTCATACTGGTCAAATCTTCACCGGTATATGTTTGATACCCGCTTAGAGTCGCAAGAGCACGGGCAGATATGTCATTAGGAAAATTGCTAGAAAGTGTTGATGAATCAATGGTACTTAATTGTGCCTGAGTTAGAACATTGTTGGTAAATAGACAAATGAGATCTGCTCCGCTTCCGCTGCCGCTAATATGGTATTTTACGCTTTCTTGATTTTGATTGGGGTTGAGAATAGATTGGCCGACAATATCATTGATGAAAGTCACATTATTCTTTGTAATGTCGGGCTGAATTACGTCATTTATGAAAGCTAATGTTTTATCCTTAGCAGTTGGAACCATTGCAGAATGCACTATGTATATCTGTGACATTAAGATTAGGGCAACTGCTATGATTGCGAGCGGCAAAATTCTTCTCCTTGAGATTATCATTCTATCCTTCATCCTCCTACGCTGGTATTCCTAAGTTGCCATCACCATAGACGACGAAGTAACTCCAATGATACCCCATTTGAGGATCACCTTCATACATTCCCGAATGGAGTGGCGCACTTCCAAATGAGCTATATCCCAATGTAGCTGCTGATGCCGAATTTAACGCTTGATTGACACTGTAATGGTACTGCAAGAGGTACATGTAGTAGTAACTCACAAAAGATCCATAGTCATTTGAACCGTAACCGGTGCCTGTCTTATATTCTGGTGAGTACCAAATGAACCCTAGATATACATATACTCCTGAGTCAGGGTTTCCGTATCCGTCGGTATGCATCCCGTTATTATGGGTGAAGGCATATGGCATGCCCTCCGAGCCTAAACCATCGGAAGAGGATGGGTAAGGCATTGCTGTACCACAGTGCCAAATCAAAGAGAAGCGATTAGAGGAGCCAGTGTTGGGCAAAACACTTGTAGAGTCCCTGACGCCGTTTTGGTCACCGCTTGTAACGTAATTGTATGGAATTAGTTCATAGTGATTCCCGCTGCCACCCCATGTCCATTCGTGTCCTTTCGAGTAAACTATTGTATTGTAATAATGGTTCTGGGCATAGTTGAGGTTGCTGGTGTATGAAGATTGAGTTGCATAAGAGTCCTGAATGTTATAAAGCCAGCCATAGTTACTTCCGTAATTAGAAAAGTAGTACATTACCATGTTAGCGACTGAGTCTGAATAGGATTCTTCTCCTGGCGGGTCAGTTCCGTCAACATGATAGTTGGGGGTAAAGAATAGCCCTGCGTTGCTTGCAGATGCGGCTTTTATGCTGGTTAAAGTTGCAATTGATAGAGTAAGCAAACTAATGATTAAAAGCGGCATTATTTTCTTAGATTTTATCGTCATTTATTCAACTCCAGAAATAAAGTTTTTGTCATGTCATTACCTACTTTCCGTTTGCAATAGGTTTCTTTTGCACTTAACTACTTACTTGCTGCACAATTTAATTCTACACTTTAGAGCGACAGTTCTAAACTTTAGATTACGTTGTTTGCTCAAAGAGCGAAAAGAAAATGCAAATGAGACATAAAAACTACATCAATTTAGGATTTTAATAGACGAGTCTTGCGTTTTATGGATAGCATAATGCAAGTAGCCCCACCAACAAAGACAACGGTTAAGCCTAGCGCTAGATATTGCCACGGGATTTGTTCCTGCGGCTCAGAGATTTGTAGCATTGGTCCATTGCCTTGTGGTAAAAGATAGATCGTAACTAGAGTCAGCGAAATAGCCAACGCTATTGCCACTATGAATGCAGTAGTCATTTTTACTTTTTGCATATCTTTGAACTACAAAGGCATCCTTATAATGCTATTTCTTTAAGAAAGTGTTCTAAATTTTAGATTAGGATAAATAACAAATAATATTAACGATTATTTTATTCTAACCCTTGATCTAAGGGGAGATTAACAGTCACTAAAGAAGATTCACGTGTACTGAAAGGAACTACTTATGTGGTTTATCGGTATATGGTTAAAGCAAGCAAGCCTTTAAGCGCAAGAGAGGTTCAGCATGCATTAAAGCTTAGTAGTCCATCAGTGGCATTATATCACCTTTGTAAACTAGAAGAGTCAGGCTTTGTTAGACGTGAAAATGGTAACTTTGTAATTGCAAAAGTTGTTTTAGATAATTCAATAAAAATCAATCGTTTTTTGGTTCCAAGACACTTCATTTATGCTCTATTCTCGATTTTAGTCCTAATAATAGCGCTTGTCTTTTTTAGACCTGCTTTCCTTGATAGAAGCTATTTTTTCGAGACTGTTGCGATCGCGCTCATAGTGGTAATGTTATGTTATGAGACGCTTAGAGACTGGATAAAATCAAAATAAAAGATCAAAAATTAAAAAGTCAAGTATTTGGAAGTAACTTTTAACTAAAAGTTAACGAAACCATGTACATTTTTTTTAGATAGCGAGTCAACTATTTAGATTCATTTATTTTTGACCTCTAAAGGCATAAAGATATGGCCGCATTTGCCGGGCTTGGGGTGATTCAGTAACTGCTTTATCAATTAAAGGATTTTTAGGCTGTTTCGTTCCAATATAATACATGTTGGTATCTCTCTGCAGTTGAGAAGGATGGATCTGCATACACAATGTCAAGTCTTGAACCGTAGGTGGCTCTGGACTGTTGTACTGAGTCCCAGACCTGATGTGAAGTAGCATTCGGTTGCCAGATACCCCATATATTATCATTTTGGCTTCTCATGCCCCATCCATAATTTGCAGGCAATACTAACATATCTTGAGCGGTAAAGGCGCCGGTGTCTTTCGCGCTGTTCATGTTGTCATTCCAGAACTTTTGAACTGCAGCGAACTGTTCATCCTGCAAAACTCCATTTCTGTTGTTTATTGCATAGTTAAAGACTACTCCATACGCAGCACCACATTCGTAAGCCTGCTGCAACTCACCGTATATTTGGTCGCCAGTTTGTAGGGTAAGTGGCGATTGAATCGCAGGTTCAATCATTACACCCCAACTTTTGTCCTGCGTATTAGCGGCGCCTCTAATTAACGCTAAAGTCTGCGAATCAGATTGTATTCCAAATAATTCCGCAAACACAGTGTTGTAGCCACTTAGATAGTCGAACCAGTATAGACCATAATCTGAAGTGAAAAGCCTGACATTTGATTCATTGCCAATGGAAGTCAATGTCATCATCTCAGTATTAACAAAGTCGTTTGCTGCTTCAGCATAAGTTTGAATTGGATTAGAATCCCATAGTTGCTGGTAAG
>CAWIFU010000002.1:0-112016 GCA_963835475.1 Candidatus Bathyarchaeota archaeon
TATGCTACGACTCCTGCAAACGTTAGCTGAATCGGCAAAGATGTTGGAGTGTCCACGGCAGTTGATGAAGGCGATTAGTTGTTTACTTTGTTGTACTTGTCTGAAAGATGTTTTTTAGTTTTTTGAAACAAATTTGAAAATTATAATTTGATTTTGAAGATTTAACAAGAAAAGAGAGGTAAGGGAAAATACTCTATTGAGGTATTTCTCCGATAGGGACAAGCTGTGCTGTATCAATCCAGAGTTTTCCGCTTCCATGAGAGCAAAGCATCACAATTACAATTTGTTGAGTACCTTGTGGAACTTCACCGCAATTATACCACGAACTCGCTTCCTCACTAATTGAACCCCTACTAATCGAAGTCATAGCGCTCGGATACCACCAATCACCACTTTGATAAAAGCCATTGGGACCGTTGATTCCGGCGAAAACAGCATAGTCACATGATTGCCCTGGACAACTATGCATATTCAAGAACAGATTATAACGGTTTAAGGGGAAAAGAGATGTGTAGGAAGCCGCTCCTATTGGATTTTCTACCTGTATGAATCCACAATCGTTTTGGTTGTACCCGTAGATTACAGCTTCGTTTTTGTCAAGTGTACCCAAAATTCCCTCGGGGTTTTCGACACGGGCACTGCCTCCCAACGCCCCAAAGTCGCTTAGGACGTGACCATTAACCCGGACTTCGTCATGTCCTAATCTAATTGATGAATCAATGTAATTCGGGTACCCTGGGCTCAAGGGTGAAGTTACGCCAATTAAGGCGTCGCCAATGTAGAACGCTATTTTGTAGCCAACGATGTAGTGAACTCCAGCCCACTGGTCTGGAGGAATATAGTTCCACCAGCTTGATTGATTAACTCCGTATCGCACACCTGATAAGTCAAGAACATCAGTGAACTCTCCGACGAAATCTTTGTCAACAAAACCCCAAAGCTGCTCATTTATGTCATTTTTGATTAGCAGCATACCGTTTGTGCCCTGATATGTTACTTCATCAACCCAATAGTTTTTGTCATCAGACCACGATACTTCCCTGTACAAGTAAGCAACCAATGTTTGACCCGTATAGAAACCCTTTACATGACAATTTGAGTAAAGATTGATTGATTCATCATGAGCAAAACCAACTACTTCATTACATTTTATTTCTAAGTCTTGAGGGTCTTCTTCATATTCTTGAACTGCAATACCCGCAAGCGCAGAAAGCAAGAGTACTGAGATTACGGATAAGGATACATTTTTTCTCAATTATCCAAATTCACCTTCCTTAGTTTCTGGTAATCCTGATTTAAAAGAAACTGTACATACGGTTTTTTTACACCAAAACATTCATTAAAAAATGAAATTGACATTTAAATCATTACACGAAATCTGTAAAACAGCCGCAAGCCCAATTAATAATGGTTTTTTTAAAATTTGTTAGAGTTTTTTTGAATTGTGTTTCAAACTTTTCAAGGATTGTTATCAGTGGGCACTTTCCACTTTGCTATATAAGCACTAACCTTTAATACTCAATGGTATGGGCGAGGAGACTATTTTAATTAAGTTTGATTCTTTTTGCCCAAACGTAAAATGGAGAAAAGAAAAATGCAAAACATAAAAACCAGAAAAACAGCTTCAATCGTTTTAATTCTACTGTTAACAATATCGATGTCAATAGCAACCTTTTCATCGGTCAAAGGAGCAACAGAAATTCCAACATATCTATTTATCCGTGCTGAACCCAGCCCAGTCGGACTTGGCCAACCCATATACATTAACCTTTTCTTAAGTAAACCGACAGCCACAGCCGGCATGGGCAGCACTGGTGACCTATATACAGGTTTAACCGTAACCATTACAGCCCCGGACGGAACAAAGACGACGATGGGACCATACACTGCTGATGCAACAGGCGGTGTAGGCGGACTCTCATTCACACCAACACAACTCGGCAACTACACATTCCAAGGTACATATCCAGGACAAACATTAAGCAGAGGAACTGGAACTACAGCACAATACAATGGTTATATTGAATTACCCTCAACAACCACTATAGACACAGTTACAGTTCAACAAGAATCGATCCCAACATACGTTACTCCTCCGCTTCCAACCCAATATTGGTCACGACCTATCTACGCAACCAACTATGGTTGGGCTGCGCTTGGCGGCAGCTGGTTTGGGCTAGGTGTCCCCTCGTTTGCCACAACAGGTATGTACGATGCGACAGGCAACTTCAATCCATACACCGAAGCACCAAACACTGCTCACATAATGTGGACAAAGCCCACAGCGTTCGGAGGCCAAGCAGGACTGCCAATTCCAGGCGACCAAGAAAGCCAATACGCATCTTCCACAATCATTTCCAACTTCTTCGAGCCAATAATAATCAGTGGAGTCCTCTTCTACAGCGATTACCCACTACTAAACAACAATCCAGCAAGTTGGAACGCAGTCGATTTACGAACAGGACAAACACTCTGGTCAGAACTACCCGGTACACAAGCCACAATACCTGGAGCATCCACAGCTGAAAAGCTAAGGATGGGCCAAACAGTAAAGTTCCACTCAATGCAGGAATACGGTTCTTTTTCCCTTCTCTATAGCACAGGCGGATCAAATAGTTCATTTAAGCTATACGAACCCTTCAGTGGAGAATATGTAGGAAACATCACTAACACCATAGGTTCAAGCTATGTAATGGATACTGACGCGACGCATGAGAACCCAGGAACTATACTTGGTTACTATATAAGCTCAGGCAATCTCACAATGTGGAATTCAACACTTTGCTTTAACGGCGGAGTCGCAACTGCTGAAATGATGCGTCCACCAACAACTGTCAACTACACAAAGGGTGCACAATGGAATGTAACAGTTCCAACAACACTCAACGGTTTAGCTATCAGCCCAGCCTTAAGCATCTCCAAAGTAACCTCTGATGTGATCCTTCTACGGTCAGCACCAAACTTAGTCACGCAAAGCTCATTGGGATATGCAGTTGAAGCAGGATACGATGCATTAACAGGCGCTCAACTATGGATTACCAATAGGACAATACCCAAATACCAATCCATAAGTGTCCTCTGCGCAAGAGATGACGTCTACGTTACTCACAACCAGGATACAAACGAAGCTTACCTCTTCTCCCTAAAGACAGGTGCCCAACTATGGGGACCAGTAGCCCTTAAAGGAAACGCAATAAGCACACTGATGCGCTCCGCTGAAATTGCCTATGGTAGAGTATACATTTTTGACTTCGGTGGTTACGTAAACGCACTAGACATACAAACAGGAAAAATAGATTGGACATACACTCCTCCAAGCGAAGGCTACAACACACCCTACGGCATAGCTCCAATTTGGAGCTTCGGAACACCCAGCGTCGCTGACGGAAAACTCTTCCTCTCTGCATCACACATGTACAATCCACCTATGTTCTCTGGTGCGAAGAGGCTAGTCATAAACGCAACTGATGGATCTTTAGTCTGGAGCATAATGAGTTTTGATGGTAGAAGCCCAGGTGCAATCGCAGACGGCTTTCTAGTGACTTGGAACAGCTTCGACAAACAAATCTACACCTACGGCAAAGGACAAACAATAACCACAGCCTCAATTCAAAACGACATAATCACAAATGGCGAGGATGTACTGATAAAAGGTTTAGTCACCGACCAATCTCCGGGCACACAACAAGCAACTCAGAAAGCTATCTTTCCAGAGGGAGTACCTGCAGTTTCAGACGCAAGCATGACTGATTGGATGGAATACGTCTACATGCAACAACCAAAACCAACCAACACAACAGGAGTCCCAGTAACATTAAGCGTTATCGACACCAACGGCAACTACCGAGAAATAGGCACCACAACGACCAATGACGACGGATTCTATAGCTTCCAATGGACACCGGACATATCAGGCAAATACACAGTTTACGCCTCATTCGGCGGTAGTGAATCATACTGGCCATCACACACTATAACATCTTTCGTTGTCAACCCCCAAGGACCAACATCAACACCACAAGCGCAAATAACTTTGCCACCCACCGAAATGTACTTCGTTGCCTCAACAGCAGCAATAATCATTGCTATTGCCATTGTCGGCGCTGTAATTATGATGGTTGTTAGAAAACGACCATAAAACACGAAACCACAAAAAACAATCCTTCCCTTTTTTGTTTTTCAATTATATCTCTTAATAGTAATCGACAGATAGTGACCGTTCTTTTTTAATGAGTTGCAAACTTTGGGTCATTTCTTCTTTAAACACAGAGATTTGCTTAAGAATTAAGCAAAAGTCCATATCTAAATCATAGTTAGATGAAGTCTTGTTCAAAGTTTCTGGGTTTCTTTCGTTTCAAATATCAAAAAAGTTTGTCGTCAGTAGGTACTTACCATAATCTTATAAAGAAAATCAAATGATTCAGGGTTATGGGCAAGGCATCTTTTATGCAAAGTTTGTCCTTGACTCATTAAAATTTAAAGGAAATGAAAAAAATGCAAAATCTAAAAAGTAAAACTATGGCTATTTTGATTGCTGCAATCTTAACAATTTCAATGGGCGCATCGATTCTATTACCATGTGCCGTTGCAAAAAACGTCAATGGAACAATTCCCACTTATGCTTATCTAATTGCGAATCCAGAAGAAGTTGCCGTCGGTCAAACGATTTACCTCGCTATGTGGATCGACAAGGTGCCACCATCAGCCGCAGGAATTGCTGGCGGTGACCTTTGGGGAGGATTCACAATCACCGTAACAGCCCCCGATGGAACCACATCAAAATTAGGGCCATTCATCTCTGACAACGCTGGTGGTGCTCCAGCAACATTCGTTCCAACTCAACTTGGCAACTACACTTTCGTGTTTAACTTCCCCGGAATGACCTTAACAGGCAACGCAAATTCAGGCAATCCTTCTGATACATATTTGCAGACTCATCCAAGCATTTATGCCGGCAACGTCTATGGAGCCAGTACCAGCGAACCAGCGGTCGTCACCGTAGGGCAGACCCCAGCATCAACTATTCCAGAAAATCCTTTACCAACAGGCTATTGGGAGAACCCTATACAAGGATTTAATCATCTCTGGTATGCTATTGGCGGAGACTGGCTCGGAATGGAAGCATGTACTTTCGCAAACACAGGAAACTATGCTTACGATGGAAACTTTAATCCATACAGTCAACCAGTGTTAGCTCCACACATTCTCTGGACAAGACCCGAAGCATTCGGAGGTCAAGTAGGCGGCGTTTACAACACCCAAATCGGCACAGGTGATGAATCAAGCATCTACTACACAGGGGCAGAATATCAACCCAAGTTTTCACCAGTAATAATGGCAGGCGTTCTCTACTACGAAGACTTTCCAAGCTCAACAGCTAGCCCGAATGGTTGGTATGCTGTAAATCTGCGTTCGGGAGAAACAATATGGTACATGAATACAACCGACCATCTAATCTGCGGTCAAAACTACAATTATAAGTCAATTAACCAATACGGAGTTTACCCATACATTTGGGGAAGTAGAACAGGTGGCTATCTTGACATGTTCGATGCAAAGACAGGAAAATACATACTGACTATCAACAGCGTTGTAAGCGGTACAAAGATTCTTGGCGACGAAGGAAGCATTCTAGAATACTACGTGAACACCACGACCGTAGGCACAGGCGACACCGCTATTCGAACAAGTTCGCTTTCATTGTGGAACTCCAGCAAAGCCATTGCACCTAACATCGTTAGCCAGTGGAGTCCAACTCAAGGCGGCAACTTCTCATATCAACAAGGAATTGAATGGACAGTAGCCTTGCCGCAAAGCTACAACGGATGGAACTTCACTAACCCAGGCGTAGGTCCAGTAAGCTTCGGTATCAGAGCAATCGACAGAGACGATCAAATCATAGTACTATCACTAACGATTGGTAACTTGTCATCTTCACCGTGGGAATTACAAACAGGTTATACTATGGGTGGCACACCAGGCGGTGCAGGTCCTGCAAAGCAACTCTGGATCGCAAACAACACCATAACGGCGTTTACTACAAGAAGTGCTGGTCCGGCAGGTGGCGGAGTCTACACCGAATATGAAAAAGAAACAATGCAATGGTGGGGCTTCAACATCAACACTGGCGCACCAATGTGGAACTCTTTCTACAACGGTAATCCTTTGGGTTACTATGACCAGAAGAGCGCAGTTATCGGATACGGATGCTTATTCACATGGACATTCGGAGGATGGGTCTACTGCTACAACCTTACAACAGGCGCAACTATCTGGAGCTGGAACGACGGGAGTGCGGGAACAAACACACCTTACGGTGTAAACCCACTCTGGATCATTGGCAACGCAGAGGCAACTGTTGCTGGCGGAATGTTTTATGTTGAGACTGGTCACAACTATGGTCCACCATTATTCAGCGGAGCTATGATTTATGCAATTAACGCAACAACCGGAAAGCTAGTTTGGCAATTCTTGAACTTTGCAAGCACCAGCAGTCTACCTGTAGTGTATGGAAACATGCTATCATTTGACAGCTACGATCTCCAAATATATTGCTATGGCAAAGGTCTCAGCGCAACAACTGTGAACACTTCACCCGGAATAAACACTAAAGATCAAGTATTGATTACGGGCACAGTTACCGATCAATCTCCAGGACAAACCTGCCTTGGCATTCCAGCTGCAGGCACCCCTGCTATCAATGACCTATACATGAGTGACTGGATGGCATACCTCTACAAGCAATCGCCAGAACCTATGAACGCAACAGGCGTTACAGTGGCCTTATCGTACATTGACCCAAACAATAACACCTACCCCATCGGCACAACAACTAGCGATATAACAGGACACTACTCATACGCCTTCACTCCAAACGTGCCAGGAACATACACAATCGTAGCATCATTCGGAGGATCCAACTCGTACTATAGCTCAAGTGCTGAAACTACAATGCTGTACGCACAACCTGCTTCAGCCACTGCAACACCAACAACTGCTCCACAATCAGCTGCTGACATGTATTTTGTTCCTGCAGTCGCAGGTATCATCGTTGCAATCGCCATAGTCGGAGCCATCTTAGCGCTTCTGTTGCTCAGAAAACGGCCATAAAATATAGCAACCAAAACCAACATCCTTTTTCTTTTTGTTAATTTTTTTAATTCTGACGGCTGGTCATTACTCTGACTAGGTTTTTGCGAACCGTTCTTGAACTCTAGGCACGTTCGGATTGTAAATAGCACATTTGGGCTAAGCCTTATATTTTCCTTATCAAGCTGTTGCTTTAAGGAGAAGCGAGTTTTGCAGCAACCAAACACAGAACAACAACTTCCTAAACGTCAAAAGGCAACTTTCGGTTTTGTATTTTCCGTAGTTGGAGCAATTCTGATTTTACTGCGAGGACTAGTAAGAATCATTGCAGGAGATTTAATCACCTTTGCAGGTTCAGATGTGGTACGCCACAGGCTCTTAGCTGGATTAGCTTTGAATATTATCGGTGGAATCGCTGTCGTATTCGCAGTTTTAGTTATTATTGGAGCCTACCAGATTTACATTGGCATGGAAATGACTGGAGGATTATTTGTTTTAATCTTTTCAACTTTAAGCATCTTTGTTGGGAGCGGCTGGATAGTAGGCTTAATCCTTGGCATAGTAGGCGGCATCCTTGCCATGGTAAAAAAATAACTGGATTAGGGGATAGTGATTATTTTCCCCAAGTTTATCTTTTTAGAAATCGAAAACTATTTCCATGTTTCAATCAAATACTAACCATTAGGAGCACTCGAATGGACCGCAAAGACTACTTAAAAGAACCCGTAAATCACATAAAAATAAACGGCACACTAACCGTCGACCAATTGATGCAGCAATTCAAGAATTCAGGTTCATTAGGTGCAGGGCGGTTAGCGGCTGCGTGTGACATTTACGAGAAAATGCTTCGAGAAAAAGACTGTACAGTTTTTTTGGCTTTGTCTGGGGCGGTGGTTCCTGCAGGAATGCGTACTATAGTTGCTGATTTGATACGCAATCATTTGGTTGATGTTATAGTGAGCACTGGCGCTTGTATGGTTCATGATGCCATCGAAGCTATTGGCGGTCACCACTACAAGGGTGGCTGGGCTGTGAACGATGTTGAGTTATACAAGTATCATTTATTCCGGATCTACGACATTTTTGTCCCCGAAGAAGACTACGTTCGATTGGATTTCAAATTCTCAGAAATGTACGCCGACATCGCCAAAGAGCGCAAGGGGGAAGGTTTAGCTTCAAACGAGTTCACTTATGAAATCGGTAAACGTTTAAACGACAAGAACTCTATTCTGCGAGCTGCCTATGAAGAAAACGTGCCCATTTTCCTGCCATCAGTCCGCGACTCAGAATTCGGCTTCATCCACTGGCTTCACGCCTCGCAGAAAGACCAGAAGAACGTGCTTTTAGTTGACGCCTTCAAAGATGTGCCAACCATCTGTGGGATTTGTTCTAAGTCACCTAAAAACGGCATGATAGTTATCGGTGGTGGTGTGCCGCGTAACACTATTCAGTCTTCAGCACTTGCGTCCAAGAAGGGTTTGGATTATGCAATAGTTATTACTTTGGATCGTCCTGAAACAGGCGGGTTGTCTGGGTCAACGTTGGAGGAGACGGTAAGTTGGGGCAAAATGAAAGGATCGGCTGATCATGTTACTGTCATTGGGGAAGCGTTGATGGTTTTCCCGTTCCTTGTTGCCTCTGCAACAGAACGTTTAGGTCCAGATTTTAAGCGTGATTCATTTTTGCAAAGAGAAAAACTTGCGGGCAGGGAACTTTAATATGGACACACGTGATGAGGAGCAGTTCTGTGGAAATTGTGACAGCCACAACAGCTTTGATTACCCCAAAAAAGTTTTTTGTTCAACCCGTTACTGGCACCACGAAAACCCCATAGTAGATACTCTGTGGCACTGCGAGAGTTACAACAGGGTTAGCCAAGAATGCTACTGCGTACGCGAAGCTCTAAAACAGAAAGAATCAAGTGTGAAGGCTGAAAGTTAAAGTTAATAATTGGAACGATATTTTATTGACTTCTACAGCCCGGTGGTGTAGCGGTCAAGCATAGGGGCCTCTGGAGTCCTTGACGAGAGTTCGAATCTCTCCCGGGCTACCATCTAATAAACAATAATTTATGCTTTTTTAAAAAACATGAGAATTTGTTGCAAAAATCTTCTTCCTTTCTTTCCATTTAGTGAGTCACAATGACGAAAATTTATCTGATGCTTGTTTGATATTTTAGATATGGAAAATATTAACACAGCGAGCGAGCTCCAGCAGCGCTTTGAGGAAGTTGACTTGGAGAAACATTTTTTCCGAATTGTTCGTTTTCTGGAGGGAATTAAAAATTTCAGCTTTTGTGTTTGACCAAGATACTATGGGTATGATTCGTTACGTTTTAGCCCTCCAACAGTACAAGGAGTATTTAGTTGGACCTCAAAATTTGTACGAATATCTTTGTGCAGTTTCTTTCAACCGGGTGCTAATCCAGACTGGGCTAAAATTTCCAAAGTTTCAGAAAGAAAATCCAAGCGACATACGAGCGTATGAGGTCATCCGTTTCTTAGAGCAGAAAAGCCACATAAGCTCTACAACAGCCCAGAAACTAAGGGAATACATGGATTTTCATGATTCCCTAATGCAGACCAGTTCTCAAACCGCTGCAAGAAAAGCTGATCCTGTAGCTAAGGAAATTTTGAGGTTTCTTTGTGACGAAGCGGGATTGAACCAAGATGAGGAACTCAAAAATAGAACATTCGAGGACATTGCAACTCTGGGAACAAGGCAATCTCCTCCAAATGAGAATTACGAGAGACTTGTTGAATCTGATTTTGATAATCTCGATAAACTTTATGAGAAATGCTCAGCCTTGCAGATGGAAATAGAAAAGAGATTAACGCCAACATTGCGGTTTACACAAATATCGGGCTTCACTCCCAACACTGGTGGGATTTGGCTACCTTTTGTGATGCGTGAAACAAATGATAGTTTAGCACAAATAAATGGGCCAAGCGTTGGAGTGACCTTTACTCCTGTGGATATTAGAGTAGGATTGAATTTTGGAAGTCGAGCTCACAAGTACAGAATAAAATATTATGAAATGCTATCTGAATGGAGAGTTAATAAACGAGTTTGAATCTCTCAACCGCAAAGACACCGGATACTGCCTATGTGATACTTTTTGGCATTATCACATAAGAAATTTGCAGTCTCTTCAATGGTGTCTCACTCTATACAGCAGTACTAAAACAACTATCGAAAGTGCTATTGAAGAGACTAAACAGCTAGAAGGAACTCCCTTAACGGCAAACAAGTACTTAATTGGCAAAGTAATTAAGAGAAGACCAGAAGACTTTTCTTATGTTATAAATGGGGTTGTGGATGAGATTTCGAAGACTTTAAATGAACTTTACCCAACACTAGAACGTATTATCAAAGCTAAAGGCTGAAATCTGGATGAGTGAATCAACGTTTACCATTTATGGTTGGTAATAACGCTACATAAAAAAGTATCAAATTGGCTCCCTATTCTCAAACAATGAATTTACAAGATTGTTCGTTGGGTTTGCTCTTTCTACCTTAAGAAAAAAAGTTTCTGTTTGGGCGTTTCTTCTAGTCGGCAACTGTATTCCAAAGTGGAGGAGATTAGGTTACTTTGAAAAGACAAGAAATCGGATTTCAAAAAGAACAAAGACAAGTAAAACAACCGCCTTTTCTAGCCTTTCTGCGACGTTCCGTGACGAATCAAGACGCACCCCGCTGAAACTGCAAACCCTAAATCAAAAAAGCAACCCAAAACAAACCGCCCCGATTCTGCAATTTCAATTGTTTTTCTTCTAATAGATCTAAAAGATTATTTCAACAAAAGTTTAGTAAATACTGCTTTATCACAATCCATTGTGTTATTTCGAATGCGTGTTGTGGGGGTAACTAGCTTTAATAGTATGGAGTAGTAAGATACAGCAGAGACGAAATGGTTATGGATTTATTTAGAAAGATTAGAAGACGTTTGACAGTTATTGCAATGGCTCCATTGTCTGGGCTTGAAAATAAACAGCGAAATAGAAAACTTGAAGAGCGATTGAAACGTTCAGAACAAAAGCATAGTTATCGATAACTGCAATCTTGTTTGTTTTGTTTTTGAACCTAATAGTAGAGCCAGCTTAATCAAAAATATGTCTCTATTTGTAACTATCCAACTTTATTTTGAAGCCAACTTTTTGTAGGCGTGCTCATGCAACAACACAGTTTTAATTATGTTGTCAAGGGTAGATACGAATAACGAGGTTTGATGTATGATTTCTGCTGTAGTCTTAGTAAATACCGACTTAGGTTCCCAAGATAAAGTATTAGAAAGCCTAAAACAAGTTGAAGGCGTCGAAGAAGCACATGCACTATACGGTGTATACGACTTACTAATCAAGGTCAAAGCTAAATCTATCGACAAACTAAAAGATGTAATTAAATCACGCATTAAACAGGTAAAGGGCGTATCCAGTTCACTAACGCTCATGATAGTTGAGGACCGTTAAAAAACCATCAACTAATGGAAGCGAAACCAGTCGGCTCAGTGGGCGCAATAGTAATCACATACAGGCAAAAAGAAAAAAATGGTCAAAAATAAAATGAACGATGTTATCTCAAAAGACGGAACAAAAATAGCTTATGATAAACAAGGTCAGGGACCACCAGTTATCCTCATCGATGGCGCCCTCAGTTTTCGTTCATTCGGACCCATGCCTGAATTAGCTAAACTTCTTTCAACAAATTTCACCGCAATTGACTACGATCGACGGGGTCGAGGTGACAGTGGTGATACCCACCCCTTTGCAGTTGAGCGAGAAATAGAGGATATAGAAGCATTGGTGAGCGAAGTTGGTGGATCGGCCTATTTGTACGGTGTCTCCTCTGGCGCATGCTTGGCTCTTGAGGCAACAATCAAACTAGGCAACAAAGTCAAGAAACTAGCTCTTTACGAGGCACCTTACAAGGCTGGCGGGAGTACCCTTGAAGAATGGATAGACTATAACGGACAACTTGCAAAGTTCTTGGCGGAGGGTCGCTGTGGTGATGCAGTTGCGCTCTTTATGGCTCTTGTTGGTGTGCCAAATGATCAAATTGAGGGTATGCGAAACGCACCCATGTGGGCGATGCTTGAGTCGATAGCACCCACGCTATTGTATGATGCTGCAGCGATGGGTTCAAACAGAAAAGTGCCAATTGAACGCGTATTGCGGATAACTGCTCCAACGCTTGTTATGCATGGCGGGGCAGGTTTACCCTTCATGAAGCAAACAGCAATAACCCTAAGCAAAGCAATCCCAAATGCAGAGTTTCGAACAATCGAAGGTCAAACACATGCTGTAGCGTCCGAAGTCATTGCTCCAGCGCTGGTTGATTTCTTCAAAAGATAACCTGATTCTGCAATTTTCAAAAGCTTTCATAGTTAACAGTTGATTTCGTTTTTGAAGGGTTTCAAATGATGGAAAAAAAAGTTTCTTCTTGGTTTAGAAAAGATAGAACAGAAGGTCTTACAGACGGGATATTTGCAACAGTAATGACCATCTTGGTACTTAGTTTAGTTGTTCCCACTATATCTGGACCAAACGCCTCAGAAACCCTGCAAGCAGACATTTACGGCCTCATTCCAGACCTATTCGCTTACATAATTACCTTCATTTTTTTAGGCGTACTCTGGATAAGTCACCAAAACATATTTAGCCACATCGATAATCTTGATCTTAAACTTCTGTGGATTAACCTTCTTTTGCTTCTCAGCGTTGGACTTGCACCATTCTCAACCGCCTTACTTGGAAGATATCCTCTACAACAGATTGCAATTATTGTTTACGGCCTAAACGCTTTAGCGGTTTCAGTTCTTTTCAACATTCTTTGGTTCTATCCCCGAATAAAGAGGCTAACACATGAAGAGCCAAACCCAAACGTAATAGCGAAAAGAAGTCGAATTGTTCTTGTTGGACCAATTATATATGCCCTAGCCATAGTTTTTTCGTTTGTCGCTACAGAAATTAGCTTAGGATTATACGTTTTTGTGACAGTTTTTTACATCAATTTTGGAGGAAGATACTTCCATTAAGAGGATTATTGTTTGTGACTGCCATTTTTAGGAAACGGGGAACAAAACGCCTTAAAGCATTTAGCGATTGCCCACATATCTCGTCTGTTGTTTGTTCTCTCCGTCAAATAGAAGTCCTTAGCTAACGGGTAGAAGAAGAAAGTGAAATTTTTTTCAGCCTATTCTTCTTCTTTTAACTTGGGCTTAGTCGATAGAACAACAACAGCTGGAAAATTTCACGTGTTGTTGTTCTACCAACAAATATCAATTGAACAGCTGGAATATTTCCAATTTGTAAATTTTTGCATGCTGTGTTTCCAGTAAACAAAAGATAGAAAAACAAAAGCCGACATACTTCTTAATCTTGGTGTTAAAGTTTGGCGTTGGATTGCTTTCTTCCCGACAAATCGATTCTGATAGATGCTTCAGGATGGAGTGACCTCTTACTGGGAGTAGTTATTGGCGCTGTCAAACCCCCGCACCCCATGTTGATGGAACGTCGAATCCCCACTTCTTCTTTTCAGTCACCAAACTTTCAAAACAAAAAATACTTGGAAGACTCCATTAAAATCGCCAACGAAATAATCACAGTAATGCAGCCCGACTCTGAAACTTGTTTTAAAGTCTGCTCAGAATATGTCCTGACCAGTATGGCTTTGTACTTGCAAAGTCAGGGGTTCAAAGTTCAACGAGTAGAATCTACAGGTGACCTTAAAATGTTGGTTGAAAAAGCGTACATTAGATGGTGCGTGGAAAAAGGTGTGCCTGAAGAAATACTCAAAGATAAGAGACGCTTTTGGACGTTTTTGCGTTGGGTAGCTGACCAGCCAAACCTTAGGGAGGGTCTTGTGAAGACAGGTTGGGCAAGTTGGGAGCATAAGTGGCGAGAAGAAATATTCAAAAAACCGCTAAACATACGCGGCTAAAATCTTTAGAATTGGAGATTCTCGACTTTGACCGCAAAAGGCAAAAAGAAAACGCCAAATCCTCAAGCAGCCAAACAACTTACAATGGACTACTTGCCTACTGATCCAAAGAAGGAACCACATAAAACAACAACACAAATTAATGAAAAAAAGATAATCATAACCGAAATCGGCACCTCGACCAAAGAGAACGAGTTAGCCCTCAAAGTCAGCTTCAAACTTTTACCCTCCAAAATAGCTTTTTCAAGGGGTCAATTGGATTTATAGTTCAACAACCAAAAAATCAGATCCGTCTCAATTGGGATTCCGCAAGGTCTATTATCCAAAGATGAATTCGAGTTAACCCCCGTACTAGACATGAGAGGGATAGCTCCAGGTTATAGCAGTTGAGTCCAAATCAGAAAAAGACGTTTACCGAGAAATTGAAAAAACAATAAAGAAAGAGCAATTAAGCAAACGGGACGATCGGTAACGTTCTAGCGTTACTTTGAACCGTTACTTCTTTTTTCCTTTTGGTGGAAGCTGATTTAACATAGCTTTCTTTTTTGCTTCTTTTTCACGTTGTTCTTTCTTTTGTTTTTCAAGCTGTGTATTTTTATTTTTTCTACTCATAACGCTCATATTAAGACACTACAAGCAAACAAGTAATGTTTCCCACACTAAAATGTTATCTTTTTAGAGAAGAACTTTCCATTTGTCAAAAAATTTTTGTAATGATTTTATTTAGTTTTTATCGAAAATGTTATGAGATTAATATTACATTATTTGTTTTAGTCAGTTGTTTGAGTGTGGGAATTTTGACTACTAAGACTCTGCTTTGTGGTTGCGTGTACGAAGAGAACGAGTGGATGCTTGTTAGAATTAAGGAA
Source organism: Candidatus Bathyarchaeota archaeon (assembly GCA_963835475.1). GTDB lineage: Archaea > Thermoproteota > Bathyarchaeia > Bathyarchaeales > Bathycorpusculaceae > Bathycorpusculum. The sequence goes on from CAWIFU010000002.1 coordinate 14,898, forward strand.
TGCGAGAAGCATCACAAAGAACGGCACAAGAAAGTCGAATACAGACCAAAAGCAGAATGCAACAGAAATGACACACGAGGCGAATAAGCCTCTTATTTTTTCTTTAGGTTGTAGTTGTTTTTTCAGCAGATTTGCGGTAGAAAAGCAGGGGCAAACCGACTAGTGGGAGTGATAACAGCCATAAATCCAGATTGTGACCGAGAATCCACGCATACCATTGGTTCCAGCCGCCAAAGAAAATCCATGTTAAATAGTTCCATAAGTAGTATACACCTAAAGCCGTTAAGATAGCACCGATTGATCCAATGCTCAAGTTCTGAACTTGTTCTATTCCCATCGATTTCTTGGCAAAGTAAGCAGTGTAGATTGTAAGTGCGAGTAATCCAACCAAAGTAGCTGAAAAACTAGCAAAATATTGTGGAGTATTAAGGACGTATCCAAATCCCGTTTGAATTACTGTAACTAACCACATGCCACTATTGTTAAGCCAGAAAGCTAAAATGTAGAATATTCCTGCAATAAGTGACCATTTGATTGCTGCATTTTGAGATTTGTTTAGCCCGAGATTTTTCACAAGCGCGAATAGAGCGACAGGAATGGTTATTGAAGCAACTGTGCATGGCAACCCTGTCGATAGTAGAAAGCTTAAACTAAAACCTCGAGATGTTGGCAAGATGCCCCATATACCTGATGGCAAGAGACTGACCCAGTAGAGGGCTTCTAAGAATAGTGATACCTTGAGAAGTTTATATGTAGATGATTGGAGCTGGCCTTTCGTAATTATAAGGGCGACGATGACAAGCGCGATTAGACTACCTATGAACCGTGCTACCAGCCCGGGAAGCGCTGCTATATCCGTTATGAAAACACCGAAGTTGAACTGTCCAGCGATATTCCATTCGCCCCACCACTGAAGGGTAAACATTGCATGCAAAGTGAATAAGAAATACGATGCAACTGCAATTAGTAAACCTACTTTTAACGGAGTATCTATTTTATGCTCTGTCATAAGAATCGCCGTCGGATTGAAAAACAATCGGCTCGCAGAATATATTATACTTTCGGTTTGTGAGTTGAAGTGTATTAAAGTTTTATATAATTAAGCTGTTTGTTAGTACTTGATGAGGGTTTGCTTTGGAACAAAACACTAAGAATACACGTACTTTGCTGTTTGTTCTTCAAGGTGTAGGCGCAATTTTTGTAGGCGTCTTTTTGGTAGCTTATCTTGGTGGCATGTTTATGAATCCTTCCACAACAGTTTTGCATGGCGAACCAGCCTTTAGGTTTCCACTTATGATTTTCGGTGTAGCCCTTTTGGTGCTAACGCTTGTTACAGTTGTGGTTGCTGCGATATTAAAGAAAAAATAGAAAAAGCATTCTATTAATTGAAGATTTGGCGCTCGCCCTTGTGGAACAAGTAAACTTTGTTGATGGCTGACAGGTTACCATTGTAGTATATTAGCGCTGAACCTTTGGGTATGGCAAAAATATCCTGATCCATCGACAACTCTTTCAGTTTATCATCCTTGCCCAAAACGTAATGAGCCTTAAGCGTTAAATCAACCAATCCAAGTCCATCAATGACTTTGACTTCTAAGGTGCTTCGGTAAGTTATTACGCATTTGCTGCACAGCGCCAATGCCCCAGCACTTCTCCCAACAATCACTCCGTCAAAACCTTTAAGGAGATTATCGACACCCAATTTTTTAAGGCGCTCAATCAGCATGCTTGGAACCCCGCCTGTTAAATAGACAAGGTTTGATTGAGCGATTTTCTGTTTGATTTCACCATTTGTACTGGAAAAATCAACCGTGTTAATCGTACTTGCGCCTAAGCTTCGAAAGTAATCAAATATTAGTTTGCTTTTTGCATAGTTTTTATCGAAGGATGCTCTTGCCCATGAAAACACCAAGATTTTTGGGACTTCACCTGCATCATTGAACGCTTTCTGATTTACTTTTTCTGCGTCTCTTCTATGGGTGTTTTCTCCCCCTAAAAGATAGTATTTAGGCATACCTGGCTTGCGGCTTTGAGGTTTAAAAAAGTTAACCTAAGTCACAAATGACTTACCATAACCAATTACAGTTAAAATTTTTTTAGACATATTTTCTGGCAATGCTTATTAGGTTTAAAAGAAAAGTTAGCCCGGTGCAAAATGATTCCAGAAGGTTACAGTAGAATACAAACGCAGAGCATTCTGTAAAGACGTCAAATGCCCTGTGCAGTCGGAATTGAATAGGCAAACCGAAGGATCAACTGAATACGAGAAAAATCGCAAAAAATGCGCAAATCACTGCCTCTACACAACATGGCAATTTCACCATTGGCTCATAGAAAAAGGCTATATTATCATAATCAAATCGCAATCTAAAAAATTAATCAAATAACAATTTTACCAAAACTGAACAAAAGACCAAAATCACCTGAATTGATGAACAAGCCAAAGCTGGAAAGGATCTCGATAGGTCTAAGCCCAACGAGGATCAATTGAAAACCTACAAGAACGTTTCGCATTTGACCAACCATAATTTTGGAGTAAAACCATTCTAACGGATATAATATGGGTGTTTGTTGGGCGCATTGAAAAATGTTCTTCACGAAAATGAAACTACAATTATGTATTAATTGTTCATGCGGGAAGATCTCACTTTTAATTTAGTTTTGAGCTTAAATGCGGTGATTCCAGCTACTGCCAAACCCACCCCAAAAACAATGGCTACAAAAATTATTATCTCACTATCTAACGGCATTGTTTGACTTTCTGCGGTTTGTTGTCCCAACATTCTTGCCATTAGTAAGAAATAATCGGAACATGAACTAGCCCCTTCTATTTTCCACATCAACAATGTCTTTAGGATCCTACTTTTTCATTCTGCAAGTTTAACGTTCCACTTTAGAAAAAGAGTAGATTTTGACTTATGGGTAGTTTTTTAAGCAAATCGCCACAACTAACGTTTATTATGAGCGGTAAGTTGGCAATCGAAAAGCCTCTTGGGCGAAGGTTTGTTTTTTCTTTGGCTCTAGCTGTTTTCGGAACAAGTATGTTAGATGTTCTTGCCAGCTTGTTTCTTGTCGACCTATCCAAGACTTTTTTAGGCTCCACAGATTTGGTTTCAATAGCGATCGTCAGTCAAATCGTCACAATTTCAAGCATAGCTGCTATAGTTTCTGGAATATTAAATGGATTTTTAACCGTGAAATTCAATCATAAAAAATTAATGCTCTTTGGTGCAGCATGCATAGTAATCGGAGCCATTGGTTGTTTTCTTGCTCCAAGCCTTCTGTTCCTACAAATCTTCTATCCTTTTGACGGAATCGGAACGATAATTGTTGGTTCCATGGCCTTCACATTAATCGGCGAATCATTGCCTTTAGAAAAAAGGGCAAAATCAATCGGTTTGGTCACTTCGGGAGGAATTTTCTCGTCGGGAATAGGATTTGCTTTGGCAGGGTACATTTCAGCGATAGGCGGTTGGCGATCTTATGTACTATGGTATATTCTCCCAATTTCTTTGATTGCTTTTGTCTTAGTCTATATTATAATACCCTCTACATCACGAAAACAACAAGTTCATGCTGATAAACGCGTTTTTCTAAACAGCTTTAAAGAAGTTTTATTGAACAAATCGGCGGCTGCTTGCTTACTTGGTAGTTTGTTGATAACTGCAGCTGGTATATGGTCGTTTTTTGCAGCGACCTTTTGGAGAAAGGTGTTTTTAGTTCCTGTACAAAATGTTGGATTAATCACGTTAACAGTTGTTTTGATTTATGCAGTAGGTAGTATAATTGGTGGTCGAATAGTTGACAGGTCAGGACGGAAGCGCTTAGTTATGCTTTCTTGGGCTGCAAGAGGAGTTCTGATCGCAGCAATAGTCTTCATGCCTGATTTCTGGAGTGCCCTGCTAATGTCTTGTGCTGCAACTTTCATCGGTGGCATCGCCGTGACTTCGGCACATAGTTTGAATCTTGAACAGGCGCCTAAGTCTCGAGGAACCATGATGTCTTTGGGAGGCGTTTTTGCTTCTGTTGGAGCCTCTTTAGGAGTTTCGGTAGGTGGAATAGCACTTAGTCAATCTGGTTTTCAGCTCTTAGGAATTACCTTTGGGGTCTTCGGAGTCGTTTCAGCTATAATCATATATTGCTTAGCAAGAGATCCATTCAAAGCATGACTCAAATGGGATAACTTTCATTTTTTATCTTCAAACTTGCAGCCCTCGAGAGGTGGGGTCATCGTAACAACAAGGTCTCTGATAAAGAATCCATCCGTTCCTGGACCAGAATAATTTGACGCTGGATGCGTGAAAGTTACAAAAGCGTCAAAACCATTAATTTCCGTCTTATTCCTAAATCCTGACAGCATCACCGTAGTGTATCCTTTTGTTTTGACATCTCCATACCCTTCGATAAGCAGGGTTGCAGGAGGGAGAACATAGCGTGATGAAAGCGGTATCGGTATAGTCCAACCTGCGAATAATGTATTACCATGTGCATGAACTTGAAGTACGTCTTTTTTCACCAAACGGTAATTTTCCTCAGCCGGAAAACCAGCAAATTCGGCCTTTCGAAAACTTACTCCTTTTGGATTGTCGCCAATGCCGCCAGCTGGAACAAAAGCAAAACCGTTGGGCGTTTTAAGCCAACAGAAAACTACCAACGCATCTCCCTGTCCGAAGCCTGAATGTTTGTCGATATGTTGAACTTCAAACATCAGATCTGGCAAATTAAAGACTTCTGGAGGATGAACAACAGCACTACCACCAGTTGCATACATTATATGAAGATCTTTTGAAATATCAGTGATTGGAATTCTTTTTGCTCTAAAGATCTTTTCAACGATTTCTTTCTCTGTTATTTTTCCGTTTTCTTCTAAGACCTGAATTTTGTCGACATTTCTGCTTTTTTTGATTAAATCGGTTGGTCTGCAACCGTAAGGTCCGATTAACGATTCAAGAGTGTTATTGGATAAAGGCGTGGACTTTTTCCAGATTTCAACTAAACGGTTTTTTGTTTTTGTTACGAAATCTATATCGTTACTAAAACCGCTTTTATCCATGTTGTTAAATCCTTTGGATTGGTAGAGATTTTTTCCATCAATAACTGAGACTTCGGCATAATTCGTTGGGATATGTCTAATTTCGCAAAATTTTGATAATTCTTTCGCAGCTTCAAAGTTGTCATTAACTAAAGGAGCCATGATTTTAACTGCAACATTTCTTTGACTGATTTCGCTTAGCAAATGTAATGTTTTTTTACAATCATTAAGTCCTTGAGAAGTTGTCATTATCAATGCTTCTTCTTTTGCTGTCAGGAGTGATTCAAAGTATTTCTTCAGTTCTATCTCAGAATTTCTATATGGTTTCATTTCGGTGCGAGAACTAGTTGCATCTTGCGCCATCTTTGTCATGTCATTTGAGTTGCGCCATAACTCTTCAAACATAGCCGAAAACGATTGAACAATAGTCTGACAGTTTGTCCACAATCCAACATCGTCTTTTTCTTCCAGAGGCTCTTTCGCCAACGGATTGATGAAAAGGAAAAGTTCCTCATCATCTCTAACAACCATTCGGGGCGAGAGGCTGAAACCAAAATCAGGGTTCCTACCCCTAATATTACTCGAATTCTTAGGTATTCTCTCCAAAAGTTTTTGCGTTGCACCCACATTCTGATTTGTGATTTCACTAATAAATTTGAAATCAACTTTTTCTTTTAATGGATGAGCAAGTATTTCATCAAAAATACCGAACTGATCAGCACGTAACAAGCCAGCAACACTGGTAATAGTTGAAAGATGGTCTTTGGTTTCTTTTACCATCTGTAAAATTTTGGAGTAAATGTATCCCCTTCCTTCAATAACCGTAAACTTTGATTCTGGATCAGCCGTTTCCCCTATAGCAATAGATTTCCAATTTGATAGAATTTCTCCTTTTTTCTCCTGAATAAGTTGTGCTTCCACCATTTTTGATTTAATAAACAAGTCTACAACTTTATCAAATGAAATGGCGGAGAATCCAGCAGGATGTTCAAAGGTAGCGCTTACAATCCCTTTGCTCTGAAGGATCTTGAGGCTTCGATAGAGTTGCTGTCGCTGAATTTTTAAACCCTTCAAAAGGTCTCGTCCTTTCTGAGGCCCTTTTTTGGCAAGGTAAATGTAAACTTGGGAATCTAACCTTGTTAGACCAAGGCCCAACAGTGTCTTTAAGACTTGTTCTTGACTCAAGCTTTTACTTCTCCAATTCCAAACTTTACGCTAAACTAGTCAGTAACTTTTTGCGACTAACACTTCTTTATAATTCAAAATTGATTAAAAGCTTTTCAGACAATGAAAGGTGAAAAAAAATGAAAAAGAAAATATCTATAGCAACTATTCTTTTGATATCAATCATTATTTGCGCAATGGTCGCTGCAGGTAATCTTGCTTCAACCGGCGTTCAAGGTGCATTGATACCAGTTTTCGGAAACACTGCAATTGGAACGATAATGGACCAAAACGATGCTAACGCTCAATCAATTTCGTATTTCACAACCACATCAACTGGTTTAGTAACCGACATAATGGCCTACGTTGATGGAGCATCATCAGGAAACGCTATAGCAGCTCTGTACGCGGTAAACGACGGTTCTGCTGGTGCTTTGCTAGCTCAATCTAAACCTGTAAGCTTAGGGACGACGTTTTCATGGGTTGACTTCCAATTAATCACGCCATATGTTGCAACTTCAGGAACAACTTACGGACTCGCTATAATGGGGAACGTTCCAGTAAACGTCATGGTAGTTAGTGGAACAGGACAACGCGATCACAATGCAGTTAGTTCTTACGCAAGCGGCTTTGCAAATCCCTTCGGAAACATCTGGGGAACCGATGACAGGGGCGCCATGAGTATCTACGCAGTAAGTTCAAACAACAAAATAATTAATTATGGAACTGGAAGTTTAGTATATCTTAACCTACCGACACCCTCGAACGCGACCTCGCCTCCAGCAGCCCCAGGAACTCCAAGCCACCCAACTGACCTTCAAATACGAAGCTATCACTTCGACAAAGATTCTTCTTTAGGAACTTATGACGCCATGCTTGTTTACTTATGGATCCCTCAACGAAACAGCTACAACATAGTAGGTTTAATAACTGATGCATCCAACATTGAAACTTTTGAAGCAGTTTGGAACAGTACTTTCATATGGTATAAAACTGGAATTCCAGGCGCTGACACACTTAACGTGATTCAAGTAGCTGACAAAGACCTTCAGATTTTTACAAAGAACATCAACGGAATCAAGGACGACACTCTAGTGGTGAACTTAACAAAACCCGTGACAATAAACCTTCCATTTAATCTATGGAGCAACGCAGCTACAAAGGCATTAGGCAATCTCAGTTTCACTCTTCCAACGATGACCCTAACGTTCCGCGAGTTAAATGCAGGAAGCTACCCTGATCAAGGCGCCAACGCAACTTTGCCCTCTGGATACGCTCGTCAACCAGCAGCAGAAATGCGAACACCCGCTTGGGTAGAAGAAACCATTCCATCATGGCTGGGCGCCACCTCTCCGCTTGAAGTCTCAGGACACATAGATTGGAAATTTACCGAAACAATCACTCCGCCAGCAACCTAAGAATTGTTGAGTTTCCAAACTTTCTACCTTTTTTTCATTCAAAAACAAACCAGAGAAGTACTGATTAAGGAAAAAGTGAATAAGAAATGAGCCTTAAAGAATTAATCGAAGTACTTTCAGTATGCGGGCTCAAGCGGTCTTATGCTAAAGTTTTTGTTTTCCTCGCGAGAGAGGGTCCCAAAGAAGTATACTTTTTAAGAAAAGCCCTAAGAATGCACGAAACAGACCTTGTCAACTGTCTGGAGAATCTTGAAAAGCGAGGATTGGTTAAGAAAATAGTTGAAGTTTCTCCCGAACAGTTTTTTGCCGTTAATTTTGAAAAAGCTCTTGACATACTTATCGAGGCTGATTTGAAGGAAGCTATTGTTGCGGAAAAAAACAAAGAAGCGGTTCTAAAATATTGGGATTACATGTTTAATGAAAGCTAATGGAGCTATTTTCTGTTTAATGTTGAATTGAAAAATGAACCTTAATAGATAGGTTATTAAATTCTAAAACCAAAGCTTCCTCGGAGTAATGAATTATGGATTGGGGAATGAAGAACCGCCTAAGTAGACTTATCCAGAAAGATGGCAAAGCCCTCTTTTTACCAGTTGACCATGGATATTTCCAGGGACCAACTCATGGTCTTGAGCATCCTGAAAAAACGATAAAACCGATCTACCAATATGCGGACGCAATCATGCTAACCCGCGGTGTTCTGCGCAACTGTATCGACCCCGCGATTGAGAAACCAATCATTATGCGTGTTTCAGGAGCAGTAACTGTAGTGGGGGACGATTTAGCAAACGAAAGCGTAGTCACCTCCATTCAAGAAATTTTGAGGTTAAACGCGATGGCAGTTTCCATGTCTGTCTTTGCAGGAACAAAATACGAAAACAAAAGCCTCAGCAACTTGGCCAAACTCGTCGATGAATGCGAAGAGTTCGGCGTACCCGTTATGGCTGTAACCGCGGTTGGGAAAGAACTCGAAAAACGTGAAGCTCGCTATTTAGCGTTGGTTGCCAGAGTCTCCGCTGAATTAGGCGCAAGAGTAGTCAAAACTTACTATTGCAAAGAAAACTTTGAGAAAGTAGTCGACGGCTGTCCAGTGCCAGTTGTAATGGCTGGTGGACCAAAGACTGAAACTCAAAAAGAAGTTTTCGACTTCGTCTATGACGGCATGCAGAAAGGCGCCATAGGAGTTAATTTGGGCAGGAACATTTGGCAAACCGAAAACCCCGTCGCATCGATTCGAGCCATAAGAGCCATAGTCCACGAAAACCACACGCCACAAGAAGCCTTGGACCTCTTCAATCAAGTGAAAGCCGCTAAGGCTTAACCAATATTTTTGTGATGAATCATGCTTGCCGCAGTTTATTATAACAACCATGATGTTCGCATAGAAGAAATTCCCACCCCAGGCATCGGTGAAGATGAAGCGTTGCTCAAGGTTATGGCGAGTGGTATCTGCGGCAGCGACGTTTTGGAATGGTATCGTGTTCCGAAAGCTCCACGTATTTTGGGTCACGAAGCCACTGGAGTCATTAGTAAAGTTGGTAGTAAAGTAAGTAAAGTCAAAGTCGGCGACCGCGTCTTTGTTTCTCATCATGTCCCTTGTAACCAATGTCGTCACTGTCAACGTGGAAACCACACAGCCTGCCACACCTTGCATACAACTAACTATTATCCAGGCGGCTTCGCACAGTACATTAAAATCCCTAAAATCAACATAGACTTGGGCATTTACAAACTTCCCGACAGTATGAGTTTTGAGGAAGGAACATTCATCGAGCCTCTAGCATGCGTTTCCCGTGGACAACGCCTAGCCGACCTGCAAAAAGACGATTCTCTTCTAATAATAGGAAGTGGCATTTCTGGGATCCTTCACGCCCAGCTCGCTAAGCTCAAGGGTGTAGAAAACATCATAGTAGCTGACATTAACCCCTACAGGTTGGAGCTTGCCAAAAAATTCGGCGCAAACCACGCCTTAAACGCCAAAGATAATCTTCCCGAAAAACTCAAAGAAATAAACGGTGGACATTTAGCTGACCAAGTTGTCGTTTGCACCGGTGCAATGTCTGCTGCGTTGGCCTCAATGGATTGCGTCGAAAATGGAGGAACTATCCTGTTCTTCGCCGTTCCTGATCCAACTGTGAAGCTGCAGGTGCCCATTAACCAGTTTTGGAGAAACGAAATCACAATGCGTACTAGCTACGGTGCAGCCCCAAATGACCTTGAGGATTCGCTCAGGTTTTTGGCGACTGGCAATTTGAATGTTAAAGACATGATCACTCATAATCTTAGTTTGCGTGAGGCTCAGGAAGGTTTTCGTTTGATGGCTGAGGCCGGCCAGTCGTTGAAGGTCATTTTGGAACCAAACAGCGAATAAAGATAAAAACAAAATCGCACATACCATGGATATGCCCGATCTATTAGACGTCATTAAACAGCGGCGTAGCATCAGAAAATACCTGCCACGCCCAGTTTCCAAGGAAATAGTTACCGAGATTTTGAGTTCAGCCGGTTGGGCACCCTCAGCACATAACTCGCAGCCTTGGCGATTTATCGTCTTATCCGATGCATCGGTCAAACGGAGGTTGGCGGATGGTATGGCTGACTCATGGGCTACAGACCTGGCAAAAGAAGGCACAAAAGTTGACTACAAGATGCGCAAGGAAAGAGTTGAGCGATTTGCGGATGCGCCCGTTCTCATTCTTGCCTGTTTTACTATGGATGGCTTAAGAAAATTCCCTGACAATGAGAGGCAGCTGTGTGAGCGGGATTTGGCAGTGCAAAGTTTAGGAGCGGCAATGCAAAACCTTCTTTTGGCTGCTCATGCAAAGGGTTTGGGAGCTTGCTGGTTTTGTGCACCGGGTTTTTGCAAAGGAACAGTGAGGAAAGTTTTGGGGATTCCGGAATCAGTAGAACCTCAAGCGTTTGTTGCTATGGGGTATCCAGCTGAGAAAACACAGGTGCCAATCAAAAAACTGCTCGAAGGCTTTTGCTTTGTGGACATGTGGGGTAGGAAGCTTTAGGATTTTATCATAGTCAGGAGCATTTTGAACTTTGTTTTTGCTGATAGAGCGTGTGTCTTGTTGGCTGGCATGATAGTCATTTCTCCCTTCTTTAGTGTGATAGGTTTGCCTGATATTGTGACTTCAACTTCGCCGTCAAGGACGTAAACCATTGCATCGAACGGTGCTGTGTGCTCGCTTAAGCCCTGATTTTCATCAAACGCAAATAAAGTAACCGTTCCAGTTTTCTTGTCGATTATTGTTCGGCTGACAACTGAGCCTTCCTGATAATCAATTAGGCTTGAGAGGTTATAGGTTTGTGCAACAATATTTTCCATTTTTTTATCTGACATAAGAACCTATACTAACAATGTGGTTGCTTGTGGTTATTGTTTTAGCTTCGCTCTTTCCTCATCCCAACGTTGGAACACTTCTTCAGCTATTTTAGGTCTCAGCGTAAAGATGTCTTGGGGTTTGTCGACGTAGAGGTAGATCAAGTAAACTCTGTCGAGGGCAGTTGAGCGTATTATCATGTACTCGGGTTTTCTGGGAAGTACGCGTGAGTAGCTGTCAAAGATTTGGTTTAAGAATTGGTTTATTTTTTCTGATGGAATGTTGTGGTCGAAACCCATTTCGAAAGTGTAGCAATAAAGATTGTAGTTTTTTGAGTTTTCATACAGGTAATTGGTTATATCGCGGTCCAAAATTTGCAGATTGCTGACTGAAACTGTGTTGTTGCCGGAAGTCAAAACTTTAGTGTAATTCATGGTAATTTCTTGAACCATGCCCTCAACTGTGCCGATTTTGACGTAGTCCCCAACTTTGAAAGGTCTGGCTGCCAAAAGAAAAAGTCCTGCGATGAAGTTGCCCAGGGTTTTTTGAGAAGCAAAACCTACAGCCGCGCCACCTATTGCAGAAACGGATAGCAACCACTCAGCTTGAACTCCGCCTAAACTGCTTATGGCTAGAACTGCGAATATGAGGATTAAGATTCGGAAAGTTAATATGAGGTTGTTACTGGCGCTGGGTTCAAGTTTGATGCGTTTAGCGAAATGCGATAAATAACGGCTAAGTAACCTTTCAAGGGTTATCGCTACTGCAGCTATTATTACAACATACAGTATTGTTGTGAGGTGGATTCCGAAGAGGTCAGGCACAGCAAATCGCCAGTTTACTGGAAACTTGCTTTAAGTCGTCTATAACTCTTTCGCGAAGAAAACCTAGTATGCGATTATTCTTCTTTTTTGTCCGGTATGAAATCCATGGACATAGAATTGACGCAGTGCCGCGTGTCTTTTTCCGTGAAATGCTCGCCTGTGAAGACATGTCCGAGGTGGGCTCCGCAGTTTGTGCATTGGATTTCAGTTCGTCTTCCGTCAGGGTCAGGCAAACGTTTTACAGCTCCAGGAATTTCATCATCAAAGCTTGGCCACCCACAATCGGCTTCAAACTTGTTCTCTGAACGGTACAGTTTGGCGCCGCAGCGTTTGCAAACGTAAGTTCCTTTTTCCCAGAATGCAAAATATTTGCCGGTGAAAGGCCTTTCGGTTCCTTTGTTGACTATGACCTTTTCTTCTTCGGGGGTAAGTTTCTTAAAATTGGTTGGGGCTTGAGAAGCAGACACTAAAAACACCACTAATACCCTATTGTAGTTGGATAGTAAAAAACACTTCTGCAGGTTGAAGGCTTAAAAAACAGATATAAAGAAGCGCTTGATATTTACTACTAAAGGTTTTTCACATGGTTGAAATTACAAAATTGTTTTGGAAACCAGCTTACACTTCGGACGGATTCATGCTTGGTGAAGTGCAGAGCGCAGAATTAGACATGAGCAATTGGCAAATAATCAATTTATTTGTCTCTTTATCTGAGGAAGCATCCAAGAAGATGGGCTTTAAGCATCCTTATCTTGGTAAAGTTATGGTTTGTTTGCCTGTTTCGGCAGTTGAATCTGTATCGGATAAGGCAGTTTTAAACAAAACCATCGAGGAACTGCGAACTCTCAGGCAGTGCCGAGAATAGCTTTTTCTCTTTTTTGATTAATTTTTTCTTTTTAGAGATGCGCAGTTTTTGGTAAAGGGTAAACTTTGCAGTTTTGGCTTATTTCTGAAAGATGCAACAGTTGATTTGCAGAATTCAGTTGTTGCAGCAGCAATTGCATCATCTCATAATTCTGAGCAATGATTACTTCGAGTTGGTAACCCGAGTCTATCCTGAAAGAGAGCTTTCCAAACAGAAGTTAAAATTAAGGTTTCAGAGTAAAAAGGATTTAATTTTTTTAGAGGCAATATTTTAGGAAATTCTCAAGCAGGTAAAGAGGCATTCTAAGAGGGGGTCTGATTGTTTTTTCTAATCCAATTACGAGTTAACAAAAAACCTGCGAAAATAAGCAAATAACCTATTAGACTTAACAAAATTGGAGGGCGTAACAGAAGTGTAGTAGTTATAGTGGGAGTTGTAAAAGCCTGAATTTTTAAAGAAATTAAGATTATAAAGCAATTACACTAATAATTGTGCCCAATAATCTTAAGTTGGGTTTAATGCGTTCACTAAAATTGTTTATTCTTTGACTTACTTAAAAGATTTTATAGGAACTAAGAAGGAGTGGGTTTTTCATCAGCTTTTCCACTTTGGACGATAAAAATAGGACTTAAACTATAGTTAGAAAACCGAGAACCCCAAAAAAATTTATGAATGAATATTTACCGAAAGAGATCAATAAGAAAATGAAGCCAATCAAAATTTTATTGCCTTTGTTATTGGCGTTTGGTATCATAAAACTAAATTATTAGTAAAGGTTAAAGATTTTTCACAACCAATTAGCGCTAAAGTATTGTAAAAGTAACAAAAGATTTTTAAGAGTCAAAATGAAGTGGAAAAAAGAGCCACAGAATAAACAGGAATACAAAATAAACGGACAACTCCTAATAAAGAGGCATTAAGGCGTGGCCAACAATAACAAATCCCAAAATTCAAAGTTGGAAAATAAGAAGACAGCAAACATGCCTCAAGAAACGTTTCTTTTGCCTAAAGATTGGTATGTCTTAAAAGTCGAAGATGTCCTTAAAGAACTCGACGTTGAAAAAAATGAAGGAATGACTCAGCAAGAAGCTCAAACTCGACTCTCAAAATACGGTCTAAACGAGCTTAAGAAGGAAAAAGGCAAATCACCAATCAAACTCTTTCTATCACAATTCACAAATGTTTTAATGGTCATTCTACTCGCAGCTATTGCTCTCTCCATCGCCGTCGGAGAAGCAATTGATGCCACAATTATCCTAATAATAGTCCTTGCTAGCGCCATTTTGGGTTTCACACAGGAATATCGAAGTGAAAAAGCCGTTGAAGCACTCAAAAAAATGACTGCCCCCACGACCTTAGTCCTAAGGGACGGCATAGAAGTTAAAGTTTCTACTAATCAGCTTGTACCTGGCGATATTGTCCTAATTTCCGCCGGTGATAGGATTCCAGCCGACTCACGACTAATTGAAGAACATAGTCTAAAAGTTGAGGAGGCCACCTTGACAGGTGAATCTGCCGCGGTTAATAAAAACACTGACCCTCTGCCTAAAAATACCCAACTACAAGATAGGCACAATATGGTTTACAGTGGAACGGTCGTTTCATATGGCAGAGCCAAAGCCGTTGTCACTACAACTGGGATGCAGACAGAGTTTGGCAAGATTGCACAAATGGTGCAAACTACAAATACTGAACAAACCCCGCTGGAAAAACGGTTAGCTTCAGTTGGCAAATGGATAGGTCTTCTGGTCGTAATAGTCGCAATCACCGTTGCAGTTGTGGGTATATTTGTTGACCAACGCGAACCAGTTGAAATGATCCTTTGGGCAGTTAGCCTTGCCGTAGCTGCAGTTCCTGAAGCTCTACCTGCAATTGTAACAGGTGCATTAGCAATCGGGATGTACCGCATGGCAAAGGTGAACACTATCGTAAAACGCCTCCCCGCAGTAGAAACTTTGGGTAGCACCAGCGTTATCTGTAGCGATAAAACTGGAACGATGACTAAAGGCGAAATGACAGTTCAACACATCTACACCAATAACACCGCAATCAAAGTCACTGGCGTAGGCTACGCTCCTGAAGGCGAATTCGAAATAGAACAAAAGCGAATAGTCCCCGACGAACAAATTAAGGAATTATTAAAAATCGCAACTCTATGCAACGACTCGACACTCGAAAAGGACGAAAAAACCAAAAAATGGACTGTTAAAGGTGACACAACCGAAGGCGCACTGATAGTCGCCGCAGCTAAAGCAGGCATCTCAAAACAAGCACTTGACCAAGAATACCCCCGCATAGCTGAACTTCCTTTCAGCAGTGAACGCAAACGTATGACCACTGTTCATAACATAGGCACTAAGAAAGTCGCATGCATGAAAGGTGCACCAGAAGTTGTTCTTGATAAATGCACTAAAATTTTGTTTAACGGTGAAGTTCAAGAATTAACGCAGAAACAACGTCTTGAACTATCCAAGGTTATTGAGGCGATGGCTCTTCAAGCACTGAGAAACTTGGGCTGTGCCTTCAAAGAGTTACCACAAACCGCTACTAAATTAGATGAGACTCATGAACACAGTTTTATCTTTATTGGCGTAATTGGTATGATCGATCCCCCGCGCGATGAGGTGAAAGATGCCATAGCTATCTGCCGACGAGCAGGCATTCGCGTGGTCATGATAACTGGCGACCACGTTCTCACAGCAACAGCAGTTGCCAAAGAACTTAATCTCTTAGACGAAAATGACGAAGCAAACAGAGTCCTTACGGGCGCACAACTTGAGCAAATGACAGATAAGCAACTGTTTAATGTGGTTGAGAAGGTGGTGATCTACGCCCGAGTTTCTCCTGAACATAAGATGCGCATAGTCGATGCCTGGAAACAAAAGGATCAAGTTGTCGCTATGACTGGAGATGGCGTAAATGATGCTCCTGCCCTAAAAAGAGCTGATATAGGCATTGCCATGGGAATAACTGGTACTGAAGTCACTAAAGAAGCTGCTTCTATGGTTCTTGCAGATGATAATTTTGTAAGCATAATTAAAGCTGTTAGAGAAGGCCGTGAGATCTATGATAACATCAAGAAGTACCTAACTTACTTGCTCCAATGTAACATAATGGAAGTCTTGGTTATGTTTGTAGCTGTTGTTGCTGTGCCGTCTCTTGCAGCCATTTTAAGCCCAGGCGAAGCCCTTCCAACTTTAGGTAGCGCTGCCATTGCATTAACTGCAGTGCAGCTTCTTTGGATGAATTTGGTTACTGACGGATTACCCGCCATAGCCTTAGGTGTTGATCCTGGCGATCCAGATTTGATGGAACGTAAACCACGTAAGCCAAAGGAAAGTATATTCGCTGGTGGCGTCAAAGCCTTTCTGGTTGGAGTTCCGTTATTAACATCGAGTCTACTGCTGTTTGCGTATTTGATGCATCAACCTTGGCTTGGCGAGTTTCAGTTATTCGAGGCTCGGACACAACTTTTAACGGCTATGATACTGATTGAGTTAGCAATCGCGTTATCGTCGCGTTCACTTAAGCATCCAGTTTATAAAGTTGGTATCTTCAAAAACAAATACCTCTGGTACGCTATACTGCTGTCCTTCGCATTGCAGCTATTTATTCTGTATTTGCCAGGTCTACAATCAGTATTTGATGTCCGAGTACCTGAGCTAATCGATTGGGCAATAGGTTTGCTTTTGGCAGGCATAACATTTGGCGTAATAGAGTCAAGCAAATTTGTTGCAAGCAAGCGGAGAAAGACTGGAATACTGTAAACTTGATTTCTATTTTTCTGTTACAATTTTTACTTTTTTAGTCTGAGGCTTGGTTTGTATTTCCGTAGAAACAGGGACGATTTTATTAAGGTTTGGCTGAAACTTTATTAGTGGATATGGGCTTTTCTGAGCTAAGCACCTGTGTGCTATCTAAATTAACTGTCAAGGTTAAACCATATGACTGAGGCAGCAATAACTCCAACTCAAGTTAAGGATCAACCCATAAAAGCTTCCGAGCTAGACCCCAAGTTCAAGTATGAACTGGTTAAACTGCATGGGAGTGAGAAAATCCTTAAATGTTTCCAGTGCGGAACATGCACTTCAGATTGCCCCGTTGCTCGGTTTAGCGACAATTACAGGCCACGTACACTCATTCACATGGCGCAGTTGGGCTTAAAAGAACGAGTTCTAAAAAGTGACACCCTCTGGTTATGCGCAGCCTGCTTCACATGTACCGACCGCTGTCCCCAAGACGTCGAGGTAGCAGCCGTTATTCGTGTTTTCCGAAATTTAGCTGCCGAAAAAGGTTGTGTTCCGCAAGTCTTCAAAGATCAAGCCCAGAGCCTGCTCGAATCAGGTTACGCCTACAAGATTCCTGAATTAAGAGTAAAAAAACGTGAATCTCAATGTCTCCCACCCCTGCCTAAGGGTGATGCAGAAAAAGTTCGTAAAGTTTTGAAGGGAGTAAAGTTCATAGACAACTTCCAAAAACCCGCAGGAGAAAAACCAAGTGGGCAATAAATACCTCATATTCCTCGGATGCGCAATTCCGTATCGCGTTTCATCTTACGAGATTTCTTCACGCAAAGTACTCTCTAGACTCGGGATTGAACTCGTGGAGATGCCTGAATTCAATTGTTGTGGTTTGCCTTTAGATCCAGTAAGTCATGAAACCATGCTTATTTTGGCTGCTAAGAACTTGGCGTTAGCTGAACAACAGGGTTTAAACATCCTTACTTTGTGTCCGGGTTGTGCTGGTACTTTAAAGAAAGTTAACAAAATTCTAAAAGGCGACAAAGCCATCAAAGAACAAATCAACACTCACCTAAAAGAGGCAGGTTTGGAATTCAAAGGAACCGTCGAAACAAAACACCTCCTTCAACTGCTCAAGGAAGATGTGGGCTTAGAAAAAATCAAGGCGTCAGTTGTAAAGCCTCTAACGAATCTGAAGGTTGCAGAACACAACGGCTGCCACATCCTAAGACCCAAAGAATACATAGACTTTGATGACCCAGAAGATCCCCAAACCCTAAAGGCTCTAATAGAAGCGACAGGAGCCACATGCCTTGATTACGTTGACGAAACCGAATGTTGCGGTGCGCCCAGCGTCGGAGTCAGCGATAAAGTTGCCTTGGCATTGGCAAGAGACAAACTTAACCACATAAAGCAAGTGGAAGCCCAAGCCTTAATCACGATTTGTCCTTTTTGCCATATAATGTACGATACAAACGAGTTGCGCATAGAAAAAATGTTTAATGAGGTGTATAGTATTCCGATTCTTCATTATCCTCAACTGTTAGGGTTAGCTATGGGTATGACACCTGAAGAGTTAGCTTTCAACGAACTTCGAGTAAATGCATCAAATCTACTAAAACAAATAGCGCAAGGAGCAAACAAACCATGACTCAAAACAAACTGAAAATAGCCTTCTATTGGGCTGGAAGTTGCGGCGGCTGCGAAATAGCTGTCTTAGACTTAAACGAGAAAATCCTAGACGTAGTTAAAATCGCTGACATAGTTTTCTGGCCAGTAGCCATCGACGTTAAATACAAAGACGTTGAAGCGCTTCCAGACAAACATATCGACATAACATTCTTCAACGGCTCTATCCGCAACTCAGAACAAGAACACATGGCAAAAGTTCTAAGAGCAAAATCCAAGACCTTAGTTGCATTCGGTTCATGCGCTCACGAAGGAAGCGTTCCAGGATTAGCGAACTTAAACGATAAGAAAGAAATTTTCGATCAAGTTTACATAAAAGACAAATCAAACGTTAACCCGCAAGGGACTACACCAAAAACCCAAACAATAGTCAAAGAAGGGACCCTGAAAAACGCAGAGTTCTACGACACCGTAAAAACCCTCGCACAAACAGTTGACGTAGATTATTACCTCCCAGGTTGCCCGCCACCAGTTAAATTAATCGCAGCAGCAGTAGACGCCATAGCAAGCAACAAACTGCCGCCAAAGGGTTCAGTACTTGCACCACTCAAAGCAGTGTGCGACGAATGCCCACGAAAACGCGAAAACAAAAAAATCGACAAAATCTACCGTGTCTACGAGAAAACTCCTGAACCAGAAAAATGTCTAATGGAACAAGGTATAATTTGCATGGGAATGGCAACCAGAAGCGGTTGTGGCGCTCAATGCTTAAAAGTTGACATGCCCTGCACCGGATGTGGAGGACCAGCTCCTAACGTGCCAGAGCAAGGCGCAGCAATGATAACTGCTTTAGCCTCAATTCTTGGTTACGATGGCATAGAAGGCAAAACCAAATACACTGAAAAAGAAATCGAAGAACTAATCAATCAAGTAAAAGACCCAGTCGGCACAGTTTACATGTATGGTTTGCCCAATTCCATCTTAAAAAGAAAGGTGATTAAAAAATGAAAGAAATAGTAATAGACCCAATTACACGCCTCGAAGGACATGGAAACGTATCCATCTTCCTAAACGACCAAGGCGAAGTAGAAAATGCTTACCTCAAAATTCCCGAACTGCGCGGATTCGAAAAATTCTGCATAGGCAGAAGAGCCGAACTCATGCCCCAGTTAACCACCCGAATCTGCGGTGTCTGCCCTGTAGCTCACCACTTTGCGGCAGTAAAAGCCTTAGACGCCGCATTCAACGTTGAACCAACTGAACCAGCAAAGAAACTCCGCGAATTAATGTACACAGCCTACTTCATCTACGACCATACCCTACACTTCTACTACCTCGGCGGACCAGACTTCATCGTTGGACCGGACGCACCCGCAGAAAAACGCAACATCCTCGGTGTAATCGAAAAGGTCGGTATGCCAATTGCAGCCGAAGTCATAAAACACCGGGCATACGGACAAAAAATAACTGAAATCATAGGCGGCAAAGCAACCCACCCCGTTTGCGGATTGCCAGGCGGAATCTCAAAGCCCCTGAGCGAAGAAAACAGACAAGAAATCGAAAAGATGGCCTGCTCATGCGTAAACTTTGCCCAGTTCACACTAAAAATCTTCCATGACATCGTCTTAGGCAACACAAAATACGTTGAAATGATTAAAAGCGAACATTACACAATGCCAACCTACTACATGGGCATGGTTGACAAAAACAACAAAGTCAACTTTTACGACGGCAAAATCCGCGTGGTAGATCCAACAGGGAAAGAATTCCTCAAATTCGAATCAAAAGACTACCTCAAACACATCGGCGAACACGTTGAAGAATGGACCTACAGCAAATTCCCATACCTAAAAGCAATCGGCTGGAAAGGACAAGTTGCAGGCCCCAACAGCGGTGTATACCGTGTTGGTCCACTCGGACGGTTAAACGCTTCCGACGGCATGGCAACACCGCTAGCCCAAGCAGAATACCTAGAAATGTACAAGACTCTTGGCGGCAAACCCGTCCACAGCACCTTAGCTTTCCACTGGGCAAGACTAATCGAGCTACTCTATGCTACAGAAAGGGCAATGGAACTGGTTAAAGACCCAGAAATCACAAGCACAAACATCCGTAACACCCCAGGCGAACCAACCGAAGGCGTCGGAATAGTTGAAGCAGCTCGCGGAACCTTGATTCACCACTACGCACTCGACAAGGATGCACTCGTTAAAGACGTAAACCTAATCGTTGCCACAACCAACAATTACCCAGCTATCTGCATGAGCATACGCGACGCAGCAAAAGGCTTAATCCACGGCGGCAAAGTCGACCAAGGCATACTAAACAGAGTTGAAATGGCATTCCGAGCTTATGACCCATGCTTCGGTTGCGCAACACATGCAATCGGCAAAATGCCCCTAACCGTTGAAGTCTTCAACGCTCAAAAACAGTTAGTTAGCTCCGTTAGCCGCTAAACAAGCCCTTTTCTTGGGTTACTCTCATTTTATCTTTTTAATTTTTTATTCCACAAGTAAATCTTATATGTCATTCAGTTGACAATAACATTGTTTAGGGATCACAATTGAAAAGTTTAGTTGTCTATTACACAAGGAGTGGTAACACACGCTTCGTTGCCGAAACAATTGCGGCAGAAATAGGTTCAGACGTCGAGGAAGTTGTTGACCTCAAAAAACGAAGCGGCGTTTTTGGTTACTTGAGCGGGGGTTCAGATGCTCGACGGGGTAAAGAAACTGAAATAGCTCCTACAAAGAAGTCCCCATCTGAATATGACTTGGTAATCGTTGGAAGCCCTATCTGGGCGGGTAGACATGTACCCGCTATAACAACGTATCTTAAGATGAACGATGTTTCAGGTAAGAAAGTTGCAGTTTTCTTTACTCAGGGAGGCAAAAAACCGCAAGGTTTTGAACAAGTTAAAGCCTTGATGCCAAACTCGGAATGCATTGGTGAACTCTCACTCACTAATCCTGTCGCTAATAAAGAAGAATCCGAAAAACAGATCACGGAATGGTGCAAAACTCTAACTTCCAAACAATAGAAATATTCTCATGTCAGGCTTTTAGCGGCAATCTTTCTTTAACTTTAACAGTTATTTCTTTAACGGTGCTTCCATGACCGATGCAGTAGATAAACAACTCAGGAAATGGTTGACTGGTGCAAAGAGGGTTGTTATAGCAGGCATTGGTAATGCAATTTGCCAAGACGATTATGTGGGTTTAAAGATTGTTCAAGATTTGCAGGGTAAGGTTTCTGAAAATGTTTGTTTGCTGGAATGCGAGACGGTTCCAGAAAGTTACCTTTTGGATATCGAAAAATTTAACCCGACTCATGTCCTGTTAATCGATGCTGCTTTGTTAGGACTATCGCCCGGGGACTCATGTCTCTTTGAAGCTGAAAAAATTGTCGATTATTCAGCGTTTTCAACGCATATGTTGCCTTTGAGGATCTTCTGTGATTATGTCAAGCAGTCGACGGGCACCAAAATCGGACTGTTGCTGATTGAGCCCAAATGCATGGAGTTCGGTGAAGGCTTAAGCGTCGAAGTTGAAGCTTCTGCCAAACAATTAACAAAGATTTTGCTTGACTTTTTTAGTTAGCCTTCTTTTCTTTTGAAAACATAGGTGACGCCAAGCTTCATTTTTCCTTTGTAATAATCGATCTCTTTTACTTCGATTTGATCTTTACTCACACAATTTACTATAATTTTTTCTTCCAAATTCTCTTTTTCGTGCAATCCCTTCCAATTCAACTCGAGGGTCTTGTCATCTATCCAATCGCCCGTGTGATCACGTGAATCGCCTTGGGATGTTACCCTGAAAAGATGCACTCTACTGCTGATTTGATCAAAACTCCAAAGGTCATTTTCTACATAGTCGTCAAGGCCTTCAATTTGCATGTCCATTTCTGAGCTTATTCCCAGTTGAGAAGGCATTTCTTTTGCTGTCATTGTTCCGCAGCCAGTAAGTACCTTGTTTTTGGATGTTTTTATAGCTGTTCCGACAACCCACTCACCAATTAACTGCTTAAGTAATTCTATCGCTTTAGATTGTTGTGTCATAAAAATCAACCTCAAAAAATCAAGCTTTCAATAGTTGAACTAAAGTAATAAACGCTTGTGGTTGGTGGCTTGCAACAACTGCCCAAGTGGCTATATTAATTAGCAAGTTTCCAATTAGCTTTCTTTGTTGAAAAATTATGTCTGGAAAAGCTGTTATCATTATGGGTTCTGATCGGGATTTGGATTTTTCCCGCGAAATCGCCAAGTACCTAAAAATTCTAGGCGTTAGCTATGAGTTTCGGGTTGCCTCTGCCCATAAAACTCCAGAAAAAGTTCTCGAGGTAATCAAAGAATTCGTGACAGAAAAAGTTGTTTATGTTACCGTTGCAGGAAGATCGAACGCACTGAGCGCTTTCATCGATGGTAATACAACAAAGCCCGTTATCGCTTGTCCACCCTATAGCGAAAAATTTGGTGGTGGAGACATCCTTTCCTCTCTTAGAGTGCCAAGCGGCATCGGCAGTGTTGTTACCATTGAAACTGAAGGTGCAGCTATTGCAACTGCAAAAATCCTCGGACTCCAAGATTCACAATTGGAAGCTAACGTGAAGAATTATCAAGAGGGCAAACGCAAAGAACTCGAAAAAGCCAATGAATCAGTCAAAAAACTAAAGTAGACAACAGTTGTTGGGTTTTAAGCAGTCGTCTTTTCGACCAACAATCCTGTTTTCTTTATCCAATACCACATCAATCCGCTGCCAAACACAGTCGCACCAACCATAAGAACCAGATAAACTCCGAGGTTTTCTGGTCCATAAACCCAAACCGAGTTGCCCAGCATAGTTGCTATTGTGTTAGGTATTAAAAGCGCTGTTCCAACGATGGTTAGGTAGGCAACGAGTTTAGCGAACCTATTGTTAAGTACGGTTAATTGATTGTTTGATATTGTTAACTGATTATTTGCAATTGTTAGTTGGTTGTTATAGATAGACTGCGTTGCTTCAATGCCTGATGCCAAGACTTCCGACATATGTTCTGATAGTCCAATCTGGCTTTTTACTTGCTCAACCATGACCGCGAACAAGTTTACTATTTTTGGGTCGTCAGTTAAGAGCTCTGCGTCACCATAGCGGATTCCCTGAAGAACGTCAACGCTTTCCCAAAGAGCATTCAAGTAAATGATGAGTGCATGTTTCATTTCGTATATTTTTGGACCTAACAATGACTTGTCCGTGGTTTTATCCATTAAATCACGGTTCAGTTCATCTCCAAACTCTTCTATTACCCGTAAATGTCTAAAGTTGCTGTCATTATTAGCTTCAAGAATACGTGATAACAGAATTGTAAGTCTATCCTCAGGTTTAGTATCGATGGGTATCTTTCTCAAAATCGCCTCAGAATACCTTCTAAGCTTAATGAACCGTTTATCCACCAGCCGTACATGAATTGTAAAAACTAGGTTTTTTCTTATCAAAGCAATTAAAGGGTAAGCCTTAACCTGGCTCGCTCTGATTTGAATCGAAGGAAAACTCAGCCACATTTCGCTATCAAAATCTTGATAATTCAGCTGGTCACAACATGAAAGATTGGAAATAAAGCCTTCACTGAAGCCCATTTGGGCGGCTACAGTTGGGAGGTCTTTCAAGGGATCGTCGGTGATATAGTCCACCCAAGCTACCATTGATTTGTTTACGATCTCCAAAAAATTATTTGGTGATTCAGCTTCCTGCCTAAAAGTTTTTCCAGAACTTTCCAAGCCTGTGCAGAACCATTTTTTCTGCAAAATTTCCTGCGGACCTGTGGGTGCAACTGAAATTCGAGTTTGCGCTGTTGTATCTGATTGGTCTTGTTCATTCATTTGCCATTTCCCAGCTGACAATCCGTTGCATTAGCAAGTCCTTGGGCAATTAGGGCTAAATAATCTTTGCTTATGCTCAATTCACTTTTTGTAAGCAATTTCTCAATTGTTATGAATGCATAATTCCGATTGCTCGACTAATAATTCTAAGTTCACTAGATAAGTGATATAAGGACAAAAACAAATTACTACAAGAATTTGAGGCAACCAAAATGGGCAGCGTAAAAGACTTACAAGTAATCCATCGACCAACCCAAACAGCAATGGGTATTGGCAGATTCCTCTTCTCTGACCGCTACAGTGTCTTTGACTGGGGAGAAATGCCTGACCACATCGACGGCAAAGGCGCTGCCCTTTGTTTAATGGGTGCTTTCTGTTTTGAACAACTGGAAAAGATTGGGGTTAAGACTCATTATAGGGGCTTAGTAGATGCAAGCGGTAAAGCGGTTAAAGTTTCAGAACTAAAGCAGCCTTCAAGCCAAATGGAAGTAGCTTTGGTTAACGTTTACAAACCTAAAACAACGGTTGTAAACGGCAAAATAATTCATGATTACGGCTTTTACACTTCAGCGCTGAAAAACTGCCTCATTCCCCTTGAAATTATCTACCGTAATGGCTTGCCTGAAGGTTCTTCCGTCTTCAAACGGCTAGCCCAAGGTAAAATCACTTTGGAAGACCTTGGTTTAGACCACCATCCAAAACCAGGCGAAAATCTCAGCAAACCAATCTTTGACGTCAGCACAAAGCTGGAAGAAACCGACCGATATGTGAAGTGGGCTGAAGCACAAAAAATCTCAGGGTTAACTGACCACGAATTAACCGATGTTAAAACTATCTTGATAAAAGCAGATGAAACCATAACAAAAGCTGCATCAAACGCAGGTTTGAAGAATGAGGATGGCAAAATCGAATTAGCTTTCGACGACATAAGAAAACTCATGGTTGTTGACGTACTTGGCACTCTTGATGAATGCAGGTTCACATACGATGGAGTTCATGTGAGCAAGGAAGTTGCGAGACAATTCTACAAAAACACTAATTGGTATACCGATTTAGAGCAAGCGAAAAAAGATGCAGAAGCCAAAGGCGTGCAAGACTGGAAGTCTCTATGCAAGTCGCAGCCTCCAAAACTTGACCCCAAACTTAAAACAATCATAAGTGAAATGTACATGGCAGCAGCAAATGAGATGACAAACATAAAATTGTTTGAAACTCCTAAGCTTGCCAATGTAATTGATGATTACAAAGCGTACATGAGTGAAAGAATATGATGAACGACAAAATCAAAGAAACAATAGCAAACTACAACCCAAAGAAAATCCGCATCGGCGTCTTAGGTTCACACTCGGCTCTCGAGATTGCCTCAGGAGCCAAACAGGAAGGCTTTGAAACCGTAGTTGTTTGCCAAAATGGCAGGGAAAAAACCTATGCGCGTTACTACAGAAACGTCTTTGATAAATTCATTTTCTTAAACAAATTCTCAGACATAACTAATCCGGAAATCGTTAAGGAGTTAACGGACTTAAACACGGTTTTCGTTCCTAATCGCTCTTTTAGTGTGTATGCAGGTTACGAAGCGATTGAACAGAAATTCGCCGTTCCTCTAATGGGTAACAGGTACCTGCTTAAAACTGAGGAACGCAACGCCCCTAAAAACCAGCTCTGGCTCCTCAAAGAAGCTGGCATAAAAATTCCCAAAGCCTTCAAATCCCCAAAAGAAATCGACTGCCCGGCCATAGTGAAGGTGCCCGAAAAAGGACGAACGATTGAACGCGCATTCTTCTACGCTTCAAGCCCCGAAGAGTACGAGCGGGAAGCCGAAAAACGAATAAAGGCAGGCATCATAACACGTGAAGCACTTAAAGAATCCATAGTCGAAGAATATGTTATTGGAGCCAAGTTTAACGCTAACTATTTCTGGTCACCCCTAACAGACGAAATCGACCTGCTTGGTTTCGATAGGCGCATCCAAACAGACCTCGACGGTGTCTTAGACCTCCCAGCAAAAGAACAATTAGAACTCAACATAGCAACCCAGAACATCGAAATCGGCCACATGGGCGTAACAATGCGAGAGAGTCAACTTGAAAAAATCTTCGAAGCCGCAGAAAAATTCGTTGCCATATGCAAGAAAGAGTTCCCGCCAGGAATGATTGGCCTCTTTGCACTTCAAGGTGCAGTAACTAAAGATTTGGAATTCCGTGTTTTCGACGTCAGTCCACGTGTTCCAGGTTGCCCATGCGTTGAACCAACTTCGCCATACATGAAATACAAATATGGAGTTGAGGTGGGTCCAGGCAAAAGGGTCGCCATGGAAATAAAGCGTGCGTTGAGAAAGCATCGGCTTGCTGAAGTGGTTACATGATTGGTAGCCATGAAGTCGGCAAAATTATCGAAAAATATGACCAGAGCAAGCTTGCTATAGGTACGTTGGGTTCGCATAGTTCGCTTAACATTTTCAAGGGTGCCAAAGAGGAAGGGTTCCGCACTGTCTGTATTTGTAAAGAAAAAGATGCAATAATGTACCAGAAGTTTCCGCTGGTTGACGAATTAATTATAGTCAAAGATTTTACTGAATTGTTAAATGAGACATTACAAGAACGATTGCGAAAGCTCAATGTGGTTTTGATTCCGCACGGCTCATTCACCGCATACCTTAGCACTGAGCAATTAACTGATAGCCTAATGGTGCCCATGTTTGGCAACCGCCAATTGCTCCATTGGGAAGCTAACCGCAAATCTCAAGAAGAATGGTTACGCCAAGCTGGACTCCTATTACCAGCCACCTTCAAAACTCCAGAAGACATCGACCGCTTAATCATCGCCAAACTGCAGGGTGCAAAGGGCGGTAGAGGCTACTTTCTGGCCAATTCGCCCAAGAACTTCTACAAACAATTCGACGAGATGGTTAAACGAGGGATGCTAACCAAGGAAGATTTGCCAAGCATCCACTTGCAAGAGTATGCGCTAGGCGTAAACGTTTACCCAAGTTACTTCAGCTCAATCATTAATGATGATGTGGAAATGCTTTGCGTTGACCGGCGTTACGAATCAGCAGTGGACTCGATCGGCAAAATTCCAGCATGTCAACAGCTCGAAATCGACATAAACCCTACCTACACGGTAATCGGTAACTTCCCCATAGTTCTCCGAGAATCGCTACTACCCGAAATCATTCGAATGGGAGAAAACGTCCACAAAAAAGCCCGTGAACTTTCTCCTCCAGGAATCATCGGGCCTTTCTGCCTTGAAACCGTAATCACCGACGAAGCAAAAATTTACACTTTTGAAATTTCTGCCCGTATTGTTGCAGGAACTAACGTCGGCATCGGCACGTCACCATACGCTTACCTGAAGTATGGCGAAAATATGTACATGGGTAGACGCATTGCAATGGAACTAAAAGAAGCCGTTAAACACAAAAAACTGCAAGATGTCGTAGCCTAAAATGGTGCTATGAAAGGCACATCTCAATTAGTCCTTCAAAGTTCTTTCTGCTACTATTTTTCTTAAAATTTTTTAAAGCTGAAATTAACTCGGATTTCTTTTTTAATCCGAACACTTCGCCCAGCATCTTTGCTGCCCTACTGTTTCCCATAAAGAGAAACTGGCAAACCGACGTCACATTAATTACTTTCCGGACGACGCTGGCTGTTTCGAAGTCAACGATGAAGGTCCTGTTATCCTTATCAACGAGTAAATGTTTAGGCGCCTTGCTTATTTCCCCATGATCTAATCCAGATACATCCAATCGCCAGCTCTGCTCCAAAATATCGACCAAAATCTGGCGAATAAGTTCTCTATCCTTGTGGGTTTCAAGCCAATCTTCAAGCAAGTCACCATCAATAAGTTGGGACAATAGAAAATTGTTACTTACAGCAATGAACTTCGGACCAACACCGATTGCGTTAGCTTTCTGGAGCATTTCGACTTCATGCTTAAAGTCTACGCGGTCAGCATCTACTCGACGCATCTTCAAAGCCATTTTTTGTCCATCAGCATGCGCAACTACTACAACGCCCACATAGCCTTTGCCCAAAACAGGAATATTGGAAGCCCACGTTTTTCCAGTAAACTCAAGAGCTTCAACACCCAGTTGCCTTAGTTCATCTATCCGGTTTTTGATCTCCGTGGCGTTTGCTCTCGGATAACAAACCACGGAAGCGTAAGGTTCAGCTCCAAGGTTTTCAACGGGTACAATTGCTGTCGGCTTCACTACTAAACCACTTATGGCTATTGCAACGGGGTTAGCCACTTAAAGCTTAAGTAACATTTTTGGAAAATAGTTGGAAAACGTGGGATAGTAGATAGTTAAAATTGCGGTTTCCGATACAGAAACGGTTTCAATGTGCCAATGAACAGCTTGTTGTTCTTGTTTTTTCATTGTCTTAAGCCCTTTCTTATTATTCTAAACTTAGGCAACCTTCTGAAGCAGTAAGCTTAAGTGAACCATTTTAATGGAAGTCTTCTCTTGGGGTTATCTTTCAGCCATTTTTAAAATTTGTTTATATTGTTCTGAACTGAGGTAACTGTAAAGTTGCGAAAATTGGTAGTCAACGAAATTTTCACTTTCTAGTAGCTCTCTTTTAGTGGGATGAAACCGATAAATCTTAATGCTGGTAGGATCCAAGATAACATAAGTAATGATAATAATCTGAAATAATTTCAGGAGTTTCTTTATCTGACGATGATACCGATTGCACACCTTTTTTTATGGTGGCTTCGCCAAAAATCTGGTTTTCAAATGAAAAAAGTACTTTCGAACCATCGGGAAAGGAAGCAGGCTTACTGCTTCGAAAGTAATATTTGTGAGGTGAGTTTTTCTTGTTATTTAGCCATTCTATGGGTCCGTTAATTGAAACCGCATTCCTAAAGTTTGGGTCTTTCTTTGACAAGGAAAAAACGCATATCTTTCTTTCTTGACTCATTTAATGGTCACTTAGTAGAAGTTCAAAGTATGGGTTACCTTAAAAAGATTCGCAGATTCCACGATGACGTTATTAGCGGATCTTTAAAGTTCAGCGTAATGTAACTGCAAATATTAAATACGCATAATATGCACTAGCACTAATGTCGGGTTAGGTATGCCGCGGTTCAAACAAATCCTTGAAATGCAACAGCTAATGGGCAAAAAAGAACTCATTAGAAACATAGGCATAATTGCGCACATTGACCACGGCAAAACAACGTTAGCAGACTCGTTGCTGGCAGGTGCAGGTTTATTATCGCCACGTATGGCTGGCATGGCGAGAGTGCTCGACTATCTTGAAGAAGAACAGAAACGCAAAATCACAATAAAAACGGCCAACATTAGCCTACTCTACAAAACCTCAAGCTACCCCTACATCATAAACCTTGTTGATACTCCGGGGCATGTGGATTTCACTGGCAAAGTTACTCGAGCTTTACGCGTAATCGATGGAGCTGTAGTTGTGGTTGATGCAGTCGAGGAAATTATGGCTCAAACCGAAATCGTAACAAAACAAGCTCTCGAAGAGCGAGTGCGTCCAGTATTGTTCATCAACAAGGTCGATAAACTAATTGTTGAGCTCCAGTTAAACGATGAGCAAATCCAAAAAAAACTTGACCAAATAATCAGTAGGTTTAACGATCTTGTTGAAACCTACGCAGAGACCGAATTCAAAAACCAATGGAAAATCGATACTTCGAAAGGTAACGTGGCTTTTGGCTCTGCTTTGGATGGTTGGGGGTTCACTATGAGTATGGCCAAGCAGCATGGGACAAAGTTTTCAGAAATTGCAAAAGCATATGCTAACCATAAGCAGGCGAATCTGAAAACCACCCTGCCCGTTTACGAAGCAGTTTTTGAAATGGTTATAAACGTCATTCCTAATCCGCGAGAAGCGCAGGTTTACCGGATAGAGAAGATTTGGGATGGACAAATCGACTCCAAAATAGGCCGTGCCTTAGTCCAATGCGAGGATGATGCTCCAACTATCCTGTTTGTAACTAACGTGCATTCTGATCTAAACAATGACACTTTGGCCACTGGAAGAGTTTTCTCTGGCAAAGCCAAAAAGGGTGATAAGTTACATCTTGTGGATGTTCTATCTGAAACCGAAGTTAAAGAAGTCTCCATAGATATGGGTTCTTTGCGAGAGGAAGTCAGCGAAATTTCAGCTGGCAGTTTAGCCTCTTTTACCTTGACTGGCCGTGTTAAAGCTGGCGAAACCCTGATTGATTTTGCACATAAAGACGACATGGTTCCATTTGAGGGAATATGCTATGTCTCAGAGCCAGTAGTAACCTTAGCGGTTGAACCCAAAAACCCCCAAGACATTCCACTTTTACTTGACGCCCTTGAAAAACTCGCCCTCGAAGACCCAAACCTCAAAGTAGTGGCTGACAAGCAAACTGGTGAATACCTTCTCAGCGGCATGGGCGAATTGCACCTGGAAATAGCCACACACCAACTAAAGAATAGCGGCATTAACGTCACTGTTTCTTCTCCAAGAGTCGTCTACGTCGAAAACGTACAGAAAAAAGGCGTTGTTGCTCTGGCAAAAAGCTCCAACAAAAAGAACAGTTTCTGGATACAAGTGATGCCTGAAACAGAAGAAAACCAACAGCCTGCTGATGAGGATTCGTGCAATGTTTTATCAATTGATGAACATCGAAATGTGCTTTTGGATTGCAGTGGAAAAACGGGGTTAATTACAGAGGAGTCTTTGGAAGCTATCATTGCAGGGTTCGAGTATGCTTGCAGGGCTGGTCCTTTATGCGGTGAACCAGTGCGGCATTTAAAGGTAAATTTGGTAGATTTACAAATCGACGAAGGCCCAGTTGAAGGTTCAGAAATAATGCATGGAATAGGCAAAGCAGTCTTCGGCAGCTTCCTAACCGCAGACCCAGTTCTGCTTGAACCCATTTACAAAATAATCATATCCGTAGCCTCAGAGTTATCTGGTGAAGTCTCAAGGATGCTAAGTATGAGGCGTGGCAAAGTCAGTCTATTCGAACAGAAAGGGCTCGTCAACATAATCAGTGGATATATCCCAGTCTCCGAAACCTTCGATTTCTCAAAAGAACTCCGCTCAGCAACTTCGGGTAGAGCATTTTGGCAAACATTCTTTGATCACTGGGAAAAGATGCCTCAAAAACTAACCCAAAAAACTATAATTGATCTTCGGCAACGGAAAGGTCTAGTTGCAGAGATACCTAAGGCAGAGAAGTTCATGGAGTAATACAGATGAGGCTTGGTGTTGCGTTTGATTTGGATTTTTCTCTTTGTTGTGGGCAAGTGTTCAGGTGGCGGAAGGCAGGAAGTTGGTGGTATGGCGTCGTCGGTGAACAAGTGGTTAAAATCCGCCAATGTGGCAAAGAGTTAGAATTTGAGAACGTCAGCAAAGAATTCGTGAAATCATATTTTGGCCTAAGCGATGATTTAGCACAAATTAGCCAATGCATTGGCAAAGACAATTACTTTCAGAAGGCATTGCATAAGTTTGAAGGGTTGCGGATTGTTCGTCAGGTGCCCTGGGAATGTCTAATCAGCTTCATCTGTGCCACCTACAAAAGCATCGCGGCAATCGAATTGATGCTCAAAAAAATCTCCATAAAATACGGAGAAAAACAAGTTTTCGACGGTCTCGACTTCTTCACTTTCCCAACCATGGAACAATTGGCTCTTGCAAGTGAGAATGGGTTGCAGGAATGCGGTTTAGGTTACAGGGCTAAGTACGTTCAGGCGACAGCCAAAAAGATCCACGATGAAAGCATAAACCTTGAAGATTTCGTGAATTTGCCCTATTTGGAAGCTCGAAAGAAGCTTTTGGAGTTTTCTGGGGTGGGTTTGAAGGTGGCAGACTGTGTGCTGCTTTTTTCTTTGAGAAAACTGGAGGCTTTCCCAGTGGATGTGTGGGTTAAACGCGTCATCCTTAACCACTACGCCGACCAGTTGCCTGAACTTTTTGTGAAAAAACTCCGAAGTCACGACTCATTAACCAACGGTGAATACTTAAAAATCAGCGATTTCGCTCGAAACTATTTCGGAGCGTACGCTGGCTACGCTCAAGAATACCTCTATCACTTTGAGCGAACACAACGTTAAAATGGCGACAAACCGCAATTCCCTACTGGTGCGCATAATGAGTGAGGGCAAAATTGAAGAATTAATCAAGCACAAACGAACTTTCCTAAAACAAACCACAAATGAATATTCTACAGGCGGCAACGACATGCTCGACGACATCGACGCAGCACTAAAGGAAGCAAAAGCAGAAATTGCCCATAACTTAGAACTCGTCAATTGCCTCCGCAAGGACGAAGGCGAACAAGCATGGCAAAAAGACTGCCTATCCATGTTTAATGCTTGGTACGAGAAATGGTTCGGCACACCCTAACACATTGACTGTTTCGTTGGCTAATTGTCGGCGGAAAATGTTTAAATCTGGTTTGAAACAGCAGTATTAAGAGTGCAGCTTTGGGCCCGTAGCTCAGTTAGGTAGAGCGCCAGACTCATAATCTGTTGGTCAGGTGTTCAAATCACCTCGGGCCCACCAAATATTTACACAGACCACAATAATGATTTTACTTCATCCTTTCTTATCTTAAGCGCCTTTATTTGAGTTGATCAATCACTCTGGGCATTGAAGCGGTTTCTGTGGCGTTGATTTAATAGTTCATCACTTTTTAAAAATTAATTCTTTTTTTTAAGTAAGTCTTATTATTGATTTGGTTGGGATTAAATTATGATCTTTCTGTCTTTTCAGAGTTTCTTGTTAGCACAGCTATTCAGTGCTTTCTTCTCTTGACAAAAAAAACCAGTATACCAATTATCGCAAACGCTGCTACGATTCCAATTGGTATGAACAGTACAATAGGGAGTTGGGCGCCTGTTTCAGGCGGATTTGTTGAAGTCGGAATTGTTGGAATTGGTGTTTGTGTTGAAATTGTAGTTGGAGTTGCAGAACTTGATGGTTTTGGTGATGGTGATGGCGAAGGTGATGATGTAGGCAAAGTTGAATTTGTGGAAAATGGTGTAGGCGATGGTGTAGGAGGTGTTCCAACGTAGAAGTTTATACTGTTGATTGATGGCCACCCACCTATTGATGGCTTATCGGATCCACCGTTGTTGGCTCCGTGTTCGTCAAAAGCCAGGATTTTTACTGTATGTAAACCCTGATTCAGAATGGTAGTGTTGATGTTGTATGAACCTGAAGCCGTGATTGATCCGGTATTATTCCAAGTCAATGAAACGTCTGTTCTTAACCTGTTGTCAATCAAAAGTAATACAGCTGCCAAATTATTATCTGTCGCATTAAAGGTCAATGTTTTTTGTCCTAATCCGTTATCTGAAATGCTAATTGATGGCGTCAGCAGACTAGTTGTGTCTGCCAATGTGGCTTGGCGATGCTGAATTTCGGTTTCAGTCAGGTTAACTTGCATAGGAAAGCCATCCAATGCTGGGCTAAAGCTGTAATTCCATAATCCTAAACCGTAGTAAACGGTTGGTGCGATGTCTACTTGATCGCCATTGCGGCTTACGTTGTTGTCGTTTGTTGCTAAAAAGATGTAGGGAGCGTTTTGGTGGGTAGTGGCGTCTTCGTCGAAACCGTGATCAGCGGTTACGTAGATTAAAGTCTTCTGGCTTAATCCAAGAGTGTTTAGTTTGTTAAGAATTTGGCCCAACCAATAATCGCAAGTTTCAATGGCGTTTTCATATTGAATTGAGTTTTCGCCATACATATGACCGATATGGTCAGGGTCGCTTAAATGGAAGAATCCAAAGAAACGATTGTTAGTGTTGTTCTGGATGAACTGAAGCATTAATGGCCCTGTGACATTTGCGTACCTGTCTTCAGCTAGATCGCCAACACTGACAAAGTCAAGTTGTGAGGGCAAATTGTCGTATAAGGCTTCGTTTGAATAAACCGAAAATGGGCTTCCAACAGCTGCTGTACCTGTTCCGTCCTCAATTTCCATTTGGTTGAGCTTTCCTGTTATAAAAGCCGTGGCTATTTGTGTTGACCCATAAATATTCTCGAGTCTTTCAGGAATTGTGTATCCTCTGGGTATGGCATGGAACCAGTTGGAATTCTGGAAGATTCCTGTTTTCCACCATCTGTAGCCTGTTAAGATTTGAGTCCAACCTGCTTTGGTGTCGGTGTAATGATCTGAAACTGTTACGTTGAAAAGTTTTCCTGTTTGGACAAAGGCGCTCAAGTTAGGCATAAGTCCTCTATTTATTAGCTCGAAGAGGTGTTCACGTTGAACCCCGTCCCATCCGAGTAGAATTACGTTAGTATAGTTGCTCGTGTTTTCAGAATTGCTGATATTTGGATTAACTGTGGTTCCAACAACTAGAGTTGTTGTGGTCTGTCCGTATATTCCTACCCAGAAAACGGAAGTTGTTAGCATTATGACTAAGAAAAGATCGACATTCTTTACTTTCAATCGATGCAAATCCTATCTCTTTATTTAGCCTTTCCCAATGTACTTAAGTTTTATTCAAAAAGGGCTTTTTTAAAATCATTTGTAAAAAAAGCAAAAAGCAAATTTCAAAAAGAATGAATTATGGGTAGAAATAATTGTGGCTTCTGGGCATCCATTGCCATTGGCTCTTATACTTTTTTCTTCTTTCTTAAATAGGCTAAACCTAATATCGCGGCCACGATCGCTATGCAGATTATAACCAATATTGAAATTATGTTAGTCTGGAAATTGCTCGATGGTAAAGGAGTATGGGACGGTGCGTCTGTAGGAGTGTGAGTGGGAGATTGAGAAGTTGTGGGAGAAGGAGAAGGAGAAGGTGATGGTTGATTGGTTGGTGAAATTGTTGGTGTTTGGCTTGGCAAAATAGAGGTAGGTGATGGCGACGGTGTTGGTTGAGCCGTATAGCTAAATGCGTTTTGGCTTAGATTAGTTACCACGTCAATTCTGTATATTGACCAACCAGTCGGAAATGTGATAGTTCTTACAATCTCTCCCGCTGAACTCACTTCAATCAAGACCGCTCCAGTGTTGTTGAAGTTCCATGGTTGATTTTGGGGGAATTGGTGCGTTGGCGGACCAAAATCTCCAATCCAATCACCGTTTGGCAACTTGTAATTAGCACCTAAGTATTGTGAGTAATATTGTTGAGGGGCAGTCCAGCTCCAGTTTAGCGAAGCAGTCATGTTTTGTTGGTCTATTGTGAACTGTATAAGTTGGCTGTTAGCGTCATTGGGGTTAGTGAGGTTGTTAAAATCATTATTAAACATGGTGAAAACGTTTGGGGCAATCTGCTGGAGGTGATGGCTGTGATACCATAAGCTTGGAACCACGGTGCCGTTTTGGTCTAAAAGGGTAAAGTTGCCAAATTGGCCGCATGACCAGATTATGTCGCCGGTTGTTTCGTTGATTTTGTAGAAAGTGTTTGCGTTTCTTACATTTAGGTAGATAATGTTGTTGTTGGGCTCCCACAACAGTGCATTCGAGTGGGTGAAATCTATTACAGTTTGTCCGCCTATCGTTGATGTTTCATTGAACGGTGAAGCTTGGCTGAGGGGTAAGTGGTCATAGGTGTCCCAGCTCCATAAAGTATTGCCTGAGGTGTCTACTTGCACGATTTTGTCCATGAGGTATGAGTTGTTGCCCACTTGTCTTACGTATTCTTGTAGGGTGAGAAAAGTATTGTTGATAGGGTCATATTCGATATCATGATGGGCCAGAACGTTTGGGTAGTCTTGAGTAGTGTTTGAAACAACGTTCCAGATGTGAGTTGCATATATTGGAGCGCTGTTGGCTCCTGTTGTTGTTTGGGGTTCACCTTGGAAGAGCAAGGTATCCTGAGCAATATTCTTAACAACGCCATAGTTGCTAGTTGCTGCGCGGACATCGAGCAAAGTTCCATTGGTTCTCATAACAACCAAATAACCATTCACTCCAAATGCAAGTATGCCATCCCACGCATTTCCATATGTGTCGACGGTATACGGTAATACAGGTCCTTGAGCTGCTACTTGCTGAACCGTAGTCTGTTGACCTGAGAATATTCCGCTTGAAAAGACAATTATTATGGCAAAGGTTATCGTTAATAGTATTGATAATTCTTTTTTCCTCATAGCGTCAATTTTCCATTACAATGATCTTGAGAATCCAGAAAGATAATGGAATATTGTTGAGAGTCATTAACTTATAAGATTTTTTGCTTACAAATTACAGTTTTGGATATTTGAATTCGTTTATAATTACTGGTCTCTTTAGGAGTAATTAAGATTAAATCCCACACACACGGATTACGGACGGTTACGGTGTTTGTCTGGTTTGTGGAGGTTCGTAATGGATACTAACGGTATGACGGGGTAAGAAATGTTAGAAATGTTACCCCTCGTTAATACAAGTAAGATAATGGTATTAGGGGTAAAAAACAATAGAAAACTTACCCCTCAAAAATTAAAAAAAAATCGAAATCGAGTAAACCCAAAAAAGAGAGACAAATCAAAAAATGTTTTGGCTTCTATGCGAAGCTTACATTTTTTTTCGGTTGATTACTCGTTGCAAATGTCCAGAAGTGTGCAGTGCATTTGATGATTTTAAAAAGTATCAGCCCTGGGTTTTCTGGTGTTAGTCCTGCCTGCTTTAGGAAGGGTCTTGCGTCAAGAAGCTTCTTTTTCATTTCTATGTCGTCAATGAATTCAACTGTGCCTGTTACCCTCATTTGCTGCATGTCTTTGCTTTTAGTGTTAAAGAAGCATACTTCAACCTGAGGTTTAGCTCTCAACTGCTTATAGATGTCTTTTCCAGCGGCAGAGCTGTAATATAAACCTGATTTGTCAGCGTACCAAAGTTGAAATCCTCTGACCCTGGGTTGTCCATTATCTACAGTTGCTAAGAAGCCCATTGGATTTTCATTTGCAAACTTGATGTA
The DNA here is from genome assembly GCA_963835475.1 of Candidatus Bathyarchaeota archaeon. Taxonomy (GTDB): domain Archaea; phylum Thermoproteota; class Bathyarchaeia; order Bathyarchaeales; family Bathycorpusculaceae; genus Bathycorpusculum. Next base: position 51,628 of record CAWIFU010000002.1, read on the forward strand.
TTCGTCAAAATCCATCTAAATCACGAAATCTACTATTTCACCCTATTAGTAATAACTTTTTGGTTTATCGTAAAACCTGACTGTTGAATCATTTACCAAATCGCTACTTGTAAATTCATATACTAGCACAAAAAAGGAGTGTTTTTAGGGGAATTTTTCCGGTTAATACGAGGTCAATTCTGGTCTATTTGTCAATTAGTCTAAGGGTTTAATTAATTTCAAAGTTGAGACGTTAAATTTTAACCCAACCAATTGCATAACCTTGAATACGCACCCATGTATGTGGTCAGGCATGAATTATGGGATCGTGTATCCTCCATCACAGACGATGCATTGTCCTGTTATGTAGTTTGATTCATCGCTTGCCAGGAAGACAGCCAGGTTTGCAATGTCTGCGGGAAGTCCCATTCGGCCTATTGGGATAGTTTTTATGATTTGGTTGACTATTTCTGAGCCGGCGGGGATTGTGCCGACGTCTATTGCTCCTGGCGCTATCGCGTTGACATTGATGCCGTAAGGTGCCATTTCCAATGCGAGGGACTTGGTAAAGCCAGCTATAGCTGCTTTGCTAGCAGAATAATGTGTCAGGTTCAAGTAACCTACTACGGCACCTGCGATTGAGGCGATGTTTATTATTTTGCCATATTTTTGCTGCACCATCTTTGGAGCTACAGCCTTTGTGCAATGGAAGACGCCATTTAAGTTAATGCTAAGGACCTTATTCCATTCTTCTGCGGTCATTTCAAGGAATGCTTTTTGAGGATAGATTCCGGCGTTGTTTACTAGAACATCTATGTGTTCATATTGGTCGACTATTTCTTTCTCTATGGTTTGTGCTTCTTTTAGGTTGGTTACGTCGCATTTTACGGGGAACGCTTTCGTTCCGACAGATTCAATCTCTTTTCCAACGTTAAAGATTTCATCTGAAAGATCAGTAACAACAACATCGGCGCCACTTCGAGCTAATGCCAATGCAATTCCTTTACCTATGCCGTGTGCAGAGCCAGTCACTATTGCTACCTTATCTTTTAAATTAGCCATAAAAACACTCTCAATATAGTAATAGTCACAACTTTATAAAATGTTAGCTCAGTCGATTGTCTTTTGATATCCCGTCAAACAATTTAGGATATTTTGGTTGTTTGGAGGTTTAGCAAGCATTGGGAAAACTGGCTTTATTTTGATTTCTTATGTAAGTTGGTGTGTAGGTTGGAGTTGGATTTTGACTTTGGCCTACGAACTGTATGGTCAAGGGGTGTTTTTTGTTTGGGCCTTTTCGTTGTCTTTTCGGGGATAGTCGTTGCGTTTTCCTTATCTAAGCTGTCTCTTGTTGATGATATCTCCTACTTTCCTTTTTTGTGAACGCTTAAGAGCTTATTTTTTTCAAATAGTTTGGTTTGAAGAGCTGAATGGAACCCTTTGACGAATTGAGGTGTGATTTCTCCTAAGAAATCTCTTATTAAGAATCCGTCGGTGCCTGGTGCAGAGTATTTTGAGGATGGATGCATGAAGGTTACGAAGGCATCGAAGCCGTTTTGTTTTGCTTTAAACTTTCCTCCAGAAGGCTGAATAATTGTATATGCTTCGGTTTTCACATTTCCGTATCCTTCCACCAATATACATGCGGGTGGGAGACTATTTTGTTCAGGAGTAAGTAGGATAGGCTTTGTCCAACCAGCAAACATAGTGTTGCCATGAATCCACACTTTTAGCTCGTCTTTTTTGGCTAACTGAACATTTCTGCCAGCCGGTGTCGCTGAAAATTGTTTTCGCCACCTTGCTTGAGCTTCGGGGCTATCAGTGAAGACTGCGACTGGCACATATGCGTAATCACTTTTTGTCTCAAGCCACAGGTTAATAATTACGACATCTTCTTCTCCAGAGGTGGAGTGTTTTTCGATGTGATGGATTCGGATAAGCATTGGTGTCAGTTTAAAGAAATTTGGCGGGTTTATGACTGCAATTGCTTGACTAGAATAGACTCTGATTAGGCCAATTTGATTTGTGCCTTGATATTTCTGTGTTTTAATAATTTCGCTTAAAACGTCTTGTTCTGTTAGTTTATCCAAAGGGTCATCATCAACAATGTTGATAACCTCATAAGTATTTCTCATTGATTCATCAGCTGGAGGAAGAGGCTGAAAAGTTCCATCAGGACCTGACCTGCGAATTGCTCCGGGAAAATATGCGCTTTGACTTCGAACGTTCGTTCCAAATATCGATTTCAGGTTATCAAACGATGGGGGATTAGAGTTTTTCCAAATTTCAAGCAGCATTGATCTTGTTTTTTGCACATATTTATGATCTGTAGTGTAAAATGTATTTTCAAATTGCAATGGTGGAGCGCTTAGCTTGTTTCTGGGCTTTGAAGTGTTGAATTGGAAAAGGTGTTTTCCATCAAGGATTGTGGATTGCATATAGTTTGGTGGAACATGTTTTAGTGAACAAAAGCGTGAAAGCTGTTTTGCCGCTTCCATGTTTTCGACAACTATCGGAGCCATAATTTTTACGGCAATATGTTTTTCGCTCCAATAATTAAGATGCTGGATGTCTGATGATAATTCAATGAGACCTTTTGAAGAAGTCATGACTATGATTTCCCGCATAGCTGTCTTCAGGATCTTGTAATACTCTCTTTTGGCAATTTCATAATCTTCAATAATAAGTGTTTTTGGCGTGGGCTTTCCCGTTTCAATTTCGCGTATTTTTTCCCGAATGTCTGTTGAGTTATGCCAGAGTTCTTCAAAAATCATAGTAAACGCTATTACTAGAGCTTTGCAGTCCGTCCAAAGGCAAACATCTTCTTGTTCAATTATTGACGGTTCTTTTCTGGGGGTAACGAAAATCAGCGCTTCTTCTTCATCTCTTAAAAGCATCTGTGGAAATAGGGTAAATCCGAGGTCAGAGTTCCTGCCTTCAATGTTGAGCTTGGGATTTGGCGCCTCGTTTAGTAAAGTTTTGATTATGTTTGCGTTTTGGTGAGTTAACTCGGCTAGAAATCGGAACTTAATCGATGATTTTAAGGGTAGACTATTAGCAAGATCAAAAATGCCTCGCTGGTCGGCTTGCGCCAGGGTAGGGACTGCAATGATGGTAAGGACTTGTTTTCCCGTTTCTTGAATCATCTGTTGGATTTTCGAGAAGATGAATGCTCTGCCTTGGATTACCGTAAACTTTCCGGATGTGTCTTTTTCAGCAATTTTGAGGCTCTCCCAATTTGAAAGAATTTCATCTTTGGTTTGTTGAAGACTACGTGTTTCTTCCACCTTTGCTTTTATGAATAGATCTAAAACTTTTTCAAAAGGCAAAGCACTGAACCGAGCGGGATGCTCAATTGTGGAGCTTATGATACCTTTACTCTTCATGTTCTTTAAACTAGTATAGACTTGTTCTTTGGTTAGTTTTAGTGCGATTCGTATATCTAGTGCTTTTTGAGAGCCTTTCTTTGCAAGGAAAATGTAGATATCAGCGTCTATCTGTGAAAGTCCAAAACCCACAAGTGTCTTAGAGAATTGTTCTTGTTCTCGATTCAATTTGCTTTCCTGGGGCTTTCACCCGCTTAGAATTGGTAGTTTTCTTTCTGACTGACTATAGAATATAGCGTGTAAAGTAAATAATATTTTCCACTCAAAAAGGAGAAGAATAAGAATGAGAAAAAAGCAATTTTTCGGAACTATTCTGACACTATTTCTTGCATTAGTTGTTTCAGCCGCTTGCTTTGCACCAGTTTTTGCTCAAGTTGCTTATTATGAACATGCATCTGGAACGGGGGCCACGATTGTTAACCTTGCGTCTCATCAACCCGCTATCAAAATTGTCGTTGCTCACTTTGACGGAGGCGACCACGGGGTCGGAGATTATCTTGAATTGGATACATTGCAGAATATCCCTGGTCATGGACTTGTTTGGGCTACAGTTGCCATCATGACGGATAGTCCTTCAATCGCTTCTTTAAACAAGGATTTTATTTATGCAGGTCTCCCCGGTGTACCTATAAACGTTATTTTGGTCAAACACTGCGAGCTTGAAGTATGCAGAATGGGCAAAATAGTCTTTGCTCATTGGACGGTGCCGATAGTAACTTCAGCAGTAACGTTGCCTCCTGGGTGGTTACTGTTTGGTGGATACGGTAGCATCCAAAATAGACAGCTGGTGTTTAATTTGCCAAATGGCGTAACGCTTACCGTTGACACAGTAGGTTATGCTGCTAATGCTGCCTTCGCCTGTCCAACATGGAAGTACTACGGGCCTGTCGGAGACCAAAGCACGACTATAAACATTGACGCTAGTTGGTCGATAACCCACCCTTAGCTTCTGCTATAAATGAATGCGGTTCTTTCAATATTCCCTTTTTTTACTTTTAAGAAAATAACCTGTCAAATAGTGCTTCTTGATTAAAAGAGCGTGGTTAGTTGAGCATAGAACGTCTAATCGGTGTACTCGCGAGCTTGGGTCTCACAAAGAGAGAAGCTCAAGTGTACGTTTACCTTTCGAAAAGAGGTCCATGTGAAGAAAAAAACTTGGAAGATGCTCTGAAACTAACTAAACATAAGCTCTCTCAAATTCTTAAAAGATTATCAACCCTAGAAATGGTCAACGCCTCCTCCGAGTATTCAATTAAGTATTGTGCTACACCACTTGAAAGAGTTCTTGACATGTTATTGAAAGAAAAGAGGCAACAAGCAAAGGTTTTGCAAATAAACCGAGAAGAACTTATCCTAAACTGGCAAAGGATTTTTGGAGAAAATTCTGAAGGGTAGCGAAGATATTAGAAAGTACTATTAACAGATTGAAACAATAAATATCAAAATATGACGATTGATCCGTCAAACAATGGGTCACATTCTTCTAAAACAATATTTGTGGTGGCACTACTTATCGCAGTTTTCGCTGCAGCCGTCATTGACGTTGTGATTCCAATCACAATTATAGACATTGCTAAAACCTTCAGCGTTCTTCCGGGAACTGTAGCCCAACTCGATTCCTTAATCGCTGTCTCATCAGTTGTTACTGCGCTGGTCCTTGCCGCTTATGGCGCTAGATCCAAATACAAATCAATCGTAATGATAGGAATCCTGTTCATAGTATTGTGCAATGTGGGACTTTTTTTGGCTCCGAGTTTTCAAATCGCTCAACTTATTGTTCCACTGAACGGCATCGGCTCAATTTTGATAGTTGTGACGGCTCAAACATTTATCGGAAACTCTTACCCTTTAGACAAAAGAGCCAAAGCAATAGGTTTGGTAGCGGCGGCTGGCACATTAGCAAATGCAGTGGGGTCCCCAATTGTTGGCTTTATGACCGGCATCGGAAGCTGGCGATCTGTTTTCGTTTGGTTCATGCTGCCGTTATCTCTTTTTAGCCTCGTTTTTGTAATCCTAACTTTTACCCCTAACCCACCCAAACCTCAGCAAACGATTAAGAAAGAACATCCTTTTAGGGGTGCGAAAATGGTTCTTGCTAACAAATCAGCAGTCGCCTGTTTGATAGCTGCCTTTTTTGGAAATGCTTTTGGTTTTGGAGCTGCAGTTTTTGAGGTAACTTTTCTCAGGCAAGTGTTTTCAGTGCCACCAGGTTTGGCTTCATTGATTGGTCCGCTTGTAGGCCTTGCGCTCATTTCTGTAGGTGCTATAATTGGGGGTCAGGTAGTTAATCGGGTAGGAAGAAAACGTCTGACGGTGATATCTATAACTCTTGCGGGTTTGTTTACGATGTTTTCTTTTTTTATGACCGATCTAACTATTTTTCTCTGTTTACGATGGACAGCTTCAGCTCTAATCGGAGTAGTTGCAGCAGCATCAACTAACCTAACGCTTGAGCAAGTTCCACAATTCAGAGGTGCAACGATGTCATTATCCTCAGCCTTCAGCGGAGTGGGTACAGCTTTGGGGATAACAATCGCAGGAGTTGTGCTCAATATGTTTATCAATCCAGTAGGAGGTTTCCAAGCCTTAGGCTTGACCGTTGGAGCTTTAGCATTTGCAGGAGCTTTGATCAACCTATTCTTCGCAAAAGACTCATTAAGACTCAGCGCTTAAAATCAAAGAAGCTGTTTGAACTGTTTAGCGAGCTGGATTGATGCTTGAAGGAAAGCAATTCTTAAGGATTCAAGTTTGTTTGGCTGTTGTGCTATTTCTTCTAAGGTAGTTTTTGATTTCTTATAGCAGACTGGGGGTATGGGTTGAGAGGGGATTATAGCTCCAATTTACCAGTAAAAATGATTCTTGAAGAAATAACAAAAACGTTAGCCCATACCTAACTAATCCAGTGCCTTATTATTCGGACAGCTTGGTTGGTCATCGGATATGAAAGGTTTAATGAAAAGATACGATGAACTTTGCAAACAAGCACATGAAGCATACTCAAACATTAAATGTCTTAAGTAGTCAAGATAAATAAACAAGCCGCTGATCTATGGAATTCAGTAATAGTAGACTTTACCTTTTTTAAGCTAAAAAAGGGCTTATTTAGCAGGCAATAAAATTGGATTACAAAGACTTCATCAGAAAATTCTCTTCTATACTTGTAGCTCTAATTGCCGTGAGTTTAGGGTTGCTGCTCCCCGGCATTGGATTACTCTGGCACCCCTACACTTCGATATTTCTCGCCTTGATAATGTTTTTTGTTTCACTCAATATTAAGCCAAGAGAATTTGTAAGCTCACTAAGAAACTATAAGATTATTCTTCTTGCGTTAGGTTTGGTCTTTCTAGTGCCTCCGATATTATCAGTTGTTGGGATACCTTTTTTCAAGCCAATTGAGTATGCCGCGTTAGTAATTGCATTCAGTTCGCCTGCTGCAATTTCCTCTGTTTTTTGGTGTGATGTTTTCTGTGGTCATACGCCTTTAGCTCTCATCATAAGTATGGTGACGAATATTTTGGCTCTTGTCACTGTTCCAATAACGATTTTGCTCGTGACGCAGTCTATCGCCCAAATAGATTCGGCTGCAATTTTTGCGAATTTATTTTTCATTTTGGTGGTGCCTTTAGTTGCCGCGCAAGCTTTAAGACGACTTCTTTCGCAAAAAACTCAAAAAATCGCTGTTCGCAGTCCCCCTATCCAGCAGGCACTTGTATTATTCCTTATTTGGGGAGCAGTTGCACCTGGAGCTATTTTTGTAAAGGAAAGCCCAGTTGAATTTTTGTTGTTTCTGTTTTTTATTTTGCTAGTTCTTAGTGCCACTTTTGTTGTTGCTTTCTTTTCTGGTAGGCGGTTTGGTCGTTCAAGTGCAATTGCTTTGAGTGTTGTTAGCAGTCATAAAAATTCTACGTTGGCAATTGTGATTGGTGAACTTGTATTGGGACCAATTGCTTTGCCAGTCTTAATAGCGAATTTGGTTGGGCAAAATCTTTTTGTTATTCCTGCTAGGGCAGCACTATATTTCAGTAAAGATGAGTCGTCGACTTAGGAGCCTGATTTTGGTGGCATCATGTCGCTTAACAATTCGGTCAGAGGCGGCGTACTTATCGGTTCATCTTCCACGATCTTCCCGTTAACTAGGCGGTAATAAGTGATAACTCGGGCAGAGACCTTTTTTCCGCTGGCGAGGGTGACGTTCATCTTGCCCCTAAATACGACTGAATCGCCTTCAGCTACTACATTAGCAATTTCAAAATCGCGTGCTGGCGCAGAGGCCTTCAGACCGGAAATCACAGCCTTGAAACCAGTGCGATTGGTGACGCCCATACTCGGATTCACGTAATCCGGTGCAAGTAATTCTTCGATAAGGTCGATATTGCCGCCGCCCAATACCTCTTTAATGAATCTGAGGACGATGGCTTTGTTTTCATCGGTGGTCATTTCAAAAATTCTCCTATATAGTGAGAGGGTCACACAGTCAATATAACTCTATTGACTTACATTTTATTACAAAACAGTGAATAATACTCACATTTTTGTTTTTCGTGAAAGGGCTAATTTTCCACCCATTATGCCTAAAATGAAACCTATTATGAATCCTCCCCCCATGATTACGCTCGGTATCGAGAAGATAATTATCATTATTCCCCATTCTTTCTTGTTTGCGGGTTTGGCGTATAGCATTAGAGCTCCAAGTAATACTATAATACCAAAGATCAGGCCAACAGCTGCAAGCTCTATCAGAAGCATTGGATCATTGCCTGATGATCCTGGAAGAGTGGGCATGATTCCAGGAAACCACTTAGCTACAACTCCCAGGGCGACTGCATTGGCTACTATTAAAATCCCAGCTACTAAAGAAAGAGTAAAAGCATTAGTCGGTTTTTCACTTCCAATCACGAATTTTCACTATATTCATAGTTTTGGCGTTCGATTTATAACTCCTTCGCTTTTTAGAATTCAGAGTTTTGCATTTTCGCTTAGAATTCTGCTCGTCAATTGGGTCTTGATTTTTGGATCTTGAAACGGCGCAGTTAGGGTTGTTTTTTGCTTGAGTTTTTTCTAGGTTTTAGGAAGAAAAAAATTGGGAACTGTTTCTTTACTATTACTTAGTATTTAGAATCAATAAGGTTTTTATGTTAACGCTAAAATATTTCTAATTAGCCATGAAGAACCAAAAGAAGAACCGCAAAGAACGACGTAAAGAAATTCTGGCTGAAATTCTATTTCAACAAAGTCCTTAGCGGTTAGTAAAATCTTAAATCATTCAGAGAAGAGCAGGCCTTAAGGTTCTGGCAAAGGCTGCATCCCAGTTGATGTGCCAAATCTTGTTTCTTCTCTGCCGAAATGCTGTGCATTAGCCATTTATACAAGCGCTACTTCTTTTTTAGCAAGGACTGTTTTTTATGTCAAACCAAATAAAAATTGGAGAAAAAGCACCAGATTTCACTTTACTTGATGTAGATATGAAACCAATAAGCCTGAAGGATTTTTTGGGGCAAAAAGTCGTTTTAGCTTTCTTCATTGGAGCCTTCACGGAAACTTGCACTAAAGAGGTTTGTGAGTTTCGAGATGCAATGTCTAAGCTGGTTGATTTAAAGGCTCAAGTTATCGGAATAGACCTAACCGCTCCTTTTTCAAGTAAACGTTTTTCTGAAAAAAACAGGCTACCTTTCCCAGTTTTAAGCGATCCCACTCGTGAAGTCTTTGAAAAATACAGGCTGCAATTCTCCCCTTGTGATGAAACCGAGTGTTGCTGGGGAACTGGCTGTTACCCGATTGTTAAACGGTCAATCCTTGTTCTCGATGAAGAAGGAATCGTGCGTTACATGTGGGTATCCAATAAAACAGCTATTGAACCAAATTACGAGGAAATACAAAAAGCCTTAGCACAAATCCCTTAAACATCGGGGGTTCTTTAACTGTTTTTGTCTAAAACGAAAGAATCCTTCCTGAGGTTAAACCTCATTATTCTTTTTTTGAAACTTACCAACAAGCCCTCCAATTCCAGGAGAAAAATTTTGTCTCCGGCGTAAGTTGCTTCAACAAATCAAAGCACCCTTGTGGGCTTGGACCGCTAACATTTAATTCGAAGATTAAACTTCTGCTCGACAATTTAATTTTTCATTTTTCTGTTTTTTCCAGCGTTATTTCAATTAGTGTTACATAGTAGTAAATCGTAATGTTTAATATATTGGCCGGTTGAAATTAATTTAAGAGCTATTACCAATGGTTCGGTATAAGAAAACATTCTCTATCAGCTTCCTCATCATTGCAGCATTCGTCCTTTCTGTTGTTATTAGTGTGTTGTCAACTCCTAATGCTTTAGGCCTAATGGGCACTGCAGAGCAAGTTGCAATTAGAAACCTGCAATTTGTTGAAAGATTTGATGGTGCCAACGACGCTATAAAAATAACCGTAATAAACATGGGGTCTACGTCGGCAATTATTACAAACAGTTCAGCGTACACATGGATAATCGAAGATAATCACAGAGTAAGCCTCCCTTTAATAGACATGAGTCCTGCATCTGCAACCCTGAAAAAAGGAACCTTCGAAGTTATAACTCTGACACTTAACCCAGAAACATTAGTTAATGGAACTGAATATACCGTGAAGCTTATCACTACTAAAGGCAACGTAGTGATTTGCACTTCAACATATAATTCAACCTCCAGTGCAGAATATGACCCACTTAAAGATGAGGCTCTTCAATTGCAGCTTCAACAAGTTGCTTCAAGACCAGAACCAGGGCAGAATCTACTTTCACCTTCATTACCCTTGTTTGTTCTCGTCACTTCCATAGCCGTGATTGTTGAGGTGACTGTATGTTTTTTGATCTATTGCAGAAATCGGCCAATAAGCAAAGCGGAGACCTCGGCTCTACTGTTTTTAGCAATTATAGTCATCATAGCAACCATTATGATTACAGTAAATTCCTTTTTGCTTCCTCCAATGACCATTGGTTAACTTTACAGCTAACCCAAGTTTGCGCCCATAGCCATTGGAAAAACAGAATTTGTTTCTAAACAATTATAGACATTTCGGGCTTCTAGAACAAGAAATCGAAAAAATATTACCTGTCCACAGTGCTCCATTGTAGTTTGTTGACTTGCTTTTTATACTTTCACCGGATGCTCGAGCCCAACAAGTAATTTGCTGAACGTAACTCTCGAAACTTTTAAACAACAAAAAAGTTTTTTCATTGATTTGTGTGTTTTCTAAGCCAACCGATTATAGTGTTTGCAGTCTGTTGGTCTAGTTCTCTATCTGGTTCATTATAGTTTAATGCAGCTTGAGCTGTGAGTTGTTCTCTTGGGGTTTCATCGTGTTTTAGTACGTGGTTTGCGTTTTCTGGATAAGTATAAGTCACGTTGATTTTTTTAGCCGTTGCGGTTTCCAAGGCGTTGCCGTCTGCTTGCCAGTCACATTGAATATCCTTCTTACCAATTACAACCAGCATAGGCTCATCAACTTGAGCAATAGCTTCGGTGGGATCATAAGTCCACAATTCCAGAGCAAACGGCAAGTTGACAGGGCTGCTCAAACTCAAGAGCAGCTGGCGAATGCCTTCAGGAAGAGAGGCTTCAGGTACCATAGGCTTGCAAGCGATAAAGGAGGCAATCGCCTCATCATATTTCTTCATTATATCTTCCCCATTAGGCAAAGCCTTAACCTGAGCCAAAATCTGACTGCGACCAACAGCACCAATTGCCCTTCCAGGCGCTCCCGTAAGCACCAACCCCTTGAAACGCCGACCTTTCACCCGCAACTGATAATTCAACGCATGGATAGCGCCTTCGCTGTTAGTAAGCGCAAAAATACAATCGCCCCTCACGCGCCCCTCAGAAACCAGAGTTTCAACGGCACCCGACAATTCCTCCAAATGGCTCTGCATGCTGATCTTTCCGATCAATTTAGATACGTTTTCCATTGCATAACGTCCAGATGCACGCTTATCATACCTTAAAGTAACAAAACCCTCACGTGCCAACAATTCAGCGAGCAGTTTCCCGCTGCCATGAGTTCCAGGCAAGAGTGGGGAACACCAATCACGATCAGTCGGACCGCTACCTGCCACAAAAACAACTCCACAACAAGACGTACAATCTACAGGAGCAGTAACAGTTCCATAAACATTAATTCCGTCAACTTTCCAAGAAACTTCCTTACTTTCAATCTCCAAAGATTTCACCATACCGTTCCTTGCAACTTATTTTCGAAAAATGTTTCTCAGGGCGAGATTTATGTTTATGTTAAACCCCACCATACTTCGAACACCGAATCTTTGGGTGCCAGAGTTGCGTGAAGGTGAGAACTTTACCTGAAAATTAGAAGAAGAAAACAGATTCTGCTAGAATCGATATGCTTCTTCTTTCAGACACACACCATCAATCTTTCGGTGTTCTGATCTCAAACTGGTAGAAGAAGAAGTGCAATTTTTTTTCAATCTTCTTCTTCTTTTAAGGTAGGCCTTGGTTGAAAAAGTGATGGATTTTTACAAGAATAATTGGAAACTTGTTATTTTACAATTTCCTGTATTATTTCATTAACTGGCATTATCTTTGCGTTGTAAACGTACTCCAGATACTTCAGGCTCTGCTCTTGATCTTGAAGTGTAAGCGCTTCTACGCCATCTTTTGCGATTACTATCTGGTAGCCGCGGAAAAAAGCGTCAGCCGACGTGTGGCGTATGCATATGTTGGTGTGTAAGCCGCCCAGAATTAGGGTTTTTGCTCCGTCGCCCTCATAGAGGCTGCGTAAGAGTGGCTCTAAGCCCGTTTCGTAAAAGCCGCTGTAGGTGCGTTTCTCAACAATATAGTCTTTGTCATCTTCTGGTTTGAGTTCACCAATAACTTGAGAGCCGGGGGTTCCTTTAATTGCGTGGATGCCCCATCTTTTCGTGATTTCAAAGTCCCTCGGGTAGTGGGCATCGATGTTGTAGATGATTGGGACTTTGTTTATTCGGGCGGCGATGACGAGCCTTTGGAGGGGTTCAATTATGTTCTTTACGTTCTTAATCTTCAATGCTCCAGTGAAAAAATCGTTCTGCACATCCACAAGTATGACAACTGGATTACTTATCAAAAAATCACTCTCAAATAAAAGATGAAAGTAGCGCCTAATTTAGTTTACCTATGGCATGCAAGGTCCATTGGTAAGTATTTCGGCGCCATTTTTCGTAACGAGGATGGTATCTTCGATTCTGACCCCGCCTAAACCAGGTACATAAACTCCAGGTTCATCAGTTACTACGTTTCCTGCTGCTAAGATGTCCTTGCTGTCGGGGCTCAAGACAGGTGCCTCATGAACCTCCAAGCCCACCCCATGGCCAAGGTTGTGCACAAAGTACTCGCCAAAACCCGCCTTCTCAATCACGCGCCTGGCTATCTTATCAACTGCGCTTGCAGCAACTTCAGGCTTAATCGCTTCGAGAGCTTTCTCATGGGCTATCTTTACTGCGTCGTAGATGGCAGCTTGGTGGTAGGTTGTTTTGCTGGCAATGAAGGTTCTTGTCATGTCTGAGCGGTAGAATTTGTAGGTTGCACCCAAATCAACAATGACAAAGTCACCATCGCAGATTGTTCGTTCAAGGTTGCCGCCATGGGGAAATGCTGAGGTTGCACCAGACGCTACTATGGTTTCAAAAGCGGTTCCATCCGATCCAGCCTTGCGCATGGCATACTCAATTTCGGCTGCTGCATCTTTCTCCTTTACGCCCACCCCGATGATTTCTTTGGCTTTTTGCATACCAATGGTTGCTAACCTGCAAGCTTCACGGATTAGTTTGATTTCTTCATTGTCTTTTACGCTACGGAGCTCTCGAATTAGGCTGTTGATTGGTTCAAGTTTTTCTTCTCCTCCAACAGCCTTAGCTAAGGTGCGCCAACTTTCAACAGGTAGTGCATCGACTCCGAATTTTTTAGATGAGGCTTGTTTAGCGATCTTTTCCATAAGATTCTCGCCTCTTTTTAGAAGCTCAACATTTAAGCCCTTGGCCTCCGCTTTTGCCTGTTCAAAGTTCACTCCCGAAACATAAAGTGTACATTCGCCTAGTTCGGGAACTAAGAGTGCAGCTGCTCCTGAAAAATTTGTGAAGTACGTTAAATTGGTTTGGTTGAAGATGATAAAGTTGGAAGGTTTGCCTTGTTTTTGGGCTACCTGTTTTAGCATGTCAGTTCGGTTCAAAGTTTCGCCTGTCTAAAAGGGAATAGATCGGGTTGGTTTAAGTTTTCGTTTCTTACTTGGTTTTCGGGGTGTTTTGGGAGGCACCTTTTGCGTTGTGAAGCGAAAAACAAGTCGAAAATAATCGTGATTTTTTAAATGGATTAGCCATTAACTTAATATAGCTTTCAAATGCCTTCTAACTTAGAAGATTTGAGGGGAAAAAAGCATGTTTGCTTATGCGGGAAAAATTTTACATGTTAACCTCACGACTGGAGAGACAAGAACTGAGCCATTGAGCGAACAAATGGCGAAAAGCTACATCGGCGGAATAGGTTTAGGCATCCGCTTACTTATGGACAATTCAAAACCAGGCACAGACGCTTTCCACCCAGACAACCCAATTATTTACTGTACAGGACCGCTTAGCGGCACCATGGGTCCAACAGCTGGAAATGGTTATGCCGTAGTTTCCAAGTCACCTGCCACAGGCGGAGTCGGTGAAGCTAAAGCTCACGGCTTTTTTGGTCCTGACCTAAAACGTGCAGGATACGACGCCGTCGTAATTACAGGCAAAGCTCCCAAATTATCTTACCTATGGATTGACGATGACAAGGTCGAAATCCGAAACGGAGAGTACCTAAAATACGCCACGGTTAATGATACCGATAACAAAATCCGAGATGAACTCGGAGACTTCTATATTCGAGTGTCAGCCATTGGCGAAGCAGGAGAAAAACTTTGCAGGTTTGCAGCCATTATAAATGATGAATTCCGTGCCATCGGACGCACAGGCATGGGAGCAGTAATGGGCTCCAAAAACCTCAAGGCAGTTGCAGTTCGAGGAACAAAAGACGTTAACGTAGCCAACATGGAAGGTTTCAAAGAATACATAAAGATGATTCATGAACGTATGAAGGGTCCAGCAACCAAGAAATACAAGACCCTCGGTACACCCGAAAACGTTCTCGTTCTCAATTCACTCTCAGCCTTGGCAACAAGGAACTGGACAAACGCCACATTTGAAGGCGCAAATAAAGTCAGCGGCGAATACCTAAACGAACATTACGTTAAGAAAATCGTCGGTTGCGCAACATGCGGTATGCGCTGCGACCACATCGCAGTTGTCCCAGAAGGACCATACAAAGGCTCAACCTCTAGGCTTGAATTCGAATGCCTCTGGAGCATGGGACCACTCTGTGGTGTTGACCGATTAGACGCAATTATCGAAGCGATGCGCATAGTAAACGAATACGGGATGGATGGCATCTCAATCGGAGTCGTTGTCGCATTCGCGATGGATCTCTATGAGCACGGAGTAATCAACAAAGAACAAACCGATGGAATTGACCTAAAATTCGGTAACGCTGAAGCCTTAATCGCAATTATCCACAAAATTGGCAAACGTGAAGGCTGGCTAGGCAACATTCTAGCGGAAGGGGTTGCGAAGGCAGCTGAATTAATCGGCGGAGACGCATACAAGTATGCTTGTCACATCAAAGGTCTAGAGCTTCCAGGATACGACCTAAGAACCCTAAAGACCGCAGCATTAGGATTCTCAGTATCATTCCGAGGCGCCTGTCACCTTAGAAACGGAGCTTACTCACCTGACGTTAAAGGCAAAGTAAACCGCTTCAAAATTGAGAAAGGCAGAGGCAAAATGATCACCGACGAGAGCCACATGTACAACATCATCGACTCACTCATCGTCTGCAAGTTCAGCAGAGGTACATATTACGACGGCTGGAAAGACCTAACCAACTACTACACATTAGCAACAGGCATCCCAATTACTCCTGAAGAAATGACTCAAGACGGCGACAGAATCGAAAACCTCGCACGCCTCTTCAACATACGCGAAGGCAAAGGCACACGAAAATTCGACGACGTTCCATACAAGATAAAGAATTTCCCTGTACCAGATGAAGGACCAGCAAAAGGCGTCTGCGTAAATGATGAAGAAATGGCAATCGGATTAGATGACTATTACGCTTCACGTGGTTGGACAGCTGACGGTATCCCGACAGTTGAACGTTTGCAACAGCTAGGGTTGGGCGACTTAGCATACATTGCTGAGAATGCAATGAAAGCAGCTAAAGAAGCCAAGCCAGAAGCGGTAGCAGCAACTGCAGGAGGAAACTAAAATGGTCCGCCCACAAGACCGAAAATTCGTAACAGCTGACCCCGAAAAATGCATTGGCTGTCTGAGTTTGCGAATATGCCTGCAGTATGGTTAACGAAAAAACCTTCAACCCAAACAAATCACGTATACGCGCCATGCGCATAGGACCACTAGTAAACCTAGCAGTAACTTGTAGGCATTGTGAAGATCCTGCATGTGTAGCAGCTTGCCCAAGAGACGCACTAAAACAGGAATGCGACACTGGTATAATCCGCGTAGATGAAAATGCTTGTAACGGTTGCGGTTGGTGCATCAGTGCTTGCCAATTTGGCGCAATGAACATGCATCCCGAAAAGAAAGTAGTATTCGCCTGCAACAGTTGCACGGACAACGAAACCAAAGAACCGCAATGTGTCAAATGGTGTCCGGAAGAAGCCTTATCATTCGTTAGCGCAGAAACACTATCTCAGAAGTACCGCCAGAAGGCAGTCAAAAACCTGTTCCAAGCAGCTGACGAAGCTAACAAGGCAAAATAAACCCAATTTAACTTCTTTCTTTTGTTGAACTTTTTTATTTTTAATCTCATGCTTCTAATTGACAAATTATATTTTTTTGCTGTTTGTCCTAATCTTCAAAATGTTATGGGGGTTGTTTTCTTTTCTTGATTCGTTCAATTTGATAATCTAGTTTCCGTTGAGTCGGCTGGGGTGTACCATCGGTTATAGTAGAATCTGTTGATTTGTTTTTGAGCAATCATCCGTTTCTTTTCCTCTTTCCCCGAATGCTTGAAACGGTACTTCCAGTAAATTGGTATAGCGATCCCTGAAACAAAAAGTAGGACAATAATTATGTTGGGCCAAAGAATCCAAGAACTTAGGCCCATAATTATGAAGAACAAGCAGATGGCTGTGAAGAAGGCATTGGTGGATATTGGTTAGTATCACAATGCGTTTTCTTGTCATCTCATCAACCGAAAATATGCGGGTGCACGCTTTTAAGGGGTGTTCTTATGTAGCTTAGCCGCCAGTCATTAGCGACATCAAAATAACGCTGTCGCCATTTTTCAGCGGTGTTTTCACACCTTGGAGTTGATCCATTAAAACGCCGTTCACCATAGCGACAAAAGAGGATTTCATTTCTTTCTTGATTGGATCATAGACCTCCTGCATGAATTGTTTGCCGTAGTCTTCGGCGATTCTGTCAAGCAAATCTGATAGTAGAGTGTTGTTTGGCAAGGTGAATTCGTCTTGGCTTGTGTTGGTGTAGGATTTTACTAAGCTTATGTAGTGTACTTTGACTTCCATTTCTTTTACCTTCAGCCCTATTCTAGTAGTTGTTGAGGTTCTGATATTTCTTTTCTTGGCTTGTAACGGTTTTAACCTGCAAAACTTGGCATTTGTGCGTTGTGCTCCAATATACATGACGCAAACAGAAAATTACAATAAGCCATGAATTTTCAAACAAAGAACCCATTAACTTAATATATTGTTCAACAGAACTAAATAAACTAAAAATCTTGGAGGAACAAGGTTTGCTTGGTTACGCTGGAACAATCTTATACGTTGATTTAACTACAGGCAAGATCAGAACAGAAAAATTGTCTGACGAGATTGCCAAAAAATACATCGGCGGTATCGGCCTTGGTATGGAACTCTGGTTATCCAATTCAAAAGCAGGTGTTAACCCTCTTAGCGCAGAAAACCCTCTTGTACTTGCGCTTGGACCAGTTTCAGGAACTATGTTTCCAACAGGCGGAAACGGTCACGCTTTCATCTCTAAATCACCCGCAACAAATGGTGTCGGAGAAGCCGTAAGCCACGGCACCTTTGGAGCAGAACTAAAAAGAGCAGGATACGACGCAGTAATTTTAACCGGCAAGGCTGAAAAGCCAGTTTACCTCTGGATCGACGACGATTCAGTCCAACTTCTTGATGCATCACAAATCTGGGGTAAATCTCCTGGAGAAACCGAAGACGCTATAAAAAACGAGACAGGAGACTATTACGTTAGGGTAGCATCCATCGGTTTAGCTGGCGAAAAGCTCTCAAAAATCGCAAGCATAATTAACGAGAAAACCCGCGCCGCTGGACGAACAGGGCTTGGCGCAATAATGGGCAGCAAAAACCTAAAAGCTATAGCAGTTAGAGGTACACGCGACATAGCCGTTGCGAAACCTGACGAATTCATGGAAATGGTGAAAGAATTCCATGAACGCATGAAAGGTCCAGCAGCACAGAAATACCGAACCCTTGGCACATCCGAAAACCTAATGGTTCAAAACTCTCTTTTCTGCATGCCAACCCGCAACTTTAACAACGCACATTTTGAAAACGCTGAAAAAGTTAGCGCAGAAACACTAAACGAGAGGTACATCACAAAAATTATCGCATGCAACTCATGTGCCATGAGATGCGAACATGAAGCAGTTATTCGCGAAGGTCCTTACAAAGGCACCATGGCACGAATGGAATACGATAACATCTGGGCATTAGGACCCAATTGCGGCGTAGACAAACTTGATGCCATAATCAAAGCTGCAGAACTCTGCAACTACTATGGTCTTGACGCAACAAGCGCAGGTGTAACCGTCAGTTTCGTTATGGACTGCCACGAAAAAGGAATCCTCACACACGAGGACCTTGGCGGATTAGATGCTCACTTCGGAAACGCAGAAGCACTAATTCAACTAATCGAAAAAATCGGTAAACGCGAAGGAATAGGCGACATGCTAGCTGACGGAGTAAAAGTGGCAGCAGAAAAAATCGGCAAAGGCTCAATGCAACTTGCTCAACAAATCAAAGGCTTAGAAGTTACCGGATACGATTTGCGCTGTCTCAAAACCGCAGCTTTAGCTTCTGCAGTTTCTTTCCGCGGAGCAGACCAAAACAGAAGCGGTGCATACACGATCGACTTGAAAGGTAAAGTTGACCGTTTGAAAGCTGAAAAGGGACGCGGCAAACTCGTCAAAGAAGCAGAAGACATCTACGCATTAATCGACTCACTTATCATCTGCAAGAATGCCAAAGGCACCCTCTACAAAGAACTTCCTGACATGGCTAAGCTCTACAGTCTAGTAACAGGAGTTGAAATGACTCCCGAAGAACTTAGCATCGCGGGTGAGCGTATTATTACACTCGCCAAACTCATCAACGTTCGAGAAGGACTTGGCCGCAAAGACGACACCCTCCCATGGAAAGTCATGAACCAACCCATTCCAGACGACGGACCCGTAAAAGGAGCATTCGTAACCCAAGATGAACTTGACTTGCTACTTGACGATTACTATCAAGCTCGCGGCTGGAATGTTGAAGGAGTGCCAACAAAAGCTAAGCTCCAAGAATTAGGCATGCAAGATTACCAAAACATAACTGACGCAAAAGAGGCTTAAAAAAATGGTTAAGATGCATGAGAGAAAATTTGTTTCTACCGACCCAGAAAAATGTGTCGGCTGCCAAATATGCGAGTACGCTTGCTCATTCACAAAGGAGAAAGCTTTCAATCCGCTCAAATCACGCATACGTGTAGTTAGAGTTAACCAGTTAGCAAACATGGCTGTAACATGCAGACTATGCGAAGAACCGGCGTGTGTAGCTGCCTGCCCAAGAGACGCACTTACACAGTCAAAAGACACGGGCAATATAGTTTTAGACAAGGACAAATGCAACGGCTGCGGCTGGTGCATCGAAGCCTGCGACTACGGAGCTATAATGCTGCATCCAGAATCCAAGGTAGTCTATGTTTGCGACATGTGCAAAGACAAACCTGAAGGTCCCCAATGCGTTAAATGGTGCCCAGAAGAAGCAATAACCGTTGTCACAAGCGACGTGCTGGCACAGAAATCCAGAATAGGCGCAATCAAAAAACTCCTCCAACAAAAAGAAGAATAAACGAGCATTTTTTGCTCATTTTCTAATTTTCAAAATTAACTTTTCCAGTTATAATAGTTCTGTCGCATTCCGTAAGGATGCTTCTCCAGCTAGTGAGCTTCATAATCCTCTTTAGTTTCGTACTCTTGATTATTGGTTCGGCATTGGTTTTTGTCGTTAGCGTTCTTTTTGGACTCGGGCATATTGGACTTTTCAGATTCCAGAAAATCCACCTCCGTTTAGCTTACAGAAAAACCCACTTTTCTTAATCGGCTGATGTTTCATAAGGATATGTGACTACAATATGCAACTATAAATAATTCAAGCAAAAAACCCGGTAATTCAATTGGCGATATCTGCAAAACCTATTAATAACAACATGCCGACAACGTTTTGCAGGACCTAATACTTGATTGACCAATTACTTACCACAATAATCCTCGGTTTAATTCAAGGCTTCGCAGAATGGCTGCCGATCTCCAGTACGGCACATCTGAGGATTACTGAGCATTTCTTAGGTTTTCAGGCAACTCCCCTTTTTAACGTGTTTTTGCACATAGGGACACTTGGAGTTGTAATTTTCTATTTTAGGCACGACATAAAAGTTATCTTGACCGCTTTGGTTCATCGCGATTTCAATTCAGAATATGGTCGATTTATTCCCCTAATAATAGTTGCAACAATTCCTACAGGTATGATAGGACTCCTCTATGACAAATTCATAGCAGACGCTTACCAAACAATCTTAATCATAGGCGTTACTTTTCTGTTCGGTGCAACTCTACTATTTTTCTCTAAGTATGGAAAGGAAGACCAAGCTCAAATTTCCTACAGGAAGGCTCTTATAATGGGTGCTGCTCAAGGCGCCGCAAGTTTTCCAGGGCTTTCAAGAAGTGGCTCAACGATATCGAGTGGACTTTTGCAGGGCGTCAAACGGGAAATGGTTTTCAAATTTTCTTTTTTACTTTCTATCCCGGCAATAATTGGCGATTTAGGTGTTGAAGCCTACCTTCAACGTGGAAGTTTTTCGGAAGGTGTTGGCATCAGTCCACTTAATCTGGTTATTGGTTTAGTGTTTACGGTGGTTGCAGGTTACCTAGCCATAATGTTGGTCAAAAAACTGGTTTTAAGCAAAAAGTTCCATTACTTCTCTGCATATACATTTACTCTGGGAATTATTCTGATAGTTTTGGCGCTCTCAGGTTTCTAAACATGTTTAACCTAACTTCACAATTGCTATTTTTGCTGTATTGCCAAATCGTAAAAGGCTTTGAAAGTAAAATGGGCTTAGATTATTTTTTCTAAATCTCCAATGAAACGCTCAAACACTTTTATCCCGCTATTCCAGAAGTCCGGTGATTCCACGCTCAAACCAACGATTTCTCCGATTTTCATAGGTGAAACACTGCTTCCTGCAGACAAAGCTTTCACTAGTTTGGGTACAAACGCTTTGCCTTCCTTCAAATACTGTTCAAAGAGGGAATAGACAAACATTTGGGCGTAGACGTAGGGGTAGTTGTAGTAACGGTAGTTTGCCATGAAATAATGGGGCTTCATAGTCCATTCAGCTTCCATTTCAGGGAACCATGTGACGGCATCACCAAAGATTCGGTCACGGCTTTTGGTCCAATGGCTGCAAATGGTTTTGTAATCCAAGTATTCGCCCTTATCTATGGATGCGTAGAGTGCTTGCTCAAACCAAACTCGCGCTGTAACTTGGAAGGCTGTCATTCCTACCTCATCTATTACCAAGCAGAGCAAAGCTTTTCGTTCTGCATTTGATTTTGCGCTATCCAACAGTTGGTCCGTAAGTAGCAGTTCGCCAAAAATCGAAGCTGTTTCCGCCACGGTGGAGGGAACGTTCATGTTTAGCAATGTTTGACTTCTCGACATGTACCAGTCGTGAGTTGCGTGCCCGAGTTCATGGGCCAAGGTGAAAACATCGCTTAAGGTGCCATTGAAGCTTTGCAGGATGTAGGCTGATTTGCCGTTGTAATAGCTTGCACAGAAAGCGCCGTTGCGTTTACCAAAGCGTGGGGTAGCATCTATGCGGCGTTTTTGGAACATTTCTTTGACTGCAGCGGCGTATTGGGGATCGAAGCGGCTATAAGCTTTGATAATTAGTTCTTGAGCTTCTTGGAAAGTAAATTTGAGTTCTGGCGAGTCAGGCAAGGGCGCCACGATATCATGGTTGCCTAGCACGGGTTGGTTCATAAGTTTGGTTTTGATCTTAAGGTAATGTCGATAGCTCTTAGCGTCTCTTTCGATAGTTTGGAGGAGGTTTCCGATTATGCCTTCTTGGGTATCATTGCTAATCAAGCTGGATTCCATGGCCGAAGCGTATTTTCTGCGTTTAGAAACCGTCACCCAGTCGTTGCATATGCTACGTAGCGCGGCTGAGAAGACTTCACCATCTTTGCCCAGAAGCCCATAAATCGATCGGTTAGCCGATTCTCGTGTGCTGCGGTCACGGTGAGAGAGCAAACCATTGGCCTCTCCATAACTAAGGGTCTTTTTCTCACCCAAAACCACCATGTCAAAGAGTCGAGTGTTGAGCCATTTACTCTGCAATTCTTCCCAGGCATTCACACCAAACTGATCTTTCATAATGATTATTTGCTCTTCGGCCTCGGAGAGTTGATGTTCAACGCGGCGTTGGACACGTTCCAGCATATGCTTATAATTGGATAACGTTGGTTCTTGGATAATTTGGGGCTTACTCTTGACCAAGGTGCCAAGTTCTAGTGAATAAAAGGCCAACTGCTTGCTGATGTTGGCTGAGAGTTTGTCTACTCTATCGTTTAGGGCCTGAGCTTGGGGCTGCGTCATGTCTGCAGAAAACGTGAGGCTTGAGTATAGGGTCAGGTCGCTGAATTTCGCTTCAAACGCTTCAAGATCATTCAAGCATTTGAGTAACCCATCAGCTGATAGACTGGTTATTTTGCCATGGTAAGTCTTCTCAAAAGCATCTGCCGTTACCGCAGCTTCTGCGATGGTTTGATCGACTTTTGGATCGTTAATGCCCGCGTAAAGATTAGTTAAGTCCCAAGTAATTTGATTATTAATAATCAAAGTTATCCTCTTCTAGCTATTGTCAATTGAGTTTTTAAGCTAATCCAAATAAGAAGTCTAATTTCCTGAGCGAATTTCTTTTTCAGCGATATCTATTTGTTTTTCTAATGTTTCTTTATAGTTTAGGACTTTGTTCTCCTTGAAGTCGTTTTGGGGCGCCTGGAGACTTTCTAAAAGTTTTTTGTCATTTAAGTTTACCATTGTTTCAGCAAGTTTTTCGATGAGTTTGCGAATCTCATGAAGTTCCATAGCTATTCCCCTGAGCGTTCTCTTCTCCTCGTCAGTGAAAACTGTATTGACCAACCAAGTCACCAAACTATGCTCCTATTTACAGGCATTGAACAGTATTAAAATTATCCTAAAAACTGATATCTTTTGAGTTATTGGTGCTGAGGGCAGGATTTGAACCTGCGAACCCCTGCGGGAAAGGATTTCCCTTCTGGGCGCTCAAGTCAAAGCGTCTAGATCTTGAGTCCTTCACCTTTGACCTGGCTTGGTTACCTCAGCTTACCTTTAGCACAAAATTGGTTGGGTTCGGACTTATTAATCATTTCCCGTCTACCACAAAAGTAAAACACCAATACAGCGATACTTAGAAGTAATGCAGACCCAGCACAAGATTATCCTTGGTAACAGTCAACGAATGCCAGAAATTGAGAACGGCAGCGTCGAACTAATGGTTACTTCACCGCCTTACCCCATGATAGCGATGTGGGATGAACTGTTCGCAAACGTTGATTCCCACATTGCAGAATTGTTCAAAAAGTTAGATGAAGATGCTAACGAGGAAACAGTGAGACAAATCTACGATGCCATGCATGATAACTTGGCAAAAGTCTGGGCTGAAACCTATCGCGTTCTAGTCGACGGTGGTATAGCATGCATAAATATTGGCGACGCGACCCGATCCGTTAACGGCAAATTCCAACTCTACCCCAATCACTCACGCATAACAGAGGTTTGTGAGAAAATCGGCTTCAACACCCTGCCCTACATTTTATGGAAAAAGCCCACCAACAAACCAATGTACAAAGGCAAAGGCGCCTTTTTGGGTTCAGGTTTTCTCCCACCAAACGCCTACGTCACTGTTGATTGCGAATTTATTTTGCTCTTTAGGAAGGGAAAACTCCGCAAATTCCAACCAAAAGATACCCTTCGTTATGAGAGTGCTTTTACTAAAAAAGAAAGGGACGAATGGTTCAGCCAAATCTGGACAGTTAAAGGTAGTCGGCAGAAAGAACCTCAATTGGAACGAAGAACCGCAGCTTACCCAGAAGAAATCGCCGACCGCCTAATCAGAATGTTCAGCGTCAAAAGGGAAACTGTACTCGACCCATTTCTTGGTTCAGGCACTACCACAAAAATTGCAATACAAAATGAACGCAACAGCATCGGATATGAAGTGGATAAAAATCTGTTTTCTGTTATAACTAGAAAAACAGCCAATGGCAAGAGCAAAGAAGCGCTCGTGAAAATTATCAGACGCTAAGGAAAGTTGGCAAAGAATTAGAATTATCTTCTAATGAAACATATTTATCTGGATTGGCAAATGTTTAATATAACGTTAAATAATTTCAAACAAAAAAGGTAGACTATTTGGTTAAAAAAGAGTCAAATAATGAAAAACCCATGGGGTTTGGCAATACTTCAAGAAGGTTTACCCATTCCAACAGACGAATAAAGGGCACAATTGCCAAAGACCGATTTGCATTTGACCAAGCAATGCAGGGGCATGATTGTAAAAAAATTCGTGAGGGAGGAGATTTTGTTGTCCAGAAACGTGATTTCTTTGGAAACAAAGTCGGGGAACCAACGACCTATGAGGTTAAGAATGGTAACTCGAAGTTAACGGAAGCGCAAGAAAAAAGGCAGCGTCAACTGGGAAGAAATCGCTACAAAATCACTAGATACTAACAAATATCGACTAAACAAGTTTGGCCCGGAAAATTTTTCCTCCAATTTTAGAAGTAACGCCCTATTTTTTCCCCTTTACACTTTATGAGTGTTTATTTTGGTCTATTCCTGTTTTGCTTTACGCAACGCATTATCGCAAAGTTTTTTTCGAGGGAACCCTCTATGAAAGTTTAACAGCCCTTTGTTTAAAATTCATTGTGGATAAAAATGTTTATATGTAAGGTATGCGGCTTGTGTTTGTGCTCTTAGAAAAGTTAGTTGAACCCTTTTTCGAGTTGGATCATTCCAGCATCGGAGGAAATGAAAAAGTGAAAATACGCTTAACCAAAATTCACAGTCATCATTATTTGTTAAATTTATGGGAGAACTGAAAACTTGACTAATGTACAAAAAGAAGATATCCATTATCTTTTGAAAACTTTTTTCAACGAGAAAGGCCTAGTTCGCCAGCACCTTGACAGTTACAACGAATTCATTGACCACGGACTCCAAGAAGTCGTGGATGAAGTCGCTGAAATCCCGATCGAAGTTCCAGAAAGCCCGTATAAAGTGAAACTTGGACAAATCTGGGTAATCGACCCACAGTCGCGCATCACTGGTCCATACGCCACTGAAGTGGATGGAACAAAACATGAAATTTATCCAATGGAAGCTCGACTACGCAACTTAGCGTATTCCGCACCCATTGCACTCGAAATGACTCCCGTCGTAGACGGAAGAGAACAAGATACCGAACTTGTTTACATCGGTAATATCCCGGTTATGCTGAAGAGCAAACTTTGCTTCCTCAGCCAACTCTCCAAAGAAGAACTCATCGCGGCAGGAGAAGACCCAGATGACCCAGGCGGATACTTTGTCGTTAACGGCAGCGAGCGTGTCATCGTAGCCATGGAAGACTTGGCGCCAAACCGCGTCATCGTCGACATAGACGAGAAAGGCACAGCGCCCGTTTACCAAGCAAAAATCTTCTCCACAACTGTCGGCTTCCGAGCCAGAATCGAACTCAAACTCAAATCAGACGACGCAATCTACGTCACCATGCCAGGAGTTCCCACAGAAATTCCATTTGTCGTCATCATGCGCGCATTGACCATGGAAAAAGACAAAGACATTGCCGAAGCAGTCTCACTCGACAGCGACACCCAAACTCAACTTTCCGCATCCTTCGAAAAAGCCATAGGCGTAGACACCCCAAGCGACGCAATTCTATTCATAGGCAACCGCGTTGCCCACGGACAAGTGGAAGAATACCGACTCCAAAAAGCAGAAACTGCCCTAGACAAAAACTTCCTCCCACACTTGGGAAGAAGCGACAAAAACCGCAAAGAAAAAGCCATATTTCTAGGCGAAATGGCCTACCGCGTCATTCAACTAAAAACAGGGAGACGCCAACCAGATGACAAAGACCACTTCAAAAACAAACGTCTAAGACTCGGTGGTCCACTGCTCGCAGACCTCTTCCGCGTCTCATTTAGAAACCTGACAAGAGACATAAAATATCAACTTGAACGCATCGGCGTTAAAGGACCAATCATAACCGTCTCAGCCGCAGTGCGCCCAGGTATCATCACCGAACGCTTCCAACACGCGTTGGCAACCGGCAACTGGGGCAGAGGCAGAGTTGGAATCACACAACTCCTAGACAGAACAAACTACATCTCTACACTCAGCCACCTACGCAGGCTCCAATCGCCCTTAAGCAGAAGTCAACCCAACTTCGAAGCCCGAGACTTACACCCAACCCACTGGGGCCGCTTATGCCCCAACGAAACCCCTGAAGGCTCAAACTGCGGGCTTGTCAAAAACCTCGCATTATCAGCCTCCATCGCCGTAGGAGTAAACCCAGACAAAATCAAACAATTACTCTTTGAAATGGGCACAGTACCCGCATACGAAGCCAGCATCGAGCTACGTATTTCAGGCGCAAAAGTTTTCGTCGACGGCAACATAATCGGTTACTGCAACAACCCACAAGATATGGTGCAATCTTTCCGCCAGAAAAGGCGAGCAGGAGAAATATCAACAGAAGTAAACGTAACTTACTTCTCCAAAGCCCAAACTGAAACAGAAGAAGTACATGCAAACTGCGACGAAGGCCGAGTTAGACGCCCCCTAATAATCGTTGAAAACGGCGTGGCAAAACTAGGCTCAAAGCATTTTGAAAAGATCGGTTTAGGCGAATGGACATGGGAAGACCTTGTCAAGAACGGTTTAGTAGAATACTTGGATGCGGAAGAAGAAGAAAATGCATACATCGCACTAGAATATGATGCAATCGAAGCTAAATCCACACATGTAGAAATCGCAACTTTCACAATCCTTGGAATTTGCGCCTCAACCATTCCCTATCCAGAACACAACCAATCACCAAGAAACTCATACCAAGCCGCAATGGCGAAACAGGCCCTCGGAGTTTACAGCACAAACTTCCACAACCGCGTCGACTCACGCTCACACATCCTCCACTACCCACAAGTACCCTTGGTTCAAACAGAAAACATGGATGTCATGGGATACAAACAACGCCCCACAGGACAAAACTGCGTCGTCGCCGTGCTCAGCTTCGAAGGTTACAACATGGAAGACGCCATCATATTCAACAAAGCATCCATTGAACGTGGCTTAGCCCGATCAACCTTCTTCAGAATTTACGAAGCAGAATGCCGACAATACCTCGGTGGCTTAAAAGACAAATTCACCGTTCCAGAACCAGGCACCCGTGGCTACCGGGGAGAGCAATACTACCGCTTACTTGAACCCGATGGAATAATCGGCTTAGAATCCCAAGTCGTCGGTGGAGACGTCTTAATTGGACGAATTAGCCCTCCAAGATTCCTTGAAGAATACAAAGAGTTCGAAGTTAAAGGACCATCAATGCGCGACACTTCCGTAGACATGAGACCCTCCGAAACCGGCGTTGTCGACGGCATCTTTGTGACCGAATCAGGAGAAGGAAGCCAACTCGTCAAAGTCCGAGTACGCGACCAAAGAGTCCCCGAACTCGGAGACAAATTCGCCTCACGCCACGGTCAGAAGGGAGTCATTGGCTTAATCGTTGCACAAGAAGACCTGCCCTTCACAGACGACGGCATGGTCCCAGACCTAATAATCAACCCACACGCAATCCCCTCAAGAATGACCATCGGACAATTCATCGAATCACTCTCCGGAAAAGCTGCATGCGCAAGAGGCAAACCAGGAGACGGCACACCATTCTCAAACGAAGGACCAGACGAAGTACGCAAAAACCTTGTCAAACTCGGATTCAGCCAAACTGGAAGCGAAGTCTTCTACAACGGTACAACAGGCGAAAAATTCGTCGCAGACATATTCGTCGGCATAGTCTACTACCAGAAACTTCACCACATGGTTGCAGACAAGATCCACGCCAGAGCTCGCGGTCAAGTACAAATGCTTACACGCCAGCCAACTGAAGGTCGCGCAAGGGGTGGTGGTCTACGATTCGGAGAAATGGAACGAGACTGCCTCATCGGACACGGAGCCGCTATGTTACTAAGAGACAGATTGCTGGAAGAATCCGACAAGTACACACTTTACATATGCGAGAACTGCGGACAAATCGCTTTCTTCGACATGAAACAAAGGCGCTATGTCTGTAAGATATGCGACGAAAAAGCCAAGATCTCACCAGTCATCGTGTCTTACGCTTTCAAGCTGCTGTTGCAAGAACTACAGAGCTTATGCATTACACCAAAATTAAGACTAAAGGAGAAGGCATAAAATGGCACAGGAAGAATTAATACATAAAATAGTGGATGAAATCTCATTCGGTTTAATCTCACCAAAAGACCTGCGTAAACAATCTGTCGTAGAAGTTCAAACTCCAGACACATACGACGAAGACGGAGCACCAATTACTGCTGGCTTAATGGATGGAAGACTAGGAACCTTAGAACCAAGGCAAAGATGCAAAACCTGCGGCAACACAGCTATCCGCTGCCCAGGACACTTCGGACACATCGAACTTGCTGTACCAATCGTTCATATCGAATTTACCAAGATTATTTTTGATCTCTTGAAAGCAACTTGCCGCACTTGCGGTCGCATTCTCCTCTCAGAAGATGCATCCAAAAAAGCACGCCAAAGGCTTGAACGCTTCAATGAACTCTTGGGAACTATCCCTGATGAAATTTACAAGGAAATCTTAACAGATATCAAAGCAAAACAATGCCCTTACTGCGCAGCGGCACAATTCAAAATCACCTTCGAGAAACCTACGAAGTTTATCGAGCAAACTGAAGCAGGCTCAGAACCTCTAACGCCCAGCATGATTCGTGAAAGGCTTGAGCGTGTTTCAGACGAAGACTTGGAAATCTTGGGCTTTAACCCCAAAGTTGCCCGTCCAGAATGGATGGTTCTTCAAGTTCTGCCCGTTCCACCAGTTTACGTGCGTCCATCAATCACACTTGAATCAGGTATCCGCTCTGAAGACGACTTAACCCACAAACTTGTCGACATTATCCGCATTAACCAGCGTTTGAAAGAGAACATGGAAGCAGGTGCTCCAACCCTTATCATCCAAGACCTCTCCGAACTCTTACAGTATCACGTCACTACTTACTTCAACAACGAGGCATCAGGCATTCCACCTGCACGACATCGTAGCGGTAGAGCACTAAAAACTCTCTCACAACGATTGAAAGGAAAAGAAGGACGCTTTAGAAGTAACCTCTCAGGCAAACGTGTCGACTTCTCAGCCCGCACAGTTATCTCTCCGGACCCGAACCTTGACATAAACGAAGTAGGTGTTCCACAAGATGTCGCTATGCGATTGTCAGTACCTGAAAAGGTTACTGCCTGGAACATCGAAGAAATGAAAAAGTTCGTGATTAACGGTCCAGAAAACTATCCAGGTGCACTCTACATTATCAGGCCAGACGGCAAACGAATCAGACTCGAATTCGTAGTTGACCGAACAAAAATAGCTGAAGCCGTCGAACTAGGATTCATAATTGAACGGCACCTCAAAAACGGTGATATTGCTATCTTTAATCGTCAGCCTTCTCTTCACCGTATGTCCATTATGGCGCATTACGTCAGAGTTTTGCCATATAAGACATTCAGATTACACCTTTGCGTTTGCCCACCATACAACGCAGACTTTGACGGAGACGAAATGAACCTTCACGTTCCACAGAGCGAAGAAGCCAGAACTGAAAGCTTACTGTTAATGCAGGTCCAAGACCAAATCCTCTCACCTAGATTCGGCGGACCAATCATCGGCGCCATCAGAGACTTCGTCACAAGCGCATACTACTTCACAAGAAAAGGCAACTACCTGACCAGAAGCCAAGTTAACAGACTACTCACGACCACAAACTATACTGGGCCAGTGCCAGAACCAGAAATTAAAACACCAGAACCCCTCTGGTCAGGCAAACAAATCTTCAGCCTATACTTACCAAAAACACTCAATTATGTCTTGAAAGCAAACATCTGCCAAGGCTGCACAAAATGCGAAGAAGACGCTTGCAAACACGACGCCTACGTAGTTGTCAGAAATGGTCAACTGGTTTCAGGTATCATCGACAGACGATCAATTGGTTCTGAACAATCCGAAAGCTTACTCCACAGAATCATCAAAGACTATGGCACCCAAGCAGGAAGAGAATTCCTAAACAAAGTTACACACTTACTCAAACAGTTCATATCCATGCGAGGCTTCAGTTACACTTACGACCAACTAGTCCTCTCACCAAGAGCCCGCAACCGAATGGCAAAGACAATGGATCGTATTCAAAAGAAGATCGATGAACACATTGAAAACTTCCGCAACGGAACCCTACCCCGCTTGCCAGGACAGACTCTAGAAGAGTCGTTCGAAATTTACGTAATGCATGAACTCGCAGTAGCCAGAGACGAATCAGGTAAAATAGCAGACGACGACTTCACGTTGGAAAACGCAGGTATTGTCATGACTCGAGCAGGTGCAAGAGGCTCAAGCTTAAACATCGGTCAGATGGCCGCTTGTGTTGGACAACAATCAGTCCGAGGCAAACGTATCTTAAGAGGTTACGCTGGCAGAGCATTACCACACTTCGTCGATGGAGACCCAAGCCCACGAGCACGAGGGTTCGTCTATAACTCTTACCAGACTGGACTCGACGCAATCGAGTTTTTCTTCCACGCTATGGGAGGCAGAGAAGGTCTAGTCGACACAGCCGTTCGCACACAACAGAGCGGTTACATGCAAAGACGATTAATCAACGCCTTAGAACACATTCGCTTAGAATACGACAGTACCGTACGTGACTCAGCAGGCGACATCATCCAATTCAGGTATGGCGAAGACGGCGTTGACCCCGCAAAGAGTGACCACGGCAAAGCAGTTAACGTTAACCGACTAATCGAGCAGATAAAGCTCGGCGAAGAAAAAGGCGAAGTAGCCTCTGCAGACCATGTCAAGAAACAACTTAAGATGGTAGAAAACCAGCTAACGCCCATATTACTAAACCAGCTCAAACAAAATTTCGCAAAGAACAAGCTCACAGCAAAAGCAGTAACAAAAGCCACAACTCAAACAGCAGAACAATACAAACGTGCATTGATGGAGCCAGGAGAAGCAGTAGGCATAGTAGCTGCACAATCAATCGGCGAACCAGGCACACAGATGACCCTTAGAACCTTCCACTACGCTGGTGTCAAAGAACAAAACGTCACATTAGGCTTACCACGACTTATCGAAATCGTCGACGCACGCAGAATTCCATCAACCCCCATCATGACTATCTACCTGAAAGGCGAACACGCAAAGACAAAAGAAGGCGCAGTTGAAGTCGCACGAAACATCATTTACACTTCAGTTGAGAACTTGGCTTCAGCAATCTACGAAGATCCAGTTCGCGAAGAAATAATCATCGAATTAAACAAGCAGATGATGGATGACAGAGCCATAACGATGGATGAACTCAAAGAACGGATGGAGCTGCAAAATGCAACCGTAACAGTTACTGACACGACCGTTGAGATTAAGCCCAAGAAAGCTGAACAACTTAAACGTATGTTAGCTAAGGTTCCGGGTTACCAAGTCAAAGGTGTCCCAGACATTAAACGTGTCTTAGTTACTGAAGAGAACGGGGAATGGGTCATACGCACCGACGGCTCGAACCTTTCCAAGGTCCTCGAAGTCATAGGCGTGGACACATCACGAACAACCACTAACAACATCCACGAAATAGCTAAAACCCTCGGCGTAGAAGCTTCAAGAAATGCACTCGTTCACGAAGCAAAAGGAGTCCTAGAAGACCAAGGCTTGGACGTAGACGTCCGACACGTAATGCTCGTAGCAGACATGATGACCACAACAGGCGATGTACAACAAATCGGCAGACATGGAATCAGCGGCAAAAAAGCCAGTGTTCTCGCGCGCGCCGCATTCGAAATTACAGTACCAAACATTGTTGAGGCAGCCGTGAAGGGTGAAAGTGATCCTTTAGCCGGTGTGACAGAAAACGTTATAGTCGGGCAATCGATACCAATCGGCACAGGCTTAGTTGAACTATACATGTCAACATTTGAAACGCAAGAAAAAGATGGAGGAAAAACAGAAGCATGATAGACATAGATAAAGCATTAGCGTCTGCAGTGAAAACAGGAAAGGTATCCTTTGGAACCAATGTTGCATTGCAAAACGCCAAAACCGGCAAAGCTAAGATGATAGTTTTAGCCACAAACTGTCCAAAAGACATAAAAGAACAAATAGAATACTATGGAGAAATCTCTAAAGTTCCTGTCGTAACCTACAAAGGTGGATCAATGGATTTAGCTGAAGTCTGCAAAAAACTCTTCATTATTTCTGCTTTAAGCATTCGCGAAACAGGGGATTCAGATATTCTCAAAATAACCGAGGAAACTCAGGTTCAAGAATAAAAAAATGGAGGAAATAAATGACAACCGGCATAAAAATTACCTGCGACGAAATGCGATACATTGCTTTGTTTGAAAGCATCAGCGGCGCTAGCGTAAAAGACTGCATCGTAGACGAAGTAGAACAGCGTGCAATATTCATCGTCAACCAAGGTCAAGTAGGCGTTGCCATCGGCAAGGGCGGACGAAACATCCACACCCTTGAACGAATGACAGGCAAAAAACACGAAATCATCGAATACAGCGAAGACCCAGCAACATTCATGAAAAACGCCCTAAAACCTGCAGCAGTCAGAGAAATACGCGTCACCGAAAGAACTGATGGCAAAAAAATGGCAGTCATAACAGTCAACCCTAAAGACAAGGGCGTCGCAATAGGTAAGAACGGCAAGAACGCCGAACGTTTGCGCTTTTTGGCAAAACGGTATTTCGACATTCAGAACGTCAGCATCTCCTAAGTAGTCCGTAATTGGCTATTAGGCGATGAAAACGTAGCTGATTCATCGTGTATTGTTAAACCTAAATGGCAATTGGCTCCAATATCTATGTTCTTTAACTTGTTTTAATTTCATTCAACAACCCTTACGAGAATACTTTGATTTCGCAGCAAGTTTCGTGTTATTGTTGAATACAGAATGAAAATCAAAATTGTATCATCTTTTTTTGCTTTTTTGTGTAAATCTTATAGCTCGCTTATGCATACGTAATTATGGTTTGAATGGCTGACTCCCACGAAGATGAAATATACTCAACTATGTTCAGTTCGCTAAAGCATCCTGTTAGGCGAAAAATTCTCCGAATGCTTGGAAGCAAGCCTATGACTTTTATGGAGATGGTTGAGGAACTTGGCGTCTCGACTCCTCATTTGACTTATCACCTTGAAAATCTAGGCGAATTAGTTTCTAAAATGGATAATGGTCAGTATAAGCTGTCTTCTTTTGGGTTAGCCACTGTAAATGCTATGAAGGGTGTCGAAGAGGTTCATGAAGGTGAGCCAAAGCGCCGGACTGAGACTTCAAAGTGGAAAGCTCTTTCGGCAGTGTTGCTGATTTCGGTTTTAATTTTGTCAAGTATGGTTGCTCTTGAATATTATTCCATTAATCAACTTTCCATCATTCAGCGTTCGCTTTCAGTGGAAAACCAGCATTTGATGTCTTATGGCATGGGTGCAGATAAAGTCGCGAATTTTATACAAAATGTCACGAAAATTGATACAAGAAATTACACGCTTTCTCTGCTTAGTAATAACATGCAGTGGCGCACGGATTTTGGTGGTGTTCCCGAAGAGATAATACAGTATTCTCTAACTAGCAGTAAGAGCAACTTGAACGTTGATTTTCGATTTAGAAATAATCACTTCTCAAGGTATGAGCTCGACATGATTGAAAGCTCACCTATTTTCAGTCAGAATCCGCCCAACGATGTTTTACAAAACGCGAAATATACGTTAGCTAGTTACAAAACCTACTCTGGTGATGCATACTTGACTAATATGACTGACCTTTTAGCAACCATCAGTACAATAAATAACTCTGAAGTAACTCAGGGCAACATTAAGCTACAGATAAGCGTTTCAGGGGATACTGTGGTGTTTCTTTGGATGTACACTGAAGCCGGCATTGATTATCAAGCAAAAGGCTTACAGATGACTTTTGAAAATAACGTGCTAACTACTATGTCCGATGGTTATTTTCTGTTTACAGTAGGAAGCACAGACTTATCTACATCGCAGGAAAAATCTGTCGAAATTGCTAAAAACTACGTTAAGACTTTAACTTGGACAATAGAAGGAAAACAAGTTTCTAACTTTAGTGTCGTAGATCCTCCTATCTCCGTGCAACTTGTTCCTCATACTCGAGGCAATTCAGTAGCACTGGTTCCTTATTGGTACGTCGAAATGAATCTTAACAAAATTTACGCAGGCGGTATAAACGAAGTTGCTATTGGAATCTACGCTGACACAGGACAAGTGTCAGATGTGCAAGTACTAAGCGGAACCACAGAGACATAAAACAATTTTGTCTTTACCCTCATGAAAGAATCACTCCAAATCTAGGCAGTTAACAAAATAAGGCTCCTAACAATATCGACCCAAAAAGAATCCTAAACTTCAACCTTTACATACAGATGTAAACATCAAAAACTGCTCAATGGTCTCTAAAATCAGCAACTCTCGTCGAACAATTTACATCGGTTATGATGATCTGGTTTCGTATACAATTACTGC
Organism: Candidatus Bathyarchaeota archaeon; assembly: GCA_963835475.1. Classification (GTDB taxonomy): domain Archaea; phylum Thermoproteota; class Bathyarchaeia; order Bathyarchaeales; family Bathycorpusculaceae; genus Bathycorpusculum. The sequence continues at coordinate 86,242 of CAWIFU010000002.1, forward strand.
GTCAGTTTTTATCTGCATAACTAGGTCGTGTCCTTCAACTATTTTCCGAAGATTACCCATGCTTTCCTTGGAAAGGTTAGCTTTAATGTTAATGTGATATCCATTGTACAGAGGATACATTGCTTTTTGTGGTATCAATGTGATTGTTGCTCCATCTAACCCTGGGCACCTGTCTACAATCTCTCTTAGCAAAATTGCGATTTCAGCGAACTTCATGAATTTAACCTATTAAATATTTATAATATTGAGAATAAAAAGCCTTCACATGAAAACTCGTTTATTCATGTTGAACTTATTGTTTTTTCATATCTAAAGTCGCTTAGGCTGCAGAGATTAATTGTAATAAGCGTGCAAGCGTTTGTTTGAATAGTCAAAAAGCTTCCTCATTGAATGATTCAGCTACATTACTGATCAGGAATAATTTGCACAAAGGTGTCAAATTGTTTTAATAAGACGCTTTTCAATAGAGTGAACGCTTCAAAATAGAGGCAAAGAAGTTTAATGTTAATCCAAGAAGTTATCCTTGAAAATTTCATGAGTTACGAATACGCTCGGGTTCCTTTCAAACAAGGTGTAAACATAATTGGGGGTCCCAATGGAGCTGGAAAATCCTCTCTCTTGCTCGCTATATCTGTTGGTTTGGGACAAACTTACACTGAACGTTCCAGAAAGCTCAGCGACTTAATCCGCTGGGGACAGGATCAAGCCCGAGTAACCCTGATTCTAGACAACACCAAGCAAGGCAATAAACGCCCAGTTTCCAAATACAGTAAAGATCAGCTCTTCCTAACCCGCGTTCTTCGTCGGGACGGAAAATACTTTTTTGAACTAGAAAACCGAGTGGCCAGTAAACAGGACGTTGAACGATTGCTCGGCAAGTTCGGCGTTGACCCAGACAACATGCTCATCATTATGCATCAGAACATGGTAGAGCAATTCAGTGTTCTAAGTAACATTGAAAAATTGCGCATGGTCGAAGCCGCTGTGGGTTTAGAGCCCTTCCGCGAGAATGTTGTGCAAGCCAAAACCAAACTTATGCGTATTCTAAATCAAGAAGAATCTGTGAGCAAACTCCTCGAGCAAGCAGAGCAAACGTTGCATTACTGGCATGAACAATACGATAAGTACCAAGAGAAGAAACAGTTGCAACTTAAACGTCGCTTTTTAGATCGCGAATTAGTTTGGGCAGAAGTTGAAAAGCGGGAAACCATAATCAAGGGATTACAGGAGAACTTTAACAAGAATCAGCAAACATTGGGCAAGATCGAAGATGATCGCCAAACGATTATTGGCGAGCTAGATGATCAGCAAACTAAACAGTTAACGCTCAAAGGCGAAAACAAATCAGTATTCGAGGCGCGTTTAAGTCTTGAACGTGAAATTGCTCAGAATGAGTCAACATTATCCTTGATAGAACAGTTTCTAGCTGAAGCTCAGACTTTAGAAACTATTGCCAACAAAAACCAGTTTAAGCTACTGCGAAGCGAAAATCTCAAAAAAATGTTAGAAACATCCAAAAAGCAAATCGCTAAAGCAAACGAGCAAGTCAAAGAAAACCAGAAAAAAATGCTCAAATTAGAAGATACCACCGAGAAAATCTCATCTGCTGCATTAGATAAACGGGTAACTCTTGGTTTGTTGGAATTTAAACGGGCAAATGCAATTGTTGAGATGAAAAATATTGAGAAGCAACTCAAGGAAGCATTGGAGAACCTGAATGCTGTCCTCTTGAAGGCTCAACAATCTGGTGAGCGGATTGTCGTTCTCAAAAGTAATGCTGAAATCCAAGACGAGATAGGCTTAACTAATGGACATTTAGCGGCGCTTGCTGATGTTTCGGAAGATATTGAGCGTCAGTATGAATCTTACTCAAAGCTCTATTTGGAACTCAAGGAGAAAGCTCAGTTGGTTGCCGAGAATCGCGAGAAAACTCTTGAAGAAGTCAAAACCCGAATGCAATCTTGGCGAACCGTCATGGAGAACTTACTTGAACGGGTTAACGTTGAATACCAAAAAATTATGAGCCAAACTTTGGCAACAGGGGAAGTTAAACTTTCGACTTCACAAGACATAGAGACCGCTGGCTTAGAAATTTATGTTGGCTTTAAGGGTGGAAAACCAGTCGCTTTAGATGCTTACACTCAAAGCGGTGGTGAGCGTACTACAGCAACGATGGGTTTTCTGTTGGCTTTGCAGCAGCATGTCCGTTCACCTTTTCGTGCAGTCGATGAATATGACATTCATATGGATCCCAAAAACAGGGAAATGATTGCGAAGGTATTGGTTTCGATGATTAAGGATGCCCGTGCACAATACGTGGTGATTACCCCAAGTCAAATTACTTTCGCACGACAAGATGCAAACGTCATTACCGTTCAAAATCTTGAAGGAAAATCGGTTGTGCGCGAGGTTATCTAATGCAGTCAAACAAACATGAAAAGAAGCTGGGCAAAGAAAAGCTTGAACGCATAATCGAAATGTGCATAGCCATCGAAAATCGCACGGTGGACCCTTTTACATTAAACGTTGACGATATCATCAAGATCGTTAGGCAGTATTTTCCAAATTGGGCGAACCCAGACGAACTAAAACTCGACGCAGAAGCCCTCCATCATTTAGCCAGAGTAGTCAAAATGCAGAGCGAATGGGTAAAACAACGATCAAATTCACTTTATACTGACCCGTTCTTGTTGGAAGAAAAAATTCGCCAGACCGGCAAGCAGGGGATGGTTGATGTTTTTCTTAGCGCGTGGAGTCCTCTGGTGGAGTTTGAGCAACTTAGTCTTCACAATCTGGCACAGGGGTTGCTTTATTGGGAAGCGTTGGCTCCAATGGGTGAGCGTTGGAAAAGCATAGATGTTCCCCAAATTGCCATGGGTTCGGTCAGTCGAGAGGAGTTAGTTAAGCAACGTGTTTTAAGCAATAGAGAATTCTCAGAAGAACTGGAGTGTTACTGGCAAGATCTCAAAATTAAAGTCCAAGAAAAAAGCCAGACTGGAAAAATTGCATATTGGGATTTCATCGGCGCTGACACGTACGAAGAAACTGTGGAACGTGCTTTTCTAACTAGTTTCTTGATAACTTATGGTTACGCTACATTGGAGATTGATCGATTAGAGGAGACCATCTTTATTCTTCCCTTCGATAAACCAAGAAAGGAAGCTCTGACAGAGCAGTCCACGTCAGTTCCAATCGCCGTATCATGCCAAGATTGGCAAAAATGGAAACGAGGCGAACAAATTTGAGCAGCAAGAAAAAAGGTGTCTATGGAAGTAAAGTCAAGAAAGCAACCCAAATGCTCTTTTACAAGCGCCACCAGAAACCCGGCGTGAAAGGCTGGGAACTCCACAAAGCATTGGGCTCTGATTACCCCAAAGTGCTCGATTTACTCCAAGATTATCTAAAACCCCTTGATTTACAGGTTAAAACGGTTTTTGAAGAGGAAAAAGCACCAGAGAAACCAACGATTGAGGAGCTCGATAAGGCCCGATTCTTTGTTGCACTGTCTAGCGGCTCAGTTACAAAGGACAAGTTGATGGGGTGGCGTGTAGACGATTTAGCAGGCTTAGCCATAACAATATCTTACATCATCAGCAAAAAGGGTCAAGCTGCGCGTAAAGACGTCGAGAAACTGTTGGGCGAGAAGATGCCTAATTGGAAGATTGGCTTAAACCTTGACAGGTACATGCGTTACGGTTACTTAATGCAGGATGATAATGGCCAGCTGTTTTTGGATTGGCGGACGCGCGCTGAAGTAGATCAGAAAGCACTAATCAACATGTTGCTTAACGCAGAAAAACAAACCGAAGAAGCTGCCGAGGCGGAAACAGAAGAACAAGCAACTGAAGAGCCAGAGGAACCCATTGAAGACGAAGAAAACGAGTAAGCTCAGCTGGCTTCTTTAATTTCTTGCACTACCACGATTAACAAAAAGACTAGTGGTATAAAAATTATCAACTGCTACCAGCTGTATTTGCGAATATAATGTTTGTTTTGGGCTAAATCTTGCTCAACTTCTCTTTGAGCTGAGCCATGAAGAGTGATGTCCAATGCAACAAGTTTCGAATATTTACCAAACGGCCTTCTTCTTGGAATTGCATTAAATGTCATTCTTTTTTCGCTTTAAAGATTATTATTTAATCTAAAGATTAAGTAGCTAAAACTGCCAAGTAGCAGTTAACTTTGTCTTCATCAACAAAAGCAACAACTTCCATGCCTGAATCATCAAGAAAATTCATGAACTTATCAAGCGAAAAAGCTTTCTTGAGCCCAGTAACCACAACCATGCTATCAAGTTTAGCAACGCGTTTGAGCTCTTTCAGAGTTGCTGTCGGCTTGGGCATGTTCTGAAGTACTGTAAAAGCAAAAATAGCCTCAAAAAAATCCCCTACAAAAGGTAAATGATCAGCGTCAGCCTGTAAAATGAAAGTATTTTGAAATGAGATAACATTTTTCTTAGCTTTTAATAACAGCTTTCTGGAAATATCCACCCCGATGACCAAGCCCGCTTGATTAGCGACTTCTTTGAAAAATAGCCCTGAACCGCAACCAACATCTAAAACTGGTACACCCGCAACGTTGACGTTTTCTAAGGTTTTTTTGTACTTTCTTTGTTGCTCTTCTGCATAGCGCTCATCGTACATTTCTGCGGTAATATCGTAGCAATGCATTACTTTGCGCTTATTTTTCCAAGTCGTCAATTGCTGTTCCTTCAAGAATTCTTATGTACCTAATGCCTGACTAAAATAGTTGGCGAATCGAATGCAGCAACCAAACAAACTTGCAGTACTAACAGAACCAACCCTTGCAGACGCGGCTGTGCTAATCGAAAAAGCTTTTGCTCAAAGAAGAACTCTTATCGTCGCAGGTAACTGCCATGTACACTACGCAGGTAGAGCAAACTCTAAGCTTGAACCCGGCGAACGCCTCCTAATCATCAAATCCGATGGTTCACTTCTCGTTCATCGACCAGTAGGCTATGAACCTGTCAATTGGCAACCCGCAGGTAGTGTTTTCCACGTTCAAGTCAAAGATGCAGAACTTGAGGTTCATGGAGTTCGCCAAAAACCTCGCGAAAGCGTTCGTGTTGCATTTGACAAAATCTACCTGGTCTCCGCTCTTAACTTATCCGATTCAGGCGCCTTTCTTTTACATGCCAGCGAAGATGATATGCACCGAGCAATCCTTCTCAAACCTGAACTTCTTGAAGAAGGGTTCAAGCCCATTAGCTGGGAAAAAAAAGTTGAACCAGGTTTCGTAGACATCTATGGAGAGGACAAAAACGGTAAGCTCGTCATAGTTGAAGTTAAACGCAAAACCGCATCAAAAGAAGCAGCATTGCAGTTGGCAAAGTACATTGAACCGATCAAATCAAGGGTTAACCGAGAAGTCCGCGCCGTGCTGGTTGCCCCCAGCATTGGCAAGGACGTGCAGAGGATGCTGGTTACTTTGGGATTGGAGTTTAAGGCGTTGGACCCCAAAGTTTGCGCAGAAGTTCTCAAGAAAACCGAAACCTCAAAGTTGGAATCATTCTTCGACGACAAAAAGGTTATTTGATTTTCAACCCTAAGGCTGTTGCTCGTCGGCAGTGTGCCAAGTCATTCCACTATAGATTGAAATCAACAAAAGAACGAGCAGAACCCCCACTTTCAGAAAACTAAACGCTTGAAAAGTGGAAGCAAGCAGAACTGTAGCTGGAAATGGACCTAGAAAGATGTAGAAAAAAATTGCTACAGGTAAACCATAAGTTTTCGTGTAGTCTTTGAGGTTTCGTTTCCCAAAATACAATGCAGCTAATCTGCCCAAGCCAAACGTGCATTTTTTGCAATTGTAGCACGGTCTAAGGCACCCAAGGAATTTCAATACACCATAAACGGCGATAAGCGCAGCCAAAAGAAACACCACACCAGCGACCAAATTGAAGAGCAGAAAAGCTGCGGTATCTAATCCAATCAAGAGCGCAACTGCAAGGTTACCTATTATGGTGAAGGTTTTTGGGAACTCTATGGTTTCGCTTATTCTTTCGCTTCCTTGTTTGGTGATATTGGGGTAGGCGGGATAAGAAGGTTCCACCGTGAATGGTTCAGCAAACCAAATTTACCAGTAAAATACAACTTCTTACCAGATTTTTCAAAAATAGAAAATTCGGGATGGAATTAGATTTGTAAGCAAGTGTTAGAAGAAACTTGCTTTTTCTATTCTTTTTTGCCGTTTTCTTCGGGAACTAACACAGCTGCGGAAACGGTTGTGGTCCAGAGTCCATTTTTGTCTCCTGCTGCAGATTGGGTTGTGTTGGCTGTTTTGATGATAAGACCAGTGGTTTTGAAAAGTTGCTTGCGTTCATCCCAGGCAGTTTCGGGGTCGAATTGAATGCCCATGGTTGTTGCAAGCATAGTTGCTGCAAGGTCTTCTGCGTAGTCGCCTGCAGTTTCGTCGGTTTGTCCAAATGAGTGGTGCTCGCTTAAGTAACCGTATTGGTTTTTGCCTGAGGGTATGGCTACTCCAATAGATGAAGCAACAAGTCTGTGCGGTTCGTTGGTAGCGTTGCGGGCGATTACGACAAAGGTGATTTCGCCTGGATGAATCATCTTTAAACCTTTTTCTCTTGTTACCAGTTCGCAACCGGGTGGGACAATGCTTGATACACTGACAAGGTTGCACATTTGAATGCCTGCATCCCGCAAGGCTAATTCGAATGATTGGAGTTGTTCTTTATGTTTACCAACTCCTTTAGTGAAAAAGAAGTATTTCGGTATCATGTTAGTGTCGGAAAATAGTGATTGCTGAATGTGTTTATTAGTGTTTTGTTCAAAAACATAATATTACTCAAAAAACAATAATTGTAACCCGAAGGAAACCTGTTTGGTGCGCCATCAAAGTGTTTTCAAAGACGAATCCAAGCTTGACATAAATTACATTCCGCAGAAGCTGCCGCACCGCGAAACCCAACTCCGCCTACTCATGGAATTCTTCAACTTTGTTTTGCGTTGTCCAGAAAAGATGGCACAAAGAGTAATTTTGACCGGCGATGTGGGTACAGGAAAAACTGCCCTTGCCCAGAATTTTGGTGCAAACATAGCTTCAGAAGCTAACAAACGCGGAATAAAATTCCGATACGCACACATTAACTGTCGCGAATACCGTGGAGCACTCTCGCCGATTCTGCATCGCGCAGTCACGGTATTCCATCCTAACTATCCAGCCCGCGGATATGGAGCAGACGAAATTCTTGCAACACTGATGCAGGTTTTAGACGAAGAAAATGCCCACATGATACTGACCCTCGACGAGTTTGACAGCTTAATTGAGAAAGAAGGCTCCGACGCAGTGTACAAACTGACACGTTTGCAGGAGATGCGGCAGGGCAAACCTCAACGACTATCATTTATCTTTATTATGCGTGACTTGAAAGCAATCGAGCAATTAGATGAGAGCGCAAAGAGTACCTTGCAACGCAGCATTATCAGCTTAGAAAGATACGGCAAACCGCAACTCATCGACATATTAAGTGACCGTGTTACAATGGCTTTTGAGTGCGGTGCAGTACCTGATGATGTTGTAGATTTGGTTGCGGAGTTGGCATTCACAGAAACTGGTAACGCTCGGTTTGGGATTGAATTGTTGTGGCGTTCGGGTAAATACGCTGACGCAGCGGATGCGGGTTGTGTGGAGCCTGAATGTGTTCGAATGGCAGTTTCAGCTATTATTCCTAGTTTTCGTCGTTGTGAACTGTCGGGGCTTAGTTTGCATCAGAAACTGTTCTTGCTTGCGGTCGCTCGGTATTTCAAAGAGAATGAGCAAGCCTACGTTTCTTTATCTGAAATCGAGAAAGATTACGCTGTGGTATGCGAGGAATTCGATGAAACCCCGAACGCTCATACTCAAATATGGAATTACGCCAAGTATCTTTCCCAATTAGGTGTTTTGAAAGCAGAGGCATCTACAGCCGAGACGCGTGGGCGGACAACGAGGCTTTCTTTGCCATCCATTCCTGCGGCTGAGTTGGAGAAAGAATTAGCAGCGAGTTTGCAAGCGGAAAAGAGGCGAGCGTGAAAGTATGGAATTAGAAGAAGTTTTCTCTTCGAAGTCACGCGTGAAAATCCTCAAATTCATTTACCAGTTGGGTCAACTGAATGTTTCGGATGTAGCTAGACGATCGAAACTAAACTATGCCTCAACCTCAGAGCACCTGAAAATTTTGAAGTCTGAGGGCATTTTGCAGGAGCGCACATATGGTAGGGTGCGTATGTACAGGTTTAATGAAGGTTCAGCAAAAGCTAAAGCAATCCAAAACCTAATAGAGACGTGGGAACAGGGTAAACAGGGTTGATTTAATCTTGGCTATGGTTGATGTTTCGAATAAAGCAGAGATTTTCAGGGAAGCTACAGCCACTGGAACAATAAAGTTGAAGCCTCAAACCATTGATTTGATTGAGGCTGGAAAAATCGCTAAAGGAGAACCCCTTTACACAGCGAAGATTGCTGGTGTGTTGGCGGCTAAAAGGACAAGTGATTTGATTCCCCTTTGTCATCCGTTGCCTTTGACAAACGTTGAAGTGGATGTGAAAGTTTCTGATGAATTCACGGTTACAGCTTCAGCCACAGTTAAGACAAGAGCTCAGACCGGTGTGGAAATGGAAGCATTAACAGCAGTTTCCATGGCGTTGTTGACAGTTTGGGATATGACTAAGCAGTACGAAAAAGACTCTGCAGGACAATACCCCTCAACTGCCATCGAAAATATTCATGTAGTCAAAAAATATAAGCAGGCATAACATATGAGTGAAAGCTCCAAAACACATAAAGCAAAAGCACCTAAGACATTAAATTTTGGTATTTACATTTGTAGTACCTCACGGTTCAATCAAATTGAGCAGGGTGAAAAAGAAGTCAGCGACGTCGGAGGAGATATCATTGTTGATTTACTCGAAAAAGCTGGACAAAAGGTTCTTTTTAAAAAAATTATCGCTGACGAAGAAACGATGATTCAAGACGCCGTAATGTATGCTATGGGATTGTCTGCTTTGGACGTTGCCATATTTTCGGGTGGCACAGGCATAACTCCCACTGACATCACTATTGAGACAGTTTCACCTTTCTTCGATAAAGTATTGCCTGGTTTCGGGGAGTTTTTCCGCAGAATTAGTTTTGATCGTGTTGGTTCGGCGGCGGTTCTTTCGCGTGCAATAGCAGGAGTCGCGAGGGGCAAGGCAATCTTTTGTATCCCTGGTTCGCCCGACGCAGTGAAGACTTCGTTGGAAATGCTTATTTTGCCCGAGGCTCCTCACATCGTTAAGCACGCTCGTGAATAACGATGAGTTTAACAGACAACTGCGGAAGGCCTCTTCTTAACCTTCGGATTTCTATTACCCAGCGGTGCAACAATCGCTGCGTTTACTGCCATCGGGAAGGCGAAGTGCAACGAGCAAACCGTTCGGCTGAGTTAATGTCTGTTAATGAAATTGTTAGTATCGCCAAAGTCGCAGTAAGCTTGGGGATTGCAAGGATAAAGTTGACAGGTGGGGAACCGCTCATGCGCAAGGATCTGCCTGAAATCGTTTCGGGCATAGCTGCAATTGCGGGGTTGAAGGATTTATCGTTAACCACTAATGGCCTGTTGCTTGGCGGCGGTATGGCAAAAAAACTTAAAGATTGTGGGCTTAAGCGGGTAAACATCAGTTTGCCGTCATTAAACCCCGAAACTTACAACAAACTAACCGGCGGAAAGCTAGAGGTTGCGTTGGAGGGCATCAAGGCTGCTATCGACGCAGATTTTCGTCCTGTAAAACTAAATACAGTAGTTTTGAAGGACGTTAACGTTGGGGATGTTCCAGGCTTAATCGAATATGCGGGTCGCAACAACATTGTTTTGCAGTTAATCGAGCTTGACCCAGTTAACGTCGGAGACGATTACTACATTGAACATCATCGCAGCCTAGATGAAGAAGAACAAATGCTCCGAGAAAAAGCAGTTAAAATAGAAAAACGCCCGTTTATGCACAACCGCCTAATCTATCATCTCCCAAACGCCATTGTAGAAGTAGTAAAACCAATCGAAAACAGTGACTTCTGTATGCACTGCACCAGAATGCGCATAACAAGCGATGGGAAACTCAAACCCTGTTTAATGCGGAACGATAACTTGACTGATATCTTGACGCCTATCCGTAAGGGAGCAAGCGACGAAGAACTAAAGCAACTTTTTGTTAAAGCTAACTTTTTAAGAGAACCTTACAACAAAGGCAATCCATAATTTAGCAATTACTCTTCGACTTAATATCCATCAATTTAGTTTGTTGGCGATGAAAATTTGTTTGAGAACTTTTTTTGTGCAGCTTTGAAATCGTTTCGAATTGCTTCATTTTCTGATTGTGCTTTCGCTGACTGTTGCTTTTCTGAAGTGCCCTTTGCTTCCAACAGTTTGTCAGCGCATTCTTTAGCTTCCTCTTTTCTATTAAGCCTCGTTAACATGATTCCCTTCCCGAGCAATGCATCTCTGAAATCAGGCTTAAGTCGTAGTGCTTGCTCAAACGAAACCAGTGCTTTCTTATAGTCTGCCAGGTTTCCCCACATGAGTCCAATGTAATAGTCGATTCTGGCATCAGTTGGTCGTTGCTTTTTTGCCTCTTCATAGCATTTGAGTGCGTCTTCAAACCTTTTGAGTCTTTGAAGCGCGACTGCTAAACTCAACCGATACTCCAAGTTATCTGGGTCCAACTCCACTGCTTTAGCAAAGCATTCAATTGCTTTCTCATGTTGATTCATTAAAGTAAATGTGGCCGCTTTTAGGCGCCAGGCATCCGCAAATTTGGGGTCTATTTCGATTATTTTATCGTAGCATTTGAGGGCTTCACTACACATGCCCATTTTGCCGAAGATCACGCCTTTTATGAGCCAAGCGTCAACATAGTTTTCCTGAATGGTTAGTGCTTCTTCCAGTAATTCTAGTGCGCTCTCATACTTGCCTGTGCTTTCGTAGGCTACCGCGTTTTTCAGCTTATTTGCTGCTTTTATGAATGCTGGAGGTTCATTGTTTGTGTTTCCTTCAAACATATCATTACTTCCTTGGTCATTAGTAGTTAGAGAAGAACCTCTGGCTGTAACTTGATTTATATGTAATCGCCTCAAAAAATGCAAACTACACTCGAGAGCGGGTTCAGTTTACAATGCCCATTGATAAAAATTTCAATTTGATTAGCGTTTATTTTGTAAGCAACCATTAAAATTAGGAGGGCAGTCATTTTTGATATAAATAGCCCTAATCAAAGAAGAAATAATGCTGCTCACAATTCGATTATTCTTGCCTTTTGCTCAACCGTATCTAAGATCGCAAGCGTTGGCTCTTTTGTGAGATATCCACAGAGTTCTCCAGGGTTTACAGTAAGGGTTTTGCCTTTTTGTTCGATCCCCTTGTTGTGTGAGTGTCCATGGATTACTGCGTCAAAGTAACAGCTGTCGATTATAGCGTATAGAAGTTCAGTTTCGTGTCCGTGGAGCAGAGCAATTTTGTAGCCGTCTAAGTTTATTTGTGCAAAGCGGTCGTGAATGGTACAGTTGGTAGTTTCGCTGAAGCGTTTTTTTAATAGTTCGTGGTCGCCGTCGTTGTTGCCAAATACGCCGATGAGTTGACAGTTTAACGCTTTGAATTTTGGGATAACAAAGCCTGCCACGTAGTCGCCTGCGTGGAGAACCATGTCAACTTTTTGGTCGTTTAAGATCTGGACGGCTTTTTCTATCAGGGGCAAATTATCATGAGAATCCGAAATTGCGCCAATCAACATTCCAATTCACTGATTATTTTTTCTCGTCTTGAGAAATAAGGTTTACTGGTCGGTAAAAGAGCATTTAAAGTTGGAAACAAAAAGCTTGTTCCAAGAATTTGCTATCATAAATTTCTTAAAAAGACTAACTGCTCTTCAACAGGATTCAAGGGCTTGGGGCAATTCAATAAGGCTTTTTATGGTTTGGTCAGGACAAAACCTTTCAGAGGCTTTTTGTACACGTCGCTCAATGTAGATGGTTTTCATGCCCAATCCTTTAGGGCCTTCAACATCTGCGTCGATAGTATCGCCAACAAAAACTGCCTCTGAAACAGAAACACGCAAAGCCTTCAATGCAGCTTGGAAGATTTCGGGGCAAGGTTTGCGTTTGTTAACAGCAGCAGAAACCACTACCGCCTCAAAGAGCCTATCCAAATTGTCGGCTTTAAGCAGTTTGTAAACGCATTCAGGAATTGCAAAGTTGGAAACGATTGCCAACTTGTATTTTTCATGCAATCGCTTTAGAATTGCCTTAGCGTTCTCGTCGATGCGCACATATTTCATGAATTCCTCACAAAACTCGCTGGTTGCAGAGGTTACGAGAGGGCTTGACACGTCATAGTTGTAGCCTAAACTTTTTAGTGCCTGTGAAACGCGGACATTGAAGTGAGGCTCTTCAAAGTTTAAGTCAGCCTTAGCGTAGAGGCAGTCGCGCGCCTCAACGTATGCTTCGTTGAATCTCTCGAATTGGACGTCTATGCCGTTTTTGTTTAGGTAACTATACATCCTCATCAAGGAGGGGCTGTAGAACTCGTGATTCTTCTCAATCAGCATCAAGGTATCGAACATATCAAACAAGACAGCTTTAATCGGCATCCAAGTTTCCTAACTTTAACCCTTGGTGAACCTTAAAATTCTTATCGCAGATCTAAAAGCTTTTTTCTAATATTAACCATGCATTTTTTTCCGCACGGCATAATACGCTGCGCCAACAACTAGAAAAATCGCTCCAATTATCCAGGCATCGGTTGAAGCTAAGAAGATAAATGCCAAAAGCAAAAGACAAGTTGATAGTCCAAGCAACGGCAATACCTTGTTTTGTTGCTTACCTTCATTTTTCAGTTTGTAAGCTGCGATGTTGGTTATGGAGTAGTTGAAGAGAAGTGCAAACGTGCTAATCGCAACTACCCGTGTCAAATCCACAAACAAAACCAAAACCGCCATCAAAACACCACTGGTTATAATCGCGTAATAAGGGGTCAAAAACCTATTGTGTAAACGTGCTAAGGCAGCGGGCAAATCTTTGCGTCGGGCCATCGAATAAGCCATACGGGAAACACCCAGAATCGCTGTGAGAAGAACGCTTGCGGTAGCCACTAAACCGCCAACTGATATTATTTGAACCGCCAACGAATTGTCCGTGGTTCCAATAGCCGTGCTTAATGGGGAAGATGAATGCGCAAGCCCAACAGGTCCCAGCAACCCCACAGCCACCAATCCAACCAAAACATAAACCAACATCGAAATTCCCAACGATAACAGTAGCGCACGAGGAACGTTTCGTTTAGCATCTTTTACTTCTTCAGCTACAACAGAAACCCTTGCAAAGCCGCCGTAAGCAAAGAAAATAAAAAACGTCCCATAGAGCACACCGCTAGATAAGGGAACAAACGGACTGAAATTTCCCGAATTGACATGCAAAACGCCAAAGGCAACAAAAAACGCCAGCACCGCAAGTTTGATGGTGACTAAGACGTTGTTGACTCTTGTGGATTCTTTCGCGCCAACCAAATTCAGTCCGGTGAAACCTAAACACAAACCTGCCGCAACTAAACCTGTCGGTAAACTGGGAAACGTTGCTGACAAATAATAGGCAAATCCTATAGATACTGCAGCTCCAGTGAAAGTGTTTGCAACTAGCCACATCCAGCCAGCTAAAAAACCGGCGAAGGGGGAAACCAGCTGACGTCCATACTCGTAAACGCCTCCTTCTACAGGTTGCCAAGCGGTTAATTTTGCAAAGCTCCAGGCCGTGATAAACGCAATAATCCCCGCTATGACCATGGATACGACGAGTGCGGAGCCAGCGTAGCCCGCTACGATGCCAGTGACCACGAAGATTCCGCCACCTATTATGGCGCCAACATTGATGGCGACGGCGCTCCATAGACCGATTGAACGTTTTAGCTTTCTGGGTTCCTGTTTTTCCAATTCTAGATCAGCTAAGCCAAATCATTTAGAATGGGTATTAAAACCTTGCAAATCTGTCATTGGTGTTGTCTCTTTGTAATTGTTAGAAAGGCGTTAAGGGGTGGCACTCAAGGTTTCAAAAAATATATGTGATGCCTATTTTCTCATCTACACCTTCCACAATCTTTGATTTGTGCAAGTTTTCGCAAAATCTCCTCTGACAACAATTTTTTTAAGGCCAAGTTTTTTAGGTCTTTTTTCTTCAGCTGATCTTATTTCCCATAATCTTAAATAGAAATGACTTAATTTCTGGGGTTATGCGGCAAGAGCATCTTTAATAGAGATTTGTTTCATGTCGCAAAAAATTTAAGAGGAAAGAAAAATGCAAAAAATAAAAAATAAAACATTAGCAATAGTGATTATTGCACTTTTAACAGTATCAATATCTGCTTCCATCGCACTACCAAAAACTAACGCACACACTCCACCATGGAACATTTCAACAGTTGCTTATGTCAACGTCTCGCCAAACCCTGTAGGTATTGGCCAAACAGCACTCATTGTCATGTGGATTGAGAACCTGAATCCTTCAGCTAGCGGCATAACGGGTGACAGGTGGCAAAACTACACCCTCACGATTACTGGTCCTGATGGAAAAACAACTTCCTTGGGACCCTACACTGCTGGTCCAACATCCGCGACCGATTATCCATTCGTTCCCAATCAACTTGGCAAATACACTGTAAACTTTAACTTCGGCGGTCAAACTGCAAGATTAGCCAATCCAATAAACGGATTAAACGGTACAAATGACCCATACGTTGGTGACTACTACATGCCCAGCAGCGCCTCGACCACTTTCGTTGTTCAGCAAGATCCAGTGTCGGGACCAATTGGCTATCCGCTTCCAACAGACTATTGGAGTCGTCCAGTAAACTCCCAATTATCTTCATGGGGTGCCTTACTATCAAACTGGCTTTATACCCCTCCAGCGGTTGTCAATAACTTGCAGCCAAGCGGCCCAGGACCTCTCACATCGCACGTAATGTGGACACAGCCAGTTCAGTTCGGAGGAATCGTCGGAGGAGCATACACCAGTGGCGCAACAAAGTTCGGTTCATACCAAGGCGGAGCATACACATTCTACGAAGGCATGTCTTACGAAGAAAGAAACATCAGTCCAATCATCATGGGCGGATACCTCTACTACGAACTACCCCTGAGTCACCAAGCAACAGGCGGAGGCTACGTTTGCGTCGATCTACGAACGGGCCAACAATTATGGAAACAGAACTACACAGTTAACCCAACCTTTGGACAACTATACGGATATGACAGCATCAACCAACACGGAGTAATTCCCAACGGCTGGCTTTGGGCAGTAAGCGGTTCCACATGGATCGCTTATGACGGCATGACTGGAAATTGGGTATTCAACTTGACAAACGTTCCTTCTGGCACTTTAAGATACGGCACGACTGGGGAAATTGTGAAATATCAATTAGATCCTAACGGAAAATGGCTAGCTGACTGGAATAATACTGCAGGTTTCTACAACGGAACAAACGTGAACCAGGTAGGCGAGTTCTTAGACGTGGGAAGTGGAGCCAATGCACTTCAGTGGAGAACAGTTGGAAAAGTGATAAACATGGTCGCTGCGTACTCGTGGAACAAAACACTATCTACACCCATCACTCCAGGATCTACAATTATCGATGCCGTTCCAGATGACCTGGTCCTTGTCTCAACTGCAACCTCTGCAGGTTCCCGCGGTGTTAGCAACACACCCCTTGCTTATGGACAAACCCTGCCCTACAATGTTTCAGCCATTAGCCTAGCACCAGATACCTTGGGCCAAGTACTTTGGACAAAGAATTATCCTGGAATACCCAGCAATATTACACGACTGTATTATGGGCTTGACGCATCAACAAACATATACATGATGTACGACAAAGAAACTTTCCAAGTTTTTGGCTACAGCCTGCTTAGCGGTGAGCAAGTTTGGGGACCCTTCACTATGGATCGAGGAACAAACTGGCAACTATTCCAAGCTTCCTTAACTAACCAAGGCGTTGCAACCAACGGCATTCTTGTTACCACAGGTTGGGGAGGAGTAACTTACGGCGTCAACGATACTAATGGACAACTATTATGGACTTACGGCAACGGACCCTTGGGCTCTGACAACAGCACCAACAGCGGAACCATAGCACCATATGGCAACTACCCCACTTTCATAGGCGCAGTCGTCGGCGGAACCGCCATACTGTTCAACAGCGAACATTCACCAATCGAACCACCAGAACAAGGCGAAATGATCCGATGCATCAACACCACCACCGGACAACAAATATGGGCTCTCAACGCATGGCCAGTTTCAACAAGCTTCTACAACCAAATCGGCGCAGTCGCAGAAGGCTACTTGACATTCTTCAATGAATATGACGGACTAATGTACAGCGTAGGCAGAGGACCCAGCTCAACTAAAGTATCAGCACCTGACGTCGCGATTCCATTTGGAACACCCTTAGTAATCAAAGGAACAGTAACGGATGTTTCTGCAGGGACACAGCAAGCAACAGTGAAAGCAGATTTTCCAAACGGAGTTCCAGTTGCTTCCGACGCAAGCATGAGTTCGTGGATGAGCCACGTCTACCAACAATTCCCGGCACCAGCAAACTTTACAGGTGTTCCAGTCTCAATAGATGTAATTGACTCTAACGGCAACTTCAGAAACATAGGTACCACAACAACGACTTCCGGCGGCTCCTTCAGTCTTACATGGACACCTGACATAGAAGGAAACTACACAGTTGTCGCGAATTTCGCAGGAACCAACGCATACTGGGGATCATCATCACAAAACGCATTCTACGTG
Organism: Candidatus Bathyarchaeota archaeon; assembly: GCA_963835475.1. Lineage (GTDB taxonomy): Archaea > Thermoproteota > Bathyarchaeia > Bathyarchaeales > Bathycorpusculaceae > Bathycorpusculum. Next base: position 103,072 of record CAWIFU010000002.1, read on the forward strand.
AATGCTGCTGCTTCACCAACTGCTGCCCCAACACCGGTAACGGCATCCGTCGTTGACACATACTTTGTTCCCTCTGTCATTGCAATAATCGCAGTAATAATCGTCGGCTTTTTAGTACTGTTCTTAGCTCTTAGAAAACGACCATAAAGCAAAACAACTGAAAAACAATCTTCCCTATCTTCTTTTTTTAAGTCTAATTAACAGAGTAAATGCCTTAACTTCTAATTATTCGATAGCTTTGCGAATAACTTCTAAGAAAACTCTAATGTGAAATTTTTTTTACCTCTAAGGGCTATTTGTCCCAGAATTCTCTTGTCCGCAAATACTGAACCTTCGCCTTAAGCAGGTCCATGTAGAATTTATCTTCTTCAGGATGCATCTTTCCAAGAATTCGTGAAGCTGTCTCAGGACCAACCCCCTTCACTTGTAATGCACGCACCGCCTGTTTCCCATAGCTCAAAATCAGGTCTGCTTTGCGTCTGGCATTGCTGAGGTCTTTGAGTTCTTCAGGCGTGAGTTCTTTGCCCTCGCGCCGCTTCTTCAAATCCTCCACCAACTTTTCAGCATCTTGACTGAAATAAAGCAGCGTTAAGAGGTGTGAGTGACAGTTTTCGCATTCAGGCTGTTCAGTTAAGTCTTTAATACGAAATTGTTTTGTCCATGCGGCGCAATTCATGCAAAGCAGTTTTGCGACTCTAGCGTCGATGGAGTGTTTCATTCGGTCGATGTTGGTTAAAAGTAAGCGTTCGGGAGCCATGAGTTCAGCGGTGTCGGCGTACTGCATCAAAATGTGGTATGCCAGCGGCGTTGGCTTTTCGCGGGTAATCGTGCTGATGATGATTTTTCCATCTTTAATATCGTGAAGTATCCGTTTTACCTGCCCAAGGTCCACTTTATCCATCATGGCTTCACGGAGTGTTTCATCGTAAATGGGTGTGTCTTTGAATGCGGCTTGGAGTTTTTCTGCGCGTTCAGAATGAGCTAAGGTTTTGCCTCTAGGTAAGGCGCCGAATCGTTCTGCAATCGCTTTCATGCGGCTAACGAAGGGGAATTTGGAGTTTACGTAATTCAAGAAAGCCTCATCAACACGCTCATCGGACAAGCTAAAGAGTTCTTTTTGTAGGTCTTCTACTTCTTGTCGTGAGGGTTTGTGGGTTGTCTCGATTAGGATTCGATAACCATCCGTCCACCAACCAGTAATCGCTTCGCGCTCAGAGAGAATAGAATCGAAGACTCCTCCGAAGGTGCGGTTGACCAGTTCGCCAAAGCAAGCATGCACAACGATGTACCGATCCAAAGCCTCGATGACTATTCGGTTCTGCGTAGGCAGAGGTGCTCCCTCATTTAGGTGCTCCGCAATCTCCAAAGCGGTGTCAACGAGTGTTTCTTTATCTGTCTTCATTTCCAAGGCTAATTCTTCTGCAGCCGCTTCAGGCTTTTTGCCTTCTTGGATGAGTTTGCCAACTTTTTCCCTCATTGCCCCTGTTTGCTGGGCTAAATCGAATGGTACTGGCAGCATTTCTCCATCCCACCCAGGAATGGCAGCTGATGGGTCTTCCGCAGGTAACACATGCACCGTTCCTGTTTCATCCTCGATTTGGACGATGCGCCAAACCTTTCCCCGCATAACAAAATGCAAACCAACCCGTGCATGTAGAGTCATGAATTCGTCGCCTAAAGTGCCGATTTTGCGGTCGCTGATTATGTTGATAACGGGGTAGCGTTTCTCGTCGGGTATCATGGATAGGTTGGTGTAGTAGTATTCGCGTGTTCGTCCGGTCTTTTTCAAAACTTTCCCATCCTCATCAGTTCTTAGTTTGTGGAGGCTTTCCAAAAACTGCACCACATCCTGAAGTTTTTCTTCCGTTAGCGTGCTGTATGGATAAGCCCTTTGAATTATCGTTAAAAGATCGTTTTGGTTGATGGTTTCTTTGTCCATGAGGATGCCTGCGATTTGATGCGCCAAAACGTCTAGTGCGTTTTTGTGGAAAATTACTGGTTCAATCTTGTTTGTTTTGGCGTTTGCGACTGCTGCCATGGATTCTAAAGTGTCGTCTGGAAAAGCGGTAATTATGACTCCCTCAGAGAGGCGTTCTAGGCTGTGTCCGCTTCTGCCGACCCGTTGGATGAGGCTGCTGACTTGCCTTGGAGACATATACTGAATGACCAGGTCTACGTTGCCGATGTCTATGCCCAACTCGAGCGTGCTTGTGCATATGATTGCTTTTAGGGTTCCCGCTTTGAAGGCGTCTTCGGTTATTACTCTTTCTTCTCGTGACAAGGAGCCATGATGCACCGCAATGTCTTGGCGGTTTAGCTGGTCAAATCTGTGCCCAAGTAACTCGGCAATGGTGCGGCTGTTCACGAAGACTAACGTGGATTTGTGGGTGTCGATTAGTTCGAGTAGGCGGCGAATTCTTGTTGCTGCTTCGGGTGCGGTTTCTAGTTTGGCAGCTAATTCGTAGTCTTTCTCGGTCGGTGTTAAGTATTCGACTCGGTAGCGGTAGTTTTTAGCTAAGAATGCTTGAATGATGTTGATTTCTCGGTTTGTTCCTGCGATGAAACGTGCAACTTCGTCTGGGTTGCCCACGGTTGCGGATAAGCCGATTCTTTGGAATTCTTTGCCTGTTGCCTCAACGACTCGTTCTAGGGCTATGGTTAGTTGTGCGCCTCGTTTGCTTTCTGCTAAATCGTGCACTTCGTCGATGATTATGGTTTGTACGTTGCTGATGTGGCGCCGCATCTGCGATCCTGGCAGAATCGCTTGGAGTGTTTCGGGTGTTGTGACGAGTAGTTGGGGTGGTTTGAGGGCTTGTTTTCGGCGAATCTTCATCTCTGTGTCGCCGTGGCGAACCTCAATTGTTATGTTTAGTTGTTGGCTCCAGAATGTTAGGCGTTTGAACATGTCGCGGTTTAGTGCTCTTAGTGGTGTGATGTAGATGATTTGGATGCCTTTTTGGTCTTGGTTTTTTTGTTCGATTAGTTTTGAGAAGATTGGGAGGAGGACGGCTTCGGTTTTGCCTGTGCCTGTTGGTGCAATCAAGAGCACATTTTTGCCTTCTAGGATTGGTGGGAAGGCTAGAGTTTGTGGTAGGGTGGGTTCGGTGAATCCAAGCGTTGTTAGGGCTTTGCGTATGGGTTTGGCGAGTAATTCGAAAACGGAGTGGGCTTTTTGAGCTTGCATTTGTTTCGTTTAAAGTTAGCGTGTAGTGTTTGTTTTAACTCTTTAGTTAAGTGGGGCTGATTTGTGCTGGTTGGGTTGTGAGCTGGTTTGGTTTCTTTGTTTGAAGGTTTGAAGTTTTTTGTTTTTTGTTTGTGTGGGTGTGGGTTGTTTTGGGTGCACTTCTTTTGGGTTGTTTTGTGGGTTTTGTTTGGTGTTTGGGTTGGTTTTTGGGGTTTGTTGGGTTGTGGGTGTTGGGTTGTTTTGCACTTCTGTGCATGGGTGTATGTTGGTTTTTGGGGTTGTGGGTGTGGGGTATGTTGGGGTTTTTTGGTTGTGGGGGTGATCTTGGGGTAATTGCTAAATGGCTTGGATTTTGTTTGTTTAGGGTGGGTTTTGGTGGGGTTGTTGGTTGGGTTGGTGTTTTGGGTTTTGGGTGGGTTTTTGGGAAAGTTTAATATCGCTCAAGCTGCTGTTGCAATGGATAGTTGAATTTGTAGTTAACACAAACAAAGCAAGTTAGCATGGATGAGGCATAAATGAACTTAAAACTCTACGCCATCAAAAACGCCGCCCAACAAACCAACCGCATCCAACTCGTCGTCGTCGACCTCGACAAAAGCAAACGCTACCCCCTCAACTTCGTCTGCGTCCTCCCCCACTACTTCCGCCTTCTGGAAAAGCGTTCTAGCAAGTTTGCTAAGCTTTTTGGGGAGAAGAGTCTTTGTTTGGCCAAGAAGCTCTTGGTTGATGCTTGGCGTAGTGAAGATGATCCGGAAATTAAGACGGCGATAAATAAGCGGATAAGGGCCATCGATTCTGAGTAGGGAAAATTAGTTTTTGCCTGCAGCGATGAGTAGCGAAATCAAGTAATCCTTTTCTACTGAGCCGTATGCTCCTTTTTTTGTGGAAACTTCGTCGAATGTTTTGACCCCGTCGGGTTTTAGGTTTGGTGCGGCGATGGTGAAGGGGACGAGGTCTCGGGAGTGGGTGCCGATGCTTATGGGTGTGGGGTGGTCGGGCAAGAGTGCGATCGCGTAAGGTTCCTTCAACCCTTCAAGGAGTCTTCCGAGCATCCTTTTGTCTAGGTCTTCTATGGTTTTGACTTTTAGTTTGTAGTCTTTGCAGTGGCCGGCTTCGTCGGGCGCTTCAACATGCACACAAACCAAATCGTTGGTCTTGAGCGCTTTAAGTGCTGCATCTGCTTTGCCCTCATAATTCGTATCTGCCAACCCCGTCGCGCCAGGAACGTTGATGATTTGCATACCCGCGTAGGAGCCGATGCCCTTAACCAGATCAACCGCCGAAATCACCGCGCCGCTCAGCCCGAACTTTTCTTTTAGGGTGGGCATGGAGGGTTTTTTGCCGCCGCCCCAAAGCCAAATCAGGTTGCCCGGTTTTTTTCCAGTTTTTTCGCGTGCGAGGTTGACTGGGTGGTTGCGCAGAATGTCTCGGGATCCTTCGATTAGATTTCTTAGTTGTTGGGCTTGTTTTTCTGCTTGGGGCACTTTGGCTCTTGGCAGGACCGCTGTGACTTTTGTTCCGATGGCGTCGTGGGGTGGGGTGCATTGGATCTGTTGGGGCTCTGCAAAGTTTCTTAGGATCAGGAAGTGTCGGTAGTCTAAGCCTGGGTAGAATTCCACTTGGTTGGGTTGGTCGAAGGCTGCTTGCATGGCTTGGATGAGTTGGGTTGCTTCGGGGGTGGTTATGTGTCCAGCTGAGTAATCCGCAATGGCGCCGTCTTTTTCCGTAATCAAATTGCACCGGTACGCCGCATCATTTTCGCCTAAGATTATGCCTCTTGAAGGCGCTTCCAGGGGGCCTCTGCCCGTGCAGTAAATTTTGGGGTCGTAGCCTAAAATTGAGCATATGGCAACTTCCGAGCCCGGCGTCATCTCGTCGGGAACGTTCTTAATTAAGCCGCTTTGGCCTCTGGCCGCGATGGCGTCCATGTTTGGTTTGTAGGCTGCTTGCAGCGGCGTTTTGTTCCCTAATTCCGCAATAGGGTAATCTGCCATTCCATCTCCAATGATCAGTACATATTTCATCCACAACACCAAACCTAAAACGGCACGTTAATTGCTCTATACGATGTTATTTCTCAGAATAAGGCAACCGCGTATTTATTTCCTATCATAAACAACCACGAAAAACAACCCCAAAAAATCGTTCTTCACCTGCTCAAGCAAGCGGTTTGTGGTTGCCATGCTACAACAACAAATCTATTTAAGAATACATGCACGTAATACTTGTCTAACAGAAATAATTAGGTGAATTCATAAAATGCTTGAAGGATGGGAATGGATCATCATCGGCGTAGTTGCCATCGTTATCATCATGTGGGGACCCGCAAAGATTCCACAATTTGCACGCGCACTAGGACAAGCCAAAGGCGAATTTAGCAAAGCATCCAAAGAATTCAACAACGCAGCAACCGAAACCGCAAATCAGCCAACTGCCCCAGTAGCACCTCAAAGCGCACCAGCATCCACAATAAAGACCAAAGATGAAATGCTTCTTGAAACCGCCACCAAATTAGGCATACCCACAGAAGGCAAAACAAGAGAGCAACTCTCCGAAGAAATATCCATAAAAGTTAAGATTTTAGGCGCCGAATAAATGGCTGCTGAAGCCTTTTATTTTTTCTTGGCAAAAAACAAGATAACCCTAAAAACCATATTTAAAAAGAATAGCTAATGCTCTAAATCACATGGAAGATTGCACTTATGCCTGATGGACAGAATTTTTTTGAAGGTTTTTGGGGTCACGTTACAGAATTCATAAAGCGCATGAAAATTGTGCTTGCTGTCTTCGTGATTTCACTGTTTATTATGCTTGTTCTTCCAGGCAATAGCGATTTCTTTGCAACAACAAACAACTACAAACCCTTAATGTCGGTCCTTTTAGTTTACATTGGTAATATGTTCTTGCCCGCTGGCACCTCACTTTTTGCATCTTCAATGTCTGATCCAATTACACTCTACGCCTATGCAGCAGTAATGTTTGCCGTCGGAATAACCTTACCCATTTTTGCATATGAAGCATACAAATTCATCGACCCAGCACTCTATCCTCACGAAAGACGCGCGATTTTTCCCTTCGTTGGAATAACGTCCGTTCTTTTCGTTCTTGGCGCAATTTTTGGATTCTTCTTCTTAGCCCCATCGTTTATTCAGGGCTTTATTCCGTTCTACACCGCTGTCAACGCAATACAGCTATTTCCAGTCATGGATTTTTACAGCACAATATTCTTCACCATCATAGTCAGCGGAGTAATCTTCACAATTCCCGCATTCTTTGTGCTCTTAGTAAAATTCGGCGTCTTGAAAACCAAACCAATCACTAAACAAAGAAAATACATCTACGCAGGACTTGCAATTGCTGCGATGATAATCTCGCCCGGTGCAACACCTATTGGAGATCTGTACCTGTTTTTAGCGTTACTTGCCTTAGTTGAAGTAAGCATATTTGTTGGAAAGAGATATGAAAAGAAGATTGGGCAATGACAATTCCCAATCGATGTTGTCAAAATGGCTTAATCCTCCCACCTGTAAATTCTGCCGTTCCACAATGCAAGAAAACCAGAGTTATTGCCCGAACTGCAAACGATACCAACTCTGATTCCAACAAAGATTTTCTTTTTTTGGGTTTTTATTAACACACATCGATAAATTGTGGTTGTGTCTTAACAACAGCAAACTTTCAAAAGGAGCAAGCGCTAATAATGGGGCATTGGGCAAGGGGTTTTAGAATGTCTGCACAAAACACCAAAAATCTAGTTAACATTTTGTTAATTACATTATTACTTATTTCCAGCCTTTCCGCGTTAGCGCAAAGTCAAGTAACGACGCTAAACATGCAGCCAATGCGGAATGGAATTGGATGCGACGGGTCAAGCACGTTATAGAATTGTTGATGCTTCTGGCGCTCAGTACGTTGCTTGTTGCCCAATTTGTGCTCTTAAACTGCAGAAAACTTATGGAGATATCAACATAACTTCTTTCTGTGACTATTATGGTCCAAACTATCCAATAACCATAATTTCAAAAAATAACGGAACAGACGTAACTGTTAATCCCCCCGATGCCTTAATAATCGCTGCAGGCAATTGCATGAAGAACAGATTGGTCTACAATTCTTCGGCTGCAGATGCATTGCTCGCCACACCAAATAATGGGACTTCGAAATGGCTCTCACCCTTAACAAACGCAACAGTTCTTGCCAACGCAACTAGAATGAGCGTTGCTCAAGCGGCTCTCATTAAACGGTGCCGGTTTGCCTTCGCCAACTCCTACTTTAACCCCAACTCCATCACCATCTCCCTCTCCTTCTCCCTCTGCAACTCCAAGTCCCTCTATTTGGACTCAATCCCCATCTCCTTCAACTTTCCCAACCTCAAAACCTACAATTTCACCCACAGCTAACGACGGTATTGGTTAATCAGGTGTGTGAAGTTTGCGGAATGGATGTAACCGCTGAATCTCAAGCAAGGTACGTAGTAACTGATGGAAACGGAAATGTTCACTATGTTGAATGCTTCATGTGTGCCATGCAACTCGTTAACGACTATGCGACGCTAAAAATTGAAACATACTGCGACTGGTATGGACCAAACTATCCTGTAATCATCAATACCTCGAACTTCGGACAGTCAGTTTCGGTTAGCCCATCTACTGCGATTTTTCTGCGCGGAGGAAGCTGTGTTACCGCTCGAGTAGCTTACAACCAAACAGCTGCTGACAATCTCATCGCAAACGGATTTTCCCAAAATACTTCACCAGAACAACAATACGCGTTACCCTCAACCACCCAAGTAAAGTTGGTGAATGATGCAATTAGCACTTGGTACGCCAAAGCAGACTTAACAGCCGCCCCGACATCACTGATGCTTGTTTTGGCTTTAGTTGCGGGCGTTGTCATCATCATAGGTTCAATATTTGCATTTAAGAAACTGAAAAGCACATAAGTCAATCAACAGATAAAAGGGAGAAGAGAGAGAATGATCGTAAACCTGTATGTGGCAGTCGACTTAGCCATAGCGCTTTTCGCGTTAGCCGTAGGATGCTTCGCTGCACTTAAAGCATACAGAGTAGAGGAACGCATTAAAGGCGCATCCGGCGACCAACGGTACGAATTAGAAAAAGATTTTTACTTAGTCTCAACCGTTGGGTGGATGACTCTTGGGACTCGAATTCTTGCAATCCCCCTCTTTTGGATCACTGTCGTATCTTTAATACCCGCTGTTCCTGGGGCAATGTGTGAATTTGGTGTTTTCCAAGCAGGCGCTCCATGGTCTTGGGCAGACCTGGGCTTGAAGCTTTTCACAATGTTTGCGTTTGGCGGTTGGCTTTTCTACGACATCATGAACCGAAAACTAAAAAGCTCCAACATGATGGCTTCACTCTCGCGCGGCTTTGTTTTACTAATGCCTCTTTTGGTCCTGGATGCTATATTGGACATAACTTTTTTCGCGGGACTAAAACCATTGGTCGTTCCATGTTGCATGGTGGTATACTCAAACACCGCTCCTGGCTTGTTTAACATCGGCTGTCCCTTCTGCTTCATAACCTATCAATATCCTCTGCTTTGGGGGGTTATTGCAGCATACTCCGTTTCAGTGGCGTTGGTAGTTTGGAGTTTTCTGTTTCGAAGGTCTGCAAGCAAAAAGCATGATGATCAAAAAGAAATCTCTCCTTTGCTGCAAAAAGTTATGCTGGCTTGCTTGATTTTAGCGATTATTGGCACACTTTTATTGGTAATGCAGATAGGTTTGGGGAATTTTAGA
>CAWIFU010000003.1:0-345325 GCA_963835475.1 Candidatus Bathyarchaeota archaeon
TGCGATGTTGCGGAGGTTTTGTTTGGTTTGGCGCCAGCCGGGTCCGATGAGACCGATGTTTAGGTTAGGGTTCTCGTAGGCATCCTGCAGAAGCAACGCGCCGATGAAGGTGCTCTTGCCCGTTTGTCTGGGCCACCTAACCGCCAAAAACTGGTTGTTCCGATACAACTCCGCCAGTTCAAGTTGGTACGCGTAAGGTTGGAGGCGGCAGATTTCCTTGAAGAATCTCGATGTGTCACCCTTAACCGCATCGACTTGCGCAACCTTGGACTCCTCGTAGATTCGGACGTCTTCACGCAGACCTTCCCTTTGCGCTTTGAGCTCATCGGGGTGGAAGCGTCGATGGCTTTGGGCTTTACTTCTTGGATCTTTCGGTTGCAAGCTGGCGCCTCACTTCTACGAGTTCATTTTCTAAGTCGCGGTAGTGTACGTACTTTTCAAAGAGTTGGTTGTACACCTTTGCTGCGTCGATGATCTTGCCTATTCGTTTGACTTCTGCTGGACTAAGACCTGGGCGATGTAGCGCCTTTGAAGCATCATCTATTTCCCGCAGCTTCTCCTCAATGCTGGGTAGTGGTCTTTTCGTTTTCAATTCTGCTTCAATCATCCTCGACTAAAGTAGGAGTTGGCGACAGGTGCTGGATCAGGCTGGAGCGGAGTGGATATCAGGGAGAAGAAGCAACAGCAACAACAGCAGCAACAGGTCTGCAAAATTCAGTTGTTGCTTCTTTCACAGATAAACCCAAACTGTACATCTTTGCTCTCACAGAAATGCGAGTCTTACCCATAGCTTCAGAAATTTTATCTGGCGCCTTTTCCTTCTTCAACGAGTTGACGTAAGAGTCGTTCTTCATCAATCGACCATGGCCTACCCTTCAAACCAAGATCCTCCAGCCAAACCAGTGAACGCTTTCAAGTTTTTCGCCTCAAATAGTAATTCTTACTAAACAACGAAGTATTTTTAAAACTTACCATTCAACCCATTTTCAACTCTCCTGAAATACAGATCCTCAAAGTTTCTGCGTTTGATTGGGAAATTATAAAACAGTAAACACCAAGTATGCTACGTAGGAAGCCAAGTGAAAACAAACAATTTTAGATCCCTCCTGAGCGCCCACTACCCAATTATAGGTGTCTTACTGGGTGCGCTGCTGGTTGCGGCTTCCACGGGCACCTACACCAACTGGGACGCCCAACTCGAGTTCCAAGCAGCCCAAAGCGTGGTTACCCGAGGGTTTCCCTACGTTACGACGGGGCTTATGATTAATCAACCGCCCCTGGGCTTCTACATGGATGCGCCAGTATTCCATGCCTTCGGATTATCATACCTCAACGGGGTCGGCATCGCTACAGCTTTTGGGCTTGGCTCAGTCGCCCTCATCTACGCTTTAGGAACCTTGCTTTACGGTAAGAGAACAGGGCTGGTTGCAGCAGCGCTCTTCGGCATCGTTCCCTGGCACGTCTACATATCACGCATTTTCCTAATCGACAACCAAAGCCTATTCTTCAGCCTCATCTTCTTGGTTATTGGAGTCTTAGCTGTCCGCAAGAACTCCCAGAAACTGCTTGCGGCTGCCGGAGTCTTCTTCGCAATTGCCTTAATGACAAAGTTGTTCGCAGTGTTCATGCTTATTCCAATATTGCTGATTATCCTTCTCCAAAAGAAAGACCACAACTTCAGACTTTCAAAACGCAATTTGCTGATTTTTTTTGCTCCGACTTTAGTTTTGCAAGCAATTTGGTTTGGCGGGTTTGCTAACCAGAACTTTTTCGGTGTGTACTTCAGCAGTGACATAACCCATCCGGTTCTCGTTGCTGATCCGTCTGCGTTGTTTTTGCCCATTGTGCTTGTGAAGAGTGCGGGGTGGTTTCTGTTTGCTGCAGGCCTCTTCTCCTTAGCGCTGACAATTGCCTACAGAAAAGTTCTTGCAAAAACAATATGGCTGGATGTTGTTTGTGTTGGGATGGTGGCGGCTGTGGCGGGTTTGGATTTGTTCTTGGTGTTTGGTTTGCACTTAACGGTGCCGTATGTGAGCGTTATCAAGTACAACTATTTTGCCTTACCCTTCTATTGTCTACTGGCTGCGTCACTTGCGACAAAAGGCAGCACGCTGATTTCCTCGACAGATTGGAAAAAGAAAGCCAGCTTCGTCAAGCCTGCTCTCGTCGGAGTTGGAGTTGCTTTGCTATTTGCGTCTTTGCTCGAAAGCACGATGTTTCTACTCAAATGGATTGGGTTTGCGTCTTTCGGCGTGGATACGATTACTTACTATCCCTTCGACGTGTTTTCTGCACCTTTGGGCAGTTATTTTGTGCCCTTTCATTATGCAGGAACTATCCTCATTGCAGCCAGCATAGTCTTACCCTACGCAATTATGGGAATTAAGAGAATTCTTACTTCGAAGAACATAAAAGCAAAAGCTACGTAAAAGCAATTTAGCGACTGATCCAAAATGACAAGCTCCCCAAATTCAAACCCACTGCGTAACCCTTCGAGGAGTCACCAAAGACTACAACGGCTTCCGAGCCTTAGACGATGTTTCTTTCGAGATTAAGGAAGGGGAAATCTTTGGGTACATCGGTCCCAACGGCGCAGGAAAAACCACTACACTAAAGATTTTGGTGGGGTTGATCAACGATTTTCAAGGCGAAGTGACTATTGGTGGTTTTCAGTTGCCGAAGGAGAAGCTGGAGGCACACAAGCTCTTGGGGTACCTGCCTCAAAACGTGGCTTTTCAAGAGTGGCGAACTATTAATCATGCTCTTACGACGTTTGGGAAGCTTTCGGGATTAACTGACGCAGAGGTTGAGGAACGGATTCCCAAAATTTTGAAGTTGTTGGGTTTAGCGGATGTGCGGCACAAAAAAATCTCTCAGCTCTCGGGGGGAATGGCACAGAAAGTTGGTTTAGCGCAAGCGCTCCTGCACAACCCGAAACTCTTAGTCATGGATGAACCCTTAGGCGGACTTGACCCGTTGAGCCGCTACCAATTCAAGGAGATCGTTCTCAAACTCGCAAAGGATGGAACCACGATCCTGTTTTCCTCGCACATCCTAAGCGACGTGCAGGATGTAGCCACCCGAATCGGAATCCTCAGCCGAGGCAAAATCAAAATGGTCGGCTCCATGAACGAACTAAAAAGCCAGCTATACAACCAAAAAATCATCGAAGTCCTCCTCTCATACATTAACGATAAGTGGCAGATGCTCGGCACAATCAAGAATGTAACGAAGATTGAACAGCCCTCGCCCGGCAGAGTATTAGCTTACGTTCAAGATGGCGCAGACGATGACCAAGTCATCAACGACCTCGTCAAAAAAATAACGGAACTGGGCATCCGCATAAGGAGCATAAGCCCGCTTGAGCCTTCGCTGGATGAAATCTACCTTAGCTATGTGCAGAAGGGGCCGAAAGCATGAAGCTAAAATTGCTCTATGTGGACGAGTTGCGGGGTTTCTACAAGTCCAAAGTTATGCTTTTTCTCTGGATAGGCTTGCCCATCGTTGCCCTCCTTTTCCGTTTCGTGCAGACTAGCACCACTGGCCAATCAATTCCTTTTACGGTTATCTCTGCTTTGATAGTTTCAAGCCTCGCCGGAACCCTAGCCGCAGTTATGCTTACAGTCTCCATAATCAACGAGAAGAACCGGCACGTCTACGAGCTATTCCTCATAAGACCATTAAAGCGAAGAGACATTATGCTTTCCAAATTCCTCTCAGTCTACACCTGCGTCGCGATTGCAAGCCTCATAGCCATCCTTGTCGGAGTAGCCGCAGACTTCGTTACTTCAGGCGCACTCTCAGCCACAGTTTTCCAAGACACAGCCAAATCCTTAGCCATAAGCCTCTCCATGGTTGCCGTGGCTTGCTCAGCAGGCGTCCTAATCGGCGTTGCTGCCCCGTCAGTGCTTGTCGGAGCCATACTAGTCATCTACGGTGGAAATCAAATTTCCGTCATCCCACTCGTCCCCACACTGCTCAATTTACCCCAAGCAGACCTCTTCACTGTCGGATTAGCAGCGGTAGTCACAGTCGCGCTCCTCACAACTGCCATCGTTCTGTTTGAAAGAAAGCAGTTTTGAGGCATCTCAGCCTTTTTTCTTTGACAAAACAAAGATAAAAATTGAAACTATCAGCAGAAGGCTAAGGGAAAGGAATAGCCCAGTGTAATATAGGCTTGTTGCGAAGATTAGTCCACTGACTATGGGTCCAATCGTTTGACCAATATCCATCCATGTTGAGATGAACCCCATTGAAGCACCCACCAAAGCAACCGGCACCAAATCAGCTACCATTGGCGAAGTAGATGAGAGCACTGCGGCAAACGAAGCTCCATATCCAACCGCTAAGAGGAGCAGCAAGGGAAACTGGGTTGTGAATGGTATTGCTGCAACCAAAAAGCAACTGGCAACGATTCCCACAATGATGGGTTTAGTTCTTCCCATCCTATCCGAGACTCTTCCAATTAAAGGTCGAACCACAACCAGAGCAACTATTTCACTGCCAGTTATGATTCCCACCGAAAGAAGATTCATCTTAACAACATCAGTCAAGTATCCTACCAAAAAGAAGTCGACCGAACCAAAAACGTAGTATTGAGCAGCTTGAACGAAGCTTACGCCTAAGACGCTGGTGTTTTTGATTATGGTTAGCCAGCCGCTGAACATTCTTCTCGGCGATTTCTCTAAAGGAGCAGCCTCCGCTGCTAAGCTTCTTTTCTCAGCCAAAAACAACAAGGCAATAACCAAAGCAGTTACTCCAGCAATGCCAACTGCAACGTAAAGAGTGAAGAAACTTTCAGTGGTTGCAAAAAGAATGTAACCCCCCAAAAACGGCGCAATGGCTCTACCCACGGCAGTGAAAGAATTAAAAATCGAAATACGTTCCCCACGTTTTGTAGGAAATAACGTTGCGATCGAGGCTTCAGCCACAGGCATAAAGATCGCAGTCGCAAACCCATGATAGAACCGAACGAGCGATAGGGTCCACCAAGAATTTACACCCAAATAGAGGAAAGGGGCAGAAGCAAAAACGAAAGCAGCAAACAACAGAACCTTACGTCTACCAAATACGTCGGATAGTGAGGCTGCGGGTAAACTGATAAGTATTCCAGGAATTGTTGAGGCCGAAGCCACGATTCCCAATAAGTCGTTTGGGGTTCCAAGGCTAGTAGCAAAGGGCTTCAAAACAGGATTCTTTGACATGGTGGAGCTTAAGATAGCGAACAAACCCATTATGCAGATTACAGCAAAGAAGGCGCGTTGCGTCCACTTATTCCCAAGCATGCCTAAACCAAAGAAAGCTTCGATTGGAACTATTTCTTGTTTGTGATTGAGCTGAAAGAATCTGGTTTATTAATGCTGTTTTCATTTCCTATACGAGTTAACTGCTGAAGGCAAGACATTGATTGTTCTAACAAAGATTCGGCGAAACGAATACTTCAAATCGGCAATTGTTATCGGATTAATCGTTGCCGTGGTTTTAGGTTTTTTCTTCGGCTTACAACTTGTTCTCGGTACAGCCGTTCCGGTGAGGGTTGTAGAAAGCGGCAGCATGTGCGTGCCTTTTGATGGCGCATGCGACGGCTGGACTCATCCTTTCGACCACACCTTGCATGTAGGCGACATTATAGTCATCCAGAAAATTAACCCAAAGGACCTAAACGATAACTATCCTAACAGCGACATCATCGTCTATGAAAACCCAACCAACCCAACATCTACGCCAATCGTTCACCGCGTAGTGGCAAAATACGAAGTCAACGGAACAATATACTTCCAGACCAAAGGTGATGGAAACGGCGGCAAATGGCCAGCTGTACCTTCTACCCAAGAATACGACTCCCGTACTCTTTGGAGCACCGGACAGGGCGTCCCACAAGACCTTGTGATCGGCAAAGTTGTTATGCGCATTCCATACTTTGGATGGGTCACACTTTTCCTTAGAAATAATCCTTGGGGCTTGCCGGTAATCATTGGACTTATACTATTGCTCGTAGTTCTCGAATTCGTCCTTCCCATAATTAGACATAAAGAAGGAAAACCTGAAGAAGAACAAAAAAATAATGAAATTGAAGCTACCAATAATTCTACTTCAACAGGTTAGTTCTTCGCTTAAAAACGAAAAGGATTCATGTCGTTACAATGTAGTTAATGATGTGTTGCTTGCTTTAATGACTCGAAGTTTTAATAGTTCATAAAAATAAACGCCTGCCGTGATGGATAAAACATCGAGGGAGATTCTTTCAAAGAAATCAAGGTAGCCAGCTGGTGTCAAGTTTACGATTAATGCGTAAGCAAAGTTGAACAGAAACATATTCACCCCAAATACGACTAAACCGAAAAACAACGCCGTAAGTAAGGGAGATTTCTTGCTGAAAGCTGGTCTGAGCCAATAGTACAGTATGCCGGTTCCTAAGCCGAAGAGGAAAACTCAGATTAAAGTTTGCAGAGGCAGACTTGGAAAGCTGGAAGTTATGTTAAGAACCAAGTATTCAAATGATCGTCCCACTAGGAAAACGGCTGGAATAACAAGAACTAAAAATAAGCTTCTTGTGCTGTTAGTTTCCGGTCTATTCTTATTTCCTTCCGTTATGCCTGTCTTTTTTGTTAGAAACAAGCCTATGAGTATGCCTAATAGAATTAGGGGAAGTCCGTCGCCCAGCATCCAAGCCATGTTGATGAGGAACGGTGAGGTTGTGGGCAGGGGCTCAAAATACAGCATGAACGCGATTAAGCAGAAGAATAAGCCAAAACTCACGCCTTTCACCATTCTGCTGCCAGGTAGTCTGCCTTGGATTAGCACGAAGATGTAGCTCAGCACTCCAAACCAAAGCGCTCCGTAGAGTATGAAGGCGACGGGTAACAACCCTTGCTGAACCACAACGCTCGGGGGCAAAGCAGGACTATTATCGGAGGGCAGCATTCCGTGGACAAGAGCGTAAAAAACTGAAAACCCGAAAGCGATTACAAGAATCTTCCACCAGTAACCTTTTACAGTGTTCATTCTTGCCTTAGACATGCCAACTCAGCCATCAATTAGTCGATATATCTTTTTTACTCTTTTGCTTTTTTAGCAAGCTCTTTAGCCCAAACGCGAATTTCTACCCAATCACGCAACTCATACACGCCAGGCGCAGACTCTTTAAATCCATCCTTTTCCAGCTGCGGTCTGAGGAAACCAAGGGTTTTTCTCGTAATTATGTTCATTTTATTGAAGTCTAAAACGCCGCCAAAGAAGCCTAAGCTTATTGGTTGAAGATTGTACTTGGTAACTTTGTCTTCGAGTTCCATTTTTCGAGTTTTTTCCAGTTCCTTTGTTTTTCCTTCTCGCTCGGTTACTGTTTTCATGGTTGAAATAAAAAGTGCGACTTTTTTTTGGGCAAGTTCTTTTTGGAATCTTTTCAGGAAATCTTCGGCTTCACCAGTCCACCTTGCGAATTGCATGCCACTGCCAACGATGATTAACTCGTAAGGAGAGATGTCTTTGATTTTGTCTTCTTTGGCATTTACAACTTTAACTTCGAAACCTTCTTCTTGAAGAACCTTTGCAATTTCCTCTGACGTACCTCTGGTTGCTCCATACCTGGTGCCATAAACAAGTAACGTTTTCAAACAATTCTCGCTCCATTAGGAATTAAGGTGTTGCTGGTTGCTTGAGGCTTTGCGCAAATGTTTCGGCTTGCTTTAAGTCCTCGTCGTTAGGATGCCCCTTCTGAATGCCGCCAAAAATTTTGAGAGCCCCATAGGTGTCAAATCCTGTACAATTGAACTCTCCCACAATGTTGAAACCTTTAGCTTGAAGTGCTTCTCGGAGTTTCTTGTGAAATTTAGGTCCATTGTTTGGCTGACCACTGGTAGAGAATATGAATGCTTTCTTGTTAGTTAAGGTGGGTAACTTGTCGGCAAACTCGAGCAACACCTTGTAGTGTTTTCCAAAAGAAATTCCTGAACCAAACCCGACTAAGTCAAAATCAGAAACCAAAGTTGGATCAACTTCTGAAGGTGATTTTACTTCTGCTTCAAGACTTTTGGCGAAAACTGAAGCGATTTTTTCAGTGTTTTTGTGATGGTAAGAAAAATTGATTATTAGAGTTTTCATAAGGTCACAGACATTTGAGTTTGGGTCAGTTTACCTATTATGTTTTTTGGCTATAGACTTGATTGGTTAGAATCAGTTTATATACTGAACTGACCTATTTTTTTGTAGGGATAATTTTGGCTTCTCAAAAACTTTTAGAATATTTAAACAAGGGTATAGCTCGGGAACTCCAAGTCAGCATTCAATATATGTGGCAACACGTCCAAGTTACAGGCACCGACGGTGTCATTGTGGAGGATATTTTCCGCAAAACTGCCATCGCCGAAATGAAACATGCCGAACTCCTAGCCGAACGCTTAGACTACCTCAACGGCGTCGCCACAATCAAACCAGACCCAATTTTCGTTCGGGGCAGCCTAATTGAAATGCTCAAACAAAATGAACAGGACGAAGAAAAAGCAATTACCCTCTACAAACAAGCAATTCAAGTGGCAGCAGAAGAAGGCGACTACACAACCAGGCGGTTACTAGAAGAAATTTTAGCTGAAGAAGAAACCCACATCAACACCTTCGGCAAACTCCTCGTCGGTATGACTGAACCATTTACGCAACCAGGAACATCACAAATAGAATAAAAACGAAAATAGAAAGAAAACTGCTTAACGCAGTTTCATAAGGACCATTTCTGCAGCTAAAACCATGGGTTCCCATGTTTCGCAGAGTGGCGGTGCGTAGGCTGTGTCGGCTTTGGCAAGTTCACGAACTGTCATGCCCATCTGTATGGCAAAGCTGAGACAGTTTATGCGTTGAGTAACCTCTTCTCCCCCGATGACTTGTCCGCCTACGATGCGTTGAGATTCTTTTTCAACGACAAGCTTGACTTTTATTGGTTTGGCACCTGGGAAGTAGTCTGCTTTGGTCTTGCTGCTTATCGCTCCTGTGACGACTTCGATGCGGTTGCGTGCCGCAGCTGTTTCAGTTAAGCCTGTGTTGCCGGCCTCAATCTCAAAGAGCTTCGTAACTGCTGACGCCAATATGCCACTGAACTGTGAATAGTCGCCTCCTGCGTTTGCTCCAGCAACCTTGCCTTGCCTGACCGCGATAGTTCCAAGCTGGGCACACATGGGTCGATGAGTGATGATGTTTGGAGCTTCAGCACAATCGCCAACAGCATACACGTCTTTTACATCGGTTTCCATCCTGCCGTTAGTCTTAATCGCACGAGATTCACCCAACGGTATACCGGCATCAACAGCAAGCTTCGTGTTCGCACGAACACCGAAAGCGCTAATGAACAGGTCAGCTTCGATCTTCTCTCCGCCAGCCATCACCGCAGTAACCTTGTCTTCGCCAAGGAATTCTTCGACGCCCTTGCTGGTCAGAATAATCATGCCTTTCTCTTGCAAGTGGTCTTGGACCTGCTTTGCAATATCTGCATCAAGCAACTGGGGCAATATCTGGGGAAGCATCTCGACGATCGTTACCTTTAAGCCCCGCTCCATTAAACCGACACCCACTTCTAAGCCAATTAATCCTGCCCCCATAATGACAGCTGATTTAGCCCCTGCTTTAACGGCTGCATCGATCTTTTCACCGTCTTCTATACCTCGAAGGCTCAAAATTCCCTGCTTTTCCTTGCCCTTGATCGGCGGCATAAACGAATCCGCTCCTGTTGCAATAACGAGGCTGTCGTAAGGCAAAACTTCAGTTAAACCCTCCTTCGTGGCGAGGGTTACAGTTTTTTCTTTAGTGTTAATCGCCGTTGCTTTGGTCTCATTGCGCAAGTTGAGCTTAAGCATCTGGAAGTATGCAGGTGGATAAACAATCAAATCCCGAAAATTTGCAATATGCCCACCAATCACAAACGGCAAGCCGCAACGTGAGTAGCCAGCGTTCTTTTCTTGAGTAATTAGGGTAATTTCTGCTGTGCGGTCCTTTTTGCGTGCAGCTGAGGCAGCTTCAACGCCTGCAGCATTAGCGCCGATAACGACAACGCGTCGAGCCATTCAAATTCGCCTTTTATTTAGACTGAGCTTGGGCTTTGTGCCACTCAACAGCTTTGTCAAAATCCATCAGGTTGGCAAGTTCAGCTTGCAGGTTTGAAGGTTTAACTACGATTAACCAGCCCTTTACATAAGGGTCTTCGTTGAGGGTTTCGGGTTTAGATTGGACTTCATCGTTGACTTCTTCGATAGTTCCGCTTACGGCGGAAACAAGGTCTGAAACCGCTTTAACGGATTCGAGTGTGCCATAGGGCTCGTTCTGTTTTACTTCCGTTCCGACGCTTGGAAGTTCAGCATAAACGATTTCTCGCAGCGACTTCTGAGCGTAGTCGGTGATGCCCATGCGGATTTTGTCCCCTTCAATTTTTACCCATTCAAAATCTTTAGAGAAATAGAGACCTTCAGGTACTTCGTATGATTCAACTTTTACCATGACATGAACCTTCTAAGTGTTACTAAGTTACCACATTAGCATCCAACATAAAAGGTTTAACAAAGAAGAAAAAGGGATCTAGCGTTCGCGCTTGCCCGCTATCCACTCTTCAGTCCACTCTCTGGCTTGCGAATCAGGCACTTGAACCGGGGGATGCTTAAACGCGTAAGAAGGCATACTAAGCAGGGTGCCAGCGATTTTGCGGTCTAAAGCGATTTTGGCTGCTCGAATGAGGTCAATGACAACTCCTGCACTGTTGGGCGAGTCTTCAACTTCAAGTTTTGCACTGATGGTTATTGGTCGGTCGCCGAATGCGCGGGTTTTGATTGATAAGTAGCATATTTTCTTGTTTTTTAGAAAAGGCACGAAATCTGATGGTCCGATTCTCGTTGGTAGAGCGTAGGGAACGAGGCTGGTGACGGCTTCGGTTTTGCTGATGCGTTTGCTGGTAAGGCGGTTTTCGACGGTCATGTTCTGGAAGTCCGTGTCGCCGCCAAGGTTCAACTGATAAGTTTCATCTACAATGGCACCGCGGTCGAGGCAAAGCCTGATAAGGGTGCGGTGAAGAATGGTGGCGCCTACTTGGCTTTTTATGTCGTCGCCGAGAACGGGCAAACCTGCTTTCTCGAATTTTTTGGGCCACTCTTTTGTTGAATCAGAGCCGATGAATTCAGGCATACAATTCACAAACGCACATCCCGCGTCTATTGCGCATTGCGCATAATACCTTACTGCATCGTGACTGCCGACGGGTAAATAGTTAACGAGAACTTGGGTTTTGGTTTCTTTTAGGATTTTGACGACGCTTTCTTTTGCGGTTTTGCTATCGTCGTAAACGTTGAAGGTTTCCCGCATGTGGGGTGCAACGCCGTCGAGAATTGGAGCTGAAGAAACTTTTACTCCGAGTTTTGGGACGTCTGCGAATTTTTCGCATACGTTAGGTTTGACCCAGATGGCTTCAGAGAGGTCTTTGCCGATTTTGTCTTTGTTAACTTCGAACGCGGCAACAAATTTTATGTCGCTAATGTGGTAGCCACCATAGTTTACATGCATCAAGCCGGGAACAGTCGTATCTTCTTTTGCATCTTTATAGTACTGTGTTCCTTGAATGAGGGCTGATGCGCTGTTACCAACGCCAATGAGTGCTACGCGAATTTCTGGCATGAACAGATAACCATCCAATTTAGGTGATTTAGTTATGGCTTAATGTGTGCCTACGCTATAACTTTTTCTAAAGAAACTGCAACGTTGCCGTCGATTAGAAGATGCCGACTGGTAAAGGGAATCTTCCTTCTAAGCATGTTATTCACAGCAGAAATCGCCAAAACCGATACAGCGCTCGCAAGGAAGATAGGCAAAATTAAAAGGGGACCGCCGACACAGTTACTTAGAAATCGGTGAAAGAGAATGAGCGTCGCTGTCACTTATGAACCATTTAAAGAAATTGTGATTATGGAGAAAACCCACTTTAACAGTCCTGAAGAGATTGCTCGGTTCACTTCAGTGATTGCAGGGGGCAAATTAGCAGGATTGTACTGGGTCGATGGAGTCGTCTTCTTGTATTTTCCACTAACTGCTTCAACTGCTATAGTCGCCAAGGAACTCCTTGAGAAGCAAAAGGTCTACTGGACTTTCGTGGGGTACGCGATGATGCCCAAGTACCAGCAAATAATTGAGACCAAAGAAAAGATGATCGTGCCCGTAGTTGAGATAACGTCGGATCCTATTTTGAAGTCAGTTGCTCACTGGTTAAAAGAACTCAAAGAATAGCCCATTTTTGAGGGCCAAATTTTTGCCTAAACTAGTTTTCAACGGAACAGTTTATTCTGGCAAAGGCGAAGGTAAAAAATTTGTAGATTTGCCTTGGGTTAAAAAGCAAATAGAGGACAAGCTGGGGTTCTCGCCGTATTTAGGAACATTAAACCTTCATTTAGCTGAAGGCAGCATTAAGAAAAAAGTTCTCCTTGAAAAAGCCACTGGAATAGAGATTAGTCCACAACTAGGCTTCTGTCCCGGTGTAATGTTCAAAGCAAAAATAGGCGATTTAGACTGTGCAATTGTAATTCCCAAGATCCCAAATTACCCCACCAATGTTTTAGAGATTATTGCGCCAGTTTGCTTGCGAGAGCGACTAAAATTAGTCGATGGCAGCTTGGTATCAGTTTTAGTTAACGTTTAGGGCTGTTTGCTTTTTTGAAGGCTTCCATGTATTCGTTTTCGCAACCTGCCTTTTTGAGGTATGCACCGTAGGTTACCAGTGCTTTCATTGCGCGCGCTGCATCCTCAGGTGATTCAAACGAAGGAACACCGAGTTTATCAAAACGCGCACGAGTGTAGAGAGCCATTTCGGTTTCGCCGATGTCGCACATTACGATGGGTTTGTCGTAGTTTTCGGCGACTTTAGCTATGCCGTCGATGTATACTTCTCGAAGTCCTGGCATGTGATGAAGTCCAAGAAGAATTATGCCATTAATAGTCGGGTCTTGAAACATCAGGTCAGCAGCCATAACAAACATGTCATCAATAACTGAACCTGTAAGGTCAACAGGATTTGATGTTGCGGCAATTTTGAGGATAATGTTTTGATCTTTCAGTTCTTGGAATTTCTGAAGTGTTTCCTCGGAGAAACGGTCCACTGTTAACCCTAAGGCTTCGCATTCGTCCACAGTCATGACGCCTGGTCCACCTGCATCGGTTAAGATTCCGATGTTTTTGCCGATTGCTGGAGGTTGCATGGCTAAGGCTTTGCCGATGTCGAAGAATTCCTCCATGTCGCGTGCTCTAATTATTCCTCCCTGAGCGAAGGCGGCGTCATAGATTTTGTCGGAGCCCGCAATAGCGCCGGTGTGGGAAGCGGCAGCTCTTGCTCCAGCCGCACTCCTGCCTGATTTGATGACGACAACAGGCTTCTTGACGGTTACTTTTTTAGCAATTTTAAGGAACTCTCTTCCAGCCTTGATGTCTTCGAGGTAAACAAGAATAACTTTTGTTTCTTTGTCGTGTAGCAGATAATGGAGTATGTCGGATTCAGCGACATCGCATTTATTCCCGAAACTGACGAATTTGCTAACACCCATCTGACGCCCAGTCAAATAGTCCAAAGCTGCCACTCCAAAGGCTCCACTTTGGGTTATCATGGCAATGTTGCCTGGCATGGGTCTTGGTGTAGCGACGACTTCCTCGCCAGTTGTAAGGACTTTTGTTTCTGGAAGGAACAGTGTGTCGATGCCTGTTTTCGAGTAGTACACTCCGAGGCAGTTGGGACCTAAAACACGGATTCCGCCTTTCGTAGCAGCAGCCACAACTTGGTCTTCTAATTCTTTGTTTCCAACTTCCTTGAAACCTGAGCTAATAATGATGGCGGTCTTGACCTTTTTGGTTGCTGCTTCCTCCATAATTGAAGGAACAACCTTGGCAGGGACAATTACAACAATTAATTCGATTTCGTTTTGAATCTCAGTTAAAGATTTGTAACATTTATGGCCTAAAATCGAGTCTTCGTTTGGGTTAACGGGGTAGAGTTCACCCTTGAAAACTCCATGTTGCTTGTTTGTGGCGAAGTTTTTGAAAATTACGTGTCCAGCTTTGTCAACTTTTTTTGTTGCTCCAATGACTGCGACTGAACGTGGATTAAAGAATGTGTCCATCTTCTGTAGTGTTTCTTCCATACTTATTCCGCCATTCGCTAAGTCCTTACATACCCCTTTTTTATGTGTTGCTCCTCAAGAGAGCTCTTTTTTGTTCAACTGATAATTTGTTTTCTGTAGTATTAACTTTCTTTAACCGCTTTTCTGATGATTACTATTGGTTTGTGTTTTATTGCGGCGAGCATTTCCCAGCTTACCTCGTTCACATCAACATGAAATCTGGCTGCCATATCCCAAACTGTAGCGCCCGAACCTGGACCACGGGCTTTATCGGCTATGTTTGTGATTTTTAACGCTTCGCTAGCTGAGAGGTTGCAGCCGGCCGTCGAGAGAGGCGTGGAGCTTTTCTTGAGTTTAAGGATTCTGCCCACCATGTAAGTGGTGGTTGCACCCAAAGAATGTATGCCTTTAAGTGGGTGAGGTCTTGGAGTAAAAAAGAAATTGTGGAATAGGTACGTTTTGTCGGTGTCAGCGATTATTACACAGACTTTCTTTCGAAGTCTCAACCCAATTTGGGTTTGAATTTCTTGTGCAAATTTATTGGGGTTATTCAGCGGTAAGCTCACATAGGAGTATGGTAAGTTGGAGCCGTCAATTCCGCCTTCCGAACCAAACATGAAGGCTTGCCAAAATCCAGCGTATTTCAAGGCAACTTGTTTGTGGCGGCTGCCTGACTCAAGCGGGTAATTTCTCAGTCGCTTTTGTAATCGTTGACCAAAACCGCAGAGTATTCCAAGCGGATAACCCCAAATAGAACGCATCCAAAAACGAGCAATAACCCTAGCGCTCCAACTTGGCTTTACCTGACTTTCGTCAACCATGGTGCCTAACGCTGTTGAAACTGCTTTTTCAGAGATGACCACATAGTCGCCATTTTCAATTTTGTCTTCTATAGCAGTAACGACTTTGTCCACGTAGTCGCTGTGAGGTTTCCAGTAATTGGTCGACACCGCCAACGCAGAGTACTTGGTCATTTCATTTGGCACTTTTACAACTGGACAGTTTGGACTTTGTCTTAATAAAGGCTTAAGCCGTCAACACGACCAAAAGTTAAAACTGATTATGGCGGCTAAAACAACGAATAGGGAAATCCTTGATTGTTCTGGTATAGCTTGCCTTTTATTGGAATCTGGTGTCCGCATACGGGACAGCGCATATCATCGGTTAAGTTCCATTTTGTAATGTCGAAGTTGTTGCGTTTTATGACGGCTTCGTTGCAGTTGGGGCAGTAAGTGTTCTCAGCCGGGTGCCCCGAGATATTTCCGACATAAACATAGTTTAGTCCCTGGTTTTTAGCGGTCATGTAGGCTCTTTCCAAGTCTTGCACGCTGGTGGATGGTATAGTGGTCATTTTGTATTCAGGATGAAAACGTAACAAGTGAAAAGGTGTGTCCTTGCCTAGATAATCACGTATCCAAATGGCCATTTCCTTTATTCTTTGCATGGAATCGCCAGCTTTCGGAACAACCAAGTTAGTGATTTCTATGTGGATCCCTGCGAGTTTGAGTTCCTTTAGGGCTTCGTAGATATGTTCCACGTTGGGTACCCCCATGACGGATTTATAGAATTCGGGGTCTGCACCGCCCTTAAAATCAACTGTAGCCGCATCCAAGTACGGAGCGATTGTTTTTACGGCTTCTGGCGTCATATAGCCGTTGGTGACAAAAGTATTAAACAACCCTGCCTCATGCGCCAATTTAGCGCTGTCGTAGGCATATTCCATAAAAATAGTTGGTTCAGTGTAAGTGTAGCTTATCCCTTGACAACCAGCGTTCTTCGCCGACTTAACAACCTCTTCTGGCGGAAAAGGATTTCCTGAGACTTCATGGTCTTGACTTATCATCCAATTGTCGCAAAACTGACAACGGAAATTGCAGCCTGCTGCCGCAACCGACATAACCAAAGCACCTGGATTGAAGTGTGAGAGGGGTTTTTTGCTGATGGGGTCCACTCCTGCAGAGACCGCTTTGCCGTAGTTTAGAGTGTAAAGAATGCCGCCTTGGTTTTTTCTAACTAAACAAAATCCCGTCGCATCATCACTAATTAAGCAACGTCTAGCACATAGTGCGCATTTTACTTTATTTTCATTCTGCTTCTCATAAAGCATGGCTTCATGTAAAGACATAACAATCCACAAAGAGAATAGAGGGTTTTTGTTTAAAAGCATTCATTACGAGAGCTTGTTAAAAAAGCAGGTTGGCGCTCCAGTGTGGCATACAACACCAGTTTGTTCTACTATGTAGAGTAACGCATCGTAGTCGCAGTCAGTTGACACCGAGATAATTTTTTGTGTGTGCCCCGAGGTTTCGCCCTTAACCCAAAGTTCATTTCGGCTACGGCTCCAGTAGGTGGCTTTTTTTGTTTTTAACGTCAGTTCGACGGCTTCTTTGTTAGCGTAAGCCAGCATCAAGGTTTCTTTGGTTTTGGCATCTTGAACAACCACTGGGATAAGTCCGTTGCCCTTTTTGAAGTCTAATTTTCCGAGCAATTCATTATTAGTCATTGTCTAATTGTCACCCCCATTTTAAGCAAATAATCCTTCACGATTGGAACAGGATAATTATTATAGTGAAAAATTGAAGCCGCCAACGCTGCATCCGCCTTTCCTTCAGTTAAGACGTCGAAGAGGTGCTTTGGGATGCCTGCGCCGCCGCTTGCAATGATCGGCACGTTAACGCGTTCAGAGATGGATCGGGTTAATTCGATGTCGTAGCCGTCTTTTGTGCCATCCTTATCCATTGAAGTAACAAGGAACTCGCCTGCACCAAGCTTCTCTGCTTGCATCGCCCACGCTAAAGCATCAATACCAGTGGGTTTTCGGCCACCGTAAGTGACCACCTCAAACCAAACCTTGCCCTCTCCCGTATCAACCATTATCTTGCCGTCGCTGAACGTTCTGTTGCGTTTAGCATCGATGGCTGTGACAACGCACTGTCTTCCGAAAACCTCTGCTAATTCTGTTATGACTCTGGGGTTTTCGACTGCCGCTGTGTTAACAGAAACTTTGTCAGCACCGCTGCATAAAACCAATCTCGCATCAGATACGTTTCTTACTCCACCGCCGACAGTGAAGGGAATGCTGATTGCTTTGGCGACACCTTCAACAACGCCTCTTAGGATGTCCCGTTTCTCAGAAGATGCAGTTATGTCCAGAAAAACCAGTTCATCTGCACCATCGTCAGAGTAGCGTTTAGCCATCTCAACAGGGT
Source organism: Candidatus Bathyarchaeota archaeon (assembly GCA_963835475.1). Lineage (GTDB taxonomy): Archaea > Thermoproteota > Bathyarchaeia > Bathyarchaeales > Bathycorpusculaceae > Bathycorpusculum. The sequence goes on from CAWIFU010000003.1 coordinate 17,333, forward strand.
CACCTGCATGTTTCGGATTGAGGAAATTTACGCACTTAACAACTTTTCCATGATCAACATCAAGGCATGGAATGATACGTTTTGCTAGCGGCATTTTTAAACTCCTATTTTTTGTATGGCTTCCTTTAACGTGAAGCGACCTTCATAAAGGGCTTTCCCGATAACTGCGCCTTCTACGCCAATTTCTTTTAATGCTGCCAAATCGCCAATGCTGCCGATTCCACCTGCTGCAATGATTTTGGCATTTGGGTATTCAGTTGCTTGGCTTAGCGTTTGGAGGTCTGGCCCATTAAGCATCCCGTCCTGTGCGATTGAAGTTATTAGGAAATGGTTGACACCAAGAGTAGTGTATTTTTCGAGGGCATCTTCAACAGTCATTGCAGTTGCTGTTTTCCAACCTTCAACCATGATAAGCCCTTCCTTGTTATCCAACGCTACTATGACTGATTCTAGTCCAAATTTTTTCTGTATTTTACCAATTGCCGAGGGGTCGCTGAAGGCTAAGGCACCTAAGATAACTTGAGTGATGCCTGTTTGGAAGAGTTTTTCAGCAGTTTCGTAGCTGCGGATTCCTCCGCCGACTTGGATTGGTAATTTAACGTTTTTTGCTACCTCAGCGATGACTCCATGGTTGTTGCCAAGCGCAAAAGCTGCATCCAAATCAATAATGTGCAGTTTGCTTGCTCCTTCATCGCGCCAACGTTTCGCAGCTTCAACTGGAGTGCCGAATTTGCCTTCATAGAATTTGGCCGTTTTAGCTTCGCCACGGGTTAGACGAACAATTTTTCCTTCCATTAAATCAATTGCGGGAATCAACTGCATACTAATCACTTAACTACCGTTTTGACGAAGTTTTTTAGGATTTTAATTCCAACATCACCGGATTTTTCTGGGTGAAATTGGGTTCCATAGATGTTTTTACTTGCCACCGAAGAAGTGAAAGTTACTCCGTACTCGGTTGCAGTGCAAACGATCTTATTGTCTATGGGTACGGGATAGAGTGAATGCACGAAGTAAACGAATGTGCCTTCTGTGATGCCATCAAAAAGTTCGTTGGGTTTGACGATGTTTAGTGTATTCCATCCCATGTGCGGAACCTTTACAGTTTTTGGCAACTGCACGTTTCTCCCTTTGAACAGCTCTAAACCTGTTCCCGGTCCTTCTTCGCTTGATTCAAAAAAGAGCTGTAAGCCCAAGCAAATACCGAGCAATGGGGTGCCGTCTTTGATTTTGGTTAGAAGAGTTTCTTTGGCAGTGTCGAGTTTTGAGGAGGCTGCAGTGAAACTTCCAACACCCGGAAGGGCAATAGCATCAGCTTTTACCAAGTCCTTAGACGTGGTGCCGATTGTAGCAGTTAAGCCTGCTTTCTCCAGAGCTGTTTTCAGACTTAGGAGGTTACCGACTCCATAATCAAATATTACTGCTTGAGGCATCAAATGACTCCTTTAGAGCTAGGCACACCTTTCCGTCTTGGATCCATGGCTACCGCCTGGCGAAGTGATAGGGCTAAGGCTTTAGTTGCAGCTTCGGCTTTGTGGTGGTCGTTGCTGCCGTACTCAACAAAAATGTGCACGTTAGCTTGGAGTGAAGTTGCGAAAGACTCGAAAAAGTGGTTGATGTCTTCAGTGGGCATTTCTTCCACTTTTTTGCCTCGGAGTTTGAGGTCTATTTTGAAGTAGGGGCGTTTAACTAGGTCTATGGCTGCGAACGCTAATGAACAGTCCATAGGTGCGGTTGCGTTGCCAAAGCGCGTGATGCCTTCACGTGTGCCTAAAGCTTTGTTTAGGGCTTCACCTAAGCCAATGGCTAAGTCTTCAACGCAGTGGTGCGCCAAGTCGCCCTTCACAGAAGCGGTTATGTCGATTAAGCTGTGTGTGGCAAGCGAGGTAAGCATGTGGTCAAGGAACGGCACAGCAGTATTGACTGCCACTTTTCCTTCGCCGTCAAGATTCACTTGTACTTTAACTTCAGTTTCCTTGGTTTTACGGTAAACTTCCTCTTGTCTCATTCTTCTTCCTCTTCAATTTCCTTTAATGCTTCAACTAGTTTAGCGTTCATTTCTGGTAAACCAACGGTGACACGGAAGCAATTTTCGTATTGGAGGATTTTACCCCATTTTTTAACCATAATCCCTTTCCAAAGCAGCTTCTGATTGACTATCTCAAAGGGCTTATGTGTGTTTATCAGCACGAAATTGGCTTGTGAGTCGAAAGCTTGTACGCCTTCGATTTCGTTGAGTTCTTTAATCAGTTTTGCACGCTCCTTCTTCACTTGCCTTACGGATTCCATCATCAAATCAACGTTGTCCAACATTTTTGCACCCATTCTAAGGGTAAAACCGCTCACGGGGTAGGGCAAAGGGGATTTTTCGGTTAAAAGCTTGGCTAACTCGGGGTTAGCAACAGCGTAACCCAGTCTAAGCGCTGCTAATCCAAAAGCTTTGGAGAAAGTTCGCAAAATAATCATGTTCTCAAACTCACGTATCCTTGGCACAAACGAGTAGTCAGCAAATTCTCCATATGCCTCATCTATAATGACGATGCCTGGGAACGCATTGACTAAAGTTTCGACATCTTCGGGTCTGTATTGTGTTGCAGTGGGGCTGTTCGGTGAGCAGACGTAGAGAAGCCTCGTTTTTTCTGAGAACTTGGACAATAGTCCTTTAACATCAAGTTGAAGGTTCTTTTGAAGTGGAACTGTAATGTATTCGCCTTCTTGGCGCTTTACACAAAGTCGTGGAATTGAGAATGTTGGCGAAAATGAAACCGCTATGTCGCTTTTTTCGATGAAGAGTCTTATGATGCGATCGATTAATTCGTCGCTTGCGTTCCCAACAACGAGGAAATCCTTCGGGATTTTCATGTAGTTAGCGAGTTTTTCACGAAGTTTAGCCTCCTCATCTTCAGGGTATAAGCGCAAATCGATTTCCTCAGCCACCTCCTTCACAAGCTTAGCCTGCTTTACTCTTGGCATAAACAGGTTCTCGTTGAAATCCAATTTGATTATTTGTTTTGTAGTGACCCCCAGTTGCTTCGCTACAGTTTCGGGCGTTGCTCCCGCGGAGTAGCAGTCTATAGCTTTAAGTTTTTCCAGTTTTTGTTTTATCCATTTCTTGTAAGATTCGCTCATTTTACTAACCTTGCCTGTATTGCTTTGTAGTGATTGGGAAGGTTCTCAGCATCTGTAAGGACCTTGATGCTATCCTTTACTCTTTCTAAGCCCATACGGGTACTTTCCACAATGCTAACTCGCCGCATAAAGTCCAAGGCAGACAAACCAGAGAACGATCGTGCGAAGCCGCCAGTAGGCAGCACATGATTGGTTCCGCTCCCATAATCGCTAAGGGCAACGGGGCTGTATGGACCTATAAGTATGAGTCCAGCGGTAAGCTTCTCTGCAACCTCTTTTGGGTTGGCAGTCATTACTTCTAAATGCTCTGCAGCAAACTGATTCACTAAACCAATTGCTGCTTCCATGCTGCTGCAAACAATTATGAAACCGTATTTAGCTAATGCCTCAGATATTTTTTCGCCTCTTTGGGCTGAAGCGGCAACCTGCTGTAGGTTTTCCTGAACTTGTAAAGCCACCTTTTCAGAGGTTGTTATAAGTCCAGCAACGCTGTCTCCGCCATGCTCAGCCTGCGAAACCATATCATAAGCGATAAGCCGCGCGTCAGCACAATCATCAGCTAACACAAGCACTTCGCTTGGACCCGCCGGCATGTCAATCGCAACATCATTCGATACCAGAACTTTCGCTTCAGTTACATATTTGCTGCCCGGCCCCACGATTTTGCTGACAGGTGTGATGGTTCTTGTTCCGTATGCTAAAGCGGCTACGGCTTGAGCACCACCAACTTTGTAAACTTCGTCGACTCCGCAGATGTCGGCGGCAACGAGAACCAACGGGTTAACCTTGCCTTTTGCGTCTGAGGGTGAACAAACAACAATTCGCGGCACACCCGCAACTTTGGCTGGAACCACAGTCATTACTAGAGTGCTAGGATACGCTGCCTGCCCGCCTGGAACGTAACATCCGACACTTTCGATTGGACGCAGAACAGTCTGAATAGAAATTCCGTCACTGGCAGTTTTAATGTCGGTTTGAGTGAGCAGATGTTTCTGGAAATTGCAGACTTTTTCCTGCATAAATTTTAACGCAGAAATCTGCTCTGAGCTAGTTTTTGCATAAGCTTCCTTGATTTCGGCTGGTCTGACTCTTAGGACTCGTTGGGAAAGTTCAGCCTTGTCAAATTTAAGCGCAAACTCCACAAGTGCTGCATCGCCCTCTGCTTTGACCTGGTCTATTATAGCTTGAACACTGTTTTCGAGTTCTGCCGTTGCTTTCTGGTCTGCTTGCTGCCTTCTATACCAGTCGACGGGTAACTCCGTAGAGTTCCAGACTTTTATGGTGAATCCTTTTTGCATTGGCCTTCGTTTCTCCGTGCAATCTCGTCGAGCGCTAATACTTGCCTAGGTTCATAAACGACTAAGCCTTGGGCAAGTTTGCGTATTTTTGGTAACAGCTCGATTAAGCAGTCTTTTTCGATGACTGTGTTTACACTAACCCAAGTGTCATCTGCCAGCGGCGCTATGGTCGGGTTCTTTAGGGCGGGCAACTCTGTTAACAGTCTCTGCAGGTTCGCTTTTTTGACGTTGACAAATATGTGGATTCTCTTTGACCCATCCACGACACCTTTGAGTAATGCAACGATGTCATAGATTTTCTCGCGTTTCTCTGGGTCTTCGAGGCTTTTCTTGTTTGCAATTAGAACCGCCGATGATTTCAAGACTGTTTCTATGATTCTTAAGTTATTAGCTTCTATTGTAGTGCCTGTTTCAGTTACATCCATGATGCAATCGGAGTCTTCTGGCGGTTTAGCCTCAGTCGCACCAAAGGACAGAAAAATCTTGGCACGTGAGTTATCGCCCTTTTTCCACCATGGAGTTACTATCATTGGGTCGGCGTTTCCGAAACGTTTCTTGTACTGAGGAGTGTTCTTGACGTATTCTGAAGCTATGTTGAGGTATTCGGTGCTTATGCGGAAGTTCTTGCCCTGACTCCATATCGATTCCATGAACTCGCCCATCGTGCTATTCTCTGGGACACTTTTGGGCACTGCAATTACGAGTTTGATTTTTCCATATTCGAGGTTCTGGAGGATTTCAACGTCTGCTTTGTTTTCTTTAACCCAATCTTCTCCGGTAATGCCCAGGTCCTGAAGTCCTTCGTTGACGAACACTGGGATTTCTTGAGGTCGAAGAACCTTCATTTCGATTTGGGGGTCGTTTATGCTGGGACGATATGTGCGTTCTGTTCCGCCAATTTTGAATCCTGATTTAGAGAAGAATTCTGCGGTAGCTTTTTCCAGGGAGCCTTTTGGTATTGCAAATTTAATTTTATCCATAAATTTTTCCACCTAAATTTTTAGAGATACATCTAACAGTTTCTTGTTGTTTGATTAAAACGGTTTTTTGACGGGATGCGCCTGATTCTAAATAACTAATCGTTTCGCTGCTTACACGATTCTTGCGGTTAGTTGCAATGAAGACAACCGCCTTGTATGAACACAATCCCTCATCAAAGACCACTGAAAGACACCTGAACAATCGTCTTCCTAATAAATCTGTTTCCTAATATTTAACTGTCGGATTCTATAATTACTCAATTTTGTGCTTCTTAATCTCAAAAACCAGGGGGGGCACAGAATTCCTCGTTTCCACCTCGATGTTCAGTAAGCTTTCCATGATCCCCTTCCAAATTTCACAGTCATGGATGAACGGTGTTTTCAAAAGCAAGAACTTATCTTTAACATAGAAATCGCCAAACCCCTGCACTTTAAGCCTTTTGAACACAGCCTCCCAATTTTCCAGTTTGCTTGAATCCACTCCCAAGGTTGACTGGATAGAAACTTTCAGGGCATCACCCATCTTTCCGCCGACTTCATGCCATTTGTCCTTTGGGATTTGCTGAGTTAGTATGTTGAGTAATTCGACGTTGACGAATGCAGTTCGACTTATTCCACAATAGTATTCGCCAGGGAAGTGCCAATCGTAAATCATCATGCTCTTGTAGATGTCGAGCATTTTTGAGATTAAAGGTTTTATGCCGGGTTCTTTGCCATCTTTGATGAGTGACTCAATGAATTCGCGCTCACCCTTTTCTAGAATGATGGTTGTTCTTTTTGCCTCCTCGTTTTTCTCTTTTGGGGCTTCAGAACTTTTGCGTTTGGGCTCCAGCATAGAGCCTATTCTTAAGGTTACATTTAATATGTCTTATGTATTCTGCAAGCATATTCAAAATTAATGTTTTTTCATAAAAAAGTTCAAAGAATCTTAATAACATAGGTTCTTCCTCTAAGAAGCCGCCGATGAAGAACCTAATTAGCTGATTTGATGATGCACCCTAGGGTATCTGAGGCAAAGATTACTCGATTACTTTCTTTCGGATAAGGAACACCAACATTAATAGGCCAACTATTAACAGCACAGCCCCAAGACCAACGGAAGCAACATAGTCAACGTGGAGGACATCCGAAAGCAAATAGGGAATGTAAGTTGGACCGACAAAGACCAAAAACACTGAGACAATGGTCATTGCTACTTTCATGAATTTTGAGTCAAATCCGCTAACTTTAATGTTTTCATTATCTTCAGTCATCGACGTTCTATCTTCCTACTCTTCAGGTGCATTGTTTTCTACTAAACCTTCTTTTATCTCTTTTCCTAATGCCTTCATTAAGAATTTGAAAACCAAGAATCCAGCGCCTTTATCGGCCTTGAAACCCATGGTTGTACCCAATAAACCAATGCCATCGATCTTTCTTTCTTTAGCTAATGCAAGAGTGAGTCCTGTTCCGCCAACAATTCTTCCTTTACTGTATATAACTGCACCTTTCTCCATAAACTCAGTAGCCAATCTTGGCGAAGTTGCAGCTATGTAAACCTGAGTTTTATCTTCAGTTATGGGTACACCCCCCATTGTTACGATGAATTTACAACCCAAAGTTTCAACAAAATCCAGCACTGAATCACATACATAATAGTGCGCGACAACATCATCAAACGAAGGCTGAACTTCGCCCGTCATAATTACTAGATTATTCTTCTCCATAGGTGCATAATAAAACTCATAACGTGGTAAGCTAGCAATGCCCTTTGAGTTTATGGCAACGTAATCTGGAAACGAAGGGGAATAAAGCTCTGCGAAGGGTTTCGCATCAAAGAACTTGATTAGTAAATGTGCTGCAATTCTGCCTACGTTCCCAAAACCCGGTAGCCCTTGAACAAAAATAGGATTTTCAAGGGTCGGATTCGAAAGTCTGCGCAAATATGGCTTATCCAAAGCAAATCATCCGTCCATACACAAGAATGTTCGACACTAAAATCCTTTTGTGATTGGCGAAAAAGAAACTATTAATATTTGACGTCTCAACTAATAGTTGCGTACTCAAAATATTGCCGCAAAAATATAGCGGGGTGGGGTAGCCAGGATTAACCCGCTGGGCTCATAACCCAGAGATCAGTAGTTCAAATCTACTCCCCGCTACCAACATATAATTTTAATTTTCGATATGAAATTAACTTGCACCCTTTGATAATTATTTTAAATTCTAAACGAATATGGCCAACCTACGCTTGAGCTTAAGCTCTAAATACAGCGTTGTTTACTGTAAAAGTAAATAAATGGGTTGACATAACATAACAGAAACTTCGTTTGGTGAATTCAGTGAAGCGTACTAATGCAATCCTCTTGATTATAGTTTTTTCTTTACTAATTATCTTGCCAGTTGCTTTGCCTTCTGGTATTGTTTCTGCTCAAACCAGCAGCTACACTATTGATAGAGTGGACCATGAAGTCCAAGTTATGTATTCAGGGCACGTTGTTATTCTGGATACGATTCATGTTACAGGACAGGTAACTGATGGCTTCATGATTGGGTTACCTTACAAGTACAGCGCCGCTGTCCTCAAAGGAATAGCTTACGATGATACTCATGTTTATCAGATGAATTTGGGTGTTCAACTGGGTGATCACAGTGGATTCTACGGTGCGACAATAGATTTCAACGGTAACACTCCGAGCGTTTTCACTGTTGCCTTTGTTTTATCCAATAGTCTCATTACCGAGCAAGGCAATGGTATTGATTCGCTTGATTTTCCAGCTTACCCTAGCCTAGTTCAAGAGGTTGGTACATGCAACGTTACAATTACTTTTCCGAGTACTCCCTCGAGTCTAACTGTTATCAAAGATGATGGAACCGTTACCGATGCAATTTACACAAAAACAAACTTGCCAGCCTACACTTACGCTCCTGCAACAGCTACCTTCCAAGTACCGACTGGAACCCTGCAATTAACTACGCTAAGTAGTTTAAATCGCCAAATATCCATCGACTCAACTGGCAAAGTTGCTGCTTCTGATACTTACAGAATAATTAACAACTCAACATCACTCCTAAACTCGTTTGTGCTTACCTTGCCACTTGAAGCAAAAAGCGTGGTTGTAAAGGATCAATTCGGAACATTATCGACTAGTCTTGTTAGCTCAGTAAGTGGCAACATACAATTGGCTAATGCAACACTAGTCACGTTTCTTTCGAGTGGGCAATCAACGGTATTGACAGCTCAGTATAATCTTCCCAGCGCAACACTTCAGGGCTCCAACTACGTTTTATCCGATTTCAAACTTTTCCCAAACTTCGTTTACTTCGTTAATCAGGGAACTATAACTTTTACTCCGCCCGAAGGAGCAACCATTGTTACTCCACACGTCTCATCTTTGGATTCTTCCTCAACACTAACGAGACAAACCTACCAAGATATCCTCACAGTATCAAAAAATAGCTTAAGCTACGTGGATTACCTTGCACCTCAACAAAACGCCATTCAACTATCATTCAATTACAATCCAGTTTGGGTCTCATTTAGACCTACTTTTTGGGCTGCACTACTGGCGGTAATCGGATGCGTAGCTGTATTTTTCGTAAGGAGAACCAAACCTAAAGAGGAAACATACGCAGAAAAAACTGAACGTTTATCATCGCTTGCACCAGAGCAAGCATCGGCACTACCGACGAAGGGACCCGAAGCTAAGGTTGATCAGCGTGCTTCTGCAGAAAGTATCAGAGAATTTATAGACGCTTACGAGGACAAAAAGCAATTAAACGCCGAATTGAAATCGATGGATGCAAAGGCCCAGAAAGGAAAGATCCCAAGACGTCAATACAAGGTTCAAAGAAACGCCATAGAGACACGTTTGGAAGGCATAAACAGAAACATAGCCCGAACAAAAGAATCCTTCAAAGGTACAACAGGCGGTTATGCCGATTTGGTCAAGCAATTGGACTTGGCTGAGGCTGATTTAAGCGAAGCTGAAGAAAACATCAAAGACTTGGAGTTACGCCAGAGTACTGGTGAAATTTCGCTTGAAGTCTACAAGAAAAGCATCGGAGACTACCAGAAGCAAAGGGATAAAGCTGAATCAGCCATTAACGGAATCTTACTGAGATTACGTGAAAAAATCCGTTAAAACACCTAAACCCTTTTATTTTACTCACTTACTTTTGAAACAAAATATCCCAGAGGTAAGACAAAAATGGTAAAAATTGTTGTCGATCCTAAATGCACTGGATGCGAAACTTGTGTCAACACTTGCCCTGTTGGTGTATATGAAATTAAGAATGGTAAATCTGTACCCAGCAAAGAAAGTGAATGCTTAGTTTGTAGAGCATGTGAAGCACAATGTCCTGAAGGTGCAATTCAGGTAGTCGAATAAAACAAATGATTAGTTATCTCTCACTTAAGTTGAGAGGGTTTTCCCTTTTATTAGTCAAATTTTTTCTTCAAAATTTTTGAGTACAAAAAGTCAACTAAAATAAAAATCAATAACTAGTCTTCTATGTTTAATAAGAACTCGACTATTTTGGCGAGTTGCTTTGACGTTGCGATGTCGAGGATTTGTTCTTCTTCGATATTTGTGACTGCTATTTCGGTTTCCATAGCCTTCTAATTGACTACTTTTGTTATAACAATATCCCTGGCATATACTTCGAAGTTCGAAGTAGCTGGAAATTAAGAATTAACGTTTTAACATTTTCATGTAAATTCCTTGTTGCTGATTAATCATGTATGCGCTAAATATTTAATAAAATTAATTTAATCATTATTTTCCATAAAGATTACATTAGTTATTCAAGTAAAAGATATATGTGAAAAAATGCTAAAGATTATTCATGCCAGATAAAGTTCATTGTTGCCACATACTAGTTAAAACTGAGACAGAAGCAAAAAACGCTAAATCCCGAATAGATAAAGGCGAAAAATTCGGCGCTGTCGCTCAGCAAGTTTCTTTATGCCCCTCCGCAAAGAAAGGAGGCGACCTTGGCACCTTCACAAGAGGTAAAATGGTTAAAGAATTCGAAAAAGCAGCTTTCGAACTCGAAAAAGGCCAAACTTCTGCCCCAATTAAAACTAAGTTTGGGTACCACATTATAAAACGAATAGAATAAGCATAAATGACACAAACAGGGTAAAGCTCGCTATGGTAGCATTTGTTTCTGCTTATTACAGATAATTGTTGCAGGCGTTAGAAGTGAATAGCCAGTATCTGAAGTTAACTAAGAAAGAGTATAGACTATTTTTAGTTTGTATAGCATTTTTTATTGGCTTTTTACTTGTTACATTTTTTAGGGCAAGCTTCCATTCTATCGACATAGCGGTTAACCTATGGATACCCTCAATCCAATCAGACGTTTTAACATTTTTTGCTAATGGTATTGCGTTTATCTTTAATTCAACAAGTCTCGTCATAATTTCATTAGCGATTTCAGGAATCCTTTTCCATAGAAATTACAAATCAGAAGGCTTGCTATTGTTGGGAGTTATGGGCGGCGATGCTTTGATTGTTTCGGCTCTAAAAACCCTTGAACATGTTGCCAGACCGACTAATGCAATTGTTCACGATGCAGGTTTTTCGTATCCGAGTGGTCACAGTGCTGGTTGTGTTGTGTTTGTTGGAGTGCTTGTTTATTTTGCTTGGCGGTACTGGCAAGACAAGTGTTCGAGGGCCTTAATTGGAGTTGGTGCGGGAGTTGTGATAGGTGTTGTGGGTTTTGATAGGGTTTACTTGAATGTTCATTGGGTGAGTGATGTTTTTGGTGGATGGTTGTTTGGAGCGTTTTGGGTTTTGTTTGTTATTTTAATGTTCCATCACTTTAAAGTCGCTAGTAAGTTTGAATCTGAGAGGTTTGGTTTGGTTATTAAATTGCTTTATTCTGTGGCAGTTGTAGTGGGGGTTTTTGTTGTTTTGTATGGTTTGTTTGGTACTATGGGTTTTTGACGCTACTGATTTCAGACTCATGTGCATCATAAACAAACAATTATTATTTCTACCAGAGAGATGAAAGTCCAATTGCAAAAGTACGAGAACACATATTGGGTTTGATTGTGATTTGGAAAAAACAAAACTTAACTTCAGACTGAATAGCAAGACTTTCTGTTTCTGTCATTTTCTGTAAAGCAGTTTCCGACAAATCTCCAATAAAATTGCTCGCTGTTCTGGAACCGTAGGTCACAGTTGCTGATTGTAGTTGCGACTAATGCCAAACCATGAGGTTTAGCCTAAAACCTATTTTTCTCTCATGTTTCTTTCCGTCCTGCATTTTGGTTCAAGTCATTGTGGCATGTTGACTTTATCGTTTACTGGCAACTTTTCTGAGAATGCGCCCAGCAATACGTGTTCAGCGAATAGGTCTTCATTAAAGGCCCCAACGAATTCCACCGTCTCGTTAATTATTATCTTTGGCACTCCAATTACATTGTATTTCATAGCTAAATCTGGGAACTCGCTAGTTTCTATGACGTCGGCTTTGACCATGTCGCTTTCGATGGCTAATTTATGTGCAACTGCAGCCGCGGCGGGACAATGCGGACAGGTTAGGGTAACAAAGACTTGGATGTGGACGGGTGATTTAACCTCTGTTAGAATTTGCTTGGTTTTATCAGAGAGGTCGGTTTTGCCCTTTGAAACATTAATGACTGCTTCTATTAACGTTTGAAGCTCATACCCGTATGGTATTCCATAGATTCTTACACCATAATCCTTTTTCCCAATTATAGCTAACGCGGGAATTTTGTCAATGCCATATTCCTTTGCTTTAACAGCATCAGTCACAAAATCATAAACTTCTGAAGTTATTTTGCTGTTTAGTGTGGCTAATTCTTGGGCGAGTTTTCTTGTATCCTCACAATACCTACACTCAATCTCTTGAGTAAACATTACAATTTTTACTGGGTCAACCAGTTTTTCCTCAAAATCTTTTTTGAGTAACTCTCTTTTGTCGTCAGGTAATAAACTCAAAGATTTGCCTCCGCAAAATATTGATGGTTTGGATTATAGGTAACTTGTCGCATCCAGCATATAACTTTAGAGTTTACTGGCTGGAACGAAAGTCATATAAGCGTTTTCACGAATTTTTCTTTGTTAAAGAAAGTTTTGGAGAAGATATGATATGGTTAAAGTTACCTTAAAGGATGGAGTTTACTGGGTTGGCGTTGTCGATTGGAACATACGTGATTTCCATGGATATGTCACTAACCGTGGAAGTACATACAATGCTTACCTTATTCAGGATGAGAAAACTGCTTTAATAGACACAGTCAAAAAAGAGTTTTCTGATGAACTCATTCAAAAGATTACTGAATTGACTAGTTTTGAAAGTATTGATTACATAATTGTTAACCATGTTGAAATGGACCATTCAAGCAGTTTGCCTACTATTGCTAAACTTGCTAAAAATGCCCGTATCTTTGCTTCTGTTAGGGGTAAGGAAGCTTTAATTGATCATTTTGGAAATGAGTTTGAGCGAGTTGAGACCGTAAAGACAGGAGACGAGCTTAAGGTCGGAAAGAAAACTCTTCGTTTTGTTGAGGCGCCGATGCTGCATTGGCCGGACAGCATGTTTACTTACCTTGTAGAAGACAAGATTTTGATGCCTAACGATGCTTTTGGCCAGCACCTTGCCAGTTCGCAGCGGTTTGAAGACCAGGTCGATGAGCATGTTTTGATGGAGGAGGCAACGATGTATTATTCGAACATCCTGATGCCATTAGCTCCGTTGATTACGCGTAAGATTCAGGAAGTAATCCAGATGGGAATTCCCATCGAGATGATTGCCCCAAGTCATGGAGTAATCTGGCGAAAAGACCCGATGAAAATAGTGAATGCTTACATGAACTGGAGCGCTGGGGTAGCTAAGAACAAGGCCGTTATTGTTTTTGATACAATGTGGCATAGCACAGATAAGATGGCTCGTGCCATAGCCGATGGCTTGGTAAGTCAGGGCGTTGAAGTTAAACTCTTTAAGCTGCGTTCTTACGCAATGTCAGAAGCCATATCTGAAATCCTCGATGCCAAAGTTGTCCTTTTGGGTTCACCGACACTCAACAATCTGATGTTCCCAACTCTTAGCTCATTCTTAACTTATGCAGCTGGGCTTAAACCTAAAGGAAAACTTTGGGGTTTCTTTGGCTCCTACGGTTGGGGAGGCGGAGCAGTGAAAGGTATGATTAAAACTGCTAAAGAAGCCGGTTTTGACGTCGTGGAGCAAGGAGTTGAAGTAAAATTTGTTCCAGATGAAGAAGATTTGAAAAAATGCTTTGAGTTTGGGCAACAAATAGCCCAAAAAATCAAAGCTTAATTTTTTTCTAATTTATTTTCATGAATTTTTCTTTTGCGGTTGCGCAGATTGGGCAATTGTCGGGTGTTGAGCCTTCAAAGGTGTTTCCGCATACGGGACATACGTAATAATCGACCATTTGAAGTTCTTTTTTGTTTTTGAGTGCGTCAAGTGCCTTTTGGTATAGGTTTGCGTGAATTTGCTCAACCTTGTTAGCGTAATCAAAGCTACTTTGGGCTGGTTTGTTGGATTCTTTTTTGGCTTCATCGATAAATTCAGGATACATCTTTTTGAATTCATACGTCTCGCCAGAAATTGCTGTGCCCAGGTTGTCGAGTGTTGATTTCACTTGTCCCATAACTCGGAGATGGTTTAGGGCGTGGACGGTTTCTGCTTCTGCTGCAGCCCTGAATAGTTTAGCTATTTGTGTTAAGCCTTCTTCATCTGCTTTCTTAGCAAAAGCCAAGTACATTCTATTGGCTTGGGATTCGCCTGCGAAAGCAGCTTTTAGGTTCTCGTCAGTTTTAGCCATAAAATTCACTAAAAAAACAGTAGAGTGACAAGCAAGTAATAAGCTAACCTGTTGCGTCTTATCGTTGAAGGGTATTACTATAATGGTTTTCTTCTTCTTTGTTTTTGTTTAGGACCATTCTATCTGATTTTGAAATCAAATAATCCCTACAAGCTGAGAATAGCAATAAGCTGCTGGCTAGTTTTGGTTAAGGAAAGTATATTAGTTGTTTTCTGCTTTGGTTTGTTTGATTTTTGGTGAAATTTTATGGAGAAAATAAAATCATTTACTCTACCTAAACTACCCTATGACTATACTGCTTTAGCACCCTATATTTCTGAACAACAACTGAAATTGCACCATGATAAGCACCATCAAGCTTACGTTAACGGGGCTAATGCTATCTTCGAAAAACTAGATAAGGCACGCACCGAAAATACGGATGCTGACATGAAAGCCCTGATGAAAGAGTTGTCTTTTAACGTTGGCGGTCACCTTCTACACACAACCTTCTGGGAAAATATGGCTCCAGCAGGCAAAGGTGGAGGAAAACCAGGCGGCGCAGTAGCCGATATGATTGATATGGGCTTTGGAAGTTTTGAGCGGTTCAAAAAAGAATTCACTATGGTTGCTACAAGCACGGAAGGATCAGGATGGGCTGCACTAGCTGTACATCCTTGCATTGGAAGACCACTAATAATGCAAATTGAAAAGCACAATGTGAACGTTTACCCAACATTCAACATCTTAATGGTTCTCGACGTCTGGGAACACGCCTATTACCTTGACTACAAGAACGAACGCCCGAAATTCGTTGAAGCCTTCTGGAATTTAGTCAACTGGGACCAAGTCAACAAAAACCTAAGTCTTTTCAAGTAAGCTTAGCTTACTTTTTTCTATTTGTCAAAAAAATTGAGAGCGCGTTAAGCTAGCGCTATATCTTATGGTTGTGGTGTGATTTTTATCGCTGCCGCCGGACATTGCATCTCGCAAGCTAGACATTGTATGCAATCTTTCTCGCGTGCAGGGTCGGATTTACGGTTAGAAAGAGGATGTCCAGGCGAATCAGCCCAATCATAGAGTGAAACTGGGCAGACGTCGATACATACGCCATCTCCGACACAAGAATCCCAGTCTACAGCGCTTGTTGTTCCATGGATTCCAAGTTTTTGTGGGGCTTCAACTGGTCCCCAGACTTTGTGACCGTTATGTTCACTTACAACTTGTCGTTTGGTTTGAAAATCAGGGTCTATTGGCAAAAAATTCACCATATCTATTTCAGGAAACCGCAAATATTAGGGTTTCTCCCTAAGCTAAAGCCACAAAGCATTTTGGGCTAAGATGAGTAATTAATACTGGTCTGAATGGTTCCTTATTACTTTCCAGAAGGTATGAGATATTCTACACTTGAAGAGCGAAAACAATTCTACGCTCAAGAATTCAACCTTAAGAAAGTATCTGAGTGGTTCAAACATGGGTTTGCTTACACAAAGTTCGCCGTAATCATAGGTAGGCATACTAAGATTTACCCTGAAAAATACAAGGACGATGCTTCTACTACGATAATCGTTGATGTTTTTAAAAATCTAGAAGATGTGCGTATGCAAATCGTTGAGTTTTTGCCCGAAGGTGTGTACTACGACCGAAACATCTATGACAAAAGCGAAAACATAATCGGCCAAGAATTAGCTTTTGACCTTGATCCAGAGAACATAACTTGTCCCATCCATGGTAGTTTGGCAGATAAGATGAAACGAAAGCAAGGATTGAGCTTTTGTGAGTTAGAGTTTGAGATGATTAAGAAAGAGGCAATTGGGCTCTCAGATTTTTTGAATACCCTTTTTTGTGATGTCAGAGTTGTATATTCTGGTAGAGGTTTTCACATTCACGTTTTAGACCCGAAAGCTTGCAAGATGAGTTCTGACGAGAGATTAAACCTTGCGCGTCAGGCCAAACAATCAGGATTCCACATCGATGAGTGGGTGACTTCCGGAGAATTTAGATTAATTAGGGTACCCTACAGCTTAAACGGTTTAGTATCAAGAATCGTGTTGCCACTAAAAAAGGATGAATTGGAAAGCTTCGATGCTCTCCGTGAGAAGCGGTGCCTACCCAAATTCTTAGAAAAAGAAGCTACTTCTTGACTTCTTTAGCTTTCTTTTCTTTTTTACTGTAATAGGCTTGTTTTTTCTTTTCGTCTTCTGCAGTCTTTGGTTTTTTGGCCATAAAAGTTCCCTAAAAAATAATATCTTGTTGCGCTTTAAAAGACTTGTTGAACTACGAATTTGCAATTGAAAGGTTTATTTGCATTTCAATCTTCATTTTAATGTTATTAGTTTGAGGCTTGGTTTATGGAGCAGTTCGATGTAATCGTTATAGGTTCCGGTTCGGGAATGCTTGTTGCATCGCAAGCAGTCGAAGAGGGTTTTAGAGTGGCGTTGATTGAAGGGGGCAAAATGGGCGGCACATGCATAAATGTGGGCTGTGTTCCCTCGAAGATGTTGATTTACCCCGCAGACGTACTTGCTACCCTCAAAGAAGCCGAAAAACTAGGCGTTAACACAACCGTGAATTCGGTTGATTTCAATAACATCATGACCCGGATGCACACGCTTGTGAATCATGATTCTGGGCAACAGGCGACCGCTGTCGAAGCGACACCAGAACTGACGTGGTTTAAAGAAAAAGCTGAATTCACATCTGACTATACTATGCAGGTTGGCACGCACACAATTACTGCCAAAGTGATTTTCATAGTTTCGGGCGCGCAAACCACAATTCCTCCAATCAAAGGCATAGAGAACATAGGCTACCTAACAAGCGACACAGTTCTTGATTTACAATCACCTCCTAAGAGTATCATAATCGTTGGTGGAGGCTACATAGGCATGGAGTACGGTCATTTCTTCTCAGCTATTGGCGCAAAAACCACAATAATCCAGCGTCCCTTTCGATTGTTGCCTGATGAGGAGCCGGAAATCTCCGACTTATTGAAGTCTGAACTGGAGAAACGTATTGAAATATTCATTGGCTATGAAGCCATTGAAGCAAGGCAGGAAGGCGTTATTAAAATTCTTGCTGCAAAGAACCGCCAAGACGGTCGCATAAGAGAGTTCTCAGCAGAAGCCATCATGATTGCCACGGGTAGAGTATCGAAAGCCGGTTCTCTTAAGCCTGAAAGGACAGGTGTAAAGCTCGATGATCTCGGATTCATAAAAGTTGATGATTATCTTGAAACAAGCAAGAAAAACATTTTTGCTTTTGGGGACGCCATCGGCAAGCAGATGTTTAAACATGTGGCTAATTATGAGGCAGGAGTGGTTTGGCACAATTCTACTCATGACCACAAAGTTAAGGTGGATTTTTCAGCCGCTCCCCATGCTGTGTTTACTCACCCCCAAATTGCGTCGGTTGGGTTGAAGGAAGAGGATGCAAAGCAGAAGTTCAAAATCTTAGTCGGAAGGGCTCTCTACAAGGAAACTGCAATGGGTGCCGCATTAGGTTTTCCTGAAGGCTTCGTGAAAGTAATTGTTGAACAAGGCACTGGAAAAATATTGGGTGCCCACATAATTGGTCCAGAAGCATCCATTCTTATCCAGGAAATCACAAACACTATGGTTACCGAAAAAGGTGATTTCGGACCCATCGCAAGAGGAATGCACATACATCCCGCCCTAAACGAAGTTGTGCAAAACGCTTTCGGCAATCTTCATTCACACGAGCACTAATTCAGGTTAATCTAAACAGTTATATTAGCCCTAAAACAGAGTTGCAGTGGTGAGACTATGCAGTTCTCCAAAGTTTCTGGAAAAAAAAATGACCATAAGGTTGCCCTCTATGCACTAAGCACCTGTGTTTGGTGCAAAATGACAAAACAATACTTAAATGAAAACGGGGTCGAATACGAATTTGTTGATGTTGATTTGCTCGATGATGATGACAAAAGTAAAGTTCACGAGACCATAATTGGCAAAGGCGGAGCACTAAGCTACCCAACAACTATTGTAGATAATAAAACCGTAATCACAGGGTTCCGCAAGGATTTGCTAAAAGAGGCCCTGGGTCTTTGACCAATTCCGAGCAAGTTCGCAAAAGGGCCGAAGCAGACGCAAAAACATACGGTTATTTCCTCACCCCTCAACTTGATCTTTTACAAATGTTCATCGATGGCCTTAAGACAAACGAGGACCGATACGGCTATCCTTCATGCCCTTGTAGACTTGCAACAGGTAACTTCGATATTGACCGAGACATTATTTGCCCATGCGATTACCGTGACCCTGACGTCGCCGAATTCGGTGCATGCTACTGCCGACTCTACGTTAATAAAGCAGTTTATGAAAGCCAAAACCTGCCGGAAGTTCCTGAACGAAGACCTGTCGAGAAACAAGAACGAGCGTATGGAACCTCAATTACTAAACATGCGCCCTCACAAGGTTCGCAGGAAAAACCCGCCGTATCTACCGAAGCACAACCTCAAAAAGCAGAGATAAAAAAGAAATTATGGTACTGCAAGCAATGCGGCTACGTTGTTTATCGCGAGGACCCGCCATATGTTTGCCCAATATGCAAAGCTAAAAGGGAATTTTTCCTTGAGATAGAAACTAAATTAGAATTCAAGGGCTAAGTCAGTTATTTTTGAATTTCTATCTCAATTTTTTTCCAATCATCCCTTATTCCACGCAGGGAAGTTACAGCACCCGTAAAAGTTCCCGCCAAGATTTTTTCAACAAACTCGTTTAAGGGAATATCTTTTCCATCAACTTTCAGTTTTAAACTCAAACTAATCACCTGGGGTATGGGTTAGAGCGTTGGGGTAAAAAAGTTTGTGTTCGGCTAAAGTTTAAGGATTTTGCGTTTAATAGCGTTCCTTTTTCATTGATCTGATTAAGGTCTTGCCCCGACAGTTTTCACTGTAACTCTTAACTTTGTTAGGTTCTCTTTTATCTCAGCTTTAACACCCATCGCCGAAAAGTATTCCTCCAAGAAAATCCGGATAAAATCTTTGGAGACTTCCGAAACCAGAACGAGCGTGTAGTCGTTAGGAGCGTTCTTAGTTAAGCGATAAAAGTTGCAGATTTCAAGCCTGTTTAACATTTCTTCTGGTGAATGTACTTTGGTTTTTAGCTGTTCCCAATGGGCCCTGGCTACTTCTTTGTGTTCTTTCCAAAACGTTTCCTTCTCAGGCGAGGAGGCGATTAGTCGTAGAAACATTAGCCAGTGGTCAACATCTAGAATTATGTGTTCTCCTGTAAGTAACATATCGAGATAAGCGTGGATTTTTTTCTTGGTTGTTGGATCTTCTAGTGCTTTGTTTTCATTGTAGAATTTTAGAGCACGGCGCATTATTTCGCTCTGTGAAACTTGCCCTTCAATGCTTATTTTTTCTAGCAAGTCGGCTGTAGTTTTGTCGAAGGCTACGGTTATTCTTGTAGGATTCACCATATTCCCACTAATACTTATTGACATATTTCCAAGTTAGCGGAAATTATATAAACATTACGCAACTGCAAATAGACAATATTTTGCAAATTTATAGAAACACTGCTAAAAGATTAAACAGCTGTTAAGCAAAACTTTTGGGTTCACAAAACTCTTTTATCTCCAACTAGCTTACATCTAATAAAACTAACTCTGCTTCTAAGGAGAGCCTGCTTTGAAGAGACCTGAAATATACCTCGACCCCAAACAGAGAACAGAAAAAATAATTAAACTCCTCGAAAAGGAATACCCCAACGCAAAAACTGCCCTGAACTACACCAACCCATTAGAAATACTCCTAGCCACTATTCTCTCAGCGCAAACAACCGATGTAACTGTAAACATTGTAACCAAAACATTGTTCAAAAAGTATCATAACGCAGAAGACTATGCGAAGGCAGACATAAAAGAACTTGAACAAGACATACATTCCACAGGGTTCTATCACAACAAAGCTAAAAACCTCCAAAAATGCTGTCAACTCTTAATAGAAAAATTCCACTCAGAAGTTCCCAAGACAATGGATGAGTTATTGGAGCTTCCAGGGGTCGCACGCAAAACCGCTAACATAGTTTTATTCAACGCTTATGGCATAACTGCCGGCATAGCCGTGGATACGCACGTAACTAGGCTGTCGCAGAGACTTGGGCTAACAGAACAAAAAGACCAGAACAAGATAGAGAAAGATTTGATGCAGATAACCCCAAAAGAAAAGTGGATGCCGTTTACTGACTTGCTAATTTTTCACGGTAGGCAAATCTGTATGGCAAGAAAGCCTAAATGTGAATTATGTGTTCTAAACAAGATTTGTCCTTCGGCTTTCACTTTTGGTTAAAACAGTACTCATTTATACAAGCGATTCTTTTCTTTTTCTATCAAGGACTATTTTATGGTAAACCAAACTAAAGTCGGCGATTTGGCACTAGATTTTATCTTGCCCGACATAGAACTGAAACCGCGACGCATAAAGGAGTTTTTTAGGAAAAAAAGTGGTACTGGCCTTTTTTGTTGGTGCTTTTACTTCTACATGCACCAAGGAAGTGTGTGAGTTCCGCGATTCTATGGCGCGGCTAGTCGATTTGAACGCCCAAGTTGTAGGAATAAGCGTTAATGACCCATTCTCGAATAGGGCTTTTGCAGAAAAAAACAGACTGCCCTTTCCAGTACTAAGTGATTACAACCGAGATGTAATCAAGCAATGGGGTTTAGAATTATTTGATTTTGCTGGACTTAAGGGGTATACCGTTGCCAAACGGTCAATATTCATATTTGACGAGACAGGAATTGTAAGATACATATGGATTTCAGAAGATCCATCAGTTGAACCCAACTACGATGAAATTCAGAAAGCCCTTGAACAAATACGTTAAGCAAAAAGTAAATTTCATTAGGTTGAATCTTGTTCCAGCAATTTCGAGGTAAGACTATCTCTACTATCAATTTTGGGGCAATAATTTCTGGCGCAACAACTTTTCTTGCCGGGATAGTTCCAATAGCAACCTATCTGTTGCTTCCACCAGTCTATAACATTTTAATATCGCTGGGTGAGGTTTTAGTTATTTCAGGTGTTTTTTTAGTCCGTTATCGCTCAAGAAAGACGAGAGTGAACTGGAAAGTTTCTCTAGCCGAAACTGTAGCTATCGTGATAATTGCCACCGTTGTATCATTATTGCCTGGATCGATATAGTCCTTTTAAGTTAAGCGTTGATGCTCGATCATCAAACACTTATCCATCACCACAATTAATCCATTGCTCTTTGCTAATTCAGCAGCCTGCTCATTAATTATGCCTAACTGCATCCAAACCACAAATGATCTGCCCAATTGAGTCTTGAGTTGGATAACTTGTTCAACAATTGATGGTACGTCCGCTGCTTTCCTGAAAATGTTGATGATGTCAATGGTCTTTTGGATCTCCATAGGAATTTCCAGAAGGCTCTTGTAGCTTTTTTCACCTAGAACTTGCTCAACAAAGGGGTTGACTGGTATGATCCGGTATCCGTGTTGTTGTAGGTAAACGGTTACTTTATTGCTTTCTTTTTCAGGCTCTTTGGATAACCCAACAACTGCTATGGTTTTTGATTTTTCCAAAAGGTCCTTTATTTGACCTTCACTCAAACTGAGGCCTCATTAAATTTCGAATGAAGCTTATTCTCGGCAGAAGAAACATTTTTCTGCCCATTCTTGAGTCATTTCTTTTTGGCAATGAGTACACATTAGGCCTTTTTCTCTGATGGTTTGGCAAGTTTGGCAGAAGAGTTTGAGGAACTCCTTTTTGTTTTCGGGTTGTTTTACGATGTGTGTGACCATCTGATCAATTAGAGTTGTTACTTCTGTTGTGCCCTCGATTGCTAAGAGGTTACCTCTTTCTCTACCAACGTACCTGCTGACTGCGGATTGTGATATGCCAAGAAGTATAGCGGTTTGTTTTTCGTTTAAACCATGTTTTTGTACGATGGATCTTGCCATAATTGCTTTTACTGCTGGCAGTACTGTTTTTACTCCCACTTCGCACGGTAGTATCAAGTTTTGCACCAATTACCTCTATTCTTGAGGGAAACTTATTTAAATATGCCGCATGTCATAAGTTATGACGCGTGTCAAGACAACTATCAGAATTACAGTTTTGTACTCACACTCAGCACCCGTCCAGACACACGTTAATAAAAGGAGAATAAACAAATGGGTAACGTCCTACAATCAACCCGAAATAGCGAAAATCGCGATTTAGCATCAATGCTAAAAACACTGGACGCAGAATGCCGAAATTGTGCACCAACATCCCCCTTAGAATGCATAACTCGTTGCCAAGTCTATAAACTGAAAAACGAACTCAGAAAACTCCGCGAAACCATGGACAATCCCAACTACATAAAAGAACTATTCAACGTCCTAAAAAACGAAACCCGGCTCCACATCCTTAAAGCAATCGTTAACGGCAGGTACTCGGTAAACCAGCTTCAACAGGAGCTAAAGAAAACTGGACATTCACATAGCCAAGATACAATAAACGAGGAGTACCTCCAACCTTTGCTGGCAGTCGGATTAGCAACTGAATCAAGAGACGAATACTACGCAACTACATTTGGAGGACGCCTAACAAACTTGCTTGGTGCATTCCCTGAATTTGCAGAAATGCTTCCAGCCCATTCTGAATGCTATGAGGAAACGCTCCTACGTGCATTACTGTCAGGACCAAAAACTTTTGATGAAATCGAAAGTTTAATCTCGTCTAAGATAGCGTCGCGAATACTCAAACGTTTACGATCAGTTGGGTTAATAGAAACCCCCGAAGATCGAGACTACATTTTCTTCTTCAAATCCAAACGCGATCCTTGCAAAGAAGTCTTCACGGAGACCGAGCGCAAAATCTATGACACTCTTCCAAACGAAGGTATCTCTGCGGGAAAACTCGCCAAAGAATCGGGGCTATCCATGAGACGGACATACAAGTACCTTCGAGGGTTAAAAGGTAAAAAACTCGTGTTCATTAGACGAACTCCGAAAGCTTATGGTTTAACTTGCAAAGGTGAAATGTTGGCAACTGTGCTTGCGGAATTGCAGCAAATAGTCGACGAAACGTGGACCTCTTCGCAGCAAATCATTACCAGTAGTGATAATGCTTAGTCGCAGTTAATCCAATTTTTTTTGTTTATCCACCGCCGGGTGCACCATGAAACGGAACGTTTTCCCAGAGCATCTTCCACCAGTCAGCCTCAGTTATTGTTTCTCCATGAACGATTATTTCTAAAACCATCTTTAGCATTGCATGGTGTCGACATTCGTCATTCAATATCGCATTTAAGAGAAACACAACCTTCTCGTTCTCTATCGTAGGTATCATCTCTTGGAGTTTCTGAATTAATTTTGCCTCTATCTCTATGTGTTTCTTAACTAACGTCCTTTGCTCGTCAAGGTTTTCTTGGGTTAACGCAGTTGAAGCACTAGTCAGTAAGGTTATGGCGGAGGTGTATAGTTGTGCATGTTTCATAGAATCTAATGATACCCCTTTCAAAACGCCTTTAACAGCCGGATTTTTCATGTCAACGAGCGCTTTTTCAAGGGACGTAACGATTTCGTTTTCGACAGTAATTTGATTCTTTAGAAAATCAAGGAGGGTGTCCTTCTTTTTTTCCATAAATATTTCTCCTAAAGGTTATTGTTGAGTCCGATTCATCAATCTTTCGGAAACTTTCTTTCCAATGTCATTGCATGCATTGAGTGCACTTTGATCAGGTATATACTTTGCAAGTAGGGGTGGTTCAATCGCTTGCATTTCAAATTTGAACTTCATAATCTCCAAAATTAGTTTTGGTGCTTCCCCGCTCCATCCATACGAACCAAACGCTGCACCTATCTTTCCCTTCAAGCTAATGCCTTTTACGGCAGCTTCTTCAAAGAGGTTCTTAAAGTCAATTGGCATGTCGTGATGGTAGGTTGGAGCACCGACAAGTATGGCGTCATAAATGCCGAGACTTTCAGTATCCACATGGTAATTTAGTTCTACTTCAACGTCACCGATACCGCGTGCACCTTGAGCAACAGCGTTTGCCATTTTTTCGGTGTTTCCTGTTCGGCTGTAATACAGAATTAGTATTTTTTTCATAAACAGAAATTATGATTTAAATTATTTCAACATTGTTCCTAATTTTCCGGTAATTATTTCTAAAAGGGGAAATCAGGGATTTCACTTTCTTGTGTTAATGTCTGAACACAAGACTCTTGGTTTAGTTTTTTACTCTATTTTGCCGATTTCCTTTGTTATATCTATAGGTGAAGTGTACGTCTTTTCGGGCAGTTTATTTATTAAAGTGATGACCTCTCTTGGTGCACCCTTGTTTTGTGCATTATCGATTAGTTTTTGTTTTTCAGCAGGATAGTGCATGCCTGATAGATATTTTTGTACTATTGCTGGACTAACATGTCCAGCCCTTCCAGAAGGGGTGTATTGTTTTCTCATTCCTCTAACTTGCCCGATATCTTTCCGATTATCCGTTGTTTCTTGTTTGCTCGTGGTTTTTCACCTCCAACTAAACGACTTTCAAATGAACTTGAAAGAATGAGGGAACAAACCATCGTTGAATAATTTGCTCCTCTCATAGCTCCTTTTCTTTTTGGATAAATCTTTGATTCTCCTATCGACCTCATGACAATATCTTCTTAAATTCTTCAAATTTTTAGTTTTAACGGTTTCTCGTCTTGCTCCTTATTTGGCGGCTCAACTCTCTTAACGTGTTCAACGCTCAATCAACATATTTTGTTCTTCGCCAGCCAAATAATTCAGCGTTCATTTGAAAAATAATTTAACGGAAAACACTATAATTATTATTCTTCATGTACTCTTCCTTCCTGGATAAGCTTGCGGACTCTTTGCCCTCCCTTTGGTCCACCTACCCTTCCTCCTTTGCGTCCTATTTCACTGTAGAATTCTTCGCCATGAGTTGCAGAAGTCCTAAGACCACCCCTGCGGCCTGCTTCAGCAACAGTCATTTTGCCTTTGTTTTCTTTCAAAAAATCACCTCCCTCAAAAAAATAACTTTAATGAGCAAAAAAACAAATTGAACATAAAGGTGTGAGACTGCCTATTCTTCTTCGTGTTCCTTCCCTGCTTGGATTAGACGTCGGACTCTCTGTCCACCTCTATGACCTGCTTCTTCAAGACTAGTTTTGCCTGCAGCTTCTGCAGAACCTTCGTGTTGCTTGGCGCGCTCGGAGCCGCCTTTGCTGCCGATTTCACTGTAGAATTCTGGACCTCGTTCCTGAGAGACTTTTTCGCCTCCTTTACGACCGATTTCTTCGTAGAATTCTCGGCCATGGGTCGAAGCGGTTTTTTCTCCGCCTTTCCTGCCTGCTTCAGCAACGGTCATTTTACCTTTTCGTTCTTCAGTTCGAGTACTCAAAAAATTCACCTCCTATCTAAACTACGGAAAGTTAACAAGAATAGAGCACGAGCAACTGCACATAAACTTATGTTGTAGTTGCATAGCAGTAACACGCCAACTAAGCAACAAAAAAATTGGGAAAATTTGGATAATTAAACATAAACCAGCTAACGAATTGATCGCTAAATGCTTAACTTCTATTATAAATTAATTTAAATATCCCAAACCTGTCAACTAAATAACCACTGTGTACACGATGAAAGTGCTTCTAATCAATCCTCCACAGACGTTTTATTCAGGCTCTGAGCAACCTGCTGGCAACTTACCAATAGGCTTAATGTATATAGCAGCAGTGTTGCAGAAAGCAAATATGAAAGTTGAGATTTTAGATGCTTTCATAGCTGGAATGTTCCAGGAAAACGGTGATGCCATAAGCGTTGGCATGACCATTGACCAAATAAAACAGGAAATAAGCAACAGGAAACCAGACATCGTCGGCATTTCAGGACCATTTACCTGCCAAATAGAAAATTCCATAAAAATAGCCAACTTGACAAAAGATGTCAATCCGAACATTTGGACGGTAACGGGTGGCCCACACGTCACCTTGGTGCCTAAAGAGTTCTTGGAAGAAGCAAAAAGCGTTGACATCGCTGTCACCGGAGAGGGCGAATACACCATGGTTGACATCGCCCAAGCGTTTGAAGGCAAAAAGCAACTGAGTAACGTTCAGGGCATCGCTTACAGGGAGGATGGAAAAGTCGTCGTAAATTCGACGAGACCATTAATTGAGAACTTGGACGAATTGCCTTACCCAGCCTACGACTTAGTCGACATGGAGCTGTATCTTAACCCTAAAAAGATTGGTTACAGGAGTTTCCAAGATCGTGCGATCTCGATGATTACAAGTCGAGGTTGTCCGTTCAACTGTTGCTTCTGCGCCGTCCACTTGCATATGGGCCAGAAATTTAGGGCGCATTCAGCAGAATACGTTTTAAACCACATTCAATTTGTCGTTGACAAGTTTAATGTTAAGAACATCTTTTTTGAAGACGACAACTTAACCTTGGACATTAAACGGTTCGAAGCAATTTGCGATGGAATAATGGAGCGGAAAATAAAGATTGGTTGGGAAACCCCAAACGGCGTACGCGCAGACTGTCTAAACTTGGAATTACTCAAGAAAATGAAGCAATCTGGCGCCAACAGTATCTTTGTCGGCGTTGAATCAGGCGACCAACAAATCCTTGACAACGTCATCTGTAAGAGCCTAGATCTAAATCAAGTTGTAGGATTCGCCAAAAATGCCAAGAAAATCGGCTTAAAAACAGGAGCTTTCTATATCATCGGTTTTCCAGGCGAAACAAAAGCAAACATGCAAAGAACCGTCGATTTTGCTCTTCAACTAAAACGTGACTACGACGTGGGTATGCATTTGTTCATGGCAACACCTTCGTACGGCACAAAGTTATACAACGAGTGCAAAGCAAAAGGCTACATTCAGCAGGATTTAACTTGGAACGCCTTTGCAGAGGCACGACAACCAAAAGGCATGCCCCTAATTACCACCAACGATTTCACCCCTGCAGAAGTAAAAGAAATAGCCGCCAAAGCGCTCGCTGAATACAAAAAGTTATCTTTACTCAACCACATAAAAAATCCTCGGAAGGCTTTGAAGATAGCTTTTGACCAACCTCAGCTCATTGTGAAGTACATAAAAAACTTGTTTTGACTTAGATTGGCGGGCCCGCTGGGATTTGAACCCAGGATTCTCGGCTCCGGAGGCCGATGCCTTAATCCGTGCTAGACTACGAGCCCACAACTGCCAAACCAAACATGCCTTTCTGATTTAAAGCTAACTTATTCCTGAATTAATTCTGCGTCTATCCACCAAGCCTTCTTCTTGCCTGATCTTTCGCCAGCGTAGTATTCAATTATTGATTTTCCAGCTTGTTTTTTGGAAGTTTTCTGAATTTTTCTTAGCCTATTGAGTATGAGCCAGCGGTTTGTTTTGATGTACTCTGCCAGTTCGGGGGTAGTTGCGGATTTGTAGTGGAGTAGGTACTCCATTATTTTGTGGTCTAACTCGTCGATACAGAAGGTATGAGGATTGATTTTTCCGTGTTGGAAAGTAAGAATTTCAAGGTCGGCGAGGTACTTTCTGATTTGCCCAAATTCCTGTTCAATTTTATCCATTCGTTCTTGAAGTGCTAAGAGTTTGTCAGGCTTAGGTGTCTTCTGCAGTTTTTCATTGATAGCTTCGCGGATAAATGTGCTTCTATCGCCTTCAGGAATGCGCAGACTCATTTCTTGGTAAACTTCTTCTGGTATTTTCACTGTAACTATTCTGGCTTCGCTCAATTGGGCTCCTCAGCAAATCATAATTACACTAAGTCTATTTCATTTTTTCCTAACTTAACATATGAAAAACTTAAATGCCTTGGTTTCGACGCTTAGAGTGGGGTAACGTGTGGCGAAAAGTTTCACGATCTCTGCAATTAGGTATGATGCCGGCTCACTGGCTGTGCGTCGTGTTGCTCTTGGACTTTTTGCTGCCGTTGAAGACTTCAAAAAATTCAAAATTGAGGTAAAAAAATGATTGATTATTCTCAAAAAGAACTATTGATTTTAGCCTTTGACCACAGAGCATCTTTCCTTGAAAAAATGTTTGGAATAAAAAATCGAAAACCAACCGCCGAAGAAAAGCTGCAGATTGAAGACTACAAGAAAATCATTTTTGAAGGCTTCAAGCTGTCCACAAAAAAGAAGGTGCCAAAAGAAATTGCCGGCTTGTTGGTTGACGAGGAATTCGGAAGCGGTGTGCTTCGAGAGGCAAAAAAAGAGGGCTTAACATTTGCCATGCCCGTTGAGAAGTCGGGTCAAGATGAATTTGATTTTGACTATGGAGATAATTTTGCCAAGCATATCGAAGAGTTCGATCCCACTTTCGTAAAGGTTTTGGTGCGCTATAATCCTGAGAGTGATGCTACTTTAAACCAAAGACAGCTTCAAAGACTAAAGAAACTCAGCGATTACTTGGCACAAAAGAAGCGAGCGTTCCTCTTTGAACTTATAGTGCCTGCAACTCCCGCGCAATTGTCAAAACTGGGGGGGTCAAAAGAAAAATATGATCAAGAATTACGTCCCAAACTGATGGTTGACAGCATTAAAGAGATTCAAGATGCAGGAGTGGAACCAGCCATTTGGAAGCTGGAGGGTGTTGATAAGCCTGAATCTGCAAAAGCAGTGGTTAAGCAAGCTCAGAGTGGTGGAAGAAAAGTCGGCGTTATAACTCTTGGGCGAGGCGAATCGAAAGAGAAGGTCCAAGAATGGCTCAAAGTTGGAGCAAAAATTCCTGGAATTATCGGTTTTGCTGTCGGAAGGACAATTTTCTGGGATCCATTAGCAGAACACAAAGCAGGTAAGACAACCAGGAAGGAAGCTGTTGAAAAAGTTGCCCAAAACTATGAAGAATTTACCGAGCTATGGCTAAGTGAATGCAAAAGTAAAAAGGAGTTGAAGAAATGACCTCTTTAAGATCATTATCTCCATCACTGACAAGAATCACTACTGCCGGCGCAGTGGGTGCTGCTCTCCACATAGGCAAAGGCGACCCAGACAAAGTTGACCAAACCGCCCTAGATTTTTCAAGAGCTGTGTTAAGCCAAACTGAAGTAGACGGAGAAGTTATCTGCTGTGAAGGACCCAAAGACAATGCTCCAGCGTTCAGTTATAAAGAAAAAGTTGGTACTGGCAATGGACCCAAAGTAGAGTTTATCATTGACCAAGTGGATGGAACAACCGCTACGTCCAAAGGAAAAAAAGACGCTATCTCAGCACTCTGTTGTGCTCCTTCTGGCTGCTTAAAGGTTCTACCAGACGATGGCTACTACTTTAAAGTCGCAACCAACGGCTTAGCCAAAGGAAAAATCAACCTCGACATGTCAATCGAAGAAATCGTAAACACGATAGCTAAATTGAAGAACAGACCTTTAGCAAACTTCACAGTGATTATGCTGGAACGCGAAAGACATAACGAATTGCTCGCAAAACTAAGAAAGATGGGTGTAAGAATCATTCTTATAGCCGACGGCGACATAGGAGGCTCCATAGTTACATGCTTGCCTGACTCAGGCGTTGATCTACTCATCGGTGCTGGTGCAGGAGCAGAAGCAACAATTGCCGCAGTTGCAGTAAAATGTTTAGGCGGAACGATGCTTGTTAAGGTCTGGAAAGACAAAAAGGACGACGCCAAACGAATGGACAGATTAAAAGCAGAAGGCGTTGACATCAACAAAACGTACACTGAAGATGAGTTGGCAAAGGGGAAGGAAATGATTTTTGCTGCCTCAGGTGTTACGAAAGGCGAAATGCTAGATGGCGTACGGTTCACTGCTGGCGGCGCAGTCGTCCAATCGATTTGCACAAGACTGCCCAGTGGCACCCTAGAATGGTCAACGACCAACTTGAAGTTCGGAGACCACCCGATCTACAAAGAAATAACCTAAACGCCCATTTTTGGGCAAATTTTCTTTTCAACTATTAATCTTATTTAGAAAGTAGAATTGTTACTTAAGTGTGAGTATGAGTGTGAATGTGGTTGTCTTCTGGTAGAATGGGTTGACCAGACAGCTTTGCTAATTCGATGTATCTTTGCTCAACTATTTCGTGGAGTTTTTTGCGAAGATCCTCTCCAACAAGATTTCTTTTTTTCAGAAAGGCGAATTTTTTGGCTAATTCCTCATCCCCCAGTCCTCTAAACCAGGCTTCAAAATCGCCTCTTTGTAGGTGGAATTCTACAGAGACTACATCGGCCTTTTCTAGTTTGTTTGGAAAATCTCTTAGGTTATGAGCATGCAGGCTTAGGGGTTTTCCAAATGTAACGTAAAAGTTGAAAGCTTTATCATGTGGCGCATAGGCAAGTATAGCAACAGCTTTTTCCTTTGTTATTTCAGGTATACCCAGAGCTCTTTTTCCTTTCTCTGTTATTACATAGAGTCCTTTCTCAGGTATACTTACGAATCCCATTTTGATGAGTCCCAAGAGGTGCATGTTAACTGGCTGATATTCTTTTTTTGCTTCCTTGGCGATGTCCATAGCTTTTTGTGGTTTTTCGTTGAGGAGCATGGTTTCCAGTATTTCTTGTTTAATAGGCGATAAACTCATTTTCGAGCACCTTGATGATACAGGTATACGGAACGGTCTAATCAAACTTTGCCTTAAATTTTTTCTTTTAGAGTAGTGGTTTTGTTGGGTTCCAAGCGGATGGAGTTTGAATAAGTAAAGCTTTAGTATCGAAGTTCCTAATGCTAAATGAACACTGGAGACAGTTTGTCCATGAAGATAGCCGTTTTCGTTTATGAATATCCACCTAAAATCGTCGGTGGATTAGGAACATATGCCGCAGAGATTACACGTAAGTTTGTTTTAAATGATCATGACGTTACAGTTTTTACTATGAATGATGATGCTGGTTCATTGCCGACTCGTGAGATATGGCGTGGAATAGAAATCCATCGTCCCCTCCATATCGACGTATCCGATTCGTTGCCGGATGTAATTGCGGAGGACATACGAAAATGGGGTCGAGGCATTCATTTGTTTGGTAAACTAATGGTTTATAATTACTTGTCAGCTGCTAAGCTGGTTAACGAATTGATAAAGAAAGAAGGAATGAAGTACGACGTCGTTGTGGCGCACGATTGGCTCTCAGCCATGGGCGGAATCACTGTAAAAAGAGAAACTGGGTTGCCTTTCGCTTTTCATGTTCACTCTACTGAGAAGGGTAGAACATTAGGGAACGGTTCGAGCGTAGTTAGCAACATCGAGTTGAGGGGCGGTAAGATGGCTGACTTGGTTGTTACAGTCTCGTACGCAATGAAAGATGAACTGGTCCAACTGGGTTTTCCTCGAGAAAAGATTCAAGTTAGCTATAATGGTGTTGACCCGCAAAAGTACAATCCTGAAAACATTTCCAAGGAAAATATTCAAAAAATCAGGGCAAAATACGGCATAAAAGATGATGAGTTAATGATTCTTTTCCTTGGTCGCCTTGTCGTGGTTAAGGGCGTTGATAAGCTGATTATGGCTATGCCACACATACTCTCTAAGATTCCTAAAGCTAAATTAGTTGTCGTTGGCGTTGGCGACTTGCAAGAATATTTGACCAATCTTACTCGGATGACAAAGCTTGATGAATATGTTAAATTCTGTTTCGACTTCATCCCCGAAGAAGAAAGAATCTTGCATTACGCATCGTGCGACATCGCAGTTTTCCCAAGCTTCTATGAACCATTCGGAATAGTTGCACTCGAAGCGATGGCGATGGAAAAACCCGTAGTGGTCGGCGCTGCTGGTGTCAGCGGCATGCGGGAAATCGTGATTTGTTGCGGCGAAGAGCAATGCGGCTACCATATAGATCCAAACAATCCCTCTGACATAGCATGGGGAGTCATAAGCGCATTGGAAAGCCCTGAAAAACGGCGGATGCTGGGTAAGAACGGTAGAAAACGTGTTTTGGCTGAGTTCACTTGGAGCAAGATTGCGGAGAAAACTGTGGAACTTTACGAATCAATAATAAAACGGTAAACCACTTTGACTGGCGACTTTGACTTAAAGCATCGCGTCGCTAGAGAAGCAGCCACCCTACTCTATTTTGGAGCAGAAAAAGAATACAAGCAAGCTAAAGAAAAAGCAGCCCAAACTTTCGGTGTTCATTTTTTGCCCTCTAACCTTGAAGTCGCCCTTGAACTAGATAAAATAGCGGAAGAAAATGAGGGTGAGAAACGGAAGGAGCGCTTAATCCAAATGCGTAAGGAAGCGTTGGAGACGATGAATCTTTTGAATATATTTTGTCCTGTTTTGATTGGGAGCGTTTGGCGAGGCACTATTAAGCAGGGAAGCGACATCGATCTTGCAGTTTATGCGGATGACCCGGAACAAATTATTAGACTCCTAAAGGCTGAAGGCATTAAGGTTTTGAAAACTGCTTGGACAACTGTTAACAAACGCGGCGCAACCTTGGAGTCCTTTCACATCTACGCAGAATCAGCCGCTAAATATGGGCTTGAAATCGTTGTACGCAGCCGAGAGGAAGCTGGGAAAAAAAGGAAATGCGAAACCTTCGGTGACGAATTAAAAGGCCTAACCCTCAAGGAACTCGAAAAAGTTCTCAAATCTAACCCAACCCAAAAGTTCATTCCTTCATAATTCTGGGTGAAAAATGGTTTTTCATCAAAAAAGAAAATAAACAACTCCTTCAAATATTATTTTTGTAGACTGATGAAAGATGGCAATCGATAAAAAATCCATCAAGAAAATATTTCCACATCTCTACGAGGAGTTAGAAACGGGAGAAGTCAAGGTTCCAATTAATGCAGTACGTAAGAACCCGTTGGATGCGGAAGAGGCTGCAGTGAGCGGGGACTGCGAAGACTGCACTGAAGAAGAGTTTACATCCTGCACAGAAACGCCTGATAAGCTGAAACATTTTACTCCTTCTGCAGTGGATTTCATTCGCCGCTGTGATACAGCTGCTCAGGCCGAGGAAATTATCGCTTACTTGCAGAAGAAAGGCGAAATTACGAAAGAGAACGCGGAACAGATGCTGTGTCAGCTCAAACGAGATGGACTGAGAAGTTTCGGTCCCAAAAAAGAAGAGTATTATTATTTCAAAGAAGGCGGCATTTACTAAGAAAGTCAACCTAATGCTTCCCCGAAAGAGAATATTTCTTGACATTGGTTGCTGGTATTCGACTTTACTCAATTCCAAAAAATACATTAGCATATCCAACGTCTTGCCCTTCTAGACTTTTCAATTGACATTGGTTTACCATAGCAATTTAGTAGAAAAAGAACAACAACACCTCCATTGCAATCTGTTGTTCTTCCATCAATTAGAAATGACCATTCAACTGGTAGAAGAAGAAACGAGAAAATTTTTCCATTTTTCTTCTTCTTTCAACTTAGGTTCCCGTCGAAAGAACAACAACAAACTGTTTTTTTCAATTTTTTGTTGTTCTACCGATTGATACTTAGTAACAAATTGAAATTGAAATATCGTCTGTGCAGAAAACATCTTAAAAGGATTGAGTTTTCTATTGGATTGTCCTTTGAGCAGTTGAGTTTGCGCTTGATAGTGGTCTGATTTTTGGTCGGAAAATTAATAAAGTCAGAGTCGATTGTACAAACCTACATAAAAGGTGATTGTTAATGGCGAACATTAAAGTTGGAATTAATGGTTTTGGAAGAATTGGGCGACTCCTCTACAGAGCAGCCATTGAAAAAAATGCAAAGATTGATTTTGTAGCCATCAACGACTTGGCAGATGCAAAGACTAACGCTCATTTACTCAAATACGACTCCGTTCACGGGCGCTTTCCAGGTACCGTTGAAGTAAAAGGCAACGACCTAGTTGTTAACGGAAAAGACCTCAAATGCTTAAGTGTACGCGATCCATCTCAGCTGCCTTGGAAAGACCTGGGAGTTTACCTAGCTGTCGAATCCACTGGATTGTTCACAAACCGTGAAGGTGCAACTAAGCACTTAACCGCAGGAGCTAAGAAAGTCCTCATTTCAGCACCAGCAGAAAACCCGGATGCAACCATTGTCTTAGGTATCAACGACAAAACCTACGATCCAGAAAAACACAGCATCCTATCAAACGCTAGTTGCACTACCAACGGTTTAGCACCAATTAGCAAAGTTCTTGACGACAACTTTGGTTTGGAAAAAGCCTTCATGACAACATGCCACAGCTATACAAACGACCAGAAAATCCAAGACATAGTCCACAAAGACCCAAGACGTGCACGCGCCGCAGCAATCAACATCATCCCAACAAGCACAGGCGCAGCAAAGGCAATTGGGCTAGTTCTACCAAGTTGCGCTGGAAAGATGAACGGCTATTCCCTACGTGTTCCGACTCCAGACGTATCCATAGTTGACTTAGTCGCAATTTTAGGTAAAGAAGTAACCAAAGCCGAAATCAACGCAGCCATGAAGAAAGCAGCAGAAGGCGACCTCAAAGGCATCCTACAATACACAGAAGACCCAATTGTCAGCACCGACGTACTCCACAGCACATATAGCAGCGTTTTCGACGCAGATTTAACCATGGTTCTAGGTGAAAAGAGCAACTTCGTAAAAGTCTTCGCATGGTACGACAACGAATGGGGCTTTAGCAACCGCATGGTTGACTTCATCGAAATGATCGGCAACAAAGCCAACCTCTAAGTTAAGAGCATAATCCAAAATCCATCCTTTCTTTTCCTTTTTTAAGATCAGAGAAAGTGAACAACATGGCAAAATACAAAACATTAGATGATTTTCAAGTTAAAAATAAAGTTGTCCTTGTAAGAGTTGACTTCAACTCAGAAATCGACCCCGAATCCAAGAAAGTCACAAGCGACGTACGCATAAGAGCCCACGCAGAAACAACCCTGAAAGAACTCGCAGAGAAAGGTGCAAAAACTGTTGTGATTGCTCATCAAGGTCGTAAAGGAGACCCAGACTACACCCCCTTAAGAGAGCATGCTGAAATCCTTGGGAAAATTCTTAAATGCCCCGTAAAATACGTCGATGACGTCTTCGGCGACAAAGCCAAAACCGCGATCAAGAACCTCCAAGGGGGAGAAATCCTTGTTCTTGAGAATGTGCGTAGCTGGGACAAAGAAACAAAGAGCTCTACACCCGAAGAAGCCAGCAAAACAGAGCTAGTGCAAAACCTTGCACCACTCGCAGACCTCTTCGTTAACGACGCTTTTGCAGCAGCACACCGTGGACACGTGTCAATGGTTGGCTTCACCGCAGTATTGCCGTCTGCAGCTGGACGCATTATGGAACGCGAACTCAAATCGCTCAGCAAAGCGTTAGAGAAACCCGAAAAGCCATCAGTATATGTAATGGGTGGAGCAAAAGCCGACGACAGTCTCGAAATAAGCAAGTACGTTTTGGGAAAAGGCATCGCGGACTATGTACTCACTGGAGGCGTTACGGGCCAATTATTCTTGGCAGCAAAGGGTGTTGATTTGGGCAAGGGAAACATGGCTTACCTTGCAAAGAAGGAACTTACTGGTCTTATTCCAGGCATTAAAGCGTTGGAGGAGCAGTTCGGCGAGAAGGTGATGGTTCCAGTCGACTTCGCAATGGAAGTAGAGGGAAAACGCAAAGAACTCCCTGTTTCTAAATTGCCCACTGAAAACTCAATTATGGATATTGGTGCCAAGACTGTCGAAGCCTACGCAAAGATAATCTCTTCCGCTAAATCAATAGTTGTCAGCGGACCAATGGGTGTCTACGAAAACAAAGAATTCAACTATGGCACCAAAAACGTCTTCGAAGCCATCGCAAACAGCAAAGCCTTCAGCCTCGCAGGAGGCGGAAACACCATCGCAGCTATCCAAGAATATGGGTTGAGCAAAAAAATCGGTTACATAAGCACTGCCGGCGGCGCCTTAATTGAATTTCTGATGGGAAAAAAGCTGCCTGGCGTTGAGGCTCTAGAAAACGCGGTTTCAATCAAAAAAATCTAAAACCTTTCTTTTCTTTTTTTAATTGTTTTTAGAAATTTTAAAATAGAAAACTTGATTCCTAAAAACTTAACAATGGTCTTTGGAATTAGGCGTTAACTAGTATAGTTGTTTACCGCAGTTGGGGCAGAATCTTACATTGTCAGCAACTACTCTTCCGCATTGTGGGCAGACTTTTGTAGTTTGTTGTGGTGGAGGTTGCGGGTAGGCTTGTGGTGGTGCATATTGTTGTCCATAAGGCTGTTGTTTTCCCACGAGCACAGGTTGGTACACTATTGCTAAGATGCCTCCTATGAAATCCAGTATTGACCAACCACCGATTATTGAGAATACTAGAATAATGGCGCCCCACTTTGAATGTTGGAGTGGTTCTGAGTTTAGTTTTGTAGCAGCAAAAATTACAGCTGCCGAGCATATTGCGACCCAGATTCCTATACCACCGACCACTGCAAAACCGAGTCCGAAGGTGAAAGTTCCTAGAACTGCTCCTGCACCGATTACTAATAAGCCGCCAAGTAGCCCAAGTATTCCGCCAATCATAGATAGCCAATAGGCTGCTGTGGGTTTGTTTTGAACTTGATTTTGGACCATTTTTTTCTCTCCGGATAAGTTGAACCTATTTTGTATGTAGGTGTATAAAATGTTTGTGAGGTTGTTAAGCTTGCAAGTAATCGTTGACTAGTTTTTAGTGGATGAAAATTGTGTCGATTTTTTGGGAAAGTGTTGCTAAGTCTTTTGCTATGTAGGTTGGCTCTTGTTTGCTATTTTGGAGGTCTATAAGTGAGTTGAACTGTGAAGGCACGAAGATTGTTTGTAGTCCTGCTTGTTTGGCTCCTTTAATGTCTTCGTTTGGGCTATCACCGATATAAAATGCTTCGGATGCTTGAATTTGCAGTTTTTGTAGAGCTTGCTGGAAGATGTGGTTGCTTGGTTTTCGCCAGCCTACTTCCTCTGACACTACTATTGTGTTGAAGAATTCGCTTATTCCCAACTTTCTTAGGCTCTTGTAGATGACGGGTGCATAAGTGAAGTTTGAAATTAAACCTACTTTTCCTTGTTTTTTGGCTTGTTTGATTAGTTTCTTTGCACCTTTTCTTAGTGCAAGTGTGTCGATGAAGTCTTGGAAAAAAATATTCAAGGCAGCTTTAATGCGGCAGTCATCTTCCGTCACCTCGAAGCCCAAACTGCTTAATGCTTCTGCAACCCAAACCGCGTTAGTCACTTCCCGCAATTGTTCATATCGGACTTTGCGAAACTTTTCGTGCGCAGCAGAGTAAGCACTTAAAAAACGTCTCTCAGCGACTTCGAAGCCTTCATTCCTTATTGCCCTGTGAAGTTTTAGTTGTGATGCTTCCATTGTATAATTTTTACAGTTAACCAGCGTGCCGATGTAATCAAAAATAATTGCTTGACAAGGCAATTTTAATCACTTTTGGGTTTTGCAAAAATTTTGATTTCACGTATTGCTTTGCCAATGGCTGTATCTATCAGTTTTGTTGGGTTGCCGATTGCTGACTCCACTTGCAGATCGTAAGGGATTGCGCCAAGATATTTTAGCCCAAGTTTCTTTGTTTCAGCTTCAACGCTGTTAGGCTTATCCATTTTCATGTTCTCAACAATTCCGATTATGGGCATCTTGAGCTCGCAAAGCAAAGCGACCTGCTTCTTTACAACTTCAAAAGCCAAAAGCGACGATGTAGTGATGATCAAAAATTCTAAGCGCTCAACAAACCGCACTAGATCTAAGACAGCGTCACCGATTCCAGGCGGCATATCGATGACTAAAAAATCTAGGCTGCCCCATTGAGTGACTGATAAGAGTTCGATGAGAGCGTTTGACACGTCAGCTCCACGCAACGGCGCGGGGTTGTCTCCGACAAAATAGACAAGCGACATGTAGGCTAAACCGTTAACGATTGGAGGCACTATGCCTTTTTCTTCTTTCGGTTGAACGCTTTTTGGGACGCCCAGAATTATGTGGGTTGATGGGCCAGTGAAATCCAAATCAAATAGGCCAACTTTGCAGCCTTCTTTGGTAAGAGATAGAGCAAGAGCAGTAGCAACCATGCTTTTTCCCACGCCACCTTTTCCACTTGAAACGGCAATTATTCGGCCAATCCGCGTCAAGCGCTCATTAATCACGCTTGTCCGGGGGTCAATCAAGCAATTTTTACCCCTTTTATGTCTTCAAGCCAAACGCCTCGTCCGCTGGCGATTTCAAAGTCAGGGCTGGCGCATTTAGGGCACTTAACAAAGCTATGTGCTGCCTCGGGAACAAAATGAATGGCTTCAGCAGTGGCTTTGTCTAATTTTTTTAAGCTAAACTCCCAAGTAGTTCCGCAGACCCTGCACTTGAGGGTTGACTTTGACTTTAAAATACGAAATTTGGCTTTCTTGAAGATATCCGGTTTCATTTGTGATAGTGCAAAACGAAGAATTGGAGGCTCAATTTGCTGAAGTTCGCCGACTTTGATGGTGACTTCTGTGACTTCTTTAAGTTTTTCTTGCTCAGCGATTTGTTTTGCCGAGGCAAGGATTGCTTCAGCTAGTGCCCATTCATGCATAGAATAACAGGCTTTATGCAACAATAAAAGAATATTGCAGTAAATCCGAGTATATTTTGGACCTGAAAAGAGGGTTAACGTCGAAATGTGTAGCATGTGGTTATGATTGGCGATTTTCAGAGCAAAAAAAGAATGCCAGTTAAGCGAGTAAACAAGTTTAAATCAGCTGGTCGATCATTTTGAATTGTCTGGCGAGTTAATGTCCGAAAAAATTAAAGTTCTGGCTTTTGCTGGCAGCCTGAGGAAAGGTTCATTCAACAAAGCACTAATCCGTGCCGCCATTGAATTGGCACCCGAAGGCATGGTGATTGAATTTTTCGATTTGGAAGGCATTCCACTATTCAATCAGGAATTTGAAGCTAACCCACCGCCAAGAGTCAAAGAATTCAAGGAAAAAATCAGAGAAGCGGATGCCCTGCTAATTTCAACCCCCGAGTACAACTACTCAATCTCAGGTGTTATCAAAAATGCACTCGATTGTGCTTCGAGACCCAGAATCGACACCCCTCTTGAAGGCAAACCAGTAGCGATAATGAGTGCATCCACAGGAAGGTTCGGAGGCGCCAGAGCACAATATCATTTGCGGCAATCTTTTGTTTTTCTAAACATGCAACCTATAAACCGTCCAGAAGTCATGCTGTCCGATGCCCTGCACAACGTGGATGCAAACGGCAATGTTACAAACGAGCAAACCCGACAACTCATAAGGCAGCTTCTTGAAGCGCTTACAGTGTCGACCATTAAACTCAAAGAAAAACAACAATAAATTATGCTTCACCATTTTTTGCGTTAACACAGCAAAGCCTTAAAACGATCAGGTTCACGCTAGGGATTGGCGCTGCAATATGAAAGTAATAGCTGACCTGCATATTCATGGCCGTTTCAGCCGAGCAACAAGCGAACAAATGAACATCCCAGAAATCGCAAAATACGCAAAAATCAAAGGACTCAACCTCGTTGGCACGGGTGATTTTACTCATCCTGACTGGCTAAAAGAAATCAAAGAAACCTTAACGCTTGAACAAGAAACGGGGCTTTTCAAAATGGCAAGAGGGGACTCGTCCGTTCGTTTCATGTTACAAACTGAGGTTTGCACGATCTTTGATTACGGGGGCGAATCAAGAAAAATCCATCACGTAATATTAACCCCTTACTTAGAAACTGCCGAACAAATTAACGAGCGGCTTGCGTGTTTTGGCAATTTAACCTCAGATGGGAGACCAACTCTCAACACTTCAGCGTCGCAACTGGTTGAGGAAGTCATGGGCATCTGTAACGAAAACATGGTTTTTCCAGCACATGCATGGACTCCATGGTTTAGTATCTTCGGGGCTTTCAGCGGCTTTGATACCGTAGAAGACTGCTACCAAGACATGACTAAGCACATTCATGCCCTCGAAACGGGTTTGTCGTCGGATCCTCCAATGAACTGGCGACTTAGCAAACTCGACAGATACACTTTGGTTTCGAACAGTGACTGCCACAGTTTTTGGCCCTGGCGCATCGGGAGGGAAGCCAACGTTTTTGAATTGGAAAAATTCAGTTACGAAGAAGTCACGGGGGCAATTATCACCAATGACTCTTCACGCTTCAAGTTTACAATTGAAACTGACCCCGCTTACGGCAAGTATCATTGGACAGGGCACCGAAATTGCAACGTCTCACTTTCGCCAGCTGAAGCCATAAAATTCGGCAACATTTGTCCTGTTTGTCGCAGAACACTTACCAAGGGAGTAGAGCAGCGGGTTGAGGAACTCGCGGATCGCCCAGCAGATTTCAAGCGTGAGATTGCACACGGGTTCTTGAGGTTACTTCCGCTCTCCGAAATTATCGCGACTGTATTGGGGGCCGATTCGCCTTCGACGCAGGTCGTTTGGAAAAAGTATAATTTGCTCATCGAGAAGTTTGGGGACGAATATACTGTGTTGATTGATGCCCCCTTAGAAGCGATGACTCAGGTGGTCGATGCACCCATCGCTCAAGCCATAGTCAGGGTTAGGGAAGGCACAGCCAAAGTTACCCCTGGATATGACGGAGTTTATGGTCAACTGGTTTTGGGAATCGATGTACCACCTGCAGTTAAACTTAAACCCAAATTGACTCAACCGGTTGTTAAGCAAAAGAGTATGACCGATTTCTGGTAAACTCCGCTGTCAAGAAAACAAACGATTTAATTCCCCCAAACAATTCTATTTAAAAGGTTACGCTTCAAAAGGATAGAATTACTCTTGAAAGACCTTCTAACTAAAATCAACAACACCGCCACTCAAAAGTTTGGAGCCCAATACGCCGAAGCTCGAGCCCAGAAACTCTACAAAACCTCTCTTACCCTAAAAGAGGAACGAGTAGAAGCTGCCAAACAAGGTATTGAAAATGGTGTTGCAATCCGTGTGCTTATAAATGGCGCATGGGGTTTTGCATCAGTAGGCTCATTGGATAGCGCAATTTTGGACGGGGCTGTTTCAGACGCTTGCAGAATGGCAAAACTGGCAAGCGAATGGTTGAAAACACCAATTAAAATTGCAAACACCAAAGTTGTTGACGATCATGTTTTGTCGAAGCCAAAAAAGAACCCAACTGACATCATAATGGAAGACAAAATAAAAACCGCCTTAGCAATTAACAAGGCAAGTTTGAATTTTGATAAGAGAATCAAAAGCTGCTCTGTAGACTACTTTGACTTAACTGGTTCCAGCTTTTTTGTAAACAGTGAAGGCACAAGCATCGAGCAAGATAAGCTCTACGTTTGGGCAAGAATGACCGCATCCGCCTCAACTGAGGGTGTTTTTACTTTTAGTAGAGAAGAAATCGGCTCCACAGCAGGCTACGAATTGTTCGATGAACAAACTCCTGAAGCGATAGGAGAAAAGGTTGCAAAACGTGCAATTGAACAATTAAGCGCTAAATCTCCAAGAGGCGGTAAATTTCCTGTCGTTTTAGGACCAAACGTTGTGGGTGTCTTTGTTCACGAGGCGTTTGGGCATTTAGCTGAGGCAGATTTGGCTCTCTCAGGAGGAGTGTTGGCGACTAATCTTGGGAAAAAAATTGGCTCCAACTTAGTAACGTTTTATGACGATGGCACAATTGATGGAGCGTTTGGTTCATTCAAGTACGATGATGAAGGCGTGCCTTCTCAAAAGACATTGCTCATAAAAGACGGTGTTGTAACAGGCTTAATGCATAATCGTGAAACTGCACAGAAATTTAACGCCCAGCCCACTGGGAACGCTCGGGCAGAAGATTTCCGCGTAGAACCAATTATCCGGATGCGTTGCACATACATGGCGCCAAGAGACCAAACGATCGAAGAGCTAATTGAGGATGTTAAGTCTGGTTATTATTTCAAGAGTTTTAGAGGTGGGCAAGCTAATCTTGATGGCACTTTCCAAGTTGGTATTCAAGAGGGTTATGAGATAGAGAAAGGCGAAATCGGTGCGCCAGTTCGCAATGCATCGATAAGTGGAAATACTCTTGAAACGTTGCATGAGGTGGATGCTGTGGGAAAAGATTTTCTCTTAGATCCTGGTCGATGCGGTAAGGGACAAACGGCTTTTATCAGTGATGGTGGACCGCATATTAGAATAAGCAAGGTGGTTGTCGGTGGCAGTGCTTGAAAAAAACATAATGATTAGTCTAGCTGAGAATGCTGTTAAAGCAGCGCTCTATAAAGGTGCTCAAGAAGCTGAAGCCTACGTTTATGAAGGGCAAGCATCCAACATCGGAATTGAACTAGGTCAAATCAGCAAAACCAACAGAATAATCGATCGAGGCTTAGGGATAAGAGTAGCCGCTAACAAAGCAATCGGATTTGCATACACGAACATAGTTGACGACCCAAAAGCTGTCGAGAGCGCCGTTACTAGTGCACTTAGTGCGGCAAAAGCCAGCAAGCCAGACCCAGATTGGAACGGACTCCCGCAAAAAAAACCTTATTCGCCAACCGCAAAAACTTTTGACAAAAAAATCGTTGCCCTAAGCTCAGAAGAGCTAGTGAACATTGCCTCAACAATGCTAGATGCTGCAGGACAAGTAGACAAACGAGTTTTTCCCATTGAAGGAGGCGTAGGCAGCGCTTAC
Organism: Candidatus Bathyarchaeota archaeon; assembly: GCA_963835475.1. Taxonomy (GTDB): domain Archaea; phylum Thermoproteota; class Bathyarchaeia; order Bathyarchaeales; family Bathycorpusculaceae; genus Bathycorpusculum. Next base: position 60,055 of record CAWIFU010000003.1, read on the forward strand.
CTTTCTAACGCAATTGCCAACTCAAACGGGATAACAGGCTTTGATAAAGGAACAGTGATAGAGTGCAGCGTGGCGACTTTAGCTAAAGAAGGCAATACGGTTACGCCAGTGTGTTTTGAGTTCAATGCTGCAAGAAACTATGTTCTTGATCCTGCTTGGGTTGGGAAACAAGCGGCGAGGATGGCGGTTTCAGCCCTAAAAACCAAGTCAGTTGAAACCAAATCCGGTAAAGTGATTCTCACGCAATTTGCATTGCAGGACCTTTTGGCTTACACATTAATCAATGCTATTAGGGCAGATAGTGTTCAGAGAGATCAGTCGCCGTTTAAAGGAAAAATTGGGGAACAGGTAGCTTCAGAAAACCTAACCATTTGCGATGATGGCTTGTTTGTTGGGGGATTGCGCACAGGAATGTTTGATGGTGAAGGCGTGCCCCACCAGAAAACAACAGTCATTGAGAAAGGTATCCTGCGCAACTTTTTGTATGATAATTATTCAGCGAAGAAGGAAGGCAAAGAGAGTACCGGCAATGCTTCAAGAGCTGGATACCTCTCAACGCCCAGCATCGACACTACAAACTTCCATATTCTGCCAGGAAACAAAACCTCAGATGAAATGCTAAAGGAAGTAGATGATGGTTTAATTGTCTATTACCTTCAGGGCGCCCATAGCAGTAACCCAGTGAGCGGCGAATTCTCAGTCGTAGCAACCCCCGCCTGGAAAATCCAGAACGGAGAAATCACACATTGTTCAAGAGGCGTTATGCTGGCGGGCAACATATTTGAATTGATCAAAAACATCAGCGTTGTCGGCGGTAATGAGCGTCAGATGGGGCAATTAGTTTCGCCTTGGCTTCAGGTCGAAAATGTTCGAGTGATTGGGCAATAAGCTTCTTTTATGCCCAGAAGCTCTTAGAGTACTCGCCTAAAACGCCCTCGTATATCTTTTTAGTCTGCTGAGCGATTTTTTCCCAATCGTACTTTTCTTGAACACGTTTGAACGCGTTCTCTCTGAGGTGTTTAGAGTAATGGCTATCAAGCAAAACCTTGGTGATTCCCCAAGCCAGTGAATCAGGGTTGTTAGGATAAACCTTAACTCCAGTAACGTCATGTTCGATTATTTCTGATAAGCCACCAGTATCTGATGCTACCACCGGGCTCTGTGCAGCCATTGCTTCCAACGCCACTATACCGAAGGGCTCAAAGAGCGAGGGAACAACAGACACATCAGCACATCTCTGCAGTTTAAGCAAAGTGGGTTCATCCATGAAGCCTTCAAAGAGCACTTTATGTTCCAAACCCATACTTCGAACGATGTTCAGGAGCTGCTCTTTCATGTAACCGCTACCTACGATTATGAATTTGGCATCAACTTTGCTAAGGATTTTCGGAACAGCGTTAATCAGGACATGGATTCCTTTTTCATAGACTAAGCGTCCCACAAAGAGTATGATTTTTTCTTCAGGTAACGCAAATTTGCTTCTGAAATCCTTCAAGTCGCCGTTGACGACATAGTTGTGAATATTTACGCCGTTGGGAACCATAACTAACTTATCGCTTGGCAAACCGAAAACATATTTGACGTGGGAAATCATGTAGTCGCTGCAGCAAATTACTTTCCAAGCTTCGTAGGTAAGCCATGCTTCGGTTTCATGTATCATTTTTTCAGTAGTAGTGTGTAACCCATCCCGTCTGCCCATTTCTGTTGAATGCATGGTTACCAGAAGAGGCTTTCTAAAAACATGCTTCAACCCTATACCTGCGTTTGCTACGAGCCAATCGTGTGCGTGGAATACGTCGATTTTGTCGGCTATTTTTCGCGATAGCGCCGCTGTTTCTCGTTGCATGTTCATGTTCATCAAGTAAACCCAAGTGGCGAAGTCGGGTGCGGGGTTTTTGTAGGAATCTATGCGATAGACTTCTACGCCGTCTATTACTTCGTGAGCGGGTGCTCCTGGGAAGTCGCAAGTTACAACGTAGACTTTCATGTCTTGCTTAGCTAAATGTTTGGACAAAAAGTAGATGTGGGGGGATATGCCTCCGATTACTCTTGGCGGATACTCCCAGCTTAACATCATTACTGTTAGTTTATCTTTCATGCTTTTTTGCCTCCGCCATCTTGCTGTATAATTTTAGGACTTCTTTAACCAAAGTATTCGGGTCTGGTGGAATAACTGTTATTTTTTCTTTGGGAACGTTGTAAATTCTTATGACTTCGTCCTTCATCCATTCGGATTTCACGTTTATTCTGTCAGCTTCAAAGAACCCTAGCCATTCTATGCTTTTGATTGCCATGTTGTATGAAGAGTTTGTGTTCGGTGAGCGGTGGTCTTCTAAGCTTTCCACTGAATATATGTATGGGATGCCCAAAGCGTTTTTCAGGGTGACTGCAGCTGGGATAAAATGCCAGTCATAAACGTCTATGAGGTCGATTCTCTTGTGTGCTTCATAGAAAATGGTGGTTGCAGCGCGTTCAATTTCCTGATTTAGCGTAAGTACCCATGTTAGGACGCCTATGTGGGTTCGAACGGGGTTAGCGACTCTAAATGTTTTTACGCCGCTGGGTTCTTTTGTTTGCCCCGTTGCAGAGTCATCATAAGTTACAACGTTAACATCCACTTTATTGTTAGCAAGTTGAGTTGACAGGGAGCTAACGTATCCAGAGAGTTGACCTACCACCCTTGGCGGATACTCCCAAGAAAAAATGATGACGCGCATATTTTCACTACGTAAAAAGTGAACAGACCTTGATTATTCCTCTTCCGTTAAGATAATATCGTTTCTTGCCTTCATTGTCATAGAAGCTTTCAGCGAAACCTTCAGACTTGTATCGGTCAAGGATGCCTTCAATTTCATTAGGGTCTTTCTGCAGAAGCCGTGCTACTTCCTCGCCTCTTCTAGCTAAATCGGCGGCGGTAGCGCACAAGTTATGCAAAGTCTGAAGGACTTTATCTGGAAACGGAAGTTCTTCTCTCATTTCATAAGCACCGGTGCCATCAGACAGTACAACGACTTATCTTATAAACGCATTCGGAAGGTCTTTTTCTTAGAAAAGCTGGGTTGCGTCCTGCATCTCCTTGCTTTGGGTATTGAAACGCTTTGTCGCAGCCTCAACTATTGTTTTTCTAAGCTTTTCACCTTTAATCCCAGAAGTTTTAGCTGAATGGATTTGAGAGGCCAATTTGTGGTCTTTGAGTGAGCTTTGTGCCCAGCTTTCAAAATCACCGTTATCAACGTGGAATTCTATAGCTTTGGTTGTAACTTCTTTGAGTGCTTTAACGAAACCTTTCAGGCTCCAAGCCATCGTTCCAGTGTAAAATTCTTTACCAACATCAGTGTAGAAGAGGAAAGGTTCGTTAGCTGTTAAAATTGAAAGTCTTAGTCTAGCTTCGAAATCGTTAAGAAGGGTTTGGGCTGCTACGAATGCGTCCATGGGAGACTCATATGGGCTAAAGTAAGAGTGGACTTCTCCTGGTCCTCCTCCTGCGGTGAACATGTAGTATAGGTGGTCGCTTGTTTGGAAATCACGCCATAGCCTGAGAAATTCTCCGTCATCCGCTTCCTTTATCAATGGTTCTAACCTACGCAGGCTCGTGTAGTATGCCCATTGCATAACGTTTCCAAGCCAACCGGATTGGTCTCTTTGAATGTCCGCCCAAGAAACTGTTCCACCCGCCTCTGGAACATCGACTTCTCCTGCAGAAGCATGCTTTTCAACGACTTCGGAGGGTGTAGCCATCTGCAAATGATCATACTTCAAAATCTCGTCTGGAAGATGTTGGAGGAAGCTGTGGATGCCAGTTTCGGGCCAATGGTGCTCGCCGAAAGTTTCGTAGTCTGGGAAAATGTTGATGCACTCACCCTTGGTTTCGGATAGCCATCTTGCGTATTTGTCTGCGGTAAGGGGCCATTCTGGCCACCATCGTGCTGAAAACCTAAAGCCGATGTCATCGGTCAACTTGTAATTGCGCAGAAATACACGTATTTTTTTGGCGCCTTTAGGTGTGTAAATGAAGTTGGGTGATTTTTCGCCAAGAATTTTCTCCACACCTTCCGTATAGATGCCTTTGTAACCCATTTCCTCTACAGTTTTGGCGATTGTGTTGTTGTAGAGTAATTCTGTGTTCTCAAAAACTTGGGATGTGTAACCGAGTAAATCCTTGATTGTTTGTTTGTGCATTTTTGCTTGTTCAATGAATTCTTCTTTTTCTGGGTATAGGCTTGCGATTGAGTGGTAGTATGTTTGGTTTAAAAATTCCACGCGACCTGATGCTGCGAGTTGCTTGAAGCTTTCCAGAAGATCCTTGTCGAACATTTCGCACTGTTCAAGGAAAACACCTGAAACGCTGAAGGAAACTTTGACTTGCTTGCGATCATGCTTGTGTCTGTCTATTACGTCGAGCAGGATTTGGTTTGAGGGAAAATAACATTTCCTTGCGGCACGTTTGAAGATTTCCCTGTCAACCTCGTTGTCGAAATAGTAATTGAATAATTCATTTTTGGATAAGCGCCTGAAAATTTTGCCTTCCCAAAACAGGTTCCTCCTTAGCCTGTGGGGTTGATGAACTTCAAAGACGAACACAACATCGGTCATAACACATTAGCCTTCAATCAAAGCTTATCAGAACTTACAGGTATTTCTAATTTATCTTCGCCATCACTTAATGAATACTGAGAATATTGCTTAGAAACTGAAAATCGTGAGAGATTTGAATTAGGGAAAAATCTTATATGAAAAGCTGTTGACTACTCAGACATGGCTCCCAATAAAAAAATTAACTCATCAAAGAAGAAATCCAACAAGACAATGTTCTTTGCAATTGGCATAATCGCTATAATCCTAATCGGTATCGGGGCATACGTAATGTTAGGTCAATCTGCAGATCAACCCAGCCTGACCAACGCCAACCCCAACCTCCAAGCACCGAGTACTCCAGTAACTCCAACCACGTCGCCAATCGCCGTCAGCTAACACCACATCGATCCCCATCATGTACAATGCCGACAAAAGTTCTACTTCAAACCACGCTGGGGACATTACTCTCGAATCTGACGAAATGATAAACCAATCACCACAGCCAATTTCATCAATATCGTAAGTCATGGAGGTACAATGGCACAATCTTCCACAGAGTCATCGCGGGCTTCATGATTCAAGGAGGTGCACAATCAGGCCAGATCCGGAGATTCATCGATACCCACTATACAAGACGAAATAGGAAGTGACAACCACAATCACAGCATATACGATAGCAATGGCAAATACCGGCCAACCTAACTCAGCGGAACAGCGAATTCTTCATCAACGCAGCCGACAACAGCCCAATCAAGTATCCTGACGGAACAACCTTTGATGGAACCTATCCGGTCTTTGGCAGAGTAGTCTGCAGGTCAAAGCGTCGTCGATTCTATAGCTAACTCTCAAGAGTAACAACCAATCCCTAAGGAGAAAATAGCGCAGTCCAATAATCGCCCAGTCTAGCATACATAAAACAACAATAATATCTTAAGACATCAAAAATCTTCTCTTACTTTTCTTTTTTTAAAAAAAAATAGTTAAATATAGTCTACAAATCCTACAGAAAATCTGCTGCAATAGGCATAATAGATATAATTCTAATTGATATTTGGTCATAAATTATGTCAGGACAATCATCAAATCAACCCGAAACTAAAGTTCTACTCCACACAAACATGGGCGACATCACCATCGCTCTACGAAATGACATGCCAATAACAACTGGCAACTTCAAAAAACTAGTTCTACAAGGAACCTACAACGACACAATCTTCCACAGAGTAATTCCAGGTTTCATGATTCAAGGCGGAGATCCAACAGGAACAGGATACGGTGACCCCTCAATCCCCGATATCAAAGACGAATTCACAAAAACAAACCGCAACGACAGAGGCACCATTTCCATGGCGAATGCCGGTCCAAACACAGGATGCAGCCAATTCTTCATCAACCAAGTAAACAACAATTTCTTGGACAGTAAGCATCCTGCCTTTGGAAAAGTCATCGCTGGAATGGACGTCGTCGACAAAATCGCCAAAGTACCAACCGGACAAAACGATAAACCAAGGACAAACGTAACAATAATCAATGCGTCAATTGTACCTTAAATAAAAAAATAATTTAAAAAAGGATTATTTTTTATTTCTTTTCTTCTTTCTCTTTAGGCTTAGAACCGATCTCCACAACTTGAATGCCTATTTGATATCTTTTTCCACCAGCTACCATCTTGCCAGTTCCATAGAATCCTTTGCTGCCTGTCTTGAAGTCTTTTTTGTCAAGGATGAAATTTTGTTTATCGCCGCATAACTGAATAGTTGCCATATTTACATCGCTCATTTTCAAAGTTCACCTATCGTTACTTCATATTCAGTATGCCTTCCTTTTCACCTTTTCGCTCTCTCGATGCCAACCTTTTTTGAATTTGGGTTATTTTCTTATTTTCATTAAGCCCAAATCTACAGCAACCATGAAAATGAATGGCAGTGCAAGGTAGAAAAACGCAAAAAATGCGTTGCTGAACAACAAAGTGAAGGGATGAGATAGAACATTAGGGTTTGACAAGTCCAGCCCAACACCGTTCAGCAGACCTAGCAGAGCAGAACCTGTTAGGGTTAAAGCTAAACTAACCAAGAATTGAATAGTGAGTCTTCTTTCCTTCCCAAACATTAGAATAGAGATTAAGGATGATAAGACAAACATCCAGGCAAACGAGCAAATGAAGGTTGCCAACTCCGCCTTTGAATTAATAAAAGACGCAAGACCTGGAGTTAAGCCTCCTAAAGACGACGCTACCGTGATTAGGGCTGACTGCGTAAAAATTTGGTAACTGACAACTAAAATCCACGCTAAAATCAGATAGACTACTTTCCGGGGAATTGATCTAGCCACGCGAGTTACCAGCCACATTAAATCGTAAGACTGGTTTTATAACATTTATTATTCCCACGTAACTATTCAAACAAACTGTTTCCCTTGCATAATCTAATCGATTAAGAAAATTGGTGCGGTCGCCGGGATTTGAACCCGGGATCATTAGCTTGGAAGGCTAAAGTCCTAAACCAGACTAGACGACGGCCGCATGTATTTTGCTGATTAAGGCTGTTTTCAGGCTTTAATAAGTCATGCTTTTCTTTGCTTTTACTTTGACCTATTTGACCACTTATTGCCTTTTCAGTAGTCAGACAAATACCTTGAGTTTTTAATAAAGTTTTCAGAGATTCCAAGTCATCCATCTTGCAATAAGTAAATTGGGGCTTATGAGTTACTTCATCTAATGACCTTAAGAAGTAATTTTGGAGCCCTAGATGATACCCAAAATTCTTTAACAGCATAGAACTATGTTGCTAAAAGATAAGAATGAGCATAAGTCAAGGGGGAACACCCCAACAATAATATCGCCAATACTATTTGTTTTCCTTAACTTTTGCTTTGTAGTACCCATAATTGCTATAGTTGTTGGAAATGTTAGGACTAAGAAGCAAAAGAAAGCCCTTGCGTTTACCATTGTTTATAACAGCCAAGTGCTGAGCGTGAAGGGGAAAGCACAGAGAGAACCTTGGAAGGATAGAGATGAGTTGCCAATAGATTACATCTATTCTACCGATTGCTATGAGTTTGGTTCCAACTTAGGGGATGCTATAGTACCTTCTAATGAAATATCCACTTTTTGTAATAAAATATCTCTGACTATCAAAAATGAGGGCTGTTTGAATATTGATACAGATGTTTGGAAGGAGCCATTGGTTATTAGTTTAGACGTTAGAGGCAAACTTGACAGAATTAAGGTTTTAGATGTTGAACCTGCCAATGACAGATTAGATTTGAGTATCAAAGATGGAATGGTACTGCTCAACCATGTTCATCTTGAACCTGGAGAGTCCTTTCAACTAGTATTTCTAGGATGGTTTGCGGTGAATTATGAAAGACGAGTATATGACTGAATGGATGGAGTGCCCTGTAACTCCATTAAGAACTAATTTGGAGCGGTGGAGTGTAAAATTAATTATACCTCTGGATATGAGTAGGATTTATGATTAGAGAGGCATGCGTAATTGTTTTGGCTTCATGCTGTATCTTCTCAGTTATTCCCGTAGTCTCGTATTCTTTAATGCTTTAAGTTTATTCTTACCTGTCAGTTTCCTTTTAATTGTTCGAACTTATGCTGGTTATAATGTTAAGCAATTGCTTGAAAATGGAGCCATATCTGGCAAAGTTTTATCTGTCCTTAATTGTTGCTTTGGTGTTATCTATGATTGCCGACTATCTTATTCTTCCATAGACTTGCGTAAATAGGTAATGTAATTACCATTACTTCCAATCATGCTCGAAACCTGTAGAAAACAGAACAATTCACGATTACCATTCAAAATCAAGTGACATTGCCTGAAGTGAAAATGTTGGCGAACTTGTTTATCTTTTTTTAGTCACACATATTCTTAATCTTTAGATTGAATGATAACTATGTTGGAGACAAAGATAAACAGTTGTGAAAAATTGGAGTCCATTGGATCTTCACCAAATAATTGGGAAGACTTCAAGACTGGTTTGAAACCGCAAAGACAGTAAAAAATGAAATCTGTTTATGTTACAATCTGTCAAAGAACAGTGGAAAACAACAAATTGCAGATATTCAAGCAGTAGGCAAAATAGCCTTGATTGTTGAAGGAAGCTAAGATAATACTACAGTCTTCCTTGCTTCTTTTCTTTTGTAAGTCGGAAGCTATGCTTTTTCCTAAGTAGGTTTTACATCTTAGTACCTGTTTATGGTACTTTTTCGCCCTTGACCCTCCAAGCAGTCAGGTCCAGTAAACTTTGAAGAAAAATGCAGGGAAACAAGTTAGATTGGTCATGGTTGCTAAGTCAAGAAACTTTCACTAATCTTAGTAAAGGATTGTTGATGAATAGGCTTTTATTAGAAATTGTTTAATCATCAAGTATGCGTTTACTCAAGAGTATAGCTTTAACTCTTGTTCTAATTGTGACTCTGTCAAGCCTAATCATAGTTGGAACTGTTTATGCTCAGTTAATTCCTAAACCATCAGTGCCAGAGTTTCCAGAAACATTAACAATAGCATTTCTACTTATAACAGCATTAGCAGTTGCAGTTGTATCAAGGAGAAAGCATCTGGCAGAGAGCTGAATCTATGGGAAACAAAGAAAGCAAACTTAGATGCAAGAACTGTGGTCATTTACTGTTTGTTGAAGATGGAAAACTGAAACATAAACAATCTAATCACAGCATGTATTGCCCATGTAGAAAACCAGAATCTTAATCTATTAGCAAGTAAGCAAAGTTTTTCATTAATGTTTTCCTTAAGATAATGTCTGGCAAGAACCTGATGGAAAATCTAATTAAGAAAACGTTCATACAAACATTTGATCTCTTTGAAAGAAATGGAAAAAGTCCTTGCAGTGATATTGGTAATTTGTTTATTTGTTTCAGTTGCTTTCCTTGGTTTTATTATTAATTTTTCAAGTGGTGGTACAGGTCCTGGTAGGGGTGGCGATCAATTTGACCTTTATAGTGAGCCATTCCAGACTACTAACGCAACAACAGTGCACATTTCAATGGGTTATATCCCTGCCAGAGGAGTAGTTCTCTATTGTACTTACACCATAACTGACAATAGTCATAAAGTAATTGCTAGCTCTGTGATGATGCATTTTCCTTTTTCTTCTGAATATATTATTGATAAAACTTTAACAAACTTGGCGAATGGAAATTACACATTCATGATAACTCCTCACTATGCCAATGGAGTTGTACGTACACTTGAAAACGAAACATTTGCTGTGGATACTTCATTCAAATACCCCGTTCTCAATGTTATTTCTCCACAAAACCAAACCTATCATACTAATCAAATAAACTTGACTTATTTCACCAATTCCAAGGTTAATTATTCTTATTATAACTTGAATGGAGGAAACTGGCTATGGTTCCATGGTAACACAACTCTCAATGGATTGTCAAATGGTCGATACACATTGGGCATTTTTGTAGTAACAGAAGCAAATCGACACATTAACGAGGCAAATGAAGGGCAAACAGTTAACTTCACTGTAAACTCTCCTTGAAGAATGATAGCTAACAAGTAACCAAAGTTTTCTCCAGTTATCAACAACTAAATCAATCCTTACATCTCAGTATTTGTTTTTGAAAAGAGATCTCGTAAATTGATTAAAAAAATGATTTCAAGTTTAGATTTAGTAGGTACCCTAAATTGAGCTTTTTTGCAGATTTGAAAAAGTGGGAGGAAGGAAACAGCTACGGGGACTTTTTTTGATAGCAGAGCATTCAATGCTATTCATGGAGTCCCTTTCTAAATTCTTTTTATTATTTTAGGAAGATCCTCTTTCCTTGTTGCTCTTTCCTTCCAAATTACAGTTTGACTCAAACCACATTTAAGATTTGTGTATTGTAGGGGTGATACAACAAATAACTAAGACTTTGATAATATTTTCGAGTAAGTTTTTGATGCATCTCTCGGCTGGAATATTCGAAAATCCGTTCTTGCAGAGAAGCCTATATCTTAGGCTCGACTCATGAATAGTGTAGTTTAGGTTGAACAAGATGAGTTCAGGAAAGGATAGGCAAAAAATTCCCGGCAGCCGAATGAAAATTCTGACTAAAGATGCCAAACAAATGGTCAATGGTCCGTACTATTGTCCGAAGTGCCGAAAGGAACTGTTACAGATTTGTGCAAATGTGCAAAAGAAAGAGGTTTATGCTGTGTGTAAATGTGGTCTTGAGTGGCCGTTGACTTATGCGCCTGTTTTTCAACCTGTAGATTACTACAATAAGTTCAGAGATGCCTGGAAAAAGCAAAGCTACGGCATTATCAAACAAAAGTAAGAACCTGCGAACTAAGGGCATTTAAGACAAAATGCCTCAAAATCAAATTATCTATATTTAGGAATCCATCCGTACTATTAAATGGAGCAAATGCTTTGACGGAAGAAAAACTTGACTTTACCCGTAGACTGCTTGTTTGGGGAAACCTTGGTCTTCTGGCATGGATTTTTCTAGCCTTCTTTAGCGTATTATTTTATAATTTCCTCTATGGTTGGGTCTACCTAGTTCTTTTAGCCTTAATTGTTTATGCAGTTTTGCGTCGGCTAGGTTGTAGTAGTTGCTACAAATGCAAAGCATGCACGAGTGGTTTTGGAAGACTATCGGGTGCATTTTTCGGTAAAGGATTTGTCAAGAAGGAAAGTGTCGGCAACAGGATTGGATTGGTAGCTTTTGTCTATTTACTTTTGTTACCGATTCCGGTTGCGTTGCTTTCAATTTCGATTGCTGGCATGTTCTCGTTCGTTAAAGTGTTGGTGTTGGTTTGCCTTTTGGCAGTGGCAATTTACAGCTTTACCACTTGGTTCAACAGTTCAACAACAACCCAAAAATCGTAATTTGGGACAAGTTTTAAACATCAGCCCTTAAACATTTATCGATATCGAACTGGTCAAAATGAGTAGGTCTTTGCTAAAACAAAAACCAATCAATCTTTTAATAATTGTAACTTTAGCGCTTATCATCTCCGTACCTATAGTTCTCCCGCATCAAGTTGCCGCACAAACCGGTGGATACTACAACAGATCTTTCTCGTGGGATTATGCTGGAAAGCATTGGGATTGGAACCTGAGTATTCCACAAGATCTGTACAACGCCTACAAGTCGGTTCCAGTTTCGACTCGAACGCGCGATGGACCCTCAGGCTACGATATGATGGTAACGACCGATGAACCGTTTATTCAAAATCTGGCTTCAAAGCTGAATGCCACTACAACACAACTTGGGTACAGTTCAATCGATCAAGCAAACTTTGTTTTAGCTTTTGTCCAGAGCATTAATTACAACTCTGACCTAAACACAACTGGATACGAAGAATACCCAAGATTCCCCATTGAAACTTTAGTTGATCAAACTGGAGACTGCGACTGCAAAGCCATACTTTACGCAACATTAACCCTTTCATTGGGCTACGGGGCAGTTTTCATTAATCCAACAGATCATTTAGCGGTCGGAGTACTAGGAGATAACCTCAAGGGCACATACTGGACCCACAATAACCAAACATACTATTATGCCGAAACCACCGGAACAGGCTTCACCATTGGACAGCTTCCAGATGAATTCTCTGGCAAAACTGCTTATATTTATGACATTGACCAAAGCAAACAGTCTATTCCAAACATAAGAATAACGCCAACTACTCAGCCATCCCTAACTGATGCACAGAGCACAACAACATTGCCCACGCCAACTTTAGCGCCTTTAGGACCGACCCCAACTGCATCGGCTTATCCCACAATATCTGAACCAAGCATCCAACCAGTTCTGCCTTTATCATTCAACTTAATCGCGGACAATCCGCTTTTGTTTATACTCATCGCATTCGCTATCGCAGTTTCGATCTCAGTTACGATTTGGTCAGTCAGAAAACCAAAGAAAGCCACAGGCGAAGTTTCTGCGACTGAAGATCTCAACCCAATCCCACAAACAGACCATGCTGATTTAAAGGGCGACAAATTCTGTATCTTTTGCGGTTCAAACAACAAAACTTACGCTGCTTACTGTGAAAAATGCGGCAAACAAATAGGACAACAATCAGCTTAATTGACTAAGAGCTTCTTCAGTAAATGCATAAATCTTGGATCGAACGTACAAAACAATCGCAACTTCTAGTATTATGATAATTGATAGAAATCCAGCTAAACCCCAAGTTAAATTTACGAAGGCTTGAGCAATCATTGAATTAACATTGCTCCCCACCGAAATTAGCCAGCTCCAAAAACTGGGTTGTCTGGTAATCATAAATGCGGACAAATCGGTAGCCATCCAAATACATACACCCACCAAAACAAATGCTAAAGCACAACCGATAATAGTAATGTTTTTCCAGTCAGCAGCTAACTTCGAAGAACAACTTATCTTTGTTCCATCCTCAACTGTCTCCAAATTTATGCAAACGTTTTTTTTAGCGGTTTTGGGTAATACTCCCCAAAGAGACCCTTGCTTAAGGGAGATTTGTCTTGGTGCCTCTTCAGTTATAACCTTGTACCCTTTCTCAATCAGAACTGCTTTTAATTTTGGATAAGCTTCTTCAATTTTCAAATTGACTGTTCGCTGCAGCAAGGGAACACCGCAAAGCCATAATCAAAAGGTTGCTATTTTGGTTTTTCGTCGTTTTTGTAAAGTCGCTTCTGATATTGCGACGACTTAAACTTAATGCCCCTAAGTGGCTGGCGTGGCATGGCGCGTTGTCGTTCGAGGTTTTTGATTCTCGCATAGAGCTTTGAAACTTTGGTCTTCGATGGAATCTTCGATCTTGGCCTATGTACGGGCACAGGCTTAAACGGCTGTGTGATCTCAAGTTTTTTCTGCTTAGACCTCTTAAATGTTATATTTCGAACTTTCTTGAAAACCACGTAGCCTTCTTTGAAGTTAACCTCCTGAACTTCCCAACCGGCATCCAACCAAGCTTTCGCATGAATACTCGAAGACGCATTACTCCACCACGCTTGATCTCTGTAAGCGTTGATAGGAAGGTTACTGCCGATTAACCCATCAATTCGTGCGAACGTAAGCTTCACTGTGTCGGTGAATGCTGCTCTAAATTTTAAGTGACTTTCAAGCCCAGCCCACTCTGAAACGGTCCTCGGCGAAACTATTCGCCTCGCACAATGAAGACAAAGCATTGCCATTGGATCGCCGGTTGCCACATCAGGGGTCATGCAGTCTCGGCAGAACATTTTCTTGCAACGTTGGCACTGCCGCATATACGTTGTGCGCATAACTCTGCCGCAGATTCCACATTCATCCTTCAAAGCTAAATCTCCCAGAAGAAAGTTGCAAACTGAAATGAATTTGTTTGCTAGGCATATTAATTTTCACTTGTTTCAGCGATGCTTTCGCCTGAAATGTTGTTGCGATGTGTTAACTGCTTTATGGTGACAGTGATTTCTAGCCAAATCAACCTTACAAGTCCTCGGGCTTGTTTATCGATAGCCAATAGCACACCTACATAGAGTGCGAAGCCTGCAATAGCTTTAGCGATTGTGGAGAGCAGGGTTGTTGTGGTTGGCAAAATCAAAAGAACCGTGCCCATGAGCAGCGCGGCTAGAATATATTTGGCTATACTCTTCCAAGCGACCGGCAGCTTTACGGAACGGCGCATAAAATAGTAGAGGCCAAGCAGGGTTGATAGGTGAACAACCATCAGTATCAATACAACGTTCACTGTTGCCTGAACTGAATCTGCCATGGGAAACCTGGTTAAAACCACGTACGTTAAGGGAACGGCGATTGCCGCTTGAATGTAGGGGATGCTGAATACTTTGAAGATTTTGCTTCTGACGAGCTTGCGAAACGAGATTTTTCCTTCAGAATCGAACCCTTCTGCACCCATAAGGCAACTCGTGTAAAAGGTGTAGACCATAACGATTAAGGTATCAACTGTTAATGCAATGAGGATTGGCCATGCAACGCTGTAGGATATTTTTAGGATTGTTAGAAAAGACATCGACATAGCCATGGTTATGGTTGCGAAGGGAATAGCGAGCATCATTACGGTTCTAAACGAAACCGCTACTTGTTCGTCTCCGCAGGTTTTAGCTAAAAGCTTTGGGTACAATGCAAACGCCAAAGAATTTGCGTAGCTGATGATTACTGTAAAGGTGAGGGCTGCTTGATAGTAAGCTCTTGCTCCCGGTCCACCATAGAGGAAAAGCAGAATAAAGACAGATGAAATCAACTGTCCGCCTATCGCGTTGTAGGCGATTGCTGAAGACCCCTTAAGCCATTCTTTAAGGTAACCCCAATGCGCTTTCTGTTTAAGGAAACCCCTTAGAACGTATGTGTAAAAGAACACTTGGGCGACGCAAGAAACAACTAAGGCCAATATGGCGCCCAGAAACAACTGGTTAAAAACCAAGATCAAAACTAAAGCGATGGCGACCTTAACTATTTCTTCAATCATCAAACCGTACCCAACGAACTGGGGTTTCACACACTGCAGAACGCTTTCAAAAATGGTGATTAGATAGAAGGTTAAGATGTAGAAGCCTGCGATAAGATAAATCGGGAGGTAACTTCGTGTTCCGATGGCTCCTGAAATCAGAAAGATAACTGGAAAATAAATTATCGTCGCTGCAAGAGCAATCGACAACTGTGCTGAAACACTAGTTTTAACTGCACCTTCCTTGCCTCTTGCCACAAAGCGGGTTGCCCAAAAAGGGAGCACCGGGTTAAAAAGCAAAAAATAGGCGGTGTAATCAAAAATATTTGTCCAAATATTAAACTGGTCAGTGTTCATGTTTCTGGTTAAAAGCAGCGTAAACACAAGTCCAGTGATTAAACTCAAAACTTGTGTGGTAAACACTACAAACCCGCTGTATCGAAGCCTAACCTGATTCTCGCTCAAACGCCGCTTCCTGCCCTTGTCTAAATCACTTTTTGGTTATTTACTATGCTTGGTTTATCCGTTAAATATACAATTACCCAAATCAACCCCAAACTAAAAAACAATGTTAAGGCCTAAAAAACAATAAAAAGCGCTAAATTCCATATACAAGAAAAGGGGTTTAGCCCTTTACGACTGCAAGTGGAACAAGCCGCGCAACTTTTGTGGCTATGCCGACTTTATCGCTGACATCGGCAACCATGTCCACGTTTTTGTACGCTGGGTCAGCTTCCTCAGCCAACACCGACGCACTCGCTGCGCGAACTACAATCCCGCGTTTCTCAAGAGCTGTTTTTATGTCTCCTCCCCAGAACTGCCGTTTCGCAGCAGAACGACTCATCATCCTGCCTGCACCGTGGGCTGTGGAGCCAAAAGTCAAATCCATCGCCTTCTGAGAACCCACCAGAACCCAAGAGCTCGTGCCCATGCTGCCTGGAATAAGAACGGGTTGTCCTTCACTACGGTAATCGTCAGGAACATCAGGGTGACCTGCTGGGAAAGCGCGTGTTGCACCTTTGCGGTGAATCCAAACCTTCTTCTGTTTGCCGTCAATGTTGTGAGTTTCCATTTTGGCAATGTTGTGAGCGACGTCGTAGACTAGGTTTAAGCCAAATTTTTCTGGGTCTTGACCGTAGACTTGTTGGAAACTTTGGCGGACCCAATGCATAATTGCCTGTCGATTTGCGAATGCATAGTTGACGGCGCAAGCCATTGCCTCAATGTAATCTTTGGCTTCATTGGTGTTTCCTGGGGCACAAGCCAATTCACGGTCAGGCAAAGAGATTTTGTATTTCTGGACTGCATGCTCCATAACCCGAAGGTAATCAGAGCAGACTTGGTGACCATAACCCCTTGAACCACAGTGAATCATAACGGTAACTTGACCTTCATGAGTAATCCCAAAAGCCTTAGCGGTTTTAGCATTGATAATTTTGTCAACTTTTTGGATTTCCAAAAAATGATTTCCTGAGCCTAACGTACCGATTTGGGTTAAACCACGGTTTTTAGCGGTGTTCGAAACCTTGTCAGGATTGGCATTGGCCATGTGTCCATTTTCCTCACAGTGCTTTGCGTCTTCCGACCAACCTAACCCGCGGTCAATTAGCCACTGCACGCCTTCAGTCACTAATTTCTCCAAATCATTGTTGGATATAGTGAAGTCTTTTCTTCTGCTGCCAAGTCCCGAAGGAACGTTACGAAAAATAGCTTCTGCCAAAGGCGCGAGTTTGGGGCGAATATCTTTTTCTGAAAGAGTCGTTGATAAGAGTCGGACTCCGCAGTTAATATCGTAACCGACGCCGCCAGGGCTTATGACACCTTTTTCGTAATCTGTTGCTGCTACGCCGCCTATTGGAAAACCATACCCTTCATGTCCATCCGGAAGAGTAATTGCATGCTTGTAAATGCCGGGTAACTGGGCAACGTTTGAGCACTGCCAAAGCGTTCGGTCAGTCTGCATCTTTTCCAGTAGTGCTTGGTTAGCAAAAATCATGCCTGGAACTCGCATCTCAGGTTTGTACTGTGGGATGCGCCACATGTAATCGTTAACTTTTTCTAAAGGAACTCGCTCGGGAGCGGCTCGGCTTTCATTTTCGCCCAAAAATCTTCACCTTTCACAACAAAGGATGAAGGAGACTATAAAACGTTTATGAACATTGTTTATTTTTGGCGTATTCGATGAATCCTCTTACGCAGTTTTCTAAGACTGTTTTTGAGTAAATGCGGTGGGATTTTATGAAATCTGATATTTCGTACATGACTTTGTCTTCGGCGATGATTCTGTCCCGAGTTTGTTCGAGGCTCCAATTTTTTCTCACTCCTTGTTCGGCTATGTCCGCCCATAATTGGAGTTGCAGTTTGTAGTCTTTGAGGCGTTGTACAGCGTCGGTGGCTTTTCCAAAATGACTAAAATAGAGCACAGTTGGTTTTAGGCTGATTAGTTTATCCAAAGAAGCTAGTGCCGAATCCAAGTAGAACGGTGGAGGGGTTGTTGGAACTACAACGTCAAACTCGGGAAGATACGTGCCAGCTGCATCGCCAGGAAAAATTCCACAGTTAACGGATTCTTGGAAGCTTAAGTTGTGGGAGGCATGACCGACCGTTTCAGTAACGGTTAATTTAGCATCATAGCCTAAATCAAAGGTGCCTTCCGTAACAGGTACTACCCTGTCTTTGGGGACGGGTTCAGGTTTCCCAAAAATTTCGCTGATAAACCCAAGAACTGATTGCGATGAAGGCCAAAGGCGTTCAGGATCAATTAGATGTGGCATGCCCCGTGGGTGAACGATAACTTTAGCGTTTGGCAAAGACTTCAGCAGAGTGCCTGCGCCACCACCATGGTCTAAGTGGACATGGGTAACCGCAACGTATTCAACATCCTCGAATTTTACGTCAAGCTCTCTTAAACCAGAAAGCAAATTTGGAATAGAATTAGTTGGACCTGACTCCACCAAGAAAGGCTTTTTGCCTTTAATTACATAGCTGCAGATGAGGTTTTTGAAACCCCCAGTCTCCAGTTCCACACTGAACAGGTTCTTCCCAACTTCTTTAGTACGCATGGTTTGCACCTTTGCTTTGAGATTAACGTTTTTGCAGCATAAATATTATCTTGAAAATCAGGCCAGGCATAAAATTTAATTATACATTGCTATTGTATGAAAAGAGACACAGGTGAAATCTATGTTGAAAGCGATTATCTTTGGAGCACCAGGCGCAGGAAAAGGGACTTACGCTTCAAGGCTTCAAGCAAAACTTGGCGTTGACGTCATTTCGATGGGAGATATCTTCCGTGAACTTGTTAAGGAAAAATCGGATCTCAGCAGCAAAGTAAAAAGTTTCATGGAAAAAGGAGCTTTGGTTCCTGACGATGTGGTCGTTGAAGTTCTAAAAGCTCACTTAGCTAAAATTTCTAAAGGAAAAGGCTTCATCCTCGACGGTTACCCACGCACACTCGACCAAGCCAAAAAACTCGATGGCATAACACAAATTGATGTTATCATGCAACTTAACGTTCCCGACTGGATAATCATCGAAAGATTATCAACTCGAAGAATCTGCAAGAATTGCGGAACAGTCTACAACGTAAAATTCCTAAAACCTAAAGTCGAAGGCATCTGCGACAAATGCGGTGGACCACTATACCAGCGCTCAGACGATAACCCCGAAACTATTAAGAATCGACTAAAGGTGTACCAAGAGCAAACAAGTCCACTGATAGCTTTCTACAAGGAAAAGAAGGTTCCTTTCATAGAACTTGAAACAAAAACCTTGGACCAACCACCAGAACCTATGGTTGAAAAGCTATTTTCGGAACTAAAAAGGCTAAAGTTTGCTTAGATATCTAAGATAAACTCCAAAATCACCCTATCCATCTCACGAATTACGACCATGAGATGGTAGGTGACCGCTTTAACGGCGACCTTCTGTGGGTGTTTTTCGGGGTTATATTTTTCTCCCCAAATTTTTGCCTTAATTTTGAAGCTTTCTGTCGTTTCTTTCCAGCTAGTTATTTGAAATTTTGAGTAAAGCATGTTTTCAGTTTCAAACTTCACCAGTAACGCTTCGAGCCAATTGTAGAGGAGTGCGTATTGGTCTTCTGCTTCAACCTCTACAGTTTCTTCTTGTGTTTGAGCGATTTTTTCGGTGTCGGTCATGGTTTCAAACATCGAAAGTGCAGCATTTTCATATGCTTCCTCCATGTTTTTGCCGTGTGCACGGACATAGACGTCTGCAGTGTGTTCGAGGAATTCGAATTTTCCAGTGAACTTGTCAGGTTTAATCATGCTAAGACCAACTTTAGAATAGAAGGAAGAGAATTAAAAACAATTGCTAAAGAAAAAAATTAGAAGTATTTTGTTGCTTTTTGAATAGCTGCTGCAGTTAATTTTGCAGAGCTTTCGATGTCTTTTAGGCTGAGCATGCCTACGGGACTGTGTATATATCGTGTTGCGATGGAGATGTTTCCGCTTGGGATACCCTGACGTGTCATAGATATTCTTGCTGCGTCCGTGCTCCCGAGTAAGCCTGATTCGATTTGGAAGGGGATTTTTTCTTCTTCCGCCGTTTCAATGAGCCATCGTAAAACCTTGGGATGAGTAATTAAGCCCGAATCAGAAATTGTCAAGGCTGGACCTTTACCCATTTTTACGCTCGTATCAAATTCTCTCACTCCAGGGACATCGCCTGCAATTGTAACATCCAAGGCTATTGCAAGGTCTGGGTCAACACCAAATGCCGCGGTTGCTGCACCTCGCAATCCGACTTCTTCTTGGACAGTGCCCACAGCGCAGACCGTGCAATCGGTTTGCTGGAGCAGTTTTAGGGTTTCAACCATTGTTATACATCCCGCTCGGTTGTCAAATGCTTTGCCCATAACCGCGTCATTGCCCAGTTTGACGTATTTTATATCGAAGGCTACTGGGTCACCGATTGCTACCCCAAGGGTTGTTGCGTCTTCTTTGTTTTCTGCGCCTACGTCGATGAATAGGTCATCGTAAGTTATGATTTTTTTGCGTTCTTCTTCTTTTTGGATGTGTGGCGGTTTCGATCCGATTATGCCTGGATATTGTCCTTTTTTGGTGTAAACGGTGACTTTTTGGGCTGGGAGAATACGGTCGTCTATGCCTCCCATTTTTGTGAATTGTATGAAGCCATCTTTTGTGATTGTTTTTACCATTAAGCCGACTTCATCCATGTGGGCTGCAAGCATAATTTTTGGAGCTTTGGCTTTGCCTTTTTTGATGGCTATTACGTTTTCTAATTTGTCAACTTGGATTTCGTCTGCGTAGGGAGTCATTAATTGGATCATCAGGTTTCTAACTTGTTCTTCTCTACCTGTTACTCCGCAAGCATTGGAGAGTTTTTCCAGATTTGTGTTTATGGACAATCAGGATGCCTTCTTGTTTTTTATGTTTAGATTTCTGAGAGCTTGGTTATTAAACAGTTGTGGTGGTATAACGTGTGAAGTTTTCAGAGGCTAAATTGGGACTTTGTTAGAGTTTGGATAATTCTTAAATCGTTAAACCGCATTCACAAACAAGGTAAGGTGTAAAAATTGGCACAACAACCAAGTTATAAAACAGTTTTCGTTTTCTTAGACACAGACAAATATTGTAGTCCATTCGACATGCTCGTAGCTATTGACGCATTTCCGGACTCTATGATATTCAAGTACGAGAACGTTACCGCTGAAGATGCCCCAAAAATCGTCTTCGACATGCTGTTTCCACGAGGACCTGAAGGAGCAAAACACACCAAGGTCTTCATCAACGGA
Source organism: Candidatus Bathyarchaeota archaeon (assembly GCA_963835475.1). GTDB lineage: Archaea > Thermoproteota > Bathyarchaeia > Bathyarchaeales > Bathycorpusculaceae > Bathycorpusculum. The sequence goes on from CAWIFU010000003.1 coordinate 80,806, forward strand.
AGCAACTTCGAAATGGTGGAAAAAGTAGTTGAAGCAACCCAGAAAGCCATGAAGTCTGCTCCATGGGGAAATAGCATTATCGTTGACCCAAGGGGAGGCTACTCAACGGCAGCAGCCGCAGTAGCAAAAACCTTCGGCGCAGCAATGGAGAAAGGTTTTGGATCCTTAGAAGGCAAAAAAGTTACTGTGCTTGCAGGGACAGGACCAGTCGGGCAAACAGCCGCAAGAATCTATGCCGCAGAAAAAGCTAACGTAACAATCACCAGTCGCTCACTTGCAAAAGGACAAGTCGTTGCAGACAAGATCAACGCAGAATGTGGCGCAGCAAGAGTAAAGGTTGTAGAAGTCATAAAACCCGAACAAACTGTCGCAGCAATCAAAGACGCTGAAATTGTCCTCTCAGCAGGAGCCGGCGGAATTCAACTTCTCTCAACAACAGACCTCAATGCCAGTCCAACATGCAGAATCGTTGCAGACATCAACGCCATCAAACCACTCGGAGTAGAAGGCTTAGGTCCAAACGACGACGGCAAAGAACTCAAACCAGGCGTTTACGGCATAGGCGCACTAGCAATTGGCAAACTCAAAATCAAGACCGAAACAGAAATGATTAAACGCGCGACCGCCGAGCCACAAGGACTCTTCGACTACGCTATCGCTTACACTATCGCCAAAGACCAAATCCTAAAGAAACTCGCAAAAGCAGCTGCCAAATAAGCAGCCAATTTCTTATCTTTTTGTTTTTTATTGCTCAGAGATCAATTAAAATCTTAATCGGCACTTTGAAGAGAAGTTGCTGCTGCTGATGCTGTTGCAACTGAATTCTGCAAATCGCCAGTTGCATCTTTCAAACTAAACCAAATTTCTCAACTTCCCCGTCGAAGGCCAAATCGATTTGAGCCCAAGGCGTCAGAGAAGTTGTTGTTGCTGCAACTGCCTTCGGCGGACCGGTTGCAACAACTACAGTTAAATCTGAAGATTGACAGCAAAGTTTCCCTCTAAAACATATTTTTATTCCCGATTCCCTTAAAGTACAAAGGATTTTGGTGAATGATATTGCTGGGATGGACCGGTTTTTTCCTCAAAGTAAACTTAACCAAAAACCTAGCCGTGGCTGAACCTTACTATGAAGATTTAGCTTTGAATTTCTTGGGCGGCAGAGGCTTCGCAATCAAAATTCTCTGGGATACCCTCAAACAGGGAACTGATCCGCTCTCACCCGAAAACAAACTGATCTTCGCTACCGGACCGTTGACGGGTATTGGTTTGCCTAACAGCGGCAAACTTGTAATTGCATCAAAAAGCCCCTTGACCGGTGGTTATGGCGACGGCAACACTGGCAGTTGGGCAGCGGTGAACATACGCAAAGCCGGCTACGATGCACTCGTCGTTGAAGGCAAAGCCTCCACACCAGTCATACTATACGTGAAGGACAAAAAATGTGAGTTTCTGGACGCTGGAGACTTGTGGGGCAAAAGCTCTTTTGAAGTCGAAAACCAGCTCCGAAGCAAATATTCCAAGTTAGCTGGTATCGTTTCTATTGGTCCCGCAGGAGAAAACCTTGTCAAATTCGCAACCGTCGTTTCCCAAAATGGGCGTGCGGGAGGACGACCTGGAATGGGCGCTGTCATGGGCTCAAAAAACCTCAAAGCCATAGTAGTTGAAGGTACCCAGCCAATCCCCCTCGCGTACCCAGAAGAGATGAAACGGCTGGCAGTTGATGGATACAAGGAACTCTTAGCCAAACCGGTCTACAGCTTCTGGAAAAGACAAGGAACCATGTCCACCGTCGAGTGGTGCCAAGAGAACAGTTGCCTGCCCACCTTCAATTACAAGCAAGGAGTTTTCGATAAAGCAGAAAGCATAAGTGGTTTTGCGATGGAGAAAATGAAGGTTTCCAACCGTGGATGTCCCCAGTGCAACATGACCTGCGGCAACATCGTCAAAGATAGTGAGGGAAAAGATTCAGAGTTAGATTATGAGAACGTGGTTATGCTTGGTTCAAACATTGGGTTGGGGGATCTTGCGCAAGTCGCAACTCTAAACCGCATGGCAGATGAATTCGGCTTTGACGCTATTTCTCTTGGAAGCGCAATTGGATTTGCGATGGAAGCCTCCGAGAAAGGACTAATTTCCGAGAAGATTGGTTGGGGCGATTTTGAAGCGATTAAATTGCTAATTAATGATATTGCTTACCGGCGTGGTTTGGGTGCTATTTTAGCTGAAGGTGTCCGCTCTGCCTCTGCAAACATTGGCAAGGGCTCTAGCGATTGGGCGATGCATGTTAAAGGACTGGAAGTCTCTGCCTACGACTGCCATATTGCACCAGGAATGGCTTTAGCGTACGGCACCAGCTCCATCGGCGCACACCACAAAGACGCATGGATAATCACCTGGGAACAAAAAGCTGGCAGAGAAAAATATGACGAAGCAAAAGTGGACCACCTAATTCAGACTCAGCTTTTACGCGGTGGAGTTTTCGAGGCACTTACCGTTTGCCGTTTTCCCCATGGCTCGTTGGGCTTTGAGCTTGAATGGTACCTCAAGTATTTGCGCGCGGCAACAGGAAAGACCTTTTCCATGGAACAGTTAATCCTAATGGGCGATCGAATACTCAATTTAATCCGAGCTTTCTGGGTACGCGAATACGGAAGCAAGTGGAGTCGAGATTTGGATGTTCCCCCAATGCGATGGTTCAAAGAACCCTTAACAGACGGACCTCTGAAAGGTGCGGTGCTTGACATAGAAAAATACATCAAAATGCTAGACATTTACTATCAGAAGCGCGGTTGGAACGAAAATGGGGTTCCAAAAAAAGAAACCTTGGAAAAGTTAGGGTTGACCGACGTTGCTGGTCAGCTTACGTCGATTTAAAAGAAAACTCGCTCAGTATGACCTTGCGAAGTACACTATTTCCTTAGCGCTTTGACCACAGACAATGCAGTTGGTGGTCGGTTCTTCTTTCTGGAAGGGTCGAACGCGGATAGTGGCTCCTGTTTCATCCTTAATCTTGGCCTCACAGTCTGGGCTTCCACACCACGCTGCCTTGATGAACCCACCTTTCTCCTCTAAGACTTTTCTGAATTCATCATAGTTTTGTACCACAGTGGTTTTTTCTTGAAGTATGCCTCTGGCTTTAGCGAGCATGTTGTCTTGGATTTCCTGCAGTAGCTTCTCCACGGTCGCGGAAATGTCGGCTTCTTTTACTGGGGTCTTCTGGCCTGTGTCGCGTCGTACCATTACTACTTGTTCTTGTTTGAGGTCTCTTGGGCCAAGTTCAATACGGATTGGGATGCCTTTGAGTTCCCACTGATGAAATTTCCAGCCAGGAGTGTACTCATTACGGTCATCTAAGATTACGCTGAATCCTTTGGTTTTGAGTGTCTCTGCGATTTGCTTAGTTTTTGCTGCAATTGCTTCGGCTTCTTGGCCCTTGAATGGAATCGGAACGATTACAACCTGGGTTGGTGCAACTTTAGGCGGCATAATCAATCCTTTGTCGTCGCCGTGAACCATGATCATAGCGCCAATAAGTCGTGTCGTGATGCCCCAGCTGGTTTGCCAAACGTAATGGTCCTGTTTGTCTTCACCTATGAATTTAACATCGAACACTTTAGCAAAATGTTGACCAAGGTTGTGGCTTGTTCCCATCTGTAACGCTTTCCCATCAGGCATGATAGATTCAAGCGCGGTCGTATATAGTGCGCCAGCAAACTTTTCGCTGTCACTCTTGGTGCCAACAATCACTGGGATAGCCAAGTAATTCTCCATTATATCCTTGTACTCTCCAAGAGCGTATATGACTTCAGCTTCCGCTTCCTCAGCGGTTGCGTGTGCGGTGTGGCCTTCCTGCCAGAGAAACTCGCGTGTCCGCAAAAACAGCTTCGTAGCTTTAGTTTCCCAGCGTACGATATTGCACCATTGATTAATTTTAAGAGGCAAATCTCGCCAGCTACGAATCCATTTGCTAAACATCGCGTACATGATGGTTTCGCTGGTTGGGCGAACCGCCAACTTCTCTTCCAGAGGCGTGTTTCCGCCTTGCGTTATCCAAGCTACCTCGGGCGTGAATCCTTCAAAGTGCTCTGCCTCCTTCTTGAGGAAGCTTTCAGGGATAAACATGGGAAAATACGTGTTGCTATGGCCTGTGGCCTTAATTTTTTGGTTTACGACGGCTTGTATTTTCTCCCAAACCGCGTAGGCGTCTGGGCGAATAATCATGCAGCCCTTGACAGGCGCGTAATCGGCGAGTTCAGCTTTGAGGACAACTTGGACGTACCATTCGCTGAAGTCGTCACATTTCTTAACGGTTACACCAGTATCAGACATGAGGATTCTCTTCTTGGAAGTTTTATGCTCTTGTAGCATATAAAACCGTAACGGGAATAATCAAAAAAAAGATAAAAAGATGTTGATAATTTATATCTACAAAACTAAAAAATTACTTTTTGAAGAGTCCCTTTTTTTCGGGGTAATCTTTGCATTCGTAGATTCTCAGTTGCCTTTGCGGTTCGATGCGACACCGCTTGCGGGCGTTCTTACGTCTTAGCAATGGGGCGAGTTGAAAGAAGGGGCATTTTGAACAGAGTGTGCTCAAGGTTTCTCCGTTCCTATCGAGTCATCATTTTTCGGAAGACTGGCAGTGCGATTGCGATCATGACTATGCCGAACACGATGAGTATTATGAGTTCTGTGGATATCTGCGATATGCCTGCGCCCAGAACCATGACTTTTCGAAGAGCATCGGATGCGTACGTTAGCGGCAGTAATTTGCTTATATCTTGCATATACCAGGGCATTTGCTGTATGGGGAAGAACACTCCGCTGAGGAACATCATTGGGAACATCAGTGTCATCATTAGCATCTGTGCGGTTTCTTGGTCTTTGGTGAAGGATGTTATTACTATGCCTAAGCCAACGAAGCTAAACACACCTAGTAACAGCAGAGCAAATACTAGTAGAATGCTGCCTTGTATAGCGACCCCAAATATGCCGATGGCCAGCCCCAAAATTATTACACCTTGAATTAAGCCTCTGCCAGTTTGAGCCATAGTTTTACCCAAGAGTATCGAGAGTCTATTTACTGGTGCAACCATCATGCCATCCATAGTGCCGATTTCTTTCTCTTGCGAAATAGCTACTGGTAAGCCAGTCATGACGCTCATCATTACAGTCATAGCCATGATGCCTGGCGCAATGAAGTCAAAGTAGCTGGGGTGACCCGAAACTACACCCTGAGTTTTTACACTGTAGGGTTGCACGACTGCCAATGGGTTTGTTGCATTCAATGGCAGAACATTGTGTATGGCTAACTGCTGGCCCATGGCATTGAATACTCCGGTTAGTGCGGCTTGGATTGTAGCGGATATTTGTGGGTTGGATTCATCGCTGACGATGATTATCGTACCTTGCTGTCCAGACATAACGCTCTCGCTGAAGTTGCTTGGAATCACTATCCCGCCTTGAAGTTGCCCTCTTTGCACCATATCCTTGAGGTCAGCTGTACTAGACACATTAGTTATCACTAGCATGTGGGTTTGATTGTTAATCGTATTCAAACCTGCAAGAAAACCTTGACTGGGTGCAAACGCACCATTAAAACCAGAGTCCTCATTGACCATACCCACTTGCAAACCACTGATGGTGCCATTAGACGGGTAGATAAAACCAACCATAACCATCATGAACAACGGCATAACGATTAAAAGCACTAAGCCAAGCCTATTGCGGAATAGTTCGGTTAAATCTTTCTTTGCAATTCTGAAGCTATGTTGAAGAACAGTTTGTATAGTCATGTCTATCACCGTACCCTCTTTGGCGCTCCACCAAAACGCCTTCCTGGACCCTCTGCCATGGGTATCTTCTCGTTAGCGCTATCTCTAACTTCATGACCAGTAATATGCAAGAACACATCTTCCAGAGTTGGTTGAAGGTTTGCCATGGAAGTTATTTTTCCATTTTTCCCTCTGACCACATCGATGATGTTGTCGAAGGCTTCTTCGCCGTGAACAATAAGGTGCAAACTCGTCGCGTTTTCTTGGGTTACAGCATCCGCGCATTTGAGCTCTTTTACTGAGGATAATAAGTCCGGCGTTAGGTTTGCAATTTCAAGTTTTATAATCATGGTGTCTCCTCCCGAAATTATCTTTTTAAGATTAGTTGAGGTGTCAAGGGCTATGATTTTTCCATGGTCAACGATAGCTATGCGATCGCATAACAAGTCAGCATCAACCATCATGTGCGTGGTTATGATTACGGTGGTGCCTCTTTCTTGGTTGAGTTTCTTTATAAAATCGCGAATTTCTACAGATGATTGTGGATCTAAACCCAGCGTAGGTTCATCAAGAAATAGTACTTGAGGCATGTTAAGCAGGGCACGAACTACGTTCATTCTTTGTCGCATGCCCGTGGAGAAAGTGCCGACTTGAGCATTTTTCCATTTTGTCAGTTGAACCAGTTCGAGTAATTCATCAATTCTTTTATTCAATGTGTCTTTTGGGATATTAAAGAGGCTCCCGAAGAACCAGAGGTTTTCTTTGGCGGTTAAACGATTGTAAATAATCATTTTTTCAGAAACTATTCCTATTAGTTTGCGTACGTCCATGTCATGCTTTACTGTGTCGTATCCGCCGATTGTGGCTGTCCCTTTTGTGGGCCTTGATAACGTGGAGAGCATTCTTAATGTTGTACTTTTGCCGGCTCCATTTGGACCCAGCAACCCAAAGATTTCGCCTTTTTTAACATCGAATGATATGTCATCTACCGCTGTAAATTTTTTGAACATCTTGGTGAGATGATTAACTTCGATTATGGATTCGTTTGCCATTCTAATACCACGTTGACTAGCAATATTATTCAGTGCAATATATTGCGGTAAAATATAAGTATTACCCACATACAATATAGATTTGAAACACGATGTCGACAGAAAATGCGGACAAGACAACTGCAAACTGGATGAAAGAAGCCCAAAAAGGCATCATACGCATGGGCGTCCTAATACTCATTAACAAGAAACCATCCCACGGCTACGAAATCATGAAAGAAATCAACAATCGTACAAAAGGCTTCTGGCAACCCACAGCAGGCGGCGTCTACCCCATCCTGCGTGACCTAGAAAAATCAGGCTTCATCAAAGGTCACTGGCAAACACAAAAAAACCGACGCCTCAAAGTCTACCAAATCACTGAATCAGGAGAACAAATCCTAAGAAAAGCAATTTTAAAGCAGACAGAAATCACCAACAACATCGGCAACCTTTTCCGAGAATTCGCCCGAGACGTCCTAAACATTGAATTGGAAAATTGGTCTGTACCTCATATGCCTTCACCTTTATCGCCTTTCCTTGAAGAGAAAATTGGTGCTGAACGAAACCTCAGTCAATTAGAGCACGAACGCAAACACATCTGCGAAACAGTTAAAGCTATTCGGGACCGGCTAAAACTTCTCGACAAAAGAATTATAGAAATTAAAAAAGAAGAAAGACCCGATTCTTCCCTCACACCATCTTAATATAATTGTGAACCATTTTTTTCCCTTTAATTAGCTTGCAAAGAAGTTAACGCAAATGGTAAGCACTCCAATTTGCGTAAGTGGCGACTTGGTGTCGAAAGATTTTGAAGTTTTAAGCTCAGGAGTTCACTTGAGAAGAAACTTCATAGCGATTTGTGTAAAGAATTAAATCTGTGACTGCTTAATCCATACGGAGAGTGTGAAATACTTGTTCCGCGTTAGAGTTAACAAAATCGAATCCACCCGCGACTTAGATGGTAACCTTGGAAAAAGAATCGAACTTCTTGAAGAACGAGAAATCAACCCTTACGTGGTAAGACCCCAGTCAGACGAAGCCAAGATGGCACAAGACATAATGCAAGCACTGCAAACGCAAATGCCCTTTTTGCCACAACGTACACAGATGGCGACGCCCAAGATAGTGCTGTTTCTAACGGAACAGGAATACGACGACTTTGGAATAACATTTGACGTAAACCAGGTTTACGAAGTTATGCTTGAAAACCAAGCAATTCGTTTTAGGAAAGTTTGAGGATTTCTTTCCTCATTTCTCTAAGTGCTGAATGGTTTGGATGAAAAGACAAAACAAACATCATATTTCTGAGCTTGCCACTGATTTCTTCTAAATTTGATATTTTGCCTTCATCGCAATAGAGTGGAATAGGTTCATCTCCATTGCTTTCTTCGTAATAGACGTAGATGGGTGAAGATGCTCGCTCGAGACGCACTATTTCAAAATCTAAATTCAAACGTTTAGCAGTTTCTTTAGCCGCAGCTCTAACTGATTCCAAACGTTTCCCGCTTGGAATACCTGTTGAGGCATAAACCATCAGTTTCCCACAGTTCCCCTTAAACATGATAATCACCAAATCGTCAATCAGCGGAAAACTCATTTAAAGCAAGCCAACCAACGACCCTTCCAAGTAGCGGGGGGTTGAGTGAAAGTGAAACGCCACTGTTGCAATTGTTGCTGTGCAAGCCCAACCACAACTGCTTAAATTCTCAAGAAAAGCCCTCTCTGTTATAGAGGTGAAAATAAAATGGCGATTGGCGAAAAACTTTGGGAAGGCAAAGGTAAGAGTGGAGCAAGTTTCATAAAGTCAGTTGGAATGGACGGCGTAACTTCAGTGTACACATGGACGGCCCAAATGAAAGGCATGGGTAAAGCTAAGGGCGTAGACTGCAACCTAAACGTGACAGGAATGAGTATGACTCCACCAAAAGGCATAGCATCATCCAAAGACCAAGGAATGCTAATGACTATGACCGGTGATATGGGCATAATAAAAGGCTATGACTTGATGAAGATGGTACCCGGCAAGAATCCAACTAGCGTAGGCTTGTGGAGTTTCATGACAATGTCCGAGAAGCTAGGCTGGCTAAACGACACAATTGCACTTGTTACTTTTGAAGCAGCTGACCCAATGTGGATGGAAATGAACATTACCATCTGGGAATGGAAGTAACTTAGGTCTGAATTTTATGCAAAAACACGAAGAGTGGAAGATGCCTGAATGGTGGTGCCGAGAAGAAAGACCAAAAAATGACAACGTTTACTTTGAAAATATGTGTCGAGTAATTTTTCAAGCAGGCTTAAACTGGCATGTAATAGACAACAAATGGCCAACCACAAAAAACGCCTTCGAAAATTTCAACATAAAAAAAGTCGCATGCTTTACGGACGCTGAAGTTCAACGGCTCTTAAAAGATCCTGGAATTATTCGAAATAAAGGCAAAATCCAAGCCCTCATTCAGAATGCGCAAAACTTCGTAGCCATAGAAAAGCAACACAGTTCATTCCAAAAATACATAGACAGCCTCGATAAATCTGATAATTATGCAAATGTAGTCAAAGATTTAGTAAACAAATTCAAGTGGTTAGGTCCACCTTCAGCAAGTCTTTTCTTGTATACCGTGGGCGAGAAAATCGATCCATGGTAAATTACACCTTTTCCTTTTTTATTAAACTATATTTTTAAACTTTGATTCTATCATAATCCGAGAAGCAAATGGTAAAAATTAGAGTTCATATTTTTGTCAGTGGTCGAGTTCAAGGCGTTTTCTTTAGGCAAAGTACTCAGCTGCAAGCTCAGAGCCAAAGCGTTTATGGTTGGATAAAAAATTTGCCAGATGGACAGGTAGAAGGAGTTTTTGAAGGCGAGGAATCAGCCTTGAAATCGCTTGTGGATTATTGTCGCCATGGTCCTTTGGCTGCGCGAGTCGAAAACGTTGAAGTTAAACCTGAAAAATATAAAGCCGAATTCTCCACTTTTGAAGTGCTCTGAGCGCTTATGTTTTTTTCTTAGGTACTCGGAAATGGGAGTCTTTTCCAGCACTAATGTATTCGCCGCCCATCCCGCGCACTGCGGAAGCTATCTTTGCAAAGTTTTCAGAACCCAAAAACTGTTTAGGTTTAATGATGATGTAGTCGCCTTTTTCGTCGAAGCTTAAGCGGGCTTCGAGTTCTTCGGGGAAGGACATTCGGATGTCATCTAGCGACCTCTGTTTTGCTGTTTCAGGTGTCGCTGCTGGAAACGCCGCGGTAGCTTTGGGTGGGGGCGTGTGAGGTATGGGCTGAGTAATTTGACCCACGGCAAGGGACTTTAAAGAAGCAGAAACGGAACGCAGTTCTTCTGAAATTTTATTTATGGAAACCGCAATTTCATCAACTTTTTCCAACAGTTGATTTAGTTTTTCCTTGTCGGCGCTCACGAAAACTCCTCTTAAACTCCTAAATAATCCCAGACGCTTATTAATGGTTTGCAAATAAGCCAGATTGTGAAGAACCTGCATGATGGAAATTGACGGAAGCCAAAAAAGCGGAAGCGGCACAATACTTCGTTTATCCATTGCCTTAGCCGCAATTACCAAGCAACCAATCCACATAACAAACATTAGGCAAAATCGTCCGCAACCTGGGTTGAAACCTCAGCATCTTGAAGCAGTGTTGACAGCAGGTAAACTTTGTAACGCCAAAATTCAAGGAGCAAAATTGGGATCAAGGGAACTTTGGTTCACTCCAAACGTAATTAAAGGCGGCAACATTGAAGCTTTGATTGAAACAGCTGGAAGCATCCCGATGCTTTTTCTGGCTACGTTACCGATTTGTTTGTTCGCTGAGAATTCGGTGCATTTGCATGTGGCAAAGGGCGGAACGGATACCATTCACGCACCAACTATCAATTACCTCAAACATGTATTCCTTCCAACGCTAAGGCAGATGGGTTTTGATGCTGAGATAACGGTTCAAAAATATGGCTACTATCCGAAAGGGATGGGAGAAGCGACAATGATTGTTAGGCCAAATCGCCACTTAAAACCGGTCATGCTGGAGAGTTTTGGCAAATTAAAGAGCATTAAGGGAGTTTCTGTGTGTACTTTTCTCGCGGATAAGCGTGTGGCTGAACGCCAAGGTAATGCAGCGCAAGAGTATCTTTCACAGAATGGTTTCAAAGCCGACATTCAAGTCATAAACGACAAGTCAAACCCAATCCAAAAAGGAAGTTCAATCGTTATGTGGGCTGAAACCGACACAGACGTTATAATCGGAGCTGACTCCATTGGAGAACTCAAAAAAATGAGTGAAACTGTCGGAAAAGAAGCCGCACAAAGACTTATCACTGAACTTTCCGTTAAGCCAACGGTGGACATTTTCCTTGCCGATATGCTTATCCCCTACATGGCTCTAACTCAGGGCAAATCTGTTTTTCTTACTCGAACAATCTCCGAACATATAGAATCTAACATTTGGCTTATGGAAAAAATGTTGCACGTTAAATTCATGATCCAAAAAACAAATAACCTCTACCGAATAGAAAAAAGCTGAAAACCCATGCCAAGGCCATCTGTTTGTATTAAAGTTCCAAAAAGTCAAGGCGAAAAAACCATCACGTTAACAGCCAAATTTGGGCTTGCAGATAAATCCCTTGTTATTCAAAGAGAAGAAGAAAACCTATGTATCCCCCTGGTTAGAGAACCAAAAGGCATTGAGTTGGCAACACTTCAAAGTCAAATCCCCAAATTTACACTCCTAACCGGTGTCTTTAGCGAAAAGGACCTTCCCGCAGAGACCATAGCTCAAATTCTCCAAGATAAACTGCCCCCTGATTTAATTGACAAGGTTCCTCAAGCTTTCGACATTATAGGTGACATAGTTGTAATCGACATTTCATCCAAACTCAAGCCTCATCAGAACTTAATTGGTGAGGCAATTCTGCAAACCCAGAAAAACGTTAAAACGGTTCTTGCCAAAGCAGGAGACATTAGCGGTATTTTTCGCGTTAGGGACTACACCTTAATCGCTGGTGAAAACAAGACCCAAGCTGTGCACCGTGAGTTCGGCGTTCAATACCATGTTGATGTTGCTAAAGCGTATTTTTCTCCCCGCCTCTCTCACGAGCATGAACGGGTTGCTGCTCTAGTAAGGGATGGTGAAATTGTGGTAGATTTGTTTGCTGGGGTCGGTCCTTTCTCAGTGTTAATTGGCAAGCGTAATTTGAATGTGAAAGTCTACGCAATTGACCTCAATCCCGACGCAGTTGAATTGCTTAAGGTAAATGTGAGGGTTAACAGGGTTGAAAACCGCGTCTTCCCAATACTTGCAGATGCACGAGAAATTGCTAGAACCAATCTTAAAGGCACTGCAGACAGGGTGATTATGAATTTGCCCGAAACCGCCATCGACTTTATTGATGCTGCCTGTAACGCAATTAAGCCCGAAGGCGGAATAATTCATTTTTACGCTTTCATTCGCTCACCAGACTCCAAAGAAAACCTCAAGCAACGATTCTCGAAAGCGGTGGAAAAAAACGGCAGGAAAGTTGAATCCTTCATTTATGCCAAAAGCATCCGTGAAACCGCGCCTTTCGAGTCGCAGATTGTCTTGGACGCAAAAATTGTCTAACTTTGGACTGTAAGTGTGATTTTGACTTCTTGTCTGGGATTCTTTAGTTTTTCTATAAATTCTCTGGGTAAATCATTCGATGCCATATCTGCCCTAATTGCTAGGGTTCGGTTGCAGATGTAGTCGCTTTTCCTAATTACAAGGTCATTTGGATGGCTTAAAATCAGCTTTGGAGAGCCCGATGCAGTGATTTGCAGCTTTAGCTCGTCGACTTCCATTAGTATCGTTAGTTTAGCGTTTGAGTTTTTTAGTTTATCCTTGAATTCTTTGCTTAAGTCGTCAATAGCTTTGTCTGAGGCGACACCCACAATGCAATCGCCTGTTTGCGAGAGATGGTTGTCTTTCGTTAGCATCAGCGTTGTAGGGTGAACGGCCTGAATGTTTTCATGTCCAAGCGCCCGGATTATCTCTAAAGTTTTTTTGGGGCTCAATTACTCGCTAACCTCAATGGAATCCACTTTGCCATCCCCATCCAAATCAAACCCGTGAATAGCCACTGCAAAAGTGTCTTCGCCTTTGTATTTTTCCAATGTTTTCTTCCAGAAATTTGTCAACGCCAAAACACATGCTTTGGTTCCCACCGCTTTGTTCCCCGCCAAGACGACGATGCGTTTAGAACTATCCCACGGGTTTACGATTTTAGCAACAACGCCCGAAACATCTGAAGTTAACACCTGCATTGTCTTCTTGGATGCTAAGCCGCCCAATAAGAATCCTTGTCCTGAGGACTGCATAATAAATTTGATGGGTAAGAAATCGTTAACTTCTTGTGTTAACAGGTTTGTTCCAGGCCCGCCAACGAGGATCAGGTTGTTTTTTTCCTCCTTTTCAACCTTCACATCAACGTCTAGCTTCACGGCGAATTCGGTGGGCATTTTTGCAAATTGCCCTATAAAAAGAGCTAAATGAGCGGCATAGTGGCCGTCTCTTGCACTGGTTTTGAAGGGACCATGAGGTTGAGGACTACCAACAACTATTTTTCCATCAAATATACCGTTGTCAATAAATTCCTTAAAGAATTTCTGCAATGGTTCATCGAGGCTTAGTGCGCATATATTCTGGATGGGCTTATAGCCCTGCGGAAATTCAATCCCGAACGCGGAGAAAGCTGTTCTGTAATATTTAGCCATGGCGCCTTTCTTTTTTTCCTCCTTCACGATGGTTATGGCTCCTACTTTGGCGAGTTTTCGTATGTGGTAGTAAACTTTTTGTGCTTTTTGTTCATGAATGCCGAGTTCTCTTGCGATTTCGAGTGGATACATTTCTTTTTTTGAAAGCATCGTTAAGATTTTCCAGCTGAGATTACCTATTATCATTTTGAGTTTTTGGGAGTCGTCTAAAATGATTATATCTTTTACTTGCTGGGTATTTCCTTTGTCTTGAAGGAGAAATTTCTTTTCCATATTATCATTTAAAGGTAGTTTGGAGTACTATAAAAAATTTATTTATAATGGTTCAAAAAATTCGGATAAAATACTTCCAATGTTTTGCGTGTGAATGTATAGAAGTTAAAAACCATTGAAAATCTTTTTTCAATGGTTGAACCAAATAGTTAAAAAATACTTATTAGCGCACTAAGCGTTCCATAAGCTAACATAACATTTGCATGAAGGGTTCAAAGAAAATGTGTGGAATATTTGGTTGCGTCTTAAAAGAAGGAAATGCAGCACCGCTAATTCATTCATCTCTAAAACGGTTAGAATATCGCGGCTATGACTCCGTGGGCATCGCCACAATTTCGGACGGAAAAGTTTTCATAAAAAAAGATTCAGGAAAAATCGACGAAGTAGATAAAATCTTAAACCTCGACGATTTACCGGGCAACATCGGTATCGGCCATACACGATGGGCAACTCACGGAGCCCCCCTAAAAGTTAACTCCCACCCACACACCGACTGCAGCGGCGAAATAGTCGTCGTTCACAACGGTATCATAGAAAACTTTATGGATCTTAAATCTGAACTCCAAAACCTTGGACACACCTTCGTTTCTAAAACAGACACCGAAATAATGCCCCACTTAATCGAGGAAACCCTAAAACAAAACCCCAAACTCTCATTGGTTAACGCTGTTTTGGAAAGCCTCAAACGAATTGAAGGCTCCTATGCATTCGCTATAATCTCCACACGTGAGCCAGACAAGATAGTCTGCGCCCGAAATGAAAGTCCCCTAGTTTTAGGCGTCAGCGACAAAGGCGTGTATTGTGCATCCGACATTCCAGCTTTTCTTCCAGTTACCAACAAAGCGGTTATGATAAACAACGGCGAACTCGTAATCCTCTCAACTAAGGGGTATGAAATTAGAAAAATATCAGATAACAGCCCTGTCGTGCGTGAACCGATAACTATCGAGTGGACTGCTGAAATGGCAGTTAAACAGGGATATCCACACTTCATGATTAAAGAAATCCATGAACAACCCGAAACCCTCCGCAACACCTTACGAATGCAGGACCATTATCTTGATTTACTTACAACTTTCCTCGACCGTGCTAACGAAGTATTCTTGGTTGCTTGCGGAACCAGCTACCACGCATGTTTGGCTGCTTCATACATGTTCTCAAAACTGGCATTCCTGCCTACTTATCCAGTATATGCTTCCGAGTTCATTGAGCAACATGGCAAATCAGTAAATATAGATAGTACAATCCTTGCCGTTAGCCAATCGGGTGAAACAGCAGACACCATTGCTGCAGTAACCTGTGCACAGCAACGAGCAGCTACAATTTTGAGCTTAACCAACGTTATAGGCTCCACTTTGACGCGTATTTCTCGTGTTTATATTGGTACTCAGGCAGGTCCAGAAATCGGGGTTGCCGCTACGAAGACTTTCACGTCACAACTTTCCGTTTTGGCGCAATTAGCGTTAAAATTGGCAAAGAAGAGAGGCAAAGTCTCTCAAGATGAAATAGACAGTCTGGAAGATAATCTGGAGAAACTGCCTGAAATCGCAGACACAATAGTTAAGACACAAGAGGAAAAAATTAAGCAAATTGCGCATAAATACAAGGATTCGAAAGTCTTCTTCTTCTTAGGCAGAGGCATCAGTACTGCCACAGCCTTTGAAGGTAGACTTAAACTGATGGAAATTGCCTACATTCCCTCTATCGCGTTTCCTGCAGGCGAAAGCAAACACGGTCCAATTAGTCTTATCGAAAACGGTTTCCCAGTTGTGTTCGTTTGCCCAAAGGACGACTGCCACAAGACTCTGATTGGTAACATTATGGAGATGAAAGCCCGCGGCGCCCACATAATTGCTATAATCGAAGAAGGCGATGAAGACATCAAGTCTTTAGCTGAGGAATACGTTGAAGTTCCAAAGGGTATTCCAAGTGTGCTTTCACCAATTCCTTTTGCGGTTCCGTTGCAGTTACTTGCGTATTATGTGTCGTTAGAGAAGGGCTTTAACCCTGACATGCCAAGAAACTTGGCAAAGTCGGTTACCGTAAAGTAACCCTCCGTTTCTTTTATCCGAACCATTTTTCTAAGGAAACCTTTCCTTTCTGCTTCTTAGTGCCTGCAGTCATCCGGTCGAGAGATTTTTTTATACGTTCTTCACCGAATTCTTTTTCTCTTGACATGAAGTCAATTAAGCCCGCCTCATCAGGTTCTCTCCAGGCTATCTTGTAGTTGTCAGTGACTTCTGGGTTGAGAAAGATTTTTCGTATACAGTTAGGTTCAACTGGGAAAGAGGCGTTTTTTATGTACGGCATTGCATTTTCTATGGTGCCATGTTGTTTGATTAGTTTCAGAGCAGTTTTTGGTCCCAGCCCCTTTATGCCGTCGGGGTTGAAGTCTGTACCAATCAAAATTCCTACGTCGATTAGTTGTTCGCGAGTCAATTCACATTGACCAAGGGTTTTAGATAATTCGATTACTTCAGGGATTACTTCAACTCTAGTTTTTGTGCCTGCGCGCTTTCTTGTCCCAGAGATAGTGACGTTTCTAAGCAGTTTAGGTGCTCCAAAAAGTAAGCTATCGTAGTCTTGGCTTGCACAATAATCTGAATCACCCTGTTTGGTCATGTAAGCCGCTTGGGCTTCGCCTTCGCTTGGAGCCTGAACCCATGGCAAACCCATTAAGTCCAAGAGTTTTTTGCTATCATCCCGCATATAATCTTTCATACTAGTTGCTATAGAAGCGAATGTTCGCATTTTTGTTGTGTCGCCGCTTGCTACAGCTTTTTCATAGCTTGCGACGGCTTGAACCTTGACTTGTTTGCGTCGTTCAATTTCTGCTGCCTTCAGAGTAGGGGGAATGCCGTCGAAAACATAGATTGGCTTGATTCCCATTTCAACCAGGTTGCTTGTGCGGTAAAAGAGTCCGCTTAAGTGGCTTGTGATTTTGCCTGTGCTATCTTTGAGTGGGGTTCCGTCTGGTTGGCGAATGATGGAGAGGAACTGGTAAATGGCGTTATAAGCATCTATCGCGATGACTTTGCCTCCCAGATCTTCGAGTTTTATTTGGGTTTTTGGTATTAGGTCCTTGAAGTTTACTCCCAAAACGACACCGTTAGAATAATGTAAGTTAAGGCAATAATAAACTTCCGAAAAAAAGTGAACAAGTGGCCAGCCTTAGTTTCCAATAAATGATATTTAATGTTGTTAATTGAAAATATTAGCTAAATTACTTGATAGATATATTCGAATTTAACGGTTTAAGACTCTTTATTTTCTGTAGGGTTCCTCAAAGCAAAACAAATATAACTTTACTTCAGACGCAATGTTGTTTTCTTCAGAGCTTCTACAGAGTACGTTAAGTAGTTAACTCAAAAAGTGGAAAAAAGACTCAAGAAACAAGAACATAGACCTAATTTGCTTTTCACAGTAGTTAACAAGGTTTTTTGAGCATAGCAAATATAAGGAACCCTTACAATATGAACGGCAAAGAAGTGTCAGTTATGTCAGAAAAGTTGTCCCTAGTCACATGCACAAGCTGCGGAAAACCAATCCCACCCGGCAGCGAATCAACAAAGTTCCTATGCCCAAACTGCGGCGACATCCAGATTAAACGAGATGGCAAATGCCGCAAATTCGGTCGCCTATACAAATGCCCAAAATGCGGGTTCAGCGGACCATAAAAAAGGCGAACACTCATGGGCTGGGTACTAGTAACTTACAAGGTTTTTCCAGAAGACATCGTCGAAAACTTTGATAACCTTAAAGCACAAATAAAAGCTGTGTTACCTGAATTCTCTGCCATTGAAGGATACGGTCAGGAACCTGTCGCCTTCGGACTCGTAGCACTTTTAGTCCAAGTCAGATTCCCAGAAGACAAAACAGGAATAGTGGACGAATTCGAAGAAAAACTAGCAAAAATCCCAGGAGTAAGCCAAGCCCAAACTTTCCAAGTACGCCGAACAAGCCGCGAATAAGCCGCTAAAACCCCAAAACATCTCACTTATATCCGCTTGAAAGTCTGAGCAGCTACACTTTAAAGTTTATATAGTAATAACCGCTTTTTCAAACACATATCCCAAAGCTAAGTCAGGATTATTTAGGAGAAATTCTACATGAGCGAAGTACAACTACGCGTTGGAGACGCACGGCAAAGAGATGTTGGCAGAGGAATCGCCCGCATTGACCAGCGAACCATGCAGAAACTAGGCATAAGCGCTGGAGATGTGATCGAAATTGTAAATAAACGCACAACATCAGCCATTGCTTGGCCAGCTTACAGCGAAGACCAAAACCGCGACATAATCAGAATTGACGGGTTTACACGTAAAAACAGCGGAGTCGCAATAAACGAATATGTGGTCATTCGCCCAGCCAAGGTTAAAACAGCACTCTCCATAACACTTGCACCAGTCGATATGCGCCTCAACGTAGATGAAGACTTTACTAACTTCGTCAAAAACCGCCTCATGGAACGCACTTTGGTCGAAGGCGACACTACACTAGTTATGATGCTTGGACACGCCATTCCATTCACCGTTTCAAAAACACGTCCACACGGCATCATAAAAGTAACAGCAGAAACCAGACTCACAATCCTAAACGAGCCAGCCCCTGAAGGCAAAGGTTTACCCAGAACAAACTACGAAGACATAGGAGGACTACAAACAGAAATCCAACGCGTACGCGAAATGGTCGAATTGCCCCTCCGCCACCCAGAACTATTCCAACGCTTAGGCATCGAACCACCCAAAGGCGTACTGCTCCATGGTCCACCTGGCTGCGGAAAAACGCTGTTGGCAAGAGCAGTCGCTAACGAATCAGAAGCCAACTTCTACTCCATCAACGGACCCGAAATCATGAGCAAATTCTACGGAGAATCTGAAGCGAGGCTCCGCGAGATTTTCCAGCAAGCCCAACAGAACGCACCCAGCATAATCTTCGTTGACGAACTCGACGCCATTGCACCAAAACGCGAAGAAGTCACAGGTGAAGTTGAAAGACGAGTTGTAGCTCAATTACTTGCATTAATGGATGGCTTATCAGGCAGAGGAAACGTTATAGTTATAGGTGCAACCAACCGTCCAGGCGCACTTGATCCAGCTCTGCGTCGACCAGGACGATTTGACCGAGAAATAGAAATCGGTGTGCCAGATAAGAAAGGACGATACGAAGTCCTCCAAATCCATACTCGCGGCATGCCGCTCGCCGAAGATGTTGACCTTCCTAAACTTTCCGGAATGACCCACGGCTACACAGGTGCTGACCTATCCGCGTTGGGTAGAGAAACTGCCATGAAAGCACTCCGCAGATATTTACCTCAGATTAACCTCGAAGAAGAACGTATCCCACCCGCAGTGCTGGAAAAAATGGAAGTTAAAATGGATGATTTCCTTGGGGCATTTAAAGAAGTTACACCGACGGCTATGCGCGAAGTCTACATTGAAGTCACAACCGTCCACTGGGCAGACGCTGGTGGACTCGACGACGTAAAACAGCACCTCATCGAAGCCGTAGAATGGCCTATAAAGACTCCGGAAATATTCACCAAACTTGGAATCAGACCGCCAAAAGGTATCTTGCTCTACGGTCCACCTGGCTGCGGCAAAACATTACTTGCACGCGCAGTAGCTACAGAAAGTGAAGCCAATTTCATATCCATAAAAGGCCCCGAAGTGTTCAGTAAATGGGTTGGAGAATCAGAAAAAGCCATCCGCGAGGTCTTCCGCAAAGCCCGTATGGCGGCTCCGGCAGTGGTATTCCTCGACGAAATAGACTCTCTCACACCTCGACGTGGAATGGGCATGTCTGATAGCGGAGTTTCAGAACGCGTAATAAGCCAACTGTTAACGGAAATGGATGGCATCACGGCATTGCAAGACATAGTAGTTATTGCCGCTACTAACCGACCAGACATGGTTGACTCTGCCGTGTTACGCCCCGGACGATTTGACAGATTAATCTATGTACCTGAACCAGACGAAAAGAGCCGTTTGCAAATCCTCAAAATCTACACCAAAGGTATGCCGATAAGCAAAGACGTGGACTTAAACCAACTTACAATTGCAACTAAGTACTATTCTGGCGCAGACATAGAATCCCTCTGCAGAGAAGCCGCTATGCATGCTCTGCGAAAGAACGTTAACTCCGCCGAAGTCACTATGAAAGATTTCCAGGATGCCCTCAAAGAGATGGGGCCATCGATTACTCCTGACGTTGAAAAATGGTACAAGAGCTTCATGCAGCAAATACGACAAGTACAAAAGCCAGCAACCCCAGTTGCATAAGAAGGAACGCTAATGCCGCAGATAAAAACTTGGAAAACACGCCCAGCATACTTCTATCTTTTAGAAGTGCTAACTAAGAAAGGCGATCTCACCGACGACGATTTGTTCGACCAGCTTAAAAACGAGTACGAAGATTTAGGCTTTAAAGACTTCAACGAACTATTGCTCAAACTTGAGGTTAGCGGAAAAATCCGCACTTCATCAATGTCTAGGGGTAAACGCCGAATAGAACTGGTTCACCCACATTAATCCTCCCCTTCTTTAGCTTCTTAATTTTGTTGATACCTCTATAACTGGATTAAAATTGCTTTAGCCAATAATAACGACGTTTCTTTAGAAAATTGGGTAAGTAAACAATAGCTGATTTGATTTGAATTAGTTTTCGTTTTTAATAGGCAACATTGTCTTTTTAGAGGTGGGTCTGTTGACTAATTATTTTTTTGTCGGCAGTGTACACTTTCCAATTAAGTTTATAAACCCCAATTAGCCAAAACATGTAGACTTTGAACAAAACCAGGTCTTTTCAAGTTTTGTTTTCTGTCCAAAACAAATTAAAGGAAAGGAGAAGAAAATGCAAAACCTAAAAATTAAATCAATGACTATTTTGATTGCCGTATTCTTAACAATTTCAATAGGAGCTTCAATGATTCTTATACCAAACGCTAATGCTCATACCCCTGCATGGATAATCACTACCTACGCATATGCTACTGCTACACCCAACCCTGTTGGGGTCGGTCAACAAATGCTTATTTTCGGTTGGCTTGATAACACCATAAACGGCGTGGACCTCGTCAATAACATAAGATTCCACAACTATCAGTTCACCATCACAAAGCCTGATGGTACAATTGTGACCCAAAGTTTTCCAGTTGTTAGCGACCCAACATCATCTCAGTATTACGCTTATACTCCGGACCAAGTTGGAACTTACACATTGTCTTTCAGTTTTCCAGGACAAGTATATGATTTCGGCGGAGCATACCAAGGTGACTACTATACACCGAGCAATTTCACAACCACCTTTACAGTTCAACAAGATCCAGTACAATCTTTTATAGAGTATCCACTTCCAAGTGCATTCTGGACTCGACCGATAAACGGTATGAATGTTCTATGGGATTCTATTGGATCGAATTGGCTTGGCGGAGCAGCTACAGCTAACTTTTGGCAGCAAAACGGTGCTGGGCCAAGAAGTGCACACGTAATGTGGACCAAACCTCTTGAATTCGGCGGATTAACAGGTGGAATCGTAACTCAGGCTGGCAACACAGCTCAAGCGAATGACACTGGGGCAACTTTCTATTCTGGATTTTCATACACAACACGGTTCAATAACCCTTTGATCGTTAGCGGAATCCTCTATTATCAGGCTCCGTTGAGTCAACTTGGATCTGGCGGAGGACTGTACGCTGTGGATTTAACTACTGGAGAAACATTATGGACTAGCACTACACTTTCACCAGCGAAAGCACAATTGGTGGATTTCCAATCACCCAATCAGCATGGTGCGATAGGTGGTATACTGTGGCAGACTTCTGGTACAACATGGATGGCCTACAATGCACTTGACGGAAAGTTCCTGTTCAACTTAACCAATGTTCCTTCCGGCACTGAAGTTTACCTCAACAATGGCGAAATCGACCGATACGTCTTCAACTATAATGCAAACACAAAAACTGGATGGTTAGCTCTTTGGAATTCAACTCTTGTCATCACAAGCAATGCTGGACACTCTGGATCTGTTGCAGCTGGACAATACGCTTGGCCAACAGACACTGGCTTTGCTATCAACGCTAACTTAGGCGTCTTCGTTAACGAAAGTACACCTGCTTCCTATTCGTGGAACGTCACCATATCAGCCGACTTAACTGGCGCCGCAGCCCCAAGTATCGCTGGTGTAATCCCTGGCGATGTAATACTGGGCAGCAGCAGCACCGTCAGCTTATCCTCAGCTCCAAGACCAAACAGCGACCCGTGGACAATGTGGGCTATAAATGCCAAAGATGGCAGTCAAGGACAGCTTTTATGGCTTCAAAGATATTCCGCCCCTCCAAACAACCAAACCGAAATGTTAGCAACTCAGCCAATCGACCCAGTGACACGCGAATGGACAATGACATACTTTGAAACAGGTCAACGACTAGCTTACAGCCTTGCCACTGGAAATCTTGTTTGGGGACCAAGTGACCGCGCTCAAACAGGATTCCAATACTACAGTTCAAGAGAAGGTTTACCAGCTTACGGAAACCTATACGTCAGCGGTTATGGAGGAGTAGTCTACTGCTATTCAATGGCAAACGGAACATTACTATGGACTTACGGTAACGGAGTTGGCACAAACAGCACGGCTACAGGCGACAATACTGCATGGGGTAATTACCCAACTCACATCGCTGCCTTTGCTGATGGAATTGTTTACACTATGTCAGGTGAACACTCACCAAACACACCGCTTTACAGAGGATACATGGCACGTGCGATAGATGCTTTCACAGGAAAAGAAATCTGGACACTTCCAGACTGGTCTGCTTCAGGACTAGGAACATCCATGGCACCAGTTGCTATCGCTGATGGCTACATGACATTTGCCAACGCATACGACGGACAAATATATTCAGTAGGTAAAGGACCAAGCTCAACTAACGTTAACATCCAGACTAACGTTGTTCCACAAGGAAACAGCGTACTGATTCAGGGCTCAGTAATGGACATTTCAGCCGGCACAACCCAAAAACAACAAGCAGCAGACTTTCCAAACGGTGTTCCAGCAGTTTCTGACGCAAGCCAAACCGGATGGATGCAATACGTCTATCAACAAGGACCATGCCCAACAAACGCACAGGGTGTAACTGTCACTTTATCAACTATTGACCCCAATGGTAACACATTCGTCATTGGTAACGCTACAACTGACGCACTCGGAATGTTTGCAAAAGCATACACTCCAAACGTTCCAGGAACTTACCAAGTATTCGCTACGTTCGCTGGCACAGATTCTTATTGGCAATCATCATCTGAAACCGCATTCAATGTCATGCAAGCGTCAAATGTCACACCAGCCCCAACTTCAGTGACTACACAATCTATGGCTGACCTATACTTCTTGCCGCTCTCTATTGTTATGATAGTCGCAATTCTCGTCCTTGCAGCTATAGTAGTCTGGTCAACTATTAGAAAACACCCATAAACCACAAAAACCCTTTTTTCTTTTTTTATTTTTGAAAAAACGATTTACCAAAAACCATTCAATACTGAACTACCGTCTTTTGAAGACTTTATCTTAACCACTATTCGTAATTTCTGTTTGGCGTCCCAACATGAAGCTGTTGTTTTTTGAGAATTGAGAAACTGTGCCTTCATTTTCATTTTTACGATTCGCTTTGCCTTTTTCCTTATATACAAATTAGTCCATTCCATAATCATGACGTTGCCCAAAGCGGAATCCACAACCAGTATTTTCGATGCGGTAGTTGTTGGAGGTGGACCTGTCGGTTCATATGCTGCTTTGAATCTTGCTAAGCTAGGTGTCAGAACCACTGTTTTCGAGGAGCACTCAACAATCGGTTTGCCTTCTCATTGCGCTGGACACATAAGCTTAAGAAGTCTAAGAAAAATAGGGCTCTATCCCCTTCCAGATGGGGTTGTTGAGAACACCTTTTGCGCTGCCAACTTTTATTCGCCAGTTGGCACAAAGTTTTCGCTTCACCTATCCTGTCCTGTTACTGTTGCATTGAACAGGGCAAGATTCGACCAATACTTAGTCACTAAGGCACAAGAAAACGGCGCAAATTTTGTTTTGAACTCTCGTGTTCAATCACTTTTGAAAAAAGATGGCTTTGTAAAAGGGATTAGCATTAAGCGAAGCGATGGTTTTGAAGAACGCGTTAATTCTAGAATTGTGTTAGATGCTGAAGGTGTATCCTCAAGGCTTCTAAGGCAAACGGGGTTACCCACGCTTAAGTCCAGTGGCTTGGTTTATGCTGTTGAAGCAGAAGTGGAAGGCGTAATGGATGTTGAGCTTGATGCAGTTGAGGTTTACTTTGGCAACGCCTATGCGCCTGGCTTTTACGCTTGGCTAATCCCAAGACCTGATGGCTCAGCGAAAGTGGGTTTAGCAACAAACAAGGGAGACCCGCGAGAATACCTCAAACGCCTAATGGCTAAGCATCCTGTAGCTTCAAAACAACTCGCAAAAGCCAAAATAACACAGGTGGGCTACCACGCCATCACTTTGGGCGGCCCAATCAACAGATCTTATGCAGACGGTTTTCTCGCCGTTGGCGACTGCGCTTCACAGGTCAAGCCAACAACTGGCGGCGGTGTAATCTTCGGGCTAACTTGCGCCAAAGTTGCGGCTGAAGTTGCGAGCCAAGCCCTAAAACAAGACGACCTTTCATCAAACTTCCTGCAGAATTACCAAAAGCAATGCAATAAACTGTTAAGTTTTGACTTCCTTGTTATGCTCAGACTTAGGAGTTTTCTAAATTCTCTCTCTGATGAGAAAATTGATGAAATGTTGAAGGTTTGCGGAAAGTTGGGCGTGGATAAAGCTTTGCGCAATGTGGATGAGATTGATTTTCAAGGCAAAATGTTGCTCACAGCAATCAGAAAACCCGCAATGGCCGCGGCGTTGGCTTACTTCGGATTGCTTTACTTGTCTGCAAACCCTTAAAATCTCCTCTGCTAAATTAAATGCGGGATATACAAAATGGTTCAATTTGAATACAAGCAAGTTCTAGTATTCCGAACGGACTTGCAGATGAGCAAAGGCAAGATCGCCGCACAAGCAGGACATGCTGCGGTTTCTTCAGCTCAAGATGCCTATACTCATCATAAAAAGTGGTGGGAAGCTTGGATGTATGAGGGACAAAAAAAAGTCGCAGTTAAGGTTGCCGATGAAAAAGAACTCGGCGAACTAGAAGAGGCTGCAGACCAATTAGGTTTGCCACACGCTCTTATCGTAGATAGAGGGTTAACCGAGATTCCAGAAGGAACAGTAACATGCTTAGGTATTGGTCCTGCCCCGTCCGGAATGATTGACCGCTTAACGGGTAAGCTAAAGTTGCTTTAGGCGATTTGTTGTCTGTTTCTGAAATTGACAAGTTGCTCGGCATCGAAGTTTACGCCTCTAAGGCTGAGGGTATAGGTGGTTCCATTCGGGAATCAGTCGATGATTTTGTTGTTGAAGAAGTTCTGGTTGACAGTTCAAAAGCCTCCGTTAATGGAGAGGTTTCAAAGAAGGTTCTAGGTTCTACTCTTCAAAAACAGCGTTTTTTGCTCTGTGTTTTGATTAAACGGAACTGGGACACCTTCATAGCAGTAAAAAACATTTCAAAATCATTGGGCATTGACCAAACAAGAGTTCAGTTTGCAGGAATCAAAGATGCCAAAGCAATAACCGCCCAACATATCAGTATAGAAAACATAACTATGGAAGAGGCTGGCAAAATTGATGTTAAAGATGTCCAAGTTCTGCCCATTGGCTATGTCCGAGAAATGCTATCCCTCTTCTATCTTTTAGGAAACAATTTTACAATTACAATTAAATCCGTCGAGAATTCAGAATCTCAAGTTGAAAAACGCATCTCTCAAAACATGCTGGAACTTGAGTCAATCGGGGGCGTACCCAACTTTTTTGGTCACCAACGCTTCGGAACCACTCGTCCAATTACGCATTTGGTCGGAAAAGCGCTTGTTCAGGGTGATTTTGAGGCGGCAGCGATGCTTTTTTTGGCAAAACCCAGCATTCATGAGCATCCAGCCTCAAGGCAAGCCCGCCAAGAACTGTTGTCATCTGGTAATTTTATGCAGGCACAACAGAATTTCCCCAAACAACTCCGCTTTGAGCGCATGATGATTAACCATCTGGCAGATAATCCGGGAGATTATGTTGGGGCTTTCCAAAGCTTGCCAGTGAAATTGCAGGCGCTTTTTGTTCAAGCTCACCAGTCTTATCTGTTTAACCGTTTCCTCAGTGAGCGAGTTAAGCATGGTTTGCCTTTGAATGAAGCTTTGGAAGGGGATTACATAGTAGGCGTTGAGCGTTCAGGTTTACCTATGACTGCAGTCTTTAAGATTGTAACCCATGAAAACATTTCTGAGGTCAATTCGCAGGTTAAGGCTGGAAGGTTGCGTGTTGCTCTTCCGATTTTTGGAGTAAAACAAAAACTTTCACAGGGCATTATGGGTAAGATAGAAAACGAGGTTCTTGAGCAGGAAGGTGTCGAAGCAGAAAATTTGCGATTTAACGTTTTATCAAGGGCAGGCGGAAAAGGCGGTTTGCGTGCAGCCATTACCCCAGTTAAAGACTTCAAACTGCAGAGCGTTTCGGCGAGTGCTAATGCAGGATGCATGGCAAAGTTAAGTTTCATGTTGCTCCGAGGCTCATATGCAACAGTAGTTCTAAGAGAAATAATGAAGCCTTCAGATCCTATTGCCGCTGGCTTTTAGAGAGTTAGCGGTAACACTGATAAGTAAGTGATTGTTTCCTTATTTTATTGGAGCTGCTTTTATGGAAGATAAATCTCCTCGCCAATGCATTATTCCACTTCATAAGCCCAGCAACAAAGAATTAGCTTTCTTTTTTGTTTCCGGGATTTTATTCAGTATTCCTTTTGCCGCCTTCTTCGAATCGCTGTACCCTGCCCAGTTTTCAGTGGCTTTACTTATTGTTGTTTTGGCTCCTTTCATAGAGGAATTAGCTAAAGTATTTCCCCTATTCTACAGGCACGGCGAAACAGAGCGGTCAATTGTAACCTTGGGTCTTTTAATCGGATTAGGTTTTGGAATTGCAGAGTTTTTTGAGTACGTATTTCTTGTTGGCGTTCCTCCTGTAGCAAGAATACCTGGTATTGTCTTTCATGCCTCTAGCGCAACTATAACCGCTTATGGAATTGCTAAGAAGAATCCATTGCCATACTACTTGGTTGCAGTGTCACTCCATATTGTAAACAACTTTTTTGCTCTCACTGGAGACTTCATCGGTGTTTTTGCTGAACTGCTAGTCTTAATCACCATTTACCTGCTAGCCTGGCGATTTTACCGTCAAGCTTCGAAGGAAAAGATAGTGGTTTAACAAACCCTATCCGTTCTAGCTAAGTCTCTGAGTCTGCTAACTCCATCTATTTCTAAAATAAAATCAGCTACGCTTTTTGGCACAAACTCTGTCCAGCTGTCGTCTTTAATCATTTTTTCGCGCACGAAGGTGGACATGTAAACTTTTCTGTCAAATAAAGGAATTGTCTTGACCTCGTAACCGGCTTCCATAAAAAGCCTCTTGGTTAACGGCTCGTTAGAAAACAGTACATTGAATTTTGGGGTGTAACCTTCTACGGCGCTAACCCATAGCATATGCAGATGAACATCTGGAACGGGCACAATCCATAGTTTAGAATAATCTACACCTGCCTCTAGCAATGCTTGTCGAACCATGACAAGTCTCTCGCCTGCCGTAAACGGGTTGTTGGCGTTATGGCTGTACTGGGCACTGCCGATGACGACGACAAGCTCTTCAACTTCTTTTAGTGCATGTTTGATGGCATCTAGGTGTCCTAAATGGAATGGCTGAAATCTTCCAACGTAGAGACCTCGAATAACCATGATGCTCACTCGCTTTGAGTGGGGCTCGCCTCCATTTATCGTTTGCGCAACAGTATTTCAAGCAAAGTTTCTTAGAACGTACTCGACAGGAAAAACAGTAAGCTGACCACCATCAACTTCAATTTCTTTGGAAGAAGAAAACCCTCGTTTCTCTTTTTCCAACAGCTGGATCTTTACTGTTAAGCCAAACCCGTACCCGCCTAAAGTAAAATTCGACCTAACTACCCTGTGACACGGGACAATGGGTGCAAAGGGGTTTGAAGCCATGATGTTTCCGACAGCTCTGGGACCGCCTCCGACGGCCTTGGCTACAGCACCATAAGATGTAACATACCCCAGTGGAATCATCGAAGTCGTTTTAAGGACTTTTTTGGAATAAGTTGGCAAATTGGTGGTTGCCAATGATAGTCTTGTTTTTGCCTCTTTTCCATCATAAATAATTTTTAAAGTTGCGAGAATGTTTTTTGCTGAAGCCGTAGGTTCGTGAAAAATCTGAAAAGGTAAATTGAAAGGCATATTACCTAAAACGTTGTTTAATACTGTTTGTTGGTTTGTTCCAAAAGATGAAGTCATTATTTGTTGCTTGTTGACCGCGACTGCGAACCATGTTTCTTCAATGTTTTGAACAAAGATTTCTATCATTTTTTGTTTGTCATTCATGGTTGAAAGGCATTGGGTATGTTAAAAGTTTCTGCGGTAAAAACTATTCCCATTGGAGCAGTCAATGCATCTGGCAACCAACTTTACGTCATCCACCGCTGGTTTGGCTGCCAAGAAGCTTTTGGGGGTAACAGTTACGTAACCGATTGGTTTGCCACATTTTTGGCATTTTAATGGAGTTGACTTACTCATATTCGGTCGCCTCGCTATTCTATAATGGATATAAGCAACCTTAATAATTTGTCTTGTGTATATCAACAAAAGGCGAAAATTATGGAAGGTTATGGACCACAATTACCAACTTTACCCAATATTCCACAAATCCAACTGATGCCTCTGGATCAGCAAGCTCAAGGTCAACAAGCTCAGCAAGGCGGAGGATGGATGCCTGGTGCCACTACAATCGGCGCAATTTTCTCGGGTGGAGTAATTTTAGCTTCAGAAAAAAGAGTAACATATGGCAATTTTATCATGAGTAAAGGCGGCAAGAAAGTCTTCAAGGTAACAGACCGTATAGGTGTAGCATGTGCGGGGCTCGTAGGAGACATGCAAATCCTCGCCAAGGAGATGGAAGCACAAGCTAATCTCTTTAGCATGGATGTCGGAAGGAAAATTAGCGTGCGTTCAGCAGCCAAACTTTTAGCCAATGTACTTTTCAACCGTAGATATTCCCCATTGTTCACCCAAACAATCGTGGGTGGATTAGATGAAGAAGGTGCATCACTCTTTGTGCTTGATGTTCTAGGATCCCTTATCCCTGACAAGTATGCAGTTGTGGGTTCAGGTACAGAAATCGCTATGGGAGTTCTTGAAGAAGGTTACAAAGAAACCATGAGCCTTAAAGAAGCAAAAGATCTTGTTACGCGTTCGATAAAGTCAGCGGTTAGTAGAGATTCTATGAGCGGCGATGGAATTGACTTCCTTATCATAACTAAGGAAGGCATAGCTGAAGAATCCATAAAGTTTTAATCAACTTTATTTTTTAATATTTTTTTAGTTTAGAAAGCGGTTTAGCCGTGCATGGGAAGGATTGGTATGTCGTTTGAACTAACAATCGAAGAAGGAAAATTCTTAATCAGCCTAGCCCGAAACACAGTAAAGGCGTATTTGGAAACAGGTAAAGCCCCAAAACCGCCCAAAGAAACTCCCAAAAAACTCTTCGAGCACTGTGGAGTCTTCGTAACCATAAACAGCGTTCGCCATGGCGAAAAGGAACTTCGCGGTTGCATCGGGTACCCTTATCCAACCAGTCCTCTTGTCGAAGCAGTGATTGACAGTGCGGTTAACGCTGCAACAGAGGACCCGCGTTTTGAGCCCTTGTCCCTCGATGAGTTGGGTAAGGTGGTCTTTGAGGTTAGCGTGTTAACACCGCCCGAACAAATAAATGTGAAAAATCCTAAGGAATACCTGAGTAAAATCAAGGTTGGGGAAGACGGCTTAATCGTTGAACGTGGTCCCTACAAAGGGCTTCTTCTGCCGCAGGTACCCGTTGAGTGGGGCTGGTGTGAAGAAGAATTCCTCTGTCAGTGTTGTATGAAAGCAGGTTTGCCGCCCGACTCATGGTTAACAAAAGACGCGAAACTCTACAAATTCAAAGCTATCATTTTTGATGAAGAAACACCCAACGGTGAAGTCAAAAGGTTAAGCCTAACAAAATAAGACTTAATCCAATAGTCCTTCTACTATTGAAACTGCCCTGTCCAATCCCTTAAACCTGTTTGAGAATTCGTTTAATTTAGTGATGTTCTTGTTGTAGGATTCTTTCTTGCTTATCATTTTCTGAACTGCTTTTTCCAGTTGCTTCTTGTTTTTTACGGTTATGGAGCAGTTTAAGTCTTGAAGTTTTGCGGCGTTTCCTAACTGTTCAGGCTGTGTAGGAATACAGATGCTTGGTTTAGCGTACTTGATGGTTTCAAAACAAGTTGCGTGTCCGCCGCTGAAGATAACAAATTTAGCTTTCTTCATTGCTTCATGTCGTTCTTCGGGCGTTAGCCAAGTGTGAAGTTCGCAGTTGCCAATTTTTGTGGAAACCCTTTTTCCGGGGGTACCCAAGCTTATGACACATTTGGTTTTGAGTTTTTCGAGCACTGGGATGAGTGTTTTGATTAGTTTTGCTCGAGTTCCAATCGGCCCACTGATTGGGGCAAAAATGTGTTCTTCAGAACCGACAACTGGTGAAGTGTCTACGAATGCTCCCACATACTCGACGTTTCCGTTTAACCCGACATGATCCAAGTTGCCGATGCTATACTCGGAAATGGTAAATGGTGGTGGGTTGTCGGGGATTATGATTCTTGAGGATCGTTTCACATACCGCTCAACTACTCGTTCGCCTGGACTAAGAAAAGCTGAGAAACCGTAACTTGGTCTGATCATGTTGGCAATGTATACTGAGGGAATTTTCCATCTTTGTGCAAGTCGTAGTGCGTTTATGTCGCCGTCGGCGATGAGCATGTCAGGCGCAATGTCATGCAAGTTTTCTCTTAAGTCATAGTAGCGATGGATGGTTTCCATTGCGTTGGATTTTTTCATTTCAAACCTGTTCTGCTCCATGTTGAAAAGGGGAAGAGGGACTAGGAGGTTGAGGAGTGATGCCGAAGTGATAATACCGTGAGCGTTTTCATACCAGGAAATTGGTGTGCATTCGTAAACATTCTTGAATTCTTTTTGAAGCATACTGAATGCTTTACCGCCTGAAAAAAAGAACATCTCATGACCATTCTTCTCCAGACGTTTTCCTAACGGAATAATTCGTGAAACATGGCCTAATCCAAGCTCGGAGCAGCAGAGTAGTAGTCGCATATATCACACAGTTAAGTGCAAGATTATATTTGAACTATCCTTTAACCGATTAAGAAAGTAAGCAATTTAAGCTTAAGGTGCCAAACTACAAGGTATGTTTGTGCCAAGAAGACTTGTAGAGGAAAAACTCCGACAACTCCTCGTCGAAGACATCGGACAAGGTGATGTAACGGCGGCAGCAGTTATTCCTGCTAACTTAACAGTCAAAGCAGAGGTCATTGCTAAAGAAGAGGGCGTTGTTGCTGGAATTGAAGAAGCTACATTTCTTGCTGAATACTTGGGACTGACTGTTAAAGCTAAAGTAGCTGATGGAGAAAAAATTAAAAACAAACAAGTATTAATGCAAATTTCAGGCGACGCCCAGACTATTCTATCCGTTGAGCGAACTATGCTTAATCTTCTCTCGCGAATGAGTGGCATCGCAACCAAAACCCGGCTGTTAACCGAGAAGCTCGAAGCGGCGAAAGTAAAAGCGAAAATTGCGGCGACACGTAAATCTGCGCCCGGACTGTTGTATTTTGATAAGAAAGCCGTGGTTATTGGATGCGGCGATCCACATAGGTTGCATCTGGATGACATGGTTTTGATTAAGGACAATCATCTTGTGATTATAGGAAGCGTTGAAGAAGCGGTTAAGCGAGCTAAGGCTAAAGTTTCTTTTAGCAAAAAAATTGAAATCGAGGTCACAACTCTTGAGGATGCTCTCAAAGCTGCAAGAGCTGGTGCTGACATTGTTATGTTGGATAATTTTTCTCCCAGACAAGCTAAGGAAGCAGGTGAAGCGCTTGAGAAGGGCTGGGTTTGGTGATGTTTTGTTAGAGGTGAGCGGCGGAATTACAGGAGAAAATCTGTTGGAGTTTGCAAATGCAAAAGTTGATATCATAAGTATGGGCGAATTAACACATAGTGTCAAAGCGTTAGACATAAGTTTAGAAATAGTCAAAAATTAAAAAAATAATTTTTTTTAGATAGCCGTTATTACCCAGGTTTCTACAATGGCTCCTGTGATAAGTAGGGCAGCAACGACTCCAATTAATATTCCAGTGGTTTTGAGTTCGCCCCATCGTCGTTGTGATAATCTTCGAAACAGCCATACGCTTTCTGAGATGGCAATAGAGTAGGAGACATATTCTAACAAGAACACTAATCCAATAAACAATAATGCTGTGATTGCTGTCGTCGGTGATATGTTGGCAGCGGCTGCAGTAGAAGCGCCAGCGGTCTGCGTCCTAAATTCCGCTCCTAAAGCTATGCCAGTGCTAAATAATACGTATAAGCCAAACACTGCACCCGCAAGAGGAATAAACATTGCAAGGCAAAGACCAAAATTGTTTATGAAAATAGACTGGATTAATGTGCCGTTTGCTCTGTTTGTGGTTACAGTTTGATTTAAGCTATCGTTGATTTGTTTTGCGTCCTGAGCACTAATTGGGACTAATGTGCCAATCAAAGTGACTAAGATTGCAAGTACGAGCATGAAGATTATTGAGTAGATTCTTTTTCGTTTAGGCGATGCGTTGTTCCAGAATGGTAAAGGAATGTTCATTGTTGAAGTTAACCTCTTTTAGTTTACCGGATTTATTTTTAGAGCTCGGAATCCTTTCGCAACAGGATTTAACGTTTCTGACAATTTAACCTTTGTTAAAACACTTTCTGAATCAAGGCTGAAACCTCGAACATCATGCTCGTTTGCTATAAGTGAATGAAGGTAAACTCGATTATCCAGAAATCTGGGTTGGCACATCAACGGCAACCCCAACAAAACATCCTCTTTCTCATCCACCGCTCTTTGAGCAGCAAACAAAATTGCTTCGGCCCCAGCTGTCAACTCAGCAATTCGCACAGGCATGCTCTCTTTGCCAATGGCTAAAATATCTATGCCATATAGCCGCTTGATTTCACAAGCAATTTTTCTGAGTCTAGGCAGAATCCTGAGGATGTTTTGTCTTCCTCTCACCGATGCCCTGAGGTTTGTGAGTTCAACAGGAGATAACTCCTCAACTGAAATTCCTCCCAACGACATATCCAAGTGCACGACATCAGCCTTCATCTTATCGAGCAAACCTCTGCACAATTCTGCCTCATGCACAATCACATCAAACCCTGTCTCGACTTCCTTAAAAATGGGTTCAGCCAACCGAAAAGATGGTTCCCTGTAAGGTGGCTCAACTAGAACCGAAACAGAAGCAACATGCAAAATTGGTTTAAACTGCGGGTCAAGTATTGCTGCTGCAGAATCAGCCGAGATAACCTTCAAGTCAGACACCTAACAAAGAGATGAGTTTAAAGCAGAAATTCAGTTTTCCCCTTCACATTCACGTGCTACCTTTAAGCCCAACGCTAAAAGGTACATTTCGGAGCTTTGTTGTCGGCTTGCCTGAGGCTTCACTAACTTTACCTCCTCAAAGAGCGTCTTCATGTTCAACTGGAAATCGTTTAACAAGTCTCCTTCAAAGACTTTAACAAAAAAGTTTCCATTGGGTCGAAGTACGCATTGGGCGATTTCTAAGGCTTGGGTTGCTAAGTCTATTTGTCTTGCGTGGTCTACTTCCCAAATGCCTGTGATGTTTGGGGCGGCATCGCATAGTACGACGTCTGCTTTTCTTGGTATGAACGAGAGAATTTGGTCCACTATCCCTGGCTCCGTTAAGTCCGCAATGATCGTTCGGATATACGCTTGCGTGAAGGGTTCAATGGGCTTTAAGTCTATGCCTAAAACGAAACCGTATTTGCCCGTCATTTTTCTCGCGGCTTGGATCCAACCGCCTGGGGCAGCGCCTAAGTCAACAACTACATCTCGTAATCTAATGAAGCCATATTTCTCGTTAGCTTGAATCAATTTATATGTTGATCGGCTGCGATAATTTTCTTCTATGGCTTTTTTATAATAATATTCGTTTTTTCTTTCACGTATCCAAGCTTTCGGCAACGGACTCATCCTCAGTTATGTTCGGCTCTGATGCAGGATCGCTTGGACCTTCAGAAATTGCGGTGACTGGTGCTGGTGGTTTTCCTAAATTAAGTATCCAATCAGTTAGTTTTGGGCAACTTTTCGGGGAAAGTGCGGTTGTGGGGTCGCAGCGTGCGTTGTCAGGGCAAAGCAGGCATGGGCAATCAACAATTGTTTCTATTGATGCGGGCAGCCTTTTGGGGTAGAGTCTGTATGTCCATCTTCCTTCTTGGAGTTCTTTTTCTCTGCGGATAAGCCCCTTCTCTTCAAGTTTAATGGAAACGCGTGAGCCTTCGCGGCTGCTTGCACCGAGTTCACGCCATAAATCTGATTGAAGTACACCCTGATAGCCTGTACCGACGACGTAGTGGAGTGCTTTCTGTTCAAGGTCATTACGCTTAGGCATTTATGATCAGTTCCAAATAATACAGTAATATAAGCGTTGGATTCACATAAAAATATGTATCCCTAGTTAAATGTGGAATGGCATGAGAAAAACCAAGAAAGAAGATTCAAGCAAATACTGCTTGGGTATCGAATCTTCAGCTGACGACTTCGGAGTAGGTATCGCAACGTTTAGCGGCGAAATTTTGGCTAACAAATCCGACAGCTACATTCCAACAGAAGGTGGCATCCACCCAAGAGAAGCTGCAAGACACCATGCCGAAGTCGCAGACAAAGTTCTAAAAGAAGCTTTCTCAAAGGCCGGGGTGAAACCACGAGAATTATCAGTTATAGCTTTCTCTCAAGGTCCAGGCCTCGGGCCATCGCTTCGGACTGGAGCCACAGTTGCCCGAGCCTTAGCTTCGTACCTTGAAGTTCCGCTCGTAGGCGTCAACCATTCTGTTGCGCATATAGAAATCGGAAAACTCAAAACAGGCGCGCTCGACCCTGTGACGCTTTATGCTTCAGGTGGTAATACGATGGTTACGGCTTTTGAGTCGGGGCGTTACCGCGTGTTCGGTGAAACTTTGGATATTGCACTTGGGAATTGCTTGGATGTTTTCGCTAGGGCGGCTGGGTTTAAGCATAAGAAGGGTTTGCCCCTTGGCGCTGCTGTGGAGCAGTTTGCGGCTAAAGGCAGCAAACTAGTTTCTCTTCCTTACGTTGTGAAGGGTATGGATTTGTCGCTTAGCGGCTTGCTAACTGCGGCAACAACAAGGCTGCATAAGGGTGATTGCCAACTGGAGGATTTGTGTTATAGTATTCAAGAATACGCTTTCTCCATGGTTACCGAAGTCAGCGAGCGCGCCCTGGCGCATACAGAAAAAAAAGAGGTCCTTTTAACGGGTGGGGTTGCAGCGAATAAACGTCTGCAATCCATGCTTGCCCTAATATCGGAGGATCATGATGCAAAGTTCAATGTAGTTCCTTTAGAGTATGCAACTGACAACGGCGCCATGATTGCTTGGACTGGCATTTTGGCATTCAGGAATGGATTGGTTACGGCTTTGGATGAGAGTTTTGTAAAGTTGCGTTGGAGAGTTGACAAGGTGGATGTACCATGGATTCAGTAACTCCTGGAGTGCTTTTGAAGAAGGGTGCCGAAGCCAGCCTCTACCTCGTAGATTGGCATGAACGAAAAGTAATCGTCAAAGTTCGGGTTCCAAAAAATTACCGCGCCAAAGAGTTGGATGAACAAATTAGAAATTATCGAACGGTACATGAACCTCAGTTAATGCATGAAGCGAAAGCAGCTGGGGTGTCGACACCGCTGATTTACATGGTTAATGTGCCCGAGTCATCGATTACGATGGAGTATGTTGAAGGTCAGCAAGTTAAGCAACTGTTAAATATAATTACCAAGGCAGAACGGCATGATTTATGCCTAAAAATCGGGGAATTCATCGGGCAGATGCACAAGCACGGATTAATCCACGGCGATCTAACAACATCCAACATTATCCTCAGCACCAACGACCAAGTTTTCTTTGTCGATTTCGGTTTGGGCGAAAAAAATATTGAATTGGAAGCCAAGGGCGTCGATTTGCATTTGCTCAAGCGCGCACTCCAAAGTACCCATTACCAGTTCTGGGAAGAATGTCTCCAAAGTGTTCTATGCGGCTACACATCTGTTTTAGGCGTCGAGGCGGCGGAAAAGGTTTATGAGAAAATCAGGGAGATAGAGAGGCGTGGGCGCTATGTCGAAGAGCGAAAACAGTAATCAATGTCAAATTCCAAAGCAGAAGGTTGTCTTTTTTGCAACGGGCAACATTAACAAATTCAACGAGGCACGAAGCATACTGGGGCAGTATGGTTTCGCAGTTGGCATGTTACGCTTGAAAGGTGACGAGATACAAAGCGATAGCTTAAAAGAAATCGCTGAAAAAAGCGTCAAAAGCGCTTATAGTCGGTGTGGTTTACCGATTTTCGTGGAGGACGCAGGCTTATTCTTAGACGCTTTAGAAGGCTTTCCCGGTCCATACGCTGCCTACGTTTACAAGACGATCCATAACAGTGGCATTTTGAAACTTATGGAAAACCTGAACGAAAGGCATGCTAAGTTCCAGTCAGTCATAGCCTACTACGACAACCAAACGATCTGCGAACCCGAATGCTTTGATGGCGAATCCAAAGGACAAATAACCACAACCGAACGTAAAGAATTTGGAAAATCAGGATTCGGCTTCGACCCTATCTTTCAACCAGAAGGAAGCTCCAAAACGTTTGCGGAAATGACCATTCCTGAAAAGAATGGTTACTCACATAGAGCAAAAGCTATTCGTAAGTTTGCTGAATGGTTTAAAAACAAATCTTAGCCAAAATATTATATTGCCATTCGTTGCATAACCAGATGCGGAGAAGGAAGAGAAAATGAGCCGTAATCATAGGAGAGATTGGTCTATTCAGGAAGGCTTGATTACAGCCTTAGCCATAGGGGGATTCTTCATCATTTTAGGCTTAGTTTTCGCTCTTACTCCTGGCATCGCACAGAAAACAAACTCCTTCTTCTCGGATTTAACAACTGTAACTTACCCTATTGGAATTTCAAGCACTTTGCACTTACCTGCACCAGCTAATCCATCGGAACACATCGCTTTCTTCACAGCCCTGATGAATTTCTTCTTGGGTGTGGGCGTTCTGCAGATTGCTATCTTAGCTCTGAGACTTTGGTTTAAATCACCGATTAGGCGAATAGCTGAAACCATTGGCAATTTGGTATTCTGGCTGGGTGCAGCAGTGATTGCAAATGTTTTCTTGTTGACTGGGACACTTACCGGCTGGTTCCAGTTCTGGTCAGCATTAATCGTGCTCATAGGCATATCTTTGATTGCTCGATTCTTAGTATACCTCTTAATTAGGCACAGATGAAGCTACCCTTAAAAAAAGACCTAGATTTTTCCTCGTTTTTCTTACCGAAGGGATTACTTTTAAATATTCGTTGGGAGTGGATAAGGGTGCAGTCTAAGGTGTAACAATGCCAAAGCAAGAAAAAGGGAAATCCCATTCAATGCGACCTGTTAGCAGGCGCCCTCCAAGCTGGTGCAAATATCAGCCTGAAGAAGTAGAAGCATTCATAATTAAATTGGCCAAAGAAGGCCATTCACTCAGCAGCATAGGTACAATCCTGAGAGACCAATATGCCATTCCGCTAGTAAAACCCATAACTGGTAAGAGCGTAAGCGACACATTAAAAGCAGCAAACTTAGCTCCATCAATGCCTGAAGACCTTTCTAACCTCATGAAAAAAGCCCACAGCCTTGCCGTCCATTTGGACAAAAACAAAAAAGACCTCCACAACAAACGCAACATGCAAATCATCGAGGCGCAAATCCACAAGCTGTCCCGCTACTATAAGCGTGAAGGCGTAATTGCTAAGAACTGGAAGTACGTTCCAAAAATCGCTTCCGTAACCTAAACATTTTCTTCTTTTTAATTTTATTTTTTAAAGTTTTTTGATGCGCCAGCTTTAAATCTAATTGTGCCTTTAAGCCCGAAGAAGTGACGAGGGCATGGCTGAACAGCAAAGATCTATCGAAGGCTTCTTAAATGCGGCAAATGAAGCTGCAAAAGTTATTTTGGAAACTGTGAAGAAAGACGGTTTTATTCTTGTGTTTTCGCATTTGGATGCAGATGGCGTTGCCGCTGCAGGCGTAATGGGTAAAATGCTATATCGGCTCGATGCGCGTTTCCGCATTCGAGTTATGCAGTGGGTTGATGACAAAATCATCGGCGAAGTTATAGCGGATAAGCCTCAGCTCGTTATTCTAACGGATTTTGGAAGCGGATACCTCGATTTGCTAAACGAGAAAATTCCAAACGTCAAGGTCGTAATCCTCGATCACCATCAAATCACAAGCAAAGTGGCTAACCCAAATTTTGTTCAAGTTAACCCCCATCTATTCGGTATTGATGGTGCAACCGATGTTAGTGGTTCTGGTGTGGCTTATTTTGCAGCTAAGGCGGTGAATGCAGGGAACGTGGATTTGGCTCCTATCGCGTTGGTTGGTGCTTTAGGTGATATGCAGGACAAGTATGAGCAGCGCAGTATGCGCAGCTTAAACGAAATAATAGTAAATGACGGCGTCGCCGCTGGCATGTTAAAGGTTGAGAAGGACTTGATTTTCTTCGGCAGAGAAACAAGACCCATCTACAAGATGTTGGCTACGACGACTAACCCGTTTATTCCTGGTTTGAGCGGACAAGAAACTGAAGCATTAAATTTCGTGGCGAATCTGGGCATTCCTCTAAAGCAAGGCGACAAGTTGCGGGCGCTCTGTGATTTAACCGAAGAAGAACGAAAGCGGCTGTGTACGGCTTTAGCTGACTATTTGTTGTCTAGGGGGTTGCACATGGAAGTTGAGAACCTGATTGGTTACGTCTACATTTTAGCCAAAGAAGAACCCAATACAGCATTGCGTGATGGACGAGAATTCGCGGTGGTTTTGAATTCGGCTGGCCGTATGGACCGTCCCAGCCTCGGCATCGCTATCTGCATGGGCGACCGAAAGGCTGCTTTGGAAGAATCCAACAAAATTCTCGAAGACTACCGCAAAAACATCAACAAGTATCTTGGTTGGGTAAGCGAAAAACCTGAACGGATGCGTGAACTCCAAAACATCTACGTAATCTACGGGGAGAACTTTATCAACGAGAAAATCATAGGAACGGTCTCTTCAATAATTGTTTCAAGCCTCGCCAACAACGAAAAACCGCTTTTAGCATTTGCAAACATTGAGGCAGAAAAAGCCGCAAAGTTTTCAGGCAGAACTACAGAGGCTGCGCTCCGTAAAGGTGTAAACCTTGGTGACGTTATGCGGCTTGCTTCAGAAGCGCATGGAGGCAAAGGTGGCGGACACAACATAGCTGCAGGTGCTCAAGTACCGCTCGATAAGGTTACGGATTTTCTTAAGACGGCGGATGAATTGGTCGGTAGGCAGTTGAAGGGTGAAAAACTTGGAAGCAACAATCACGCTTGAGTACAAAGACGAAAAAACTGCAGAAGCCATTGCTCATGCGGTCGCGCCTGACAACTTTAAAACCCCAATGGGCTTAAAAATTAAAACAGATCGAGAAAACAATAAGGTAATTACTCAAATTCAGTACGAAGGCAAACTTGCAACGTTCATCGCTACTATCGATGATCTTCTCTTCAGCACATCCACTGCAGAGAAAACCCTTCATGCAATAAAAAAATAGAATCTCTTCTTAGAGATAAGGTTCGAAGTTTAGCATCCAATGCAAATGATAAAAAAAGACCTTAGAGGATAGGTTTGTAGGTTAAGGCGATTGCTCCACCGATTATTCCAAACCCTGCGCCGACGAAGTATCCTCCCATGCCAACAAAGCTAATGGCTGAAAACACCACGATAACTATTCCCCAGATAAAATGTTCTTCTGGATGAATCCTCAACACAAGAGCGCTCATCACGACTATTATGCCGCAAACGAGACTAACCACGGAGACTGCAGTGAAAAAACTGTTAGAGCTGCCATAACTCCCCATGAAGCCATGGTAGCCGCCCATCGCTCCACGCATGTAGCTGCCAAATCCACCCCAAAAAGGTGCATCAGAACCGAACCAAACGGCGTTAACTAAGCTCACAACCGATTAGAATTAAGCCTCCAACAAACGATATGACAAAAGGCACGATAACTCCTTGTCTAGTACTCACAAGTTCCACCTCCTCAAAGGAATCTCCTTGGGTCAGTATCAATGTCCACTATTGTGGGCTTTGTAGATTTGAGGGCTTTATCGACGGCTCCTTCAAGTTCGCTAGGCTCTGTGACTTTGATGCCTAAACCCCCTGCATGCTCAGCGAAAGCGGCGAAGCTAAAGTCATGAAGTTCTGTTTGCCAACTCTCGTACCTTTCAACTTTCTGCTCCTGCATAATCATCCCCAGTCGCTTGTTATTCATGACAAACACCTTAACAGGCAAATTGTACTTGAGCGCAGTTAAGAAATCGCCCAGAACCATCGTTAAGCCACCATCACCAGTTAAACAAACTATCTGCCTCTCAGGATAGGCTAAAGCTGCCGCCAAAGCGCCAGGCAAACCAAAGCCCATCGTCGCCAAACTTCCACTCATCACCATCTTCTGAGATTTTTTCATCATAAAGTTGCGGCCAAACCACCAGCAGTTCTCGCCAACATCTAAAGAAATTACAGCGTCATCAGCAATCTTTTCGTTCAGAACTTTGATGATATACTGTGGTCTGATTGGTTTCATGGTTGCGTCGGCTTCTTTTTCAAGTTGGTTTCGCCATTCATTTTTTAGCATGGCCACTTCAGCTGCGTAATCCTTGTTCTCCTTTTGTTGAACCTTTTCGGTCAACTTGGGAATCAATACGGCACTGTTTCCCAGCAACCCCACCTCTACGGGGTATCTGCGAGCAATCATAAGCGGGTTAATGTCAATTTGTACGGTGCGTTTCTGAGGGATAAGCGACAGATCTGAGAATGAAGAGCCGATGGCTATGAGCAAATCGGCTTTTTCCATAAGTTGACCAGCGGCAGTTGAGCCTACTCCCCCATGGCATCCAACATAGAATGGGTTCGTTTTCGTCGACAACGCCTTTGGCGCGAAAAGTCGAGATAATTGGAGCACTAATCTTTGAAGCCAACTTTAGCAACTTAGTTCCTTGTCCCTTGGCGCCAAAACCAACTAAAATCACGGGTCTTTGGGCTGAATCAACAACTTTTGCTGCTTTTTCAATCACCCAATCTTCTTGTCCATATGCGAGGTTAGGCATTCGGCCTTCAAACGGCAAAATCTGCGTTTCATAGGGCAAGCTTTTGAACATCATTGGGAATCCCTATGTGCGCAACTCCTTGATCCAGAAGTGCATGTTTAATCGCCAATGTAGCTAACGATGTTGTTTGGTCTTCCGTCATCAAGGTCTTGTTGAATACGCTTAATGGCTCAAAGAAGGCTTGTTGGTCAATCTCTTGTATTGCTCCTTGCCCCATTTTTTTCCGAGGAACCATACCAGTCAACGCTAAAACTGGCGAATGATCCAGTTGTGCATCGTACAATCCAGTCACTAAGTTAGTGGCGCCTGGACCAGAAATCCCAAGGCAAGCTGCCACGTGCCCAGTTAACTTTCCGTAAGCTGACGCCATAAAGGCGGCTGTTTCCTCATGCCTGACCTGCACGTACTTCACTTTGCCGTTACTTTTGCGTATAGCATCCACAATACCTAACGTTGAGGTTCCTGGAATGCCGAAAACGTACTGAACACCCCACTCAGCAATCTGGTTAATCAAAACCTCAGAAACAGTATGCTCAACTTTCTTCTCTTCCACTTGATCTGCTAACAACACAAAAGCCGATTTGGGTGCTCCACAAACAGGACAAACCCATTCCTCAGGTAAATCAGTAAACTTCACTTTTTCTTTCGCGTCATCGTAGACAAAATTGCAAACTGTGCACCTGTATTTCGCCATAACAAACCCTTCAAAAACGATAACAAAATACAATGATTCCACCCTTATCAGTTTATTGGAACTCTAAAAAATCGAACAATTTTATAAACAGCCACAATCAACTAATT
The DNA here is from genome assembly GCA_963835475.1 of Candidatus Bathyarchaeota archaeon. GTDB lineage: Archaea > Thermoproteota > Bathyarchaeia > Bathyarchaeales > Bathycorpusculaceae > Bathycorpusculum. The sequence goes on from CAWIFU010000003.1 coordinate 122,915, forward strand.
AGTCATAAAGAGATGCTAATTATGGAGAACTGGGATGTCATAATCATCGGTGCTGGCTCCGCAGGTTTAGCTGCTGGAATCTACACTGTTCGAAGCGGGTTAAAAACTCTAATTTTAGATGAAAAATTACCTGGTGGCACAATCTCAGATGCTTCCATTGTCGTTAATTATCCTGGGTTTGCCGAGATTAGTGGTGGAGAGCTTGCAGAAAAAATGACTAATCACTGCCGAAAGGTTGGCGCTGTCATTCACGATTTGGAATCCGTCACTGAATTAGACATCATGGGTGAAAAAAAAATTGTGAAAACCTCAAGTGCATCTTACGAGGCTAAAGCAGTAATAATTTCTGTAGGTTCTCATTACAAGGAAATCGGTGTCAAGGGTGAAAAAGAGTTTCGTGGACGAGGGGTAAGCTACTGCGGCGTTTGTGATGGACCGTTCTTTAAGGGCAAAAATGTAATCGTTGTCGGGGGCGGAAATTCTGCTTGCATTACAACTCTTTATCTTTCAGGTCTTGCCGCGAAGGTTACTGTGATTCATAGGCGGGAAGCTTTCAGAGCAGAAGAATCTTTGGTTTCAGATATTTCATCTAAGGGTAATGTTAACATTCTTTGGAACACTGAGATTCAAGAAGTCAAGGGCGACAAACAAGTAAAGGCTGTTACCTTACTTGATAACAAGTCCGGGAAATACAAGCGACCTTTCGGTGGACGCTGTTTTTGTTCAGGTTGGCGAAGCACCAAACAGCCAAATATCCCAAGCCAGCGGTATAGAAACCGACGAGCATGGGTACATCAAAATTGATATTCACCAAAAAACAAACCTGCCCGGGAGTTTATGCAGCGGGCGACGTAACCAACCACCCTGTTAAGCAGGTAGGTACCGCTGTCGGTCAAGGCATAACTGCTGCTCTTGAAGCCTATAGTTACGTTCGACGACCGTATTACCGAAAATAAAGAGAAAGGATTATAATATTCTTAAATACCTTTCATGTTTTCAATCAGCTTAAGCTATGCAAAAGCCGTATTCGCGGCTAAACGGTGAAATGAGGTTAACGAATGAGTGAAAAATGTCTCGCTGTAGTGGAAATCAATCAAGACCTATGTAGCCGATGTTATGTCTGCAAATCAATCTGCCCATACGAAGCCATAAAAGCCGATTCAAGCGGCAAAGTAGAAATTAACAGTCAAGATTGCCAAGTTTGCGGCATATGCTACAGTGCTTGCCCATCTGCAGCCATAAAAATGCAATATTACACTTACGATAATCTGTCAGAATTCCTCAAAAAAGCACAGGAAAAAGCCAAGAGTAGCTCTGAAACGCTGGTTTTGATGTGCCGAGGAAACTCACCTTCATACGGGAGAAGTTCAAGACATCCTAAAAGCTCAAGGCTTGAAAGCCGACAATTACATGGCTTTGCGTTTGCCTTGTGCAGGGAGAGTTCCAACTGACTTTGTCTTCGAAGCTTTAAACTCAGGCGTAAAAAACATCATTTCTATTCAATGTGAAGACCCATTCTGCAGGTACAAAGAAGGAACAAAGATTAACACTCGCAGACTGGTCTTAGCAAAGAACGTTCTCAAACAATTAGGCTATGATGAGAATGCGGTTAGAGTTGTAAAGTTTTCTCGCAAAGCAGTTTATGACGTTCAAGCATGCGTGGGTTGTGACAAATGCATCTTTATTTGCCCCTATGGCGCAATTGAGTTCGAATCGTTTGCGACTCCAAAAGTAAACGAAGAGAAATGTGTCGGATGTGGTGCATGCCAGCTGGTTTGTCCGCATCATGCTATCCAAGTGAAAGGCTTCGAATTCGAAGATGTCGTTGATCGCTACGGAAAATCGCTCGATCTATTGAAAGCTAAAAACAAGGGTCCAGCAGTACTCGCGTTCGTCTGCCAATGGTCTGAGTTCTCAGCCTTAGACAATCCAAACAAAGCGTTTGAAGGCAAAAACGTCTTAGCCCTCGAAGTTCCATGCTTCAAATCACTCGACCCAGTTCACATCATCAACGCTTTAAATTGTGGCTTCGACGGAGTCATGGGAGTAGTTTGCTCAGCTAAAGACTGCAAGCTTCAAGAAGGAAGAGACGCCGCTGAACGCAACGTTGCTGCTCTGAAAGTTTCACTCAAAAAACTGGGCTTGCTTGACCGATTTGAACTCTACGAAGAGTCGCCCAGATGTGCTGGCGAATTCGAGGCAAAACTCGATGAATTCTACAAGAAAATTTGTGCTTTACCAAAACGTGAAGTAGCTGTGGAGGCGACTGCAAAACGTACAAAATAGTGAATAAAAAAGAGCTTGTACCGAAGATAAAACTGATTGAAGTTAGTGCTCCAGATGTGGCGGCTCAATCGCACGCTGGCCAATTCCTAATAGTAATTCATGGCAAAACAGGCGAGCGCGTACCCTTAACTATATGCGGATACGATACAGTGAAGGGCACGGTTTCTTTTGCTTTCCATGAAGTGGGCAAAACAACCAAAGACTTAGGCTTGCTTAACGAAGGCGAATCTATCGACAATGTTACAGGACCTCTTGGGAATCCTTCTGAAGTTAAAAACTTCGGCAAAGTCCTATGTGTCGGTGGAAGTGTAATGATTGCACCCTTACTGTTGCAGGTTAAAGCCATGAAAGAAGCAGGCAACAAAGTAACCACAGTTCTAGGCGCCCGCACAAAAGAATTCATCATGATGGAGAATGAAGCTAACGCCCTAAGCGAAAAAGTCTACGTTGCGACGGACGACGGCACAAAAGGCTACAAAGGCTTGGATTTTCTTAAAGAACTTGTTAAAGACGGAAAAGTTTGACCGATGCGTCGTTATGGGTCCAGTTATCCTCATGAAGGATGTCAGCGAAATCACCAAACCCTACAACATCCCAACAGTTGTGACTTTAACGCCCATAATGATTGACGGTATGGGTATGTGTGGGGTATGCCGAGTTACAGTTGACGGCAAAATGAAATTCGGTTGCGTGGATGGACCAGAATTTGACGGTCACAAAACAGACTTTGCCGAGTTAATCATACGTCAACGAACGATGCTTCCTGAAGAAAGGTTAAGTTCAGTATTGTCGGAAATGAGTGGAGGTTGCAAGTGTGGCAGAAACAAAGCCTAAACCAAAGTTGAATAAGAAAGCCGTAGAGATGGCTAAGCAAGAGCCCAAAGTTCGCGCGAAAAATTTCAGTGAAGTTGCTTTAGGTTATACTGAAGCAGAAGCTCAAGAAGAAGCAAGCAGATGCCTGTGCTGCCCTAATCCTCAGTGCAGAACTGGTTGTCCAGTGGAAGTCCCTATTCCGACATTCGTCAAATTCATTAAAGAAAAGAAGTACGCTGAAGGCATAGCGGCCATCAAAAGCAAAAATGCTTTACCCGCGGTTTGTGGACGAGTTTGCCCACAAGAAGTACAATGCCAAAGTAAATGTGTCATCGGCAAGATGGGTGACCCAATCAGCATCGGACGCTTAGAACGATTCTTAGCAGATTGGGAAAGAGATAACGGAACTCAACTACCCCCAAAAGTGCCACCAACAGGTAAGAAAGTTGCAGTTATCGGCGCAGGTCCCGCAGGTTTAACCGTCGCAGCCGACCTCGTTAAACTCGGTCACGAAATCACCATGTTCGAAGCATTGCACGTCGGCGGAGGAGTTTTGTCGTATGGTATTCCTGAATTCCGTTTACCCAAAGCAATCGTACAAAACGAAGTCAACTATGTTCAGAACCTCGGCGTTGACCTACGCCTCGGCAACCTTGTCGGCCGAATTCACACTATCCCAGAACTCATGAAACACGGTTACGAAGCAGTGTTCATCGGAAGCGGCGCAGGCTTACCACAATTCACCGGTTGTCCAGGAGAAAACCTCGGCGGCATCTATTCAGCCAACGAATTCCTAATACGCGTTAACCTCATGAAAGCATACCTGTTCCCAGAGTACGATACTCCAATCCGTCTTGGTAAAAAAGTAGTCGTTATCGGCGGTGGAAACGTCGCGATGGACTGCGCAAGAAGCAGCATGCGATTGGGCTCTGAAGTATGCTTACTTTACAGACGTTCACGAGACGAATTACCTGCAAGGCACGAAGAAATCGAAAACGCTGAAGAAGAAGGCTTGGTCTGCAAGTTTCTCGCGGCACCAGTCGAATTCTACGGTGACGAAAAAGGCTGGATTAAATCCATGAAGGTAATTGCGATGGAACTTACTGAACCAGACGCAAAAGGCAGAAGAGGCGTCAAAGAAGTTCCAGGCTCAGAATTCACAATGGACGTCGACACAGTCATCATAGCCATCGGGCAAACCCCCAACCCAATCATCCAAAGCACCACAGGCGGATTAGTAAGTGACCCGAAACGCGGAACCATCACCGTTAACGAAGTCGGCAAAACAAGCTTAGACGGAGTTTACGCAGGAGGAGACGTCGCCACAGGAGCAGCTACAGTCATCAGTGCGATGGGCGCAGGCAAACGTGCAGCAAAAGCAATGCATGAATATCTGATAAACAAAAAATAAGACCTTCCAACCCCAATTTTTATATTAAATCTTTTTTAAATTTTATTTCTTTTATCTTTTTGTTCGTTAAAAAAAGAACATATCTTTTTTCTTCAAGAAACTGGTAAGGATGCCATAGGGTAATATAGTTTCAAACCGAACAAATGGTTATATGCGAAAACTCAAAGGCTCAAGCGGTTATCTCAAAAATCAGGTTCGCAAGAACCTTGCTAAATCAGCCCTCAGTTTAATCATATTCGTCGTTATCCTTATTGCTATTACTCTGCGCGTAATCTCTACGTTTCAAGTTGGCATTTTTGAAGAAGTAGGATTGCTAATTTCAATCGTTCCGTTAGTTGGTTTCTACTTTTACCTCCGTAAATATCGTATCTACAGCGGCGGTTGGGCTGGTGAAAAACAAGTAGCGAACCTCTTAACCAGCAAGATAAACGACGATTATTACCTCCTAAACGACTTGTATCTGCGTGACGGCGGCGGAGATATCGACCACATCGTTTTGGGACCAAACGGCGTTTTTGTTTTGGAGACCAAGAATTGGAGTGGTAGCATCTCTTGCAATGGAGATGATTGGCAGAGAGGAGGTAAACGAAACTTTTCTGGTAGCCCAAGTCGTCAAGTTAAACGGAATGCGGCTAAAATAAAACAAATAATCGACAACAACTCAAATCTAAGAATGTTGGGTATCTGGGTTGAAGGGATTGTGGTTTTCACAAATCACCACGCCACATTACATGTGAATAATCCAGCTGTTCCAATCCTTAGGCTTCCTCAATTGCCAAGCCATATACTTGGGTATAGAAGCTCAAGAAGTCTATCAAGAGAACAAATTGAAGCAGTCGGAAAGGAAATTCTCAAACAAAAGCATTAATCGCAATTAGGCGGCGTGATCTTTAGCCATGCCTTCCTTTTTACCAAAGCAAAGGATGTTATGCTAGTTACAAATAGAGTGCCGAGTAGAAAAGAGTTGTAGTAGAGTCGGCTTGGGTTTTGGATTGTCGAAGATGTGACAGCCATTAAAATATAGAATGCTGCCAGCCCTGTAAACAACTGAAGGTAATGAAGGACTCTTCTTGCTTCACACGCTTTGGTCTTTACCCAATTCAAGCCTGATTCGACTCGTTCGGAGACATCGGGTAAATCATCTAGCAACAAGGTTAATCCCGCCAAAACAAAAAAGCGCCCTACATTAACTGCTATGTCAGCTGAATTTAGCAAGAAAAGATATGGAAGAGACATCGAGGTAAAGAACACAACAAACAGGCATGAGAAAAGAAGAACCAAAAACCCATAGACGTAATGATGGAACAGAAATCTTCCGGTGTGCAAAGCGCGTCCTATGCATGCTGCGGGAAAAATGTTAATCCCTGCTGCCGCGATTGCAAACCAAAGTAGGTTTCCGTCAAGCAGGTAGGGTTCGAAGGGACGCCATAAAGGGTAAGCTCTGTAGAAGCCAAATATGAGGCCGGAAACAACTCCTAATGTGATTAGGGCGTTGAAAATTAGCGCAAGACTGAATATTTTCTTCAAGATTATATAAACGGAACCAGCCATTTTATGCCAAGCCTACGGTAAGCCCTTTCGCCCAATTTTATAAAAAGACTTGTGTAACCATAATTTATAAGTAACGGATGTTTGCCCCCAAAATTTTGTAGAAATGGACATCTGCTTGAGATTTGGGTTGTCTAATAAGAAAAGAGATCTGCCGTCAAAAAATATTAATATGTTTTCAGTTTCAAGGGTATTTGTTTTGTAGGTGAAACAATGGGTAGCATTGGATTGGGCGCTTTCGTCGGTTTTATAATAACTGTAATCTTGGGAATAATTTATCCAGGCTTGGGCTATATTTTAGGCGGATTTGTTGGAGGAATAATTGCCGGAATCATTGCCAGAGGCATTATTGGAGGAGCGGTTGCAGGTTTCTTAAGCGGAATATTTAGCACAATAATATTAGCAATCCTGGCATTTCTCGGCTTCATCGTTTACGGCGGAATAACCCATGGCTTTCTAGGTGTATTGTTCGGTGGTTTAGCGGGATTAGCACTGGGCATAATAGTTCTCATCTTGGGAATCGTGGTTACGATAATTTCAGCTATCGGCGGAATGATAGGTGGAGCAGCCACAAGATAAGATGCGTTTACCGGTCGAGCATAAACGTTTTCTCATGCGTTGTCTGCTCTGGTACTCGGTCTAAAATCATTTTTTCCTCAGGCTTTTTGCTCAGCACAATCGGTGACAATTGACCAGCAAGCTCCAGGGCAGAAGCCAGTTTGCTGCTTCTCTCTGCGTAAATTTCAAACAGTATATCATTTTTGTGCACGGAGCCACCTAACTTTGCATGCAATGCTACGCCCGCACCTTTCTCTTTAGGTGCTCCAGCTTCGCGTGCAATCCGAACAATGTCATCAGTGGATAACCATAGGACTTTACCAGAGTCTTTTGATCTTACTGCAGCCGATTCAGGTCCAACAGGCAAATCTTCGGGCTTAACCGCTGGGTTGCCTCCTTGAGCTTCAATAATTTCACGCATCTTTTTCATTGCTTTGCCCGAGTCAATCATATCCTCTGCCATGGCGCGCGGGTTTTCGACCCCAACCATTTCAAAGAGCATGCTGGCTAAGCCTACGGCTTTTTCTCGCAAGTCAGGCGGCCCCCCACCCATGAGAGTAGTCAATGCTTCCCTTGCTTCCAAAGCTGGTCCGATACCGCATCCCAAAGGCTGTTCCCCAAAAGTCAAGGCACACTGGATGCTTAATCCTAAACGTTTCCCTAAATCCACAAAGTCCGAGGCCAAAGTGTATGCTTCTGTTCGGGTTTTGATTTTTGCTCCCATACCAGTAGGGATGTCAATGGCTACGTGGGTAGCTCCCACAGCTTTTTTCTTGCTCAGAATCGAGGGCAAGAGCATCGGGTCGATTCCTAGTGGGTATTCAACTTGAATAAAGAGGTCGTCGGCCGGTGCCAGCTCAAGTGAACCGCCCCAAACTAGGCACGCGTTTGTTTTTGCAACAACTTCTTTGATTTCCTTTATTGACAGGTTAACGGGGCATAGGGTTTCCACCCTGTCAGCCGTTCCGGCAGGAGAGGTAATTGCTCGCGAAGAGGTTTTTGGAATTCTAAATCCCGCAGCCGCCACAATAGGCACGACGAGCATGCTGGTTTTATCTCCTGGGATGCCGCCTACGCTGTGCTTATCGAGAATGGGTCCAGGACCGAAATCGAGTGTTTTACCCGTTGAAATCATCGCTCTGGATAACGCCTCTGTCTCCCCTGTGCTGATTCCGTGAATGCTAAGAGCCGTTAGAAATGCGGCGATTTCAACCGTGCTCAAATGTTGCTCTACAACATCCTTGACGATAGCTACTATGTCTTTCTCGCGTAAGCGTTCGCCGCGTAATTTAGCGCGGATGTTAAAGAGCGATTCAGGTAACGGTGCCAACCGTACATCAACAATCTCCGCTTCTTTCACACCGAGAGCTGAAACAGTTTCTCGATAGAGACCTACGCGATTAGGAGGAAAATAATCGGCGATGTTTGCGATGGCAATCATCTCTTGGTTTTTGCAAGTGATTCTTATTCTATCGGAACTATGAACGCCTAACATATTTGCGGTTTGATCGCTCAGGAGGGCGATTCTGCTGCCGCCAGTGCTAATCATCAGGACTTCAACGCTTAACTCCATGCTTGAACACTTCTATACCAATTGGACTAGGGAATAGTTAAAGATTTTAAGGAATAATCAATGAGTCTAAGCAACGAGGATTGCTCATTGAAGTATCTTGACTTTGTAGATTTAACTTACAAGCCCAAAGAAACTGATTTGGTCTGCACTTTTTATGTTGAGCCAGAAGGCGTGAGCCTAAAAGAAGCTGCTGGGGGGGTGGCGGCGGAAAGTTCCGTTGGTACTTGGACTGAACTGACAACGGAGCAACCTTACGTTAAGGGGTTGGCAGCTCATGTCTACAGCGTTGAAGGTAGTGTTATTAAGATCGCATATCCAATCGAGCTCTTCGAGCCAGCTAACATGCCAAACATCTTGAGCAGTGTGGCTGGAAACGTTTTTGGCCTAAAAACTCTAAAAAACTTGCGACTACTCGATATCAAATTCCCAAAACATCTCCTAAACAGCTTCAAGGGACCAGCTTTTGGTATATCGGGGATCCGTAGACTTCTCCAAATTTCGAAACGTCCACTCGTTGGCACAATCATCAAGCCAAAACTCGGGTTAGAAACCAAAGACCATGCCAAAGTGGCTTACGAGGCGTGGTATGGCGGTTGTGATGTTGTAAAGGATGATGAGAATCTTAGTAGCCAAAACTTCAACCCTTTCGAAGAACGCTTAACGGCAACATTGGAGCGGCGCGATAAAGCACAGGAAGAAACGAGTGAACGTAAAGTCTACATGATTAACATCACTGCCGAAACCCAAACCATGCTTAAAAGAGCTCAAACTGTCGTTGATCAAGGCGGCGAATATGTAATGGTGGACATTTTGACTTGCGGCTGGTCCGCGCTGCAAACGTTGCGTGATCAAAACCTCAAAGTTGTGATTCACGCTCATCGCGCAGGGCACGCAGCTTTCACCAAGAACCAGTTGCATGGAATAGCTATGAAACCAATAGCTACTGTTGCCAGGGTAATCGGAGTTGACCAACTTCATGTGGGCACTGTTGTCGGCAAAATGTCTGAAACCAAAGCCGAAGTCATAGAAAACATCGCAGCATGCAAAGATGAATTGGGTTGGGCGAAGCCTGTTTTGCCAGTTGCAAGCGGTGGACTCCATCCCCGATTAGTTCCTGCTCTAATGGAGACATTCGGCAACGACTTTGTTATACAAGCAGGTGGTGGTATCCACGGTCACCCAGAAGGCACCATAGCAGGTGCCAAAGCAATGCGACAAGCAGTTGACGCAACCCTATACGGAAAAACACTTGAAGAATACGCTAAAACCCACAAAGAACTCGACCTGGCTCTTAAGAAATGGAAAACCTAGCTTAAGACAAATGCTTGCGTTAAGGAATTCATTAGAAAACCCAGGGGTAACTTCGCTGCATAACCTCGACTATGGTTTGGGGTGCGATTATGCCTTCTTCGCAGATTAAGCCGTGGATGTATCTGTTTGGAGTTACGTCAAAAGCGGGATTGCGCACACAAAGTTTCTCAGGTGCCTCGCTCCAAACTTCGCTCGGGATTTCGTTGTTCAATCTTTTCGCATTCGCCCTTGAGGGTTTCGGGGTCGAACTTTAGAAGCTCAGAAACCACATAGAAAGGTACTCTGGCTTCGTGAGCTAAGACTGCAATGCTACTCGATCCAATCTTGTTAACCACATTGCCTTCCGAAGTAATGGCGTCTGCTCCAACAATTACCATGTCCACGTTTTTCATGAAGGTTCGTGCCGCCGAATCAACGATAAATGTTGTCTCGATATCAAAATTGATGAGTTCTTTGGCAGTTATTCTTCCCTGAAAAGCTGGGCGTGTCTCGGTACAGATTACCTTGAAGTTCTTGCCGTCAACCTTTGCTTTGATGAGCATTTGGGTTACGGTTGAGGAATGACAATGGGTAAAAACTACTGACCCATCCTGAATTCGTTTAGCTCCTATCTTAGCTATAATTTCTTTGAAATCTTCCAAATCGCTGAGGAAACTTTTTGCAGAGGAAACCACTATTTTGGATATTTCACCTACTTTTTCTGAGTTAGCATTTTGGGTTTGAGTGATTAGCCAACGGATTGCATTTCTCATCAAGGGTTCCGTTTCTCTGGAGGCGGAAAAAATTGTTTGAGCTTCTTTGAGTTCGTCTAAAAACTGGGTTTTGTTTTTTGCTTTTGTTTGCTCTGCTTGGCTTTGGATAGCTTTGACAGCGGCTATAGCGACGTTTCTTGCGCCTTGAACTTGGAGGTTTCGAATTTTTTCTGCTGTTGAACGGATTACTTCTGTCATAATCTCACCCTCAACGTCTTCGTTTTTAATTACTTGTGGAGAAGCATATAAGCAAATTCATAACAAACTGTTAGTGAACTTTATGTTGCCTGATGAAGATAGCATCAACAGTATTCTGCGACCGTACATTCAACCCTGGTACGATTCAATTGAGAATCCGCAGAAGGCACAAGAGGCAGTTCTGGCTGATTTGGTCCAGAAATACAGCACTACCGAATATGGCGAAAGCCACAACTCTCTCCAAGTAAAGAGTATAGCTGATTATAGAGTTAATTTTCCCATAATCAACTATTCGGGGCTTATCACGTATCTCAATCAAGTTAAAGAACGGAGCTACAAGGCGTTTTTGTCTGAACCGCCCCAAACTTGGGTTATGACCCGCGGCTCAACTGGAAAATCCAAGGTCTTGCCTGCAACTCAAACCCACTTAAAACAAATCTACAGCTGTGGCGCAAGAGGTCTCATAAATTATGCTGTGAGAAAAAAGAATTTTGAAGTTTTTTTGGGTGTTATTCTTAATCTGAATTTTCCCTCAAACGTCCACACAATGGATGTCGACGGCAAACAAGTCACTTATGGTTACAGTTCAGGCACATATGCCCGACTAAATCCTATGTTCGATAGAGTGAGCCTTTTGCCACGACAAGAAGAAATCGATGCTTTAGGAACTGGTGTGGGAAGAAGAGATTGGGAAAAACGCTTTGACCTTGCCTACCAGATGTCGCTTGACCAGAACGTAACCGCAGCCATGGGAGTAACTCCGGTAATTTTGTCCTTTGCACGGTATGTTAAGCGCAAATACGGAAAAAATCCATGTGATATTTGGAAAACTCAGGCAATCTTCTGCACCAGCGTACCCAAAATTCATTTCAAGTATGGACCAATCCTCAAACGTTATTTCGGAGACGTACCGATCGTGGAAATGTACACTGCCACCGAAGGCGTCTTCGGTCAACAGCTTGACGATTTACCCTACATAACACCAAACTATGACTCTTACTTCTTTGAAGTTGCTACAGGCAAAGGCATCAAAATGTTACATGAACTTAAACGTGGCGAGTGGGGTAACCTAATTGTTTCCTCCTGTATGTTCCCACGCTACGACATCGGAGACTTAATTGAAGCGGCTGGAAAAAACTATTATCGCGTGTTTGGAAGAAAGAATGCTTTAACGCTTCTAGAGCATAGGTTTTATCGGGCTTTTTTGGGCTGGATAGTTTAAGGCGGCTGGGGTGAGCGTTTTCGTGCAGTCAAAGCCACGTAGATTGCGCCGACTATAATTATTATGCCAATTATCAGCAGCATAATTGCCCAGTTTCCCCCTGCATTTGCTCCACTGAAATAACCACTTATTTGAAGCACGGAGAATAAACCGAGCGTAATTAGAATTAAGCCGCCGATTAAATAGCCAATGAAGCCTGCCTCACCTTTTTCTTGTTTCTCTCCTTTCTCTTGATGCTGCTGTTTTTCCTGTTTCTCGTTCTTCTCTGATTTTTCGTTTCTTCTATAATATGGCTGGGCTGGCGGAGGTGCTGGTTGACCTTGCGGAGGGGCTTTTAGTGAAGCGCCGCAATGTGGGCAAAAAATCATTGTTTCGTCAACTTTATTTCCGCATCTCGGACAATACGACATACAATTCATCCTGATTCTATTTTATAGCTTTGAGTATTTAAAACATGCATATCATCGATTAAAGAGAAAGATATATGTGCTAAATACTCCATTCTCGAATAGAGAAAAACACCTTGCAAACTATCTTGAATCTGAAGGCTTTAACGGATAAAAAAAAGGAAAGCCTGTTTACTGCTATCTACATCGGCGGTATTTTCATAATCATAGCTTTGGTTTATCTTCTATCCCCTAATCTTTGGGATGGTTTGGTAAACTTTTTCTCGTCTCTCACTCTTGCTCCAGTTCCAGCAACGGGTATCTCTTTGCCTGCACCCGCATACCCTGCTGCACACATTAACCTCTATATGGCAGCTTTTCAATTCGCAATAGCGTTAGGCGTCTTGGAAATCATAATCCTCTTCCTAAGAGTTTGGTTACGTTCGTCTGTGACTCGCTTGGCTGAAACGATTGAAAACATTGTTTTCTGGCTTGGCACAAGTTACTTGACAGCAACTTACTTGGTAAACATGACCATACCGAGCGAATGGTTTGTCTTTTGGGCTGGAATCATATTGATATTCGGCTTAGCGTTGGTTGCCAGAGCATTCGTGATTTTTGCTAAACGATAACCTATTGCTTCTTTATTTTGAGTTTCCACCAAAGACCCATTATTTGTCTGAACATACTCCAAGAATCTTTGAAGAGATTAACCTTGGTGCCCTTTCCGCTCTTCCATTCAACTGCAATCTCTTTTATCTTAAAGCCACAATTGTGCGCTCTGACCATAATTTCTGTGTCCCAAAACCAATGAGTAGCCTCAACAGTGTCGAGCAATTCCATGAGTGGTCCTCTTTTGAATGCTTTAAAGCCGCATTGGTGATCCCGAAGTTTAGAGCCGAGCATGTTTCTTACAAGAAAATTGTAGGTTTTAGAACTTATGCTTCTGCTCATTGTGCGTTTGGCTTTGCTTTCGGGCAGCATTCTAGATCCAGTTGAGAAATCGTAGCCCTCAACTGTGATGGCTTCAACAAGGGGTTTGAGATATTTGAGGTCGGTTGCTAAGTCCAAATCCATGTAAACTAAAACTTCCCCATGGCTCTGCTTAAACGCGTTGTTGAGGGCAGTTCCTCTTCCCAACCGCTTTTCGCGGTGAATATGCCTAACGTTTGGGTTTTTTTGGGTTAGTTCTTCGGCAAGTTCGGCGGTTCCGTCGGTGCTGCCGTCTTCAGCTATGATTATTTCGTAGGATTGTGTGACTTGGGTTAGGGTTTGAATTGTTTTCTCTACTGCTGGTTGAAGGTAGTTTGCTTCGTTGTAGGCAGGAAGTACGACTGAAACTTGTATGGTTGAATTGTTTAGATTTGTCATGGTGCGAAATACCAGCTTGGAACCCATTTCAAATAACTATGAATGTATGCGGTTGAAATGGGCGCACCAGAAATCACAGGATAAAACAGCATAAACAAAGCTACGGCGCCCGCAAAAATGGCTATGGCTGCAATCTTTCCTTGCCGAGTATTCCAGTACTTGTTAATGAAATATGTAATTCCTAAGCAAAGCAGGGGCACGCTGAGGTAGAAATGATAGATGTAGGTTGCTCTTCCTATGAAAACGTAGGGAAGCCATGAGAAGAAGAACACGACAACTATGAATATCGCGGGCAAGTCCCAACCCTTTGCGCTTATACTCTTACGTGCTGATGAATTCGAGAGTCGACTTCGCAAGTTCGCAACTAGTTCTCTTCCATGAATCGCTCTCTCGGTAAGTACCAGCATCAAAGCAAAGCCTACCCACCAAACAACTGGATTACCGAAAACAGTGATTGTGGAAACTACATTGTTAGGCCAGTATGATATGTCAAACCACCTTGGCACTGAACTGTTTATGCCGAACATGAAGGGCCAAGTCCACCAAGGCGCCGAAGAAGAATCAACCACGCTGCCTGAATGGAACGCAAACATAGCTGACTGCAATTTAATTATAGTCGGGAAGGAGTCGCCCGCCATCATATCTGGAATGTAAGTTGCAAAGTAAATCCCGACTGCGATGCCGATGAAGCCCAAGAGTAACAGGAAGGGGCGGTCAAAGAAAGCTACATATTTTTCGCTTAGGCTCTTCTTGAGTTTTGATAGGTCTTTAATTCTGATCGCGACGAGAAGCGCTAGCAAGCCAGCTGCGCCGTAGATTGTAAACCATTTAGTTGAGACCCCTAATGCAAAGAAGATAACCGCTAAAAATAGTGGAAGAACGGAAGTTTTCCATCCCGTCTTAATCACATTCATGAAATAAACTAAGAAGAACAGCTGTGAAAGCAGCGAGAAGAACACCACATAGGTGTCGACTGTGCCAATGCGTGCCATTGTGAAATGCATAAAGTCAAAAGCCAACAAGAACGCTGCTGAAAATCCGCCAATCCAAGTTCCGAACAGTTTCTTTCCTAAAAGATACATAAGGGGAATCATTAAAGTTGCAAAAATAACGCCCATTATTCGCCAACCAAACGGAGTCTCACCAAAAACAGCTACTCCAGAAGCTTCAACTATCTTGCCTAATGGTGGATGAGTTCGTTCATTAGGTATTTGGTTGTTGACGTAGTTTTCTGCAGACCTGGCGAAGTAGACCTCGTCAAAGTACATCTTTGACATGTAATCCGGCGGAATCTGGAGTTTGCTTTGTTCATCAACCAGGTTGCCCGTGGTTGTGTCGGTTGAGTTTACTCCTGTAATTCCAACGATGGGTATTTGCTGGTTGGTTTGGCTTTCTACTCCGATTTCAGTGACTTGAATGAAAGGTGATAATGGTTGGTCTGAAGGATTAGTTACGCCCCAATTAGAGAACATGGGTAAAGAATCATAATTTACTGGATCGACAATGAACTCCAAAAATTGTGTGTTGACGCTCAAACCTATGCTTTGGTAAACAGAGTAGTCAGTACCCCTGGGTTGCAGTGCAAATTGTCCCTGCTGGGTCCAGTTTCCAGGAGCCCCCGAAAATACGGTAACTGTAGCATTGCCGCTTTTGACCCAGAAATAAACGTTTTGAACCTGCTGGTTTGAGCCCAAATTCACATAGAAGCTCTCTTGTGTTGTGCTTTGCCAATTCGTAGTTGGCGCATTAACCAAACCCACATTCCAAGAAGCTATCCCAAAGAAGACTATCGATAATAAAACGATCGTTATCAGGTCTTTCTTTGTGATTTTTATTCCCATTTTCATTCTGGTGGCTCACCTGTCTTTGGAGGTTGGTTTAATGCGGCGGGTTCTGTTTTGATTAATGGGCGTCCTTTTAGTTCATCCCACAGTAGCACAGAGGCATAAAAGAACATGACTAAATTAATAACGCTTACCGCTAGAACCACCAAATCCCCGCTGGAAATGAAAGTACCAAGATTGAGGTAGTAGAGTACGTAGGCTTGGTTAACCAGCAGGGTGCCAGTTAAAACCACATAGAGCGGTCTGGCTTTCTTGATGAATGGAAACATCAGAGCTAACATGCTTATGGCTGGAAACAGATACCGCTCATGAATCCTTGTTGGCAGCATGAAGAAAGCAAAGAAAAGCATGAAAGCCGCGAAAATTGCAAGCCACTCGCCTGAAACATTAAATCGTTTATGCAAAACGTAAAGTGTGAAAGCGGCGAAAGCGCCAAAGAGAACCCAACCCACGATGAACAGGTTTCCGTCCGCCTGCCACAAGCCGAATAGTCCCCATAAGTTAAACGCGTTTATCGACGTGTACTGGTACCCACTGTACGCTCCAAAGTAGATTTTGCTGAGGAAAGTTACAGGGTTACTCCATTCAAAGGGCAAAATAACCACAAAAACAGTTGCTGCAAAAACTGCCACAGAAATGAGTAGATTCTTTATGCCATTCTTTCTAAAGATCAAATAGATAATCAGCGGGGCTAATGCTATGCCTTGTGGTTTTGTTAAAATGGCGATGGCGAAAACTGCTGCGGAAAGTTTTGGCTTGCTTCTTAATGCAAGCATAAGGGAGATGACTAAGAAGAGTGTGTAGACAGCGTCATATTGTCCCCAGACTGCTACGTTGAAGATCACTGCAGGGTTGAAGGTATAGAACGCCGCAGACATAATTGCTAACTTGAAACTTGTTTGTTTCCTCACAAAATAGAAGATGAGACCCGCAGTTGCTAAATCGAAGAGGTTAGGCACCCATTTGACAATATTTGCAATACCTATCCCTGTAGCATTTGCTAAGGATCCAAAAAACCAGAAAATGTAAACGTTGAAGGGCGGGTAATCTGCAAATCCTACGACCGAATAGAATGGTCTAATTCCATGTGCAGCTGCAGTTCCAAACCAAGCGATAAAATCGTTTGTGTCGATATAGTATCCTTTAAGAGGAAACAGAAGAACCCTGACTGCTAAAGAGATAGCGAGCACCGTTGCTAAAATAATGGTCTCGCGCCTGTCAAACGAGAAGTTAACCACAGTTCCCCTCTGTTGAAGATACTCGTTGTCTGGGCATAAGAAGCTTTTTCCAAAACCGACAAGGCGCGAAGGGTTGTTTTACAATTTTGGTTGCACGAATAGCCTTTTGTTTTAAGTTTTCAGTAGCGCATAGTTCAATTTTGCCCAATTTGGGCAAACAAAAACGTACATTGGGATCGTCGCTTAAAATTGTTTGAATTCTGAAGTTTGGAAGGCAGACGGTTTAAATTGTTCTTTCATGCTTGAACGTTTGCGCTTTAGTAGCAATACAACGATAACGACCACAATGACAACGACGACTACAACCACAATTACCAATAATACCAATGAGTCGCTGCTGTTGGCTGTGGATGCTTCAATTTGGCTCGAAAGATCCAACGTAATCTTTGGTTGACCGGTAAAGTTGAAGTTCAAATTTCCCAATTGGATTCCGTCCTTTGATATTTCGAAAGAATATTCCCCAGTAGCCACATTTGTGAAAGTAACGTAACCAGTCGAGTCGGTAATGTTTGAGAAAATATCTGTTCCTTCAGGCTGGGTTGTTGAAGTAACGGTTGCGTTGCCAAGAGGACTCCCGTCCTTGTCTAAGACGAGAATTTGAAGAGTTCCTGGGCTGGTGCTATTTGATGTTTCGCTCGAGTTTGTGCTCGGGGCTGGAGTTGGAGTTGGTGTAGCGGTTGGAACAGGTGTTGCGGTTGGTGCTGGGGTAGGTGTTGGAGCTGGTTGAACTGTTATTTGGGTTGTGGCTTGGGATGTTATGTAATTAGTTTTTGTAGCGGTCGCAGTAATTGTGCAAGTTGTGGATTTTGTAAAGCTTGGGGCTGTAAAAATCGTTGCGTAGGTTCCATTCCCTTGATCTGACGTAGCTGCAAACGATCCGCCATTGTCTGAGGTGAATTGGACTGTAGCTCCGCTCACGATGGTGTTATCTGCTGTTATGTAAACTGTTAGATCTGCTTTTTGTCCATTGTAAACGCTTGAGGAGTTGGCTGAAGCAGTTATTTGCATTGGCGAGAAATCAATAGTGTAAGTTGTTATGGTACCTTGACCGGTAGTGTAGCTTGAAGCTTGGGCCGTTATTGTTGTTGATCCCGCTGTATTTGTTACGGTGATGGTTCCGGTGGCTTGTGTTTGGCCGAAGGGAATTGTCAGTGTTGAGCTAACAGCAGCCACGGTTGGTTGGGATGAAAATAGGTTTATGTTTACGTCGGCTTGGGGATCTTTTGCGGGTCTTCCTTGTGAATCTTGCAGTTGTACTTGGATAGTTTGGTAAGTAGCTTTATCCGACGGCAGACTCGTTGGGGCACAGTAAACTGCTAATTTGGACGGGGTGAAACCTGTTGTTGTTATTGCTTGTTGGCCTCTCAACAGGTTTGTGGCTACTGCGGTTATTGTTGTGGTGCCTGCTTTGTATGTCGAATTCAAGGTTGCTATGGCGTAGGTCTGGTTTGCTGGAATGATTACTTGTGAGTCTATTTGTCCTACTGTGGGATCGGTTGATGCTACAGAAACGATTGTATCTGACGAAGATACTGCTGTGCACCCTGTTGCATTTTGCAGTTGGATGGCAATTTGTGGGCACGAGTTTTCGTCTGCAGGAATCTGGGAGGGTCCGACAAATATTCTGATCTGGGATGGATTTGACCCTACGGGGGTAGTTGAAATTGTCAGCTGTTGAGATGTATATCCTTGAGCTACAGTCGTAATAATTGCGGACTGCACCCTCGTGCTATTTAGTTTAGTTGTAAAGTTAGCTGTAGCAAAGGTTTTTCCTTCAGGAATCGTGATGGATTGGGTAACATTTCCTACGTTGAGGGTATCTGAGCATGAAAGTGATATAGGTACGCCTCCTTTGGGGGCTTTTGCTGGGGAACCACTGGAATCTTGGAGTTGGACCATGATGGCGTTATAGGTGTTGCCATCTGCTGGTAGGGTTGATGGAAATCCGTATATTGATACTGAGTTGGGAATTGGTCCAATGGTAGTTATTGAAGATTGTACGGTTGTGTAACCTGTTGCTGATGCCGAAATTGCAGTTGTTCCCGGAGAGAATGTTGAGTAGAACTTTGCCGATGCGAATATTGCTCCTTTGGGTATTGTGATTGATTGATCTACTGTTCCTATGTTCGTGAGTGAAGATGAGAGGCTTATGGTCGTATCTTGCAAAGCTCTTGCAGGTTTTCCAGTGGAATCTTGTAATTGCACGAAAATGCAGTTGTATGTTTTGTTGTCTGCAAGGACACTTGATGGGCCGATGAAAATTCTGAGGCTTGCTGGATCAGTTGTCGCTGCAAGGGAAGTATTTTGGTTAAAGATTACAAAAGAAGATGCCAGAAGAGCTAAAATTAATGTAACATAAACAATTCTTTTTTGCATTATTTCTCACCTTAGAGCGGGTTTCTCTCCGTTTTCCTTTTGTTCGGCGTAATTATGGCAAATTGTAGGTTGTTCTTTAAGTGTATTGTGTATTAATATATGTTACAAATGACTGCTGTACTGTTTTACAGTAAAACGACAAAAGAGACAGTGATTTCTGCTTTCCAAGTCTTCGATTTAGTTAGAACCTATCTTGTGTTAAGCAGATAGTTCAGCTTATTCCCAAAAGAAAAATAATTATTGAAAAACCAATGTTGCATTTTACCCATCGACCCAGGTCTACTTACAACTATTTTATAATTGAGTTTAGAAATTGCGTTCCAATAGTACTTGTATTCTTCTGCACCCCTCAAAAAATCGTAGACTTTAATGTTGTCTTTTATCAGTTTTTCGATTATCTTGATGAACAGCATGTTTCCGACGCTGTATTGCCGATATTCAGGGTCTAAACCTGGTAAGTACGCATAGTATTTGGAGCAGTACCTGAAACCATATTCGACTGCAACAGGAATCTCAGAGAGTTTGAGAGTGTGCAAGCAAAGCCAGCCTTTCTTTGAGAAGGCCTCTGCAATGTCAAGGTGGAAATTGCGAACTGCACTATCCAAAAATACACCATCTTGACCTACCAGTTCCCACTCTTTTTGATGTAGATCAAACAAGCACTGCATTCCTTCTTGATAACTCTCAACTTGGGAGCAATCTTCCAGTTCAACCTTAAAACTGGATTCAAGCTTTCGCATACCTCGTCTTACGTATTTTCTCTTTTTGTAGCTGAGATTTTCCATAAACGCCTCGAAGGAATTTGGCAATGGCAAATAAGGGCAATTTTCCATGGGTTCAATTTCGTTTGAAACTTGGCTAAGCGATGATAGGCATTCGGTATCTTGGGAAATGTCTGTTAGTTCGATGCAGTCCCATTTCTCCGGAACTTTGTTTAGGTATTTTAGAAAGGCTTGAAAACATTTTTCCTTATTTTCAGATATTACGAAATTATGATAGTCAGCCTGGGGGGTTCCTATTGCTTCTATCTTTCCTTGTCTCGCGCCGAAAGCAGACTTGACTGAATACATGAGTGGTGCTATTCCAACAATTCTGTTTTCTTCCAGTGCGATTAATATGAAAAGTTTCTTGCCGCCTCCGAAGTGCTTCCACCAAATTGAATTCCATTCCCATGTTGAAAAGATGTTGTGAGGGCACTTTTCCAGTATGGAATTCCATGCGGATTCGAGTCCCAGTAAATCCGAATAGTTGCTGACTTCAAGTACTCTCATAAGAAAGCGCTTGTCGGATCTCTTAAATAAGGTATATTACTATATTCTTTATATTCCCAATATTGGAAAAGAAAGCGTTATAGTTATTTTTTTGCTATATAGTTGTTCTTGAATAGTTTGAATTTCCCTGATTTTTCTCGGGGAATTTCCTCCACCAATATCACATTGACTTGCATTTCGGGGCCAAGAATTTTTTTATAAGTATCTTCGATTTCTAATATCGTGTTATGTTTGAAATCCATGCCTTTTACAACTTTCACTGTCAACTTGTCCAAAGTCTCTTGAATTACTTGGTACTGTCGGAGCTCAGTAGGTCGAATACTTAAAAAATCGTTGACTTCGAGTGCCGAGATAGAGCGCCCGCTTGGAAGGTTAATGACGTCAATAGCTCTTCCAGACGTCAATTTCATCAAAGGATATCGGAGATCGCAACTGCATTCGTCGTCCAGAACTACTCCGGAATCTTCAAGATCATACCGTATTGATGGCTGAACAAAATTAACTAAATTTGTGACGGTAATTTCTCCCTCCTCCCCTACGGCAAGCGTTTCACTCTCTTTGGTGGATTGAACTAGCACGTCATGGTGGATATGATAACTGTGCTCAGCACACTCTCTACTTATCTTGCCAACCTCCGTTGCGCCATATTGATCTATTACTTTTGCGTTGAAGGCTTCTTCTATGAAGCAACGTGTACTGTGGTCCAATCTTTCTCCCACCGTAAAAATAAGTGAAAGTTCTATGCCTTTCAGTTCCGTTTCCTTGGCTTCTTTGGAAATGGCTAAAGCACTCGATGGGTTTGTTAGAAGAATTTTGGCTCCATGGTCTTTTATAACTCTGAGTTGTTCGCTTGGACGATTTAATGGAGAAACCTCTTTTGTTTTAAGTAATCCAAACCTTTGCAATATGTTTGGAGGCAACGGAACAATTCCGCCCATTAATACTCGCTTATCCCTGAAGTTTGCTCCGTGACTGTTGTGAAATAGGTATTCATCGAAGCATCTTTTGAGAAAGTTTTTTCCATCTCGGTAACAGGTTAGGGGAATTCCGGATGACCCCGAGGTAAACCGTTTCTCGCAGTTGGTCAAAATGAAGTTGTCTGCTGTAATGTCTTGGATTGGAAGTCCTCTGATGTCGGTTTTTTTGGTTATCGGCACTTTTTTTAGGTCGTCAGAAGTTTTAATGTCTTCAGGTGTAAGGTTTGATTTTTTGAATAGGCTGTGATAATATGGAACATGGTCATAGCTGTGTTTGATTATTGCGCGTAGTTGCTTGTTTTGGAGGTCTTTGATCTCGTGGGTTTTAAGGCCCTGGGTGTGCTTCCAATCTAAAATTAAGAATGGTACATTACTTACTACTTTGCCCGCCCTAAGAATTTCTGATAGTTTCACGTTAAACCAAGCGCTCTTAATATTCGTCCTATCATTTGCTTTTGTTATTTAAGTATTAGTAAATCATATTTGCAACACACAATTAAGAAACAATCAGATATCCAACGTAGCAATAGAATTTAATATACCCTGATAAAATAGATTCCAACGATGACCTTCAAAATCCTTTGTCCAGAAAAAATTGCCGCTTCCCTTTCAGAGAAGATGGGTTCAAATGGCAAAATTAAGGCCTTTTCACATTATGATGAGCAGTCAATCTCTGCTTTGATTCCAGAAGCAGATGTTCTTGTTAGTTGGCTTGCGACAAAAAAAATTATCGAAAAGAGCAAAAAACTTGGATTAATTCAGTGTTGGGGGGTGGGCATAGATGAAATTGACGTGCCGTTTGCTAATCTTCGAGGTATACAGGTTGCAAACTTGGCAGGTTATAATTCATCAACCGTCGCCGAATATACCTTAGGCATGATGATGATTCTTGCAAGAAATCTAAATGCCTACAATGGCAAAATCGTGCAACCTTCAAAAAACTTGTCCACTAAGGTAACTGAGCGTATTTGGGGTGGTTGCAATTTTAAAGATGAAGGTTTGCGAAGTAAAGAGTTGGCGGGAAAGGTTCTGTTGATTGTGGGGTACGGCTCAATAGGGCAACAGATAGCCCTTCGAGCTAGAGCTTTTGGGATGAAGGTTTTAGCAGTTAAGCGCTCACCTTCGGTTGCTCCAGATCTGTATGCTGATTTTGTTGGAACGCAAAAAGACCTTCCCGAGATGCTGCAACAGAGTGACTTCGTAAGTCTCAACCTTCCCCTTACGCAAGAAACAAGAGGATCTTTTGGAGCAAAAGACCTCGAAGTAATGAAGCCAACCGCTTACCTAATCAACACATCTAGGGGCGGAATTGTTGACGATCAAGCTCTATTCTCAACGTTAAAGCGAGGTTCAATCGCAGGAGCAGCAATAGATGTTCTCGATGAATCATTATACCATTCATTTGCACCATTGAACAACGTCGTTTTGACCCCTCACATATCTGGGCTATCAGAAGAATCAACTGCTCGAGGCATCGAAATTACTGCAGAAAACATTAAACGCTTGATTAATGGACAGCCGCTTCTCAATCTTGTTTCACCCAATAGAATGTATTAGTCATGAATCAACCTTTCAATGACAGAATTCCTTTATTTTCTAATGAAAGTCAAGATGTTAAATATCTGAAGGGGTTACATAATTTTAGGCGAGAAAGATGCTTGAGCTAAAAAAAGACATCGCTAACGAAATTGCTTACCTCACCGCCCAAAATGAGATAACAAAAATAAGCAAGCTACACAAAACCATCCATCATCTTTACACTCGAGCAAAAATTCCAACCTTCGGAAGCTACATCGGGTTTGAAAAGGCATTCATATTCGTTGCCGCAAAACACACCTTCAAAATCGACTTATCCAAAACCAAACTCTTCCACAACATCGCCGACTCCGAAAACCTATATCACTTCCTACTTCAAGACTCCAGCCTATACTCCCTCCTAAATCAAGTAAACGAGAAAGGTCTAACGAGACTCTTATATCTCAACATCAACCACGCTGAATGCAACCTCATAAGTAATGAAGAAATGAAGAAAGTGAACCTTCTGATAGCTCAACATGCACAAGCCAAAGACGAACTCAAACACATAACCAAAATGTACGTAGGATACAAAATAATGCAAGACGTGTACGACGGAAAAATTCTAAACGCATCAGAAAAAGAGATCGAAAAACTGAACCTATCCGACTATTTTGGGGTTCCTGCTCCACCAGACGAAGAAATACTCAGAACATTCGGATGGCGCAAACTCCCAATACCTAATGAAACCGTAGCTAACATATTTCGTATTATCCCTGAAAAGCCCTAATGGTCAGGCCTGAAGTTTACTAGAGAGTGGAGCCTTCGGCGGGATTTGGACCCGCGACCATTACCTTACCAAGGTAACGCCCCACCGGGCTAGGCTACGAAGGCAAACCATTTTCTCTTTGAATCAACAACGGTATTAAATAAAGAGCTTACGGTCAACCAACATTTTCTGTGGATGCAAAACTGCAAAAATACGCTCAAACGAGAGATTTTGAGGGGTAAATAAATATTAAAGGAGGCTAACGTATTGTCACTGAATCAGCGTTTGTGCAGGGGTCTCCAAGCCAGGTCAACGGAGTAGGGCTTAGGACCCTATCGCGTAGGCGTTCGTGGGTTCGAATCCCACCCCCTGCACCATTATGTTAAAGAATACCTGCTTGTGGTTAGAATTACAAAGGAGTTTATGCGTTTGACAGGTGAATTTGAAAAACAAGTCAAAAAGCTATGCCTTGACCCTAAAGCGGAGAAGGAACTAATCGATATGATAAACAAGGCTACAAGTGAAGACCAATGCATGTGCTGCGAATCCAAAGAAGGCTGCGAGAACTTCAAGTGGCACAAAAAATGGCTCAACACAAACAACTGTAACTGCTGACCATAAGCCAGACCTTGTTATTCTCAAGATTTGATTGACTGGAAGTTTGTTTAGCACTTTTACCAATTAATTTAAACTAAAATCTAAACTAATACCTTATCAAACCCTTTCGTATGAATCCCACCATAGTTTTCTATTGCTTATATTAAAATTTTAACAAAATAACACCCCTGCCAAGTTAGCCATAAGAAGCAAAAGCTTAAAAACTATTGAAAAGAAAAAACGATAAACTAAGAAAGGGGTCAAAATGGAGCTACATATGAAATCTTTGATAGTTGTGTATTCTTACCATCATAACAACACCCAGAAAGTAGCCCAAGCTATGGCTAAGGTGCTTGATGCACAGGTTAAGTCTACGCAAGAAACAGGCTCTGATGAACTCGAAAAATATGACCTTGTAGGTTTTGGTGCAGGGATAGATAGTGGAAAACACTACAGGGAACTGCTTGACTTTGCCGATGCCCTGCCGCAAGTCACCGACAAGAAAGCATTCGTTTTCTCAACCAGTGGAGTGACAGGAGAAAAGAAACTCGCCAAAGACCACTCGGCACTAAGGGAAAAACTGCAATCTAAAGGTTACTTGATTGTTGATGAATTTCAATGCAAAGGCTTCAACACCAACCTCTTTCTCAAATACTTTGGCGGAATGAACAAAGGAAGACCTAACGAAGAAGACCTCAAAAATGCTAAAGCCTTCGCTAAAAAGTTGAAAGTTTAAACCAAATAAAAACGAAAAGCTCGGAAGACTTTGCTTCCAGTAAAAAAAGGGAAATGCGGGTGCTATATCCACCTGACAGGGGTTCAAGTTCCGTCTACCCAGAAATTTCCTTAAATTTCCTTATAAAACGACTGTTTTGACTTTGCGGAAGTTAACTAGAATTAAAGCTAACGCCGAAAGTCCTGCTCCTGCACCGCCGAAAACAGCCATAATAAAACTAGTGTTTTCGGTTTGATTTGAGGGTGTTGAAGTAACATCTGGAATAGTTGTTGGAGTAAGCCCTTTGGTAATATTTGCATAGATGCTGATAGCACCCCGAGTATCTTGTTGTATGCCCCAACCATTATTGAATGGGTTGCTAAAACTGCCATAGTCATTGTTGTTGTGGATTCGAACCCCAGTGCCGCTTGTCACACTGACCGTTACGTAGTCATCTGAGCAAATAGCTAATGCATATTGATGACCAATAGTTACAGGAACAGCGGAAAGCAATTGAAAAGTTACCCAATTCATTGAGGTTGAAACGTATGTTTTAGTTGAGGTGCCAACCAAAGAAGTGGGGTTTCCTTCTGAATCAGTTGCGTAGATTGCGGTCATAACGTTTCCTGGTGTATTAACTCGAGCGGTCATTGCGGTTATAGAAGCTACAATTCCAGATTCTCGAGCCGTAAATATGGATGCAGATTTGTAATTAGGGTCATTAACATCTGTGAAGTCGCCAGGCGTTGAAATACCTAAGTTTGTGTTGCCAGTGCTTAAAAGGGAAACTTGCCCTATAGAACCGCTTACACCTGTAAAAAACACTATTGCACAAACCATATAGATTACAGTAAATCCCAGGTTAATTCTGTTCTTTTTCTTTTTCGTATCCATGTGAGTACTCGTCGAATTAGAAAAAGGAGAACGGTATTTAAACTTAAAGAGAAACTCTTCATGCTCTCACGATTCAGCGAAGAAGAATTATGCGGCAAAAGCAAAAATGAGGCATTTGAAAAAGCTCAGGCGGCTACTTATTTTAGCTGGGTCAAGTATAGAGAAGCGGTTCAATAGCGTTTGAAACGAGAAAATTAGCTATTTCTCTTTTGCTGGTAAACATTTCGTGCCCAATTCGTCAAGGGGTGAAAACTTAACCCTGAGAAGCCTGTTTCATTATGAAAGCTTTTTCAAGTTTAGGGGAATTTGCGCTAGAAAGTTTCTGACTTTAGGCTTCGAGTTTTAGTATCTTCTTTACTGAAACCCATTCATCGGGAGTCAGGACATGTTCTGCAACTTTTAGAGTTCCCTGGAAAACTTCTGGAGGCATTGCAGCTTGACCCCGTTTGAGAATCATAACTCTCTCTGTTGGACTGGTGGCTGGAAGCATCATCCCATAGCTATCTATAAGCTCTTTTGGTGTTTGATCCGCCAGGACTTTCCTGAACGTGTCGGCCAACTCATCGGAAGTGCAGAGTTTCCATAGTGTTGGCATAACGTATTCTTCTTCATAGTTTATATGATCGAAGTAGAAACATAGGAACCTGTTCCAAGCAAGGTAGAACTCCAGGCACTGCTCTTCACGTTTTTCAAAATCTGTTGGCTTATCCTTTATTTCTGTAAAGCACTCTACAAGTTCTTCGAATTGTCTGCGCATAATGACGGTGATCCTCATTTAATCTGTTTGCCCCTCCTGGGACTCTTTGGGAAAGCAAAGGATGAACTACCTTCTCTTCGTGTCCTGCATGGAGATACATATGTTCTTGGAATGATACGAGTTCATTTTCGAGTGCAATAAGAGCATTTTGATCACTTGCATTCAGGCTTCCAGCTAATTTGCTAATCATGAAGAACCTAACACGCTGACCCTTGTGGATGTTTGTATACAAATCAACTTGACTTCGCAAACATCTTCTCTCCTCTTGCCTGTTTAGTCGTATCTAAACGTAATAAGATAATGTTGGTGTCGCATTGCAGTAACAAGAACATGACTCTCGTTTGACTCAGGTATCAAACAGCCGCAGTTTAAACTCATCTCTCAAACCCAGTCTTACCTCTATGCACAAAATTCGAACTGAAAAATGGAAAAAAGGTGGAAATGCTGGTGATTTCTCCATTCACAGAGGGGTCGATTTAACGGCTGCTCAAAATGCCTATGGGGTTGAAAATTCAACCCACAGTTCCCAGTTCTATTTAGTTTTTACCAACAAGGAGCAGACTCGAATTTAGACTTAAATAATAGGATTTTCCCCAGAAATAACTAAAAGGCTAGAGTGACAACCTACTAGTGTGATGATTGTTTGATTGACGCAGAAAATCTCACGAAGAAATTCGACGACCTAACAGCTGTAGATAGCGTCACCCTGCATGTTAATGATGGTGAAGTTTTTGGTTTTCTTGGGCCTAACGGCGCTGGAAAAACCACTACAATCAGGATGCTTTGTTGCCTTATATCAAAGACTAGCGGAAGCGCCAGAATAGGCGGATTTGAAATAGGCAATAAGGAAGATTCTCTAAAAATTAGAAAAATGATCGGATTGGTTCCCGATAATGTTGGCTTATCTGAAAACCTAACTGCTTATGATAACCTAGACTTTTACGGAAAAATATACGATTGCACCGAGGTTCAAAGGAAAGAAAGTATCAAACGTTTTCTTGAGATGCTGGGGCTGTGGGAGAAAAGAAACGTTCTAGCAGGCACATTTTCCAAGGGCATGAAACAAAAACTTGCCATAGCCCGAGCTCTAATTCATGAACCACAAGTTATTTTTATGGACGAACCTACCGCAAATCTAGATCCTGAGGCTGCGAAAACAGTCCGAGATTTCATTCTTCAATTGAAAAAAGAGAAGAAGACAATCTTTCTAAACACACACAACCTCGGCGAGGCGCAGAAAATCTGCGATAGAGTAGCAATAATGAATACAAGTATTATGGCGATTGGTACTCCGCAGGAGCTTGAAAGGTCCGTTAGCGGTAAGAAGACAGTGATCGGATTGGAACAGCAAGTAAACGATGCGGTTTTGGTGGCACTGAAAAAACTGCACCTCAAAAACCTGTCCACCAGCGGCGACACGATAACATTCGACGTGGAAAACCCAGACAAGGAAAATTCACCTGTTGTAGAGGCTATAGTTCTAGCGGGCGGTCATGTCAAATCAATCAATGTGGTGGGCTCGACTTTGGAAGATACCTATCTAAAACTTGTGAGGAAATAAATATGAGACTCTCAAAGGCGTGGATTATAGCAGCTAGGGACTTCAAGATATTTAGGCGGGTAAAAAATGTCTGGTATTCAATCATCATCTTCCCAGTTGTCGTCTCGGTCCTATTTCCTGTGATACTGGAGTATTTAGCGGTAAAGGGGAGCCACGGACTCGCAGCGACGGGTGTGCTTCCAAGTTTGCTTAACTCCTTTTCCTTCTTTTTAGTCATAGGTGCAGCGTACGTTCCCTTAGGGATTGCCTCCTACAGTATAGTAGGGGAAAAAGTGGAGAAGAGTCTGGAACCACTTCTAGCAACGCCCCTCACTGATGGAGAAATATTGCTTGGAAAAGCCATTTCCGCAGTTATTCCAACTTTAGCAGCAATGTATGCTGCTGCAGCAGTGTTCATGATGGGCGTTGATGAGGTTACTTTCAATACACTTGGCTACTATTACTTTCCAAATTGGAACATCGCCACTTTGCTCTTAGTTCTGATGCCGGTCGCCATAGTGATGAGTGTTCTGTTCAGCTGTGATGGTTTCTTCGAGAGTTAATGATGTGCGAAGCGCTAACAGTTTTGGAATTTTTATACTCTTCCCCCTTCTGGGCATATACCTTCTCAGCGAGACAAGCATAATAACCCTTGACGTAAACAGCCTGCTCATAATTTCGGGCATTCTCTTAGCGTTTGATGTCGCGCTTTTCTTCGTCAGCACTAAGACTTTCCGTAGGGAGGAAATACTAACAAAATGGAAGTAAAGCCTCTTTCTGCTTGCCAAGATACAGAACACCACATTGAAGAGAGGTGGTGGTAAATGACTACAGAGACACTTTACATCGTCATTGTTGTAACCATTGTTATTATGGTATTAGGATATCTTTTCAAGTATCGTTTCAAGAAGAAACCGCAAACAACGCAAAGAGTTTGAATCAAAGTTGCATTAGATTATTATCAGAGTCTGCGTTGCTGTAATATAATCCATTTTTCTTATTTTCCAACAAATGTTTTGTTTTAGCTCTTTCATTGAACTTGATTCAACCCGCAATACGATATCATAGGCACCATATACAGGTAAGGCTTCCTCTATGCTCTCCGTTTTTCTTAATTCTTTCAGAACATTTGTTTCGGAGCCAACCTCTGTATTTAATAGCACAAAAGCGATAGGCATTTCAGCAATCCTCCCATTAATTAGAATAAAAGAAGAAGAGAGAGGTTAGTAGTCAAGTATTTTTTTGACCACGTCATTTTCAACTTCATGCGCCAATGGGATACCTGTCACTTGCTGAGCAATGTTGCTTAAACTCATGAGATCGTCTCTGTTCAGCAAGTTTAGGTTCCATTTTCGATTTCCTGCCATTAACTGTTTCAAGCCCACTCCGATTCTATCAGTCAAGTACGTATAAACGCCAATACTCTCCAAGGGGATTTCATTGAAACGCAGACCGAATTTTGCTTTGAGTTCAGGAGTTGCGATAAAGAATTTTTCTGGTGTTGCACCGTATTTGGCGACGAAATTATTGGATAACTTGCCTTCAGAAGCCAGTTGCGCGAAGTAGCTTGACTTCATTGCTGCAGTAATCGGTGAGCGCCCCATCAAGACCGCTTTAACCATGGGGCCCTCTCCAAAGTTGCTCAAGGCGATGGTTTTGAATATGCTAGTTTCTTCTATGAAGCCACCGGCCATAATCAAATCTGGAACATGTTTCCCTTTAGCTTTAAGCGTTTGTGCGCATTGCAATACCAGTGCTTGTAGATACAATGTTGGAATGCTCATTTCATCCATCATTGGAACTGGACTCATGCCTGTTCCTCCACCTGCACCGTCAAAGCTCAAAGCATCGATTTTTGCCTCAGAAGCAAATTTCATTGTATAGGCAACTGCAGATGGTCTGTACGCACCTGTCTTTAGGAATACTTTTTTAGCGCCCTGTTCACGCAACCATTCAATGTCTTCAACGAAAGGCTTCTGTTTAGGTATACCCACTCTGCTGTGACGTTCAAAAGTGTTAAACACTCCTTCGCGGAACGCTTGCTGTACCACTGGATCCTCTGGATCTGGGATCACAATGTAGCCACGTTTCTTCAACAAAATAGCTTTTGATAGATCTTTAATGCGTACTTCGCCGCCGATGGCTTTAGCACCTTGACCCCATTTGCGCTCAATAACATTAACTTCCAACTTTGACAGAGCGTAAGCATCTATGCCCAATCTTTGGTCTTCAACGTTTGTTTGTACTATAACATCGCCGTATTTTTTATCCCAGAACTTTCTAAACGAATCAACCCTTCGCTTTAGTTCTGGAGAATGGGTTATTTTTCCATTTACAGAGGTGGCTTCGACATCCATGCCTGCAATGTTTTCACCTATTGTTATGGAAACCCCTGCGAGGGCCGCCCCAATTGCCAATCCGTCCCAATTTACGCGAGCAACTTCTGTTGAACCGAAAGCGCCTGTTAGTATTGGAAGCTTAAGCGGCATTCCTCCTACAACAGTTTCTGTGTTTGCATTTGGGAATATGGCTGCTTCTGAGGTTTCAGGTATGCCTTGTGCTTCAAAAAGTCCTGCTTGTATGTTGAAATGTGACCAGTCTAGACCGAAACTTTTGAGTGCTCCTGCTGTGCTAGTGCCAAATTGGGCTGGTTCGGGGTAAAGTGCTTCTCTTCCCCTAAACGCTGATAAGCTGATTTCGCAAACCACTGGGCAATCGCGTATGCAAATGGGACACATTCCGCTAATGGTGCTTGTATCTTTAAGTCTGGTGTTTGTTCCAACGGTAGATTTTCCATTTAGATAAGAACCATTTTTTTGTATACGTTCACTCATTTTGTAACCCCTACTCTTCTACTTTGAGAAGACTGAGTGATCAATCGTATTACTAAGTATGAATATATAACGCTTGTCAATCCTCAGTATTACTCGGTCGTATAAACATTTAAGTGGGTTTTCTTGAGTTAATGTAGTTTGACAACCGATGACAAAGAAGAAAATAGCCATCAGCATAGACCAAGAGCTCTATGACTGGCTCAAGGGTGAAGTGGACTCTGAGGAGAGAACATTCGCTTCGATGAGTCATGCCATTGAATATTGTATTGCCTACTTGAAGAAAGATTACGACTTTGAACTTACCAAAAAGGCAAAAAAATAACGATGATACCTGAATTAGCTTTTTTAAATGCTGTTTTACTTTATTCACAGAGTCTGCTAGCATGATGAAGTCGTAGTTCAAGGGGTTCAACTTTTTGGATTGAAACCTCGAAGCAAATTTTTGGGCTTCTTCAGTTAGTAAGGCAAAAAAACCAAATAAAGGGTTGTTCGGGTGACATCTCTATTCACAGAGGGTTCGAATCTCAATCCTCTATTTTTATAAGTAAATAGCGGGCGATTCAAGTTAGGAGATTGTAGCAAGCCTCTTTTTATTAGGGTTTAATGAAGCGCGGTTGGTGAGCCGACAGCTATTTAACTCTATGATAAACAAGTAATCGAATTGGTGATGAGAAGTGAGCAAGGTTGAGAACGAGTTAAAGGAAAAGATTGAGGAAATGATCAGGCAGAAGGCAGAATCATCTACGACTGATGAGCTTTCAGACTCAGAACACGGGTATGTAGATGCTCTGATATGGCTTAAAGAAGGATCAATCCAGCTAACCAATGAAGGAATTGGAAAAGAAATTGTGGAGCGAACCTATGCGGACAAAGATTCGAGCAAAGAATACTGCGATGGCTACGACTCTGCACTTAAATTGGTATTAGAAACGCTAATTGAATTGAAAAAATAGCGTGTTCTAAACGAATCACATAGAAATTTACTACCAAAATCGCATTCATGTCCTTACTTAAAACTGTAGCGCCAATCTGCTTAACAAAAAATGGGAAATGCAGGTGACGTCTCCACGCATCGGAGAGGGGGGTTCGAGGCAACCTGTACCTGAAAGCTGCGGGAGTTTATTCTTTAAGCTCATAAAAATCAGAGGCAACGTTAACGAGGAATGAACTTTAGCATGGTTTGCAGATTGCCTTTTTGTGCACCATATGCTTCATTCTTTCCTTGCTATCCGACCTGAATAATTCTTTTGAGCACAGTTAAGTATTGTAAGGTTATCCAGTAGTTGACGTCTTTGTACTTAGTTCCAGCCATCACACTTACGTCGTATATTCCATTAGCATGTTTTTGCTTCTCAAACCAATGCATTATTTCATTGATTTTTGGATGATTGTTAATTCCAAGAAGTGTCAGCGTGTCTATCGTTGACAGAATATCTGTCCAGTGATACGGAAAAGTGAATTTGGTCCAATACTCACTTCCCATTCTGTCCGAGTACTTGTCTCGAGTAAAGACCCTTTCCGCCAATAGCAGTCCTGCGTCCTTTACTTTGCTTCTATATGCAGACATTAGAGAAAATGGTCTTAGCACAATACCTGTAACTAGGTGAGAGAATGGCTTTGTTCTATCTGGCTCAATTGTTTCCTTATCATTTAGTGCTTCTAATTCTCTGTTTCTGGTTCTTAGGGGAATAGCCCATCCTCCATCATCCTGCCTCATTCTAAGTAACCAGTTGAGTGATTTCTCAATATTAGTGCCTTCATATCCTGCTTTTACCAAGAATTCTGTGATGCTCGCACTGTAGTTGGGGCTGTACTGATTTCCGTACATTCCCCTGAATTCTCCTTCTTTTGTCTGGAACGAAAACAAGTACTCAGCCGCATTCCTTATTTCGTCGTGTTTTTTGTTTAATCCGTAGAATACCACTAATTCTGCTATTGTCTTGTATGTTTGATATTGGTTGTAATTTGTGGGTGAACGCAATGTAGCGTTCTTATTTGGGTAGATCCATGAACCGTTTGATTGTTGGTTTTTTAGTATTCTTTTCACTTTTGGCAGGTTACGTAATTCTTCTATGTCCACCTCTTCTCCAAGCAAGTCCCGCCTTGTAAATGCTATTAATGCTGCATTGCATGTGCAAAGCAATGTCTTGATTGCAACTTCCATTGATAGTATCCTTTAGCTATTTTTGGATAAAAAGTCCTCGACATCCTCTATGAAACTCAAAGTACCTATCTCAATTTGCTGGGTCAATGCCTCTGAGTCGCTGAAATCCGGGTTTTCAACCAGAATGTTCTCAAGAATGGAATCTACACCTTTTGTCGTTGGTGGAATTCGGTATTTGTTCCAGCTGCTTTCTTTGAACATTTTCCAATACTTTGCTTGGAAGCCTTTGTTGTATGCGAATAGCCAGACTTCAAATCTAAATCTTTCATGGACAAAGACTATCCCCACTTTTAGTCCACGAAGTTTCAACGACTTTGGAACGAAAGAAAAATACGTCATATTCATATACCCAAAATAGATGCTTCCCGATACGGAATAGTTAGGATACTTCTTTTCAAAATACGCCCTCAACTCCATAATATAATCCATTAATCCTCGGTATGCCCTTTGAATAGATCCCTTCTCAAGCTGCTTTCTATACTCACTCATAGATTCCTTAAAAGAATCCATATCTTCACTCTCCCACGTTTAACGAATCTTATAGATTTGGACTGCTTATCAGGTTATTGCCAAGAAAAAAGATGAGGTGGGGGTGATTTCTCCATTCACAGAGGGTTCGAGTTCCACCCTGCACCACAACCATATACAAAAACTATAGAGGGTCCGCTTTGGTTTTTGTTCTAAAGCTTGCGTTTTATAAAGATTTTAGCGCGCTCAAACTCGGTGACATACTCAAAGCCAGATTCAACTAAGCATCAGATTATTCCTTATTTTTTGCTACTTTTGAAATGTAGTTTGTTTCGCCTGGGAACAGAGCTTCTTCCAGTTGGACGTATAGAAGGGTCTTAAACCCAGGAGATAACACTTAAAACTCCTAAAGTGTGATAAATTTCGCTGAAGAGAGTGCGGGACATGCAAGGAGAAAAAATGAAAGAAAAAACAAATCATGTAAATGTCAAAGAGATGAATTTTGATCGATTGTTTAAACAAATTTCTCCGGAACAGATATGCGACAATGTATTTACATTGGGCGGAAAAGATTTTTTCGTTATTACTGCGGGCAAGGAAGATCATTATAATTCCATGATAGGCAGTGGAGGTGGTTTGGGGCTTCTTTTCAAGAAACCGACCACTTGGTGTATTATTCGAGCAGATCGTTATACGCTTGAGCTGATTCAAAAAGAGCAAACATATACTCTGTCTTACTTCCCGAATGAAAATAAGGAGCAAGTGCTCTTTTTGGGAAGTAAATCAGGAAGAGATAGTGAGAAAATGAAAGAAGTTGAATTGACAAGTGTTCAAACTCCTTGCGGAGATATGTCTTTCAAAGAAGCCAAACTAATTATTGAATGCAAATTAACGGAACTTACTACCCCCAATCCCAATGATTTTTACACACAAGAAGCAAAAGACTCTATAAACGAAGCTTACAAAGTAGCAAACCATTATCGCAAATACGTATTTGGGGAAATCACCCATGTTTGGGTAAAGAAATAAGCATAAACCAGAATTAACGAAGAGAATGCTCTTAGTCATTACTTCCTCTTCCAGTGCGGCCCACAATGGGAAATCAGTTTTTGTATTGCCCGAAGTCAAATCATTAAATGGGGCAAATCTAAACGATTACTTTCGATAAATCAAGATTTTTTAAAGGCTCGGATATTTTTCTAGTCGAAATTTTAATCCACAAAAATAATATATTGGACTTAAATGTGAAATTTCAAGAGGAAGGAACTATGGTCTATTCTCTTCGATACCATTTTAGCCAAATTTTCTCTATACCCCCACTTGAGGCTTACAATTGGTGCACGAATTATGACCCAAATGATCTCACATTAATGCATCAAAAGGGAAAACGCGAGATAACTCACCTAACTGAAAACACCATAATTCTAACAGACTCGTTCTCCAACGAGAAAAAAACGATAAAGAAGAACAAACTTATCCAACTTTACCCAGACCGATTATCATGGACAAACACTCACCTGTCAGGTCCAAACAAATATTCCCAATTCCTTTACGAAATCAAACCCGAAAACAAAGGCTCATCCAAACTCAATTACGTCGGATTACAATTGGAGTACAAGAAATCAACAAAACTTAGCAAGAAAGAAATAGAAGCTCGAGAAATTGAACAAATGAATCAAGATGCGGCAGTTTGGAAAATAATAGCCAAAGAAATGGAAAAAGAACTTGGAAAAAACAGTCAAGTCTAAACCCATTAACATTAGAACATTCGGAAGACAAGTACAAACTTACCTTTTCACGAATAACTACCCCAATATCCTTTCAGGATTAGAAAATAGGGGAAATGTGGGTGATGTTTCCACTCAGCAGGTAACTCATTTTTGTAGTTAAAATCTTTGTTTTGCTTTTAATTCTTAACAATGCGAGTGTAGCAGAAATGATCGCGAATACAAAAATAGCGATTAACATGTTGGGCAATTCTGGAATGCTTCCGTCTGCTACTGCAAACTTGATGGTGTCGGAGGCTTCGATGAGGCCAATGGAGTCTTGTGCGTACACCGTTAATGTATGTGTTCCAGGTGATAATTCAGTTAGAGTTGTGTTTTGGGCGGAAGTTTGGTTTGCTTGTCCGTCTAGACTGTAAGCCGTCCAAGATACTGCTTTGTCGACAGTGAAGCTCAACGGGAGGTCGTTGTTGGTGTAAGTTGTGTTTTGTAGTGAGGTCACGGCAACATTTATTGGGACTGTGTCGACGGCAAAATTTGAGAAGAATACTATTTTTGATGCGCCGTTGTTGTAGTTTGCGTCGGCTGCGTAGATGGTCATATTGTGTTGACCGTCGGGAAGGGTGAGTGTGGTGTTTCCAGATATCGTGACGTTTCGGCCTTTGTCTATCTGGTAAGCCATCCATATGGTGGATTTGTCAACAGAACAGATGAGCGGAAGGTTACTTGTGGTATAGATTTTGTTTTCAGGAGAGAGAACAGTGATTTTTGGTGGCGTGGTGTCTCCATTTCTTAATGAAACTCTGGTTACAAAGCCATCAAGACCTGTTAGCATCTGGCCGTAGCTCTGCTGTGTTCCAGTCAACATGAATTGATTAGGTGTGGGCTCGAGGAGGTCATACGCCCTGGTAAACTGCAGATTGTCGTCTGATAGTCCATCGTAGTTGCGGTTCCACAAGATATTTCCTGATGAGTCAGTGATCGTCAAGAATGCACGGTCACCTGTCAAAGCATAGCCACCTTCGAGAGTTTGAATCAAAGAATAAGCGCCAAGCCCCGTGTAAGTTCGATCCCATTGAACATTCCCTGACGAGTCGGTTTTCAGCAGCCTCGTTGAGTTTGAACCTGTGCCGTCACTTGTGTACCCAGCTATGGCGTATCCTCCTTCTCCTGTTTGAATTGCACATTCTGCTTCAGCAACGTTAGGTGCACCATAAGTTTGGTTCCACTGAGTTTGACCGCTTGAGTCGACCTTGACAAGTTCAAAAGCGTTAGGGAATTTCGCCGCCAATACGTAACCTCCATCGCTTGTAGAACTTAGAGAATTAAATGCCAATCCTGGATAAACATGAGTCCACAGCAATTGTCCTTGCGAATCTGTTTTAACTATGCAAGAACTCAAAGATCCGTCGTTAGAAGAAGTGTAACCAGCAAGAACATACCCACCGTCAGAAGCCTGAAAGACGCAATTTGTACCATCATCCAGTGCACCGCCATAAGTCATGTTCCAGAGAAGGTTACCGTCGGTGTCAACTTTGAGTAGGAACGAGTCGGATCCGCCTGATCCGTAGGATTTAGTTTGTCCAGCTAAGATAAGGTTGCCATCGCTGGATTGGATCACGCTTTTTGCAAGGTCATCTTGTAGTCCTCCGTAGGTTTTTCTCCAATCAATCGAATCCTGGTAATAGCTTCCTAGTCCTGGAAAGACATTGAGTCGTTGAGATACTTTGGTTAGCCAAACGTCTGTGCCGCCCGCGCCAAATGATGCAGTTGAACCTGCAATGAAAGTTGCGTTTACAGCGTTTACTGTAACGAACGAGTAAGGAACGTCATCTTTTGCCCAGCTTTTACCAAACTCGGAGCTTAAATTCAAGGTTCCACTTGACATGGACGCGTAATC
Source organism: Candidatus Bathyarchaeota archaeon (assembly GCA_963835475.1). Lineage (GTDB taxonomy): Archaea > Thermoproteota > Bathyarchaeia > Bathyarchaeales > Bathycorpusculaceae > Bathycorpusculum. The sequence goes on from CAWIFU010000003.1 coordinate 159,927, forward strand.
GGCTTTAACCGTTGAATGGAAAGGAAAAACAGAAAGAATGAGAACTAGAGAAATGCCCATAAGGAATTTGCTTTTTAGTTTCCAGCGACTGATTTCCACCACTAACACCCTTACGGATTATGCAAAAACTGCCTTTTAAAAACTTTCACTGGCAAGAGATATCAACGATACTTTCGGAAATTAGGCGCACTCAAACAACCAATTTCAACATAAGCTAATATTGGCTTAGTTAGAATAAGAGTCAGAGAAAGAAAATGAAAAAGAGGAATATAATTTTTATTTTCATAATAATTATTGTAGTAATATCGTTTCTCGTAGTCATTGAATTGGCCTTGCATCCTCATCCCTACACTTTTAGTCCAACGTTGCCAGCCGGCACCTACCAAGGCACGTTGAGTTCAGTATCACCGCCCCAGCTTGCACCGCCTGGAACAAACACATCCGTTCCTTTGGTTTGGGGAATAACAATAAGCACCGGTGTGTGCTCAGGTCTGAGTTTGGCCAACGGAACAATAATTTACATTGTTTCATCAACAAACATAACATCTTACTCAAATTTCATAACAGATCTGTCATCATCAGTATCAGACGGATTGAGCGCTCCAACCTTTGCACACGGACCCGAAGTAGTCTCCTTTTCAGGAACCATATTCACCTTCAGAGACTATGACAACCACTTGTGCTATGGCTTGGATAATGCAAAACTAATGCCGCCAGTACCACAACCAGCCTAACAAAATATGTCAACAGACGCCTGACACCTCACACCAAATTGGCACGAGTACTTTTTTTAAAAAAAATCAAAATGAAACCTAAAATACTATCTCATCCTCATCACACCCATTCAACACGGTCCATGAGTAGAAAAGCCGCTTTCCCCATCCAGACGCAATCAAAACAACAGCCTAAACAATAAAACCGAACAGCCCCACGACCAAAACATCGGACGGGGAAAATTCAACGCACTCCATCCCCACAAAAAACAAAAAAGATAGCTCTAGCAAAGGTTAAAAATTTTTAACGTAACAAAGGTCAAAGCAATAAAGATGGGAAAGTAGAATATTCTACTTATACTTCATTATAGGAGTTGCAGGTTGGACACTTTAACACAACGTTCTTGAATTTTCCTTCGATGATGGTCTCGCCTACTTTTGCTCCACAATTGCCACATAGATAACTAGTATTACCCCTCTTGCTTTTTATTACTGGCAAGGTTTTAGATGCGAAAACGGTTTGGGTTCCCTTTTTGGGTTCGGATATGGTTTTTAATTTTCTGTCCATTTTGTCCACTTACTTCGGTTTTATTGGTTTGACTTGAATTAAAAGTTTATCGCTTGCCGATACTTCGATCATAAATTTCCAACCATTTGGTTATGACACCTCCTATATGTAGGGTTTGCCGTTTACTACGTTTGAGGCATCAATATCATTGTTCGTTGCGTTTTGAAGAATTAAGTTGTAGGTATTGCTGCCGATTTCGTTAATTCTAAACGTGTTCTCTGCGGAGTCCTGGAGGAAAACTCCAACATAGTTGCCGGTGATAATGTTGCCGATTACTGCGCAGTTATGGGCGTTTTCAAGCAATAATCCAGTGCCCAAACTCGCTGATGGGTAACCGCTGTTTGTTATTGTAAATCCACTTACTGTTACGTTGTCAGTAACTATGGTTAATGCAGTCCCATTATCCAAGCCTGAAATCACGGTTGTTTCGTTTTTTCCACTAAATAATTCCACAGACTTATTCACAATAATGTTTTCTTGAAAGGTGCCTGGACTAACCTGAATGATGTCTCCTTCATTGGTTGCAAAGGAGGAGATTGCCTCTTGAACAGTTTCGTATCCTAAGCCATTATTTACGTCAGTAACCAAATAATTAACGCTGGATTCAAAATCCTGCGGCCAAACAAGAATTCTGCCGTATAGACTCTGAGTCATATTTTCGAACTGTGGATCACTGTAGACAATGTCAAAGCCGGAATTGTGCTGGTTAAGCAGGTCTGTGATGTCGCTGTAGAGTTTTTCTGTCCAACTCGATGCTGCATGGTATTGCCAAACTGAATCATCAGGACTTCTGAACCCAAATCCGTAATCATCCGGAAGCACGACAGCGGTGTCGGCTTTGAGGTAACCCTGTTTGTGAGGATTATTTTTTACGTAGCTCCAGAAATCTTTGAGGGCATCAAAATGACCTTGAGTTAGGGTAGTGCTTGTGTAGTTTTGGCTTGAATCATAAACACTTATGTAGGTTGCGCCTGAATCGTAAGCTAAAACCATGTCATTGTACATTTGGGGACCCGATTCAAGATAGGGCGTTTGATTGTATGTCCAAGTTATGATGGCACCCCAAGTTTTACCTTGCACTTGAGCAGAGCCTCTCAACTGGTTGATTTGCAGTTGCCTACTGTTGTTCCACCCAAATTGGGCTAGAACAGTGTCGTATCCCAGTTTATAGTCAAACCAGTAGAGCGCATAATCTGAAGTGAATAGTGAAGAATCTAGGTTGTGGGTGAAGTTGGCAGCTACTGGTACACCTTGACCCTCAGTCCATATGTGGAAGTACCAATTAGCGTAATCCCGATAACTAATAGGTTGGCTTGTTGCGTTGTAAAAGCTGTTAGACGTTAAGTTGACGGTTTCATCCAGCTGAATCCCGCCAGGTTCATCGTAAAAATAGATTCCTAGCAACCGATCGCTATACCGTGCTTTTGCCGAGGTAAACCACGCTTCTGGAGTGTAACCGATGTATCCAGGGCTGTTTAGGTCCTGGTAGTAGGCGGGCATAAAATACATACCTGCTTTGTAAGCGTAGTCGCAAGTTTGGTTTAGGAATGTCTCGTTGCTTAAAATGTAGGGTGAAGCGATAATGAATAAGTTGGTGTAGTCTTTGACTTTGTCGATTAGAGCTTTACAGTCTGCAACTGTACTGTTCCACCCCGTTTCAATTCCCACATAGACAGGCTTAGATGCACCCGGGTTTTGTTTTGTTGGGGTAAGTAGAGTGTATGCTAACAGAAAAGACAAAAACACTAATGCAATAAGCAATGCTGCAGTAACAGTTCTTTTATGTTTCAAGATAGCCTCTGATTAATTATTAAGTCATCTTTTAAGATAGTGATTAAAAAATAAGATAATTTAGGACTTTACTGACTGTCCCATTTCTCTGAAACGAACCAACGTACTCTTGTCTTTGTCCAAAAACATTTTTCCTTTCTCAACCGTCAGGTAAGCGGCAAGTGTACCTAACGTCGCCATACCATGAACTACCTTTGCGTTTGGCAATGCGCTTTTTATTCCTCCAAAACCAGCCATGCAACTTAAAGCGATTGCTGCATCTGAACCTTGATAGGCCTTAGTTATGCGGCTTCTGGCTTTCTGGTCGAGTTGGCAGTATGGCGGCTGTGGAAGGTTGAAGTATTTTACGCTTGCAGTTTTTCCTTTGCTTTCCAACAATTCCTTTAGGCGATTAGCCTCTTGACCCATAGAGTAAGGTTCAAAACGGAAACCAAAAAGCGATACTTTCCCGATTTCTGATATATCCTTCGCGTATCCAACGCTCTGGTTGGCACAGTAGGGGCACTCAAATATGGTAATGTTTTTTGCGTCTCCAACTTCCCGAAGAATGTATGCATCGCTTGCAATTTCAGAATAACTTCCCAAAACAAATCACCACTTTCTCCTATAGATCAAGTTGTATTTAACATTATTCTTGGTTGGAATTAGACCAAGGTGTATCCAAAAAAAGATACCTTAACTACACTTAAATTGGCTTCTGGCAAGATCTCCTACGATTGGAGGTCAAAGATGAGTGCAGTGGTCCATTTCAAACATCATATTTGCTAAACTTGACACACTTTGTTAGGTTGCGTTCTCAAAAACTTGCCTAAGTTGACAATCAACGTTATTTGGTTTTTCAAAAATCTATATAATAACTCGCGCGATAAGACAAAACACCAAGAAACGGTAACCGCCATTCGGAGAAAGAATTGATGCAAAATGAAGAATTATCGAGTCTCGCAAAGAAAGTACGAAACTCTTTGCCTAATTTGGAATCGTTCCCAATAGCTACAATTTATACCACAATCAAAGAACAGGAGAAAACTAAATTGAACCTATCGGACTTTAAGGAACTAATCTTTCACCTAACTGGCTGGGACATTTCATTTCAGATTATACGCCGACAACTGGAAATAAATCAGATAGTATGGTGAAGCCACGTTTAATCGAATTCACTATAGTTTTCTTTTTCGACTAGAAATTCTTTGTCTTTTGCATTCAGGCTTGTTTTGATTCTGCGGTCACTATAGAATTATTTTTATAAAAAAGGATTTTGCGGGGATGAACGTGTCATTTTGGAGGGTTAACCTAAGTTTCTATCCCGTTCATATCTCTTTTCCAATTGAGAACGCTTGTCCTACTGGGTTCCCGACTTTATGATATGACATTCCTGCCATATTCCAGATGATTGGTTTCATTTTTTCAATGTCTGGGAGGTTCTTTTCATTCAGCACGGAAGAATCAGCTTTGACATCCATGATTTCGCCTATAAACTCAGTGTGCAGCCCAATTTCAACAATCTTGATAACCTTACACTCTAAAACCAATGGGAATTCCTTTACATATGGTGCATCAACAAGATCGCTTTTGATAGGAGTTAGTCCTGTTTTTGCAAATTTGTTTTCAGTTTTTCCTGAAGTGATTCCAAAATAATCGGCTTCCTTGACGAAGGTTTCGGATGGAATACCCACTGTAAACGCTTTCCGTTCCAAAATATTTCTGTAAGTGTAGGTTGCTTTTCTTAGGGATACGTATATGCAGGGAGGCTGGGAACAACAAACTCCTCCCCATGCGGCAGTCATAACATTCGGTTTTCCCTCTTGATCATAAGTTCCGACAACCCAGACGGGTGTCGTTGGAACGATAGTTTTTGCGCCCAAAGATTTTTTCATAATAAACCTCCATAGAACATCCTAATTGAGTCTGCTATTCCTTTTTCATTGCAGACACTTTTACGCTCACAACAGTGTTGGCTGCTTCCTTTACCTCTTCTTCGGTCATGTTAGCCATTTTGATTGCATCTTTCAATGTCGATTCACTTATGATATATTCTAGCGGGTAGGTCTTTTCTTCTATAACTTTTACTTCTTGGAAACCCGCGTTTCGCATCAGTTCAAGGTACTTGTCTTTTAGCTCTGCTCCAGAAATGCATCCAGCATAGGCTTCAACATTTTCTTGGATGGATTCAGGCAACTCTTTCAAGAGAACAATGTCCGAAACCATTAATCGACCGTTTGGGGCAAGAACTCTGAACGCTTCTTCAAACACACGCTTTTTGTTTGGGGCGAGGTTGATTACACAGTTTGAAATTATGACATCAACTGAGTTGTCTGCAACTGGCAGATTCTCGATTTCTCCAAGTCTAAACTCAACGTTTGGGTATTTGCCCTTTTTTGCGTTAGCTCGTGCTTTGTCAAGCATTTCAGGAGTCATGTCAACGCCGATTACTTTGCCTTGTTTGCCGACTTTCTTGGCGGCCAAAAAGCAGTCAAAGCCGGCACCTGAACCCAAATCCAAAACTCTCTCGCCTTCTTTCAAAGATGCCAAAGCAGTTGGGTTGCCACAGCCTAATCCAAGATTTGCGCCTTCTGGAACAGTGTTCATCTCTTCTTCACTGTATCCAATCATTTTGCTTACTTGCTCGTTTGTGGGAGCTGAGCAGCAGCTCACGCTTGAAGCACAGCAAGAACCATTGGTTTTAGCTACCTTTGCGTAGCGTTTCCTTACTTCTTTCTTTACATTTTCTTCTTTCATAATTAACTCTCCTTGTTAGTCAATCCTCTGATTAATGGACCAAGCGTTTTAGTGACTGCACCCACTAGTTTCTCCGCTTTAACCATCATTATGCAGCAGACTTCGCCGTCTTTCTCGCAAGCGACGACTGCTATTTTGTCGTTTGGCTTCATGTTTGCTTTTTCTCTCAGATCTTTAGGCAACACAATTTGCCCTTTAACATCCATAGTAATTACTGCATCAATTCTGCAAGTGTCACTTTCACAACTTGTCATGTTAATCACAGCAATGACTGATGTAATTGCTAACTAATTAAACATTTCCTAAAAATACGAAAAGTAGGAATAGTTTCTAAGTATCTCCAATCGCTATCGCGATCCAGAGAGAGAAGAGTTTGCTAACCCAGCCTAGAGTTTTCGGTTGCTCTTCACAGGTCATTCTGACACTAGCTACGGGTAACGTTTTCGAAAGCTTCTTTGGAGAGAGTGTTGAGCAACTCTGAGGTCAAGGCGTCGATTATGTTGTAGATTCCATTGTCAACAATTGCATACATTCGTTTGGTTCCGTCTTTTCGGCATTTTACAATTCCAGCGTCTTTTAGGATCTTTAGGTGACGGGAGACAAGCGGTTGAATCAGGTTAAGGTGAGGAACTATTTCGCAAACGCATTTTTCTCCTTGGCGCAAATAATTCACTATCTCTAAGCGAATTGAGTCTGATAAAGCGTAGAAAATAGTTGACTTAAAGCGAATACTGTTGCTAATACTATTGGGCATGTTTGTTCTCTTATCAATAACAATATTTAAAAGTTGCTATTAACACCAAGAATTGATTGAGTGCTAAAAAAATGACAGAACAAACATGGCACAGCATACCCCGAGACAAAATACCCTGGCAACCAACAATAGATTACGAGAAATGTACAGGTTGCGGAAAATGCGTTGAATATTGTACCCTCGGAACATATGCCTTCGAAGACAAAAATAGTAAGCCAAAACCTGTTGTCAAGAATCCTAATAACTGTGTGGTTTTATGCTCAGATTGCGATTCAATCTGTCCAGCCCACGCAATTACTCATCCGTCAAAAAAACAAACACAGGAAATAATCAGAACTATAAGAAAAGAATATCCTATAAAATCCAAGAGCTGATTCGATGAAAAAAGTACTTTTTGTTTGTCTAGAAAACGCTGGCAGAAGTCAAATGGCAGAAGCCTTTACAAAAAAATACGGCCAAAAAATCTTCACAGCTTCTAGCGCAGGAAACAAACCAGCTGACAGAGTCAACCCAACTGTAGTAGAAGTAATGAAAGAGAACGGCATAGATATCTCAAACAATAAGCCAAAACTAATTACTTTTCAAATGGCTAACGACTCTGATTTAATTGTAACCATGGGCTGCAGTGACCAGGGCATTTGTCCAGGACCCTTCTTTAAACCAACAATCGATTGGAAACTTGGGGATCCAAAAGGCAAACCGATCGAAAAAGTCCGAGAAATCAGAAATCAAATTGAACTCCAAGTCAAAGAGTTAATTAGCCAAAATCAAGGAGAAGCCTAATACGAAAATATTCGTTGGTTTAAAAGAAAAGGCTCAGCCAACTATATTTGAAAGCGAATTTAAACCTAGTAAAGAAACGCATCCGCAATTTGACATTATTTATGGACCTTTCAAAAGCAAAGAGGAAGCTGAGAAATACATTAAAGCTATGGACTGTGGGGTTGCCTGCGGCGAAGGTTAGGCATCTTGACATCAAACCAAACAAATGATGGCTATGTAAGAATTAGGGATTGGGAAGAATTCAAACGCTTAGTTAGCGAAAAAAAGCCTCAATCAATAACTTTCATTCTTGAGCAAAACGGTCTCTCACCTAACCGAGAACTCTCGTCTCTAAGAATCATAATGCTGCATGACAGGCGCTATTACATGTTCTTTGATTTTCCAAAAGAAGGAGCTCTAAGAGAAACAAGAATCCCCTTACATGCAGATAAAAAAGGGATACTAAACCTAGACGAGGATGAAGTCAAAGCTATATTGAAGAAACAGTTTGAAAAGGATAACGTTCAAGTGTTTTCTTTTTGGACGACTTAAGATCAGCTGAGGGTTCCTCTTATCGCATCAGCTTTTAGTCTGAGAAAATCCATCGCGTCTTCAAAATCGAGGCAGCCATCGCCAACTCTTTCTGGGGTACTTAGGGAACAGTGTCCCTCTTTGTTGTTAATACAACTTTTTTTATCACAAGAAATTGAACTCAAATAAAGCTCCCCAAAATAGAGAAGGTTAGGAAATATTTGGGTGTTTTTGGGTGCCCGTGCCGTACCAGAAGAAAACTTTGACTACAATTGCGGTTAGTACTGCGGCTAGTATCCGTGCTAAGACTGTTAATGCAAATCCAACTATGCCAGTGACTACGTTTGCTGAGGACATTTGAAATATTGTAAAAAGCACTATCCCTCCAATTGTGGAAGCAACTACCCCCGAAATTAGAATTCTTTTGAAGTTGTCTGACCGTTTGTTTAAAGCCCCTGCCATGTAGCCTATTAACATAGGGCTAAGAACATATGCTAACAAGACCGTTCCTGAACCATGAGCACCGTGGAAGCTGTTTACCCAGTATAAGGCGTAAAATGTACCCATCAAGAATCCTGAGGTTCCGCCTGCCCATTGATTCCATAGCAAACCCAAGGCTAAGGGAACGCCGACTATAACGACAAGTTCAAGTATTTCCATAGTGAGTCCAAGAACAATTCCGGGCTCTCCCCCAATTAGTGATTGGAGTTTTGAAACTAACACCATAACGAAAACTGCAATTACGGGAAGGATAATTCCAAAGATAATGTCGTTTTTTGTCCATTTTTTCCAATCTAAAGACGTAAACAAGCACCTGCTTAACTCAGTAGACAGATTTATTTATCTAAATATATAAAATTTGTTATGGATGAGGTCTTAACTCTTCCCAAAATGAGCGGTTCCCTCCTCAGACATATTGAAGTTAGTTTAAAAGTCTCAGAACTACTTGTTTTCCATTTCAAGGTAGTCTTCGACGGCACTTTTGACAAAATTGACACATACCTTTTCAAAAACGCCTTCTTGTCTTGCCTTGGAGATTTGCTCGGGTTTGGTTAGGTCATATTTAATTAGCTCTCGACATAGAACTGTTCCATGCTTCTTTTCAAACTGCCGAGAAAGCTAAAACTTTAATGCCTAATTCACAGTTTGAAGGCGAACTGGCTGTTACGACTTCCACACAAAACAATGAAAAAATAAAGAAAAAAGTCGTTGCCTGGTGCAACTTCCTTAAAAAAGCTTGAAACTTAGTCAAGTTCTGATGGACTTGCAAAGGACATGTTGAAGGGAATGGTCTGCCCGAAATTGGACCCGTTAGAATAAGTCAACCCGGGAATTATTTGTTATGTCTTACATGTTCTGGTGATAAGATAAAACCTGAAAAGCCTTCCTTCTATACCCCAGAATTCGGAAGACCTTATATCCCAATGAAACGCTAAATTTGATGGATGCCAAATGGAAGCTTTCTGCATCCTAGACTGCGAAATCCTTTGGAACAAGCAAAACAGCATTCCTAAAAGCCACATTAAAGCAATTAAAGAAGAGCTGAAAACGATGGCGCCCCAAATCAGTAACGCCCTGAAATTCACGACAGAAAACCAAGGGAGCATTGTTACTTACGAAGTCAAGCCAAAAATAAAGACTGAATGGTTTTATGGCATAACTATCTTTTCAGGAATCAATGACTTGAGGCAAAACTTTTTGAAAATCCTTGTTCAAGGCGGAACCTCCGCTCAAAACTTTACGGATCTTGCGTACATCAACAACACTGAATTCAACATAAGTAGTGCCTCGCCCAATGTATTGCTTCAACTCGATAGTTTCAGCAAATAAGGCATTCTACGGATTGAGTGGTATAGAAACAATCGACTTAGGCATTATTTCTTTTATTTTATAGGTTCTGATGATAAGATAAACCATAAAGACCTTTTCTACTATACCCCAAATTTTGGAAGTGCTTGGTGGAGGTTTAAGTAATGTCAGTGTTCTTAAAAGCATGTTTGTGAGATTTGAGTAGGACGGAGACTATGGTACTTTGGACGCCTTTGATTTTCATAATTTTCTTATGCAGGATATTGCGGAACTCTTCCACGCTCGAAGCTGACACTATCGAAACAATGTCAAATTCGCCTTTTACGTCATAAATCTGCTCGATGTTTTCAACCTTTTCAAGGGCATCTATAACTTGCGCTTTCTGAGACGGATCAACAAAAATGTTAACTGAGGCCTCAAACCGACTGTGAATATCAATGGACTCCATATTGGTCATTAAAAACAGTTAAGCGGGTCAGGGTGCTCTTGAGTATTCTTGTGAACCAAAATGCGCTAATTTGTTAAGTTGAGCAGGCTAACGTTTCGCGGGAAAATTTTTGGAGACCTTTCATAAGCCCAGATTTTGGAAGACCTGGTCAAGCCAACAAGAAAGATTTTTAGTTATAGGCAGGTTCTTTTAAGTGGTGACATTATGAGCCAACCCACTTATCTTCTCGAAGCAAATGACTTTATTATGAAAAAGAAGATACTCTCTCTGCGAGAACACTACGACTTTGAAGACCTAACGGGAACAAAATTAGGAGAAGCCGAGGGTAACTTCTTTCAAGTTCCAGCCAAATTCAACGTTATCGACACCCACGGGTTAGAAGCGATGCACTTAGAAGGAAAAGTACTCTCACTACGAAAACAATTCAATTTCTACGGTTCATCTGGCGAAGAACTTGGATCCATAAAAAAGAAAATAGTAAAATTAATCGGGGAAGAATTCTGGGTGGAAAAAGACGGTGTCGAGTTCATGCGCATCTACGGAAACTTTTCTGAGCACGACTATCAAATGGAAGTTAATGGCGTTCAGGTTGCTTCTATCCACAAGAAATGGGTAACTGTAAGAGACACTCTCGGAGTCTCCATAACGGGAAACGTTGATCATCGAGTAATTATAGGAGCGGTAATCGTGATAGAACACGTAGAAGTCACAGAGAAAAACTCAAGCAACTCAAGCAACTTTGGCGGCCGCTTCGGCAACACGGGATTTGGCTTCCCACAATACTAAAAAATCAAAAGCCAAAATTCCCGTTTGACCATGTTAGATATTTCACAAATTGGTCGAAGCTCCCCTCTGCAGCAACATTCTTTTCTCTTGAAGAGCGTTAAGAAAGGACTAATTTTCCTATCAATATGAAAACCCATTCTTCAAAGTCTCATTATTTTCTACCTAAGAAGAGTGCTTCTTTTCTTGAAGGTCAACTTTAGCTTGGCGAGAAAGGTCGCTTTGTTGAAGAAAAAAAAATAGTGAGGTAAATATTCCTATCCCGAGGGTTTACTTTTTCTTTGCTGGGGCTTTTTTTACTTCTTTCTTAACTGGTTTTTTCGCCATTAAAACAACCTCGGGATTTAAGGTATGAAGCTAATTGTATTTATAATTTGCTAAAATAAGAGGAAAAAGATAACAAAGCTTAATATTGCCTTAAAAATAAAAAGAGACAGTGGAGTAAGTTTATATGAACAAATTAGAAATTGCCGTAGCTCCAATGCATAGATTATGTATTAAGGCGGGAGCAGACAGGGTAAGTGAGGGAGCGGCGAAGGAACTTGAAAGAGTTCTTGATGAGATTGGCGTAAAGATTGCTAAAGAAGCGCTTGATTATGCTTTGCACTCTGGAAGAAAAACAATTAAAGCTAAAGATATTGAAATCGCTACTAGAAAAGTGATGAGAAAATAGTGCCTTTGGTTTTGACTTAAAAGCCACGCTTATCGGTTTTCGATTGGAATAAATGATCGGTTGAATTGGCCAACATACTTTGATTCTGGCCGCAAAAGGACAGCATCTTCATACTGCTCAATTACATGGGCTACCCAGCCAGCGATTCTGCTTGCAGCAAAAAATGGCGTGAAATACTCCTTAGGAACTCCTAGCGCATCCATGGTAACGGCGGCATAAAAATCTACGTTGGGATAAATTTTCTTTCTTGCGTAAACGATTTCCTCAATTTTGATGCATTTATTGTACAATTTTAAGGTTCGGTCACGATGGCAAAGGTCTTCTACCATGCCTCTTAGATGTTTAGTTCTGGGGTCTTGGGCTTTGTAGATCCTGTGACCAAAACCCATTATCTTTTTTTGGTCGGCTAATAACCCGTGGATGTATTCCTCTACTTCTTCTTCTAGGTTAATGTCATCGAGCATCTCCATCACTTTTTCGCTGGCTCCACCATGCAATGGTCCTTTTAGGGCTCCAATTGCAGAAGTCACAGCTGAATACATGTCTGAATTGGTGCTTGCTGTTACACGGGCAGCGAATGTGGAGGCATTAAATCCATGGTCAATATGAAGCGTCATGTAACGGTGTAGAACTGCTGTTTCTTTCTCATCTGGATCAGTGCCTTTGAACATGTAGAGAAAGTTTTGAGCAAAGCCTAATTCAGCCTTTGGTTCGGGAACAACCTGGTTAAAGCGGCTTCCATGAATAGTAGCCACTATTACTGGGACCTGGGCTATCAGTCTTGTAGCTCTTCTCATGTTTGCGGCATCTGAGAAGTCGTTGCCGTCAGGGTCGTATTCTCCAAGATGAGAAACTTCTGTTCGTAAAATATCCATCGGATGACAATGTTTAGGAGTCCGCATGATGCTTTCAATTATTGGCTCGGGCAGTTTCATAGCAGAAACAAGCGCGTTTTGAAAACTATCTAGTTCTTGCTGGTTAGGGAGTCTTTTATGAATTAGAAGGTACGCCACTTCTGCATAAATAACTCGTCCAACAAGATCGTCAATGTTATATCCTAAGTAGTAAAGAGCCCCACTGTAATCTACGTAGCTGATTCGGGTTTCGGCTGCAGCAACATCTTTTAGTCCGCGAACAACGACTCTGTCAGAATTATGAATCATATAAGGCTCTCCTTTTCCTAATTTAGAATTTTATATTTAAAGAAAAAGAGAATGAAGTATACTAATGTGTTTCTATGGTGATTTGTCGAAGTGGTCCTTGGTTTAAGTCAATTTTTTTCTTCTGTAGATGAGGAAGGAACCTTGGTGTCGACTGTTTGTATTGGCGGAATTCTTCTCCATATTTTGCTTCGGATTCTCTCTCCTCAATCTTTGCTAGCCGATAGTACAGAAGCGCCAGAACTGGCCATATTGCCGTTGTGATTAGTGTTAGCCACTGCACGTTTAAGCCGCCGGTTATCATTAGAAATCCGATGTACTGGGGGTTGCGAGTGTACTTGTACAGTCCGGTGGTTACGAGTTTGCCTTTAGCTTGGAAGATCTGGTACCAGCCGAAAATGACCAGAAGAATGCCTGCGCCGATTATTATTTTTGATGCGGGAAAGACCCAGTAGTGGTAGACGACGTAGAAGGCTTGTTGTCCAAATACTTGGGTTAGGAGAAACTCTATGCTGAAGATATGGTTGTAGCCGAACAATCCTGCAAAAAAGTACATAGTTAATGGTATGCCGTACATTTCTGCGAACAGTGCAACTATGAAGGCTATATAGACGCTGTTTGGGAGGCGGTTGAGTTTCTTTCGGAAGGACGAGAGCAAAAAGAAGACGCTGAAGAGTATGATGTTCATAATGACGAATGTCCAGTTGCTATAGCCGTATGAGGTGAAGGTAAAGTAGTACATGAAAATGCCGACTGCCAGTGTAACAATGGCAACCAGCAAAGCAAGCCTAATCTTACCCATTGTTTGTTCGGATAATTGTTTTTTCTGCATTCATTTTGCCTCACTCATACAAGGTGAGGGGTCGCTCTTAGTTCTAATTATGGAACAAAGTGTTCCAAATTGGAACATAGAACTTTAGGGTTGAAACTGCAGTTTTCGGTTATCTCTTAACCTGCTTTCTCTTTCTTAGTACAATAAAAACTATAATTGAGGCGAAAATAATGGCTACTGCTAAAGCAAGAATAATGAAGGAAAAGTCGTTGGATTTCTGAGCTGAGTTAGTCAATGCATAGATGGAGCCATCTAAGGAGCCTACATAGACCGCTCCGTTGACTACAGCTGGGGATGATTCAACAAAGCCATTAGTTGTAAAGCTCCAAAGCTTAGTGCCCCTTGAGGCATTCAACGCATAAATGTTCGCATCCGCGGAACCTACATAGACCACATCGCCGACGACAGCAGGCGCTGAATAAACCGTGCCCCCCGTTGGATAATCCCAAAGCTTTGTCCCATCCGAAGCGTTCAAAGCATAAATATTTTGATCCAACGAACCGATATAGACAACGCCATTCGCAACGGCAGTTGACGATTTAATAATGTTCCCTGTAGCGAAACTCCAGACTATCGCACCATTGCCGGCATTTAAAGCGTAAACACTGCCGTTATCGTAAGCAGTATAAACAAAATTACCGATAATTGTTGGGGAAGACTCAGTTGGGTAACCGTTGGTGAAATTCCAGAATTCGGCGCCGCTTGAGGCATCCAACGCATAAGTATAGTTGTCGGTTGAGCCGATATAGACAACGCCTCCAACGACAGCGGGCGAAGACCAAATTGGGGCGAGGGTACTGAAAACCCAGAGTTTTGAGCCATCACTGGCATTTAGGGCATAAACGTTGTAATCGTATGAGCCAACATAGACCACGCCGTTGGCTATGGCCGGAGAAGAATCAACCTCGCTGCCTGTACTAAAACTCCAAAGTTCATCTCCGTTTGAAGCGTTTAAAGCGTAAAGTTTGCCATTGACTGAACCCACATAAACAACGCCTCCAGAAACTGCGGGACTGCAATAAACCTGGCCGATAGTGCGACTCCAAAGTTTTGCCCCATCGTCAGCTTTCAAAGCGTAAAAGTTTCCATTTACTGAGCCCACATAAACCACGCCGTCCACCACGGCTGGAGACGAATAAATTTGCCCGCCGACGCTAATGTTCCAGAGCAAATCGGCGCTAAGCACTGGATTTCCAGCTCCTACACCTCTATGAGAGAGATCTGCACGGAACATAGGCCAATCACTTGACGTCTGCTGAGCAGTTCCCACCGAAGATGACTCAGAGAAAATAGCGGAAAAAAACAAAAACACTACAAACACTAAGGCTAATGAATTCTTCAAGCTTCTCTCCTTCGGCAAATCCATAATCACAAAAATTTGCATTTAACAGTTTGCATTTTAGAATCTCAACTTTCCTGCGAAACCTTTCTTTATGCTGAACTCTTAGGTTTCATCCTAAAACGGATCGCCGAGACCAGAAAAAGCAAGGCAGCAACGGTGGTTGTTAGAATCCAAAACCAAAATGACTCCTGAACTGGCGCTCCTCTGATTAAATGAGGAACCAAAACGGCTAACTCACCGATTAAGATGCCCACAAAAATGAAGCCGACGATGATAAAGCTTGGGAGGAGTGACTTTCCAATCCAAACGTAGCCTTTCTTGCTGACTTTTTCCTTAACCAAATAGTTGTTGTATTCGTCTTGAACTACTACGCCTAAGTCTATGAGTTTTTGGAGGTTTCTGTACGCGACGCTTGGGCTGCTGAGGTTGGCTCCACGCATAACGTCTCTTGGGCCTACGGGCTTTCCAACTTTGACTAGATACATGTAGGTCTGGAAGGTTGACGCGTTAAGTTCTTCACTTTGCTCCAAGACAGTACCCCTTCAATAATCTAGCATGCGCGCCTTAAAAACCCAAGCCAAAACGCTGATTGTAACATAAAATAGACTGCTACTTTGCTATGATTGAGGAGAAGTTGCTGCTGCTGATGCTGCTGCAACTGAATTCTGCAAATTGACAGTTGCATCTTTCAGAAATGACCCCAATGACAAAACTTACCCCGCAGAAGATTAATTCGGTTTGAACTAACTGGAGCCAGAGAAGTTGTTGTTGTTGTTGCTTCAACTTTCATCCTGCAGATCGGTTGCAACAACTACCGTTAACCCAAAATTGCAAAGTTTACCATTCGAAGAAAGACAAGCATCCATCTGACTCTTGGCTTCGAACTGGTAGAAGAAGAAGTGCAAATTTTTCTCAGCCTTCTTCTTTCAAACAAAAGAACAACAACAAACCATTTTTTTCAACCGTTGTTGTTTTACCGATTGGTACTGATTTATGGAAAAGGCGCCCATTAATGTCGAAAATTCTGTTGTTAACCATCTCCCCCTAAATCGGTCAAATTCAATCACACAACACAAATTAGCATGAGAAAATTCAAAACAGGTTTCTTTAAGCAGAAAACCTTATCTTTAAACATAACAAGCTTTATTCGGGACTTTTACCCTTAAGAGGACGATTGTCTTTAGACAAACCAATCGAAAACAGAAAAGTCTCGCATAGTAGGATGTAAATAATGTCTGAACATAAACCAGTATGGCCTGAATCGGGCGACCTTGTAATCGCCACGATTGAGAGCGTTATGGATTACGGAGCATACGCTAACCTAGACGAGTACAGCAGAAGAGGATTTCTTCATATCTCCGAAATCTCCAGTGCCCGAATACGAAACGTCCGAGACTTTGTTCGTGAAAACCAAAAAATGGTCCTCAAAGTTCTCCGCGTAGACGTGGAAAAAGGACACATCGACCTATCCCTAAGACGAGTTACAAAACGTGAACGCATTGAAAAAGTCAAATCCTGGAAGAAAGATCGCAAAGGCGACGCACTGCTGCATGCAGTAGCAGAAAAAAGCGGCTTACCCATTCATGAAGTCTACCAGAAAGCCGGCGTTCTACTCGAAGAGAAATACGGGCTTTACGACGGCTTTGAAAAAGTCGTAAAAGAAGGCAAAGATATCTTAACTAAACTCAACATTCCAGAAGACCTCGCCAAAGTTATCGCCCAAGTTGCGGAAGAACGCATAAAAATCAAAACAGTCAATGTGAAAGGTGTCATCGAGATTCGATGCATGAAACCCAACGGCGTTAGATGCATCCAAGATGCGTTCAGCAAAGCCAAGAAAGCAGAAGAAGCAAAAGACGCCAAAATCGAATTCGCAGTCATCGCTGCTCCAAAATACAGCGTTGAAGTCTCAGCCGATAATTGGAAACGTGCCGAAGAAGTGCTCGATAAGGTAAGCGAAAGCGTCGTTGCCAACGTCACTAAAGCAGGCGGACATGGCTCGTTCAAGAGAGAGAAGTAGAAGGTAAAGACTTGAGAGAATCAACTGAGAAATTAGAATGGGGTCAAGTAGAGAAGATTGGTAAAGGGACCAAAGCTAACTATGACTCGGCAAAGAAAGCCTTAACGTTCTGTTTTAACAGAGGTCCTGAAACATCTGGCGATCTTTTGAGGGCATCACGCGAGCAGTTAATGAAAGAGTTAACTGAATTAGGCTATACCAGTCGCATGAAGTACAACGGCGAAGTCATTGTAGATAACGTTCAAGAGTCTGATGTGGTTCTCGTTAAGAAAAACCACAAGCTTATGATCCATTTGAACAAGAAACAGACCGAAGAAAAGCTCAAATCTCAAACAGAAGCAATCGACACAGAGAAGCAAAGTCAAAGCAGAATAAAATTCTCATAAACAAACGCTAAACATCTCTTTTTATTAGAAAATAGTTAATTTCAGCTCTACTTTTGTGCCTAATTTTAGAATGGGTTTTGGGAAAACAACTAAATACTTGAAAACTGCAATGTTAGAGCTATGGCCTTCAAAAAGAATTCCCATAAAAATCTCTACATCGCTGTTTTTCTAATAGTTTTACTAGTTGCTTCGACCGCGGCGGTTATCTATGCAACCTTACCTCGACCGCAAGTAGCAACAGTGGGTGTCAAAGTTGGTGATACCTTTACTTACAGCATAACTGGAGTATCAACCCTCCAAAGCACAGGTGCCACAATGACCCCCGGATTTGAGCAATACAACCAAACAGACTACTACAAAATTACTGTAACAGGGATAGATCATGATGTAGTGTCGTTTGATACGTTGTGGCGTTTCTTAAATGGGACCCAAGTAAATGGTCAACAAACACTCAATTTAACGGACGGAAGACAATCTGTGCAGAACGGTTTCTGGGCTATGTATTCAGCTAACTTAAACGTAGGCGACCGAATTCGACCAACCGATGATAGGTTAACCGTTAACCAAACCGATACCAAAGCATATGCGGACAGTTCACGTCCAAGAAACTTCTGGTCCATAGAAAACCAATTCTTCGATGTCAACGATCCAACACACAACACATTGCGCGATGACTATACGGGCGTTTGGTTCGATAAACAAACCGGAATGCTAGAAACTCTAAACAGTATAACCTACTACAATAATCCGTTGAAGACCGAAGCTATCACTTGGAAACTTGTTGCATCAAACGTTTGGACCGTCAAATAATTCCCTTCTCCACTTTATTGATTAAGGGACATTTAGATAACAAAGAAGCCTAAAAAAGAAAGGAATTTTTCTATTTTTGTTTTGCTTTTATAGCCGCCAGTTTTCCGCCAGCTTTCACCAAGCTTTTCTCGAGATCGCTAAGGTTCAAAGTAACATCGATTGATGTTCCCTTAGTTGAGTTCTTTACTTTCAGATGATCTTCTAAGCCACCAACTTCTAAAGCTAGTTTATCGCCTTGATCAACCTTCAAATAATCTTTCTTATCCGCAAACGTCAAAGGCAAAATTCCGAAGTTAACCAGGTTAGCCATGTGGATTCGGGCGAATGATTTAGCGATAATCGCTTTTACTCCAAGATACTTGGGCGCTAGTGCTGCGTGTTCACGCGAAGACCCTTGACCATAGTTCTCGCCACCTACGATGAAGCCGCCATTTTTCTCAAGAGCTCGATTCGCAAAGGATTTGTCTACGTGGACGAATGTGTATTTGCTTATTTCTGGAATGTTGCTTCTCAGAGACATGATTTCGGAGCCGCCGGGCAGAATGTCGTCGGTTGAGATGTTGTCACCGACTTTGAGCAAGACTTCTCCAGTTAATTTTTCTGGGATTGGCTTGAAGGTGGGCAAGGGTTTAATGTTTGGACCCATAACCACCTTGCCTGTGGCTTTAGCGTTTGGGTAAATGAACATGGCATCGCTTAGTACAAACTTTTCAGGCATAGAAATCTCTGGGTACTTGCCTATTTTTCTTGGGTCAGTTATTTTTCCTGTTAGGGCTGCGGCGACCGCCGTTTCTGGACTGACCAAATAGACTTTGGCGTCTTGGGTTCCTGAGCGTCCCTTAAAGTTGCGATTAAACGTTCGAAGCGACACGCCTTCGCTTGTTGGGGCTTGACCGATTCCTATGCATGGTCCACATGCGTTTTCGAGGATTCTGGCGCCCGACTGAATTAGAACTTCAAGCTCGCCTGTGGCGGCTAGGTTCTGCATCGCTTGTCTTGAGCCCGCAGAAACGGTTAGATTGGTGTTTTCGCTTACCTTTTTACCCCGAAGTAGGGCAGAGACGATTTTTAGGTCTCTCAGGGACGAGTTGGTACAGCTACCGATGCAAACTTGATCCACTGGGGTGCCTTCGAGTTCGCTTACCGCTTTAACGTTGTCTGGGCTGTGAGGCAAAGCGATTAAAGGTTCAACTTTTGACAGATCGAATTCATGAGTCTCTGCATATTTTGCGTTTTCATCTGCTTCGAGTTCGGTCCACTGATTTTCTCTTCCTTGCCCTCGCAAAAACGCTTTTGTGGTTTCGTCTGAGGGAAAGATAGATGTTGTGGCACCTGTTTCGGTTCCCATGTTTGTAATTGTGCCGCGTTCGGGAACGCTGAGGGTCTTAACTCCAGGGCCATAGTATTCGAGAATCTTGTTTACTCCGCCTTTCACGGTTAATTGTTTTAGGATTTGTAGGATAACGTCTTTGGCGGAAACAAACGGGGAAAGTTTTCCCGTTAGTTTTATGCCTGTAATCGTGGGCATTTCGAGGAAGAATGGTTCACCAGCCATTGCTGCAGCAACGTCTAAGCCTCCAGCGCCAATGGCAATCATGCCCATACCGCCTGCAGTTGGGGTATGACTATCGCTACCCAAAAGTGTGGCGCCAGGTTTAGCAAACCGTTCAAGGTAGAGTTGGTGGCAGATGCCGTTGCCTGGACGCGAGAAGACAATTCCGTATTTTGCTGCAACTCCTTGCAGATAACGGTGGTCATCAGCATTGCGGAAATCATTCTGGAGCATGTTGTGGTCCACGAAGCTGAGACTTAATTCTGTTTTTACTTTGGGGATGCCCATTGCTTCAAACTCAAGATAAGCCAAAGTACCCGTGGAATCCTGAGTCAAGGTGTGGTCTATCTTTAACGCAATCTCTTCACCCCCAACCATCTTTCCATGAGAGAGATGTTTGGAGATCACTTTTTCGGCAAGGGTTTTGTTCATTCTTTAATCCCCGTAAAGTAAGATTCTTTCGAACAATTGTTATATGCCAAATTGAAAGGAGGGAAATTAAGTTTCGCCTGCAAATTCTAAATTTAAACACTTTTTAACGGAAAAAATGAAATAGTCAAGAACTAACACCTATAGCAGAGGCAAGGCTATGTCGTTTAAATCAAAGATGCAAGAAGCCGCAAACAGCAAGGGTTCCCGAATCGTTTTAGCACTGGATTTTCCCTTTGAACCCGCCCAAAACCGCGAGAAAGTATTGGCGAAAGCACAGAAGATTCTCAAAGCAGTTCACCCCTACATTTGCGCAGTTAAAATTAATCATCATCTCACTTTGCCGTTGGGTCTTTTTGACGGGGTGCAAGCGATCGTGGAGCAGATTCGTGGAGAAGGCATGCTTGCAATAATGGATGCCAAATTAAATGATATAGGTAATACCAATCAAGTTATTGCCGATTACTATTTTGCAGCGGGTTTCGACGCCATAATTGCCAACCCGTTTGTTGGTTGGGATGAGGGCTTAAAACCTCTCTTCGAAGTTTCAAAGCGACTTAATCGAGGAGTAATCCTGCTTAACTACATGAGCCATAAAGGCGCGGTCGAAGGATACGGACAAACCGTAATCGATCCAGAAACGGGTCAACAAACTTCGCAGTATGTTTTGTTTGCACAGAAAGCTTTGAAATGGGGAGCTGATGGGGTAGTCGTTGGGGCTACCGTACCTGAAAAAATAGCTGAAGTAAGGCAGATTTTAGGCGATAAGGTGGCAATTTATTCTCCCGGTGTCGGCGCTCAAGGTGGAGCTGCAGAAATGGCAATTAAAGCTGGAGCAAACTACCTAATTGTTGGAAGAGAAATAATAAACGCTGAGGAACCCGCTCAAGCAGCGCGTAGTCTTTGTGATTCAATAAAAGGAATATAGTCGCAGTTTTATCTGCGTTTGTTTTCCCAGAGCTCTTTTTTGAGCAAGTCACGTACCGAAGACCTAATTACGCTACTTCTACTGGGGTACATGTTGGCTCGGACTAATTCATCTAAACCTTCTAGATATGCTTCTGGTAATAGGACTGTTACAAGTTTCAATTTGTTTTTTCCTCCTCAAACTATATCATGCATATAACATGTAGCAAATATAAGAGTTAGTGTAACAAACCCTAATCAACTACAATTGGCGAAGCTGATTTAACGTTCCTAAAAAAGTGCCATCCAAGAGATAAACATCAGCATCATCAACGTCCACCGCTTCTGAACGCAAAACAGGTCCAATTAATGATTCGCTTCCAATTTCTTTACGTGGACTAGTTTCATTTACGGGTCTGCCGCCCAAAAAATCGGTAAAACTGGGCATAATATAAATCTCCGTTGCCTTCAGTCGAACTCCGTAATGTTTCTTTAAAGTATCTACAACCGAGCCCTCGATTTTTATGCCGCTTTTCTGCAACAAAATTTTCGCAAATGCTTCCGCGTCACATTTTGCTTTCATCCACACTTGCCTTGTAATTTTGCAGCCTGTCGGGTCACGGAAAACAACAACCGGATGCAAATGCCCCATAACCAATGCCTTACACTGCTAACAATGCAGGCGACGGCCATTTATGACCATGAAAAACCCCAACATCGCCAATCACCGCGCCAGTTGCAGGCAAAAGCTCGACGTTCTCGGGCAGAAGCGGTTCTAAGTTAGCATCATGGTTACCACGCACAACGGCGATACTGGCAACACAACTCGAGAGTTTGTTGAAAAAATCTGGAATATCACGCCACTCGCCGAATTCATGAGAAACAACAGTGTACTTCACGTCGCCAAGAATAACCAATCTATCCGGCTTGTACTTTGTAATAATCGCGGTTAGTTTGCTTAGTATCTTTGAGGTTTGGCTCGGGTACATGGATGCCTTTTTCTTGAAGTTGTATTTCCCAGCCAAGATGGGGGTCCGCAATAAGAAGAGTTTTAGTTTTGGGGGTTTTTACAATAGCACATGGGTGGGGCAGGAGCAAATTTAACATTTAAGGTTTAACCAAGCTCACGATTTTTTGGTGAATTTGTGCGTTACCTGAAGCTATGAAACTTAGCTTTTGCTGGGGGTCCAACTTGACGTTTAAGGTTTGATTGTCTGGGGTCGTTACTATTCCGCCTGCTTCTTCAACGATGAGGAATCCGGCGGCCACATCTGTGGTTCGGATTTTTCCCCGCAAATCAATAAAGGCGTCAGTTAAACCGTTAGCTACATAGCAAATCTCAAGAGCGTTGGCTCCAAAATGCCGAATATGCTTAGTATTTACAATTAACGCAGTAACTTTTGGAACGACTTCTTTGGCCTTGTAAGTATTCAGGTCCAAGCCTACAACCGCGTCATCCAACGACGAGATTTTTGATGTCTCTATTCTTTCGCCATCTCGGTATGCTCCTTCACCTCTAAACGCCGTGTACGCTACATCGTGAGAAAGATCAACAACCATGCCAGCGTAAACGTCCACCAGCTCGGGTTTATTGGAAACCGCGATAGAAGATGCATAGAAGGGTAAACCATGCATTAAGTTGGTGGTTCCATCTATAGGATCAACGGTAACATAACAATCTTTGGGGTTTGTGCCGATTTTTTTTATTCCCGACTCCTCGCTGATAAGCGTGAAAGAAATATCGTGTTGCTGAAGGGTTTCAACGATTGAAGTTTCAGCGGCCAAATCAACTGGTTTCATCATATCTCCGCCGGCACCCATGCCCAATTCAGGAAGAGGCTCTTTTAAGGTTTTGAGGCATGGTTTGATGCTGGTTTGTATGTTTTTTTTGCATTGGCTGAGGATTTGTTGCCAGTCAGTTTGTTTCTTCATCGCTTGACCGTCCGTCTTCTATATGGTACCGACAAGTTGATAAAGAGTTACTAAGCCGAGCGGTAAACTCAGATTTCAGTCATTTATAGCAAACCATCAAAAATGATCTAAAAATCAACGACAAGAGGGGTATAGAATGAAATATGGTGGTTATGCTCTGAACTTCCAAACAAGTTGGGCGGACCAAAATTTGAATTAGCTAAAACCTATGATTTGATTTTTCTAATTCGGTCAGAGGAAAAGATGTAGCTTTGACCTTTCGACGTGACAACATATTTGCCATTATCTCGCAGGAGCATACTTTGCCTAGTGAGAATTGCCAAATATGACTCCGCTTGTGCATCATTCAAACCCATCCTGTTCATGATTCTGCCCTTATCTTTTGGCGTTTCACAGAAACGGATAATTCCTATCTTCTCTCCAATGGCCATTTAAACTCACAGAGTATTGACTGTTAAAATAGCAATTAAGGCTAAGTGATTGCTAGGTAACTACCACATTCTGATTTACCACTTTCTGGGTCCAGAAATCTTGGCAGTAATAAATAAGAATCCGCAAAATACTAATAATATATCATCAGTAAAAAAACGGATAAATGGTGGTATTTTATTTGGGGAAAAAACTTCGAATGCCTTCATTAGCAAAAAAGGCAATGAATCAAGTCTTTACTAAACCAGCGACAGAAAAGTATCCTTTTGTAAAACCCCAAGTAGCAGATAATTTTCGCGGTCAGCCAGTATTTGATTTTTCCTCATGCATCGGCTGCGGTTTATGCAGTAGAGATTGTCCAGCTAAAGCCATAGACATGGTTGAGGTTGAAGGAAAAAAACGCCCCCAAATCAATCTTTCCAAATGTGTCTTCTGTTATCAATGTGCTGAAACTTGCCCCAAAAAAGCCATAAAAACCTCAGGTAATTATGAGTTGGCGACAACTGACAAATCAACTTTAGTTAAATCCCCTGAATCAGGCAACAAGAAATAATTTCTTCTATTACTTTACCCTTTTTCGAAGAATCAATTTTCGCAGAATACTTGAGAATGCATAAAACCTCTTTAAATAAATCTGAAAGCGACAAGTTGAAACCAAAAAATTCATGAAAACTCTTAAATTATACAATTCCCAACTGAACTGCAAGGTCTCTTTCATGTCATCAAACACTAACAGGCTTGAAATTCAAGGCTACGATGATAACGAAAAAATGTTTCTAGTCAAATCGCCTTCAGGCGGCATAGTTAAAGTTCAGGATACATTCGCAGAAATGTTCGCTTTGTGGGCAGGAAGAGTTTTAATTACTGCTCAAAACGAGAAGTGGGCACAAATCGCCGCGAGCTTAACGACCGGCTTTGCCACGAGCGTAATTGCCGCTTCCGCAGAGGCATCAATTGAACGATCTGTACCTGCAGATCAAACACCCGACAAAAGACCTGGGGTGCTAATTCAAATTTATAATAGAGACCGATTTGAACTCAAGCATCAACTCATGGAACGTATTGGCCAATGCACTCTAACTTGCCCAACAACAGCAGCATTCAACGGGCTAACTGGCAAACGCACCCTGAACGTTGGTAGCAGCCTACGATACTTCGGTGACGGATTCCAGAAAAAAGCCATGGTTGGCGGAAGAAAATGCTGGAAAATCCCCGTCATGGAAGGCAACTTTATCGTCGAAGACGGCTTTGGAGCTATGGAAGCAATTGCAGGCGGCAACTTTATGATTTTCGCAGAAACCCAAGAAGCTGGACTTAAAGCCAGTGAAGCAGCAGCCGAAGCAATCCGAAAAGGCGCTTCCGATGTAATTATGATCTTTCCTGGAGGAGTTTGCCGAGCAGGAAGCAAAGCAGGCTCACTGAAATACAAACTAAAGGCGTCAACTAACCATCATTACTGTCCAACTTTGCGTACACTTGTGCCTGACAGCGTTGTTCCAGAAGGGGTGACATGTGTCTATGAAATTGTCGTAAATGGTTTGACGCTTGACGCTATCAAAACTGCTTTGAAGCTAGGTGTAACAGCTGCAGTCGCGGTTCCAGGCGTTGTAAAGATTTCGTCGGGCAACTATGGTGGAAAACTTGGTCCGTACAAAGCTTACCTGCGAGATGCCATAGGTGCACCCGCACCAGAGCCAGTGCAGACGTCTCCCGCTAAACCAAAAGCGTAAGTCTTCCCTTTCTCAAATACGGAACTTTTATTTGATTCTTATTAGCGTAAGTTATGCTGATTAATTGGGTCATTAGTGAAGTTATTTGAGTACAGCAAAAAAATCGTCCCTTGAACTATTCAGGCTAAGAAAAACCCTCAACGCACTAGCCAGTAAGGAGGGCAGCCACACTGAACTCATTACAGTCTACCTTCCGCCAGGTAAACAAATCAGCGATGCCTTAAACCTATTGCGTAACGAATATGGAACAGCAAGCAACATCAAATCAAACGTCACCCGTAAAAACGTTCTCGATGCAATCACTAAGGCTCAACAGAAACTCAAGCTGTTCAAAGATCCTGGTGCGAAGGGAATAGTTGTTTTTACTGGTGCACTCTTGCCGGAAGGAGCAGCGCCCGGAACAGAACGCATGGAAGCCTACGTCATCGTTCCTCCGGAACCCATCAAAATCTTCCTCTACCGATGTGACTCACGCTTCCATACTGAACACCTGCAAGAGATGTTACGAGAGAAAGAAACATACGGCATCTTGTTGGTGGATGCCAATAACGCCACGATTGCAACATTGCAAGGAAAGCGTATGCAAATTGTTCGGCAAATGCATTCGGGTGTTGCAGGTAAAACTAAAGCCGGCGGGCAATCAGCTAGGCGTTATGAACGCTTAAGGGACATGCAGCTCAACGAGTATTTTACCCGTGTGGGAACGCATGCCAACGAAACTTTTTTGCCCATCGATACCCTGAAAGGCATTATTCTTGCTGGACCAGGACCAACAAAATACGATTTTGAAAAAGGCGACTACCTAAACTATCAACTAAAGAATAAAATTCTCGATGTAATCGACACGGCCTACGTTGAAGAACAAGGAGTCAAAGAAGTTGTTGATAAAGCCCCTGAAATAATGCGTAAAGTTCGCTACATCGAAGAAAAAGAAATCATGCAAAAATTCCTGTATGAAGTTGGACATGATACGGGTCTGATTACTTACGGTGAAGCAGAAGTACGGCGATTGTTACAGTCGGGTGCTGTGCGAACGGTGCTTCTCTCTGAAGATATTGATTTGGTTCGCGTAACCGTAAAATGCGGCGCATGTAGCTTTGAAGAGCAACATACAGTTAAAGGTAAGGATATGGCTGATTTCGAGAAGGGCTTGATTGGGAAGCCTTGTGCAGCCTGCAAAGCACCATCAATGACGATAGTCGACAAGAAGGATGTTGTCGATGACTTAGCGGAACTCGCCGAGATGTCAAATACAGAAGTGGAAGTAATTTCCGCTGAAACGGAAGAGGGACAGATGCTCAAAAATGCTTTTGGTGGCATCGCTGCGATTCTGAGGTTCAAAATACAAAGCTAACTAATGCACATCTTCAATCTCAAGTATCACCTTATCTTTGTTTGAAAAAACAGAGGCAATTGATTTAGTTTAAGAAAATAAATCGTAATTCATCATACTTTAACCATTTGATACCCGCAATAGTGCATCTCAAGCAATCGCTAAACAACATTTTATTTTTTGTAGAAAATTTTTAGCTTATTATGCAAAACTTTATAACCGCGCCGGACGTTTTGAGTCTAAAAAGGTAGAAGCAAGATGAAATTCGGCACATACATGTTTGAAGCAAAGAAAGTTCCAGGCTTCGACTATGACCTTTTCCGAGTAAAACCAGAAGTAGGCAGACGAATGCCCCCAAAAGCTGACATGCACAGCAACATCGCAATCTTCGGAGACAACGTAACCGCCCGCATACACCCAGACTGGATTTCACAATCCGACTTAGGTCCCGCATGGAGAACCAACGACAACTTCAACGTTCGCTGGGAAGTACTCTGCGCAACTCAACCAGAACACCGCGCAGAACAACTAGACTACATCGAAGACGTAGCACGCAAAAGCCAAGGAATCTGGCTAAACAGCATCCACTTCGCAGAACATGGCCACTGCACATGCCCACGATGCAAAGACCTATGGAAGAAAAGCGGCTTAAGCTGGTATGAATGGAGACGAAAAGAAGTCACTGAGTACATGGCCCAAGTAAGCGACCGAGTACGCAACCGAGCAAAGAAAAAATTCGTAATCGGTGTCCTTCCAGACCCAGTCACAAACTACGAACGATTCGGCGTAAACTTTGATGATCTCGCACCACTAACCGATGAATTCCTCGTTGTTATGTTCAACAAAAATTACGCTACACCTTGGTACAACGAAACACTTACACGCAACTTTAAGAAACTCTTCAAAGACGTCAAACTAAACATTGCACTCTACGTTATCGGGCCCGGAGACGATCCAAAAGAAACACCAACTCCAGCTGAACTCTTAACTGTCTCAGTTCGAATGGCACGCGCAGGAGTAGACGGACTACTATACCTTACAGACAAAGCAGCTCAAATGCAAGAATTCCAGAAAGCAGCCATCGCCCAAAAAGATGTTCGCGAACGCCTAGTTAGCTACGGCGGAAAAGCAGGTCAAGAAGTTCTCGACTTAGTTACAAGTTGGGAAAAGCTCTTCTAAAATAGCCAAACCGTTGCAGGCAGAAACAACCTAGAGTGGTTAAAACCACCAAGGCTGCCCTTTTTATTTAAAAATTTTTTATTGTATATATCCCAAATTTTTGTTCTGGGTTTCGTTTATTTCCTTCATAGATTCGTAATGGGCGTCGATTAAAATTTTGAGTGCATCGATGTTCTTTTTCATGTCTTCTACTTCACCACTTTTCTGCAAAACCCCCGATTTTATGAGTTGCTCGTTTATTTTGCTAACGGAAACTTCAATTACTTGGACTTTGAAAGCGAAAATCTGTAAGGTGTAGAGCAAGCTAAGTTGAGAATTCAACCGTTCCAACCTGTCTAAATCGAGGGTTTTCCCAATGAACGCTTTCAATTTTTGTTCTTGAGATGCTTGTGGTGATGCGAGAAGTTGCTCGTAAATGGCTGTTTGTTTTGCTGTCGCTTCTTTTGTTTCGTCGACAACTTTCTGTACCCGCTTCGCGGTTTTATCTAACATGTCTAAGACTTCATCCAAACACTTATCCTCCAAATCAAGAGTTAATTTTTAGTTTCAAGGACTGTGTGACCCATTATATATAGCTTAAACTGTATTCCGACTATTTTTTGATAGGTAAGCTTTTAGGCAAATTAAACATAATTATTAAACTAGAATTAATTAGAGGAATAATATGCCTTCATTAGCCAAAAAGAACGCAGCAAAAAAGAAGAAACACGAAGAAAAAACCGGAAAGAAGTAGCTTTTTTCGTTTGAACGCTACTTAACCGAAAAACCTACTCTTCCTTTTCTCTTTGTAAAATTCAATGATTTAATATTTTGAGAACGTTTGAAATGTCCTTGTTTAGGAGCTTTTGCTGGTTTTCTTTGTATTGTGAAAGTTGCAAATTAGTAAGATAATTTCTTATCTTGTCGTTAAATTTGTCCGTAACTTTCATGATAGTTACGAGGCCTTGAACAGTTTGCCTTGCAGTTATGAATTTTTCATCCGTACAACATCGTAGGTACTTGCCGATTGTTTTGCTAAATTTATCTTCTTTATCCCATCTCACGTTTTCTGCTATGAGCATAATGCCTAGGCTTCGCTGGTAGGAGTTGTCGCTGTCTAACTTGTTTTCTAATTTCCCCCAATGATCATAAACGAAGGGAAAAATGCGTGAGTTAGATTGCAAAAGGAGAAAGGCGGTGTACCTCAACTTATCGTCTTTTTCACTTAGTGTTTCAACTAAAAAGCGAATGTCGGTTGTTGTGAGGGTTTTTGAGAGAACTTGCACTTGATCTTTCGTAACCGCTTTCAAGTTATCAACGTTCAAGGTTATCCCACATTACTTTTTGTGGTTTTGGCTATAAGTTTTATCTATGTTACTTTAACGAATTGTCAAATACATGGAATATGCCTGTACTTTCTGGATAGGATTGCTTTAATTTTGTAGTCAACGGAACAAATAAAAACAAGCCTTCGTATAACCTTTAGTGACGTTTTCAAACAGTAAGTTAGCTAATAGAGGTGATTTTGAATGAAGAAATTTATGATTTTGTACATGGCACCAGTATCTGCTGAAGCTCAAATGAACGTGAGTCCTGAAGAAATGAAAAAAGGAATGGAACCATGGAATGCTTGGTACAAGAAATCTGGGAAAGCAATCGTTGACATGGGCGCTCCTTTAGGTAAAGGCGTATGTGTAGACAAAAAGGGACCTGCTAAAAGCCAAAGTCAAGTAACAGGCTACACAATCGTTCAAGCAAAAGACATAGATGCTGCAAAAGCAATGGTTACTGACCATCCGCACTTTATGATACCGAAAGCGAGCATCGAAGTCCTCGAAATCATGCCGATGACTATGTAGGAAAAGCACTTTATGCAGATTAAATTTACTCCTTCTTTTTTAGTTTATATTTTTGGTAAAATATTTTTTTGGACAGCTTACATTTGGTTATTACAAAGCTCGTAAATAACACCGTTTTTCTATGCGACAATTAGGGTCTTGGCTATTAAAAAAAGAGTTATTCTAAGAAAATTCGAGGATTGCTTCAAAAATTATAATGTTCTTGCACTGAAAAGATGACAAATCAAGCAGTCTATTTTATTTACTTAATGATCAATGTACTTCAGTGTGCAATAATCTTATTTGAAAAAACGAACTCAAGGGGGGAGAGGATAAGAATCATTCAGTACTGTTTCCTTTTCTTCTTTCTTACAGATTTTATTGTCATCAGTGCGCACCTCCGCTAACTTTTATAAGGTCTAAACTCTTTAGTGAAAGGGATTGGACAAAAACAATCCAACAAAAGTTTTGTTTCTGTTCAATAATAAATTTAAAGGAAAGGAAAAAATGCAAAATCTAAAAAATAAATCTATGGCTATTTTAATAGCAACAATTTTAACAATTTCGATCGGAGCTTCAACAATACTATTACCAGCTAACGCGCATACACCATCGATAAATCAACAGACGTGGGCTTTCATCAGTGCCTCACCTAACCCTGACGGTTTAGGTCAAACAATTACTCTTGGTTTCTGGCTTCAACAACCGCCAAACACAGCGGATGGTCCTTACGGCGACAGATGGGAAGGTATGAAAATTAACGTTGTAAAACCTGACGGAACTAATGAAACATTAGGACCATTTAGATCAGACGATACCGGCGGAACATTCACAACCTATGTCCCAGCATTACTTGGCAACTACAGCTTCCAAATGATCTTCCCAGGACAAAACCTCACTGGCAGCAATCCACGACCTAACTCCACTCCCCCAGGCGCTGCATACATTGGCGATTACTTCCTGCCAAGCATAAGCAATGTTGCAACTGTCACAGTACAGGAAAGCATAGTTGCTTTCTTGCCGACTGCTCCACTTCCGACAAACTACTGGACACGCCCAATCAACGCAATGAACTACAACTGGTTCTCCATAGCGGGCAACTGGCTTGGAGGCCCCAACGGCATATACCGATTAGACTCACAATACAATCCATACACTACCGCCCCAAACAGTGCCCACATTCTCTGGACTAAACCTGAATCATTCGGTGGCACAGTCGGCGGAGATTTCGGCAGCGACCTAACAGGCAATTACTACACAAACAGGCAATATGAAAAACCATTCCTACCAATCATCATTAACGGAGTCCTCTACTACACTCAATATCCAGGCAGCACCGCAAACCCAGTTGCTTGGATTGCAGTTGACCTGAAAACCGGACAAGAAATCTGGAGAAATGATGCCACAAACTACGGCGGCGGCTCTCCAGCACAATCTGCATTAACGACAAACGGACAAGTCACAAGCCTCTACATGGGCCAAGTACTAAACTACGTCTCACCAAACCAATACGGCGGACATGCATACCTATGGAGCACCGGAACACCCATTGGAATCAATGCGACAGGAACAACTTGGAACATGTTTGATGCCATGACTGGAATGTACGTCCTAAGCATAGTTAACGGAACAGGCATGTCCATTACACGCGATGAGCACAATAACCTAATCGGTTACTTTGTCAACAATACTGTATCAAGCAGACCAACGCTAAACATGTGGAACTCAACACAAGCTGTAATCGTTGGAACCAACGGACCAGCAGCATGGCAATGGAGACCAACCCAGAACGCAAAACTTCTCTTCTCGAACGGCATAATGTGGACCAAACCACTTCCGACAAACATTTCAGGCGCAGCTATCCCATCACTCTCTATATGGACAGTAGTTAGCGACACTGTACTTCTAACTTACTCAGCACCCGCAGCAGGTTCATTCCAAGGCGGATACACCATTGAAGTAGGCTTCGACGCAAAAGATGGCACACAACTATGGGCAGTTAACAGGACTCAAACACCAAACACAAGACTATCAAGTGGCTCAAGCTACTCCATGACATTCGGCGACGGAGTATACGTCCAATACAACTTCAACACATTCACAGCAGTCGGCTACGATGTACGCACAGGCGCACAACTATGGAACACAGTCCTTCCAGACTATAATGTCTACACTATGGACCTAGGTACCGGTTTAGTTGCCAACGGAACGCTCTACATGCTAGGGCTCGGAGGAGACATATATGCACTCAACATCCATACAGGCGCAATCTTGTGGCACCAGACAACCAACGCAATACAAGGCTCTGCTGAATCAAACACACCATATGGCGTATGGCCAGTATGGACAAGAGAATGTTCAATGACCGTAGCAGATGGAAAACTAATATTCGGTGAGGGTCATGAATACAGCCCACCACTATTCCGCGGCGCAAGAGAAGTAGCACTAAACGCAACAACAGGCGAGCCAATATGGAACATCCTTATGTCAGCAATTGAAAGTCCAGTTGCCATTGCAGACGGCATAGCAACAACAATTAACGCCTACGACAACCAAATATACGCCTTAGGTATGGGACCCAGCAAGACAACAATTAACGCACCAAACCCAGTAACAACAGTCGGAACACCCATCGTTATTCAAGGAACAGTCATGGATGTCTCAGCCGGCACAAAACAAAACGCAGTTGCATCAAACTTCCCCAACGGCCTACCCGCAGTATCTGACGCAAGCCAAACCCAATTCATGGAAGCAGTCTATGAACAACAACCAATGCCAAATAACATAACCGGTGTGCCAGTTACAATCAGCGTAATTGACTCTAACGGAAACCTACGACAAATCGGCCAAACAACAAGTGATTCATTTGGAACCTTCAGCCTAACATGGAACCCAGACATTGCAGGCGACTACAAAGTCATCGCCAACTTCGCAGGCTCACAATCATACTATGGATCTTCAGCCTCGTCAACATTCCATGCTACAGAAGCACATCCAACCGCAACACCACAACCAGTATCAGAAGCAGCCCCAACTACGATGTATATTTTGGGAGCAGCAGTTGCAGTAATCGTTGCAATTGCCATAGCTACAGTCGTAATAGTGATGGTTGTAAGAAAGCGACCATAAAGAAAACGCTTCAATCTCCTAACTTTCTTTTTTTGTTTAATTTATAATTAGCTATGTTAGATTTTAGTGCATATTTTTTTGATAAGTAGACATTGTCTTTTAAATCAAAACTAAAGTTTATTTTTAAGAAATTTAGTTCATAGCGCTAACAGAAGCTTTTTCTGAAAGTCACAAAGAAGTGGACTGGGGGGGATTTGAACCCCCGACCTCTTGAGTGCAAGTCAAGCGTTCATGCCAGCTGAACTACCAGCCCACGCATTCCCGAATCAGATACGATTCCTTGATATTTAGGTTTTGCCAGCCAAAAAAATATTGCAAAGAGAAAGGTGTTATTTTAAAACGTTATATCCATAAATAGATAACACTAAGTTGGGGACCTTAATGTTGGAGTTAAAAACCGTTAAAGTTGAACCGCCTAAAGATTGCAATACTATCCTTGGTCAAGCACACTTCATAAAAACTGCCGAAGACCTCTTCGAAGCCTTAGTGAATTCGGTGCCCACAATCCAGTTTGGTTTGGGTTTCTGCGAGAGTTCGGGTCCATGTCTTGTCCGTCATGAAGGAAACGAAGTGGAACTTAGGCGGTTTGCGGCGGAGAAAACATTTGAAATCGGATGTGGCCATTCTTTTTTGATTTTCCTGAGGAATGCTTATCCTCTTAATGTTTTGGATAAAATTAAGAAAGTACCTGAAGTCTGTACCATTTACGCTGCAACAGCTAATTCATTAGAAGTAATAATCGCTGAAACTGCGCAAGGAAGGGGAATTATAGGTGTGGTTGATGGATTGAAGAGCAACGGCATCGAAACCGACAAAGACGTTGCGGAGCGTCGACAATTCCTTAGGAAGATAGGTTACAAACTCGAGTAAGCGCTACCATAAACTATTTTAATTCACTTTCGAATCAAACCTTAACGGATTTAACGATGTGTTTTTATGGCTTTAGAGAGAAACATGGCTCAAATTGAAGCTTACCGAAAACAGGAATCTGAACAACAGCAGAACCTAAAGAATAGAATGGCAAAGATTAAACATAAAATCGCTATAATTAGTGGCAAAGGTGGAGTTGGAAAAAGTACTGTCACGGTGAACCTTGCTACAGCTTTTGCGATGCAAGGAAAACGAGTAGGTGTTTTAGACGCGGACATTCATGGACCTAGTGTGCCAAAGCTTCTGGGTTTGGAGGGGCAGCAGGTTGAGAGCGGACCGACGGGTGCTCTTCCAGTGAATGGTCCATTGGGTATGAAAGTTATGTCGATTGATTTCTTCTTGCCTGAACAAGCTCCAACCATTTGGCGTGGACCATTAAAGATGCGGGCAATTCGACAATTCCTCTCAGACATCGAATGGGGTGAACTTGATTTTCTCTTCATCGATTTGCCGCCTGGCACAGGCGACGAACCATTAAGCATAGCTCAACTTCTACCAGATATAGATGGCGTAGTCATAGTCACTATGCCCTCAGGGCTTTCGAGTTCCATTGTAAAAAAAGCCATAACCTTCGCCGAAAGATTGAAAATGCCCATAATCGGAGTTGTAGAAAACATGAGTGGTTTTGTATGTCCCCACTGCGGAAAGAAAACAGAGATTTTCCAATCAGGCGGCGGCAAAAAAATGGCTGTTGAAACAGGTGTTCCATTCCTCGGTAGCATCCCAATTGACCCAACTGTCGGTACTGATTCCGATAAGGGAACGCCCTTTGTGTCTTCGCATAAGGATTCAGTTGCGGCTAAGGCGTTCATGGATGTAGTGTTGAAGGTTCAAGAGCAGTTAAGCAAAAAGAGGAGTTAAACTCCTTTTTCTTTAATAATTTAATATTTTTCTAATTTTGAGTCATTTGATTTTTGGAGATTTGAGTCATCCGCCTTTCTTTCGCTTAATCGTTCAAATAAACGGATTTTATGGAACATTCTGTTTGCTGCATAGCCAAAAATGAAAATTGAAGCTATTAAGCCCAAGTAGCATCCAGCTATGATTGGCAAAAAAAGTTCAACTCCAAACAACGTTAAGATTGCAGCAACAACAACCGATCCTCCATAACTTAAAAGGAAAAAGATCTCCATCACCGCTATCAGCAATAGTGTTTTCTTGGGTTTTAGGTACTCAAGGTATACTCCTACCAGAACAGCTTGAAGGACCCAACCTGACAAGGGAATGTATACGAAAATAAAGTCCACTGCAAGAAGCCCCATGCCAAGACTTAAAAAAATGTAGAAAAGAGATTTCGGTGGAGCTGTATCATTCATAAATTCATATTATCCATTGGAATTATAAGGATTTCATGGAAGACAGATAATCGTAGACCTATGATAATTCGATAAAAGTAAAAAGATTGGAGAGCTTAAAAAACTCCCAGGTTCAATTTGTTTCCAAGTTAACTACTCTTTTGTAAGAGTAATTTCTATGGTTGAAACCATCCTGGACCTATTTTCGCCTTCGCGTGGTGGCATCTCGGCAGTGCCGATTGCGATCTTTGTCACTTTGAGGTCTTTTATGAAGCGGCTTCTTGTGATTTCTGCGACGTCAACTGCTGTGGTGATTGCTTGTCCTCGGGCTTTTAGGGTAATTTCTTTACCTGCGCCTGAAGAGAATGCGGTTATGATGGCGAGTACATAGCTCATAGGTGGTTTATTTCCGACGAATATAACGTCATTAGCTTTTTCTGTCATTTCATATCACTCCTTTTTTTAGTTGATTCTTCGATGCGAGTACGTTCTTTGCTTTTTCAGAGCTGGGAACGCGTAACTCATGTTTACGCTAAACTTCCTAATAAACCAAATTCAGAGACCCTACATGATAGCTAGCATCAACTGCAAAATAAATCTCGTGTTTACGTGTCTTTGAATGTCAATTTGTCATTTACTTATCAAGTAAGTCAATGGGTTGTTGAATGCAATATTTCGGAGAAAAGCGCTATAGTTTTATACCCCAACTTTGAAGGGAGAGTACAAGCAAGAGGAATTATTTCATGTCCGTATCTCCTGGCCTTAGAGAAGTTTTAGCGCGACGAATCGCCGGAGAAATAATTCTCTCAAGCAAACCAGGCTCAACGATGCGTAAATGGCGCGAACTTTTCGCCGTCTCCCAAATTAACCTCTCCGAAGCAATGGGGCTATCTTCTTCGGTTGTCAGCGACTATGAAAGCGGCAGGAGAAAAAGTCCAGGTGCAAAATTTATCCGCAGATTCGTCCTCTCGTTGTTGCAGATTGACGAAGGCAAAGGCAGCCGTTTCATCAGAGAATTCGCTAAACTCACTAGTTCGCCAAGCATGGCAGTTGTTGATCTCCGAGAGTTTCCTATACCTGTCAGGGTTGAGTACCTGTGCAAAGCTATCGGCGGCGAAGTCGTAGCCTGCAAAGAAAAATATGTCAAAGAAGTCAACGGATACACAGTAATCGATAGCAAAAAAGCGGTTGAAGCCTATTCAGGTTCGGAGTATGCGCAGCTTTTTGGAGCCTCAACCGAGCGGGCACTCATTTTTACCAACGTCGAAACTGGAGCCTTGCCAATGATGATTGTGCGGGTCAGTAGCCTCAAACCGCGAATTGTAGTTTTCCACAAAACAATGCCAGATGAAGAAGCAATAAGAATTGCAGAGTATGAACAGATTCCATTGATTTACTCTTCTTCACCCAGTCTCGAGCTCCTGGTGAAGTCGCTCCGTAAACTGTACCGTATAGCTTTGCGTGTGAAGCTTGGTAGGCGGCGTGTGCGTTCTCCCCCAAAAATAAGTGCATAAAAAATCTGTTATATTTAATTATTCACTTCTCTCCTAATTCTTTTAATTCTTAAGTACGGAAAAAATGGCTTTTAACGTTAGTCTTACTAAAATAATGAACATAAACAATGAAAAACAAAAACACTGAGCAATCAAAATTCTATCGATTGTCTGCGCAATCTTTTTAGGGCAAAGTTGCTTTCGCAACGTTTAGTAATTCTCCCACTCAGTCATGATTAGGAGCTGCCGAATGAGCCAAGCGCATTCCAAAGAAACGCAAGAATTGGCGAGGACATTGGGCGTTAACCCTGAAAAGGGCTTAACCGACCAAGAGGCAGCAGTGCGACTAAACCATTATGGAAAAAACAGTCTCGTGGAAGAAAGGCAAATCCGGTTCTTAGGTATCCTGCGGGAAGAAATCACGGAACCAATGATTCTGCTGCTTATCGCCGTTGGAGTGCTCTACAGCATCTTAGGCAGTTTAACTGACGCCTTAACAATCATTGTAATTATAGTAGTCCTTGTTTTAGCTGAAGTTTGGAATGAATATAGGGCTAAGCGTTCGATTTCAGCGCTTCGGCATTTGGCGCCTCCGACCGCGTTGGTGCTAAGAAATAGTCAGCCTGTAGAAGTGGAGACGGTGTTCTTAGTTCCAGGTGACATTTTGCTCATGAAGGTTGGACAGAGGGTTCCTGCTGACGCGAGGCTTTTGGAAACGTTCGGTTTAGAGGTTGATGAATCTTCTCTTACAGGCGAATCGTTCCCAGTTGTCAAAGATGCAGCCGAAGTTTTGCCAATTGAAACGCAAATTACTGATCAGACTAACATGCTTTTCACTGGAACCGTTGTTACTCGCGGAAGGGCAAAAGCAATTGTAACCGCAACGGGTGTAACTACTGAACTTGGACGAGTCGCAGGCATTACTAAAGCTGCAAAAGAACCCAAAACCGCCCTTCAATTAGCGATGAAGCAACTTTCAAAATCGCTTGTTTGGGTTGCATTATTTTTTGCCATCCTCATACCGGTGTTAAGTTATATTAGGGGTTTGCAGCCCAGTCCCGGAGAAGCTGTGTTGTATGGCTTATCTTTGGCGTTCGTGGTTATTCCAGAAGAACTGCCAATCATTATTACTATGGTTTTAGGTGTTGGTAGCTACGCTCTGTCCCGCAAGGGTGCAATAGTGAAACGTTTGCGAGCAGCAGAAACTCTCGGAACTGTAACTGTCATAGCCACAGACAAGACAGGCACAATTACAGAAAACACGATGCGCGTTGAGCATCTTTATTTTGACGGCAAAATAACCTCCACATCGGAGTTTGGAGAAAACGAAAAAGCGTCATTAAAGACCGCGTTCCTGGCAAGTGATGCCATCCGTGACACCACTGTGTTGGGTAATCCTATGGCGCAAGCAATTCTGCAACTCTTAAAACAGGACGGCGGCGACGTTAAAGCAGTAACGAAAGGTTGGGTTCTTAAAGACGAGTTAAGCTTTGATGCTAAACGTAAACTTGCCTCTTACGTTTATCAATACGGTAGCTCAATGGTGGTTTTGTCAAGTGGTGCGCCCGAAAGAATTCTAGAAAACTCCAACCGAATCCTCCTAAGAGGTGAAGAAGCAGAGCTCACCGGAGTCGAAAGGACCGAAGCATCAACGGTAATAGCGCAGATGGCTCGGTCAGGCGAGAGGCTTCTTGCATTTGGGTACCATCGATTATCGACCGATATGCAATTAGATAAGGAAAACCTTGAACGAGACATAGTTTTCGTGGGTATCGTGGGTTTTATCGACCCGCCACGCAAAGAAGTCAGGGGCGCCATCCAAACCTGTCAAGATGCTGGAATCAAAGTAATCATGATTACAGGCGACCATCCCGAGACAGCACGGGCCATCGCTAAACAAGTCGGTATAAACAGCGATAATGTTTTAACGGGCGGCGAAATCGCCAAAATGTCTGATGTTGACTTGCAAGAGGCTTTGAAGCGAACGTTTGTTTTTGCAAGGGTGACTCCTGAGGACAAGCTGCGTCTGGTTAAGCTTCTCAAGGAGAACGGCGAAGTAGTTGCGGTTACAGGAGACGGAATTAATGACGCCCCAGCGCTCAAAGAAGCTCACATTGGCATTGCAATGGGGATCCGCGGGACAGATGTTGCCAAAGAGAGCGCAAGCATGATTTTAACGGATGACAATTTTGCCACGATAGAAACTGCGGTTAAAGAGGGACGAAAACTCTTCGGCAACTTGCGCAAAGGCGTACGCTATTACCTGGCCTGTAAAGTGGCGTTGGTTTCTATCTTCCTTATTCCAATCATCCTAGGTATTCCACTTCCCTTTGCACCCATACAGATTATAGTGCTTGAGCTCTTCATGGATTTAGCCGCATCAGCCACCTTCGTCGCCGAACCAGAAGAAGCAGGAAACATGAAAAAGCCGCCAATAAACCCGAAAGAGAAATTCCTAAACAAGCCAATGCTCAGAAGCCTCTTTCTGGGAGCCCTTAAGTCTATTCTTAGCAGTTACAGCTACTTTTCTCTTCGCTTATTACACAACACAAAGCGTACCATACGCTCGGACCGTTGCGTTTGCCACTTGGATGTTTGGGCACATATTCCTCGCTCTCAATTTCCGCTCAGAACGCGAACCGCTAGTAAAGGAAGGGTTGCTTTCAAACAAAGTCATGCTCCTGTGGGCTCTACTGGTGTTTGTGACTTTGCTTTTGGGCACTTCACTTCCATTCATTCAGAACTCTTTGCAGATTACGAGTTTACGCCTGCAAGATTGGGCTCTGGTTATCGTTGTGCCGTTTGTGGCCTTGTTCTGGATGGAACTTAAAAAAATATTGCAAAAAAACACTTAGCTTTTTAACCCAAACAACATATCAGAGAGTAAAGGGAGAGGGAAAGATTGCCGATAAAGTATTTTGAGGCTCCGGAAATAAAAAAACAGGTTGACCAGCTTGCGGAGGAATGTGAGTTTTACCATGTGGTTCCTCAATTTGTTTTTTGCGTGCGAAGCAAAGGATCTAAGGCACGGCGCACAATCGCTAGAATTCATGGGTTAGGTAAGATTTGGCAGGGTGTTTTGAACCTTCCTCCATCTTATACAATTGAGGTTATTTCGGAAATTTATGATAGAATGTCTTCGGAGGATAGGGAGAGAACTCTAATTCATGAACTTATGCACATTCCTGGAGGGTTCTCGGGCGGTTTTCGTCCACACAAGGGCTATGTTGAGAGGAAAAA
Source organism: Candidatus Bathyarchaeota archaeon (assembly GCA_963835475.1). Taxonomy (GTDB): domain Archaea; phylum Thermoproteota; class Bathyarchaeia; order Bathyarchaeales; family Bathycorpusculaceae; genus Bathycorpusculum. Next base: position 199,439 of record CAWIFU010000003.1, read on the forward strand.
TGTTGAGATGGTTTACAAGAAGTTGCAGATTGACAGGGCGAATAAGCGTCAAAAAACGCTATTTTCCTGAAAAAAGAACGTTTTTTTGATTAAGGTTTTTAGGTTGCAGAAATGAGTTTATGAGAGTTGCAGTTTTGGCAACGAAACCTAAAAAAGGCATGCGCAAGCAATAGTTGGCAAGGAAAGAAAACTTTGCCGCAAACTGAGGTTTAGTTAATGAAACACGTTATGAAAAGTTTGATACATAACGGCATATTCGTTCCGCCTTACGATTACAAGGGTTTTAGCGTAAAAATCCAAGGTCAAGCCATAAAGTTGACACCAAAGAGTGAGCAGATGGCGGTTGCATGGACGAGAAAAGAATTATCAACTGTTTCTCCACCAGATGCCCTATTCAAGAAGAACTTTATGAAAGAATTTCTTGAGCAACTTAAAAAAGAAAACCCTTCAGCCACTTTCTTGAGCTTCCTTCATTCCAAAATACCTTGCCGGCATTGACAATCCTTCCGCCTCCCAGAACAGCGGAAATCAATCAATGGCACAAGAAATTGATTTCTCACAAATCTGCAACTATGTGATTCAAGATAAAGCGAACAAAGAATCCTTAACCAAAGAAATAAAAAAGCAGCAAGCTGAAGAACGCAAAGTTAAACGTTTAGCATTCAAAGAAAAATATGGTTACGCTGAAGTTGATGGCCAAAAGCTTGAGATTGCTAACTGGACTTCGGAGCCATCTTGCCTTTTTGCTGGGCGAGGTGATCATCCGCAACGTGGTAAATGGAAGGATGGCCCAAGCGAAGAAGACATAATCCTCAATTTGCCTCCTGAGCAAAAAAAGCCAGCCGGTAACTGGAAGGGCATCGTTTGGGAACCCAACAAGATGTACGTTGCCAAGTGGGAAGACAAACTCACTGGCAAAATCAAATACGTCTGGTTCAGCGACACCGCATTCCTAAAACAGAACCGCGAGAAAGAAAAGTTTCTGAAAGCCGAGACTTTGGGTAAGCAAATCGGCGTAATTGAAAAACACATTCTAAAGAACCTTGACGATAAAGATATCAATCGACGCAAGGTCGCGACTGTAGCTTGGCTTATTTTAGTGCCAAACATGAGGGTTGGTGATGAAAAAGACCCCGATGAAGCCGACACCGTAGGCGCCATTACGCTTCGGAAAGAGCACATCAAGATCGAAGGTGACATCATTCACTTTGACTTCTTAGGAAAAGACAGCGTCCGATGGATAAAACAGTATAAAGCCCCTCCGGAAGTCATTCGAAACATAAAGCAGTTCTGCGAGACCAGCAAAGAATACCTTTTTGAAGGCGTTGACTCCAAGAAAGTTTCACGTTTCCTTTCAGAAAAAATGCCTAAACTTACTGCAAAAGTGTTCCGTACTTGGAGATGCACAAAAACAGTCAAAGAAGAACTTGAAAAAAGCGGAGTAACCAAAGACGATCCCGATTACAAGAAGAGTTTCGCTGCCAAAATGGCAAACTACAAAGTTGCAGAGGTAGCAAATCACAAACGTAAGGTTCCGCCGACTTTTGACGAACGTGTAGCGCATAAAGAAGAAAACCTCAAAAACCTACAACAACAATTGAAAGCCAAAAAAGCGAGCCGGCAAAAAAACCGAATCACTCGAAACCCGAATTGAAAGAGCCAAACTCGACATCCAATTAACGAAGCTAACCAAAGAATACAACCTTGGCACATCACTAAAGTCTTACATCGACCCAACAGCCTACGTTAAATGGGCAAAAAAAGTCAAGTTCGACATAGAAAAATTCTACCCAACAACACTACGTAACAAGTTCAGTTGGGCACTACATCCCGGCAAAACAGCCCAACCTGAGTGTATAACCGCATGAGCATAAGCGAAACCAAAGACGGCATAATAATCAAAGTCTATGTCAAGCCAAACTCCCCAAAATTCAAAATAGAACACGACAGCGAAGAAATGGTAGTTTATTCCACGCAAGAACCTGAGAAGGGACAAGTGAATAAGGAAATTATCAAAGAATTCTCAAAATTGCTGCATACAAAGGTTGAGTTTGCCTCCGGCTTTACTTCTAAAGAAAAGCAACTCTTTGTAAAGGGCATGAAAAAGAGTCAAGCAGAACAGCTTTTGCAATTAACACAAAACTAACACCATGATCTATTGCGAAAAACGAAATATCCCTTTTATGCAAAAACGAGATAGCTCATTTAAGGAACAAAAGAAAGAGGGAATAGCCCCTCACCTTACCCCCAACTTCCAAAAAATCGTCTCCTTTTGGCAATTGCTTTCCAATTTTCCTTAAAATTCACTGTTATGTTCAAAGGACTTAATAACCAAGAAACTATTTTTCTATTTGTGAATTGAAATGTGTGAATTTAACGTGATCTTAGACGGAAAAATCCAATTCAAAGATGTTATTTACAGTAAGGTTGTTGGTGACAACATAGTAGTCAAGAACATAATGGGCGAAGCTAAAGAATTCAAGGGGTACAAAATCGTTGAGGTAGACGTTCCCAATACACGACTCGTCCTTTCTGCCCTAAAACAGTAAAACATTGTCAAGATAACTCTAAGCCAATACTGACTAAAATTGAATAAAGTAGCAGAGAAAAAAATCATCTTATATCATTTCAAGAATTTTCAGTTTTCTTTAATTATATTTAAGATTAGTGCACAAGGTAGTCTCAATTTTTCTCCAGTGGAAATGAGGGGTTAACATAAATTTTGTCAAAAAACTATGGAGAAAAATAAAGCATCGCCAATCCTTGGACCTATTTAAAGAAGAATATTAATTACCATTCTTGTCATATGACTTTTCTTTTTTCAGAATTTATATATCTAAAGTGACTAGTTTAAGTTACCAATAATATGTAAAGCCAGCTATTTGGCAAGGAAACAAAATGAGTAACAGACAAAAATTTGAACAGGATCTAACCGTTATTTTGTCTAGATTAACTTTAGATGCTACTCCGGAAGTTGAAAACAAACTCAACATGCTTAAAGACTGGCTGATAAAACTTCAAAAAGAAAACGTCTTAAAAATCAACCACACCGTAATGGAACTCGTATGTGCCAAATACCTAATCCAAAAAGGCTACGAAGTCCAACTCGAATATCGCTTAAATGAGATTTTAACATGCGATTTGTACGGTATAAATGGTATGGGAAACCTAATAGTTGAAGTAGAAACAGGCTTCATCCCTCCAGAAAACGCTCTTGCTCCCTTAACTTATACGAGTGCTCGGTTAGCTAGCAAAATAATCCGGTACGGCAGCTTCGCTGAAAAATTCGCTTTGGGTGTGCCACCCCACTACATTCTGCCTTTTCCACCCACCTTAGCTAAGCCACCCCGAAACCGCTCAGACCAAGAAATAGCGCGGATCAAAAAGCTCTGCGACGTCTACTACCAAAAGCCCCCAGTTACCCTAGAGGAAATCCGAAACGCGCGTATACAGGATATTTACATAATCGACGTGGACCGGGCGAGAGTGCAAGAAATCGATCCCGAAGCTTACCTCAAAAGAGCTAATGCAGAACGATATAGTGTACGATTACATTCCAACTGAAGTCAAGGAGCATTAATGCTGAGTATGACGTTCTATGTTTACATTCTTCTTTGTAAGGACGGTAGCTTCTACACGGGTTACACCAAGGACTTGGACGAAAGAGTAAAACAGCACGAAAACGGAAAAGGCGCAAAATATACCAAATCACATCGCCCCCAAAAGCTTGCTTATGTTGAGATATTTGGTTCTAGAAGTAGTGCGATGAAGCGTGAGAGAGTAATAAAGAAATTGACCCACAAGCAGAAACATGATTTAATGTGTTCACAGGACAAATAATTTTTGGGGAAAACTGTTTTTCTGAAGTTCATAAGTACCAACAGAATATTTTTTAGATCAGTAATGTTAACGCTGCACCAGTAATGACTGGTATAAGCACATTATCGTTTACTGGCAACGGCAAAACCTCAATTGTCATCGCAATCGCTGCTCCAGCCAAAGCCAACCAAGGCGATACAAAAAACGTTCCCGCCAAAAACGCAAAGAAGAAACCCGCCAACGAACCTTCCCAAGTCTTCCCCTTGTTAAACGGCAAAGAAGTGGAAATAAGTCCCCCAAAAAGCGAAGCTGTGCTATCGCCCAAGCAGAACATAGCAATCGCTGCTCCACTCGCTTTGGTTGGGAACAAAAGTAAGGTCGTCACTATTCCAATTGCAAAGTAGAGTGGTGCAGCTGCGAAACCATACAACTCCGACTGAGAAGCAGCGTGACGAGTAATGGCTGAAATTAATGGCAATTCCCGTCCTTCCAAACGCCAAAGTTCTGAAATTGTGTAGACAATGGCAATGAGGATGATTATCGAGGCTACCACAGGAATTCCGATCAAACCTGCAATTACTGGCATAAATAATCCAGATGCATGAATATCCTCTCTTACAAAATCATTCGTTGAAGGAAAAGTTCCCTTGTGTTTTTTCCCATCGATAATTGGCAAGATTCCTGAGAGTTTACTATTCACTACTCGATCAGCCTTAACACGCAAGGCAAAGTCAGGGTTGAAACCGATTTTCAACGCTCCTGGCATGAAAATGCAACGGTTATTTCGGTCGTCAGCAACGACAACGCAATCCTTCGGACGCAAATTTTCCTTGCTCAAGATTTCACGCAAAATTCTTAGTTTCCCACTCTTTGCAATGGCGTTACCCCCGATTTCACCCGTTAACTTTCCATCCTTGATTTCAACCTCTACTCCATAAGAGTAGTCTGCACCCAATATGACTCCTAATTTCTTAACAATAACATCGGGTATCCCTGAGCTTATTAGGACTATTTTGAAATTGCGTGCTTTAAGCTGGCAAAAAAAGCTTTGCAAATATGGTATGGCTGGAATCTTGGCAAAAATAGTTAGCAAGGTGTCAAGTTCGATGCCTTTCATATCTTTGAAAATGTGTTTTAACGCAGATTCTAACTTTAAAATTCCAGCTTCATATAGAAAACCGAAGAAAAGAAGCTTAACTAGTCGAAATAGACCTAGGCTTTTGCCTACTTCAAAAATGAAGCGGTTTTTAGGAATCAGAACTCCTTCTACGTCGAAAACTATAAGTCTATTTTTTTCTTGTTGAGCCATTTCTTTCTAAACTCACAACTCAGCCTTTTGTATAGAAAGAGAATGCTAGCTTGCTAAAGATAAATTTTGTTTGTAATCGAGCGATAGGCTTATGAAAATTAGTCGAAAAATTTTTTATTGTTTAATTTTGGAGCTTGGCTGATGTTGTTGCAGGCTAACAACCACAAATAATTATATCCAAACACGGTGACAAGTACAATAGGGCGAATTTTTATGAGCGAACATGAACCAGCTAAAGCTGAGGAAACCAAAGAACTTCCAGTCATAAAGAAGAAGTCCTCCGCAAAGAAAACAGCAGCGCTAGTACCGCATGCGTCAACTAATCTTTGGCAGGAATTCGATAACACCTTTGCTAGATTCAGAAACGATTTCGAAGACCTGCTTTTCCCGTCAATTTGGTCTGACGTTTCTATTATTCCGCAAGTTAGAGTGCCAGTAACAGACTTACAGGATAATGAAAAAGAATATGTCGTAACGGCAGAAATGCCTGGGTTCAAAAAAGAAGACATTGAACTCGAAGTGCAAGATAATTCCATAGCAATAACTGGCTACGCGGGATGGAAATATGACGAAAAGGGAAAACTGTATGTCTGTAAAGAGCGTGCTTGCGAAACTTTTTACCGAGAAATAGAGTTGTCTGAGGAAATAAAAATTGATGATGTTAAAGCAAATCTGACTGATGGTGTTCTTGAAGTAATTCTTCCTAAAAAAGCACCAAAAGAAAAACGAAAAGTCTCAATAAAATAAGGTGAGTCACCCACAAACAAGTTAATTTCCGAGTCGCTCTTAGAACATTCAAATGTCCTAAAAGGTTAGAGGGTACATTATTGATCTTTGTTTTGTAATTCCAAGGGGCATCCTCCCCCACAAACCTGCAATTGCGAACAGTTTTTGCATTTTTCCTCAACATATTCTCGGTTGCGAAGTTTTTCTGCTGTTGGATGATGCCAAATCTTCTCCCAAGGCTCCGTTAAGATGTTTCCAAGACTTTCAAAGTAGCTTTGGCATGGATAGACTTCGCCGTTTGGTCCCACACAAGCGTTAATCAATGCTGCCGTGCAGGTTTTAACTCCTAAGCCCAGTTGAACGGGGTCGAACTGGCAATACTGCGTAGGGGTGTACCAAAGGAACTTTAAGCCAATCATGTGCGCTTTGTCTCGGATTTTAGGTAAAAGTGTCTTCAAGTCTTCGATGGGTAGGGCGAATTCTTCACTTGCATTAGGTGCTTTGCCTGAGTAGATGAGGCTGTTGCAGCCGAAAGCGTTCACGCCAAGCCCTTTGATGTAATCGATAGTTGTTAAGAAGTCTGCGGCGTTATGTTGGCTTAGGGTGGTGTTCGTCGAAACGTAAATTTTTGATTGTACCGCATTTCGGATTCCTATGATGGTTTCTTTCCAACTGCCTTTTTCGTTGGTCATTTTATCGTGAACTTCGGGTTTGTGAGATTCCAACGTTATTTGCACAAAATCTAAACTTGATTTCTCTAGGGCATCCACATACGCTTTGTCTTTGAGCCTTCGCCCGTTACTAATCAAACCAGTGACCATGCCTTTACTTTGGGCATACAATAAAAGTTCAGGTAAATCTTCCCTCAAAGTAGGTTCCCCTCCAGTGAAGGTTAAGGTGAACACGCCGATTTCGCTGAGTTTATCAATCACATGTTTCCATTCTGCTGTTGTTAATTCGGGTGTCTCGTGTGGTCCACCAGCATAACAGTGTACACAGTCGTTTTGGCATCTAAAAGTCAAAGCTAAATCCATCCGTAGAGGCGCTGAATACTGATAAGAGAACGGTTCTATCTTCTCAATGCCAAGAAAACTTACCGGATCAATCTTTTCGGTATGCGCCAATGTACTAATTGTGTAAACCAGTTTTTCATAATCCGTTTTAGCCGTGTCGGCTTTAACGTGGTACATACGTTGAATCTTTGATAAGACTTCTTTTTGGGGTAAGCCTTGCATGAAATAATAGGCAAATGCTGTTGCTGTATGGTTTAAGTGCAGAATTGAGTTGGCGTTGATGACCATGACTCCTTGCCCGCTCCGTTCAACACGCAGTTGAAGCGAAAGGCCTGCAAACTTGTCCTCTCCTCGATAAGTGAAGCGTCCTACTGGAACCTTCGATTTACCGACTATTCTTTTTAAAAAACTCATTTAGTGTCCACCTCCGCCTGCGCAAGCACAGGCGCATGAAACGCAAGCACAGGCGCAAGCACAAGCTGCACAAGCACAAACGCAATCTGCCTTAGGATGTGCTGGGTCATGGGAAGCTTTGGGTGGGGGCGGAACGATGGCGTTTGCGAATTTTTCTATGTTTACTACTATGTTGTTTGAAGTTTTCTCTACTGATGTTGCGATGTTGTTTGCGAAGTCAGCTCCTGGAATAGCTGGGGGCGGACCCGATTGTGCGGGTGCGTTAACGTTTGGGGTGTAAATGGGATTTGGATGATATGTTGTGTAGCCGTACCACCACCAGAACCAAAGCGGATTTGGCTGGATAACTCTGTCTCTGAAAACAGTTTCTGTTCGTGTACGCTGATTAGGGTCAAGCATGAGCCAAAGCAACTGCTCGTCATACGCATTCGATGCCAACTCCACCGTTCCAGCTTGCTCAACTTGAGTCCAAGCCTGAGCAGCGATTTTTCTGTAATAGTCAACAGTGTCTTTTCGGCTGTATCCCTGAAGTTTCTGCTCCACTGTATCACGAAGGAACATTATGGTGTGTGCAAGTTTTTCTTCATCAAGGGTGCCATCAACTTTGAGTGAGTTTAGAAAGTCAATCTCATAATATCGTAAAGGATCGTCTTTTGGGCCTGTCTTATTCTCAAAGGGAGCTAGCGTTTTTAGTTTGAGGGCCGGTTTGGTTTCTTGTGCCCAAACCGCTCTTTTCTGCAAGAGACTGTAGAGTATTTCGGTAACTATCTGGGTTGGCTTCAAATCAAGAAGGTAAGAAGCTTCAACCGCGGTCAACCCACGCTTTACACCAAGCGTTTCCATACTAACTTTTGGTGAGGCGTAGGTACTTTTACGAATCATGAAAATGATTAAACCAAAAATAAAAACCACGAATAAAACAGCAAAAACTGCTATGAATATTCCTATACTTCCAAAGTTGAATCCGCCTGAAGAGGGATTATAATTCGGCAAATACTTGGAAGGAAATGAGACTCCAACTTGGAACTTCTCGTTAGCTTGTATAACGGGTTTTTCCCAGTAAACCGCCAACTTTCCATCAACTGTTGAAGTGCCATTGTAAAAGTTTTGAGTAGTTTTCACATCGCTAACGATAACTTCTTGTGGCAAAACGATTTGTATTCGCACATCGTTAATTGGAACATCGGTCCATTGAGGGATAAATTGCATGCCAAAGTTTCCGGGGTTCTGGGTGTCGTTACTTATCATGCCTGCAACGTTTGTTGTAACTGTGAACCAGACTGAGTTGCCAGCGGTTAAGGGTTGATTTAGTGTTACATCGACTCGGTAGTCGGGGCCGCTGTTTGCATTTGTAACTTGGAGTTGGTTTCCGTATTGGTCAGTTGCTTGACCTGGGGTGTAATCGCTTTTTGGTTGTCCAACATAGAATCCATGCATAACCCCCGAGGTAACTGTCACGGTTATGTTGTAGATTAAATCGATTGTGCCATCTTGATTGATGAAGATTTGTGCCCACTGATGGTCCACACTGTAAACTAAGTTTTGAGCTTTGACGCTGCTTGCAGCTGAAACCGCCAAAGCAAAAATTAACAAAGCAATTAGGATTAGAGGTGCGCGTTTTACCATTTTGGTTCCTCAGTAACTTCAAATGTGGTGCCACAGTAAGGACATTTGACGTATGGTACGCCTGAAACAATTTTTATTTGGTCAGCATTTATGGATGCTCCACAGTTGGGGCACGTTATTGCTGCTCCCTTCATTTGCCCGGATATTTCTAAACGTTGGATAACTGTTTTGGGTTTGCGAGTAGTGTAGTAGACACCTCCGATTATGGTCAGTCCAATGATGAAGAGTATGCTGCTTGTTGCAAGTCTTGCTGTTGTTGCTTGGACGGAAGCGGCAAGCGCAAAGATGACTGCAAAAAAGAACAAAATTGCCACAGCGATGGCGCCAAGGATTATTATTGCTTTCATAAATAGTTGTGTTGTATTGTTTTCCGATTTAAACCTTAGTCCTATTAGAACGAGTGGAGGGGAAGGTATTGGTTAACTATTTATTGGTGATGCAGTAAATTGGGTGGTGACGAAGATTTTTATGGACACATTGGTACTGAAGGCGAAAAGTGTTACTGGATGATTGACCTCCAAAATAGAAAAACACGCCTTACCACCGTCAATGTTGCGCTAATAGGCATTTTCAGTGCAGTATGGGTTGCGTTAAACTTTACAATAGCGCCTCTAGGTTTTAGTCTAACTGGATTGCCCACAATCCATAGTATAATAATTTTCATCACACTTTTGCTTGTAACATGGGCTACAAGTCAGTATGGGGCTGCCTCCTTAGTCGGCATAATTGGTTCTGCCATTGTCGTGCTTGCAGGCGGTCCGCTTCCTGTCTTGGGCTTTGTTCCCGCCGCATTAATATTTGATTTAATATTGCTTGCTAATCAACATAGAGTAAATATGAAACCGATCAACATCACAATCTCTGTTCTAGCATCAATTATTTGCGCGTATGTAGCTGCTGTCGCTAACGGAATTCTGATTCTAAACCTTCAACTGACCTTCACATTAACTGTTTGGGCTGGTTGGAATGTCTTAGGAGGAATAATCGGTGCTGCCATTACCCTGCCAATTATCGCCGTTCTCGAAAAAGCAAACGTCAAAAAGGTTAAGTTCTAGATGGGGAAATCTTGCAATATTTATTTAAACTTGGAAAACCAAACATAGCCATTATATTAATTAATATATACATGGTGCACAATGAAGATATCGAGGCTGGCATTGCTTGGTTTGGTATGATGACCCTATAACAGTAATAGTTGTATTGTTAGTGGTAATCATCGCCTGCGGAACCGTAATTTTTGCTATGAGAAGGTACGGAAAAAAGCCTTCGCTTCCAAAAAAAATTTCTCAGAAGACTGACCCAGAAATAGCCTATTCCAATGTACCTTTTAAAATTTCTAAAAGCGTCCAAACAACTATGGCATCTAGCGCAAAAGATGAACTGCGTATGCTAGATTTAGAACGCGACATCTTGGGAGACGCCATCAGGAAACTCTACGAAGCACATGCCGAAGGCAAGATAACAGAGCAAGAGCGAGAGAAACTAGCAATTACTTACAAGAACAGAATGAACACCATCAAAGAATCGATTTCGAAAGACGAAGGCATCGTTGCACTCCACGAGCTTGAAGGTATGCAGGAAGACCTCATGAAACTCTTCAGTGAACGCTTCGGCGAACTTACAAGCAAAGTTGAAGAACTCCGAACAAGAATTGATGTGAAACCGATTCGCGAAATTCCCATAAAAATGCCATCGCAAACTCCAACACAATTAGAAAGAGACGACGACGATGAAGAGGAAGAGGAACCTGAAGTACAAACAAGTGGCGAAGAGAAACCAAAAAGGAAACGCAAACCGCCAGAAGAGAAACCTGACGCTAAAACCGAAGCAGAAAGACGAATAGAATCGATTCGAAGTGAAGTTGAGAAAGTGTTAGATAAACTGGGGCAGATGGAAATTGAAAGCTAACCTTGATCCAATCCAACAAGAAAAACAGAATGCGGCTATAGAAGCAGTTAAACATGTAAAAGACGGTTTCATAGTGGGTTTGGGCAGTGGAAGCACAGCGGCGTTTGCAATCGAAGCCCTCGGTGAGCGAATATCTAAGGAAAACTTGCGTATTTTGGGAATTCCAACTTCTTACCAAGCGTTCTTGCTTGCCGTCGAATGTAAAATCCCAATTACCACACTCGACGAACATCCAGTAATCGATGTAACCATCGATGGTGCAGATCAATTAACTCCCGAGCTGTTCCTAATTAAGGGCGGCGGTGCCGCAATGGCTCGCGAAAAAATCGTTTCATCAGCCTCCAAACTAAACATTATAATCGCCGACCAACAGAAAAAAGTCAAGCTACTTGGCGAAAAAAACCAGTTTGTTCCAGTCGAGGTTTTGCCCTTCGCCCTTCCGATAGTTAAACAAGAAATCGCCGCTATGGGCGGAAGGCCTGTGGTGCGGGAAGGCAAAGGAAAACTGGGTCCTACAATTACAGATAATGGCAACGCCGTTATAGATGCTTTCTTTGGCGAAGTAGTTAATCCGGCTGAACTCGCAGTGAAAGTAAAGATGATTGCGGGGGTCGTGGAAACAGGATTCTTCATTGACTTAACCGACATTGCTTATGTTGGGTCAGATACAGTCGTAGAGAAGATTGAGAAGTTGCGAAAGTAGCATTTTAGATGTTTGATTTTAGATAATTTGGTTGACGGCTACCAGCTTCGCAGAACTATCATTGTGTTGGTTTTCATGATGCCTTCAACTCGGCGGATTTTCTCAATGCATTCGTTAACTTCCATAACGTTCATACCACTGATAACTGCTACGATGTCGTATTCGCCTGTAACTTCATATATTGTTTCTACGTTCGGGGTAGCTTGAATTTTTTTTGAGACTTCCTGGGTAGGGTAAGCAGGGTTTGTAGCAAGCAGCGTTATAGCTTGAGCGCCTTCCGCTACACCTATTTTAACCGTGAATTTTCTGATCACGCTGTCATCGGTTAATGTCTTGATTCTTTTTCTAACAGCGCCTTCGGATAAGCCTACTTTAGTGCCTATTTCGCCGTATCCTGCTCTTCCATCGTCTTTGAGAATTTTGAGGATTTGCTTGTCTTTTTCATCCATTCTTTCAGCCGAAAGGCTTACAGCTTAGAAAAATTTAACGTTTTCCTTACAGCTTATCAAAGAAAAATGCGAATTTCGTTGTAATAGGATGGTTACAGTATGCTTTTGTCACAATTTTTGGCAAAAAAGGTTGCACCAAATGGAACATTAAAAGTCTAACTTGTAACAAATAAGTCGCAATGTTTAAAAAGATAGCTGAAATAATCAAAAAGACATTTCCAAAAATAAAAAAGTGACGAATAAAACATGATTAAACAAGCAAATACAAATCTTCAAGACGTAAAGGCTAACAAAGCAAAATGCCCCGACTGCGATGCAGACCTCGACGTTCCAGCAGACACAGAAAAAGGAGAAATTGTAAGTTGCCCCGGCTGTGGTCTTGAACTCGAAGTTAAGCAGATAAAATGTGGCTGCGTTGACCTTCAAGAGTTGACAATTGAAGGGGAAGACTGGGGCGAATAAACAGTATCTTCCGCCAAAGTCAAAATTTCTTGCATTAAATCACCTTTTTAAGGCAATATTTTTTCATGGATGCTGAAAGCGATGAGCATTGCACTTTTGTATGAGCGCTCCGAAAACGATGAAAACGGGATCAAGCTCACTGCTCAGCAACTTGGAATAGATTTAACTTTTATTCCCTTCCGAAAAATTGCTTTGTCTATCTCTAAAGACGGTTTTAGCGCCAAAACAAAGGGAAAAGATTATTCTAACATCATTGGCAACACCAAAGTTGTCCTTAATCGTGCACAGAGCAAAAATCGGCGTCTCCAAGCTTCATACATTATGGAGATGCTTGGCAAAAAAACTTTAAACTCATCCCAAGTCGAATTCATCTGCTATAGCAAACTTCGTACACTGCTAAACCTCTTCAAAGAAGGCATACCCATTCCCAAAACCGTCTTTGTGCCCTGCGACTCATCTGATATGTTGAAGAACGGGAGAGAAATCCATAACGAGAAGGACATCGCAGACCTCTTCGAGCAAGAAATCCCGCTTGAAAAAGGCATCGTAATCAAGGCTGATGCTGGCACCCACGGAAAAATGATAATGCTTTCCCAAAACCGGGAGGAACTGGAAGCCAGCATCAAAGAGACAAAGCCCTCCATAATCAATCCTATCGGAGTCGTAGCTCAAGAATTAGTTCAAAAGTGGTTCTACGATTTACGAATAATTGTTTCTAAGGAAAAAGGCAAACAGCCCGTTTGTTACAACACTGCAATGGCAAGGGCAGGTTTCAAAGATTTCCGTACCAATACGTTCCTCGGCAACTTGGTTTTTCACGCTAAACTTCCATTGAGCATCCAGGAGTTGGCGGTGAAATGCGGCAAAACCCTTGGCGAAGGCAGTGAAGCATGGATATTCGCCCTGGATGCAATGGTAAACGTTAAAGAAAACAAGAATGCAGATGAACGTTTACCTTAAGAGTGAGTTGGATAAGGCTGCTCAAGCATTCAGTTCAGTGCAAAAGGTTAAGGCAGATGAGACACGCCTTACCGATTTCGAAACCTGGACGGGCAAGCTAGAAAAAGCCTTCACTGGCTACAAGAGCACGGAATCATACGAAAACATAAAAAACATAATCGAAGAAAGCGTAGAAAAAAATAAGAGCGCCTTAGTGTTTCATGAGTCGAATTCTTGTCCGGAGTTCTGGGAGAACACAAGACTCGCAACAGGCTTAAACGTGGCAGTTCCGCTGCTGAAGAGCGCTCAAAGCCTAATCGACTAGTAATCAAAACAGAGAGGAAAAAAATGCGAATCGGAATAATCGGTGGTTCGGGATATGTTGGCAGTGAATTGTTAAGACTGCTGCTTATGCATCCACAAGTGGAGGTAACTATGGTTACTTCACGTCAAAGTGCTGGAGAATACGTCTTTAACGTACATCCAAATCTTAGGGGTTTAACTCAACTAAAATTCGTTCCCCAAGACTTAGCTGAACTTCAAAAGAACTGCGACTTAATCTTCACTGCCACGCCGCACGGAGGATCTGTTAACCTAGTTCCCAAATTGCTGGAAGTAGGCTTAAAAGTTATTGACATGAGTGCAGATTTTCGCCTCAAAAACCCAGCCGACTACGACGCTTATTACGGCTGGAAACATGCTCACCCCGAAATGCTCAAAGAAGCAGCATACGGCTTACCTGAATTGCATAGAGAAGAAATCAAGAAAGCCAAACTTGTCGCATGCCCAGGTTGTATGGCAACATCAGCAATCCTTGGCTTAGCTCCAATAGTGAAAGCTGGTTTAGTTGACAATGACAAAATCGTAGTTGATCTCAAAGTGGGGTCTTCTGGAGGCGGTAGCAAACCGAACCTCGCTTCCCACCACCCAGAACGATTTAGTGGTGTCCGTCCCTACCAAGTCACTGGGCATCGTCACACCGCCGAGGTCGAACAAGAACTCACAGCACTATCCGGTGCGCCTGTCAAAATTGGATTTACACCCCACGCTGTAAACATGGTGCGCGGAATCCTAGCAACCATTCATGCGTTCCCCAAACAGCCCCTAACCAGCAAGGACCTCTGGAAAGCACTTCGTGGCATGTATGGCACCGAACCCTTTGTACGTTTGGTAAAATACCAGAAGGGACCCTACCAATTGCCGGACCCCAAAATTGTCATGGGCACAAACTTCTGCGACGTCGGCTTCGAAATCGACGAGCACGCAAACCGACTCTTACTCTTCTCAGCCATCGACAACATGACAAAAGGAGCCGCCGGACAAGGAGTTCAATGCCTCAACCTACTCATGGGAATAGACGAAACCACAGGCCTAAAGAGCACTGGGTTCCATCCAGCGTGATTTGCCATGTTGCTCGTTATTAAAATTGGTGGAAGCATCCTAAAGGAAGGCGCCTCAACCGACTTGGTCGCTGACTTAAAAGAAGTCGCCAAACAAAACAAAATCATACTTGTTCACGGCGGAGGCGTCGAAGTCACCGAAATTGCCTCAAAACTCGGTAAGGAACAAAAATTCATAATTTCACCCGAGGGTTTTAGAAGCCGTTACACCGACAAAGAAACAATCGAAATTTACACAATGGTCATGGCGGGCAAAATTAACAAGCAAATCGTGTTAGCTCTGCAAAGCCAAGGCATCCCCGCTGTCGGATTGAGTGGACTTGACGCAGGAATACTGAAGGCTGAACGAAAAACCAAGCTGATCGCAGTTGACGAGCGCGGCAGAAAGAAAGTAATGGACGGCGGCTACACGGGCAAAATTACTCAAGTCAATACTGAATTACTGAACCTGTTGCTTGGGAACGGTTATGTGCCAATCGTTACGCCTATTGCATTGAGCCAAGACTTTGAACCTCTCAACGTTGATGGCGATCGAACAGCAGCTATAATCGCGGGCGCCCTCAAAGCAGACAAACTAATCCTCTTAACAGATGTGGAAGGCTTAATGCTTAAGGGCGAGCGAGTTCCAAAAATTGCAGCGACCGAGGTTAAAGAGGTCCTCTCCAAAATCGGAGGCGGCATGAGCACAAAAGTCCACGCAGGATTGGAAGCGTTAAACCAGGGCGTTAAAGAAGTTCTCGTTACTTCAGGCACGGCAAAACAGCCAATAACTTCGGCTTTGAATCATCAGGTTGGTACAGTGATAACCAGTGAATGACAAAGAAATAATGGACATTGAAAATCGCTACTTAGCGAACGTTTTCTCTAAAAAACCTATAGTCATCACGCGCGGTAAGGGCGCTCTTTTATGGGACATCAACGGCAGAGAATACGTGGATTGCGCAAGTAGCTACGGAGTTGCAGCGTTGGGTCATTGTCACCCAAAGGTCGTAGCGGCAGTAAAAGCTCAAGCAGAAGAACTCATAACCTGCCACAGCTGCTACTATAACGATAAACGAGCCGAGTTCATAGAAAAACTCGTCAAGATAACGCCGAAAGGCTTAGACAAAGCCTTTCTCTCAAACAGTGGCGCCGAATCAGTCGAATGTGCCATAAAACTTGCCCGAAAATACACAGGCAAAACAGAAATAATCGCTTTAATGGGTGCCTTCCATGGAAAAACTATGGGTGCGTTATCTGCGACATGGGATAAAAAGTATCGTGAACCCTTCATGCCACTCATTCCCGAAGTTAAACACGTAGCTCCCGACAATGCAGATAAAATCCGGGAAACAATTACCGATAAGACTGCAGCAGTTCTTATGGAGCCGATTCGGGGCGAAGGAGGAGTTCGTGTTCCACCAGACGGTTACTTGCAAGCGGTGAGGGAAATCTGTGACGAAAAAGGTGTACTTTTAATTTTCGATGAAGTACAAACGAGTTTTGGTAGAACCGGAAAATTGTTCGGTTGCCAAAACTGGAATGTCACCCCCGACATCATGTGCTTGGCGAAGCCTTTTGCGGGCGGATTACCCATCGGTATAACGGTGGCTAAAGAAAACATAATGGCCTCCCTCAAAGTTGGCGAGCACTCGACCACTTTCAGCGGAAGCCCGCTGGTTTGTGCTGCAGGATGTGCCGCTCATTGACGCACTTTTGGAAGAGAAACTTGCAGACAAAGCCGCCACTAACGGCAAATACTTCAAATCGCAACTGGAGGGGCTGCAAGCTAAGCATAAAATCATCAAGGAAGTCCGAGGGTTAGGTCTAATGTTGGGTATGGAGCTTCGATATGATGTTCACAACGTTATCTTGAATATGCAAACAAAGGGCGTTTTGGTGCTGGATGCAGGCCGAACCGTAGTTCGAATGTTACCTCCCCTTGTAATTGAAAAAGCACAAATCGATAAAGCCATCTCAGTTTTGGATACAGTTTTGGGAGACGAAGAGAATGAGCGAGCAAGCAGTACGATTCCTAACTAACCTCTTAGGCATCTATAGTCCATCAGGAAAAGAAGAGGATGCAGCCAACTTCTTAGATTCTGAAATGGCGAAGATGGGGTTTGAGGTTGGCAAAGACGCTATCGGAAACGTTATCGGCGTTGTCGGGGATGGCGAACCAGTTATTCTTTTGTGCGGTCATATGGATACGGTGGCTGGGCATCTACCGCTTCGGATTGATGAAGGCAAAATCTACGCTCGGGGGGCTGTTGATGCGAAGGGTCCTCTTGCAGCAATGATTATGGCTGCCGTTGAAGCAGGTAAGGAGCCTGGGTTTAAAGGAAAAATCTTGGTTGCCGCTGTCGTTGAGGAAGAAGCTACCAGTCGAGGCGTCAAACACCTTATCACCCAAGGAATAACCGCTGACTATGCCATTTTCGGCGAACCAAGTGGCGTCGAAAACGTTACCATAGGCTACAAAGGACAAATTCAACTAAAAATCGTCCTTAAAACCGAGACAGGACACGCTTCTACACCTTGGCTCTACGACAATTCCTTGGAGAAATCCATCGAGCTCTGGAAACAAATCAAAAACGCCTCCTCCTATCCCTCGTTGGATCCCTCGGCAAGCCCATATAACGCTGTCACAGCATGTTTGGTTAAACTTGTTGGTGGCAGGGCTACCTCTGTTGTGCCCTTCGAGGCTGAAATGAACCTTGACGTTCGAGTGCCCATACAATTCTCGACAACTCAGGTTTCCGAGCAGATAACAAAAATAATTACCAAGTATCAAGCCGCAAATCCCAAGGTTTCCGTGAAAGCCACTGTTCTCGACACTGTGGAGCCATTCGAAGTTAACAAAGCTTCACCGCTAGTCCACGTACTTTCGTCGTCAGTCCGTAAAGTGCTAAACAAACCCGCGACGCTTCTCCACAAGACTGGAACAGGAGACATGAACATTCTCGGCAAAGCAATGAACCTCCCAATAGTTACTTATGGACCCGGCGACTCACACCTGGACCACACTTTAGACGAAAACATCGAAGTAAAGGAATATCTAGATTCGATCGCCGTTTACAAAGAGACACTTTTACGGCTCGGCGATTTGTATAACAGCCTTAAAAGTGCCCAAAAAACAATCTAGCTGGCTATTTGGGCTTTTCAATTTCTACATGTATTTTTCCATTTTCTATTTTGCATCGATAAGTCTGCAGGATCGTTAAACTGTTTTCTGTGTATTTCCCGTTTCGTATGTCGAATTTCCATCCGTGACATGGACACATTACGATGTAATCATTCAAGATGCCGTGTTCGAAAGTGCATCCCATGTGTGGACAAAGATTTGCCATACCAAAAACTTCGTCGCCCCGTCTTACAAGCAGAATTGGCTTGCCCTTTAGTCGCACAGCTTTCATGTGGCCTTCCAAAAGTTCGCTCTCTTTTATGGATGACACAAAACCGTCTTTACCCATGCTTCCACAAGAATCTTTTATCGTTAAGACTCAAAAACCTGCCTATCCTCAATCCAAAGCCAACCACTCAACTTACGCGTTGCGGATGGGTGACCGCTTTCTCGATTGCCAATGAATATTTATACAGCATCACTTAATTTCTAGAAACTGTGGGTGTTTGCTTGAAAGAATTTGAATTAACCATTCCAAAACAATACATTGATTTCATCAATAAAGAAATTAAGAAACCGAAACGGCCAAACACAGAACTCTTAGAACTTTGGCTCGAACATGAACTGGATATAGAAAACGTTGGCACCTACGGAAATTTGCCAACTGACGAAAGTCATGTAACTGCGAAAATTCTTCCAAATGGAAATTACAAAGTCTCAATTTCTGATGTTTGCTTTAGCATGATTGTGTCGCATGTGCAGCCAGAACCTCACAGTCACAAAATGAGTAACGATAACTTATTCCATTGTTGGTTAGACATTAAAACAGACAAGGTTCAAGCTGAAGAGCATATCAAAGTCAAGGAAATAGCCTAAAACGTCTTTGTTTTTTTTCTTTCAATTTGTTTAGCGATTAATAGAAGAAGAAGGTTGCTGCACACACACTTCTTCTTCCATCAGTTAACACAGGCTGCTTTTTGATTGGTAAAACAACAACACTGCACTGCCACCCTTTGTTGTTCTTCTC
This sequence comes from Candidatus Bathyarchaeota archaeon, assembly GCA_963835475.1. GTDB lineage: Archaea > Thermoproteota > Bathyarchaeia > Bathyarchaeales > Bathycorpusculaceae > Bathycorpusculum. The sequence goes on from CAWIFU010000003.1 coordinate 218,337, forward strand.
CTTTTACTTCAAAGTTTAGGAGTTTCTATTTTTTTCTTCTTTCGCTCGATAGATCTATTTTCAAAGCTACTTACAGCCGTTTATTATAAGATTTTAAGGTGCTTTAAACCTGAAAAAATGTTTTTTGAACATTTTCATGTTTAAGCCCATCGAGAAAAAAAGAAAAGCCTTTTGCAAAAAATGCCGCTACACAGTTGACACTGCCTATAAGCGACTTTGGCTTTTAGTGTGGCTTCCCGAGGTTGAGAAAATATGTTTGCCCAAATAGTAATTGATTGCCAAACTAAAAAAGAAGTAATTAGTTGTGGATATTGTATTATAAAGGAAGCCTGCCATCTTCGCTTAGAATTAGCTGAAAAAGAAGAGGTTAGGATTGAGTCGCCAAGATTTCTGGTTCCTCTAATGTTGATGGAAACCTGCAAATGAGGTTTGCAGAAAAAACGATCGGTTCAGAAATTTTGCTTCTTGAGGAATGTCTTTAAGGTAACCCAACGGTAAATACAATAATCCATGAAAAGGGGTCATAGCGATTACCAGAGAGGCGGCAAACGTTGAGTGAGGATGACTTCAGTTTAGAATATTTGGGTGAAGAGGAGCAAAGCGAAGGTCCGCCCACTTTAGCTGCCTCCGGAATAGCTGAATACATACGCTTCAACTGCTGCCCACGCTTCTTTAAACTAAAGTTTGAAGGTGCGGAAGCAAAGAGCCGTCGATGGCCTGAAGCGTTCAAATCTATAAGCCCTCTTCTCTACGGTGTAGGAAAAGCGCTCGAAGAGAAAAAAATTTCTGAACTTCAAACAAAAGCAGCAACCTATCACGATTTTAACAAGTATGACCCACATCTTTATGGTTGGACAACGGCGGGGAAAAAATCCCTGGATAATTTGCGAGAGGTAATTGAAACTCAAATTTCCTCTAAAGAAAACGTTCCCTACAAACCAACATTGCTCTATCAGGTTCCGATGAAGGGTCACATAGGAGTTTGGAACGTTAAAGGAATTGCCGATCTGATTGCTATCTGGCCTGTTAAAGACGGAAAAGTGAAGATTAGAATCTTTGAACTCAAAGCCTCATGGAAGGAACAAACCGCTCACCGAGTCCAAGTAGCGATCTATGTTTTGCTGCTTTCCCAAAAATTAGGCGATCTGTCCTCGAAAGTTGAGATTGAAGGCGGAGTAATTAACAAAGAGACAGATTTGAAGATCCTTGACCCCGAACACCTCCCAAAATTCAAGCTCGGACCACTAATTCAAGACGTCGAGCGTCTTCTTGCAAAAAACGGCGAATTAAATCGCATTCACCTAACTCCTTTGGCAAAGGTTGAGTATCAGCTTTGTTGGAGATGTGACAACTGTGGATTCAACGAATGTTGTATTGTCTGCGCAGTCGAGAACGAGAGTATAGCGTTGCTTAATTTGAGTAGAGGTGAACAGAAGGCACTTGGACACCACGAAGTTGAACATCTGGAGGATCTAGCGAAATTAAAGGCTGTGGTAGATAACATTAATTTGCGTCCTTATGATTTCAAGGCAATTCCATTCAGGGCTGAAGAAAAAGTAAGTGCTTTGTCAACTGATCCTGTTGTAGGCGGCAAGCTGGATTGGCTGGTTCAAAGGGCGCAGTACATGTTAGGCGGTATTCGACCCAGTAGTCCTTTTGCCAATAGAGCCAGGTATATGCCTTGGTTCACTGGAACGGGTTATGGTGGTCTCCCCGAGGATAGCCCTTCTAACGGAATGGATTCAGCCCTTCTGTTCAGTCCGGATGGCATGATTCGTGTCTACCTTTTCGTTGAACGTGACTATATGTTGGATATAGTTTCGATGATTAGTGCCCGGGTGAATTGTACCAAGTATAGAGGCGAGCCCTTGGGTGTATCCAAAGTTGTTGCAAATCTTCCAGATGAGAAGGAACTGTGTTTGGAAGAAGAAAAGAAGATGCTTGAAGCTTTCTTCCAAGGCCTCACCCAAGCGATAACAAAGGTTGCGAATGAAGTCGGAAGTCCAGATGAGGCACCAATTCATCTTTATTTCTTCAGTAGGGGTGAACGGGATGCACTTATGGAGGCAGTCCGTCGTCAACCAACCCTGATTAGTGCAAGAGCAGTTAGGGACCTTTTGGGGCTCAGACAAGCCATAGACCAACCTATGTTCTCAATTCTCCAAGATGAGGTTATTCATAGAAAAGCCCTCAAGTTTCACAGCTCAGGGATTCTGCCCATTCTTGAGCAAGCTGGCTTCTTCGACAACAAGCTATGGAAAGTTGTACGCAAAGATGGTACCCAGGTTGATTTACGTCTGGTTTTCCGAGACGGATTCTTCAACTATTCTCTTCCCTATCACAGAAATCCTGATGGTTCAATTTCTTTTCTCGGAGAAGAATACCGACAAAAAGAAGGATATTATCCTGCCCGAGCCCGATTCGGCAACCAAATACCAATTGAGTACTTATGGGCTGCCAAAGGTCGATTGGACAATTATCAAGAAAAAGGTCAAGCAAAGGTCTTGTTAGAAAAACGTAAATGGTGCGACTATATCCAAAAGAACAGAAGAATTACCGACGAAGAGCTTAATCTCATGGGTTTGAAGCTTTGCTCAGCACTAGAATTTATAGAGCGTTCATTAACGATCCGTAACAGGCGACTTGGCAAAAAACCCATTGCTGTACCGAAAATTGCTGAGTTCTCTTTGGGCATAGCAACGCTGGAACGCAGTTGCAGAGAGTTTTTGGATTTAGAATATTTCTCAAAGCGTCAAGAAATGTATCAACATTATGCATTACTTCCCTATCAGCGGGTTGCTTCGGGTAGGTCATTAATTTTTGAGTGCACAGGCGTTGTTGAAACTGAAAAAGATTTTGTGGTTCGTGGTAAGCTGGTTTATCAGGATATTGGTTTACCAAAAACGAATTGCATTGCTAATGCATGCAGAGTCAAGGGCGCGGATGGGTCCAGTTCAGGCGATTGGATGGTTGTCACAGAGTTGAGACGTAATGAGCAAGGGCAGTTTGAGGAAGCCCAAAAGCGATCGCCTGCTGAAGTTGAAAAATCCGCCCGAGCAATCGTCGATAGAGTAGATGTACGAAAGGGCGAGTTAGTCATTAATGTTGTGAGTTGGCCCAGCGGCAAAGGCAGAAAATACAGCGCTTGGCATAACCTTCCAACAATTGATCCTGAAAAAGCAAAAAGCAAATACATGCAACTCTTTGAAGTTGGACGAATCTATATTTTAGATGAGTTGTCCGATGATATCATATCAGACAGGGCTGCCAAATGCCTTGACTATGCAGGCAACAATGTGCTCTATGGATTGTTGGCGGGTTTCTTAGCAGGCAAATCGGAAGCTTCTTCACATACTGCTTTGCCAAGAGATGCTGCTGCCTCATTTTTGCATTGGGTTGAGGGGAGACGTTTTTCTCCTAAAGCTGAACAGCAGAGGTTTATTGAGAGGGTTTTCGGGAAGGAGCAGATTGTTATGTTGCAGGGTCCGCCTGGAACGGGGAAGACTGAGACTTTACAGTTAGCGGTTTTAGCACATGTTGCAGCGCACCGATCCAATGGTCGATGTAGGGTTTTGATGGTTGCTCCGACCCACAAGGCAATTCAAGAATTTGTAAGCAAACTAGCCCGTTGCTGGCAAGAATACTGCAGCGAAGGTGGCAAGGACTTAAAAGACTTGATGATTTACCGAGTTTTGAGCAGTTCCACTTCATCCGTTAAGCCAATTGCAGGTGTCACTCACGTTAACTATAACGAGGACGAAGAAACAGTACAGGAACTCACAGATTGCTTGATGAACCAGTCAACGCTAACTCCATCTGCTTCAGGTTCAGACCCATTGATTTTATGTCTTACACCACCTGGTTTGTATGGTCTAATGAAAAAAATAGGCGACTCAGAACCCCCTTGGGGAGAAGGCTTTTTTGACCTGCTCGTGGTTGACGAAGCCAGCATGATGCGTTTGCCTGAACTGATTCTCTCAGGCTCATTCCTAACCAATAGCAGTCAGATTCTCGTAGCTGGAGACCATCGACAATTGCCTCCGATTCAAGCGCATAATTGGGAAAAAGAAGATCGCCGAACCCTCGAAGAAATGGCTTCTTTTCTATCAGCTATGGATTTTCTTCGTTTACTTCGTCAAGAGGATCTTGGCATCGAACGGATAAGCTGCAAACATCCAGCAGATATTCCGGCTGAGAGATTGTGTGAAAGTCACCGGTGCCACTCTGTTGTGGCTGAGTTTTTGCGAGAATGGGTGTACGAGAAGGATAAGATAGATTTTCGCTCTGACCAAAAACAAACTTTGGCAACTTCGAAGCCCAAGACGGATGGTTTAGCGGTTGCTTTGGAGCCTGAGAACGTTTTTGTCTTGATTGTTCACGATGAAGCGGAGAGTTTTCAATCAAATATAGTTGAAGCTTCAATTGTTGAGGCATTGGTTCGTAACGTGCAAGCCGACGGGATTGGCGTGATTACACCTCATAACGCCCAAAAAGGACTACTCAAGAACATGCTTTCTGAAGGCTGCGAAAACGTCAGAATTGACACAGTAGAGAGATATCAAGGAGGCGAAGCAGACTGCATAATCATCTCTTCTACAGTTAGCGACCCCGACTACGTTCGCAGCGAAAGTGATTTTTTACTTAACTTAAATCGGATAAATGTAGCGATTTCGCGTATGAAGAAGAAACTGGTCATTATTGCGAGCAGGTCAATTTTTGAGTTTATGCCACAGGATGCCAAAGACTACGACAAGGCTTTGTTGTGGCGTGGGATTTCGCAAACTGTTGGGTTTACTGCTGACTCGACAGCAAAGTGGACTGGGACTTTGTCAGAATTTATTGGGAAATCGCCGAATCCTGTAAAAGTTGAAGTCTTTGTCAAGTCTGAAAAGAAGAAACCATGATTTTTTGATAAGGTTTTTGTTTTCTTTTCTTAAATGCTGATTCCAAAAGCAATTAAGCTAGAAACTCAATTTGTAAGTATGCCGCAAGAGGTTCCTCAAGATTTAAAGGACCAGATTGTACGTTTCGTCCAAACTTACTGTAGCGTGCCCGACTTAGAGCTCGATTTGTACCTCAATCCTAAACCTTGGTTTATGCCTTTAAATAGTGATGGGGCAAAACGGGAAGCCGCTCACTACTTTTTGCTTGCAGCAGCCCTAAGCGATTATATGTTAACCGGAAATTCAAGAAACGTCAGAATTCTCCTAAATCACCTCTACAATGTTTTTGGTTCTAAAATATACTCAATAAAGAATCCTTCAGAACTTACTCGTGAAATCGCCAAGTTTGAGCAGCAAATAGAAAAGTTTGATCATCTTGGTCAAGCAAAAGCAGAAATTCCCGAAGTAATTTGCTCAGTTAACAAATTCGTTGATGTCAAAGCTCAAGGTAACCTCATTGACTACACAACTAACCTAAGCCAGAAAGGTAGAAAGCCAGCCGACTTTGTTAAAGAGCTCTCCTTTACTGTGAAGAGAATGAGCAAGCAACACAAAGCAAAGTCATGGTTGTACTTGCGTTGGATGGTTCGAGGTTTTCCAGACTTGGCGCTCTTCCAATTCAAACCCAAAGATCTTATGGTGTCGCTTACCACGCCTAAATTCAGAGTTTACGCAGCCCTAGGTCTCAGTGACAATGAGAATCTGCCCTTTGATTTAAACGTCAAAAACCCTCCTGAGAGTTGGTGGAAAAACACTGCAGAATTCGACGCAGACGCGGAAAGATTAACCCACTTTGCAGTTTCATTGTTTCCAGAGGATCCAGCTATTGTCGATTTCCCATTCTTTATCTTGGGAACATGGCTCGAGTACTCTGATTTAACACAGATTTCTCTTGAGCGCTCACTACGGTTCTTCATTCAAAAACACGAAGAACTACTCAAACCCCTTATGCGGTACTTAACAGTGGTCTACCACTATAACCGAATTGGGGAACGCATTGAGCCGGGTGCATTTTCCGTTTTGGAAAATGAAGTCTACGACTTTTTGAAGAAAAAGCAGGTGATCTTTTACTATGAATTCATGGAATTCTACTTATCACAAACAGACTCTGGGGCTTCTTTGACTTACAAGCCAGATTTTCTTTTGCCTCAGCTTACAAGCAATGGCAGAAAAGTCTTGCTTGAACCACATGGCATTAGAGGCGACCTAAAAGAGGTTCTTCGCAAGCTTTCGGTTTTCAAAAAACATTATGGCAAATATTTCTGCCTAATTTTGATAGTCCCCGATAACTTCATGCCGGCAATTAAAGAATTGGATCCACAGCAAAACTCATACGACTTCATTTGGAAACGCAGCGACTACAAAACACAATTTGAAATCTTCCATAGCACTTGACAATATCGTTAAACGCTCACAGGTTTCGTTTTTATTTTAGTTCCTGCTTGAATCTTATTGTTAGGTTTTATCTTGAAGCTAAAAAATGAGTTCACAGTTGAGCTTAAAGCGATTCCACCCTACGACTTTGAGCTCACAATTCATAAACCTGCAGGTTGGTACTGGTCAACTCCCGAAGAAATATTCGAGTATAGTACTTGCTGGAGCGCCACGCGTTTTAATGAAGAACTCTTGGGTATGTAAAACTGCAATCGACGGGAACAGTTCGAAATCCACAAATTAATTGCACAATTTATTCGCGAACAAAAATCGATGATTCAGGTAAACAAGGCATAACGAAGATGCTGAAGCGCGCTCTAAAAGCAGAGGAGGACCTGGCGGATTTCTATAAGCTCGGCAAAAAAGACGATATCCTTGCAGGCGTGGTTGAGGACCTCTATGGCAAGCACACGATTGGGTGGCCAGAACTGTTTCCAGCCCTGATTCTGGCGGTGTCTCTACAAATGGCACCTGTGAAAAGAAGTAACCAAATGATGGATCTGTTGATGGCTAATTTTGGAGACCAAGCCAGCTTCGACGGCAAAACTATTCGATATTGGCCATCTGCCAAAACCATTGCTAATTTGCCCGTAGAAGAATTAAAGGATAAAGCTAAATTGGGTTACAGAGCAAAAAACCTTAAAGCCATCGCAACAACCTCAACTCAAAGTTTTCCCAGCATGGATAAACTCTATGAAATGGATTCTGAAGAATCGAAAAAGAAACTTTTAAGTCTGCAAGGGATTGGAGAATACTCATCAGAACTTGTTATGCCAAAGACCGGGTTTCCACTTGATGTCTGGAGCGCAAAAATCTTCCATGTATTATTTTACGGTAAAATACCCGAAAATCCTCGAGGTGCTATACACATCCTCAAAGAGGAGGCCGAAAAAAGATGGGGAACCTGGAGCGGCTACGCATTTGTCTATGTTCTAAACGATTTACCCAAGTTATCCAAACGGATAGCTTTTGATTTGACGAAGTTCTAAAATTCAACATGTTGTTGTGTGACGCCAGCCACATATCTTAAAACGTTAACTACGCGAATCTGTTTACATTGGTGTTTTGATTGGAAAAATCTCAACAGAAATTTATCGCCTTTATCAAAATAGGTTCTGCTGGTTCAGGCAAACTCTACGATGAAATAATGAAGTGGAAAGAAAAACCTATGGGAGGCATCAAGCTACAAGAGGCTTATCAGGTCTTTGGTAAATGGGACTTCGCGGTTCTTTTTGAAGCAGATACAAACGAGAATGCGTTACATTTCGTTGGTGACATTGTTCGTCCGATCGAAGGAGTTGTTGCCATGAGAACAATTCCTGTTGCCCCCCTTAGAAGCTGGCGCTAAACCATCTTCTTTTTTTCTTTTATGCTCCAGTTTCAATTGTTTGGCCTTCCATATTGCAAGCCTCAGATAAAGGCTTCTACTCTTCAAAGTGAACAAGGCAAACCTTGGGCTTCGTTCGAATTAATCGAGAAATGTTATGGAGGTTTTAGTTGAAAGAGAAAAAAATGCGAATCCTTGTAGTAGATGACGACCTAAACATTCTGAAAGTCTTTAAGCAAATCTTGGAAAAAGCAGGATACCAAGTTGAAACGGCTGATACAGGAAAAGTTGCTCTGGAGAAATTAAGAAAAGGAAAGTTCAACGTGAGCCTTATCGATGTAAGGCTTCCCGACATGGACGGCACAGAACTTCTCCAAAAGATGGCGGGTAACTCGGAAATAATTAAAATAGTAATCACAGGCTTCTCCACCGTGGAAGTTGGTAAGAAAGCCGCTGATTATGGAGCAGACGACTTCCTGGTCAAGCCAGTTAAGCCTGAAGAACTCATAGCCACTGTGCGTGAAAGGTTGAACATAAAACACGAAACCCAACGTTCTAAGTGAAAGCCTCACCAAACTCAAGATACCTGACGTCAAACTTTCTTCTCAACCAACGCCGAAATACTAAGAATCAATTCACAAATCTTAAAAGTCCAACTCAATTATCCATTCGTTAAACAATGGTGTTATGATGGGCTTTCTGAAAAAATTCACGAACCACCTCACTGCTCCCGACGCATCCGTCCAACTAAGATTTACCAATTATTCAGTCGTACTAGGCGAAAACCTTCAAGGAACCCTTGACATAGCAGCAGAAGAAGACTTCGAAACGACCGAAGTGAGATGCGAAATTGCTTGCGTTGAACAATCTAAAGTCATCAGAGAAGTCTATGACGCGGCACTCAAAAGATCAATTCCACAAGTCGTAGATCAAACAGTCATTATTTACAATGCGAAACCAGCACTATCGGGGCCATCTCACTTTGCAAAAGGCGAAAAGCGAAGTCTACCACTAAACGTCAACATTCCAGCTGGTGCAAGACCAACATACACGGGCTTAGACCACAGAGTCACATGGACCATAAAAGGCGTCCTCGCGGTAGACGGCAGACCCGATAGAACAACTCAAGTGAGCGAAATCCAGGTAGCAACACCAACCATCCAGACTCAGGCGACTATGCAGCGAGAAGTAATCCGTACTATAGTCATGATTCCCTGCAAATACTGCCAAGGGCTCATGGACCAGACTTTAACAGTGTGCCCAAACTGCGGTGCAAAAAGAACGGTATAGGTAAAAAGGGCTGCGTATCTTCTTCTTTTAAAGAGCCCTTCATTTCCTAAGCCTATTTGGACAAGACAGGTTGAATGATTTGCTTATTTTGTTGGACAAACCGATTTAGAGTTTTTTCCACAAACATTAAATTGCCTGCGCAATCATCTTATGTTATTCCAGAAAGAGTTTGGGAGAATGGTCATGAAGATCATTTTAAAGTCTGATTTTCAAGATTTCGTAAATAATTTAATTAAAGATGATTCTTTGAACGTTCTTGGAGTGAAGTCCAGAGGTAACAAGTTTGCTTTTGCGCCCTTGGAAACAGCGGAGGAACTCCGTCTCGACTACGATGTTACCTTGCTGCCTCCCAAAAAATACTTCTTTCCACAGCGAGAAACTTTATTCACTTATGCTTTAGCTGGTGGATTCTCCGCTAAAAAACCAGACGAAGCAAAACCTATGGTGTTGATCGGCGTTCACCCATACGATATTGTAGCATTGCTCCATATGGATGAAATATTTAGGGAAACAAAATCAGACCCTTATTACTTCAAGAAACGCGAATCGACTATAATTATCGGCGTTAATATCCAGAAACTATCGAAATGGAATTTCTCTTCATACATGGGTTCATCTTCCGTGGACTATGGGTACGACCTTATGTTAACTGATTTGGGCAACAGATACGTAGTGAACGTTGGATCCCAAAAAGGAGAAGATTTACTATCCAAATACGCAAAAAACGTGACCATCGCCTTGGCACGAGATATACAGGTTGCTGGACAGAAAAAAAGGGAAATAATGAACATTTCTCAACAAAATTTCGACTTTTCCCCTGAATTAATTCCTGAACTACTCAAAGACAGCTACGGCAAAAGCGGCTTTTGGGAAAAACACTCTGAAAAATGCTTAGCCTGCGGTTCATGCGTTCTAGTTTGTCCCACATGCTATTGCTTTGACGTTAAAGATAACCCTGACCTTACATTAGAAGCAGGCGAACGCATTCGAACTTGGGACGGATGTTTACTGGAAGATTTTGCAAAGATAGCTTCAGGAGAAAACTTCCGCGCAACAAGACCCACAAGATACCGGCATCGTTACTTTAAAAAAGGCAAATATCTCTTTGACCGCTTTGGCTTTGTCTCCTGTGTGGGCTGTGGCAGATGCTCCTCCAATTGTCTCCCGAACATTGCAAACCCCGTAGACCTCTTCAACGACATGTATCACGAAAGCCAAAACAGTGGCAATCAATTAACAACTTCAGCGGCTCCAGACATCAATATTCAAACTGGAGAAAACATAAATTTTGTGCCAAAACTAGCAACTATAATTAAAAAAGTTCCGATGACATCCAATGAAACTCTCTTCGAAATAAAAATCGACGATGGCACAGAGCTCGGTCATAGACCTGGACAGTTTGTCGAAGTTTCAGTCTTCGGCATAGGGGAAGCACCAATATCTTTGTCTTCTTCACCCACAAAAAAAGACACATTTGAACTCTGTGTACGCAAGCTTGGAAACGTTACTTCAAAATTGCACACGCTCAACGCAGGCGATAAAGTTGGAATCAGAGGACCTTTCGGTAACGGTTTTGATGCTGAATCTCTCAGGAACAAGGATCTTTTGTTCATAGCAGGTGGACTCGGAATAGCTCCTCTTAGGTCACTGTTCAACTATGTGTTAGATAACAGGAAGGATTATGGGCGTGTCTTTCTGCTCTATGGTTGCAAAGAACCGAAAGAATTACTTTTCAGCGATGAAATGGCTGCATTGGCATTAAGAGATGATGTTGAGTTTAAGTCCACAGTTAACTGGTGTCCCGAAAACGAAGCATGGACCGGTAAAATTGGAGTTATAACAACGCTTATTCCGCAGGTTTCCTTCGATCCAGAACACACAATTGCCATACTCTGCGGACCACCAGTCATGTACAAATTCGTAATTGCGGATCTAAAGGCGAAAAAGGTTCCAGACGACCACATCATCATGTCTCTTGAACGCAGAATGAAATGCGGTGTAGGAAAATGTGGGCATTGCCAGATCAATCAAATTTATGTCTGCAAAGACGGTCCAGTGTTTAATTATTCAAAAATAAAAGGTGTTCCAGAGGCGTTATAATGAAACCTAAAGTTGCATTTTTTGATTTTGCAGGTTGTGAAGGCGACCAACTGCAAGTTGCGAATCTCGAAGAGGATCTTTTGGCTCTTCTTGGCCAAGTCGAAGTTGTAACCTTCAGAGAAGTTATGAAAGAACGAAGTGACAATTATGATATAGCTTTCGTTGAAGGTTCATGTACCAGGCTTCAAGACGAAGATAGACTCAAACAAATAAGAAAAAACGCTAAAACCGTGGTGGCAATTGGGTCTTGTGCGGCAATCGGCGGCATTAATTCCCTAAGAAACTACAAAGATTTGGATTCAGTTAAAAAAATGGTATATGGCGAAAACGCCAAGCTCTTTGATTCTTACGCGGCAAGACCCATAGACGCCGTAATTCCAGTAGATGCATACGTATATGGCTGTCCTATTGATCGGGAAGATTTCTTGCAAGTGGTCAAATCATTGCTTTTAGGAAAGAAACCTGAAACAGCCACCTATCCAGTCTGTGTTGAGTGCAAGAAAAACGAGAATGTCTGCGCTTTTGAACGTGGTCAGTACTGCGTCGGAACGGTAACAAGAGCTGGTTGCAACTCATGCTGCGTTAACGAGGGTACAATCTGCTGGGGCTGCCGTGGGTTAATGGAAAATCCCAATGAGAATTCTCAAAAAGAAGTTCTGATAAAGTACGGTCAAACAGTTGATGACGCGATAGCCAAGTTTAGGTTATATTTTGGTTGGCAGGAGGCAAAAAGATGAAAGAATCTAACAGTCTCGATGTAAACGTCCATCACATCACTAGAGTTGAAGGACATGGAAACATTAACGTGTCCATCAGAAATGGAGCAGTAGAGAAATGTGAATGGAGTATCCCCGAAGCTCCTCGATTCTTTGAAGCAATGGTTGTGGGAAGATCCTGGAATGAACTGCATCACATTACCTCCCGCATATGTGGCATCTGTTCCATAGGGCATTCACTTGCTTCTTTGAAAGCTACAGAAGCAGCCATGGGCATTCCTATAAGTGAACAGGACCTAAAACTTCGGAAGTTAGCGCTGCATGCAGAAAATATGCAAAGTCATCTTCTACATTTGGGGTTTCTGGTTCTTCCGGATTTAATGGGTGTGGGTTCAGTTATTGCTCTTGCCTCAACGAATCTATCTGAAGTCAAAATTGTCCTTCAACTTCACAGGACTGCAAATGAAATGTCAATTCTGCTCTGTGGCAGAACCACTCATCCTCAAAGACTAATCCCTGGTGGATTCTCCAAAATCCCTTCAATGCGGGAATTGGCGGCGATGAGAAAGAAACTGCAGGATTCTGTTCCTAACCTCCAAGCAGTGGCTGGTTTGTTTAAGAGTTTAGAAGGCAATTTTCCAAGTTTCACAAGAGAGACAGAATACATCGCCCTAACAAACCCAAACGAATATGCACTCTACGATGGCGAAATAGCTTCGACTGACACAGGCGCGGCACCAGCAAAAGAATACCTCACATACACTAACGAATATATCGTTCCTCAATCGACTGCCAAATGGGCAAAACACACCCGAGACTCCTACATGGTTGGTGCTTTAGCTAGGCTCAACCTCAATTACAGTAAACTATCGCCCATGGCTCAAAAAGTCGCAGAAATGTTCGACCTGAAACCGATGTGTTATAATCCTTTCATGAATAGCATTGCCCAGTTAGTTGAGACGGTTCACAGCGTTGAAGACTCGATAAGGCTAATCAATGAACTTGAAGCGACAGGGCTTAAGACTCAACCAGATTATAACAACCCAACCATTAAAGTGAAGGCAAGTAGCGGCGTTGGGGCTGTAGAAGTCCCTCGAGGCATACTATTTCATGATTACACCTACAACGACAAGGGCTTTTGCACCAAAGCTAACTGCGTAATTCCCACTAATCAAAATCACGGTAACATTTCATTAGACATGAAAACGCTCCTGCCACAGATTCTGGATAAATCCCAAAAAGAGATAGAACTAACTCTGGAAATGTTAGTGCGTGCATATGACCCATGCATATCATGCTCTACACACGTTGTAAAAGTCGATTTGACATAGTCGCTAGATCCTAACTTTCAATTCTTAAAGTATAGGAAATCGGATGGATTATGGGGAGTCTTAAAGGATTTTTCTGTCCTCAAGCAATTGCTGTCATTGGGGCAAGTGAACGAGTTGATTCTTTAGGAGCACGAATCCTTCGAAACTTAATTGGGGGTTATAATGGAAAAATTTTTCCAGTGAATTCGTTTAGGCAAACCGTCCAAGGACTTGTTTCGTATCCAAGTATAGACCGTGTGCCATCCAAAGTAGATCTTGCAATCATTGCAACCCCAGCTCACACGGTCCCCCAAATTGTTGAAGAATGCGGCAAAGCCAGCGTTTTGAATGCGGTTATCATCTCAGCTGGTTTTGATGAATGCAGTAAAATCGGTCAAGAGCTTACACGTCGAGTTCTAGATTGTAAACGCACTTTTGGAATGAGAATTATTGGCCCAAATAGCTTTGGTATCATACGACCCCATTCCAATCTATACGCAACTTTTGCGGAAAAAAAAGCGGTGCCGGGAAAAATTGCCTTCATATCTCAAAGTGGAGCATTTTGCGGATCCGCTTTGGATTGGTCACTAGAGACTCAAGTTGGGCTTAGCGCCGTTGTCTCGACAGGGTCAACTATTGATATTGATCCAGGCGATTTAATTGAGTACTTTGGGAATGACCCTCAAACACGTATTATTATGCTCTATGTTGAATCAATAAAACATGCCAGAAGCTTCATGAGTGCAGCACGAGGCTTTGCAAAAACTAAACCGATCATTATTGTTAAGCCCAACCGAACGGATGAAAATCAAAATGCGACAATCTCAGATACTAGCCAACTCAAAGAAGCGATTCATGACGCTGCGTTTCGAAGATGCGGCATTGTCCGGGTTGAAACCATTAACGGTCTATTTGATTGCGCTAAAACGCTTTCTATGCGACAAAGCCCAACCAATCCCTCCTTGACAATAGTAACAAACGCGGGTGGTCCTGCGTTAATGGCTTTAGATCAAATTAACAGGCGCGGCGCGAAACTATCAAAAATAAGCGAAGCAACAGTGCAAGCTTTGAGAAACATTTTGCCTTACTATTGTGCTTTAACAAATCCTATCGACCTATTAGAAGAAGCAACCCCAGAAAGATATAGAAAAGTAATACAAACCTGCATAGATGATATAGGTACTGATAGCCTTTTGGTGATATATGCACCGACTGGTCCTACTGATCCTCAAAGTTTAGCGGAAGTAATCGTAGATTTAGTTAAACAAACAAGAAAAAACATCTTCGTTTGCCTAATGGGTGAAGACCCTGAAAGTCAGGAAGCAAGAAGAACATTACATAAAAATGGTGTTCCTGTCTTCAGGAGTCCTCAAGAAGCCGTAAGAACATTCATGAACATTTATGCTCGTACCCAAAACTTAGAGCTTCTGTATCAAACTCCCGAAGACATTTCAATAGATCAAGCCAATCCGGCATATCTTAACGGGATATTGCGGCATGCATTCAGCGAAGGCAGAGAAATTCTATCCTTATCCGAATCACTCCAATTCTTAGAAGCATACAAGATACCTACCGTAAAAACGCTAATCGCTAGAACATTGGAAGAATGCACGACTTTTGCATCTCAACTCGGCTACCCAGTAGTATTGAAAACCCTAAATCCAGGTTATAGCGTTAAGCACGAAAACATTAGCCTTGCCTTTGACGTTTATTCTCCTGCGCAACTATGCTTTCATTTCAACCAACTAATTAACGGGTCAAAATTTTCTAGTAAAACAACTGAATTCCAAGGAGTGGCCATACAATCAAAAGTACTCAATGCCCCCTGCCAATTGTTTTTGGGGTCAAGAAAAGACACCCAGTTTGGTTCAATAATTTGCTTGGGAACTGGAGGCGCTTTAATCGAAAAAGACAGGGAACTAAGCATTGGTTTTCCACCCCTAAATCAGGTTCTTGCTCGGCAAATTATGGAAAACGCCAAAGCGCTTCAATACTGCAAAGACGCTTGTGTTAATCAGTTTGAAACTGGACCGGTTGAAGAAATTATAATCAGGTTTTCTCAGATAGTGGCAGATTTTCCTGAGATAAGTAAAATTGACGTAAACCCCATAGTCGTAAAGGATGGAAAGGCATTAGCGGTCGATGCTCAAATTGTGTTAGATGTGAATAGATTTTTACGCCAAGGAGCTGACCACCCTGAAAATCTGGTGATTGCACCCTACCCAAAAAAGTACATTACTGAACGAACTTTGAAAAATGGCGTGAAAGTTAACCTTCGACCAATAAAGCCTGAGGACGAAAACCGATTTAATGCCCTCTTCAAATCTTTGTCTGCACAAAGTGTGCGGTTCAGATTCTTTGAGACTATCATAGAAATGTCGCATGACACGCTGTCTAGGTACTGTAATCTTGATTACGACCGAGAAATCGCAATAGTTGCGCAGCTTGAAGACAGTAATCTTGTCGGTGTCGTTAGGCTGATTTTTGACACTGAAAGAAAAAATGGGGAATTCGCAGTCATGGTGAGCGATTCATGGCACGGGTTAGGGTTAGGCTCAAAGCTTGTAGACTACATCATAGACATAGGTAAGGACTTAAAATTAGAATCGATTTCCAGCGATGTAAATCCAGAAAATACAAAGATGCTACATTTATGTGGCAACAAAGGATTCCTATCTAAATCATCAGACGAATATTCAGTAAACATGACCCTGACTCTGCCGCCTTAAATGTTCAAGTCATTTAAGAACTTCCAGAAATCCTCTATGCACCTAACAATCCTCAACTCCAAAAAATTCGCTTCAAAATTGCCTTCGTTATCTACAGAGTTTCTAAAGAAACCAATAGTATGAGGGTATCCATTTTCAAATATTGGACTATCCACCACATCTGCTAAAATGGCATGGGGTTTGCTCTGCTTGTTTCTTCTGTCGATAAACTGCACGGAGTAGAAAAGGTATTTTCTTCCTTCATTTCCATCGCTGGGAAAGCTTATTATCCAGTCCATTTCTTGAAAATGAAACTTTTTAGAATTTGGCTCCATTGAGAACTCCAATTTGCTTAGTGATTAATACTAATGCGTTACTTGATTTTAGCTTTACTTGCTTGTATGAGCCTTAGTGTTGTTACTTCGCCAAGCACTGCGAGGTCTTCGGTCGGTAAATAGCAACGCGCCGATGCATCATAGAGTATGTTTGCTGAAGCTGGAAACTCTTCTTTGCCCCAAAGAATGTAAGTTAAAGAAATACCTTTTAAAGCGGGGATTTCGGCGGAGGCATCTCCAAAATTCTTCTTGGCTCCTCCCAAACGATTTGCGGCTCTGAGGAGTTCTTGCGGTTTTTCTCCAAAAACCTCTGCAATGGGTTCGATGGCTCGCTTGGTGAAAGCATCTTCATATGCATAGCCGCCTGGGATGTCTTTGAACTTAACCAAATTACCCATGGGTTCAATGGGATTTGCCAGTGCATAGTGGCTCAGCAATGTGGTGAAGATTTGGATAGCCCATTCGCTGAGATCGTTTGTAGGCGGTGCTAGGTTGTCTATTAGAATGCTTTTTTCTAAGTTAAAGGTAAAGCCTAAGAATTCATAGCAATTGGTGGCTGCTAACCTCTGAAGTTTTTGGAGCGTTTCCGCCTCAAGGTTTAGTTTAGTCAAATAACTACAACTCAAAAAATTAAAGATGAAAAAAATTAGGCTTTGTCGAGTTTGAATTCTTCGTGTATTGCTCGGACGACTGCTACTCCGTCTTTCTCTTTGACGACAAAGGAAATGTTGAGTTCTGAGCTGCCTTGTGCGATCATGCGGATGTTTATGCCTTTCTTGGCGACTGTGCTAAAAATGTGTGATGCAACGCCCAAGGAGCCTTTCATATTGGCGCCCATAACTGCGATGACCGCAACGTCATCTTCCGCCGTAACTTCACTGACTACTCCACCTCGTTCGAGCAAAGCGATTTCGAGGTTGCTGATTGCTCTGCCTAAAAGTCCGCGTTTGATTATCATGGAGATGTTAGCTTCTGAAACCGCGGTCGAAATCATCATGACGTTGATGTTATTTTTGCCCAAGATATCAAAGACTTTAGCGTAGCTACCTGGAGCACCAACCATGCCTGCGCCGTTAACGTTTAGCATAGCAACATCCTTTATCATAGCCACGGCTTTAACTGGCTTTGTTTCGTTGGCTATGGGGTCCTTAGTTATAAGTGTCCCTGGGTTTTCTGGTTGAGCTGTATTTCGGATTCTCACTGGAATGTTCTCTTTTATTACTGGTCCTAATGCACGTGGGTGCATTGCTTTTGCGCCGAAAATCGCCATTTCCGCCGCTTCCTGATAGCTAAGTTGAGGCAGCATTCGAGCGGTTGGGACAATTTTGGGGTCGGTGGTCATTATTCCGTCAACGTCTGTCCAAATCCAAACCTCATCAACCTGCAGTGCCACACCAAGAATGGTGGCGGTGTAGTCTGAGCCCCCGCGTCCAACAGTAGTCACAATGCCATCTTGATTGGCTGCAATGAATCCTGTAACCACTGGAATGGTACCCTTTTCGAAAAGTGGTCCAATTCTTTCACGGATAAGATGAGTTGTGTAGTTCATGAGTGGGTTAGCTTCGCCAAAATTCGAGTCGGTTACTATGCCTGCTTCTTTGCCTGTGAAGCTTTGGCTATCAAACTTATGGTCTTTTATGGCTCCTGAGACAATGGGTGCAGACAAACGTTCTCCAAAAGAAGCTACATAGTCTTTGGATTTTGGCGTAAGCTCACCAACGTAACATATGCCTGTTAAGACTTTTTCTAGTTCAGAGATTGTTTTTTCCGTGGTTTGGATGGCTTCTTTTTGGATTTGTTTGCTTGTGATAGCTGTTGAAATTGCGTCCACGTGTTTTTTGAGTAATTCTTTTGTGAAGGATTCGATTTGTCTCTCATCGCTTTTCTTGGCTTGGCAAGCAACCTCAAGTAGACTGTTGGTAACGCCTGCCAATGCAGAAACAACAACTGCAACTTTACAATCGTTTTTAGCGTACTGTGTAACTGAGTCAGCTACGTGACGTATGTTTTCGCCCGTGCCTACACTTGTTCCGCCGAACTTCATCACTATCTTCATTTTATTCAGCTCTCTTTAGTTTAGTAGTTTGGTTGCTAACTTACGTCTTATATCTAAAAGGTCCCTTAAAACTGCACTGGCAGTTTCAACACCGCCCGCACCTCTCCCGATGAGCGTTTGTTCCCCTGCATATTCAGTGGAGAAGGTAATTGCGTTTAGGACTCCGCTAACGCATAAGGGGTTGGTTTTCGCTATTTCTGTCGGTTTAACTGTTGTTTTATCTTCGTCTACGGAGCCAATGAGTTTGATAGTATTGCCCCTCTTTGATGCTTCATCCAGATCTTGCAAAGACATATCTCGGATGCCGGTTCTATCAATGTCTTTTAGGGTTATCTTTTTGTTCATTATCCAATTCGACAAAATTACTACTTTGCAGGCAGTATCAAATCCGTCAATATCCATGGACGGTTCTCTCTCAGCGTAACCAAGCTTTTGCGCATTAGTTAGCGCATCTTGAAATGTCACGCGGTTTTGAGCCATTTCAGTTAGTATATAATTGGTCGTTCCGTTTAGTATGCCTCGTATTGCAAGTATTCTGTCTCCCGCGAGGCATCTTTTGGCGAATTCAAGCATAGGGGTTCCACCGCCGACTGTGCCGCTAAACCTCAAATAAACATTATTGTATTCGGCGAGTTCGGTGAGTGCAGGCATCGCTAACGCTAATGGTCCTTTGTTAGTTGTTACAACGTGTTTGCCTGTTTTGAATGCTTTCGTTATGTGTGATAGGGCTGGTTCGCCGTTTTTGATGTTAACGGGGGTTACTTCAACGACCACTTCTGCTTCGACCGATTCAATCACATCTAAAGCGGAAATTCCTGGACGCCCAAAGTCGGGATCTTTGGATATTGGATATCCCCGCTGCCTAATTGCTTCAAGCTTTTCAGGGCTTAGACCTTTTGGATTAATAACTGCGCCATCTATGTCCGCGATGGCAACAATTTTTGGGTTAAATCCATAATCCTTCACTTTTTCGACATATCTACGAGCCAGAATGGTTGTTACACCCTTTCCGACTACTCCATAGCCAACTAAAATAATCCGCATACCATATCACCGTGCAAGAATAACTGATTGTTTCTTTAAGCCCAAAGCATCTTCGATAGCTGAT
This sequence comes from Candidatus Bathyarchaeota archaeon, assembly GCA_963835475.1. Lineage (GTDB taxonomy): Archaea > Thermoproteota > Bathyarchaeia > Bathyarchaeales > Bathycorpusculaceae > Bathycorpusculum. The sequence goes on from CAWIFU010000003.1 coordinate 237,664, forward strand.
ATGTTTGCATCAACCTCGACTGGCTTCTCACTCATCTTAACCGCAGTATCAGGGTCTTTAAGCCCATGTCCCGTAGTAACGCAAACTATGCGCTCATTCTTGTCGATCACGCCGCTTTCGACTAGTTTCTTTAGGCCAGCAATAGATGAAGCACTGGCCGGCTCTACGAATATCCCTTCGATTCGGGCGAGGATTTTTTGGGCATCCAAGATTTCCTCGTCAGTTACAGTTTCTGCTGTACCATGGGATTCGTGTATTGCGTTGACAGCTTTTTTCCAGCTTACTGGAGCTCCGATACGAATGGCCGTTGCCACCGTTTCAGGGTGCTCCACTGGGATTATTTTGTCGCTGTTAGTTTTGATTGCTTGGACAATGGGTGCGGAGCCAGCGGCTTGAATTCCAGTCATCTTGGGTAGTTTTTTTATGTAGCCGAGTTGGTGGAATTCACTTAGGCCTTTCCAGATAGCGCTTATGTTTCCAGCGTTCCCGACTGGCACAATTATGCGATCTGGCGCGTCGTTATTTAGTTGTTCACAAATTTCATAGCCTAACGATTTTTGTCCTTCAATGCGGAACGGATTGATTGAGTTTAATAAGTAAATGCTCTTGTGTTTCTCAGCAAGCTTTAGAACGAACTCTAAGGCTTCATCAAAGTTACCTTTGACTTGAAGGACTTTGGCTCCATGAATCATAGCTTGCGAAAGTTTGCCGTAGGCGATTTTGCCTGAAGGAATAAGAACGGTGCATCTTATGCCTGCCCTCGCAGCGTATGCAGCCAAGCTTGCAGAGGTATTGCCGGTGGAAGCGCAAATGACGTGTCTAGCGCCTAATTCAACTGCTTTTGTAACGCCAACGGTCATGCCTCTGTCTTTGAAGCTGCCAGTGGGGTTTTCTCCCTCATTTTTGACATAGAGGTTTTTGAGTCCTAACTCCGCACCTAAACGTTCCGACCGGTGCAATCCTGTGCCTCCTTCGTTTAGGGTTACTACTTTTGTTGCTTCATGGATAGGCATAAAGTCACGGTAACGCCAAACCGACAAAGGCTTGTTCATACAGCCACTTTCTTTGAGCGTTTCTGCTAGCTCTTTGAAGTCAAATTTTATTTCGAGGATGTCTCCGCATTTTTTGCAGAAGTAAACAATCTCATCGATACCGTACGTTGTTTTGCAGTTAATGCATTCTTGATGTGTCATGTCTTTTGCGTCTCCACTTGTTAAGTACTATCCAGATTAACACGGAATACTGACATGTAACATTATTAATTTTGCTGCCACCTAACCTTCTACCTAACCTACCAAGTTCGATAAAACCTCGTATGTTTTGAGGCTGTCTTTTTTCTCGACTACCATGATAGTTTCTGTCCAGCAGGAAATGAACTCTATAATGTTCACATTTTGTTCCGCCAGCAGGGTTGCTAGGAACGCGACAACTCCCGGTGTGGCTTCGAGTTCCTCAGGCGAGTGTACGACAATCATTGTGCAGTTGTCATGCTTTACTAGGGTGGATATTCGTTCTGGCAAATCGCTTCGGTCAATCAAGTAAACGAATTTGCCAAGCAAATCCACTTTCATTCCTGTTTGTGACGGCAGTTCTTTTCCTGTTATGATGACGGATTTTCGGTCGTAAACTGCTATGTTGCTGCGTTTGAGGAGCTGGAGGACTTTTTCTTCTCTTTTCTGTTTGTGTTTTTGCAATTCTTCCGAGTAACGGCGTAATGCAGCTTTAATGGCGCTTGTGTCTTCAGTTTTTAATTCTTTCTGGATTTGTCGAGACAGCTCGCTTAGGTTGACTATGCCTTTTTCTAGGGCTTCCAGTAAGTAGGGTTTGTTACGCAGGTGGCTTCTGACGTTTTGAGCGACAGTCATATTGTTCTGTGAATGTATCAAATGGGACATTTAAAGCTTGTTAAGTGACAAAAAAGTCACAAGGTTTAAAAATACAGCCCTCAAGGTAAGGGAAACAATTTAAAACAAAAAAATGGGGGAGCAAACACATAACTGATAAATTTGTACTAGCATATTCTGGCGGATTAGACACATCCGTGTTAATCAAGTACCTCCAAGAAAAATATAACGCGCAAGTAATTACAGTCACAGTTGACGTTGGTCAACAAGAAGATATCAAAGCAGCTGAGGAAAAAGCCAAAAAACTCGGTGTACTCAAACATTTCTCCATAGATGCAAGAGAAGAATTTGCAAAGGATTACATTTTCCCAGCTATCAAGGCCAATGCACTCTATGAAGGAAAGTACCCCATCAGTACAAGCTTATCTCGACCCTTAATTGCAGCAAAGATGGTTGAAATCGCCGAAAAAGAAGGCGCCACTGGCTTAGCCCACGGCTGCACGGGCAGAGGCAACGACCAAGTACGTTTTGATATAACACTCGGATCCTTGGCCCCTGATATGAAAATTATTGCTCCAGTCCGCGAATGGGGCATGACACGCGACGAAGAAATTGCCTATGCAAAAACCAAAGGCATTCCTGTCTCTGACTCAGCCAAAAAGTACAGCATTGACGCGAGCGTTTGGGGTCGAGCAATCGAATGTGGCCTGCTTGAAGACGCAAGTCAAGCACCCCCTGAAGACGCTTATGAATGGACTACTTCACCAGAAAAAGCTCCCAACACTCCTGAAATTGTCACAATCAAATTCGAGTCTGGAGTTCCAGTTGCTGCTAATGGAAAAAACATGAAACCGCTCGAACTCATCGAAGAAGTGAACAAGATTGCCGGTAAGAACGGTGTCGGACGCATCGACCACATTGAAGACCGCTTAGTCGGCATAAAGTCACGCGAGGTTTACGAGTGCCCTGCAGCTACCGTAATATTGGAAGCACACAAAGACCTAGAAAAAATGGTCATGACCCGTCATGAAGTACTCTTCAAACAACAAATCGATGCCCAATGGGTATTCCTCGCATACGCGGGCCTGTGGGTTGATCCACTAAAAGACGACTTAGATGCCTTCATTAACAAATCCCAAGAAAACGTCACCGGAGAAGTCAAACTCAAACTCTACAAAGGCAGCCTGCAAGTAATCGGACGCTCCTCACCAAACTCGCTCTACGACAAAAACTTGGCCAATTACAACATCAAAACCAGCTTCAACCAATCCTACTCAAAAGGCTTCATCGAACTCTGGGGATTGCAAACGAGAATGTATAATTCCCTCAAAAAGGCTAACAAGAAGCCCAAGGCAAAAAAAGCCTAATTTTTCTTTAACAAAAATAAAATGGAAGGAGGCAAATTAAACGTCAAAGATGCTGCATGGCGGACGACTGGGAAACGTCAGAGACGACGTTGCTAAATTTACCTCCTCACGCAAAGATGATGCTCGAATAGTTGAAGCTGTTTTAGCAATCAACAAAGCACACGTCGTCATGCTAATGGAGCAGGAAATCATTCAATGGCAAGACGGAGCAAAGATTCTAAAAGCCCTCCAAAAACAAGTCAGCCAAAAACTCGACCCCAACGCTGAAGACGTTCACATGGCAATTGAAGAAGCGATTTTAGCTGAAACAGGACCTGAGGTCGGCGGAAACCTGCATATTGCCAAGAGTAGAAACGACCAGGTAACGACAGCCATCCGCATGGCGCTGCGTGTTGAGCTATTGAGCATCATGCAGCAATTGCTCAACATGCAAGAAACCCTCATATCAAAAGCCAGTAAACACACAGAAACCGTAATCCTAGCTTACACACACCTGCAAGCAGCGCAGCCGGTAACATTTGCCCATTACTTACTTTCGCACGTTGGTGGTTTAGGTCGCGACTTGCAAAGACTACAAAGTGTTTATGAAAGAGTTAATCTGTGCCCTCTAGGAGCTGGAGCTTTAGCGACGACAAGTTTTCCAATAAATCGTAAAACAACCGCTGAACTCCTGGGCTTCGATGCCGTATTAGAGAACTCGATTGATGCAGTCGGCAGCCGAGACTTTATCCTTGAAGCACAATCTGCGCTAACATTGCTTGCGGTGAACTTAAGTCGCTTGGCTGAGGACCTGATAATTTGGAGTTCATCTGAGTTTTGCACAGTTGAATTGCCAGATGAGTTCACATCAACCAGCAGCATAATGCCTCAAAAGAAAAACCCCGAAGTTCTCGAAGTTATCCGTGCAAGAGCCAGCTATGCTCTGGGTGATTTTGTTGCATCAGCAGCCGCGCTCAAAAGTCTGCCCTCAACTTATAATCTTGATTTTCAAGAGATTACCCCGAAGCTTTGGGCGTCAACAGATAATTTGTACGCTTCATTGAGCATATTTGCAAAGCTTATACCTAACCTCAAAGTATCCTCCAACGTTGAAAACAAAGCTGCATCAGGCTTCGTCGGCGCAACGGAACTTGCTAACATGCTAGTGCGAAAATACAAAGTAGCTTTTAGAACATCCCATAAGATAGTTGGCGCTCTAGTAAAAGCGCTCATCGATTCAAAACAGACTTTACTCGATGCTTCTCCAGAATTGTTACGCGATGTAGCTCTGGAAACATTAGGAATCCAATTATCGGTTAAAAAAGAGGACATGGTTGAATGCACAAATCTCCGCAAACTAATCGAAACCTATAAAGTACAAGGTGGTCCCTCACCCGCAGAGGTCGAAAGAGCAATCATATCAACCAATAAAACCCTAAAACAAACAAAAGCAAACATTGCTAAACTCAAATCAAACCTTGTAAATGCAGAAAAAATCCTCAATTCGACCGTAGAATCAAACTCTCAATCAGATTCTTCCAAAAACGGAAGACTTAAAAAGTCAAACCTGTAGGTTGAATAGGGCTTTGGTCCCACAATATAGCACGTCCAACAAAAATAAAAAAGCAATACTGCTTCTCGAAGACGGTACGTCTTTTATCGGTAAAGGTTTTGGAGCAACAGGAAAAATCTCTGGGGAAGTTGTTTTTTCAACCCAGATGGTAGGTTATCCTGAAGCGCTCACCGATCCGTCATATAAGGGGCAGGTTTTAACTTTCACTTATCCGCTTGTAGGCAACTACGGAGTTCCATCTAACGAATTAAACCTCGGAATGCCGCTTTATTTCGAGTCCGACCACATACAAGTCCAAGGTTTAGTTATTCATGAGCTTTGCCTTGAACCATTTCATTGGGCATCTACAAGAACCCTTGACAAATGGCTAGCCGATGAAGGTGTTCCAGGCATTTATGGAGTTGATACAAGGCGGTTGACAAAAAAACTTCGAACCCACGGAGTCATGCTGGGTATTCTGCAAGTTTTTGAAGCAGGCGAAGAACCCAATTTAGACGCGCTCTTAAAGAATGGCAAAAATATCGCCGATCCCAACCTTACAGACCTAGTTAAGGAAGTCTCAGTGAAAAAGCCCTGTAAATACACAGTTGAAGACGCCAAGAAGAACGTAGTTTTAATCGATTGCGGCGTCAAATACAGCATCATCCGCAACCTTCTAAAACGAGGAATAAACGTAACACGAGTACCATACGACACCTCAGCTAGTGAAATCATGAGCTACAGTCCCGATGGTGTCTTCTTGAGTAACGGTCCAGGCGATCCCAAAAAATGCACAAAAACAATAGAGGCTATCCGCGAGTTATCTGAGAAAGTTCCGCTTATGGGAATTTGCCTTGGCGCACAAATTCTATCTCTTGCGCTGGGCGGAGATACTTATAAACTGAAGTTTGGTCACCGCGCCCAAAATCAACCAGCCCTTGACCTAAACAACAGCCGTTGTTACATCACTACCCAAAACCACGGCTACGCGATAGACTTGGAATCTTTAAAGAAAACACCCCTTGAACCCTGGTTCATTAACCCGAACGACAAAACAACTGAAGGCATCAAGCACAAGTGTAAACCTGTCTTCGCTGTTCAATGGCACCCTGAAGCCTCTCCAGGACCATACGATACCGAAATGCTATTCGATAAATTCGCTAAAGCCTTGGAGGTTAAGTAAGATGCCGAAGTTTGATTGGATAAAGAAAGTTTTGGTTCTTGGCAGTGGTGCCATTAAGATCGGTGAAGCAGCCGAATTCGACTATTCTGGTAGCCAATGCCTGAAGGCTCTGCGAGAGGAAGGCATCGAGACAGTCTTGATTAATCCAAACATCGCCACCATCCAAACCGACCCTCGCTTATCGGGCAAAGTGTATCTTCTCCCTGTTACTCCCGAATTCGTCGAGAAAGTTATCGAGAAAGAACGTCCAGACGGTATCCTTCTGGGATTCGGTGGACAAACTGCTCTCAACTGTGGCCTTGAGCTCGAAAAAACAGGTATCCTTCAAAAGTACAATGTTAAAGTTTTGGGTACACCCGTCAAAGCCATCGAAGACACGGGTGACCGGGAACGATTCCGTCAAGCCATGCTTGAAGCCGGTGTACCACCACTCAAGAGCAAATCTGCAACAAGCGTAAAATATGCCTTGGACGTGGCTGAAGAAATCGGTTACCCCGTTATCGTTCGCGTAGCTTATACTTTGGGTGGAAAAGGTTCAGGTGTAGCCCATAACGTTACTGAGCTAAAAGAAATTGCAACAAGGGGCATAGCCCAGAGTCGCATCGGCCAAATCCTTATTGAAGAATATGTTGGTCATTGGAAAGAAGTTGAATACGAAGTCATGCGGGATTACGCAGACAACTGTTTAACTGTTTGCAATATGGAAAACTTTGACCCAATGGGCGTGCACACAGGCGACTCAATTGTAGTTGCGCCATCTCAGACCATGACAAACCGCGAATATCACCTTATCCGCTCGATCTCAATAAACGCAATTCGTCATCTCGGTATCGTTGGTGAATGCAACATTCAATGGGCGCTCAACACCAAATCCGAAGAATGTCGTGTCATCGAAGTTAACTCAAGAATGTCCAGAAGCTCCGCCTTAGCAAGCAAAGTCACAGGCTATCCACTCGCCTACATAGCTACGAAATTAACACTGGGATACACTCTTCCAGAATTAATCAACAAAGTTACTGAAGTTACAACTGCATGCTTTGAACCAGCTTTAGATTACATTACTGTTAAAATTCCTCGCTGGGACCTCCAGAAATTCAAGAACGCAGATCGACACGTGGGTCCACAGATGCGTTCAGTAGGTGAAGTCATGGCGATTGGTCGTTGCTTTGAGGAGGCACTACAGAAGGCTGTGCGCATGCTGGATACGGGTAAGATTGGTTTAGTCTGCAACCCCGAAGACTCTGAAGTCGAATCTGAAGAATACATCAGAGACGAAATCGCAAACCCCACCGACGAGCGCCTCTACAAACTAGTTAAAGCCCTTAAAATGGGCATATCAATAACGGAAATCTACCGCTTAAGCGGAGTAGATCCCTTTTTCCTGCACAAAATCCAAAACATCGTAGACATGGAAGCCCAACTGCGTACCCTAAACCTTGCTGAGAGTTCAGCGCCAGAAATCATTCGAGAAGCTAAACGCATAGGGTTCTCAGATCAGCAAATCGCCGAATGCCAAAAAACAGATGAATTTACTATAAGAGCATTTAGAAAAAGCGCCAACATTCTCCCTGTAATCAAGCAGATTGACACGTTAGCTGCTGAATGGCCGGCCAAAACTAACTACCTCTATATGACTTACGGCGGAGATGAAGACGACATAGAGCTGTCAACCACTCAAAGCAAAGTCATAGTGCTGGGCGCAGGTGTCTTCCGAATTGGCTCAAGCGTGGAGTTCGATTGGTGCGGCGTCAATACTATTTGGGCGCTCAAGAAGAACGGCATCAAAGAAGCCATTATGATCAACTACAATCCCGAAACTGTCTCAACTGACTACGATGTCTCCGATAAGCTGTACTTTGAAGAACTAAGCATTGAGCGTATTTTGGACATTTACGAGAAAGAAAATCCTTTAGGTATAATCACAAGTGTCGGCGGACAAATCCCCAATAATTTGGCTATGGCGCTTTCTAAAGCAGGGGTAAAACTGCTGGGCACATCTGCAGAGAACGTAGATTTGGCGGAAGACCGCTCAAAATTCAGCGCGCTCCTCGACCAACTCGACATTGGTCAACCCAGCTGGAGCAAACTTCAATCAATCGCCGAAGCGAAGCGGTTTGCAGAAAAAATCGGGTACCCAGTAATCGTTCGCCCAAGCTATGTGCTATCTGGTTCAGCAATGCGCGTTGCATACAATGAAACCTCATTGGAAAACTTCCTTAACTTGGCGGCTAAAGTTGGACGCGACCACCCAGTAGTCATCAGCAAATTCATAAACAGAGCCAAAGAAGTCGAAGTAGACGGTGTATCTGACGGTGAAAACGTGTTTATCGGCGCTATAATGGAGCACGTTGAGAATGCAGGTGTACACAGCGGCGACGCAACCATGACTATTCCGCCTCAAGCGCTCAAAATTGAAGTTCAAAAGAAAATCGAAGAATGTACCATAAGCATTGTTAAAGCACTCAACATTCACGGACCCTACAACATTCAGTACCTTGTCAAAGACGACGTAGTCAACGTTATCGAATGCAACCTCAGAGCTTCCCGTTCTATGCCCTTTGTCAGCAAGACTAGAGGCATAAACATGATTGAACTGGCAACTTTGGCGATGCTGGGAAAGAAAATTGACGGCGTCAAACTATCCCCAATGACGGTTGCACCCCATGTTGGCGTGAAAGTTCCACAGTTCAGCTTCATGCGTCTTAGCGGTGCCGACCCAGTTTTGGGAGTGGAAATGCTCAGTACAGGCGAGGTAGCCTGTTTAGGCGAAAACTTCTCAGACGCCTTCAGCAAAGCCTTGCAGTCTGCCGAATTCACGATTCCGCCCAAAGATGGCAAAGTCTTCATTAGCGTAGGCGGCGATGAGGCACGTAAAGCCCGGGTTGTGCCGATTGCCAAAGCCTTAGTGGAAATGGGTTTTAAAATCTATGCAACCCAACACACAGCCGACGTACTCAACGCCCACGGCGTAACTGCTACTGTGCTCTACAAAGTCAAGGACGCACAAGTCAGCCCCAACATAATGGATTACCTGCAGGAACGCAAAATCGACTTAGTCATCAACGTACCCATGGCTAACCGACGCTCGAGCTTCTCAGACATCTTAACCGACGGCTACGTCATACGACGACAAGCAGTAGAATTCAACATACCCGTCATAACCAACCTACAACTCGCAGCCGCACTCGTAGAAGTGCTCAAGCAGAAAGGACAAAACGGCAACTCCATCCGCAGCCTCAACGAATACATGGACGATTTGCCCTGGAAACAATGGTAAACCTCTTTGACCATCCTCCACTTTTCCAAAATGTTTTGCGAATAACTCCAAATTGGTTTGCCTTCTTTCTTGTTTATTGAAGTTTACACAACTTTTAGTGTTCCAGCTTTGGAACACTTTGTTCCTCGCGTAGAATTAAATGCAACACTTAGCTATTGGATGACGGGTGCAATGGTGCGGAAGCCAATAGTCCTGTCGGTTATCCTTGTTTTAGTGTTCTTAGCGTTAAGTGTTGTTTGGCTTTCCTTTGTGGTCAGCTCGGGAAAGGCGGTGTCTTTTGCTCTAATTTCTCCCATTGAATTGCAGACTAATTTACCCGGCGAGTTCGGCTACTCCGTTTATCAGCTTGCAGATGGCAGTTTGGTATTAAACACATCCAACCAAACCAGCACTTTCCTAGTAAAACTCAACCCATTAAACCAGCTGCTGTGGCAAAAGCCAATCCTAATCGACCCAGCAAACACTACCCTTCCCCGCCTTCAGCCAACTGCCGACGGCGGCTTCATTCTTGGAGGAATTATGAATAATCTATATACTGTAGTCAAAACCGATCCAGACGGTAACGTTGAGTGGAGCAAAACATACAATTCAGGAGCTCCCATAAACTACTTCCAATCCATCATCCAAACCCAAGACGGCGGCTATGCCATAGCCGGCTTCGGTCAACTGGTAGATGAGGGCTTGGGTTGGATTTGGTTTGTCAAAACCGACGCCTCTGGAAACATGGAATGGAACAGGACAATTTCTGGGCCGCTGGCAGATTGCCCGTCAAGTGTCTTCCAAACCTCAGAAGGCGGCTACGTCCTCTCTGACGTAAGCTACGTTTTTAATCCGAACCACGCTTTTTTCAGACTCATAAAATTGGATGCATCAGGAAACGTTTTGGGTTCCACACTTTACGGCGGCGAAGGCTACTACTACCAACCCGAATGCAACTTCGCCATAGCGACCAAAGATGGCGGATACTTGATGGCGGGTTACCTATGGCAGAAAAACGCTTGGGCCGTCAAGACAGATGCACAAGGCAACATGCAATGGAACCAAACCTACGGAATCATACACAGCTCCATAACCAGCGCCCTCGAAACCCTAAACGGCGGATACCTGCTCGTGTCTATTTCGAACCTTACAAATGTGGATTTAATCATGACTGACTCGGAAGGCAACCAGGTTTGGAAGACTACTATGTCCGACGTTAAGTTGCCGGTGGGGTTAGAAGCAAGCTTCAACTCAATAATTAACGCTAAAGACGGCGGCTATATCATGGTTGGCTCAAAGAAAGAGCAGGTATGGCTAGCAGAGTTTCACATTCAAGATAGCGCACCAATGTCGACTCCTTTATTGCCCTATCTGGAGGCAACATTGGCTATAACCGTAGTTGCAATGGTTTTGGTTGCAACAAAGACAGGAAAAGGCAGGAAGAATCAAAAATTTAGCGGAACGGAGGCAACTTTATGAAACAAATAAGTGTGATTGCTTGTGCCTCAATAATAATCTCAATACTCCTTGCTGTGTTTGCCGCTAGTTTGGTTCAGGCCGTGGGAGTGGTTGCGACCATATCTTTGCGACATTCAGGTGGATGTTATGGTTTAGCTTACGATTCCCTCATGGGTGAGGTATTCGTGGCTAACGGAGATACCGATTCGGTCTACGTAATTTCGGACAATACCAATACTGTAGTTGCAACTGTGCCTGTAGGAAGAGTGCCGTACGGCGTGGCTTACGATTCGGGGATGGGTGAAGTCTTTGTTGCTAACCATGGCTCTGACTCTGTCTCGGTGATATCGGACTTCAATAACACCGTTGTTGCGACCATAAAAGTTGGTGAAGCTCCATCCGCTGTAGCGTACGATTCGGGGAAAGGCGAGGTTTTCGTAGCCAACTACAATTCCAGCTCGGTCTCAGTGATTTCGGATAATAAAAACACTGTTGTCGCGAATATAGCTGTGGGAACTCAACCGTGCGCTTTAGCGTACGATTCCGGTAAAAACGAGGTATTCGTCGGCCACGCAGGCAGCAACCAGGTTTTAGTAATATCTGATGTTACAAACGCCATCGTTGCAAACGTAACGGTGCAAAATCAACCCTTAAGCTTAGCCTACGACTCAGGAACGGGCGAAATCTTTGTAGCCAGTTACAACTCCAGCACAGTTTCCGTCATTTCTGACAGTACAAACCAGGTTGTTGCAACCGTTGAAGTAGGACCCAGCCCCAACGGCATAGCGTATGACAGTGCCAACGGCAGAATCTTCGTAACGAACTACAATTCAACCTCACTCTCAGTCCTATCAGACAGAAACAATACTGTAATCGCCACCGTACCTCTGCAGAAGCAGCCTCAAGGCATAACATTTGACTCCGGCAAAGGCGAGCTGTTCGTAACTTATTCTGAAAGCAACAAAGTATCCGTGATTGGGGATTCTGCTGTTCTCCAACAGGGTCAGACTTTGCCTGACTTTAGCAGCACTCTAGCATTCATTTTGGTGGCGACCGCAGCAGGGTTTGTCGTGGTAAACTTAGTTCACATAAAATCTAAGCGACGCGATAAACCGCCAAAATTCTGCTAGAACTTTGGTTTTAGCTAGGAAATTTGCGCAAAAAATATTAACTTCGGAACGCTTCCTCGATTGCATCAAGGTAAGGCTCATTGTCCAAACCTACGAATACTCGTACTTTAGAAGAGATTAATGAGAAGATCCGCAAGGGCGACGCTCAAGTTTTAACTGCCGAAGAGATGAAGAAGTTGGTTGAAAGCAGTGGCGTCGAAGTTGCGTTTAAAGAAGTTGATGTGGTTACTACCGGTACTTTTGGAGCTATGTGTTCTTCTGGTGCGGTGGTTAACCTTGGACATTCTGACCCGCCGATTAAGATTGAGAAGGCTTGGATGAACGATGTTGAAGTTTGTCATCCAGGAGCGGCGGTTGACCTGTTTATTGGAGCAACAAACATGTCTGAGAAGTCGCCTTTCGAGTACGGGGGCGGACACGTTATTCAAGACCTTGTCGCGGGAAACGAAGTTGAACTTAGAGCCACCGCTTATGGTACCGATTGTTATCCCAGAACATCAGTTAAAACAACTCTCACAAAGGATGATTTGAACCAGTTTTACCTTCTTAACTTCAGAAACTGTTACCAGCGCTACAACTGCGCCGTAAACAGTAGCGACGAGGTCATCTACACTTACATGAGCAAACTTTTGCCCAGATTCCGAAATGCCACCTTCTCTGGCGCAGGCGAACTCAACCCACTCATGAACGACCCCGATTACGAGACGATGGGCATGGGTACCCGCATTTTTCTGGGTGGAGCCCAAGGCTACATTATCGGCGAAGGCACTCAGCATAGCCCAAAAAACCTAAACGGAACTTTGATGGTTAAGGGCGACGCGAAAAAGATGTCCCCTGAATTTCTGCAGGGCGCCGCGTTCACGGGCTATGGAACTTCATTGTACGTGGGTTTAGGTGTTCCAATTCCAATTCTAAACGAAGGTTTAGCGAAAAAAACAGGTATCCAGGACAAAGACATCATAACCGACATTGTCGACTACAGCGTCCCACGTCGCGATCGCCCCAAATTCGGGCAAGTGAGCTACAAAGAACTGAAATCAGGCTCCATAACCGTTAATGGAAAAAAAGTTCGCGTAAGCTCTCTTTCAAGTCTAAAGATGGCGAAGAAAGTGTCTCAAACGCTAAAGTCTTGGATCGACGAAGGTCGGTTCTTCTTAACTGCGCCTGTTGAGCGGTTGCCAACAAATACAGTCTTTAAGCCTATGCGGCAAACCGAGGAAATTCCCTTTGTGGTGAGCGTTATGCATCCAGCAGTTACTTGCACCGAAAACGAGGAAATACAAGCCATCGCAAAACGTATCGTAACCAAATCCGTCAACCACATCGTCGTGGTGGATGAAACTGGCAAACTGCGGGGCATCGTCACCTCTTGGGACGTTACAAGAGCGATGGCTGAGGGCAAAACAGCCTTAGCTGACATAGAATCCCACAACGTCGTCACAGCAAAACCTGACGAGCCACTGGAGATTGCTTCTAAACGGATGGCGCAAAACAACATTTCAGCCTTGCCCGTGGTTGATATTGAACGAAAAGTACTCGGCATCATTACTTCAGAAGATGTTTCCAGATTGTTAGGACGGTAATTCTATGGGAAGAATTCTAATCAGATTCGACGAAGACCAAATAAAAGAACCAATAGCTTCACAAATAATCATCGAATACAAAGTGCCCATGGCAATCTTATCCGCACACATTAACTCAAAGGGCGGCGAAATCCTTGCCGAAGTCCCAGATGACATTCTAGAAAAAGTTGTAAACGCTTTTCGCCAACGGGGCGTCTCGATAACTGTACCCAAACTAATCGAGGTTGACTCCGATAAATGCTTCAGTTGCGGCAGTTGCATTGCACTTTGTCCTGTCGAAGCCATCAGTTTAACCAACGATTCCACCGTGCAATTTGATAAGGAGAAGTGCGTTGGCAGCACCTGTAGCGTCTGCGTTGATGCCTGTCCTGCAAGAGCCATAAAATCCGTCAAACGAGATAGCCTTGAAAATCCAGTCAATAGGAAAAAGAAAAGTTGACAGGGCAACTTTTCAAAGAACACTTTACCCTCAAAGAGTCCCAATGCACTATTATTTCTGATAATCAAAAAGCCATACAAGCAGCTATAGACTCCATCAAACGCAACTACTTAGAGCTTGAACTTTATGTTCGGGCCAACCCAAAATTTCTGCATACACTGACGCCTGTTCCAGCGCCTGAAAAGCCGTTTGTGGCAAGGGTGATGGCGTTGGCGGCGGAGAAAGCAGGTGTTGGTCCCATGGCCGCGGTTGCGGGAGCAATAGCAGACCTAGCCGTACAAGATATGACCAAAGTGGGCTTCGAAGTAGCCGTAGTGGAGGACGGAGGCGAAATCTCGGCAGCCTCAAACCGACCGGTTGATGTGGCAGTGGCTGCAGGTGAAGAACCACTTTCAAAACGCTTCGGTTTTCAACTCACTGAATTCCCAATCGGCGTCGCAACAAGCTCAGGACGCTTCAGCCATGCGTTGAGTTTTGGAGATGCGGAGGCAGCTGTTGTTTTCTGCAAAAACGCTGCTTTAGCAGACGCGGCAGCTACAGCGGTAGGCAATGTAGTAAAGGGTGAAGATGCGAAAGCTGGAATTCAAGCCGGCATCAGCAGGGGCTTGTCGATTGAAGGTGTTGAAGGCGTACTCATAATTTATCAGGGACAGGTTGGAACTGCCGGTAAGATTCCGCAAATGATCAAAATAGTAAACTCGAGTTGACTGCAGAGAATTGTTGTCTTCAGTCAATCAAATAGCAGTACTCGGCAACTGAACGAAGAAGAGGCACCCTTAACTATACTTCTTTTTATCCAAGTGAATTAAGAGTTTTAGAAACCTATTACAAAAGAAGAAGACAATGGTTGCCTCCAATCTCTGTCTTCTTTTATCAGAAGAGCGTAGAAGTTGCTGCTGCTGATGCTGCTGCAACTGAATTATGCAAATCACCAGTTGCATCTTTCAGAAACAAACCAATTATGCTAACTTGATATGCGAAGGCTTCATTGGTTTGAGCCCTGGGCGCCTGAGAAGTTGTTGTTGCTGTTGTTGTTGCAACTGCATTCCACAGACCGGTTGCAACAACCAGAATTAAACCTAAATCGCAAAGTTACCCTTCATAATAAGGCGAGTCTTATCCGCACTCATAGCTTCTAACTAAAACTAAAAGAAGAAGAAATGCAAATTTTTTTCTACTTTTCTTCTTCTTTTTAAAGAAAAGAACAACGAACCAATTTTTTCTAACGGTTTTTGTTCTAGCCGGCTATTGACATCACTTTATCTAAGAAATAGACGTTAGGTTAAAAAATCGTTTCTACAGCGCCCTATTTTTATTTAGCTCAAATCCGAAACGCTTATATTTTCTGGGATATGAAACATTCAACAGGTTTCGAAGCACTATGTTCAAAGAAAATAGCATAGCCTCAAGCATTGCAGCGCCGGTCCAGAGCTTCGACTACTACTTTTATTATTACCATTTTCCTTAGGCCCAGAACTGAAAAATTTTTTGGGAGCGGTTCTGGGCGAAACACGGGTGTACCTATATGCAAAGTAACAAGAGAATAGTTGTTAAATTCGGTGGTTCTAGCCTTGCCGATCACGAAAGGCTCCTTAAAGCAGTTGTCGCTGTAGTGAACGAAGCCAAGAAAGGCACCAAGATTGCAGTTGTAGTTTCCGCTATGGGCAAAACAACCGACGTCCTTATGTCAACCGCCAAAAACACATCAAACGGTAAGCTTGAAAAAAACGATTTAGACGACATCCTTTCGATGGGTGAACGCACAAGTGTGCGCATATTCTCTGCAGCACTAAAAAGCAACGGAGCAAACTCCTGCTACTTCGACCCAATCGACAACAACTGGCCCATAATCACAGACGCCTTATTCCAAAATGCTAACCCGCTCCTAAAAGAGTGCGAAAAAAGCATCAGAGACTCAATCCTTCCAATCGTAGAAAAAGGTATCATACCAGTCATCGCAGGTTTTGTGGGCAAGACCAAAGACGGGAAAATCACGACGCTTGGCAGAGGTGGAAGTGACACAACCGCATTCATCTTGGCAGAAGCCTTAAACGCTGACCAAGTCGTGCTCGTAACAGATGCTGATGGCATTATGTCGGGTGATCCAAAAATAATTTCAAACCCGCAGAGACTCAAAGAAATCGATGTTAATACTTTAGTGGGGTTGGCGGATTCAGGTGCCAAATTTATCCATAGCAAAGCCCTAAAGTACAAGCCAAAAAACATCGACGTTAAAGTAATCAGCAATGTTCATGGCGACTTGAGCCGGGAAGGCACCCTAATCACCGGTGAATTAGTTTCAGAGTTGGACGCTGAAATCGCTCATCCCACACCTGTCGCAGAAATAACAGTAATTGGAAAGGGATTGTCAGCAAACCCACAGGTCATCACAGAGATGGTTGCGAAAGTAAAGGAAAACTCGATGCTCTTGGGCATGTCAATGAATACAAACTCAATAATCCTCTATGTCCCCCAAGAAAAAAACATCGAAACCCTCTTCGACCAAATTCACAACATAACATTAAGCAACAAAGAAACCATTGCTATGGCAGTCAAAAAAGACCTTGTTTTCCTCAAAACCAGCGGAGTCGGACTTGAAGAAACTCACGGTATTATCGGAAAAATCAGCGAGGATCTAAGAGTAAACGGCATAAACATATCAGGCATATTAACCATAACGTCAAGTATTCTGCTGTTTGTCGATTGGAACGAGAAAGAAAAGGCATTAAAGTTAATTAAAAACTCACTTAAAACACGTTAAGGTGGAAAAAAGATGAATTCAGGAAAAACCCGCAGATTAAGAAGAATCATGCAGCAAGATAATCACACCGTAATCGTACCCATGGACCATGGTGTAACTGTCGGGCCCATCCAGGGTATCACGAACATGCAGCAGATAACTGACCAACTAGTAAAAGGCAAAGCTGACGCCATCCTTGTCCACAAAGGCATAGCCAAACATATCGACGTCGGCAACGCTGGCTTAATCGTAATGCTCTCAGGCATGTCAAACCTGAGCCCAAACATAAACGGTAAAGTCCAAGTCTGCAGCGTTCAAGAAGCAATACGCATCGGCGCAGACGCAGTGTCAGTACATGTAAATGTTGGTGCACAAGACGAAGACAAAATGCTCCACAACCTTGGCAAAGTCTCAGACGAATGCGACATCTACGGAATTCCACTCTTAGCCATGATGTATCCACGGGGACCAAAAATCCAAAACGAGCACGCACCTGACGTAATAGCTCATGCCGCACGCATCGGCGCAGAACTTGGTGCAGACATTATAAAAACAAACTACACAGGTAACATTGACACTTTCAAAGAAGTGGTTGAAAGCTGCCCCGTTCCAGTTGTCATCGCGGGAGGACCCAAATGTAAATCAAACGATGAAGTTCTCCAAACTACCTTTGACGCTATGGAAGCAGGAGCTGCCGGACTTTCCATCGGACGAAATGTGTTCCAATGTGAAAAACCAACTCAAATAGTAAAAGCCTTATCGGCAATTGTCCACCAAAATGCAACAGTTGAGCAGGCGCTTAAACTTCTCGGTGAAAAACGTTGAAAGAACTCTGGATAGAAATAGACCCAAAGGCTTCTCCTCAAGAAAAGGAGGGTTTACTTAGCCTTGCTCGGGAAAACGCAGATGTAATTCTGGAAAATAACCAGACGAGTAACCGTAACGGGAAATTGGACATATCCTTTCTTTCAGAGTTAAACGAGAAAAAACTTGCCCAATTAAAGAAAGAGGGCAAAAAGACTGCGTTACGAGTAACTATTCAAGGCAAAGACGACGAGAACAAAGCTGCCGAAGCCGGAGAACTCGGCGTTGACTATGTAATAATAAACTGCCTTGACTGGCGAGTTATTCCTCTTGAAAACTTGATAGCGAAAGGCAGAGGAAAAAGCATCTTAATCGCTGAGGTAAATACGGCTGAAGAAGCCAAAGTAGTTTTGGAAGCACTCGAACTGGGAACCGACGGAGTGCTGCTTAAAACAGGAAATCCAATCGAACTGGAAAAAACGATTAAACTCATCAAAGCACAAGAGCAGAAAATGACGTTAACAACTGCAAAGATTTTATCCATCAAACCGATTGGTTCGGGCGCAAGAGTCTGCGTTGACACAGTTGACTTGATGGCTCCAGGCGAAGGTATGCTTGTGGGCTGTCAATCTGCAGGGTTCTTTTTGGTTGAAGCAGAAGTAAATGAGAACCCTTACGTACAATCACGACCTTTTCGAGTGAACGCTGGACCAGCTTCACACTACACCTTAACCTCCACACAAGGCACGCGGTACCTCTCAGAACTCAAAGCTGGGGACGAAGTTCTTATCGTTAGCAGAGAAGGCAACGCGCGTATAACAAATGTGGGTAGATCAAAAATCGAGTTCCGCCCGCTAATATTAATCGAAGCCCAGGCAGACGACACAAAAATTAAAACAATCCTCCAAAACGCAGAAACCATCCGCCTAGTTACCCCTAAAGCTTCCAAACCCGTCACAGAACTCAAACCCAACGACGAAGTTCTAGTGCATTTAGCAGCTAAGGGCGGACGACACTTCGGCATATCTGTGCCAGAAGAAACGGTGATTGAAAAGTGACCGCGAGAATCTGCGTTTCGATTCTCCCAAAAAACAACATAGATGCAATAAATCTCATCGAAAAAGCAGAACATGCCAAAGCGGACCTTATAGAAGTAAGGCTTGATCGTTTTGAAATTTCCCGCAAACTATCTGACCTTTCAGCAAGCACAAAAATTCCCCTAATCGCCACCAAAAAACTCCAAAGCGAAAAAGGTTTTTTCTCCGGAACCGAGTCCGAGCGGCAACAAACTCTAGTAAATGCCGCCAAGAACGATTTTGAATACGTTGATATTGATCTCTCAAGCCCAAAGCATAAAGAGTTAATCGGTCAACTTAAGCAAATGGGGACGAAACCGATAGTTTCTTACCACAAATTTGATGGTATTCTCAACGTTTCAGCGATGGAGAAGATCCTCGATGAAGAGATTGCCAGCGGAGCCAGCATTTGCAAGATCGTTACAACCGCCAAAGTGGTAGAAGACAACCTTCCAGCTCTTAGCTTTGTTTCTTTTGCATCAAGCAAAGCTAAATTGGTTTGCTTCTGCATGGGTGAACAAGGCAAGATTTCAAGGTTGCTTTCACCAATGTTTGGGGCTTTCTTCACTTTCGCTTCCCTCGAACAGGGCAACGAAACTGCTGCTGGACAGATGAGTATCAACGAAATGAAGGCAGCATACTCTATCTTAGGGGCAAAATAAAATGGATATTTCTGGAAAGACACGAGTTTGCGGAGTCATCGGCGACCCCATAGAACATACGTTGAGCCCCATTATGCATAATGCTGCTTTCCATGCCCAAAAATTTGACTACACATTTTTAGCTTTCAAAGTAAAGTCTGCAGAACTTGAAAACGCTGTAAACGGTATGCGAGCTCTAAATATACGTGGATTAAACGTAACAATGCCCCACAAGAGCGCTATTCTAAAATTTCTAGATAGAGTCGATTTATCGGCTCAAATTATAAATTCCGTGAACACAATCCTAAACAAGGATGGCAAACTTTTTGGCTTCAACACTGATGGCGTGGGAGCATTAAAGGCTCTTAAGGAAAATAAAGTGGAATTAAAGGGCAGGAAGGTTTTGTTGCTGGGCGCAGGAGGGGCTGCAAGAGCAATAGCTTACTCTATGGCCAAGGAATCCGACGAGCTCGCTGTTCTGAATCGCTCCCTTAAGCCAGCCCAAGAACTAGCTAAACTGCTAGAAAAGACAGCTAACAAAAAAATAGTTGCAGGCTTGCTTTCGCCAAAAGAAATCCAACAAAATCTCCAAGACTCAGACATTCTAATCAATGCGACATCTGTAGGTATGAAACCAAAAGCCGACGAAAGCCTCGTGATGCCTAAACTTTTAAGACCTAATTTGGCGGTAATGGATATAGTTTACAACCCAATTGAAACCAAATTAACAAAAGACGCCAAAGCGGCTGGAGCCAAAGTGGTGAGTGGGGTTGAGATGTTGATTTATCAGGGTGCTGCATCGTTTGAAATCTGGACGGGTAAGTCTGCGCCTGTCGAAGTTATGAGGCAGGCAGCGTTAAATCATTTGCAGAAGGTGTAAGCTGTGACTGGGGATGCTGTAGCTATTGCTCATGGGGCTGCAACAATCGTAAACGCGATTGCACTTGGGAAAGGCGCAGCGTTTGGGGTGGATTTGTGGACTAGAGCTGAAGTTAAACTCACTGACGAACCAGGAGTTTTAAGAGCTGAAATAGTTTCTGACCCCAAAGAAAGCACGCTTCTTATAGAAAAAACCGCAATGAGGGTCCTGCAAAGGTTTAACTTAGAGAAGAGTTTTGGTGCAAAAATAAAAACGCTATCAAACATCCCCATCGCTAAAGGACTTAAGAGTAGTAGCGTAGCCGCGAACGCAACCGCACTCGCAACCACGGCGGCTTTTGGCAAAAAACTTGACGACCTCGAAATTATAAAGTTGGGTGTAGAAGCGGCTTTTGACGCCAAGGTCACGATTACCGGTGCATTTGACGATGCTTGTGCTTCCTATTTTGGCGGCGCTGTAATTACCGATAACTTCAAACGTGAAATCATCAAACAATTACCCTTGCCTGAGAATCTAACAGTGCTGTTTCATGTGCCGCCACAAAAAGCGTACACCGCCGACTCTAATGTGAACAGGCTCAAAACCCTCAAACCGTTGGTGGAAATCGCCTTTGAGAAGGCTTTGGAGGGGAAAGTTTGGGAAGCCCTAACTCTTAACGGGTTAATTTATTCTTCAGCTTCCAGTTTTAACACAAAAATCGCTATTGATGCTTTGGCTGCCGGAGCAGTTGCAGCTGGGCTTTGCGGCAAAGGACCCGCTGTTTCCGCAGTGGTCCCAAATGATAAGGTTAATGAGGTTAAAGCTGCCTTGCAAAAGTATGAAGGCGAAATTTTGCAAGCACAATTAAACTGCGATAAAGCAAAGGTGCTCTAAACAATGGCGGACGTCACAATTAAGAAAACTGATCAGTTGAGTGGTCAAGTTTGTGCGCCACCATCTAAGTCTTATACTCAAAGAATGGTTATCGCCGCTGCACTTTCCCATGGAACTTCCAAAGTTTCTAATCCTCTTTTGTCTGAAGACACCGAAGCCACTCTAAGAGCTGTTATCGCTTTAGGAGCAAAAGTCAAGGTCGTAGAAGGATGCTGGACCATCGAAGGTTCCAAGGCGCTTAAATGTGCAAAAGAACCAATCGATTGTGGCGAGTCTGGGGCAACGTTGCGTTTCATGATTCCTGTTGCTTCACTGGCAAATGGCTCTTCAATTTTAGTATTTCGAGGTTCAATTGAGAAACGACCAGTTAAACCCTTGATTGAAAGCCTAAAAGAACTCGGCACCAAAGTAAGAGTTGGAAAACTCGGCGAAAAAGACGCCGTTTTCGTGGAGGGGGGTGGTATCATTGGGGGGGAGACGTCCATTCCAGGAGACGTGAGCTCACAGTTTATTTCTGGTTTAATGCTTGCTTGTCCAATGGCTAAAGTGGACACAGAAATAATGCTTACATCACCGTTGGAGTCCGCGGATTACATAAAGATGACTCAAGCTGTTCTTTCTAACCATGGAGTTAAAGTGCCTTCACATGAAAACCACATTCATATCCCGGCAAATCAAACCTACTCACAATCAGACGGTAGGGTTCCAGGCGATTTCTCTTCAGCAGCTTTTCTCCTAGCAGCGGCAGCAATAACCAACTCTAAAGTCAAAATAAACAACCTTGATTACAAAAACGCTCAGGGCGACAAAAGCATTATGGGCGTACTGAAGCATATGGGAGTTACCGGAAAAGTGTGTGAGGACAGCATTGAAATTGAAGGCTCGGGACAGATGATCAGGGCAATAGAAGTTGACGCCAAGAACATTCCTGACTTGGTGCCGGTGATAGCTGTTCTTGCTTGTTATGCTAAAGGTCTCACTCATATTTTTGGTGCTCATAGGCTTCGGCTCAAGGAATCTGATCGTCTCGAATCTCTTTACATGGAGTTAACGAAGATGGGCGCACAAATAACCATCAACGACGATGGCTTAATCATAGAAGGCGGTTTTCCCCTACGAGGCGCTATTGTAGACCCTCACAATGATCACCGAATCGCCATGGCTTGCGCAGTCGCTGCTTTAGGAGCCCAAGGTGAAACAACAATCCAAAACGCAGAGTGCGTCAGAAAGTCTTATCCACAGTTCTTCACTCATCTCAAACTGTTAGGAGCTAACTTAGTTGGCGGGAAATTCGATAGGTAAAGAATTCACAGTTACCACGTTTGGCGAGAGCCACGGCAAAGTAATCGGGGTCGTTGTGGATGGTTGCCCAGCAGGCTTGCAACTTTCCGAAGCTGATTTTCAAGAGGAACTCGACCGCAGGATTCCAGCAGAACCAAAAATTGTTTCTGCACGTATCGAAAAAGATTTAGCCAAGATTTTCAGCGGAATTTTCAACGGTTTCACAACTGGTGCTCCAATAGCTGTAATGGTTGAAAACAAGGAAATTAACTCAAGTGATTATGAGGCCATCAAAGACCTGCCAAGACCCGGGCACTCAGACTATCCAGCCCGCCTAAAATACGGCGGTTTCAATGACTACCGAGGTGGGGGGCGCTTTTCAGGCAGAGTAACAGTCGCCCTTATCATGGCTGGTACCATAGCCAAAAAAATCCTAAGCAGATATGAAATCGACGTTTTAGCTTACGCAAAATCGATTGGCGTTATCAAAACAAACAAACAGTTCAGTGCCGCAGAAATCCGCAAAAACAAAAATGCAGCTGCAACTAGATGCCCAGACTTAGCCTGTGCAGAAAAAATGGAGGAAGCTATAATCAACGCCAGAAAAGAAGGCGAGAGCCTAGGTGGTGTCATCGAATGCATCGCCTTCAACATGCCGCCGGGAATCGGCGAGCCACTGTTTGACTCTTTGGATGCTGATTTAGCAAAATCAATATTCGCCGTTCCGGCGGTGAAAGGCGTGGAATTTGGTGCAGGTTTTAGGGCGGCAGAGTTGACTGGTTCACAGAACAACGACGCTTTCCTCTTGAAGAATGGTAAGGTTATTACTTCAACTGAGAATGCAGGAGGAGTTTTAGGTGGCTTATCCAGCGGTATGCCCATAATGATTCGAGTAGCTATTAAGCCAACACCATCGATTTCTAAGGACCAGAAAACCGTTAACTTGTCCACAATGAAGAATGATGCTATAAGCGTTAAGGGTCGACACGACCCATGTGTGGTGCCAAAAGCTGTTCCGGCAATTGAAGCAGTAGTCGCCCTAACTTTAGTTGACCACTTGATCCGTTCAGGGTTCATACCGCAAGTCCTCAAGGAGCTCTAAACATGGATGAAATTCCAAAACTCCGAAAAAAAGTAGATGAAATCGACGACCAAATCTTGATGGCATTATGCGAAAGAGTTAAGATTTGCAAGGAAATCGGCTCAGCTAAAAAAAAGCAGAGCATGGCTATCAGGGACAGTTCTAGGGAAAATGAAGTTTACAAGCGGATAAGAGAAAAAAGTACTCAATTTGGGCTCGATTCAGTTCAAATTGAAGCGGTTTATCGCGAAATAGTTAATATGTGCAGTGCCGTTCAAGAATAAAGCGCTCCTGACGGAGAGTCCAAAACTGTATGCTCTACGAGATAAACGAGAAAGCCCTCAAACTTGAAAGTGAAGGAAAAAAGATAATTCGATTAAACCTTGGCGACCCAGACATGGCAACTCCCCCTGAAATAGTGGAAGCCGCCTATGCATCCATGAAAGCTGGCAAAACCAAGTACGCCTCATCTTACGGCGAGCTAAAACTTCGTCAAAAAATCGCCGAGGTACACGGCGTGAAAGCTGAAAACGTAGTTATTACGCCTGGTTCAAAATGGGGTATTTTCTCCACGATGTTTTTGATGCTTAAAAACGGCGGCAACGTAATTATTCCCACACCTTACTGGACCGCGTACGATTTAATAGCTAAAAGCTTCGGCGCCAAAACCAAGTTACTAAGGACGGAAATGGAAGACGGCTGGAAAATTGATCTTGACAAGCTTGAGAGCTTGATTGACAAAGACACCAAAATGATTATACTCAATAATCCCAACAACCCCACAAGCAAGGTCATGGACACAAAAACTCTTGACGGTGTCGTCGAGCTAGCTAACAAGAAAAGTGTCACCATCCTGTCTGACGAGGTTTATGGCGCAATCAGCTTTGTGAAAACCAAAAGTATCCTCGACTACGATGGCGAATGCAAACACATCCTTTCTAACGGGTTCTCAAAAACCTTCACCATGACAGGCTGGCGCATCGGCTACTTGATAGCAAATAAAATGCTCATCGACAACGTCACCAAGTTTAACCAAATCACCATCAACAACATACCCGTCTTCATCCAAGACGCAGCCCTGAAAGGCTTAGAACTTCACAAACAAATCGCATCAGCAATCAAAGCCAAATACAAACAACGCGCAGATTTAGCAAGCGCCAAACTCTCCGTAGCAGGCTTCAAATTCACAAAACCAGACGCACCATTTTACGTGTTCCCAAAACTCGAAGGCTTGGATGGCGAAAAATTCACTCTAAACCTGCTTGACAAGGGCGTAGCTGTTGCTCCAGGCACATCGTTTGGCGATTACCGCGAACACTTCCGAATTTCCTTAACTGCCCCAGACGACCAAATAGAAAAGGGTCTGGATAAAATCTGCGAGGTTGCTCAATGAGGATTGCCGTAATCGGCGCGGGAAAAATGGGCGTTTGGTTCGCCAAATTTTTTCTCTCAAAAGATTACGACGTGGTATTAGCGGATAGGAAAAAGGAGAAACTTGAAAATCTGAAAGATTTAATGGTTGATCTAACCACAAATTTCCAAGAAGCCGTCCAAGATGCTGATCAAATCTACATTTGCGTATCCATAAGCGCCATCGAAGAGGTCGTTAAGATAATCAGCCCAGCATTGCATGAGGGACAGGTTGTCATGGACATTGCCTCAATCAAGGAAGCCTCAGTTGATACAATGCACCAATACATCAAAGGCGCTACTGTTTTGGGCACACACCCAGTTTTTGGTCCGGGCAGCAACGGTATCAAACACAAAGCATACGTCCTGACCCCAACAAACCCAAAGGAACAGGAGTTTGCGGAAGAATTCAAGAAATGGCTTGAACTGGAAGAAGCACATGTTTTTGTTATGACTCCAAAGAAGCATGATGAACTTATGTCGGTAGTTCTGGGGTTGCCGCACTTTTTGGGCTTAGTCGCTTGCGAAACGTTGCTTGAGCAGGATAATTTGTCTGAAACCAAAAAAGTCGCGGGCACCACCTATAGAATGCTTTTTACGTTAGCAGAAGCCACGGCGTTGGAAACACCCGATTTATATGCAAACCTACAAATGAATCTCCCTGATTTGAGCAAAATTGAAGACCAGTTTATGGCTAAAGCCCAAGAATGGCTAAACCTAGTAAAAAATAGGGACGCCGCTGCGATTGTTGAACGAATGGAGCAACTGAAGAAAAAGCTTAAGGAAACTGACAGCGACTTCGCCAATTCTTATGAAGTTATGTATAAGATGTTGGAATCCACAGAAAAATAAGTGCCACAGAAAACCTCAAGTAGCTATTTTGTTTTTTAGTATTTGAGCTGTTTTTATGGAATGGACGAAAGCCCCTGCAGAACTTGTAGAATTTATAAATGATAAAATGAAGGACAAAAACTGTGATTATAAGAAAATGTTCGGTTACCCAGCCTATTTTTTTAACGGCAACATGTTTGTTGGAGTTCACGGCGATAAATTGTATCTTCGGTTGTCGGATGCTGACACAGCAGAAATCATGAAGGATTGCAAGGGCGTTACTGCTTTTGAGCCTATGCCTGGAAGAGCTATGAAAGGCTACGTTATCCTTCCAAAACACATCTATTCTGACGATAAACTTTTTGAAGAATACCTGAACAAATCAATAAATTATATTTCGAAGTTGCCGCCCAAAAAAGAAGTCAAGAAGAAAACTCAATAGGAAGCCTTTGGATATGAACCCAAAATTTTGATGAATGTTGCATATTTCTCCAGAGCTTTAAGGGCTTCAACGCATTTAGGTTCGGTTCTGTGTCCCTCAAAGTCTAGATAAAAGTTGTACTCCCAAAGCATCTTTTTGGTTGGTCTTGACTCGATTCTGGTTAAGTTAATTTTTCGTTTGGCAAATTCTCCCAATGCGTGATAGAGTGAGCCTGGTTCGTGGGTAGCTGAGAATATTATGCTAGTTTTATCTTTACCAGTTGGAGCTGAATCTTCGTTGGATATGACAAAGAAACGTGTGTAGTTTTCTTTGTTATCCGCTATGTCGCGTGCTAGAATTTGCATACGGTAGAGTTCAGCTGCTCGTTCGCTTGCGATTGCTGCTGCGTTTTGGAGGTTTTTTTCTTTGATGAGTTTAACGCTGCCCGCCGTGTCATAAGCTGGAATCAATTCGTATTTTAAATGTTCAAGAAAGCTTCGGCATTGAGCTAAAGCTTGTGGATGTGAATAAACTATTTTTATTGAGCCTAGGGTTGCTCCTGGATTTGCTATTAAACAATGGGCAATTTTAACAATGACTTCTCCACAGACTTTCAGGTCATAATTGAAGAATAAATCATAGTTCTGATTGACACTGCCCTCAATTGAGTTCTCGACCGGGACAGCGCCCGCTTCAACTTCCTGCTTCTTTACACTTTCAAAAACGTCTCGGAAGTCTCGGCATGGCTTAACCTGAACCTTTGGTCCGAAGAATTGGTAGACTGCGTTTTCGCTGTAAGCGCCGGGTTCGCCTTGGAAGGCTACAGTAGTCACTTTTTGTTTCCCTGCTTATGGTTCTTAAGCAAGAGCTTGTTTATACCGTTTATCATTGCTTCAACGCTTGCCATTACGATGTCTTCTCTGGCAGCGCGGGCTGAGACGATGTTTCCTTTTTCATCTTCAACTTTTATGACGACTTCGGCTACTGCGTTTGAACCACCAGTTATGGCTTCAAGTCGATATTCGCTCAAGCGGATGTTTTCGAGGTTGCTGGTTAGTTTTTGGATTGCTTTGAGAACTGCATCTACTGGCCCTACCCCGGTTTCTGCTGCGATGTACTCTTTTCCATCCAGCATCAAGCGCACTGAGGCAGTTGGAATAACTTTAATACCTGTAACGACGGCCATGTCGCAAAGGTCGATGATTTTTTCTTCCCCAATCACTTCACCCATAACAGCAGAAGTCAACGCTATTAAGTCGGCGTCTGTGACCATTTTGCCCTTGTCGCCTAAATCTTTAACGCGTTGGACGATTTCTTTAATTTGTTCCTCGGTTGGATGGATGCCGATTTCTTCGAGTTCAGCTTTGATGCCTCGGGTTCCAGCAAGTTTGCCGGCAACAAGTTTTCTGGTGCGCCCAACTAATTCAGGGTTTATGGGTTCGAATGTTAGTGGTTTCTCAGTTACCCCTCGGGTGTGGATGCCTGATTCATGGGCAAAGGCGTTCTCGCCGACAATTGCCTTGTTTGCTTGAACTGTTATTCCTGATAAGGATGCGACCAAACGAGAAGTACTATAGAGTAGTCTTGTGTTGACTCCTGTTTTGTACTTATAAAGCATGTGCAACGCCATGACAACTTCTTCTAGAGAAGCGTTACCTGCCCTCTCACCTAAACCGTTAACGGCAACATGCACTTGGGCAGCGCCTGCTTCGACGGCAGCGAGAGAGTTTGCAACTGCTAAGCCGAAGTCATCATGACAATGAATACTTATTGGAACTTTGACAGCTGTCTTTAGTTCCTCAATTAGTTTGATAGTGGTTTTAGGAATCATAATGCCGACCGTGTCGGGAACATTTAAGCTATCCATTCCTGCATCCTGTGCTGCTTTACAGACCTGTTTCAGGAAAGACATCTCGGAACGTGTAGCATCCATGGGTGAAAACTCACATTTCACTCCATGCTTTTTTACATACTCAATTGAGTCGACTGTTGCAGCCAGCACTTGTTCAGGTGTTAAGTTAACGGCATACTGCATTTGGACGGGGGAGGTTGGAATGAAAACATGAACCAAATCAACATCGCACTCTAACGCGGCATCGATGTCACCTCGGGTTGCCCTTGAAAGTGCACAGATTTCCGAGGTCAAACCTGCCTTTGCAATATCTTTGACGACCTTTTTTTCACCGTCAGAAGAACTTGGAAAACCGGCTTCGATAACGTCAACGCCTAACTTGCTAAGTTGGTTTGCAATCTCAATCTTATCGTCTGCAGTTAAAGAAACTCCGGGGGTTTGTTCCCCGTCTCTTAATGTGGTGTCAAAAATTCGGATGGTTTTTTGGTTTTTTATCGTCATACTTTCAGCCACTTTTCACTGTCAAGGCTGCAGCGATGGCTTCAGCCATTCCCACAGTAGTGGTGGTGCCGCCGCAGTCTGGAACAGATTGACGGTTAGTTAACGCGTAAACTACTCCGTTCTCTATAGCTGCGCCTGCTTGTAAGCATTT
This sequence comes from Candidatus Bathyarchaeota archaeon, assembly GCA_963835475.1. Lineage (GTDB taxonomy): Archaea > Thermoproteota > Bathyarchaeia > Bathyarchaeales > Bathycorpusculaceae > Bathycorpusculum. Next base: position 265,997 of record CAWIFU010000003.1, read on the forward strand.
CTTGTCACCATATTTTTCTCCTAGCCATTCAAGCATCATTTTTGCGGAAAGGATCATTGAGATTGGGTTGGCTGTTTGTTTTCCTGCGCGGTTGGGCGCTGAGCCGTGAATGGGTTCGAATAGACCAAAGTTGTCACCGATGTTTGCGCCCGGAGCCATTCCTAACCCGCCGATTTGCTGGGCTGCCTCGTCAGATAGTATGTCTCCGAACATGTTACAAGTGCAGAACACATCGAATATTTCTGGTTCTTTTATTATTCGCATGGATGCTGCGTCTACATACAATTCGTTGAAGGCGATATCTGGGTACATTTTTGCTGTTTCTCGGCAGACGCTTGCGAATAAGCCGTCGGTAATACGCATAACGTTGGCTTTGTGGATGGCGGTGACTTTCTTTTTTCCGTTGCGTAGGCGGGCAATTTCGAAGGCTTTTTTGGCTATGCGCTCGCAGTTTTTGCGTGTAATAACTCGGAGGCACAAAGTTGTGTCGTTTCCTATTGTGAATTCTAAGCCCTTGTAAACGTCCTCTGTGTTTTCGCGGACGAATATCATGTCGATGTCTGGACGAGCAACAGGAACGTTTGGGTAAGCTTTCAATGGACGCAAATTAGCGTACAAGTCAAACATGACTCTTAGTTTTACTATTACATCGGCTGCAGATTCGCCCACTGGACCCTTTAAGCACGCATGAGAGTTTTTGATTTTTTCGACTGTATCCGCTGGCAGCGCGACGCCTCTTTTCTCAAGAGCAATATCGCCTGCTTCAGCCTCAATAATTTCTAGTTTAACGCCGAATTTTTTTTGTACTGAGTCTAAGACTTTTAGAGTAGCTTCGGTTAATTCTGGTCCGATTCCGTCTCCTGGAATTAAGGATATTTTGTATTCAGTCATTTTTTCATTTTCCCTCGTAGGTTCTCGATTAATCCGCCATCCGCTAATATTTCTAAGATGAATTGCGGAAGCTTGTCTACTTGAAACTTTTTGCAGTTTGAAGTGTTTTCTATCTTGCCCGCTTCAAAGTCCACGGCTAATTCGTCGCCTGTCTCAACTGCGATTGATATGCCTTTGCATTCGATTACAGGCAAGCCGATGTTTATAGCGTTGCGGAAGAAGATTCTAGCGAATGATTCTGCTATGACGCATTTTACGCCTGAGTACTTCAACGCTAAGGGTGCTTGTTCTCTGCTTGAACCACAGCCGAAGTTTTTGCCACCGACCAAAATGACTCCTTTTTTGGCTTTTTGAACGAATTCGGTATCTAAGCTTTCTAAGGCATGTTTTGCTAGTTCACATGGATCGACTAATATCAGATATTTGCCTGGTAGGATAACGTCCGTATCGATGTTGTTGCCGAATTTTATGGCTGGCGCTTTGATTTTGCTGTTCATGCCTTTGTCTCCAATGTTGTTGGATCGGTTAACTTGCCAGTAACTGCTGAAGCCGCAACTGTTGCAGGCGAGGCTAAGTAGACGCTGGCTTGGGTACTTCCCATTCTGCCAATGAAGTTGCGATTTGAGGTGCTTATGCATGATTCGCCAGCCGCTAGCAAACCAATGTGGCCGCCTAAGCATGGTCCACATGCGGAACCGCACACTATGGCGCCGGCGTCGGTGAAGATTTCCAGTAAGCCTTCGTTTAAGGCTTGGCGGTAGACTTCTTGAGAAGCAGGAATTACCAAGGCTCGTACGCCGTCTTTGACGCGTTTGCCTTTTAGAACCTCCGCGGCTAAACGTAAGTCTTCGATTCTGCCGTTGGTGCAGGACCCAATGAAGGCTTGGTCGATTGGAACGTTGCCGACTTCAGAGACAGCTTTCACATTGTCAACTGAAGATGGACAAGCTACCTGTGGTACCATCTTGGAAACATCAAACTCGACGGTGCGTTCGTAAACCGCGTCTTTGTCGCTTTGTAGGGTCTTGAAGTCTGGCAATGATTTGACTCTGCCTTCTAAGAACTTGCTTGTTGTTTCGTCGGGTTCGATTATGCCGTTTTTGGCTCCCATCTCAACTGCCATGTTGCATAAGGTCATTCTTCCTGCAATACTTAATTTTTTGATGGTTGGACCAGTGAACTCGGTGCTCTTGTATATCGCACCGTCGACACCCATGTTTCCGATTATGGTTAGGATTAGGTCTTTGGGTGTAACAAACTTCTTGAAGCTACCTTTAACGTTAACTTTGATCGTTAGTGGGACTTTGAACCAGATTTTGCCTGTAGCGAAAACTGCTGCGGCTTCGGTTGATCCGATGCCGGTTGCAAATGCGCCGAATGCTCCGTACGTGCAGGTGTGTGAGTCAGCGCCTACGATAACTGAGCCAGGGGTTACATGTCCTTTTTCTGGCATAACTTGGTGGCATATTCCGCCTTTTCCTACATCGTATATCTGTAGGTTTTGGTCTTTGGCGAATTGTCGCATTGTTTTGTGCAATTCAGCTGCTTTAACTGATTCGGCTGGAACTTGATGGTCCAGAATCACAACTACTTTTTTGTTATTCCAAACTTTTTGTACGCCTATTTTTTTGAAGGCTTCAACTGCTAAGGGTCCAGTTAAGTCGTGCACCATAACCATGTCGACATTTGCGTCAACGATTTCTCCTGGATGCACAGCTTTTTTTCCTGAAGCTTTAGCCAAGATTTTTTCTGTAATGTTCATAGTCTATCGCTTACTTTGAATTAACCTAAATATACCTAAGATAATTGGGAGGTTTAAAGAACAAGCAATTAAGTATTTCCGCTATATCGATGCTGTTTATTCGTCGATTCTTATCGATTTTGCGCCTCGTGCTAGAGCTGTTATGCCTGTTCTTGCGAGTTCGATGACTCCGAAGGTTTTCATAAGGTTAAGGAACGCGTCGATTTTATCGGGGGTTCCAGTGATTTCAACGGTTAAGCTGTCGGTTGAGACATCGATGATTCTGCCGCGAAACACCTCTACGCAATTAATTATGTCGCTGCGTTCTTTGGAGCTTGGAACGTTAACTTTAACCAACGCAAGTTCTCGCATCACAAAGTTTCCCTGAGACAGTTCGCTGACTTTAAGAACGTCGATTTGTTTTGCGACCTGTTTGACAACTTGGTCGATTGTTTTTTCGTCTCCGTTGATGGTGATGGTCATGCGGGATGTGTCTGGTTCCTGAGTTGGTCCGACAGTGATGCTTTCGATGTTAAAGTTTCTTCGGCGGAAAAGGTTTGCTATGGTGTGGAGTACTCCAGGTTTGTTTTCGACTAAGATGCTAATTACTTTGGTTTTTCCAGTTTCCATTAATAGTCACCTATCTGTTGCGGTAAGCCGCAGCCTGGAGGCACAAAGGGAACCACATCAGTCTCTGAGCCAATGGGCACGTCGATTACCGTTGTTACTTTACTAGATAGTGCTGTCTTAACAGCTTTGTGGAACTCCTCGATGTTGTTTGCTCTAAGGCCCTGTGCGCCGTAAGCTTCTGCCAATTTGACAAAGTCAGGTGTTTTTCCTAAGTGAACAGCCATATAGCGACGTTTGTAAAGCATTCTTTGCCACTGCGCTACCATGCCAAGGATTGAGTTGTTTAGCACGATGACAGTGACCGGGATATTTTCAGTTACTGAGCATGCTAGTTCCTGTTCGGACATTATGAAGCTGCCATCACCCGCAATATCTACAACCGGGCGGTCTGGGCACGCGACTTTTGCGCCTATCGCCGCTGGGAAACCAAAACCCATAGTTCCAAGTCCCCCTGAACTTATGAAAGTGCGCGGTTTTAAAGCTTGGAAGTACAAGGCTGACCACATTTGATTTTGTCCAACTTCCGTAGTGACGATTGCGTTTTCCTGTAACAACTTTCTCAGCTCTATTAGCAACGCTTTTGGCATCATGTCTTTTGGTAGCTCTTTTAGCAGGGGGCTTAGCTGTTCTTTTGCTTCTTTAACCCTTTTTGTCCATGCCTCGCCTTCGCCCTTTTTCAACTTCTGTGAAGTGGCAGTGTAAAGCATTTTCATTGAGACTCTAGCATCCGAAACAATTGGGACGTCAACTTCGATGTTCTTGTTGATTTCTGCATTGTCGATATCTATTTGGATTTTTTTTGCATTAGGGGCAAAACTGTCCAGGTTTGCAGTTGCACGGTCAGAGAATCTAGTTCCAACAGCCAAAAGCACGTCTGCTTCACCCATCAGCTTGTTAGCGGCAGGATTGCCATGCATGCCAATGCTTCCCAGGGATAATGGATGATTTTCTGGGAATGAGCCTTTACCCATAAAGGTCGTAGCAACGGGCGCCATTAACAAATCTGACATCTTAACCAATTCATCTGAGGCACCTGCGGTAATGACTCCGCCGCCAGCCAGAATGATTGGACACTCAGCTTGGGCAAGAAGATCTGAGGCTTCGCTGATCTTTGACAGGTCCGGCTCCCCTGGCAGTTTGTAGCCGCGAATATCGATTTTATTTGTAAATTCAACTTCGGAAATTCCGGATTGAACGTTCTTGGGCAAATCAATCAGGACCGGTCCAGGTCTTCCTGTCGCTGCTATATAGAATGCGTTGTTGACAGTTAATGGAATTTCGGCAACTGTTCGAGGTTGATAACTGTACTTGGTAATGGCGGTGGCGATTCCAATGATGTCTGCTTCTTGGAATGCATCTCTACCAATCATATAGCTGGTGTTAGTACCCGAGGCTGGAATTTGCCCTGTTAAAGCAATTATCGGCGAAGAATCCATGTAGGCGTTGGCGATTCCAGTAACAAGGTTGGTGGCTCCCGGACCACTGGTTGCCATACATACACCTACTCTTCCGCTAGCACGAGCATAGCCTTCCGCTTCGTGGGCTGCACACTGCTCATGTCGTGCAAGTATGTGGCGGATTTTCTTGTTGCCGCATAGCACGTCATATACGGGGAGGATTGCGCCGCCTAAGATGCCGAAAATAACTTCCACTTTTTGATGTTCAAGGGATTCTAAGAGTGCTTGTGCACCAGACATTTTTGCCATTTTCATTTCAGTCTCCTATTATTTGAATTAATAACCCTACTGTCGTCTGAAAAAGTCGTTGGCGAGAATTTTTCCGTGTTTTCTTCAGAGGTTAACCTGGGCAAATTAGAAAAGTTGTACCCGACGATCCCGGCTATTGAGGTGACGATCCCTCATATTCTTGCCTCTTGAAACTCCACGTTCTTTAAAAATAAATTGCTGTGAAAATAAAAAGCTTGTGGTGCCTGCATAAGTTATTTTCAGCTACCAGCTAATATTTAGTAGCCAAAGTACGCTAATAAGTTGGAACTATTTGTCATATTGATAATTGTGGAAAAAATTCAACGGTGAATGGTTGAAAACCTTTTGATTGGGGGCAAAAAGGGTTAGTTGAGCAGATTTAGCCATGGGCTAACATTGATGGGGCGCAAAAACAGTAGCAGACGCCTTCTCCTTGTTAGCTGCCAGACCCGCCCAACTTGGCTCTTAGTTAATTCATCCTTACAACTTTTCACGGCTACAAACGATATAAGGCGATGTTGTTACATGGATGAAACAACAACCGCTAAGTTAAAGGAAAAATTTGGGCATAATTGCTTGGGACTAATGATAAAAATAGGTTGAGTAGGTTTTTAGTTCGAGTTAAAAATGTCAGATTCGTTCTTTATTGAAGCCAGTTAGACAAGCAAACTTGGTTGGGTCTTGCAACTTAACACTGGCAGCGACTTCTAACAACTTTCACAGCAAGGCGCATACCATTGCCGAAGAGGCATGGGGTGGTGGACACTTCTGGTAAACCAGCATAACACAATTTTCATTTGCTTTACAGTTTTTTACTTTTATTCGGTGGGTGTTGGATTGTAGCGTGAGAGGATGCCCTTTTTGATTTTAGGTTCCCTTGGTTTCCAAGAGGCTAATCGTGCTTTGAGTTCATCGTCGGATAATTCCACCTTTAGAGTTCGGTTAGGGATGTCTATGGTTATGATGTCCCCGTCTTTGAGAACTGCAATTGGACCTCCGTCAAAGGCTTCTGGAGCAACGTGTCCGATGCTGCCTCCGCGTGTGGCGCCCGAGAAGCGTCCATCCGTGATTAATGCAACGCTTTCACTTAGACCCATGCCGGCAATGGTTGCGGTCGGAAACAACATTTCAGGCATTCCGGGACCACCCCTTGGCCCTTCATAGCGAATGACGACCACGTTGCCTTCTTTGATTTGATTGCTGCGAATGGCTGTGAGGGCTTCTTTTTCCGAATCGTAGATTTTTGCTGGACCAGTATGCTTTAGCATCTTTGGTGAAACACCTGCGGTTTTTATGACTGAACCTTTAGGTGCGAGATTGCCTGTTAAGATTGCTATTCCACCTTCCTTATGAACTGGGTTTTCTAAGCTATGGATGACTTCTCTATCAAGGACAACTGCATTTTTGATATTCTCGCCAACTGTTTTACCCGAAACCGTTGGCAAGTTTAGGTTGAGTAAGCTTTTGAGTTCATTCATCACAGCTGGAACACCGCCTGCAGCATCCAAGTCCTCAAGTGCATAAGACCCGCTGGGAATCATACTGCATAAGTGGGGAACTTTTCGACCTATTTCATCAAAGGTTGATAGAGGCAAAGTTAAACCTGCTTCTCTGGCGATTGCTGGCAAATGCAACGTTGTGTTAGTTGAGCCACCGAGAGCCATGTCAACCGCGATGGCATTTCTGAAGGCTTCGTTCGTGAGAATTTGCGAAGGCTTGAGGTCATCGTTGATTAGTTTAACGATTTGTTTGCCTGTGGCTCTGGCTAATCGAAGTTTGAATGCGCTTGTGGCAAGAGAGGTTCCGCAATATGGGAGAGACATTCCTAGCGCTTCAGTTAGGCATGCCATCGTATTGGCTGTAAACATGCCGCTACAAGATCCGCATCCTGGACAGGCAGTTGCTTCCATCTCAAATAATTCTCCTTCAGTCATTTTTCCCGCAGCCACTTGTCCGAGTGCTTCTGGCATTGCAGAGTAGCTTATTTTTTTACCATGATGGCGTCCTGCCGCCATAGGTCCACCCGTGACCATTATAGCTGGTACGTTAACTCGAGCAGCTGCCATGAGCATTCCTGGGGTGATTTTGTCGCAGTTCGAAATCATAACAAGCCCATCTAGGCTGTGGGCTTGAAGCATAATCTCAACGGAATCAGCAATTATTTCTCTTGAAGGTAAAGAATACCGCATACCTTCATGTCCCATGGCGATTCCGTCGCAGACCGCTATAGTGTCGAATTCAAACGGCGTTCCCCCTGCAGACAAAATGCCTTCTTTTACGGCTTCTCCTATTATTCGAAGATGAATGTGCCCAGGGACGATGTTTGTATAGCTATTAGCTATGCCGATTAGCGGCTTTGCTATGTCATCATCTTGTAAACCTAATGATTTTAGGAGCGCTCGGTGAGGCGCTTTTTCTGTGCCTTTTTTTATTTGATCACTACGCATAATTTTGCCTCTGTGCAATCTTATGTCACCAATAATTTTATATTTAAGCTTGCCCCCTTGAAAATGAATGTGATTTAAATGGGGTATTGCTTTATTCAACCGCTTCCCTAAACTTGTAAGATTTTTAGACACCACCCTTCGCGATGGTGAACAAACACCCGGAGTATCACTTGTACCAGAAAATAAACTTCGTATAGCACAACGTCTGGATGAACTCGGCGTAGATATTATCGAGGCCGGGTTCGCTGCGGTTTCTGACGGTGAGATGGAATCTGTCAAAAAAATCGCCAAGCAGGGCTTGAGGGCTGAGGTTTTCAGCGCTGCAAGAGGTACCAAAAACGACGTTGACGCCGTCTTGAAGAGTGGTTGCTCCGGTGTAAGTATGATTATTCCAACTTCAGATTTACACATAGAGTGCAAACTGCACAAGACACGGGACCAAATCCTAAAAACTACCGAAGAAGTTGTTGGCTATGCTAAAGCCCATGGTCTAAAGGTTGAACTTTTGGCAGAAGACGCAACCCGCTCAGACTTCGATTATTTGGCGAAGGTCTTCCAAGTAGCAACAGAAGTCGGTGTTGATAGGGTAGTTCCTTGCGATACTGTGGGAATATTAACGCCTGAACTCGCAATAGAGTTCTTCTCTAACCTCAAAAAATCTCTTAAAGTTCCAATTGCCGTGCATTGCCACAATGACTTCGGCATGGCAGTTGCAAACACTATTGCCGCTTTAGGCTCAGGCGCAGATGAGGCACACGCAACCATAAACGGCTTAGGTGAGAGGGCAGGCAACGCGGCGCTTGAAGAAATTGTGATTACCTTGCGGTCTCTGTATAAGTTGGACTTAAACATCAAAACTGAGTTGCTCTATAGCACATCGCAGCTGGTTTCCCGCTTAACGGGTATCTACACGCAACCAAATAAGGCGGTTGTCGGAGAAAACGCTTTCACCCATGAATCAGGCATACACACCCAAGGTGTCCTCGCCAACCCATTGACTTATGAGCCAATCGCTCCTGAACTTGTCGGATGCAAAAGACGCATCGCAGCAGGAAAACACTCAGGGTCTAACGCCATACGAGCAGACTTAACCAATATGGGACTAAAACCCACAGAGAAACAATTTAAGGAAATCTTCCAACGCATCAAGGAACTGGGTGACAAAGGCAAAACCGTCATGGACGCCGATGTACTCGCCATTGCTGAAACTGTCATGGGCTTAGACAAAACTAAAGCAATACAGCTTGAAGAGATGACATACGTCGGCGGAGACAAAGTTACTTCTACTGCTTCAGTGCGCTTGAAACTAAATGGCAAAGTTGTTTGGGGTGCAGCAGTAGGTGTTGGACCCGTCGATGCAACTATCAATGCCGTTAAAGATGCAATCGCAGAAACCGAACCCATAACACTTGAACAGTACAACGTCAAAGCCATCACCGGAGGCACAGATGCTATGGTGGAAGTCGTCGTGCACATGCGTAAAGGCAACCGAACCGTCACATCTATGGGCGTCCGCGAAGATATAGTTAAAGCCAGTATGGAAGCCGTGCTAAGCGGTATGAACGTCTTAACAACAGATTACAACAACAAAACCCACTAAGCGAACTTCTTTCTTCTTTCTTTATCTAATCAAGCAATTTACTAACATGATAGCTTGTTTGTAATAAAATATGAATAATCGCTGGTTGTAGTAGTAATCCGACTACTGCAAACCCTTTTAGATTGAAACTCGTTGACTTTTATTGTGACTTGCTTAGGCAGAACGTCTCTTTTGAGAAAACAGAATAATGGTTGATTTGTATGGTTTTAGTTGACGGAATCCAAATGAGAACTGAGCGCATACCGAAACGCCGTTTAATTGCTGCATGGAAAACGCTAAGCAACAAACCTCTGCCGAGAGTTAAAGCGCTCAGATTAAGCGATGACGATTTTAACAATATCCTGCAACATCGCCATTGTATTGAGGATGATTTTCGAGAAATCGAGGAGTGGGGCAGGCTTCTTCCAACTAAGGGTACGGATGCTTGTGTGTTTAATGGTGACGAAAAAGACGATGCAGATTATATCATCTTAGTGAGAGAAAATTCTTATCATAGCCTCGATGAAATCATAATCCATGAGTTATCGCATATTGCTCGAGGCGACCTCTAACCTAAATCTTCTTAGCGACGATTTCATCGAATAATCTTAGTCCATCTATGCTTGGCAAGTCAGCGAAATATAACATAAAGTAAGTTACACCCAAATCTACATACATTTTAAAATGTTCACGACATTCTTCGGGTGTTCCAGCTAAAGTACAATTATTGAATTCTTCTAAGGTCATGTTTGAGGGTTTAAATTTTATAATTTTTTCATTCAGGCTTTCTTGATCTTTTTCAACAAGGATTTGCCCGCTTGGCCAACAGGATCGCTCGATATCACCAAAATCTCTTCCAACATCTCTGCAAAGATTTTCTAAAACTTCAAGTTTGCGTTTATACAACTCGAAGGAAGGTAGGAATCCCCAGTCAAACCTGTCAGCGTATTTTGCGGTGACTTTGAGAGTGTTTTTTTCTCCGCTGCCACCAATGATTATGGGGGGGTGTGGTTTCTGAATGGGTTTTGGTTCGCAGACGGCTTCATTGAGTTCATAATGTTTTCCTTGGTAGGTTGCTTTTTCCTTTGTCCATAGTTGAGTAATTACTTCTAAGGCTTCGCCCAAACGCTCTGCTCGAATACTCAGTTTTGGGAAGTTAAAACCGTACGCCGTGTGCTCGGCTTCTTGAACCCCTGCGCCGATGCCGAACTCTAATCTGCCATTCGAGAGGATGTCTAGGGTGGCTGCGGTTTTGGCGAGAAGGGCTGGGTTTCTGTGTTGGTTGCAGGAAACCATCGTTCCCAAACGAATCTTTCGAGTTAACGCCGATAATGCTCCGAGCACTGTCCAGGATTCAAGGATTGGCCAGTTATTGTGCATCAAATGGTCGTCCAACCAAACTGAGTCGTAGCCTAAACGCTCACTTTCTAAAACGATGGTTTTGAGCTGTTCGTAGGCTTGATTCTTTTGGACTTTGTCCTGGAAAGCGTAGAATGGCAGGAACACTCCAAATTTGTATTTCCCCAAGTGATGTCTCCGACCAAGAACGGAACTATGTACAGTTAGGTGTTTAGCGCTTTTAGGGCTTTAGGTTTGCTGCCAGCCTGTTTACGGGTTTCTTTGCCCCTACTAAACGACAGAATGCCTGCAATTACGAGGATTATTATCGATGCATAGAACGCGTTATGTATTCCAAACAGAAAGTCTTGACTAATGTTGCCTGCCAGGTTAGTTGTTCCAATGAAGACTTCAAATGCTACTTGCCTTGGAATTGAGGCTGCCGCAACCGAAATTGCCAATACGTAACTGCCCACCAATCCTATGTTCTGCACTGTCCTAAGCAATCCTGAGATACTGCCGAAGGAACCTGTCCGTGCGTTCGCCATTACTGCACTGTTATTGGCTGGGAAGAACATTGATGTTCCCAAGCCAGAAATAGCTGAAGCGATTAGAACGATGTAGAGTGACGAGGTTGTACTCATAGTAAGGTAAACTGCAACTGCAAGGGCTAAGAAGAACACGCCAAGACTAGCGATTTCTCTCGAACCGTACTTGTCGGAGAGTCTGCCCATGATTGGTCCAAGAAAGCTGCCTGCGACATAACCGGGCACTAACAATAACGATGCATCTAGAGGTGAGAGTCCTCTTATACCCTGCAAGTACATTATTACCAAGAACACCACTGAGAAGTAGCCGACGCTTAGGAAAAATGCTGAAAAGATTGCGTTTCGCAGAATCTTATTCCTGAAGGCTTCAAAGTCAATCATTGGGTTTTTCAACCGCTTATCATAAAGAATGAAGACTGGAATCAAAAATGCTCCAACAATCGATAGTGCGACACTCAACAAACTAATTCCTTGTGCGGCAAAATTCACTAGTCCCAATGACAAAAGTATAAGAGCTGCGGCAAGCAGTCCTGCTCCTGCAAGGTCTAATTTAGCAGGTGTCCTTTCGGCATCTTTGAGGTACTTATAACCCACTATTACTGCGATTATGCCAATTGGGATGTTTATAAAGAAAATGTACTGCCAACTGATGAAAGTGGTAATCACTCCGCCAAGGACTATGCCCAGCATCGCCCCGCTTGTAAAGCCAAGTGCATTGTAGCCATAAGCCTTGCCTCGTTTTTCTCTGGGGAAATAGTCAGCAATGATTGCCCCGCTAGTAGCTTGCATAATGGCTCCACCAACTGCTTGTACCCCCCTAAACGCTATGAGCGGGTAGATGTGGGGTGAAAAACCGCACAAGGCTGAGCCAATTGTGAAGATTACAAAGCCTAAATTGAATAATCTGCTACGTCCATAGATATCGCCGATTCTGCCCATCTGAGTAGTCGCAACCGCAAGAATCAGCAAATAAGCAAGAATAATCCACAGCGAGGTCGCCAAATCCGAATGTAAACTGTCATTTATGACTGGAAATGCCAAGAGAACTATAGTGCTATCGAGTGCACCCATCATAGTTCCAAGCATAACTATGGCTAACACTATGTTGCTGTGGCCTGGTGAAAAAGAACCTGGTTTGTTAGACGGTGGTTGACTCATCAATTGGCCTTCATTTTTTGGGAATTATCTAAAATAGTAACCTTTCTTTAATATAAAAACGAATTTTATAGAATCGCTCAGAATAATTTGGAAAGAGTCCATTTATGCATCGTAAATCAGCCAAATAGTAAGATAAGTAATTATAATTCGTAACCCTATTTTGGAACAAACCTCACTTAGTTGTGGTTCCAATATGCCGTCGAGACCACCTTCTACATTTGACCTGATGGATGAAGAAACTAGTGCCCAGGTTGATGAAGAAGCTGAAAAGCGGCAACGCCGTAAGGAACTCCTCGAACCAACAGGCATCAAAGAACTATTCAAAGAGGGCAAAATCAGCATTAACGAGTTCACCTGCGTCGGAGGACAATGCAAATTATGCGTCAAAGCCTGCCCAACTAACGCGTTGTACTGGGGCACAGGTAAAGTGGGAATCACCGAGGATATGTGCATTTACTGCGGCGCCTGCGTAGTCAACTGCATGGTGGATGATTGCATTAAAGTTGAACGCAAGCGAGACGACGGTAAAGTGGAAAAGTTCAGCAAGCCTAAAGAGGTTATAAAGCTTCAAGAAAGAATTAACGCACAAAAACGTTTCGAGCGAGTGAAAACGAATGCTGCAATACTACGGCACACATCTAAGGATGATAACGTCAAGAAATTCCGAAACTTTAGACAACTGTATGTAGATAGCGAAAACAAAGTTTAACGACTGCTTATCTTAGAAGAATAAAAGTCAACAGGAATGCTGATAAGCAAAAAGATTATTTTACAAACATAGAAGGCAACTTGAAATGACTAAAACTTACAAAATTGCTGTGCTGAAAGGCGATGGCATTGGACCAGAAGTTACCGAGGCAACTGTGAAAGTCCTTGAGGCAATCCAAGAAAAATCCAGCTTCAAACTTAACTTTCTGTATGGCGAAGCAGGATACCACTGCATAGCCGAACATGGCACCAACCTGCCCAAAGAAACCATCGAATTAATCAAGCAAACCGACGCGTGCTTGAAGGGTCCGATGACTACGCCTGAAGAGCCGGGTGCACCCGTGAGCGTAGCAGTAACCCTGCGGCGAATGTTTAACCTTTACGCGAATGTGCGGCCCTGCAAGAGTTTTCCAAACGTGGAGTCCCTAAAACCCAACATTGACCTAATAGTCGTTCGGGAAAACACTGAGGGATTGTATTCTGGTGCTGAATCCCTTTTAGCTCCAGGGGTCGGAGTTGCTCTTAGAATAATTACGCGGGAGGCCTCCCTAAAGATAGCAGAGTTCGCATTTAAACTGGCATCTCAACGAAGAAAACATTTAACCTATGTCCACAAAGGCAACATTCTAAGAATAACAGATGGGATATTCAAAGACGCAGTAAAAGAAGCGCAACAAAAATTCCCTGACATAGAAGTTGACGACCTGCACATTGACGCAGCAACCATGCAACTGATCAAGAAGCCTGAAGCCTACGACGTAATGGTTACTACCAACCTATTCGGAGACATCCTCTCTGATGAAGCCGCCCAAGTTACGGGAAGTCTGGGTTTAGCAGCGGGGGCAAACATCGGCGCAACCTACGGAATGTTCGAACCTGTGCACGGCTCAGCACCCAAATACGCTGGAATGAACAGAGTTAACCCCATAGCTACCATAATGGCTGGCGCAATGATGCTCGAATACTTGGGCGAAAAGCAAGCTGCCACAAAAATTGAAACTGCCGTTGTTAACGTGCTAAAAGAATGTAAAGTCAGAACAGCAGACTTAGGCGGCGCTGCAACCACAACTGACATGGCAAACGCGATAGTCACAAAACTCAAAATCCAAGCTTAACAATAGTAGCCACAGTAGCAGAGCGGGTAGATAACTCCAATTTACCCCCAAACCCTTTCTTAACATAAACATTTTCCAAAACAACCTTGTCTCCAATTTTTAAATCCTTGAAACTTTCAGCGTGCTCTCTCCAAGCCGAAACCCGAACGTTACCAACATCATCTTTTATGTCAAAAACTGATAGTTTGATGGTTTCGCCCTTGGATGTTGTGACTTCTTTGTTTTCACGAACCGCGCAAACAATGCCTTCCAGGTTGACTATTTGGTCTTCAGCTAAGCTGGCGATTTTTGTAAACTGTTTTGTAGCTGTTTGAAAATCGATGAATGTATTTGAGTCAACATGAACTTCCAAAGTGCCGTTCTGTCCCTCTTTCACCCTAGCGTTAATCAAAAGCAAACTTGCGTTTGCTTTGAGTGAGTTTTCCAGTTCTGTAGCTTTTTCGTTCCAAAAAACAAGTGTTACTTTGCCAGTATCGTCCTCTAATGTTAACCTTGTGACTGTGCCGACACTTGTGTCACTTTTGATGAAGTTGCTTTCGCCTAAAACCTCTTTAACAGTGCCTGAAAGGTTTACGCTTCCCGACATGTTGCTTAATGTGTTGATTTTTGTTGCAAACTTTTCGATGGATGCATATTCGTCGGCTTTGATTTGGGCTTCTACTTCTATCTGGCTTTTGTTGCCCAAGTGCAGTTCTGTCTTACCAAACCGGTCTTCCCGCGTGTAACCATGAATAAGCCTTATCGCTTGTCCAGCTTTTAGCTCGCCCTTCTCAACTAACTCAGCCTTCTCATTCCACAACACTACCCTCAAAATGCCTTCCTTATCAACGAGCATTAATGTGGCAAATTTGCCGGATTTTTCGGCTCCCTGAAAAGTTTTGGCTGGAAAAACAGCGATTAAGCGACCTGCTACAGTAACATCGTATAGACCTGCAAACAAGCGGCTCGTTGAAAGGATTCCGTTGTTCTTTATGGTGTTTTGTTTGACTTGAACGCCGAATTTAGCCGCAATAAGCCGCAATAGCGTTTCGTCACCAATTAGACCGCCTGTTCTGGACCTTTCAGCTTGTAGCCTTTCTAGAATTTGTTCTTGAGTAATTAGCGGATTCTGTCTTTGGATTTCTTGGATTAGGTCCTGGGTGGTCATTTTGTGCCGACACGATAAGGCGTGTTGGAGCTTTTAATTTTTTGCATTTTTAAGGGCTGTCGGCTACGTTTATTTGAAACGCTGTTTCATGTCTATTTGAAACACTGGAGGCAAAGCTTTGGATATTGCGGTTTTTTATGCGCTTGGCATTGTTCTTGTTATAATTGGAATAGTAGTAATTGTTGCTGCAATTGTTTTCGCTTCCAAGGGTAAAAGTAATAAGGGTAACATGCGAGGTGCAGGAGTAATAATGATAGGTCCCATTCCGATAATTTTTGGCACCGAGAAAAAATCGGTTAAGACCGTTTTAGCGTTGGCTTTGGCCCTCACTGTAGTTGCCTTAATAATTATAGTCATAAATTATTGGTTGCTGAGGTAATTTGACTTGTTAAGTGATGAAGAAACTGATGTGGAGAGTATCGGTGTATCTGGTCGTTTGCTTGGTCTTTTGTTTTTGGGAATAGCCTTGGTTTTCAGTGGCGTAGTAGTTTTGGTTATTGCATCGTTGGTTTTAGGTGGGTCCGGAAGTGTTGGAGGCGTAATATTGCTTGGTCCAATCCCGATTGTTTTTGGAATTGGACCTGACGCCGGCTGGCTCATTATAGTTGGCATAATTTTTACGGTAATGAGCATAATATTGTTCTTATTGATGAACAGGCGAACGAAAAAGTTTAGTATTTAAAAAAAGGGTTTTACTCGTTTGTTTGCTCTTCTTCTTTTCCGTAATAAGCATACATGAAAATGAGGAGCAGAGCAATAAACACTGAGCCCATAAGGACATATTGTAAGGTTATGAAGTATGCGCCTAGATCCATCGATGGTTCTCCTTGTGTATTTATCCTATTGTTGTAGCATCTTCATATTTAAGCAGTAGCTTTTTTCCACTCATTCATCAACATGTCAAAGCACTCGTCGTTTTCCTCTATTGTTTCAAACCAGCCTAAGTTTGCTGCGATTTTCTGCGTTAATATATGGTAGCACATGTGAACTTTTTTGTCAAGGACGCGAAAATAGAAGTCGTCGCAAGTGCAGAATTCTGCTTCAGGCATAATTAAGTAATCCCTTTCTCTTCCTACCACAATCCAAACTGTTCTGCTACTTGGCCTAAAAGTATATTTTTTGACCCTTCCTTCTTTTAGGGCATCGAGTGCTTTTGTGAATCTGGAACCAAAAAGCTCGTAGAGATCCGTCAGGTTTTCGCCTGACAGTTTGCCAGCTGTTTTTGCCTCCCTACAAATTGCGTTTAGTGAATCTATCTCAGAGTTATCGTTCGTCATTGCAGTAGTTACTCTAAAGAATAATGTGAAGAAGGAGTTTTTAGGCTTTTAGACTATGTCGATTGGTTCTCCTTTCGGCTTGTCTGAAACCTCGGCTTTTGGAAGTACAACTTCTAACACGCCGTTTTTGTAGGTTGAGTTTGCTTCTTTAACCCTGACTTTCACGGGTAACTCAACTTCCTTAAAGTACTTGTATTGCTGAGTGTCAACAGAAATCGTAAGTGAATCTTCAGTGCCGTGAAGTTTTATGTCTGTTTTTTCTACACCTGGAAGTTCGGCAACCACGTGGATGTCGTCATTGGTTTCCATGATGTCGACAAGAGGTTCACGTTCATCCTTAACTTGTGGGGTGCCTTTGAGGCTCTTTTTGATGTTTCCAAATTCTTGGATTTCAGGTTTGCCGTCGGAGCCTATCTTCATGCTGTAACCGTAAACGAATGGTCCCATTTCTTTAACTGTGCTGCCATCAGGCAGTTTGCGTTCCTTTACGTATTCTTTAGGAACTTTTTCGGTAAAGTTTTTGAGTTCTTCGTCCATCATTTTTTCCATTTCACGGAACATGTCATCAATGTTGCCGAAAAAGGGGTCCTTTGAAGAACTACGGCGTTTTTTGAACCATTCTGGAGTATCCTCGTTATCTGAAGACATGTAATCACCATCAATAAGTGATAGTTCCAATCCAATAAATTTATTGTACCCACTTTCTTAGCTTGGAGGTTTGAGTTATATGGTTGACAATTAAAAATATTTGAAAAACCCTGAACGTTTTTTGATCTTAAAGCTTCCAACTAAAAAATTCCAAAAGTATTTTCAGGTTTATTTGTTGTGGTTACAAAGTCACATATTATATTTGTAGTTAAGAGAAAATAAAACAGTAATCTAGACAACATGTATTTTTTTGTTTTTGACCGTTTTTGTCGCTCTTTTCATTTCAGGATCTTGAAAGCAGGTCTGCTTCTAGTTAATGCAGTTTCAATTGTGAAATCTCGTCAAATAGTTTTTAAAGGTTTAAATGAAGGAAAACAAACTAAAAAGACACGGCTAGAAAAAATTGTGGCAATTTGCCGGGGTAGCCTAGCCTGGCTAGGGCGCCAGACTCATAATCTGGACGATGGAAAAATCCAGATGAGAAATCTGGAGTTTGCAAGGGGCAAGCGCCTACAACCAGAAGTCGCGGGCTCGAATCCCGCCCCCGGCACCACTTTTTAAATAGGTTTTTTCATATTTGTTGCAAGTTGGATTGGTTCGATGGTTACTGAGGACAAGCCTTGGTTCAAATTATGGCCTGCAGATGTGCCTAAGAACATAGATTACCCCGCTGTTCCTCTCCAAGGACTTTTGCAAGAAGCCGCTAAAGAATTCCCTGAAAAAGTTGCAATAATTTATGGCAATTCAGAAATTACTTATTTAGAGCTTGATTTGCTCTCAAATCAATTCGCAAACACTTTGACAAAACTTGGCGTCAAAAAAGCCGATCGAGTGGCGCTATTTCTACCAAACATCCCACAGTTTGAAATTGCTTATTTTGGAGTTCTCAAGGTGGGCGCGGTTGTAACAGCAATTAGTCCATTGTACCGAGAGCGCGAAGTTGAGTACCAACTGAACGATTCCGGCGCCCAGACAATAGTTGTGTTGGATTCGCTTTACCCGATTGTGGAGAAAGTTAGGGAAAAAACCCAGGTTAAACAAGTAATAATCACAGGGTCAGGTGAATATGGTTCCAAAAATTCTCCCATTCCCTATATTCCAAACGCTTTGAGTTTCAACCAGTTGCTCAAAATCAGTTCAAAAACACCCCCAAAAGTCAAGTTTAAGCCACTGGAAGATTTAGCCGCATTGCAGTATACTGGCGGTACAACTGGGAAAGCGAAAGGCGCCATGCTAACCCATACTAACCTTGTTTCAAATGCCCTCGCCTTCGCGGCTTATATAAAAGGTGTCAAAGCCCAAGAAACCTTCCTGACCGCTCTGCCCTTATTCCACATTTACGGCATGACCACAAGCATGACAGTGCCCATCAGTTTAGCCGCAAAAATGGTACTCATCCCCAAATTTGTACCTTCAACGGTTTTAGAATCCATACAAAATAGAAAAGTAACTGTTTTCTGTGGTGTCCCTACGATGTACTCGGCGCTCCTAGCCAACCCAGAGCTAAGAAAATACGACTTAACGTCCATTCGGGTATGTATTTCAGGTGCTTCCTACCTTTCGGCGCAAATCCAAAAGAAATTCATGCAAATAACAGGAGGATTCCTCGCTGAAGGATACGGATTAACCGAGGCATCACCAGTCACTCATTGCACTCCAGTTGATAAATCGATGAAAACGGTGAAAGTAGGCTCGATTGGTTTTCCACTGCCAGATACGGGAGCGCGAATTGTAGATTTAAAGACAGGTGGAAAAACACTTGAAGTGGGCGAAACGGGCGAGTTAGAGGTGAGTGGCCCTCAGGTTATGAAGGGCTATTGGCAGAACGCTGAGGAAACCGCTTTGGTACTTCGGGAAGGGTGGCTTCTCACTGGCGACATCGCACATATGGACCAAAACGGCTACTTCTACATCACCGACCGAAAAAAAGACCTCATCAAAACCAAAGACTACAGCGTCTACCCAAGAGAACTCGAAGACATCCTCTATGAGCACCCCGCTGTGAAACAATGCGCAGTGGTTGGCAAACCTGACCGAATCGCTTGTGAGGTTCCGAAGGCTTTCATTGTCCTCAAAGAAGGAGCCACGGTATCGGCAGAAGAAATAATCGCTTTCGTCAACGACAAAGTAGCATCTTACAAGGCAATCCGAGAAGTTGAATTCCGAAAAGAACTACCACTCAGCGCAGCAGGCAAAGTTTTAAAGCGAATACTCAAAGAACAACCCTAACTACTCTTTTTTCTTCCATAGTTTGAGGACGATTTTTTCGCCGGCCCAGCCAAAAAACAGCAAAACTACAAAAGGCCCCACGAAGAGCTCAAAAACAAAATCATTGTTGCTTGTTGCCGCTTTCCCTAAAATATCGGGATAGACCAAAATGCCAGCGATAACTAAACAAACTGTCAAAACAAAAGCAAACGCAAACGTTACGCCCTTCATGCTTCATCAAACATACTTCTGCTATTGGCTGTTTGTCTTAAATGTTCCTGGAAATCACTTAGAAATGTATAAGAGAAAACCGTGAGCATGAATAGGTTAAGGCTTGTCTTTGCGCATCAAAATTATCGTTTCAGGCATCGTTCAAGGCGTTGGTTTCCGACCATTCATCTATCGCTTGGCCGTGCTGAATGGCTTGGCAGGATACGTTAGAAACAAAGGGGATGCCGGCGTAGAAATCCTGCTAGAAGGAGACGGGCAGAGGATCGAATGTTTCAAGCGCGATTTAAACTCCGAGAAGCCGCCGCTAGCGCAAATAGATCACATAAATAGCACTAAGCTTTCAGGCAAAAACGAATACCAAAACTTCACGATCTACAAGAGTTCCCAAGAAGCCGAAACCTCGGGCTCAATCATACCGCCCGACATAGCCATCTGCAACCCCTGCCTAAAAGAACTTCGCGACCCCAAAAACCCTCGATTTGAGTATTTTTTTATCACATGTACAGATTGTGGACCACGTTTCACGATAATCGAACGTTTACCCTACGACCGAGAAAACACCACCATGATAGAGTTTCCGCTTTGTGGTTTTTGCTTAAAAGAGTACAATGATCCGGCGAATCGGCGGTTTCATGCGCAAACGGTGGCTTGTCCAAAATGCGGACCTCAGGTTTATTTGACAACTAACCGAGGTGAACCCGTTCAAACTGAAGACCCCGTGCGTTTGGCAGGAAGGTTGTTGTCTGAAGGCCATGTTCTCGCCATAAAAGGATACGGTGGTTTCCACATAGCAGCCTCAACTCTTAAAGAAAAGCCGCTGAAGGCACTTCGAGTAACGAAGCATAGATTTGAGAAACCATTCGCCATCATGGCAAGAAGCCTCGACGTAGCAAAAAGGTTTGCCGAAGTGAGTTCGAAAGAGGAAGAGCTGTTAACTTCACCTGCACGGCCAATCGTGCTGCTAAATAAAAGCTCAAGTTACAATCTTTCAGCGCTAGTTGCGCCAAACTTGCACAATGTTGGTGTCATGTTGCCCTACACTGGCCTGCATTACATGCTCTTCGACCAAGTGGTTGACTCAGCGTTCGTTATGACTAGCGCGAACCCGCCAAACCAACCGATTGTGAACGATAACAAACAAGCACTAAAAATTTTGGGCAGGACTGTTGATTACTTCCTTTTTCATGATCGAAAAATTGCGCAACGTTGCGACGATTCAGTAATGCGGGTTCATGGGAACCAACAAGTCTTTCTTAGGCGAAGTCGCGGCTACGCTCCGGTACCAATAAGGCTCAAACAGAAATCCAAACGTTGCGTGGTCAGCTTAGGCGGCGAACTAAACAACACAACCTGCATATTGCTCAATGATCAAGCCTTCATTAGCCAACACATTGGTGACGTTGAAAACATCGAAACCCGCAGTTTCCTCCAAGACGCCACAAGTCACCTTCATCGATTAACAAATTGCAATTCCGAAATAGTGGCCTGCGACTTGCACCCCAAGTTCACTACAACCATCTTGGCTAAAGAAATGGCTGACGCAAATGGTTCACCGCTTGTTCAAGTACAACATCACCACGCACATGCAGCTGCGTTAATGGCTGAGCATGGTCTAGATGAAATTGTTAGTGTTGTTTGCGATGGTTATGGCTATGGCACCGAGGGGGGAGCTTGGGGTGGCGAGGTTCTATTCTGCGAGCGCGAATCAGCGAACTTCAAACGCCTGGGGCATTTGGAGGCTCAGCCATTGCTCGGTGGAGACTTAGCGAGCCGCTATCCAGTGCGTGTTTCAGCAGGAATGCTCTCCAAAGCAGGAGTAAACGTCGAAAAATGGCTAATGAAAAATAGCAACCATTTGCCTTATGGTGAAACTGAAGCCAAACTTATTCTTAATCAACTCAAAAATGATTCCAGCATGGTTAAGACAACGAGCTGCGGGCGGGTTTTGGATGGTGTTGCTGCAGTTTTGGGGGTTTGTTTTGAGCGTACATATGAGGGTGAATCTGCCATGAAACTGGAATCGGTTGCACTTGGTGGTAAAGATATTTTGAATCTTAAGCCACTTCTTAATGGTGACGTGATAGATACTGCCAACATGATTAGCATGGTTTATCAGAATATAGGAAAAATTTCAACAAAAGATTTAGCCTATTCTGCCCACGCTTATCTGGCAAGAGGTTTAGCGTCTTTGGCGGCCCAAAAAGCCTCTACACAAGGGGTGAAAAGCGTGGGTTTCTCTGGTGGCGTAGCCTGCAACCAAATACTTGCAGAAATAATGCGGGAAATCGTGGAGTCAACAGGACTTAGGTTTTTTGTTCATGGAGCGGTTCCAGCAGGCGACGGGGGAATTTCGTTTGGTCAAGCAGTTGTTGCTGGGTTTTCAAGGTTCTAGACCAATCTGTTTTTATCGCCGTTCCATGCGTCTTTTAATTGACTGATCTTTATGTGTTTAGCAATTCCAGCAAAAATAATGAGCCTTGAAGGAACAAAAGCCAATGTGGATTTCGGTCAGGGCGTTTTGCGTGAAGTTAACGTTTCGCTTGTTGAAGCCAAAGTGGGCGAGTACGTGCTGGTTCACGCTGGTTATGCGATTCAGGTTTTGGAGGAAAAAGAAGCCTTAGAAACCCTCAGTTTGTGGAATGACGTTTTAGCTTCTGCTGGAGAATAAAGCGGCAAGAGAACATGGCACAAAACCTAAAGTTTCGAAACCCTGAGTTGGCCCATAGCATAGCTGAGAAAATTAGGGGTGTGGCGCCAAAAAGGGGAATAGTGAAGTTTTGCCATGTTTGCGGGACGCATGAGTGGACAATAACTCACTTCGGGTTAAGGAGTTTATTGCCTGATAATGTTGAGGTTATCGCTGGACCTGGATGCCCGGTTTGTATTGTGCCGGCTGCAGAAATCGATGAAGCAGTGCAATTGGCGCAAAAAGGGGTTGTGATTACCTGTTTTGGAGATGTTTTGCGTGTTCCGGGTAGTCAATTCTCACTTTTAGAAGTTAAAGCAGCTGGTGCAGACGTCAGAATTGTTTATGCGGTTTCAGATGCGGTTGAAATGGCTAAACGTGAACCTGAAAAACAATTTGTGTTTTCAGCTGTTGGATTCGAGACAACAGCACCCATTACCGCGCTCGAAGCTCTTGGTAATTTGCCCAAAAACTTTAGCTTCTTGGTTTCTCATCGGTTAATCCCGCCAGCCATGGAATTGTTGCTTGGTGTAGGTGATTTGCAAATCGATGGGTTCATTGCTCCTGGGCACGTAAGCGCTATAATTGGTTTGAAGCCTTATGAGTTGTTTACAAGGGTTTATCGGATGCCCACAGTTGTGGCTGGGTTTGAACCCAACGACGTTTTAATGTCGCTTTACATGCTTCTCCGGCAGCATAGTGAAAATGACGCAAGACTAGAGAATGAATATTCACGTGTGGTGAAACCTGAAGGAAACCTCAAAGCGCTTGAACTGATGCAGAAAGCCTTCAAAGTTACTGCAGGCAATTGGCGTGGCATCGGCAGGCTACCCGATTCCGCTTTGCAGCTAAGGGAGTCACTTAAAGAGTTTGATGCGCGCGAAAAATTCGATGTTCACGTTAAAGAAGGAAAAGATATCAACTTTGGTTGCGAATGCCACCTAGTAATCATCGGAAAAATAAAGCCAAAAGAGTGTTCCCTTTTCATGAAAGCTTGCACGCCCGCAAAACCCGTGGGCGCCTGCATGGTCAGCAGCGAAGGAACATGCCGCGTTTGGGCAAAAAACGTAGCTACTCAGGTCTAGCAGATTCTTGGCACAGGATCGCCTATCGGCTTAGCGATTATTCTTTTGCCTCCAACCTGGGTCTGCATCGCGACACCTTTGAATTCTCTTGTGGTTTCCCCGATTATTTGAGCATCTTTGCCTTCTTCGGTTTGCTTTAGGAACTCTACAACTTCTTCTGACTTTTGAGGGACAACACCGATAATGATTTTTCCTTCGTTGCCCACTTCAAAGGGATCTAAACCGAGCATTTCGCATGCTGTTTGAACGTCGTCTCGGATAGGGACTTTGTTTTCTTGGATTAGTATGCCTATTTTAGATTTTTCAGTCCATTCGTTCAAAGCGTCGGCCAAGCCTCCTCGTGTGGGGTCTTTCATAGCAACGACTCCTCCAACATTGCCTAACAAATTTTGAATCATGCGGTTAAGCGGTTTTACATCCGACTTTATTTCGCTGCCAAATTTCAATCCTTGCTGTGCCGAAAGCACCGCCAAGCCATGGTCGCCGATTGTGCCTGATAAGATGATTTTATCGCCGACTGTGAGGTTAGAGTCGAGGGCCCAGCGGGTTTTAAGTTCCCTATATTTCCTCGCTACTTGTAAGTTGCTTTCAAGAGCTGGGGTTCTTCTGCCGATACCCGAAACGTTCATTACGCAACCGCCTAAACTGCCCTTCTCCACAACCTTCGTATCACCAGTTACTATTCCCACGCCCGCCTCAATACACGCCTGCCTCATGCTAGCAAGAATACGTTCCAAATCAGACAGCAACAAACCTTCCTCCAGGATTAGACCACAGGCCAATGCGTAAGGCTCCGCGCCTAAACACGAAATATCGTTGACAGTACCAGAAATCGATAAGCGACCGATATCTCCACCTGGGAAAAAAATTGGCTTAACTGCATGAGAATCGCTTTTAAAAACTATGTCGCCTACGACTGCTGCGTCATCCATGGCTTCCAACGGAACTTCAGCTGTATTGCTTAATCCGCCGAAGTATTTTACGATATAGTTTTTCACCAGGTCATGCATGACAGAGCCGCCAGCGCCATGCAGCATGGTGATTTTCTCGGGTTTTTCCATGATTTTGCTGTCTCCTAAGGTTTTTTGCTGCAATAGACTACCCTAAATGTGAAAAATAAACACATCGCAAAAAGACAAAAAATAAGTAGCAATCGTTGAAGGGCAGAAGTTTTCAATAACTTCTCATTGATCCCACTATACCCTTCACTTGGGTATTAAGAGTAAATTCAAAAACTTAAGTTCTCTTGAAAATATTCTGGGAACCAATTTTTGGGAGCCTTGTCTCCAAAAGTAGCTTGGTTGCTTTTTATGCGGGTTTTTTGGGTAAACTATAAATGCTTAAACGCAATCCCAAAACTGTACACCTCACGCGTTCGAATAGTTCCTCGCAGGGACACCCACTTAGTCAGTTAAGAGTAAAATCTTAGTTGTGATACGGAAAGCCATATAAATTGCTTTTACGTGTTTGAATGCGCACTGGAGAAATATTAATGCCAAAATGGGGATACACAATAATCGAAGAAATGCTTAATCCAGAAAAAACAGCGAAAGCGAGTGGTAGAGAACTTAAGGTATCCCATAAAGCCGCTCGTGAAGTCTGTAAAGCTGTTAAAGGCATGAATCTGTCTCAATCTAAAGAGTTTTTACGTGACGTAATGATCAAGAAAAAACCTGTTCCGTATACTAGGTATACTAAAAAGCTAGGGCACAAGGGCGGAATGGAAGGTAGATGCGTAGGCAGGTTCCCAATAAAAACCGCTGAAACAATCCTTCACGTTATCGAAGCAGCCCAAGCTAACGCAGAAAACAAAGGCTTAGATGTCGACCGTCTAAAAATTATGCATGCAGCAGCCTACCAGGGCATTAAACTTAAGCGTTATTCGCCAAGAGCACACGGAAGGGCATCACCAAAATACGACACAACCACACACGTCGAAATCGTCCTAGAAGAAAAACCGACTCAAGGAGAGCAATAAATGAGTATAGTCAAACGTTTCATTACCGAATCAATCAAAAGAACAGAAATTGATGAATTTTTACAGAAAAAGCTTGAACGCGCAGGATACGGCGGAGTCAACTTATCCAAGACACCTCTAGGTACCCACGTAGTTATCTACGCTATGCGTCCAGGCTTAGTTATCGGGAGAGGCGGAGAAACAATAAAAGAACTTGCCTCAGCCCTTGAGCAAAATTTCAAAGTTTCTAATCCCCAAATTTCAGTTTCAGAAATCGAAGTTCCAGAATTTAATGCCCATGTCGTTGCAAACCGCGTAGCCTCAGCCCTTGAGCGAGGTGTTCACTTTAGACGTGCAGGTTTCTGGGCACTCAACCAAGTAATGGAAGCAGGAGCTCTTGGTGCTGAAATAGTAATCAGTGGCAAACTTACAACTGAACGAGCTCGCTTCGAAAAGTTCAAAGCAGGTCACTTTCCAATAGTCGGCGAACCAGCTTTAAGAGCTATGAAAACTGCCGAAGCACACGTTCAACTAAAACCAGGTATTATAGGTGTTCGTGTAAAAATCATGCCACCGGACGCGTACTTCCCTGACAAAGTCACAATCATTGAACCCGTACAAGAAGAAGAAAAGGTAGTTGCTCCGCAAACACAAGTTGCAACCGCTCCATCACCAGCGCCAGTTGAACCACCAGCTGAAACAGAGCCAGAACCAGAAGTACAAGCAAAAGAAGTTGCTGATGAACCAAAACCTGAGGAGACAAAAGAGTAATGCGAGTAAAAGAAATCAATGCTCTATCAGTTGAGGATAGAGCAAGCAAACTTGCTGATTTACGTATAGAATTAGCGCGAATTAGAACCATGGTTAACGCAGGCGGCGCCGTAGAGAACCCAACAAGAATAAGAGAACTTCGCAGAACTATCGCTCAAATACTAACCATTCAAAACGAGAAGAAATTGGGAATAAACCAGCCAGCTGCAGAAAAAGAGGATAAACAAGAAAAGAAACCTGCAAAACCTGCAAAGGCACCCAAAGCTAAGAAAAACCCTAAGGAGACGGTTCCCAAATGAAAATAACACCAGATATTATCCGATATGAGTTTATAGGTTCACAAGCAAAAATCGCTCAAAGTGCTCATGCAGGTTACCTCGGATTAGCTGGTCCAGTAGTAGCTGAAACCAAAAATACCCTGACTCTACTTCATCAGGGCCAGCCTAAAAGTGTCATAAAAGACTTGGCAGTTTTTGACTTCAAGTTTGGCGATGGCACAACAGTAGAAATTGACGGTAACCTATTAGTCGGCAGGTCTGAGGACAGGCTAAAGAAAAGCATAAAGAGGTTATGGTAATATGTCGATGACTTTCAAGAAACCCAAAAAGACATGTGAAGACCGAAATTGCCCATTCCACGGAACACTAGCTGTTAGAGGCCGTGTCTTGGAAGGCACTGTTGAAACAGCAAAGATGGATAAGACCGTTATCGTTGACAGAGAATTCCTACAATTCTCCTCAAAATTCGTACGCTACGAAAGACGCCACGGACACATCCCATCACACAACCCTCCATGCATCGACGTTAAAGAAGGCGACCGAGTAAAAATCGCAGAATGCCGACCCGTCAGCAAAACAGTCTCGTTTGTTGTTGTAGAAAAACTAGGAGAGGAAAAGTAGAATGGCCGCGAAAGCGAAACAGAGAGCACTCGTAGCAAAAGGAATGCTTTCACACGGACAAAAAATCAGTCGAGGCCTCTTAGCAGGCTCTGAACTGCGATGTACAGACAACACAGGCGCAAGAGTTTTGCGCTTAATCCAAGCTATGGGTTACAAAGGTAGGCTAAGACGTTACCCATCCGCCACCGTAGGCGATAAAGTAACAGTTTCTGTTCGTCAAGGATCACCAGACATGCGCAAAAAAATATTCCAAGCCGTGATCGTCCGCCAAAGAAAATGTTTCCGACGCGTTGACGGTGTCTGGGTTCAATTCGAAGATAACGCCGCTGTAATTATCACTCCTGACGGCGAAATGAAGGGTTCAGAAATCCGTGGTCCAGTAGCAAGAGAGGCAGCTGAGAGATGGCCACGAATCGCAAGTGCCTCAAGCATAATAGTATAGGTGTAAGAATAATGCAAGATACAAAACGAGTAAAGAACCCGGGCAAACAAAGAAAAAAGCTCTTTAACGCTCCAGCCCACATACGCCACAAGCTCATGGCAGCGCCATTATCACGAGAGTTATCTGCTTCAAGAGGTGCAAAGACCCTTCCAGTAAGAAGAGGCGATACTATCCTCATTAAACGAGGTGACAATAAAGGCTTTGAAGGTAAGGTTTCACGTGTTGATCTCAAAGCATTCCGTATTTACGTTGAAGGGTTAACGCGTGAAAAAGTTGACGGAACAAACATCTTCCTTCCAGTTCACCCGTCAAAGGTTGAGATAAGAAACCTTAACTTAGACGATAAATGGCGAAAAAATATCCTTGAACGAAAGAAAGCTACTGCAAAACCAGTGAAAGCAGAAAAACCAAAAGCTAAGCCAGCAAAGAAAATCGAAAAGGCTCCGGCTAAGGTTGAAGAAGAAAAACCAGTCGAAGTCACACCAGTTAAAGAAGAAGCGGTGTCTGAAGTTTCAAAGGAGCCCGCACCAGAGATGACTATAGAAGAAGAATCAGCACAAAAGAAGGCTGCTACAAAAAAACCTGCCGCTAAAAAATCTGCTCCCGAAAAGAAGGAAGAAGCTCCAGTTGCTAAGAAGGCAGTGAAGCCAACAGCGGCAACAAAGAAGGCACCTACAAAGAAGACAGAGGAAAAAGAAGCTGCGCCTAAATCGCGTGCTAAATCAAAAACTTCTGAAAAAACTCAGGGAGGACAATAAAAATGGGTAAAAAAGGAAAAACTGCAAGGCTGAAACGTAAGCCAGCTCCAGCATTCTGGCCAATTCATAGAAAAGAAATGCCGTGGGTAGCAAAACCCTCATCAGGTTCACATTCACTCGAAGAATGCCTACCTTTAACTTTAGTTCTCCGAGATATCCTCGGTGTAGCTCAAACACGAAAAGAAGGTCAATTAATACTGGCTCAAGGCAAAGTATTAGTTAACGGCAAAATCCGCAAAAAAGATGATTCCCCAGTAGGTCTAATGGATATTATCTCGATGCCTGACAGTGGAAAATACTACCGCATAATGCCCTCACACAAAGGGTTGATCTTAGCTCCAATTAGCAAAGAAGAATCCAACACCACACTCCTCAGAGTAGAAAACAAAGCAACAGTGCACAATGGCGTTCAAATTGCACTTCACGACGGCTCAAACATGCTCATAAAAGTCGCCGACCCCAAGCACCCACAAGAAGTAACATATGAAACATTTGACATCTTAAAAGTAACCTACCCTGAAAAACAAGTAATCCAAACCTTAAAAACAAAAGAAGGCAACCTGGCAATAATTACTGGCGGAAAAAACATCGGCACCCAAGGAAAAATAGTTGAAATCGAAAAAACTGAGTCCAAAAAGCGTCGCCAAGCCCTCGTAGTCATAGAAGACTCAAACGGCGCACGTTGCCAAACAATCTTGGATTTCATCTTCTCCATAGGAGAAACTGAACCACTCATAACTCAAATGGAGGCATCAGTAGTTGTCTGAAGAAGCACTAATTAGCAATTGGGAACAACATCCAATGCTGAAGCCACGAATAGACAAAGTCGTCGTGAACCTTAACGTTGGAAAATCAGGTGAACCACTCGAAAAAGCAAACAGCGTCCTCAAAGAAATCACAGGTCAAACACCAATAAAGAGGAAAGCTAAGAAAACTATACGCGATTTCGGCATACGCGAAGGCGAATCAATCGCTGTTGTCGTGACTTTGCGAAAACAAAAAGCTGTTGACTTCCTCAAAAAAATATTGCCCGTAGTAGATAACAAGGTTGCAAAACGGGCTTTTGATGAACGTGGCAACTTTTCCTTCGGCCTCAAAGAACACATCGAAATACCCGGCGTAAAATATGACCCTGAAATAGGCATCTTCGGGATGGATGTATGCGTCTCGGTTAACCGCCCTGGACAAAGAATCAAAATCCGAAGAAAACAAAACAAGTCAGTTGGTCCAAAGCACCTGTTAACACCTGAAGAATCAATCGTCTTCATAAAACAAACCTTAGGAGTCGAAATCGTCTAAACTAGAGAGTGAATATATGGGAAAAGAACAAGTCAAGAAAGTACGAAAATATGGCAAAGGTTCACGTCCATGTGTTAGATGTGGTTCATACGGACCAGTCATCCGACGTTACGATTTATATTTATGTAGGACATGTTTTAGAGAAGCGGCCCCAAAATTAGGGTTCAAGAAATATGAGTAGGAGCTAAAGAAAAACAATGGATACATTAACTAATGGTTTGATAACCATCAAGAACAACGAAACACGTAACAAGCGTGAATGCATAATTAGCCCTGCCTCTAAACTTCTGGGACGCGTTCTACGCATTATGCAACTTAACGGTTACATCGGAGAATTCGAATTCATTGACGATGGACGCCAGGGAAAATTTAAAGTCCAATTGCTAGGAAGAATAAACAAATGCGGTCCAGTTAAACCCAGATTCGCAGTAAAGGTCGATGAATTTGAGAACTGGGAAAAGAAATTCCTGCCATCCAGAGACGTAGGTATTATGGTGGTTTCAACTTCTAAAGGCGTAATTGCACACAAAGTTGCTCAAGAAAAGAATCTTGGAGGAAGGCTCTTAGCCTTCATATATTAAGGAGTTTAATCTGTATGCGGCTTCCAGAAATATCTAAAACTGTCCAAGTTCCTGACGACGTAAACCTCAGTCTAGAAGGCAAGAAAATTAACGTTAAAGGCGCCAAAGGTACATTAACACGTGATTTCTCGTTTGCTCCAATCGCTATCGAAGGCGAAGGCAAAAACGTCCGAATATCTGCAAAGTGGCCACGCAAAAAGGAAGCTGCTCTCGTCGGAACAATCTACTCTCACATTCAAAACATGATTACTGGCGTCACAAAGGGATACCAATACAAATTAAAAATCGTTTTCTCACACTTTCCCATCTCCGTAAAACTTCAAGACAAGTCCGTTTTGATCGAAAACTTTACAGGCGAACGCAGGCCCCGCAGAATAAAACTAATCGGTAACGTCAAAGTGAAAATTGAGCCCGATGACATCGTTGTTGAAGGCGCAAACTTGGAAGAAGTCAGCCAAACCGCCGCCAACATTGAACAGGCTACAAGGGTCCGAAACAAAGATCCCCGCGTTTTCCTCGACGGTATATACGTTTATGAAAGAAACGAAGGAATGGCATAATGACTGAAAAGAAACCCTCCCTATCACGCGAAGCACTCAAACTTAGAGCGCGCGCCAGAAACAAAAAACCTAAATTCATTCGCGCAGAAAGCTGGAAATACGACCGCTTCAGCTTAAGCTGGAGAAAACCCCGCGGCTTAGACAACAAGATTCGCAGAAAAATCAAGGGTTGGCCACCAGGTCCTAGCATGGGCTACAAAGGACCCAAAATCGCCCGATTCCTTCACCCATCCGGTTACCGCGAAGTAATAGTTTTCAACGTAGAGAGCTTATCAACCATCGATTCTAACACCCAAGCCGCACGCATATCCCATACAGTAGGCAAACGAAAACGCGCCTTAATCATTGCAGAAGCCAAAAACCTTAACATCAAAATCTTAAACCTCAAAGTTTCCAAGGAAGCCGAAGAGAAAACCGAAGAATCAGCAGAAGACAAAGCACCAGAAACAGAAGTAGCGCCCAAAGTAAAGAAAACAGAGAAACCAAAGAAAGAGATCAAGAAGAAAGCTCCTAAAGAAACCAAACCTAAACTCACGAAGGGAGAAAAGAAACAATGACTGACTTAAGCGGACAAAGACGTTTAGCTGCTCAAATCTTAAAAATTGGTCAAAACCGTGTTTGGATTAATCCTGAGCGCATGGACGACGTTGAAGGTGCGATTACCCGCGAAGAAGTTCGAAAGCTGATTCATGAGAAAATAATCGTTTCAATGCCTCAGCAAGGCGTAAGCAGGTCCCGAGCAAAGGTTATCCGAGCCAAAAAACTCAAAGGTAGGCGAAGCGGTCCCGGAAGCCTAAAAGGTGCTGCCCACGCAAAAGTCACCAAGAAAGAAGCTTGGATGATAAAAATTCGTTCTCTACGGCGCAAGCTAAGAGATTTGAAAGCAAGAAAAGTCATAACTGAAACCACCTACACCCAATATTACCGTATGGCGGGTAGTGGTCGGTTTGAGTCTGTTGCTGATTTAGAGCGTAACTTAAAAGCGCATGATTTATGGAGGAAACGTTAGATGGCAAAAAAGGCAAATTACCGAGTACAATTGCGACGTAGACGTGAAGGAAAAACCGATTACCAAGCACGTAAGGCTCTGGTTACATCCCGAAAACCTCGGCTTGTTACAAGGGCATCAAACAAGAATGTTGAAGTGCAAATCATAATTGCTAAGCCCCATGGCGATGAGGTTTTAGCATCAGCCAACAGTCGCGAACTCATAAAGAGCTTCGGCTGGAAAGCACCCACAGGCAACATTCCCGCTGCTTACCTCACAGGTTTGCTGTGCGGTTTGAAAGCGAAGACTGCAGGTATTAAAGAAGCAATCCTTGACATCGGCTTGGTTTCTCCTACTAAAGGCTCAAAAATCTTCGCTGTCTTAAGCGGAGTAGTGGATGCAGGCGTACCCGTTCCACATGGCGAAGACAAAATTGTTAAAGAGCGTATGAAAGGCGAACACATTGCCAAATATGCAAAAAGCTTAGGTGCAGGCTCTGACGAATACAACGCCAAGTTCTCAAAGTACACCGCTCAAGGTGTTGCTCCAGAAAAAATCGCGGAACACTTCACCAAGGTTAAAACTGACATCATGACTGGAAATAAAACTGCAAAATCAGTAGAAGCTGCTGAACCGAAAGTTGAGGCAAAAGAGAAAGTGTCCAAAGCAGCGGTAACCAAAGAAAAGGCTCCAGCTAAGGAAGTAGAAAAAATAGCTGAAGTAGCACCTGCTAAACAAAAAACTGCAGCTAAAGTAACCAAAGAGAAGGCGCCAAAAGGAAAAGTTGCGACGGAAAAGGCTGCCCCAAAAGAAAAAGCACCTAAAGAAAAAGAGCCAAAGCAAAAGGCTGCTAAGAAAGGTGGAAAGAAAGCATGAGTAGAAACCGAAACGAAAGAGAAAAGCGGACAACTAACTTAGAAACCTGGATTCCAAAAACCAGGTTGGGCAAGATGATTCAGGAAGGCAAAATCACCAGTATCGAAGATGTATTCCTAAGCGGCATAAAAATCTCTGAATCGCAAATCGTCGACTCACTGATTCCTGACTTGCAAGAAGAAGTCATAAACGTTAACTTAGTTCAGAAACAAACTGACGCAGGCGAAAAATCACGTTTCAAAGCCATCGTTGCAGTCGGAAACCGAGACGGCTACATCGGCTTGGGTAGCGGTAAAGCCAGCCAAGTACGAAATGCCATAGAAAAAGCAGCAGTAAACGCACGCCTAAACATCATCCCCGTTAAACGTGGATGCGGAAGTTGGGAATGCGGCTGCGGTAAACCACATTCAGTGCCGTTCGAAGTGGAAGGCAAATGCGGCGGTGTCCGAGTAATAATCGTTCCGGGTCCAAGAGGCTTAGGCTTAGTTTCAAGCGAAGTTGCTAAAGTTATCTTAGGCTTAGCCGGCGTGAAGGATCTTTGGATGCGAAGCTTCGGCTCAACAAGAACTGTGCCATCTTATGCATGCGCAATCTTTGATGGACTAAGGAAGACTTATAATTTAATTACCACAGTGGACTGGGTGAAGTAAAATGGCGCAGAAAACCGAAGAATGCAAACCACTCGTCGTAGTAAGAATCCGAGGAACCGTTAGTGCCCAACGTGAAGCCAGAGAAACCCTTGATCTACTCCACTTAACTCATACCAACCACGCAGTCCTAATCGACAGCCGACCCGCCTACAAAGGCATGTTACAACGCATAAACAGCTACATTACCTATGGCGAACCAACTAA
Source organism: Candidatus Bathyarchaeota archaeon (assembly GCA_963835475.1). Classification (GTDB taxonomy): domain Archaea; phylum Thermoproteota; class Bathyarchaeia; order Bathyarchaeales; family Bathycorpusculaceae; genus Bathycorpusculum. The sequence continues at coordinate 299,125 of CAWIFU010000003.1, forward strand.
AGAAACCGTAGCCATGATGATCCAGAAACGCGCCCTCTTAGCAGGCGACAAAAAACTAACTGAAGAATACCTCACAAAAATAGGCTACAAAAGTATCGATGACCTCGCAGAAGCAATAATAAGTTGCAAAGTACAATACGGCAAACTCCCAGATGTACAAGCACGCTTCCGATTGCACCCACCAAGCAAAGGCTACAAAGGCAAGACCAAAAAAGGTTACAATGCAGGCGGCGAAGCAGGCTACCGCGGAGAAGCAATCAATGCACTAGTTCAACGCATGGTTTAAACCACCTGCGAACATCATTTTTTGTTTTTGCTAAAATTTTTATCGAATACAACAATTATTTTGATGAGCAATTTTATATTCGTAATTCAGAAGTTGCTTCCAATCTTCATAATCCCCCTCAGCGACGCTTTAAGGTAATTCAGGGATTAAGAAAATCATATAGTTTTCGCAAAATCTGCCTTTAAAGCTGTTAAACGATCTTCCAAATCGTTGTTTTCATTGATAATTTGCTTTGAGGCATTCAGGTGTTTTGTCAACCTTTGTGTGCGATACGTTTTATAATGTCGTCAGAGAAATGCGTTAGTTAATCGGAGGGGGAAGATAGATGAGTGCAAGATGGAGAAGGACTAGTAAGAACCGGAAATGGCTAGATTTTAACGGATTAAAGCCAAAGAAACCTAAAGTAACCCAGAAAACTCAACGATTAAAAAATATGCCGACACATTCGAGTTTTCGCCCATCTAAAAGTTTTGCTAAACGCAATTTAGTAGAACAAAAACCTTTAATCGACATATTCCAAGAAAATAGCTACATCACAATAGTCGCCGAAATAGTAGGCTTTAATAAGGAATCTCTCAAGATAAATGTGAAAGACCAGAAAATTACGCTGTCGGCAAAGTCAAAAGACCGAAGATACTATAAAAGTTTAAATCTTCCGACGGCAGTGATTCCAAACGCGATGCACACCAAATTCAAGAACGGCGTGCTCGAAATCAAGCTAAAAAAAGCTGAAACATTAGATAAAGAAGCGGATCAAAATGCCACATAAACTAAGAAAAATTCGGAAAACAAGAGGCTCAAGAACACAAGGTTACGGTAGAATAGGACAGCACCGAGACAGCGGCAGTAAAGGCCACCGAAAAGTCGGACGTCACAAACACCTCTGGAGCTTAATAGTCACTTCTGAGCCCAACTACTTTGGAAAACACGGCTTCACCTCTCCCCAAAGTTTGCACACCAAAGAAAACACAATTAACTTGGTTAAGCTTGATCAACTCGCAAAAGGATCAGAAATTAACCTAACAGACCTCGGCTACACCAAACTCTTAGGCACAGGAAAAATCACCAAACCTCTAACCATCAAAGTTGCATCGTACTCAAAGTCCGCCGTAGAAAAAGTCACCCAAGCAGGCGGAAAGATCGTAGCTCCCCCATCCAACGGAGAGTAAAACCCCTAAATGCCCGGAAGATTCCTCAGCCTCTTCAAACCAATAGGAAGAGTTCTACCTGAAATAAAGAAATCTGAGCGTAAAGTTAGCTTTAACGAAAAAATCTTCTGGACAGCCCTTGTTCTTGTTATTTTTCTAGTTATGACTGAAATCCCACTTTTTGGGATTGAAAAAGCAGCATCCGATAACTTTGGATCTTTAAGAGTTATTTTCGCTTCTAACCGGGGCACATTGATGGAACTAGGTATCGGGCCAATAGTCACAGCAGGCTTAATTCTTCAATTGCTCGCAGGCTCATCAATAATCAAATGCGACATGTCAAACTCTGAAGACAGAGGACTCTTTACTTCCGCAAGCAAAGTCTTCAGCATCGCATTGACAGGCATACAAGCAGGTGCATACATCCTAAGCGGAATGTATGGAACTACCCTAGCCGGACCCACCGTTCTGATAATATTTATACAATTACTAGCCGCAGGCATAATCGTTATGTTAATGGATGAACTCGTCCAGAAAGGCTGGGGGCTAGGCAGTGGGATCAGTCTGTTTATTATGGCTGGTGTCGCCCAAAACATTCTATGGTCAACGTTCTCACCGCCAAATGGCTTATTCGTGGGCTCACTCTCAGCCTACTTAGGCGGTCAGCAAACTCTGAGTCAGTGGGCGTTTGGCACAGTCTCAGGCATCTACCCATCATTGCTTGGACTTATCGCTACAATTGCCGTTTTCTTAATAGTCATATACTTACAAGGAATCAGAATAGAGCTTCCAATGAGCTATGCAGGCTACAAAGGCTTCAGAAGCAGATATCCAATTAAACTCCTGTACGTTTCAAACCTGCCAGTAATATTCGCATCAGCATTATTCGCTAACGTCTACTTCTTTAGCCAGCTACTTTGGAGTCAACTGGGACGACCAGCTCCCGGAACAAACATACTGTTTCAAATAATAGGCGACTACTACCAAAACGTAACTTCAGGAAGTGTTTCAGCAGTGGGTGGATTAGCATTCTACCTAACCGCGCCACGCAACATACAATCCGTCATCGCTTCACCGCTACAAGCAGCTGCGTATCTTGGAGTAATAATTGTCTTCTGCGCCGTCTTCTCACTGATCTGGCTTGAAGTCGGCGGTTTAGGACCTGCTAAAGTAGCGAAACAACTCATGGACAGCGGCATGCAAATCCCGGGTTATAGGCGATCAGGAAGACCCATTGAAGCTATCCTCAAACGCTACATTCCAGTTGTCACAGTGTTGGGCGGAATAATTGTAGGCCTCGTGGCTGGGGTTTCTGACTTCTTTGGTGCTTTCGGTTCAGGTACAGGTATCTTGCTGTCAGTAGGCATCATCTACCAATACTACGAACTGTTAATGCGTGAGCGAGCAGCAGAAATGTTCCCCGCCTTCAGAAGAATTTTGGGCGAATAGCATAAAGTCTATCCCCGCAAAAGCATCCATTAAGTTTTAGCTCTCACCGGCTATAACCCCTTTATCTTCAATTTTTGTTAGTCAACGATAAGTTAGTTGAGGGGGTCATCAAATATAATGGGCTTCAGCTTTTTTTGGAAACATCCCTTATTTACTTAAAATTTGAAAAACCATTTCACAGCCAATTTAGAGTCGAAATAGGTGAAAACGGTTATTAACAAGAAACATGTACGCTTAGACTTAAAGCGGTAAGAGGAAAACGTAATGTCCGTAGATCTCCTTTCAACATTAGCAATCATGGGTATAGCGGCAGGAATTGCTTTTTTGAACTCAGGTGTAAATAGAGTTTTAATTAATTTCTTCATTGGCTGGGAACAATATCGCGTTATGCAGAAAGAAATGGCTGAATACCGTTCCGAAACCATGGCAGCCATGCGTGCAAACGATAAAAAGCAGGTTGAGAAACTCAAAAAGAAAGATTCCCAGATTAAGAACATGCAAGCAAAAATGATGAAACCTCAACTTGTCCAGTTTGGAATATCCTTTGTTTACCTCATAGTGTGGTTTTTAGTGTTAACTCCCACTTTTCATAGCACTCCGCTGGCCTTAATTCCTGGCATCGGTACAATAGCTAATGCGCAAACGGTAACTGTTGTTAATGGGGCAAACGTTGTAACTACAATTGCCAACGCAATTCCAGTGTTTTACTTGTACCCAATCTTCTCACTGTTCTTCGGACTGCTTTCTTCACGCATAATAGGCATAATGCCCATCGAACAAGGACCAATATAGTTGCTAAAAACTGAGTGATCGCCAAATGGCCACACAAGAAGAAACCTGCCATGCTGCCAAGAAGACCGTAATATGTATATCAGGAATGGCTGGAACAGGAAAAAGTACTCTTTCTAAAAAACTCGCCGAAAAATACCAACTAAAGTACTTTTCAGGCGGCGACGTGTTAAAAGAGTTGGCAAAGCACGAAGGATATGATGTATCCGTTCAAGGTTGGTGGGAAAGTCCTGAGGGCTTGAATTTTCTCAATGAAAGAATAAACGACCCTAAATTTGACAAAGAGGTAGACGATAAGCTCTTAGAGTATGCCCAGCAAGGAAACGTTCTATTGGATAGCTGGACTATGCCATGGCTTTTGAAAGAAGGCTTTAAGATTTGGCTTGAAGCATCATTTGAGAAAAGGGCTGCAAGAGTTGCTGTTAGAGATAATATGACTGTTGCTGAAGCATTTGACGTGCTGAAGGAAAAAGAAGCAAGAACAAAAGCCATTTACAAAGCGCTTTATGGTTTCGGTTTAGGTGAAGATTTCAAGCCGTTTGATTTTATTTTGGACACTGACAACTTGAGTGCAAACGAAGTCTTCGAGGTCCTATGCAAAGTAATCGATAACGTTGCTCTTTCTAGGGATAATTTCTAATCCTCTATAATATTAATCGTTATAGCTTTTCTCACCTGAACCTTTGAATTAACTTCCTTAAGACCCAGTTCAAGGTTAATTTTTTTTGGGTCCGAGTTCTGAAAAGTGTCTTATTTGAAGATTAATTTTGCATTTTTCCATTGATCTTTCGCCAGCGATAGATGTCCGTAAGGGCTACCGTGAAGTGAGTAAAATACGTAACAGAGGTAGTTGCATTGAGTACATTCATGATAGGTTGCTCTTAGGTCCTTGAATTCTGAGCTTTTCCATTTCTCGGGTAAATCAAATACTGATCCAGCAAAGTTATGGCTGTGACAACCAGCAACTCTGCCCAAATGATCAATTACTAGGAATTGGTTTAGGGCTTGGCATTTCCAAGTTCGTTTATTATCTTCTTCATAGATGCTTCGTATTGCTTCTAGCAGTTTATCGGTCATTAGAATTTTCTTGTTTTTCTTTTTCATTTCAATTAACTGGTTGCAAAGGTTAACCATTGCTTTATTGTCTGTAATTGCGAATTCATCGTTTTCTTGGCCTATCCTAAACAACTGTTTACTATCGGTTGATTTGTCAAATGAGTAAAGGCAATACCAAACTGGAATTCCTTGGTCGGTAAAATGATTAGTAATATCAACGATTTCATAGATGTTTTTTTGGGAAATCGTAGGGGTTACGCTAACTTTTATTCCTTTTTTGTGGAGGGTCTCTACGGCTTGGATGGCATTTTTCCAAGCGCCTGGAGTTGATTTGATGTAGTCGTTCTTTTCTTCATTTAAGCTGTCGATTGAGATTGCGACAAAATCTACTTTTTGCAGTAAATCGAGTTTTTTTGCAGCTATACTTCCATTATCATATACCGTTGTGATAAACAGTTTTGACGCATAATCTATTATTTCGCCTATATCCTCTCGTAGAAGTGGATCTCCGCCTGAAAGTACGAGTTCAACTATACCCAGTTTCTTTAGAATGTCTAAACCTTTCTTTATTTCGTCGGCTGTGAGTTCTCTTTGGTCTTGGTTTTTCCAGACGTTGCAAGCACGACATTTGTAGTTGCATTTTCTTGTGACTAGCCACTGTGCATGGTGAGGTTTGCCGGGAGCAAGCGAACGTGCCGCAATAGATGCTGCTTTCTTGAAACCTGACGTCAACAAATGTCACTAGCCGATTAATTGTTATTACCTATCTCATGGCGGAACTATAAAAACCATTATAAGACTATAGTTTAGGTCTGTTGATTGATTCCACGAGTTCGAATTTTTTTTATTATATATCCACAATTCTTTTTACCCGAGTTTGTAGTAACCGGTTTGTTAGCCTATCGAGATAAAGCAATCCAGAGGTGGTCTGAGATGGGTCTTGGCAGAATCTCTGCAGAGTCGTCTTTGTGCATAAGTAAGCGTTTGTTTGGGTTTGGGTTGAATTCGCCGATTATATCAGCGTAAATGTGCTCACGGCATAATTCAGAGACTATATTATTTGCTTCCTGTGGGTCAGCAGAGATGAGCAGTGCCCCTGAACTGATAAGTTGCAGAGGATCAATTTCGTAATACCTGCAGATTTTAGCGGTTTCAGGTTCAACGGTTATTTTTTCTTCGAAAACGCGTACGCCTAAGCTTGATGCGTCAGCCAATTCTTGGATGCCGTTTAAGATTCCGCCTTCGGTAGGATCGTGCATTGCGTGGACTCCGCCTGTTCTGTAAGCTGTCAAGGCGTCTTTTACAACGCTGATTTGGCTATAGAAGCGTTTGGCGCTTTCTAGCATCGTGGGGTTGAAGGTTTTTGCGAGTTGTGCTTCACGGTCGGAAGCTAAGATGGCCGTTCCCTCAATTCCTGCGCTCTTAGTTAAAATCAACTTGTCACCTGCTTTTGCACTTGCTGCTGTGACATATTTTCCTTTTTCAGTTAAGCCCATTATGCAGCCAACTACAATTGGGTTTGTTAAGCCAGGAGTGGATTCACAGTGTCCGCCCACGATGGCGATGCCCAATTCTTTTGCTGCAGTGTGCATTTGAGTTGCTATTGTTTCGATGATTTTGCTATCAGCATTCTCTGGAAGCATTATACAGGAAAAGAAAAATGCGGGTTCCACACCGAAAGTGGCGACATCATTAGCATTAACATTTATGGCTTCCCATCCGACTCGTTCGACAGCTCCTGTGATTGGGTCCATAGAGACTATTGCGTTTTTATTTCCGAAATCCAAAACAGCGCCATCAATTCCTGCCGCTGGTCCGAGAATGACTTCACTACGTTGTGCACCGAGGTTTTTGAAAACTACATCTTTTAGGATGTTTATTGGGATTTTTCCGGGCGGAAGTTTCATATCTTATTCTCTGTTAAAACTGGCTTTTAAGTTGTGGGAAAATGCGTAGAACTGCATGCATTATAGGTACTGCAATTATGAGGCCGATGAGCATTTGTATGATGTTGAAGGGAACTTCTAGGGCTGCCAAGGTAACTGGGTAACCTAAGGCAAGGGTTTCGTAGAGGAAATATCCGGTAACCATCTCGAATCCGCCGATTATAATGGCTATGGTTGCGCATATGGTTAGGCTTTCTATTTTTTGGTTTAGTTTTTTGGTTAAGAAGCCGACAAGAAAGCCCTCGATGGCTTTTATTGTGAATGTTCCTGGTGCGTATTGTGCTGCCACTAGTGCGTCGGCGATGGATGCTCCTGCCCCCGCGACTGCGCCCACTAATGGTCCAAAAAGTAGTGCAGCTACGTAGATGAGTGTCTCGCCGAGGTTGAAGTATCCGCTGGTAGCGGGAATTGGAATCACAAATAAAAGTGTGGCTGCTGCTACAAGGGCTGCAAAGATTGCTGCAGCTGCAATTTTAAACGCTGCAGATGGGGCAAAGTTCGAAGTTTTATCTGGGGGTTGGTTGTTGGTCACTAAATTCACGGCGGTTTAGAATAGCTATTTTGAAAGTGGAATATAAAAACGTCATTGTTGACCAATCAAACCACTGGCAATGTTTTCAAAATTGTAGCAATTTCCGTTTTGAATACCAAGCTGCTTCTTTGTTGTAAGGGAAAATTCTAAATGTTACTTCTTCCAGAATAAACACTAACACCACAAGAGTTGCATAAAATGAGTACAGTAAGAGAAGACCCAATTAAAATGCATAAAGATGCTAACGCATTGATGGAAAACGGCAAATTCGAGGAAGCAAAAGATCTCTTCATCAAAGTAGCAGACCTCTACTACAAAGGCCAAAACTATTTTGGCGCCGCAGAAATGACCTATAAAGCAGGCGAATGCTCCTTCGCACTGAAAGATTATGCGAAATCCGCTGAATTATTCTCAAAATCCGCCGAAATATCATTTGGTAAAGGATTTGAACGCTACGGTGTCAGTGCACTTGAACAAGCACGAGACAGCCAAAAAGTTTTGGGCAACACCAAAGAAGTAGAGGAGCTTAACAAGAAAATTAAAGAAATTAATGACAAACAGAAGGAACCTGAAGGCGAATCATCGTTCTCTGTGTTTTCCTAAATCCTTAATGGGTAAGGCTTCAAGCCCACTTTTTTTGGTTTGTTATCCTCCCTTTTAGACTGACAATGGAATTTTATAACAAATGGTTTCATAAAACGCCGATAAGACTTACCTAAAAGTATTGCACGGAATTTTAAGGGATCTAAATCCGATGGCAATAGCGATATAAAGTATCGATTAATTAAGCTGCAAATCTCTATTCTTCAGAGAGAAGTTTTAGGTTCAGATTTATGGCTGCCCTATTCAAATCCCTTTGTGAACTGCTCGAGAAAGTCGAAGCTACAAAAAAGCGACTCGAAATCATAGAGCAAACCGCAAACTACCTCAAAACACTAGAGGCCGTAGAAATTGAACCTGCAACTAACATGATGGTTGGGAGAGCATTCCCAAAGTACAGTCAAAAGTCGCTTGATGTTAGCTGGTTAACCCTCACCCACATTTTCGAACGAATAAGACAGTTTGATTGGGATCTTTTCAGCCAAGGAATGGCACGCACAGGTGACATAGGTTCAGCGACCAAAATAGTTCTCGAACAAACCAAAGCCAAAAAACAAACCCAACTCGAACAAAAATCCTTGAGCATTACCGAAGTTCGAACGACCCTTGATGCAATCGCCCAAGCTCAAGGTTCAGGGTCAAGAACCAAAAAAGAACGGCTTATCACCGCGCTAATGAGCCAAGCGGAGCCTGTTGAAGCTAAGTATCTTGTGAAAATCTTTACGGGTGAAATGCGCACTGGACTCCATGAGGGCTTGATGGAGCAAGCAGTTGCAAAAGCTTTCGCTGTTCCTCTTCAAAGCGTACGGCACGGATCTATGGTATTGGGAGATATCGGCGAAGTTGTGGCTGTATTGAAAATGCGCGGTGTTGAGGGGTTGGAGAACGCAAGTTTTCGTGTCTTTAGGCCAGTCAAACTAATGTTAGCTCAAACGGCACAGTCTGTCCAAGAAGCGTTGACTGAGCAAGGCGGAAAAACTGCTTTCGAATACAAGTACGATGGAGCAAGAGTGCAAATCCACAAACAAAATGGTCTGGTGGAAGTTTTCAGCAGAAGATTGAGTAACGTTACAGCTAGCTTGCCTGAAGTTGTCGAAACAGTAAAACAGAACATCCAAGGTCAATCCGCCATTGTTGAAGGAGAAGTAATCGCGTTGGATAGTGCTGGTTTCCCGATTGCATTTCAACATTTGATGCGTAGGTTTAAACGAATCCGCGGCGTCCCAAGTATGGCCGAGAAGATGCCTATAACTCTCTATCTGTTTGACATTCTCTATCTTAATGGCGACAGTCTAATCACCCATCCTTATGTTAAACGTCGTGAAATCTTAACTCAAACTGCCGGAAAAATCCCCTTGTCTAACCAAATAGTTACCGATGAGTTAGCAGAAGCCGAAGATTTCCTCAAAGAAGCAATATCCTCCGGGCATGAAGGGTTGCTGGCAAAGAAACTTGACAGCCCTTATACACCTGGACGCCGAGGAAAACGTTGGCTCAAAATTAAAACTATACTTGAACCTTTAGATCTCATCATCACCGCCGCTGAGTATGGTTACGGACGCAGAAAGGGTTGGCTATCCGACTATTACCTCGCCGCAAGAAATCCACATACAGGCGAGTTGTTGAACATAGGGAAGACTTTCAAGGGCTTAACTGACGCCGAAATTATTGAATTAACCAAGCGCTTAAAGGAATCAGTAATAAGCCAAGAAGGGCACCGTGTCAACGTTATTCCAAAAATCGTTGTCGAAGTCGCATATAACGAAATCCAGCAAAGCCCTCGCTATAAAAGCCAAATGGCGCTAAGATTCGCAAGAATCACTCGAATTCGTGACGACAAAATCCTAGAGGAAGTGGATTCGATCGAGCGAGTTAGGGAAATATATGAAAGGCAGTTTCGCAATAAAGGCAAATATAACCAAGACTAAGTGGGAGGACGGTTAAGGTGAATGAGATCGAGAAAACAGCGTTTGCTAAAGAGTTTTACAGTCGCCAGACCATCCTGAAAGAATTAGGTGAGAAAGGGCAGAAGAAACTTGCGAAATCAAAAGTTGCAATCGTTGGTGCCGGCGGACTTGGAACGGTATCCTCGCTATACCTTGCTCTGGCCGGTGTGGGCTACATTCGTTTAATTGACCAAGATACTATCGAACCTCATAACCTCCATCGTCAAATCCTCTACAATATTGATGACCTCCATTATCCCAAAACCGAAATCGCTGCAAAAAAGCTCGAGAAACAGAACCCGCTTGTAACCGTAGAAGCAGTTCCCGAAAATGTTAACGCAAGTAACGTCGAACGCCTCCTAAAAGGCGTTGACTGTGTCGTTGATGGATTGGATAACATGGTAACCCGCTATCTCGTAAACCGGGCCTGCGTAAAACTGAACATCCCATACATTTTCGGCGCAGCGATAGGCATCGAAGGCAACTTATCTGTCTTTGCCCCACCCGAGACTGGTTGCTTGGACTGCTTAATGCCTAACCTCTCCGATTCGGATCTGCTAACCTGCAACACTCGAGGAGTCATGGGCGCCACAACAGGAATAATTGGTGCTCTACAGGCAATGGAAACCATAAAACTCCTAACAGGCATTGGTTCGACTTTGAAGGGTAAGTTGATGGTATGTGACTTCAATGACATGGACTTCACGACCATAGAAATCTCAAAAAGTACCCGCTGCCCCGTTTGTCACGGGGACGTATCCTCAATTGCAGGAGGCGAGCGGCTAGTTTGGCTTTGCGGCAAAGATACCGCTAACATAAACCCTGAAAAAACCCTAAAACTCAACCTCGAGGAAGTTTACCCACAGGTTAGTAAGTATTTCAAAATGCGCTTGAAGTCTCGATTAGCGCTTATGTTTGATTACAAAACCTTTGAGGTGAGTCTCTTCAATGGCGGAAGAATGCTCATAAAAGGGGTTGAGGATGAAAAGACCGCTCTGACAGTTTACAGAGAAGTTTTAAAGAAAATCCTGATGGGTTAAGCCGTTAGGGCTTGTCCCAAAGCTTTGGCGTCTTTTACCCATTCATCGATTATTTTTAGGTTTTCTTCTAGCTTTTGTGGATTCTTCTCGAACCCTCTTAGTTGCTCCTGTTGATGTAAATAATAACCTGCTAACTGATTGAGTGGTTCAATGAACTCTGATGTTGAAGCCTTAATTTTCAAGCTGGTTCCTAACGCTTTGAGGTTTGTTTGCATTTCATCGATGGATAGTCCGGTGGTTTTCTTGAAGTCTCTTGATACCCATTGGCGTTCGAAGAGGTTGCGTTTCTTCCAGCCCTCCGACTGCTCAGCATACGTTTTTGCCACAGCCCCGTAGAGTTCATCTACACCTCTTTTTTCATTAGGTTTGGCTACTTGTGCTTGTTGGGTTAATTTCTGTTCTTCTGCCCCGACTTCCTCTTGATCTGTTAAAGGTATGCCAGCTTGCCTCAGCACTTGGATAGAACTAATTTCTTGTCCATGGTACGTTTTGGCAAGAGCAACCGCTATTGCAAAACCCGCGCCTGCCGCTTCCTGAGAAATCTGAGCGTTCTTGTTAAGATCAAATAATTGCTCCAAACTCATACCCATAAGGGAAGCGACCTTTCCTCCGCCCTCAACGAAACCGGGCGTTTTGGAGATTCCTGGTCCAATGGTAAAAGCAAAAACTCCAGTGCCTTCAACTTCAGAGGATATTGTGTTTGATAATTCTACTTGCGCTGTCTTGAAAACCTCGTAGGCTCCCATAAACGGAGCTGCACCAGACGAGGAAACACAAACAAAAACGCCATGCTTGCGCTCAATCATGGCAGGTAGAAACTTTCTTGCCAAAGCCACTGGTCCTCTAAGGTTAACATGATAACTGAAATCCCATGACTCAATTGCCGTATCCTTTACGGCGCCCATCGGGAAAACTGTGGCGTTGTTTAACACAACATCGATTTTGCCGAACTTTTTCAATGCTGCTTCAGCGAGCTTATCGATATCTTTTTCGTTACCGATGTCTGTCTTGACGAACACTGTTTTTCCTGCACCTGATTCTTTGTTTATGTTTTCTTCTGCAGTTTTACCGTTTTTTTCATTTATTTCCGCGATGACAACGTTTGCGCCAAGCCAAACAAGGGCTCTTGCAGCTTCATATCCAATTCCGCGTCCAGCCCCAGTTACAATGGCAACTTTTCCTTTCAATGAATCCTGAGTTAAATTTCCTTTGCTGACTATCACTTTATTCCCTGCTTCAAGTTGTTTTGCTAACTTGATAGTTGTTTTACCTTAAAAAAGTTTGAATCCAAGAATAGCAAGTTCTACCCAAAGGATTATCGAAGCGATGGCGACCTGCACCACAGATAAGGTGGAACCAACTTTGAGGTATTCTCTTAGGCTAATGGATACACCTTTTCGTCGCATGATCTCCAACCACATCACAATCGCAAGCGACCCTAACGGGAAAAAATGTGGTCCAAGGTTGTTGCCGATTATGTTACTAAAAACTAGGTTAGTCAAGGTTGCTCCAGTCACAGCTGTCTGGTGGATGCTAAGCAACCCCAGAATTGTCATAGGCCAGTTGTTCATGAAACTTGCCCCAATTGTAATCACCATACTCGGCGCAAAAACTCCTAGTGCTGACGGAAGCTTGCTCGTTGTCACCAGTGCAGACGCCAACAGGTTAGTGACACCTGCAGTTTCCAAGCCTTGAACAACAATGAAAATGCTTAGCATAAAAAGCACAATATCCCAGTTGATGTCCTTTGCCAAACCAAAGAGACCTTTCTTCTCACCGTTCACCGATCCATTTCGCTTCAATACAAACCAGTAAACCGCCACCAGAAAAACTGCACCGCTGCAAATTACTAATGAAACTGGAACTTTGCTCAAAGAAGTCAAAACGTAACCCAAATCAATGGCCACAAGCGTAACCAAGGTTATTCTCAATAGGCTGGGCGAAATTGAAGATTTATCTTTAGTTAAGGAATCTGCTGCTTGTAAGTCGTAAGTTTTGGGAATCTGTCTTCGAAAGAACAGGTAAATCAATAGCAAGCTGCTTAGAAGGGTCGCGACTGCGACAGGACCCATGAAAATTAGGTGGTTGATGAAGCTGTACTTGAAGAAATCCGCGCTCAAGATATTGATGGGGTTGCTTGTAATTAGCGGCATAGCTGCTGTGTCAGCGATTAATCCTGCAGTGAATAAATACGCAAGTTTGCCCCTCTTATCAATGCCCAAGCACGTGACAATCTCAAGCACAATTGGAGTTAGAATCAAAACTGCGCTGTCATTTGCAAAAAGAATGCTCACCGTGGCAGTTAGTAAGGCTATGTAGAAGTAAAGGCGTAGCCCACTTCCATGCGCCAATTTTACAACTCGTAGCGCTGCCCACCTGAAGAAACCCATGGCATCCAAAGTCACTGACAACGCTATGATACCCAAAAAGGCTAACGCGGCATCCCAAATGTCCAAAAAAGACTGCGCCGCCTGCACCAAACTCACCGTGCCCAATAGCAACGAAGCAACCGCGCCGATGCCTGCCGCGTATCCCAGTCGCAAACCCCTCGGACGCTTAATCATCAAGAAAACCGTTGCAACAAACACTGCCAACGCAGCAATGACAACGTAGTCCAAGAGGGTACCTCGTATCTTTTAGCATGCTTCTGTTTCAGGTATAAAAGAATAGCTTGGCAAACAAACGTGAACTTAGGGCATACACAAACTAAAAATTACCTTAAAAAAGAAGCACAAGTCCATAATTAACTACTTTCCCATTTTCACTTTCACTCTACCCTCCCCTGCTCTGGAATGTTGCTTGGCTGATAGTTTAAATAGACTAATCAGGCGTAATGCGTTTCTGTGGAAAAGCTATGCAACAGAAATTAATAATGAAACCTTCAATGGCGCAATCAACTCTAACGCGGTTTACTTTTAACATTCGAGACCTTGATGGACTTTTTCCGGGATTCAGATCTGGGGATTTTGCAGTCATATATGGTCCACAATCTGTTACTTCGCTAACCTCTTTACTCTGCGTTCGTGCTCAGGTGCCGGTTCAACTTGGTGGAGCGCAAAGCAACGTGGTTTTCATCGACTGCGCAAATAGTTCTTCATTGTCCGACATCGGACATACCGCTCAGCTTGAAAAATTAGATGCCCACGCAGCACTTGATCGGGTCTATAATATACGTGTGTACACAGCTTACAGATTAACTTCTTTAATAATGGAACAATTGCAAGAAGTCGTAGAAAAACAAGAAGCTAAAGTCATAGTAATCTCAGACATAGTAGCTCCATTCTTACGTGACAATGTTGATGATCAAGAAGCGAAAACTTTCTACGGCCAAATTATGAGTTACCTTTTAAATTTTGCAAAAAAACATCGTTTAATAATAATCGCAACCTGTCTGTCACACGAAAGCAGCCGAAGAAATAGCGTTCTTCAAGAAATAAGTACTTCAAAGGCAAGCACAGTGCTTCGATTCACTAAAACCCCATACACCAAAGAAGTTGAGTTAGAGAAGCATCCATCATACATGTTAGGTGTCGTTGATTTGACATCTGAAAATAAAGCCTTAACTGACTTTATGGGTACTGGTAATGAAGACAAGAATTATTTTTTGATGTGATTAATAAAAAAAACTAAAAGAAAAAAAGAGGTTTACTCTTTCTTTGGTTTGCTGGGACGAAGAGAACGTACTGTTGCTCCAGCACGCCACATTTCGCTGTTGCCCATTTCTTTGAGTTCGTCAGCAAGTTTCTGGCGGTAGTCGGGAGCTTTGCTCTTTTCGAGGACGATGCGTGTTTCTTCGCCTGCGGCAACAAGCTCGTAGAGAGAATCAAATACTGGTTGTGTTGCTTCACGGAAACGACTTCTCCAGCGTAATGCACCTATGCGGGCAGTTTCGCTGCAGTTACAGTACATCCAGTCCATGCCATTTTCATCGACTAGGCGGATTAGGCTTTGTGTGAGTTCTTCAACGCTTTCGTTAAATGCCTCACTTGGGCTGTGTCCATGTTCACGTAACGTCTTGTATTGAGCTTCAAGGATCCCTGCGAGGGCACCCATTAATGTGCCACGTTCACCTGTCAGGTCGCTGAAAGTTTCTTTCTCAAATGTGGTTGGAAAGAGATATCCTCCGCCGATGGCTATGCCGAGTGCTTTTGCGCGTTCTTCTGCTTTGCCTGTTGCGTCTTGGAATACTGCAAAGCTGCAGTTTATGCCACTTCCGTCAACAAAGTTCCTGCGCACTGATGTTCCAGAGCCTTTTGGGGCAACAAGGATCACATCTATGTCTTTGGGTGGGATCACACCAGTTTGTTCTTTGTAGACTATACTGAATCCATGGCTGAAGTAGAGTGCGTCACCTGCTTTAAGGGTTGCTTTGACTTTTGGCCAAACCATTTTTTGTCCTGCATCTGTTAGAAGGAACATTTTAATGGTTCCTTTTTTGGCAGCTTCTTCCATGGGGAACAAGTTTTCGCCAGGTTTCCATCCGTCGGCAATAGCTTTATCCCATTCTTTTTTGAATATACCTTCTTTTTCTTGCCCGATGATTACTTTTATTCCTTGGTCTCTCATGTTGAGTGATTGAGCTTGACCTTGAATGCCGTAGCCTAATGAGACTACAACTTCATCTTTTAGGATTTTTTGGGCTTGTGCTAATGTGAACTCTTTTCGAGTAATGACGTCCTCTTTGACGCCTCCGAAATCCATTTTCACCATTTTATGTTACCTCAGCCTCCACATTTAGCGGAGGGTGTAATTAAGAATTATGTTAGGAATTGCTAGGATAATTATGCTCAATTAGCCTTAAGCCTAAGTAAACCCATTTTAGTTTTAGCGCTCGGTTAGAAGTTTTTTCAGAGGCAAGTTGGCAAACGTTCATATTTCATACTAAAAATCTTTGCTAGTGGTATCTGATTGCTATAAGTCCTAAATGTAAAAGGTCAATCTTAAGGATGGTAGACATACCCTTCACTTTAGTAGGTATAATCTTAATAGCCATTCAATTGTTTGTGAAGTAAACTTAACAAAGTATGTTAAGTGCTTTCAAACGTGTTTTTTTTAATTTGACAAATTGTGTTTACTTGACTTTTCAAAAACAAATAAAATGCATACAAACGCTTAAGGAAGAATCTAATCCGAGGCGTGATTAAAAATAGCCGTTCTGCAAATGATTCGAAAAAGTACTTTCCAAAGGATCAAAAAGAATCGATACCGCAAGAATTTTGATCATGTGTTCTATTCTATTTCTCACTCACCTATTCGTAGCTTGTTACATTCAGTAATTGGATCTTACAGAATACTTCGGTCGAATTCGCATCATATGAACTATAAATTCGAAAAGCTAGCAGTTCTCTGTGTTAGTATTTTGTTAGTTATAAGCATCATATCAATCATGGCATCAGCAGGTCTGGCCACATCAACTAGCAGTATTATTAACTTTACTAATACAACAACCGTTCAAAATATTCTGTTACCGCCCACTATTCCACAGGTTGCTTCAGGTTCAACCTCGAATCCTTTATTTGATTCTTCATATCTCATGCATAAAGCCCCCGAATTATTGCCAATGCCACAACCACCAATTATGTCCACACCCACGCTAACTATGATGTCAACTTTAACTGCTACATCATCTCCTTCGGTAGATCCAACTCTTACCCCTATTGAAAGCCCAAGCCCAACACTAAATCCGACTCCTGCGCTAACTGATACTTCGTCTTCTGATTCTACCCCTCCTTTAACGCCAGACATTATGCCAGACTCTACTCCTATAGCTACTCCCACTCAAAGTCTAACCCCGTCAGCGAGTTTAATCCCAACACTGTTACCTACGCCTACTTCTACTCCAGCTACAACACAAACTCCCGCGCCAAGTCCAACACTGACTCCGACTCCTGTGCCAACTGAAGCTCCATCTCCGTCTCCAACTGCTACCCCGACCCCAGCCCCAACTCCTTCGCCCATACCAACACTCTCACCAACTCCAACACCGACTCCTTCACCAACTCTAACACCGACGGTGACCCCAACTCCAACACCAGAACCAAAACTGAAACCAGAACCCACACCAACCCCCATTTTATCTCAATCCTCACCCAATCTGGAACCTCTTAGCGCATTCTATGCTGACATGAACGGTGCAGCTTCATCATATTCTTCCTTAGACTCCAGTACAACGCATAATGGCAACCCAAGTATACGAGTTGGCCCAGACTACGTTCGTGGAACAAGAGAAGTAGACGGTGCATGGATAAATGTCAAGCCAGGAGACCACATTGTAATGTCGGCATGGATTAAGACTGCACCATACAGCACAACAGCGTTATTTTCTGGTGCGGAAATTGGTTGTGATTTTTACATAAGCAGTTCGCAAGGAATTGGTATAGCGACTGTTGATTCAGCTGGGCATCAAGCCGGGCATCCGAATGAAGTGGAGATTGCAAATGATTACAGTAGCTCGACTGGTGGCATTACTTATGTTAGTTGGGGTAGTGATTGGACGTTAATATCTTGGGATTTTTATGTTCCAACCACATACTTTAGTTATGTTACGAGAAGTTCTATTCTATCTTGTAATCCAGTACAAATCAATTCTATGGTTCTTTGGTTTGGAGGGCGTGATGTAACAGCTAGTGCTAACTGTTGGTTCGCTGATCCACAATTGTTCGTCAATCCATAGAGCTAATCCAAGAATCAATTCCTTTCTTTATGAATTAATTTTCAAAATCTTGATCCGTCCCTCGCTTTTTCCTTTACCAAATTTAAATGGAAAAAGGAGAAGAGTGTTTTATGCTATTCTATCATATTGTTAAAGTGCTAGAAGTCAAGTTGTTTCAACAAAGCAAAGATACTCCAATAAGAAGACTCAAAGAATTAACAGTTAGCACATGTCTTGAATAGAAGTCAATAATTTAATGACTATAATTATTAATTTTAAAAATTCTATAGGCTTTAATCTTTTTACTAATCAATTAGCATTTTACATTAATTTTTATTAAGAATTATTTGTGAAAACTCTAACTTACCCTTCAAGCAAAGCAAAAACCAATTAAACGAATTCAGTCTAATACCGCTTTATGGCAGCCAATAAATTTGCGCCAGAACTCATTGCTCCTTGCGGAATGAACTGCGCTTTATGCAAGGCTTACTTATCCTACACGCATGGAGTTCCACGCCAAAGGGGCAAAGTAACTCACTGTCAAGGTTGCCTTCCCAGAGCTAAAAACTGCTATGTAATTCGGGGCTGTCTTAAACTTAGGAAACATCAAATCGAATCCTGCAGCCAATGCGACATGGTCCCCTGCAAAAACCTTGCACATCTAGACAAGCGATACCGGGAACGCTACAACATGAGTATGGTGGAAAACTTAAACGAAATTAAAACCCTTGGACTGCAAGAGTTCCTCGAAAAGCAGCAAAAGAAATATCGCTGCTCAAACTGTAGAGACGTAGTTTGCGTGCACGACGGAAAATGCTACTCGTGTGGAAACAACGCTAAACAGTAAAAAATCATAATAGATTGAAAGATGCAACTGTTGATTTGCAGAATTCGGTTGCAGCAGTAGTAGCAGCAGCATCTTCTTCTTAATGTACCTACTATTATTGCCCTTGAGCGTTCATTAACCGGAGAAAAATCGCTTTAGCCGAGTAAAGTCTGTTTTCTGACTGCTCGTAAATTATCGATTTCGGATTGTCAATAGCTTCTGCGCTTATTTCGTATCCACGGTGAATAGGCATGTCATGCATAATGTAGGCGTTGCTGCCCTTTAGCAATTGGGCGTTGATTTGGTAGGGCATCATGAGCTTAATACGCTTCTCTTTTTCCTCAGCAAATTTAGGGTCAGTGAAGAACTCCATATCAATCCAAGTATCGGTGTAAACAAAATCCGCATCCTCAACTGCCTTCTTTACATCTAAGGTTGATTGCCAAAGTCCAGTCTTTTTGGCTTCAGAGAGCAAGTCATCGTCTCTTGCCGCTTCATTAAAAATAGGAGTTACGGTTGTTAGCTTTACCCCTGTTTTGGTGCAGCCTTCGATAAGTGAGTTTGCAACGTTGTTGTGAACGCCGATGTAAACGAGTTTGGTGCCTTTGAGTTTGCCCTTCTTTTCTTTAATGGTGATTAGGTCTGCTAGGGCTTGGCTAGGATGGTACTTTTCATCACAACCATTTATGACTGGAACACGAGAGGAATTTGCCATTTTTAGCAGGTCTGAATCACATAGTAACCGTGCCATGATGCAATCGACGTTACGCGACAAATATTGAAGTTCATCCGTTATGTCTGCTAAGGCGAAATTGGTGGTTCTCCAATCAATATATAGCGCATGGCCACCAAGCTGGGTCATCGCAACTTCAAAGGAAACCCTTGTTCGAGTGGAAGTTTTTTGGAAAATCAGCGCTGCTGACTTGCCCTCGAAGGTTTTAAGATACTTCTTAGGGTTGTGTTTAACTTCAATTCCTAAATCAACCAGTGCACAAAGCTCTTGTCCCGTTAATTCCTTGAAATTGATCAGATGCATCTCTTCTATGCCTTCAATGAAGGCTGAACCAAGCATGCAATTATAAGCTTTATGCAAAACCTTTTTTCACCACAAGCATGAACCAATTAAAAGATCAAACATGATCTTGCTGGTAGCCTCAAACAAGGATGTAGCAAGCCTAAACATTAGAGAACAAATCCTCAGATGCTACCCTTTTAGAAAGACGGCAGAAGTTTTCCAGCAAAGCACTATCTACACTGCAGGCATAAACGGGAAAAAAATGAACCTTGTTACCCTGAAAGAAGAGTCCGTTAAAGCTCAGGACCTGCCGAGCAAATTCCCAAATGCAAAATTAATCGTTTTTATTTCAAGGCATAGTAGCCAAAGCGGTAAACCAACTCTCTCCGTCCATCCACCTGGAAACTTTGGTGAAGCGGAACTTGGAGGCTCACCTAAGAAGGTTTCAGTTTCCCCTGCTTACGCTATGCAAAATGCTCTAAAAGCACTCGTTTATTACAAAGAAAAATTAAACCTCAATTATGAGGTATCTTTTGAATGTACCCATCATGGTCCAAGCTTAGATATTCCAGCTATTTTTGTAGAATTAGGGAGTTCTCCGGCCCAGTGGATTGATTTAAGAGCAGCAGAAGCCGTCGCACACTCAGCAATATACGCCGTTTCTAACTACACAGCTTCCACCAGTCCGGTAGTTCTCGGTATAGGAGGAAACCACTATAACCAACGATTCACAGTTATGGCTTTGGTCGGCGAATTTGCGTTTGGCCATATGATTCCCAAATACGCTACTAATTTGGTTGACGCTGAAATGCTATCACAATGTGTTGAGAAGACTTCGGAGAAGGTCCAGTTGGCTATTCTTGATTGGAAGGGAATCAAAGGTGAAGACAAGCCAAAACTGCTGTCGGCGTTAGAAACTATAGGGTTACCCTTCAAGAAAGTGTAAGCAGGCATCTTCAAAGTAACATTTAAAAGGCTTGATACAGTAGTTTCTAAACTAAAAAGTTACAGTAACGTTTATTATATATCAGTGAAATCTTGAGTGTGCGGTAAAAATGGGCGTAAAAGATTGGCTATCACAAGCGGCAAGAACCCTAAAGCTAGCTGTCAAACCAGGACGCGAAGAGCTTTGGCTCTCCATAAAAATCAGCCTCCTAGGTATAGGGGCAGTCGGTTTAATAGGCTTCGTAATTAAACTGTTGTCCTATGCAGTTGGCGGCGCAACATCAGGCACAACAACAACTTAGAAGGAAACTTACAATGGACAAGAAAGAAGAGCTAAATCAAGTTAAAATTTTTGTTGTCAAAACAACAACCGGTCAAGAACGTAACGTAGCCCGTTTAATCGCTTCCAAAGTGGAAATGTCTCATATTCCAATCAAAGCTCTTCTTGTTCCAGACACACTAAAAGGTTACGTGTTTGTCGAAGCAGATGGACCACACCTTGTAGAAGAAGCAATCACTGGAGTCAGACACGTACGTTCTAGGATCCCTGGACTCGTTAGCTTCGCGGAAATAGAACGCTACATAGTGCGTAAACCAGTCATGGAAGACCTCAACGAAGATGATGTTGTTGAAATTACTGGTGGACCCTTCAAAGGTATGCGTGCCAAAATCACACGACTCGACAAGTCAAAAGGCGAAGTTACCCTCGAACTGCTCGAGGCAACATTCACTTTGCCAATCACAGTACATTCAGACTATGTAAAACTAGTTGAAAAAGCAAAATAAACGGTGAAACAAAATGGCAGATAAAAAAGTTGTAGAATTGATTGTCAGCGGCGGACAAGCCAATGCAGGTCCTCCACTTGGTCCAGCTCTTGGTCCATTAGGCGTTAACATAGTGGCTATTGTCAACAAAATCAACGAAATAACAAAAGAATACGCTGGAATGAAAGTTCCAGTAAAAATCAGCGTTGATACTGAAGAAAAAACCTTCGAAGTTACAGTAGGCACACCCACAGCATCAGCACTAATAGTGGCTGAACTCAAAGTTGAGAAAGGCTCAGGTACACCCAACACCGTCAAAATAGGCGACCTATCAATGGAGCAGATTTTGAAAATAGCAAAAATTAAGGGTCCTCAGCTTTTAGCACCAACCGTTAAGAA
This sequence comes from Candidatus Bathyarchaeota archaeon, assembly GCA_963835475.1. Classification (GTDB taxonomy): domain Archaea; phylum Thermoproteota; class Bathyarchaeia; order Bathyarchaeales; family Bathycorpusculaceae; genus Bathycorpusculum. Next base: position 320,519 of record CAWIFU010000003.1, read on the forward strand.
AGCAACTAAAGAGTTGCTCGGCACTTGCGTGAGTTTAGGCGTTACCGTTGAAGGCAAAGACCCCCGAGAAGTCCAGAAAGACATTGACGCTGGAAACTACGAACAACTATTCGGTACCGAACAATGATAAGCGAATATTTTTATAATGGGTTTCCAATCCCTCATTGAATCGAGGCTTAAAAATGCCCCTAGACAACAAGACTATAACCGAAGCAATTAAACAGGCAAAGGCGAAATCTGGTCAGAAAAAATTTAACCAGACTGTAGATTTGATCCTCGACATAGTCGAGATCGACATGAAGTCACCGGAAGGTAAAATTCAAGAAGTTGTTGAACTTCCTTACGTTACAGGCAAACCTAACAAAATCTGTGTCGTTGCTTCTAGTGGAGATTTCATCGTAAAAGCGAAAAACTCTCAAGCTGACAAAGTAATCGAACGCGCAGACTTAGATGCGTTAAGTGGCAAAAAGAAAGAACTACGCAAGTTGGCCACAGAATATGATGTTTTTATCTGCGAAGCGCCCTTAATGCCGCTTGTAGGTAAAACTCTTGGTCCAGTCTTAGGTCCAAGGGGAAAGATGCCTATTCCTGTTCCACCAAACGCGGACATTGCAAGCCTAATAAAGAAGCACCGCAAGACCGTGGTGGTGAGGATGCGCAGTCAACCAATCATTCAAGTTTCCGTTGGCTCCGAACAGATGAAAGATGAAGAACTTGTCGATAACACCATGACTGTTCTCCGTGTATTAGATGGAAAGTTAAAGCGGGGCTTGAAAAACGTAAAGTACGCTTTCATCAAAACATCCATGGGTGAACCAGTCAAAATTAAAGCTTAAGCGAGAAGAAAAATTATGCCGTCCCAACAAGTATTAGAAGCAAAATCAAGCGAAGTAGATTCAATCAAGGACATACTCAAAGAGTACAAATCCATCGGCATTGCCAGTCTAAAGAAGGTTCGCGCATCCCAACTCCAAGAGCTAAAGAAAAGCATGGCAGGCAAAGTTTACCTCCGCGTCCTAAAGAACACACTAATCAAAATTGCTTTAGAAGAGATGAACCAGGCAGAACTCAAGAAGCTTGAGGATTACTTGGAAGGATCAAACGTCTTCTTATTCACCGACTTAAATCCGTTCAAACTAGCATTGTTACTCGAACGCGGCAAAGTTAAAACAACGGCCAAATCAGGCGACATAGCAGCCATGGACGTGGTTATTCCATCAGGAAATACTGGTCAACCTCCAGGTCCGGTTATCAGCCAACTAAACGCAGTTGGGTTACCCACAAGAATCGAATCAGGTAGCGTCTGGATAAGTAAAGACACTTTGGTCGTCCGCAGAGGCGAAATAATAAATGAACGTCTCGCAGGCGTCCTCTCAAAACTGGGAATTAAAGCAGTTGAACTCGGCATATCCATGCGCGCAGTTTTCGACAACGGCTTAATCATCACTGGAGAACAACTCAAAGTTGACGTTGATGCAACACGAAGGAGTGTTCAGGCAAGTAATTCCGAAGCTTTCGCCTTAGCACTGGAAATAGGCTATGCAAGCAAAGATACGATTAAACCACTATTACAGCATGCACATCAGAAAGCAGTTGCACTATCAGTAAGCGCAACCATACCCACAAAAGACACCATCGCCGACATTATTCGCAAAGCCAACGCAGAAATGACCAGCTTAAGCAGCGCTGCAGACAAGGTTAAGCCCAAAGCTTAAACCTAAATCAATCATTTTATTATTTTTTAAAAAAATTTTTTTGACAACCCTTGAAAACCAAGGGCTAAAGCACACTATCCAATCAACGATGTGTGTTGTTTCATCGTGTAACCACATTATTTTATATCCATTCGATGCACTCTATTTTTATAAGGAAAGACAAAGCCCGAAATAGTTGGGCAGGTCTAGTTGCATTCAAAAGTAAGGTTTTTGCATTTTTCTCCTCCTTTTCTCTTGAATGCAAGTTCTAGACCTGCCACTAACGCTAAATCCACTTTTTGCTCAAGTAATTTTGGTTTTTCTAATTACAAAAATAGGAAAACAGCTTTTTTAAAGCTTTTTTGTCATCACATATGCGTCTTCGCCATCTGAGTAGTAGCCGTTGATGGTTCGGGTTATCTCGAAACCAAGTTTCTTGTAGAGTGTAATACCTGATTCGTTCGTTACACGCACTTCTAAGAAACCTTGTTTAGCCTTGTAGTATTCCATGCCTTCAAGGGCCTTTTTGATCAAGGCTGAAGCCATGCCTTTACGTCTACTCTGAGGCAACACTGCGATAGAGACAACATGTCCTTTGCGTATTAAGCCGCCAAACCCAAAATTTGACAATCCAACTTCAATGCGGCACATGATGTATCCAGAAACTTTTCCGTTTTCTTCGGCAACAATGAAGGCTTCCGGGAATCTTTGGTGAAGGTCTACGAAAAAGAAGTCGGTGTAATTTTCTGGGAGGCAGACGCGGTTAATTTGCATCACGCTCTGCAAATCATCTGGTACGAATTTTCGCAAGGTAAAGGTTTGTTGCATCGTTTCGCCTTGCCTAAACCAAATTTCAGCGTTGAAACTTAAAGGTTACGCTTTATTGTTCAACTCGTTAGTTTCTTTTTTATTTAGGCTTAGGTTTAAGTTTTTGTTTCTTCTGGCGCCCTGTACTCTGGTAATGTGTAGCTGCCCCATGGCATAGCCCAAACCCTGGAGGCTGACCCCGCAATTTTCAATGCTTCAGCTAACGCATCATTTACGGCGCGGGCAGTTTTCAATTTGAATATGCTGGTAGCGTAGTAGTCTGGTAGTGAAGAAACCAAAATTATAGGGTGGTTCTGCAATGCTTTTAACAGGTAATATGTTTTGTATCCGCCCAAGACAAAGTTCCGTTTAATTTCACGCTCAACGTTTTTTATATCTGCTAAACGTGTCATCCATTCATAGAACACTTGGTTGCCATGTCCTTCGGGACACTCAGCGACTAAAATTATTACACCACCCCGTTTAACGGCATCTAAAGCGTTGTCCAAACCCTTGTAAGCTTCATAAAGACTAATGTCGGCCGGGTACCCGCCTGCACTAACCACGATTATGTCGGCTCTCCGGTCCACGGTTATGCGATACATTTCATCGTAAAGTTTGACCGCTTCCAAAAACGCAGACTCTAAGTCTCCCGCAAAAGCCTTAACTACTTCATTCTTTCTGTTCGCAACAACGTTAACAATGAAATCAACCTTAGCAAGCCTAGCCGCCTCAGTCATATCTACATGTACGGGATTATCTGCTAAATTTCCAGATTTTGAATTAGCGTTCACGAGCATGCTGTGGTTTTGCTTGATGGTCTCTTCACCACAAATTCCTGGTAAAACGCCCTTTCTTCCTCCACCATAGCCAGCATAATAGTTAAGGTCAACATCGCCCAAGAGCACTTTAACATCAGCTTCTACGAACACGCGGTTCAGAAGTATTTTGTTGCCATGCGTCTTAGTCGTACCCACATAAACTAAATCCGTAGCCCTGCTATCATGACTAACCGTTTTCACGCGTTTTAAGGCTTCCTCACCAATGAGCTTTGTAGCCTCTTCTGGTTTTACTGCTCCATAGGTTCCACAGCCGAAAACAACAGTGACGTTCTCATCTTTTACGCCCGCCGAGGTGAGTTCGGAGAGGATCGGTAAAAGCATAATTTCGCCAGGTGTTTTGCGGGTTGCAACATCAACGACGATCGCGACCTTACTTTCTGGCTTGACAATTTCTGCTAAGCGTTTTGTGACGACGGGTTCCTTGAGGGCACGTTCAACCTCAGCTTTCGCATCTGCTGCGGCCTGATGCTCTTTAGGTTCGATTGTGCCAAGCAAGTTTCGGGCTGGGACTCGAACGCACACGTCGGTTTTTCCGTAGGGAAGCCAAACATCAACCATGACTGGTCACGACTAATTTATCATTACTCGACGTAAGAACCTATTAAGCCTTATCAAAATGTGGATGTTTTTTTCGAAAAGGGATTTGGAGAAAACTACATTTACAGCGTAGAAAATTTTTCTCCGCTATTCAATAATTTTATCAGAAAACTAAGTTTGCAATTTTTATGAACATATAAGTTAGTATTAGCGGTTTTTTTGAAATTCGGTCGATACACAACTTCTTTAAAATGCACCTCGCATAATAGTTCTTGAGGAATCAAGACTCAAATGTCCATTCAGAAAACGCCAGAGAAAAACAGTATCCTCTTCGTATGGCTAAACAATTATGCAGGCATTCTGCTGAAAACACCCTCAACAACTCTTGTTATTGATCCAGTAGACGTTAAACCCAAAGCACTCAAAAATGTGGACGCCATCTTAATAACTCATGAACATTACGACCATTTAGACCCGCCCTTAATTATCGAAATCCAAAAAGCAACAGGCTGTATAGTTATGGCTGACTCCGCCTCAATCAAGAAGCTCCAACTTGCCATTCCCAACGACAAACTTCGAGAAATCAAGCCGAGTGATGAAATCAAAATCGGTGAAGTCTCGATAAAAGCAGAAAAAAGTAATCATCCAGCTAAAGCTCCAGTCACCTACATTATTACCAGCGAGGACCAAGTCAAAGTTTACCACACTTCAGACAGTTTACCCTTTCCAGAATTAGCCAAAATGGGACAGAAAGAAAAATTCGACGTCGTTTTCTGCACTGTCGGCATCGCTCCAGGTTCCACCCCACAAACAGGCTTCGAAATTGCTTGGTTAACTAAGCCTCAACTTGCAGTACCTTATCATACTGGCACTGTTGCTAGTCAAAAGGAGTTTGCTGAACTGTTAAAGAAGGAGCTTCCGAGAACTGGCTGCTTGATTCCTGAACAAAACAAGATCTACCAGGTTTCAAAGAGGAAGTAAAAATATGAAAACACCAACAACAATCTTAACCCAGAAAGAGCGAATGGCAAATATACTCTTCAAAATTGACGCTATAAAATTCGGCGTCTTTAAACTCACCAGCGGAAAAGCAAGCCCATACTACGTAGACCTAAGAGTAATCCCCAGTTTCCCAGACGCCTTCCGAGAAATCTGTGAATCTTACGCACAGTACATAAATGCCCAAATTGGCCTGAAAAACTTCGACCGAATCGCAGCCATCCCCTTAGCAGGAATCCCCTTCGCCTCTCAAATAGCATACAACCTCAAAAAGCCCTTCCTTTATGTGCGCAAAGGTATTCGCTTGCATGGAAGAGAACGCAGGGTAGAAGGCATCCTGTCCTCAGGAGACAAAGTTTTGCTAATCGACGATTTACTTACTACTGGTTTAACGCTCAAGAAGGCAGCTGACGCCGTAAGAGCCGAAGGTGGGATAGTTACTGAAGCCGTAGTTTTCCTTGACCGCGAAGAAGGCGGAAGGGATCTGCTGGAGAAGAACGGAATAAAACTTCATGCATTACTCAAAATAAGCGAAATAGCAAATGCCCTCAATGAAATGGGCGCAATAGATGAAGAAAATCTGAAAACTATTCTAAAACAGATAAAAAAGAAATAAATGGGTTATTCGTAGAAGATTAGGCTGGTTTCTTCTAGTAGCGAATGCAATTTATCCACTGCATCATAGACATCTTGTTCTTTTTTGCCTCCGGTACAAACCAGTTTTCCGCTGGCAAAAAGGAGAATTACCACTTTAGGCTCCACCATTCGATAGATTAAGCCTGGAAACTGCTCTGGCTCATACATAGCATGATCGAGAGTGTAAGCTGCTTTTTCAAGATCTATCATACCGCCTAAAATGCCTGAAGCAACTATATTCTGAATTTTGAGCTCCGGTTTGCTGATGATTATTATTCCGCCTTTCTTGAGCTCCTTCACAACTTTCATGACTGCGCGACGCGATTCCTTCTCCGACTTTGCGCCAGTACACACCATCTTTCCAGAACTGAAAATCAAAGTGGCCGTTTTGGGACGTTTTAAGCGAAAAACTAAGCCTGGAAATTGTTCAGGGCGATATTCCACACCTGGATAACCTTTGACAACAGCGTTCAGATCAACTTTTTGGTTCAGCGTTGCAGATGCGACTACGTTCTCGATGCTTAATGTAGCTTTAACTTTTGGCAAATAGTTTTCCCTCGGCTATATCGCCTTTCTTGAATGTTCATTTATCAAATGCTTTCTTTATAAAGACATCTATAATTGGCTTTTTTTATCTTGTTGTTTACTCTAGTTTCCTTTTTGTTTAATTAATGCTAAACAAATTCAATAAGTGCTAGTAAAATGATTAGTTCAATTACTTTATCGGTAAAGATCGGGAATTGGTTTAATTTTGAACAGTAGTTTTCGAGTTTCTGCGGGTAATTCATTTTTCATGTTTATTATTCTGAAAACTCGTTTCATTAAACAGAGGTCTTTTAAAACATCTTTTTTAAAAAAAGAAAAAATAGAGTGCAACTAATTTCGGTTAAGTTGCTTTTTCTATATTTTTTGTTTACTTAGTACTTCGCGGAATACGTTGCCGCATTTTGGGCATTCGTAGAGTCCGATTTCTAGTTGCATGCGTTTTCCAGCTTTATCTGGGCGACCAGCCATTTTCCATGTCTTTTTTGGCTTTGCTACTTCTGTTCCGCATTTTGGACATTTAGCCATTTAATTTTCCTCCGTGTTGTTGCTTCCATGCTTTAGGCTGATAGGATAAAAAACTTTCCGTAGCTTTTCCATAGATATTTTTCTTTTTAAGGTTGAGATTAAACATTTTTATGTCAACGACATCAATGCGGGATTAGAGAAGTGTCAAAACACTTCATTAAGCACATTAATATTGGTTAGAATAATACCAATAAATCACAATTTAGCCCTGCTAAAATTGAATTTCTCTCCCAACTTCTTTTATATCCCATTCCAAGCTATTCTTTAAAGTTGAGGATCAGCTCTATTGCAAGCTACTTCTGAAAATGCTTTTGAAATGCTCGTAAAGCCAGTGCGAAGGCTTGTTGAGCAGAAGGGATTCTCCAAACCAACTGAACCTCAAGAAAAAACCATCCCAAAAATTCTCGAAGGCAAAAACGTCCTCTTAATCTCACCCACAGCGACTGGTAAAACTGAAGCTGCTTTTCTGCCTATTCTAAGCATGCTTATGCAGTTGCCTAAAACTCCTGGCATAAAAGTCCTTTACATTACTCCTCTTCGGGCTTTAAACCGAGACTTGCTTGAGCGGTTGCAGTGGTGGTGCAACAACCTTGATATTAAATTGGCGGTTCGGCATGGAGACACCGAAACAAAAGAACGCACCCGCCAGTCCCAATGCCCTCCCGACATCCTAATAACCACGCCTGAAACCTTGCAAGCAATACTTACAGGATGGCTACTTCGCCAGAGTTTGCAAAGCCTCCGTTGGATAGTGATCGATGAAGTCCACGAGTTAGCCGACAGCAAACGAGGAAGTCAATTATCTCTCGCGCTTGAACGTATCAGGGATTTAATTGGCAAAGACTTCCAAATGGTCGGATTATCCGCGACCGTTGGAAGCCCTGAAAAAGTCGCCCATTTCCTCGTCGGTGATAAACGACAAGTCGAAATCATTCGAGTTCCCGTCGCAAAAATGGTAAAGTTGCAAGTGATTTATCCAAAACCGAGTGAAGAAGACGCCCAATTCGCATCCAAAATCTACACCCACCCCGAAGTTGCGGCAAGATTGCGAATTATCCGGGACTACATGAGCAAACGCAAATCGGTACTTTTGTTCACCAACACCCGTTCGGTTTCAGAGGTTTTGGCTTCACGCTTTAAAGTGTGGGACATGGATTTTCCAATCTCAATTCATCATGGATCTTTAGCTAAGCCTTCACGTATCGCCGCTGAAACAGGACTCAAAAAAGGCGCCCTCAAAGGGTTGATTGCCACCAGCAGCCTCGAACTAGGCATAGATGTTGGACACATAGACCTTGTTATTCAGTATATGAGTCCGCGGCAGGTTTCGCGCTTAATCCAGAGAGTAGGAAGAGCAGGGCATACTTACGGAAAACTCTCTGAGGGTATTATCATCGGAATGGATTCCGATGACACCCTCGAAGCGCTAGTTATTGCAAGGCGGGCTTTGGCAGAAGAGTTAGAGCCAATGCAAATTCCCGACAAGCCCTATGATGTTTTAGCTCATCAAATCGCTGGGTTGCTCCTCAAAAACAGGCGCTTAGCATTCAACGAAATCTTGGCGTTAGCACGCAATGCTGCACCATTCGAAAACCTTACAATGGCTGACGTTGAAAAGATTCTTAAGTACATGCATAATCGGTTCCCTCGTTTAGCATGGGCATCATTTGAAGATCAAGTCGTGCTAAGACCTCAGAGGACTAAAGCACTGTTTGAGTACTATTTTGACAATTTATCCATGATTCCTGAGGAGAAACAGTTCTTAGTCATCGATGAGTCAACAGATTCTTCTATTGGCGTTTTAGATGAAGCTTTTATGGCTGAGTACGGCAAGCCAGGAACCAAGTTCATCATTCGTGGTAGCCCATGGCAAATAATCCATGCTACTGAAGAAAAAGTCTACGTACGCCCTGTCGACGACCCAACCGGATCAATCCCCAGCTGGATAGGCGAAGAAATCCCTGTTCCCTACGAGATAGCTCAAGAACTAGCAGAAGTTCGCGGTTTCGTGGAGGAGAAAACCCAAAGCGGAGCTTCAGGAGAACAAATCAGCGCTATGCTTTCTGAACGTTACCCTGCCGACCAAGAAACGATTCTTCATGCCCTATCTGAAACCTTGGAGCAAGTTCACAACGGGTTTCCAGTTCCTACTCCCAAACGAATCGTTGTTGAAGATTGGGGGGAATTTGTTATTCTTCACACAAACTTTGGTTCCCTTACAAATCGGGCTCTTGCTCAACTTTTAGGTCAAGTATTGTCCGATAAGCTTGGCCGCGGTATCATCGTCCAACATGATCCATATCGCATTTTTGTGCAAACCATGGGAGCCATGAATGCTGAACGGCTCGTTGAAGTGTTAAAAGAAATTCAATGCATGAGCGAACAAACCATTCGAAACACTCTTACGTTATCTACTGTAAAAACTGGCTTATTCAAGCGACGCGTAATTCAGGTAGCTCGACGTTTTGGTGCGCTCAAGAAGTGGGCGGACTTTGGCAGCATAAGTATACAAAAGTTGATTACAAGTTTTGAAGGAACACCCATTTACGAGGAAGGGCTCAAGGAAGTTTTCTCTAAAGACCTTGACGGAGATGGATTGGTTATGGTATTGGGTCGAATCCGTGACGGCAAGGTTAGGTTGCAGGTGGTAGATACTGGCGGCAACGCGACGCCTGTTGCTCGAGTAGGTATAGAGCGTGTCAGTATGAAGACTGACCTTATTCCACCCGAGCAGATGCGCGCTGTTCTGGTTGAGTCTGCCAAGGCACGTTTACTCAATGAAACAGGCAACTTTGTTTGCAGCGCCTGCTGGGATTACATGGAAATGATACGCGTCAAAGACCTGCCTGACAAACCAAAGTGTCCAAGTTGCGGTTCTTATGCAATTGGTATGTTGAAAGTTGAGGAAGAGAAGTCTTTGTCGCTGATTGAAAAAAGAGGCGAACATCTCGCAAAAGGCGAAGAGAAGATGAAGGTGCAAGCTCGGCAAACAGGCGAGTTAATTGAAAAGTATGGTAAAGCGGCGGCGGTGGTTTTGAGTGCACGGCGCGTTTCAGTAAATGATGCAAAGATAGTATTGGAGAAAGAGCCCAAGCTTTCAGACAAGTTTTACGAGTTGGTTTTGGAAGCAGAACGAAAGATATTGAGTAAGCGCTTTCAATAATATTGTTTTTTCATAGTTATTATTTTTGATCAAGTTGAATTTTCTGATGAAAGTTTGGCTGCATCTTTTTTGCTTTGGAGATTCTGTTTTCTTGGAAAACTAAAATTCTTTCTTTTTTCAACTATCGTGGCTGTTTCAAGTATGGTTAGGGTGGCGACAGCGATTATCGGAATTAAATCGTATGAATATATCTGTGAGACAATGTCGCCATTAACTTCTGTTTGCAAGAAGTTTAGACCTATGTTGTAGTAGAAGAAAAAGGGTAAATTTAGCGCCGCAAGAAATCCAATCGCTCCCACTGCAAACTTTAGAAGTTCTTGTCTGCTGTACCAAAAAAGCAGGGGAAGAGCTAGGAGAGCACCGCGTGGATCAAATGCAGCCACGGCAAATAATAAGGCAGAAAGCCATGGTTTTTTAGAGAACCCAAAGTATAGCGCGCCTACGATGAGAGAGGTTTGAATTATATGGGCGTTTGCTTGAGCATACCCCGAGTAGTAACCGGGTTGGAAAGCAATTAGGATGATGAAGGCTGCTATGGCAGCACCCAAGATTTTTTTGTCTTTTACTATTTTGTAAACAAAGAACCCTAGGGCAAATATAGAAACAAATTGCAGTATGTCAAAAACATTAAGCGCGGCTTGGTAACTTAAAGTCATAAAGGGTGCAAAAAAAATCAGAAAAGAGGGTGTGTACTTGAAAGTTTGGACATTTGGAGAAATATGGTAATCGCCAGGTTGATTGCCGCCTATGTAGATTGTGCTTGGATTGTTGAATAATCGCCATTCTCCAATGTAGTAAGCTGAAAAATCTCTCGCGTAAATTGGTGACATAGGTTTAAATGTTTCTGGATAGGCTGCGAGAAAAGTAAAAGCGTTTAGGGCTATAGCTATGGCAATTACTAAAATGAGGATTTTCTTGGGTACAGATTGCAATTTATTTTTCATCTCAATTTATTTTCAGTCTCGATTGCCATACTATTCTTTTAACTTTTGCTAAAAGTTATTTTTTAGCTTATTTTGGGTGAGGATCTGTTTTACATTTTACCCAAAACATTGGATCAAGTTATTAGCTTTTCGTGAACTCTGGATGCATCAACTTTTTAAGTGTAGAGCCTCATAATTTTGCTTATCTGCTTGTTATACTCATAGGAGAATAGAGTTTGGAAATAAGCCGAAAAAATCTACGCAACGAAGTTCTCGAACGCATCAAATACGTTAAAACATGTGTAATGGCGCGGGAACTTTGTTTGCTTGTTCGCACTAACAGAGCAGTTTTGGAGCCCAAAGATGTGCAGGAAGTTTGCCAATACATCTCGAACCTGTGTAATGAAGAAGGTTGCAAGGAACCCAGTGAAATGTGTATCAAAGCAGCAAAAGCTGTCGGCTCGGCCGACGAAGAAAAATACCTTGATTTGTGCGCGCAAAGTTGTGTGAAATGCGGGGAAGCAAAAAGACCTCAACCGAAAAAAGACGCTTATGTAGCATAACAGCAGGATTGAACAAGGAAGGCAGTATTGATTATGTTTATAGCTCCTTTCGTTCCAAGTCCAACAACAGTGGTAGAATACATGCTCAAGTTGGCTGATTTGAAGGCTGGTGAGGTACTCTTCGATATGGGTTCTGGAGACGGTAGGACTGTGATTATGGCGGCAAAGACTTTTGGAGCCCGAGGAGTCGGAATCGAGCTGCGTGAGGATTTGGCCAAGAAAGCCATGAGTAACATTCATGAGAGTGGTCTTGACAATCGAGTAACCATCATGAATACCGATATGTTTAACATAAACTTGACCGCTGCGGACGTTGTTTACCTTTATTTGACGACAAGTGCCAACGAAAAAATTAAACCGAAGCTTGAAAGTGACCTAAAGAAGGGTGCACGAGTGGTCTCACACGATTACGAGATTATAGGTTGGCGCCCAACCAAAGTTGAAAATTTCTGCGAAAATCCCCAACTCGGTTATCCCTCACATACGATTTATCTCTACACAAAACCTTAGTTTTCTTCTTCATTGACTGGAAAAAGATTTAATTCCCCATAGTTTTTGATTCGCTAGAGTGTCACTGTAGAATGCAGTTTGTCCCTTGGCAGAACGTGGCCGATTGGCATTGCAAGGCGTGCGGTTACTGTTGTAAGCTATATAGTGTAGTATTAGGTTTCACTGAATGGCTTAATGTTGCCAAAACTTTCGGCTCCGAAACAACAGTGACAGGGGTTGATCGCTTTTACATAAAACGTACAAGCGATGGTTCCTGCGGGTTCCTTTGCAACAAATCAAATTCTTACTTTTGTGGCTTGCAGGACATGAAGCCTGAAGCATGCAAAATCTGGCCTTTCAAAATCCTCTCCGAACCCAAATACGGTGAACCTAACCAATCAGTATTCGATTACATGGGAAACCAGTTATACATTTATGCAGATACAATGTGCAGCGGCTTGCGTTATGGCACGCCAACTTGGGATTTCCGTTATACAACCATAAAAGAATTCATTGAACTCGCTCTCGGCGTAAGACGCTTACAATACAAGACAACGCGACCCAAAGCTTCTCAACCTACTCGGTGGGGTAGGCGACTATTCTACTAATTTGGCCATAGCCCAAAAGGTTTCTCAATTAGCAACAGACATTGAGAACTCAACAATTCAAAAACAACTTCTAAAAGTAGAATTTTTTTAATTGATTTGAACTTAAATTAGTTTACAATGGTCTTTGTTGTTTATGGGGGTTAAGTTATTTAGTCAGGGTTGGCTTTTTACCGAACAATCCAATTTACACGAGGGACACTGCATGTCTAAAGCAAAAGTTGGCGTTTCAATGCTCTACTGCCTAGGTGAACCTTTCAGCCATATGGTTAAGCGTTTAGGCAAGATGGACACAAAGTACATTGAGATTTTAGACGACGGAACATATGACCTTAACAAACCCCGCATCGCTTCACTAAAAGAAACGGCAAAAACCTACAGCTTAGAATACTCCCTTCACGCGCCCTTTGCAGACATAAACATTGCCTCACCAATCAAACCCCTCCTAAATGCCTCCATGAAACGACTTAAGCAATCTCTTCAAAACGCCAGCGACATGGATGCTAAACTTTGGGTCTTCCATCCGGGGCAGCGCACCGGCATCGGGCAATTCTATCCTGGCGCGGACTTCAAACAGATGTGCCAAAGCATCCAAGAACTCTACGAAGTGGCAGAAGAGAAGGGTGTGAACATTGCACTGGAAAACTTGCCTGCAAAATACTGGTTCTTAATGAATAGTCCTGAAGAATTCCTGAAGATGTACAAAGAAACGAAACTACCAATCGGAATCGTTATGGACCTTGGACACGCCAACCTCGAAGGACAAATCCAACCATTCTTCAACCTTCTCGCCGATAAAATTATCCATGTTCATGCCAGCGATAACGATGGCACTGAGGATCAACATAACGGCATCGGCGGTGGCAACATCGACTGGAATTGGTTTGCCCAAACTCTGAAGAAAAACGGCTACGATAGAAATGTAATTGTAGAATCAATGAACAATGTTCCGGAAAGCATCCAGAAATTAAAGCAGTTACTCGCTTAAAGGTAGCTCTAATTCCAAAAAGTCCTCGGCAAGGATACTGTTGGGAAAGACCTTTTTTGCCTGCTCCAATAACATCCCCGCATTAGGATACCGTGCACTGATATGAGATAGTGCCAGTTGCTTTGCCCCAGCCGCTTTTGCTTGTTCCGCCGCTTGAGTTGGCGTAGAATGACCATCGACCGCTGCTTTTTCAACGAGTGAATCGTCAAAAGTGCAATCATGAATGACTAAATTCGCGCCTTTCGCGAACTTGCCGAATGTGTCGAAGGGTCGGGTATCCCCGGTGTATACGATTTTGCGTCCAGCCCGCATTGGTCCCATTACATCGCTTGGTTTTACCACTTTGCCATCTGCCGAAATGATTTCTTTTCCACTCTGCAGCTTAGACCACAACTCGCCTGCCGGAACTCCCAGTCCTAAAGCTTTTTTGGGGTAGAACTTGCCTGGACGAGGCTTCTCTACAAATGCGTAAGCATAACTTTCGACTGCATGGTTGGATTTGATTGAATTAATGCTGTATTCTTCTTCGTTGCAGACGACGCCTTCGGAGAGAATTTGGTTGATTTCTACCGGGTAATTCAAGCCGAAGTTGAGAGTTTCTTTGGTGCAGGTTAGGAATTCTTTGAGTCCGGCTGGGCCATAAATCTGTACTGGTTCCTTTCGATCCATCAAGGCCATGGTTTGCAGAAGCCCTGGTAGGCCAAGCACATGGTCTCCATGAAGGTGCGTTATGAATATCTTCATTTTTCGATGGAAACTAACTTTTGCCTGCATCATTTGACGCTGCACGTTTTCTCCACAATCAAACATCCACTGATCTTTGGGGCATTGCACAACAACGGAAGGCAAACTTCGTTTCAACGTTGGTACACTGCCGCTTGTTCCCAAGAAAACTACACGAATGCTCATTCAGTTTGCACCTTTTCGAACACTGCAATCTCTCGTGTCAAGGACTGATGGATATAAGCGAAATGTGATTCAACGTGCTTATAGCCTAACTTGATTCCCAAGCGTGATATGTTTAATGTTTTCGGTGAAGCTATACAAATTCGTTGTCCAACTCCCAATAGCTCCAATGAAGACGCCAAAACCTCTTCGACCAACTGCTTAGTGGTTGATTTTAGTGTACTCGACGAGCGACCATAGGGTGGGTCAGTAACCACACAATCAACCTTGAAAAATGGCGGTTTTCTTGAATCCGCCAAAACTAAACCTTCAGCGTCTATGTTGAAGAAACGTAGGTTTTTCTGTGTGCCCTTTATCATTCTCCTTTGTGCATCTACCCCGACTGCTCGGCAACCGATGAAAGTTGCTTCTATGAGAGAGGTGCCCGTTCCACAAAAAGGGTCTAGCACTAACGCCTCTGCTTTCCCATGTGCCAAATTGACCATACAACGCGCCATCTTCGAAGGCATAGCTGAAGGGTGGAAGAAAGGTTTTTTGCGTGGACGGCGCTCAGAAAAGGTTTTGCTGGTTATATCGGTTAGTTTTAAGCCTAATACAAGTTTATCGTCTGTAATTATGCCGATAAAGGTTTTGTCTGGGTTATTTAGGCTTACTCTGGTGTCTTTAGTTCCGTTTAAGATTTGTTTGCCCAGTTTGCCCTCAAGCACCATCGTGTTTAAGGCTTCGTCAGCGTAGTTTCTTATGCGGTTTATGCGTACAACAAAGCTTTCGCCTGGTTTGAGCACAGCTTTGAAGTCTGTTTCTGAGGCTGCTTCTGCAATTTCTTCGTGGTTTGCGTTCGATACGAAAAGCTCAAGTGCGCATACTCGAGTGTATGCCGAGCGAACCTGCACCGTTTGAACGCTGTCCACTTCGGTTTCCAAACGTAGAATCTGGTCTAACTCCTCAACGTTCGAGTAACTATAGTTTTCAGCTTCTAGAATCGCTTTAACTTCTGCAGTTGGGAGCGACTCGTTCTCCCCAGATAATAAGAAGAAAAGTTTGGGCACTATATTTGCGCCTTTAGCTCTTGACTGATAAGTGGTGCTAACGAAACCTTGCTGACGTTTCCGGGAACACTGTCGGTTCCAACGATTTCCTCAACTCCTGAATCTAGGATTCGTTTCTCTGCATCACCGATAAGTAAGCCATGGACACAGCCGCAGAAAACGTGTTTAGCACCCTGTTCGCGGAGAATTCTTGCTGCGCCAACTATGGTGCCGCCTGTGCTAATTATGTCGTCAAGGATTATGACGGTTTGTCCTTTCACGTTTAATCCTTCTGCAGTCTGGACGGTTTGGCCAGTATACCGATCTCGAGTTTTGTTGAGGTGACCTGCATCTCCTCCTAGAACCTCCTGTGCCTGAGTTGCGATGTACATGGCGCCTTTGTCAGGGGAAAGTGCGAATGCTCCTTTGTGGCCTTTTGTAACGAAGTATTCTGCTATGAGTGGGATGGCGCTTAGGGTTTTGGCTGGAAACGGAAACTGTCCCAATGTAGGTTCGGAGTGGATGTTAACAGTTAAGATCTGGTCAATTCCTGCGGCTTTCAGCATGCGCGCGATGGTTTCAACGCTTATGCCTTCGCCAGAGAGAAATGTCTTGTCCTGTCTAGCATATGCAAAATATGGGACGACCGCGGTGACTTTTTTTGCTCCTCCTCGTTTG
Organism: Candidatus Bathyarchaeota archaeon; assembly: GCA_963835475.1. Taxonomy (GTDB): domain Archaea; phylum Thermoproteota; class Bathyarchaeia; order Bathyarchaeales; family Bathycorpusculaceae; genus Bathycorpusculum. The sequence continues at coordinate 336,448 of CAWIFU010000003.1, forward strand.
GCCGAATCAGCCAAAAAAGCTAATTGAAAAAGTCTTCCGTCTTGCATGGGCGGGCAAGTGGTTTGAATAATAGCAACCTCCTCCCCTTGAACGCTACCATCCAGTCGAACATAGGATTCGCCGTCAGGAAAAATTTTGGATATAACAGGAACGTTTTGGAAACCAGTAGATGCAGAAACTGCTTCAGCAAGATCCTTGGATGCTGGGCCCGAGATAATCTTCATGGTATTTTCCTCTCTTCTTTAGAAATGCAATTGCTTAGTTTTTAAGCATTTATCTATTCCTGAAATGAGTAGAACCTTTTTCTTTAGAAAGTTGGTCTTGCATAACAGATTTAAGCGTAGCCTAAATTTTCTTTGCCAAGGATTGAATTAGATGGATACTTGGCGCTTACTTCCATTAGAAACCAACAATGCTGCAATGAACATGGCAATAGACGAAGCAATCTTGAACGCACGAATTACTGGGCAAGTGTCGAATACTTTGCGGTTTTATCGTTGGCAACCATCAGCCGTGAGTATTGGCAAGAACCAAAACCCAGAAAATGAACTTTACTTGGATTCTTGCAAACGATTGGGCGTTGATTTGGTTAGGCGCATTAGTGGTGGCGGCACAGTTTATCATGATTTTGACGGCGAGGTAACCTATTGTGTAATTGGTAAAAGCTCGGATTTCGGTAGCGGCGACATAACTGGCGTTTATGTTCTGATTTATCGGGCGGTAACCGATGCGCTTCGTCTCTTGGGGCTTACAGCGGATTTTAGCAGCGGAGACGCCAAAAACTGTCCAAACTTAACTGTTAACGGTAAGAAAATCTCAGGAAGTAGCCAGACAATTACCCGTGGTGTGGTTATGCAACATGGGACCCTTTTACGAAGTGTAGATTTGCCAAAAATGTTTCAGCTCCTGAAACTAAAGGACACAGGTTGCACCCAAGCTGCTGATATTGCCAAACACAAAATAACAAGCATCAAAAACGAATTAGGGCATGAAATCTCTCCGGACACTGTTGCCAATGCTCTTGCACAGGGCTTTAAGGCAATGCTCAAAATTCAACTCGAGCCAAGCACCTTGACGACAATTGAAAAAGACCTGGCAAATAAGCTCTACAAAGAAAAATATGCAACAAAAGAATGGAATTTGGGAATAAAAATCTAGTTTTTCTCTTTATGCCATCTTATGCCTTGCGCCGTATCTTCAAGTACAATTCCCATTCCTTTAAGTTGTGTCCTTATTGAGTCGGCTTCTTTCCAGTTCTTGGCTTTACGGGCTTGCTCACGTTTCTGAACTAAAGCATCAATATCTGAGGGCAACGCTTCTTCAACTTCAACTTTGCCAATAACTCCTAAAACTGCGTCGAAGCTCATCATTAAGCCGCCAACATCCGCAGCTTCTGCCTTGCTCACCAAGTTAGCATCCAGCAAATTATTTACGTCGCGCACAAAATCAAATAGTGAAGCCAACGCTATCCCGATGTTTAAGTCGTCATCCATTGAACCGCCAAAACACGCCTCAGCCTTAGCGATGAAGGTCGCGACTTTTCCATTGCTATCCTTTCCGTCAGTATCATGTAAGCGGCGAACAAAATTTCTAAGTCTATCTACCGCACCTTTTGCTGAATCTAGGCCTTCAAATGTAAAGTTGAATTGTTGGCGGTAATGGGTGGAAATTAGTAGGTAACGAATGGCAATTGGGTCACAGCCTTTAGATAGGAGGTCGCGCAGCGAGTAGAAGTTCCCTAAGCTTTTGGACATTTTTTTGCCCTCGACTTGCAAGTGTTCGTTGTGCATCCAGTAATTTACGAACTTCTTGCCCGTTGCCGCTTCGCTTTGAGCGATTTCGTTTTCATGGTGGGGGAACATGTTGTCTATGCCTCCGCAGTGAATGTCGAAGGTTTCGCCTAGATATTTCATGGACATAGCACTACACTCGATATGCCAACCTGGTCTTCCCTTTCCCAGTTCTGTTTCCCAAAACACGTCGCCATCTTCAGGTGTCCAAGCCTTCCAGACTGCAAAGTCTTGAGCTTCTTCTTTGGCATATTCGTCTTGGCTGACTCTTGCCCCTGCTTTAAGTTCATCGACTTTTATCTTGGCAAGTTTGCCGTAATCTGAGAACTTGCATACAGAGAAGTAGATCGAGCTGTCTTCACCTTTGTAGGCTATGCCTTTTGCCATCAAAGTACGGATTAATGTGACCATTTCAGGTACGTGATCGGTGGCTCTTGGGTAATTGTCTGCTGGTTGTATATTTAGTGCTTTAATGTCTTCAAAAAAAGCTTTTACGTAAAAATCTGTGAACTCCCGAAGCGGGATACCTTGTTTTTGGCTGCCCTTGATTGTTTTATCATCAATATCTGTTAAATTCATTACATGAGTAACTTTGAAACCTTGGTGAATCATCCAACGCTTAAGCAAATCCTCGAATAGAAAAGCCCTAAAATTCCCGATATGCGCAAAATCATAAACCGTGGGACCACATGTATACATCTTTACCTTACCCGATTCCAAAGGCTTAAAAACTTCTTTTTTTCGAGTAAACGTGTTGAAAAAGCAGATGCTCGGTAGCGTAGATGTCACTTTCTCAGCTCGAACAAAATACAGAGTTGAAATTATTTAAGCATTCCAGTGCCAGCAAAATTATACTTCTACCGTAGAAGATTCAATGGATCTATTCTCGAAACAGGTCGATTATCGATTTATAGTTTTAACTTAGAAACAGGCAGCTGCTGTCTTTCTATTTCTCTAATAGTTCTCCTCTAAGATATGTTGCCGAAGATTCAACGACTTTAGCGTTCAAGGTTCTTCCCAACAAATTATCCTTGCTTTTCAGTACTATCGGTTTATAGGCGAAGTTGCGACCAATCCACGAACCCTCAATTTTACCCTTCTCATCGACGAGTATTTCCCCACTCCAGCCAACCCATCGCTGGTTCCGTCCAGTCGAAAGTTGCTTTGTCAATTCTGCTGTGACCATGCTTCTGCGTTTAATTTCTTCTTTCTCCACCAAGCCCTCCTTCATCTTTGCGGCAACCGTTTTAGGTCGAGCAAAGAACTTTGAAACATTAACTACATCAGGCTTGACTTCCTCTAAGAGTTTGAGCGTATTTTCAAATGCTTCCACGGTTTCACCTGGAAAACCAACAATGACATCTGTCGCCAAAGTCAATTGAGGAAATTCGTTTCTGAAAGTATTAACAATTCCTTTGAACTCGGCTTCTGTATAGAGCCTTCGCATGTGCTGGAGAACTATATCATCGCCACTCTGAACGGGAAGATGTAAGAACTTAAAGATTTTAGGGTTATCAAAAGCAGCTATAAGTCGGCTTTGCATTTCGGTAACTAGGTTAGGCGTCATCATGCCAACCCTGATTCTAAAATCCCCAGATAAATTGCCAAGTTCCGTTAATAATTCAGCAAGATCTGTTCCCAAATCCCTTCCGTAAGCAGCAGTATCCTGGGATGTGATCCAAATCTCTTTGGCACCGGATTCGTAATCGCTCTGTACACGTTCGACAATTTCTTTGATGCTATAGCTTCGCAAGTGTCCACGTGCAAGAACAACACAACAATAGGAACAACTGCCCAGACAGCCGAAATTTATAGGAATAATGCTAACAAATGGGTTAGATTTGTGTCTGGGCAGGTTCAAAAGCGGTTTCTCTTTTAGTGCAGCCAAATCGATGACTTTTTCGCCGGCCAAAACCCGTCTGACAACATTCACGATTTCTTTGCCGATCGCCGGACCGATTGCACCCTCAAAGTTTGCTTCGCGGCATAAACGTTCAAAACTAATCTTTGGCAAACAGCCTGCGACAACGATTTTTTTGTCTTTTGGCGCATGTTTTATTGCGTCAATTATGCGGTTCTCTGTGGGTCCTTTTACCGCGCATGTGTTGTAGATTATTAAGTCTGCTTCAGATTCCGAAGGAGCTAACTGGAATCCTGCTTGAGCTAGGCAACCTGCTAAGACTTCGCCGTCTGCCATGTTGGAGGAGCAGCCGAAGTTTCTTATGAAAACCTGCCAGACCATAGTTATCTCGCACGTTAGTTGCTTCAACAAGGAATAAAAACGTAATCCCTGCCCTCCCTGAATTGACAGATACCTGCCTTCTTCTTGTTTAAGCTTTATAAAGAGCTGGGATGAACATGTTATAAGCATATTTGCCACATGATATATAGAAGTATAACCAAGAATACATGCTTTAGTTATCTACCCACCAATCAGGGGAGAAAATCCTCAATGAAACTAATAACTCTGTATCTGCCTGAAACATATATAAAAGCTTTGGACCAGTTGGTTGACGAACGGTTCTATCCAAACCGTGCCGAAGCCATCCGAGTCGCTATCCGAGATTTAATCAGTGCTGAAGTTTGGAGGCGTAAAGGCGTTGACTAAGAACTTGCATGACGACGCTTTGAAGCTACATTTACCGTTTGATGACGCTAAAGTTGAAGTTGTTCCAAAAATCATCGACAACACGATGGTCCTTACTTCATCCAACGGTTTACCTAAGCCAAAAGGAAAAATGAAAGCCAGGATGGTTAAAGCTAAAGTGACCGCAAAAAAAAGTCGTTTAGAAAAAGCTACAAATCACCTCTATGATCTAGAAGATAGTTGCGGACCAGAAAAACAGTTAAACATCGATTTCGGTCTCTACCAGATGGAAGATTATTAAATCTTCTATCCCTAATTTTTGTTTTAAATTTTCAATTAAATTAATTGGAAAACCTATTATTCTCAAAACTCCCATCTTTAAGCATGAGTAATGTTCTATCTCAAATCCGAGCTGACCTAAAAGCAGCAACCGACGAAAAGACACTGAAGAGTTTCCAGCGTTTCTTTAAGGAACAGGTAAAATACTATGGTGTTAAAACTGAGACTGTTGGGAAAATTGCCAAAAAATATTGGCCAAAAGTCGATACTTTAGATAAGCAAGAACTTTTTAAACTGTGTGAGGAGCTTTACCGATCCGACTATACAGAAGAAGCTTTTGTTGTTTCGTTTTGGCTTCCAAATTATATCGACAACCTTGAACCGGACGATTTGGGAATCTTCAAGCATTGGATTGAATGCTACATCAATAATTGGGCTAAATGTGATGGGTTCTGCAACCACACCGTTGGCGACCTAATTGAGAAATATCCACAAATTGTCGGGGAGGTTAAGAGTTGGGCAAAAAGCGAAAATCGTTGGCTTAAGCGCGCTTCAGCTGTGTCATTTATTGTTCCAGCTAAGAAGGGTTTGTTTTTGCAAGATGCTCTGGAAATATCTGACATTTTGCTAACTAATGAGGATGATTTAGTGCAGAAGGGTTATGGGTGGCTGCTTAAAGAGGAGAGCCGAAAACACCAGCAGGAAGTTCTTGAATACGTAGTCAAAAACCGCAAGGTTATGCCAAGGACAGCTTTGCGTTACGCCGTTGAATTAATGCCCAAAGAGTCTTCGAGCAGAAGCCATGAAGAAAGAATAGTATTCTCTAATGGATACGAGTGAAAGGCAAGTCGCGGGTTTGGAAACTAAATATGTCAAGGTACTAAAAATCAGGGAACTGCTTAATCTTGAATTACAGAAATGAAACATTTTTTTCGGACTATATCTCGCGTTATTAGACGGCTTTATTTTTTTATTTGTTTCTTAGAGTTGCCAACTCGCAACTTTTCTACATCTGCTTTCTGGGGCAAAGCTACAATTATCGTTCTGTCGAGAGCCTCTCTGCCGAACTTAACCCTTACTTCTCCAGATTTGGCGTCTGAGTAAGATGAAGTCAGTTTGGCTGCTGTTTCAATCGCTGCTTTTGTTTTGGGTCCTTGCAAGAGAGTAGTTGGTCCAACGGTGTCCGAGAGTTCAAAACAGAAATCACTTTTCAATTTTTTGATAGTTAAAAACTTGTTTTCAGCTTCGTTTCTTCCAACAATTATTTTGTTTTTTCCAAGTCTAAAGTGCCTACCCACCCTCAGTAAAGCCACATCTGCCATTGACAAGCGTTTCTTGTTATCGAAGAGGTCTTTCAGCTTTTTTGAATATTCTTCGCAAGTCAAAAGGCACCCGCCTGCAGGAGAAGGAAAACTCGTAATTCCATATTCCTTGGCTAATTCAAATTGTGGCTTCCTTGATCTACCCTGAATACTGAGCAATTTGTTTCGATCAACTAACCCTTTCTTTTCTGCAGCCGTTTCAGGCAACAATTTTGCTGAAAGAGGTCTCAAAAGTTTGCCCTTCAGCCCAGATTCTTCAGCGATGATCTTTAAGGCTGGGTAATGCTGGGACATAGGTCTTTCACCTAAAACTTCACCCGTAAAGATAAAGTCAGCACCGATTTCTTTGGCGTATTTTTTTGCTTTTTTTAGAATGAAGATTTTGCAGTCTACGCAGGGGTTTAAGTTTTTGCCGTAGCCATGCTTTGGTTTTCGAAGCATCTTTAAGTAATCTCCTTCGACGGTGACTACTTTCAAGGGAACCTTCAGCTGTTCTGCGGCTTGGGCGGCTTCGCTTATGCCGTCTTTCTTGGGTATGCCGAAGGGTGTTTTGATGTTGAAGGTTATGACTTCGATGCCTTGTCTGCGGATTAGTTCTGTGGCAAGGATGCTATCTAAGCCGCCTGAAAGCAAACTAATTGCTTTAACCTTTTTCATAACGCTGCTATACTCCTCTCCCGCAAAATAATAATGTACCGCTGCTAAAATGAGTAAAAGACCTGCCAAAAATATATAACGTAACTGAAATCCGCTGAGAATATAAAAAGGGTTCTTTAAGCATTCGAAACTTTTTATTTCAAAATGGAGCGAAAGCATCTCTGTTTAACGAAGAAGATTTTGAAAATGATGGGAACGAAGTTAAGTTCTTCACAAAAACGGTCCAATCGCGGCAAAAGTTTGGTCTTTAACCATGACGAGTTACAGTTTTCTCACTTGATTGTAGAATAATTTAAAAAGCATTCTGCGAATAACTTTTGCAGATTTGTTGTCGCCAACTGAGGAGAAGGCTATGGACGTCAGTATCTTCATTCCCGTTTACCAAGAATCCAATCAAGTAGCGGGCATGCTAAGAGAACTGCATTCTCAGAATGTTTCAATGGAAATTTTCATTACAGTGGACCAGCCAACCGACAAATTCCTTGAAGAAATAGGACAGCTTGAAAATGAAAATGTCAAATTCATAATTAACAGGGAACGAATTGGGAAAGCAAACGCATTAAACAGCACCGTAGAACTTTCGTCAGGCAAAGTGTTGCTTTTCCTCGACTCTGACGTTGGACTCCCAAACGATCCTGACTACCTAAGAAAAATCATCATGGAAATGCAACATACCGACATATTAGATATAAAAAAGATAGTTACCAAAAGTAAATCCTTCCTTTCAAAAATGGCTTATTACGAATACTTAACTTTCAACATTAGTTCTTGGTTAGCGGCAAGGTACATGCACAAATGCCCAGCTGTGAACGGCGCAGCCTTTGCGATTAAGCGCGAAATGTTTGAGAAAGTTCACGGCTTCCGAAAAGTTGTTGCCGAAGACATAGATCTTGCCACACGTGCCTTCCTAGAGGATAGCAGTTTCTCCTACACCACTGATGTTGAAGTGAAAAATGAGGTTCACGCGGATTGGCGAAAATGGCTTGTTCAACGTAGACGATGGTCCATTGGGCAAGCATTGTGGCTTAAGGATTGGTACAAGCAATTAGGTCGACGGTTTGTCAAGAAGCCCCAGATTTTTCTGCCTAGCTTATTCTTTCTCTATCCCTCTGTCGTTGTCTTCTTTTTAAGTGCTGTTGTTCCAAGTTTATGGATGTACAATTCTTTACTTGTTTTTTCGCTGTTTTTGTCGGTGAAATTTAACATTGCTCTGCCCCTTCTTCTATTGTCGTTGGGAACTGCGGATGCGGTCAAGATTGTGCTAATTTCCTTGGCAGGTTTTGCGTTTACTTCGGGCGTTTTCTATGGATTCGCAAGAAAACTCGGGTTCAAACAAATAAAACTCCATGAACTATTCGTTTACTACTTCTTCTACTCAACAATTTGGATGGTGCTAATCGTTGTTGGGCATATCCAAGTATTTGCTTTGGGCAAGAAAGCAGGACCTGGCTGGAAAACCTAAGTTTGTTAGGTTTAGGGTTGCGTATGGGTTTTGTTGGAAAGTGACAGGTAAAATTATATCTGGAAGTGTTTCATTTAGAGTGCCCTGTGTGGGTCCGTGACGCAGTACGGATAGCGTGTCAGCCTTCTAATCGCCCTTTGGGGTGTGAAGACAGCTGAAAGTCATGGGTTCAAATCCCATCGGACCCGCCATTTTTCTTAAAACATTCTCTTACATTACTGGTCCTGTCGGGTAACGTCCTAGCGCATCAAGTATGTCTTCTGTGGTCGTTTTTTTGCCTACGTTGCGCACAAAATCTGAGGAAACCACGATTCCCACCAGCTTGTTATTTTTAAGTATGGGAAGTCGTCTTATTTTGTTGGTTGACATTACCCTTGCTGCTTCTTTGAGCGAAGTGTCTGGGTCAACTGTTATGAGAGTTTTAGTCATGATCTCCGATATGTTAACGTCGGGTGAGTTGTGTTTTGCAACGACTCTTCTGACAATGTCGCGTTCGGTTATTATTCCAACAGGCAATACTTTGTCCATAACGATTAGACATCCTAATCCCTGTGAAGTCATGAGTTGAGCTGCTTCAAAGACGCTCTTGTTCACGTCGATGGTTACGACATTTTTGGTCATAATTTCTTTGACACTTGGCATTTAACATTCATTTAACCACAGGCTTTTTGGAAATAAAAGAGTTGTTATAGAGACAATTGTTGATACTTAACCAACCGTTTTAATGCAAAATTCTATTTTTTCTGTTTTCTGGGCATTATTTTTGAGTGTGCAATGGTGA
>CAWIFU010000004.1:0-71552 GCA_963835475.1 Candidatus Bathyarchaeota archaeon
CGGGAATTGAACCCGCGACCCCCGGATTAAAAGTCCGGTGCTCTAGCCTGACTGAGCTACGGACCCGCAAAGATTCGTTGCGGCTGATAGAAAAACACGAAGGGGTTTTTTAGTATTTCTATTGGTTTTGTGATAAAAAGAAAATATTAGTTGGGAGTTTGGGTTTTGAGGATTGTTGTCATGAAGCCTTTGATTTTGTCTTGTGAGTTGAGGATGGTTGAGATAGTTTTTGCGCCTTTTTCGGTGAGTTTATAGACTCTTTTTCTTTCGATCCAGATTCCTTCGATTAAGCCGTTGCGTTCGAGTGAATACAGAAGTGAGTATACAGTTCCTGAGCTAGCGAGGAAGCCAAATTTGTTGTGGATGTACGAGATAACGTCATATCCGCTTATGGGTCCGTTTTGTAGTTCAGTCATTATTATTGTGTCCATGAAGCTTTTGATTACGCGTTCATGCATTTTTTTGATTATTCTTGCTTCAGATTTTTCTCCGTTGACTGTGATTGTTAAAGCTACCATGTTTTTCACACTCGTTATTGTTTATTCTTGTTTAGATATATAAGATTTATTCGGATTTAGAACAATATGTTATAACTAAACCATAAAAGTATAGACAAAAATAAATCTGTCGCGGACTAACATTTCTTGCACCAAACCGAAAAAACCGTTAACTGGCACAATTATTTTTTTCATATATGATTACATAATGTACTTTCTTGCACATGATTGTTGACATAGAAGTGTTATCTTATCCACCTTAATTTCATGAAAAATTACACTATTTATTTACATAAACACATACAAACACAACCGGTTTTTACGTTAAAATTTCCATTTTACTGTTATGCTGCCCATTTTTAATAGTTAGCGATATATGTGCATGTTAACAAACGTTAATTCTCATTTTGCCTAAGGAAAGTACGGTGCCCTAAACGTGATTTCATGGAAATATACATTTAAACGGTTAAATGAAGAATATGAAATAGCTAACAAGAAGAAGCAAGCTTTAGACAATCTTTTTGTAACAGGCAAAATCTCACAAGCCACACGCGACTCATTTACAGGCGACATCAGCGCAGCAATAATTGAAATCGAAAAACAACGAAAAGACCTTGCAGAAAAAATGCAAGCAAAAACCCTGGAACTAGAAGGACAACTTAAGACCTTAGAAACTCTCCTCGCCAACTACGAAATTCAACACGTTGTTGGAGAAATAGATGAGGAAAGCTATGGTCGAGAAATAAACCTGCTATCAAACACTCTCGAAACGACAAAAAATGAGTTAGGTGTAATAAAGCAGGCAATTGACCAAATTTTTTGCAACCCCCAGCCAGTCCAAGCGCCCGTCGCTCCAGAACCAGTTGCTCCAGTAATTGAAGCTCCGGCAGTTCAACCTACGGCGGTAGAAGCGGTCCCTTTAGAGGTCCTAGTGGAAGCTACACCTGTTGAACCAGCGCCAATAATAGAAACTTGCCCAGTTGAAGCAGTGCCAATTGAAACTGCTCCCGCAGAAATTCCAGTAGCCGAAGCAGCCCCAATTGAGTGTGCTCCAGCTGTTGAAGCAGCTCCAGTGGAGACAGCGGTCCCTTTAGAGGCCCCAGTGGAAGCTCAAGTTGAGCAAGCCACTATCGAAGCCCCAGTTGAAACCGCTCCAATAGCCGAAAGTACACCAGTAATAGAGGAAGCTCCAGTTGTTGCAATTGAAGCTCCAATTGAAGTAAATGTTCCAACTGAACCTGTTGCAGAAGCAGCCCAAGAACAACCAGCAGTTGAAGCTCCAGCAATCGAAATGGTCGCAGAAGCAGCTCCAGTTATTGAAGAAGCTGCTCCAGTTGAAACCGTTCCCATTGAGGAAGCCCCAGTCGTTGAAGCTCCAGTAATCGAAACTCCAATAATCGAGGCAGCTCCAATAATTGAAACACCAGTTGAAGTTCCCGCAGCAGTCATTGAAGAAGCTCCAGTAGCAATTGTTGAAGAAGTTCCAACAATAATCGTAGAAGAAGCTGCCCCAGTTATTGAAGAAGCCGCTCCAATAGATCAGACCCCGGTCGGAACTGCCCCAGTTGAAGCAGCGCCAATTGAAACTGCTCCCGCAGAAGTTCCAGTAGCCGAAGCAGCCCCAATTGAGTGTGCTCCAGCTGTTGAAGCAGCTCCAGTGGAGACAGCGGTCCCTTTAGAGGCCCCAGTGGAAGCTCAAGTTGAGCAAGCCACTATCGAAGCCCCAGTTGAAACCGCTCCAGTAGTTGAAAGCACACCAGTATGTTAGAAGTGAGCCCCGTGTTATTGAGGCTCCAGATCGAATTGAAAGCTCCAGATTGAAGCAGCTGCTCCAGTAAGCAATTGAAGCAACTAATCCAGTATGTCTGAGGCAGCTCCAATAATTGAAACTCCAGTTGAAGTTCCCGCAGCAGTCATTGAAGAAGCTCCAGTAGCAATTGTTGAAGAAGTTCCAACAATAATCGTAGAAGAAGCTGCCCCAATTATTGAAGAAGCCGCTCCAATAGATCAGACCCCGGTCGAAACTGCCCCAGTTGAAGCAGTGCCAATTGAAACTGCTCCCGCAGAAGTTCCAGTAGCCGAAGCAGCCCCAATTGAGTGTGCTCCAGCTGTTGAAGCAGCTCCAGTGGAGACAGCGGTCCCTTTAGAGGCCCCAGTGGAAGCTCAAGTTGAGCAAGCCACTATCGAAGCCCCAGTTGAAACCGCTCCAATAGCTGAAAGTACACCAGTAATAGAGGAAGCTCCAGTTATTACTGCAATTGAAGCTCCAATTGAAGTAAATGTCCCAAGCTGAAGCAACTTCAGTTGTCGAAGCAGCTCCAAGAATTGAAACTCCAGTTGAAGTTCCCGCAGCAGTCATTGAAGAAGCTCCAGTAGCAATTGTTGAAGAAGTTCCAACAATAATCGTAGAAGAAGCTGCCCCAGTTATTGAAGAAGCCGCTCCAGTAGATCAGACCCCAGTCGAAACTGCCCCAGTTGAAGCAGCGCCAATTGAAACTGCTCCCGCAGAAGTTCCAGTAGCCGAAGCAGCCCAAATTGAGTGTGCTCCAGCTGTTGAAGCAGCTCCAGTGGAGACAGCGGTCCCTTTAGAGGCCCCAGTGGAAGCTCAAGTTGAGCAAGCCACCATCGAAGCCCCAGTTGAAACCGCTCCAGTAGTTGAAAGCACACCAGTTGTTGAAGTAGCCCCGGTTATTGAGGCTCCAGCAATTGAAACTCCAGTTGAAGCAGCTCCCATCGTTGAAGCAACTTCAGTTGTCGAGGCAGCTCCAATAATTGAAACACCAGTTGAAGTTCCCGCAGCAGTCATTGAAGAAGCTCCAGTAGCAATTGTTGAAGAAGTTCCAACAATAATCGTAGAAGAAGCTGCCCCAGTTATTGAAGAAGCCGCTCCAATAGATCAGACCCCGGTCGGAACTGCCCCAGTTGAAGCAGCGCCAAGTGAGCAGCTAACAATCGAAGTTGAAGAGGCCCCAGCAGTCGAAATGGTCGCAGAAGCAGCCCCAATTGTTGAGGAAGCTGCATCAGTTGAAGCTCCAGTTGTCGAAGAAACCGCCCCAATCGTTGAGGCTCCAGCAGTTGAAACCATATTAGAAGCTCCAGTAATTGAAGCTCCAATCGTTGAAGAAACTCCAATTATAGAAGCTGCCCTAGTGGAAGAGGCTCAATTAGTTGCAGCTGAGCCAGAAACAGCAGTTGAAATAGTAACCGACGCAGTAATCGCAGAGCCAACAGTCGAAGAACAAGTAATCCAAGCTGCTCCAATCATCGAAGCACCAGTTGAAGTGCCAGCCGCAATCGTTGAGGAAGCTCAAGTAGCAGTTGTTGAAGAAGCAGCTCCAATTGAGCAGTCAACAATCGCAGTTGAAGAAACTCCAGCACTCACAGTTGAAGCAGCCCCCATAATCGAAACACCAGTCGAAGTTCCATCAGAGACAATCATCGCGATCGAGCCAATTGCAGAAGCAGCCCACGAAGAACAACCCATAATTGAAGCTCCACTCCAAGACTTCGAAGTAACAGAGCAAGCTCCAATCGAAACTACCCTTGAAAAAGTCCTTGAAGAACCAGCAATAGAAACTATTTCCTTGGTGGAGGGAGGCACACATTCCAGCCCATCCTTCAGAAGCGCCCCAGCAGGCGCATTCGGAACTGATAACGGAAGCGGACAACAGCGACCAAACCCCCCAAGCAGAAGAAAACGACGAAAACACAACTGAATAAAATAAATCCGTATTCTTCTTTCTTTTATTTTTTGTTTAATTCTATTTTGTTCTTTATGTGGGTGTGGCGTCTTTTAAGTTTCCACAACTCTGCAGAAGAGAGAAGCTCTGATTTGTCGTGCGTGTGCTTGTTTTTCAGCGCCTGTTTCGGTGTGGGATAAGCAGTTTTCTTCACATACCAAACATAGCTCCATGTTGAAAGAGCCAACGACTATAGTAATTGACTTAACCCCATAATTCTTGTATTTACGCTTGGAGCCTTGAAAAATGAATGTGTTTTTAATGGAGTATTGTTTTATTCAGCTTTTTCCCTAAAATTTTTAAGCTTTTGATGTAGGCTATTTTTCCAATGGAGTTTGTAGTAGTTTTGCGGCTGGCTAGGCTGCGAGCCCGCTTGCGTAACAGTTGCCTATTGTTTTTTCCAGGTTTTCTTAGGTGTATCTTTTCTGGTTTTGCTAGAACCGCTTTTGGCTCAGAAAAGGTTGTTTAGTCTATTTTTCAAGTTGTGATTTTAGCAGGTTGATGGCTGACCATGCTGCGAGTGCGCTGGTGTGGGGATTGTCTGGGTGTGGGTCGTTTGCAAACTGCATGGTCATTTCGCCGTAGCGCCATTTAACATGGATTTCGTGAGTGTTGCGTACGACGGTTGGGTCTGATACAACTTGCACTTTCACTTTTGCTGGTTTAACGGTTAAGGCTAATGTTGCTGCAACGTTCATTTCGCGCGGGAACTGTCTTGCTGCTTCCTCTGCGTAACCTTCATACACGGTTTCCTCTTGGCTGTTGGTTTTTCCAAGGGCTTTTGGGGGTTTGCGGGTAGTAAGCGTGACTTCGTTGATTCCAGCTAAAGCAGCAGGAGAGATCGCGTCTAGCCCTCCGATGGCGCCTGAGGGAAAGTGCAGTTTAGGGGTATTTGTGTTAAGATCTAAAAGTGCGCCTGTGCTCATGATGATGAAATCGATGTTTGCTGCTAAAATTTTGTTATAGTATTCTCGTACGGCTTGTTGGGATGCTGCTTCAACAACTATTGACGGCTTGGACGCAAGCAACTCTTCCACGTTCGGCATGATTTTTACGGGGAATTTTAATGAGTCTTTAAGTTTCTTTGCTTTTGCTGCATCCACATCGAAAATGACCAGTTCATCACAGACCACCAGTTTCCGCTCGATGGCTTCTGCCAAAACGGTGCCGATGGCGCCGCAGCCAATCAATCCAACTTTTTTCATTTCTTAGATACCGTCCCGAAGATAGGGACAGGAATTACCCCTGGAAATTGAGGCACTTCTTGTCCTTGACCCGCTTTGGGAATGATGTTGAAATCACCGATAACTTTGAGAGTTCCTGCGATATCATTTTTGCTTGAAATAATTATGTCAGCGTTTGTTTGACTTCCTGAATATACTTCAAGAGATAAAATGGGAATATTTAGCGGCAATTTTTGTGCGGCTTTCTTTCTTCGCACATCCTCAATCAGACGCCATCACTTTGTCTCCTTCATCTTCTATTGTCTTATCGACGAGGGCATTGTCCATCTTTGGCCAGCGTGTGATCTGTAAGCTTTTGAAGCCCTTATCGTCAGCGTACATATTTTGATAGATTTCTTCCGTCAAGTGAGGAGTGATAGGTGCTAGTAATTGTAAGATTTTATATAAGACATCATAAAGGGTCTTTTGAGCCGCTCGCCTTTTCGCTATACTCTCGGTTTCTTGACGATAAAGTCGATCCTTTACCGATTCAATGTAGTAATCGCAGAATACGTGCCAGGTGAAGTTGCGGATTTCTTCGACGGCGATGTTGAATTGGCATTTTTCGAAGGCTTCTGTGACTCTTTTGGTTAAGTTTTCGGTTTTGCTCATGATCCATTTATCAAGCGGTTGAAGGTCAATTTTGGCGTTGGCTTTGGGATTGTAGTCTGCCAAAAGGTTGCTTGCGAACCCTGCAACGTTCCAGAGTTTTACTAGGAAGCGTCTGCCGTATTCAACGTCTTGAGCACGGAAGGGTATGTCGGAACCAGTTGCTCCGCCGCCAGCTGCCCATTGACGCGTTGCGTCTGCGCCGCTTTTGTTGAGGACTTCAGGTGCGGCAGCATAGTTTTTGAGTGATTTGCTCATTTTTCTGCCGTCGGCGCCTAGTACCATGCCGTTTATCAGTACGCTGTTGAATGGACGTTCGTCAAATAATGCGAGGTGTCGTACCATGAGGTAGTATGCCCAAGTTCGGATAATGTCAGTGCCTGATGGGTGCATGCTTGCCGGGAACAGGTGTTTCCAATCGTCTCGATCAGGCCATCCAGCATGGACAGCGCAAGTGATTGAGGAATCCATCCAAGTATCCAACACGTCGGTTTCGCCGTTGAATTCTGTTCCGCCACATTTGGGGCATTTTTCTATTCTGGGTTTTTCCATTCTAGGGTCAATTGGTACCCAGCTTTCTTGGGCAACGATGACTTCGCCACAGCTCTTGCAGTACCAGACTGGAATTGGCGTAGCGAATAATCTTTGGCGGCTAACAACCCAATCCCAATCCAGAGCGCGGGTCCAGTCGATTAAGCGGTTTTTCATATAATCGGGGTACCATGGGATTTCGTTCGCGTTCTTCTCCACTGCCTCGGAGAGAGGCATGGTTTTCATGAACCATTGCTTGACCTCTAAGATCTCGACTTGGGCCTTGCAGCGGTCACAGACGCCGACTTCTTGCTGTATCTTCTCCGTTTTCTCAAGTAAGCCTGCAGCCGTTAAATCTGAAACGATGGCTGCACGTGCTTGGTTAACATATAAGCCCGCGTATTTGCATCCTGCTTCACTGATTCTGCCGCTTTCAGTTATGAGTCGAATAACTGGCAGTTTGTGCTTGATTACGGTTTTTACGTCTTCTTTATCGCCATATGTACAGATTTGAACGACGCCTGTGCCAAAGCAGGGGTCTACTGATTCTTCGCTGATGATTGTTACTTCGCGGTTCATTAGGGGTACAGCGATTTTTCTGCCGATGTACTTGTTGTAGCGTTCATCTTTTGGGTTAACTTCTACGGCAACGCATGCTGGTATGAATTCTGGCCGTGAGGTTGCGATAAGTAGGTATTCGTTGCTGCCTTCTAATTGGAAGCGTATATAGTGAAGGGCGCCTTCCTTTTTGATGTGGTCGACTTCGGCGTCGGCGATGGCGGTTTCATCTCTGGGGCACCAATTGACCGGGTGTGTGCCCCGGTACATGTAGTCTTTTTTGTGAAGAAGAACGAAACTCAATTGGGTGCGACGCCAATAGTCTGGATCCATAGTCTTGTATTCAGTGGTCCAGTCTATGCTTGCACCCATCTTCAAGATGCCTTCCTTCATCATCGCGATGTATTTCTCTACTAGCTCAATACACCACGCTCGGAATTGGTCTGGAGGAACATCACGCTTGCGGATGTTTCTTGCTTTTTCAACTTGAATTTCTATGCCTAAGCCGTGGCAGTCCCAGCCTTGGGGGAAAAGCACGTTGAAGCCTTGCATGCGTTTGTAACGGGCTACCATATCAAAGTATGCCCAGTTCAGAACGTTGCCCATGTGGAGTTCGCCTGATGGGTAGGGTGGTGGCGTGTCGATGCTAAAGGGCATGCGGACTTTGTCATTCCAATCATAATGATAGATGCCCATCTCTTCCCATTTATTCTGCCATTTACTCTCGATTTCAGCAAAATTGTATTCTTTAGGCATAGGCTGCATGATTAGTTGACTCCGTAGACGTGTTTTCAACTGGTTAAGCTATTAATTACTGTTTAAGGTTTACGCATTAGATGGCATTAAAGAACGGTGTCTGCCTTGGGAATTTTTCGTACTAAACAGGCGATTCCAAAACAAAGCGATATAGCAATTGGGCTAATCACTGCAAATTTTAGCAGAAGCGGTATCTGCACACTCTGAAGGCTTAGTGCAAGATAGATGAGTATAGGTGCTTGCAAGATGTAGGCGCCATAAGAGCTGTCGGAGAGAGCTTTGGTGAACCGATTTTGCCAGTTAAGTTGTTCTCGGAACCAAACTGTCAAGCTTACGACGACAGCGACGCAGAAGAGTTGTTCCCAAAATGCGTAAGCTGCAGCTTGCCAATAGAATCCGCCATAGAATGTGCTGAAGTCACCGTTGGTAGCACCCACAACGATAATTATAGGCAATAAAACTAAAAGCACAGCGACCATTTTGCCCCAGAATCGACCTGTACTTTTAGGGATCATTTGTAGCCAGTTGCTCCGAAAAGCAATCAACCCAACAATAAACAGCGTTATGTACTGGGGGAAGAATGGAAGCTGGAAGTTGAGTAAGTCAAAGGTGTAACCCACTGGAAAAACGAGTCTTACAGCATACGTTGCAGCTCCGAGCAGCAAACCAAAAAGTAGGATAACACGATTCCTTGGAAATACGCGACTCTTTGTGGGTTTTGAAGAGAAACTTCGCCATGCAATATATGCGATAGCAAAGAAGAGTAGAGCTTCTACGAACCATAGAGGTCCAAACCCTAACCCAGCAAGCGGGTTTGTTAGAAAAAGGTTAAGAAGTGGCCCTTGAAAGCCGTCCAAAGCGTATTGCATTAAAGGGTCGATAACAAGAATGAATATTAAGATTGGAATTCCGAGCCGTACAAGCCTGTCTGTGAGAAACCGTTTTGGACCTTTGCGGTCATACGATGCAGGGGTAAAATAGCCTGAAAGCAGAAACAGCAGTCCCATGAAGAAGGCTTGGCATATAACTTGGAAAAACACATAAACTAACCCTGCTGGCATGCCCACTGTACCTTCATGAATGTACCACAATCCAGTCGGTGAACCATAAGTTATGGTTAAGTGGACGAGTATAACAAGCACAATTAGGAACACTCTTAAATTATCAACGAAGAACATTCGGGGTTTAGCCGTTTGAGTCATAGTTTTTCAGCAGAAGTTAGCGTTTTGTACTATTGAATATTATGTAAAATAAGTAAGAACTCATCGTTATAAGTTAGGATTGCAAAACCTAAATACTGCACATAGTATTATTTGCATTAGTTCTTGGGGAGCTGGGAAAATGACCTGGCTGAGAGGACGGCTGTTTGCTGTCGACCCTTAGGAACCTGAACCAGGTAATACTGGCGGAGGGAAAAACAAATGAAAATACAAACTAAACCACAATCTGAAAAAAATACTCAAACCATCTTCTCAACCAAAATCCTCGCAGAAATAATAGTTTTTGTCGCATTGGCGGGGGCATTAGCTCTTATCAGTCATTCCTTCTTTGGTCTTCCACAAGGGGGATCCATTAACCTTGGAATGGTGCCCATCTTTTGGCTCGCACTAAGAAGGGGACCCAAAATCGGCATATTTGCAGGTGCCGTTCTCGGCGTGGTTGACCTTGCGATTGAGCCTTTCGTTGTTAACCCTGCACAATTCATCCTTGATTATCCATTGGCGTTTGCTTGCCTTGGAATTGCTGGGTTCTTTAGAAAACCAGCCGTCGTAGGCCCGATAATTGGCGTCGTTGTTGGCGGGACAGGTCGCTTTCTATCTCATTTCGTTTCAGGTGTAATCTATTTCCCCAGTTACGCACCAGCAGGCATGAGCCCAATCCTTTACTCAGCAATCTACAACGCTACATACATGGTGCCAAGCATTATAATCTGTGCAGCCGCTATTGTCTTACTGCAGAAAAGCAAAACCCTAAACATTTACCTTTAAGGTCCAAACAAAAATGGGAAAACTTTCCAATAAAGATCTGGAGACACTAATAGGCTGCATAAAGAAGGATTTCCGAGTCGTTGTTCCGCCCACCATTGGGTATGATGCAGGAGTTCATCTTTTACATGGTAAGTACGTAGCAGTCGCGACTGACCCCTGCACTGGTGTTCCTGAAGATTGGTTCGGGTGGCTGCTAATCAATTACGCCGCTTCGGACGTGGCGTTGTTTGGGGCTAAACCAGAATTTTGTACAATCAACCTCCTAGGACCTATAGGGACAAAACCAGAGGGTTTCCAGAAAATCATGAAGCAAACATGTAGTGCCGCAGAAGAACTGGGAATTGCCATCGTTAGAGGTCACACAGGCATATACGATAGCCTCAAAGATTTGCTTGGGGTTTGCACTGTTTATGGAACCGTGGAACCAAGAAAGTTGATTACACCGGGAAACGCCAAATCAGGAGACTTGATTTTGTGCACCAAACCCTTAGGTTTAGAAACAGTCACAAACTTTTCCCTTACACACAAAGAAAAGGCCCACGAACTCTTCGGAGTTGACGAGCAAGACAAGCTTTCTAAACTGGTTTATATGCAAAGCTGCGTAAAAGAAGCCCTTCAACTTGTTCAAATTGAAGGAGTTCACGCGATGCATGATGCCACAGAAGGGGGTTTTGTAGCCGCACTTAATGAGTTGGCCCAGGCATCAAACGTAGGGTTTAAAGTGGATTGGGAAAGACTACCGATTAGCAAAGAGGTCTTTTCGCTGCAGAGCTACTTTAAACTTACCGACGAGCAATTACTGTCGATGTCTTCTACGGGCACGATTTTGGCAGCAGTTGCCCCAGAAGCACAAGAAAGAGTCAAAGTCTCCTTGAATAAGAATGGGCTTTCTGCTTGCTTTTTGGGTGAATTCACCACGAAAAAAGAGCGAACGCTCCTTAAGAGGGACAAAGAAATGCTGTTTCCTCAAGCCGCCAATGACCCATACGCTATTATTCTTTCTGGGAAATAGTTACTTCTTCAGTTCCTTTAAGACAAAGTTGACTATTTCTTCGGCAATGTTAACTTTTGCAACTACCTGTAGACCTTTCCATCCAGGTTGGCTGTTCACGTCAACGATTCGTGGTCCATCGGGTCCTTCCAGAATGTCTACGCCTGCGATTTTGCAGCCCACAGCTTTCGCTGATTTTACGGCTATTTCTTCGAATTCTTTGCTGATCTGTGCCGGGGCTGGCCTGGCTCCTTGGCTGTAGTTGGTTTTCCATCCAGTAGCTACTCTTCTCATTGAGGCAACGACTTGGTCGCCTATGACAAAAGCGCGTATATCCGAGTATCCATGCGGAACGAATTCCTGCATGTAGATTACTCCATGGTGGAAGGTGATAGCTTTGAAAACGGTGTCGGCGATGTCGATGTCGTTTACTCGTGTGGCGCCTTGTCCACGTGAGCCAAAAATGGGTTTGACGACAATGTCCCCGCCTAATTCGCTGAAGGCTTTTAGAGCTTCGTTAACACTCTCCGTGGCTAAAGTTCGTGGTACGGGAACGCCCACATCTTCGAGGATGGCTAAGATATCGTATTTGTCGACGCAGTGTTCGATAGCTGTGGGTGGATTAACCATGTAGAAGCCTTTGCGTTCCAGTTTGTAGAGCATGTCCATGCGAAAAACCAGCTCCTCAAGCGATCCTCTGCCGATTGGTCGGATGATTAGTGCATCTAAGTCATCGAGGATGCTGGTTCCGTTAACTTTGAAGTATGGTCTATAGGCTAATCTTGCGACAAGTCTTGGAAAAGTGAAGCATTCATAGGGTATGCCTCGTTTGGTTAGTGCTTCTCGGACTTGGGTGCTGCTCCATGCTTCCATGTTTCGTGTCATTATTCCGAATTTCAATGTTGGTCGGTCCTTGCCTTGGTCTTTAGAACATGCTGAGGGATTATGCTCTTAAAGTTTCTGGGAAAAGTGAAAAAACATTTCTTTTTTGTATTTAATTGCCTAACTAAATAATCTATTTCGGAGTTTAACAAAAGATAATTCTACTGCTGCGCTATTTTTGCCTATCAAGTCACCGATAAAAGCTCCTAAAACTAAACAGATTATTAGGGTTGTTATGGCAAAGAAATCAATATCTATCGCATCTGTAATTTGCCTTATCAATCCTGTTGCGTTTAAGGAAACCACTATTGCAGCCCAAATGCAGAAGCCAACAATGGACGCTCCTACAAAAATGAAGATTGCTCGTTTTGAATAATTTTCTGGAGATTTAAATCCTATATAGAATGCTAATCCTATCACCGATAACTCACAGGCCAATAGCAACGATTCTTTTCCAGCAGAAAGTTGATTTAAGAATCCTAAGGCAAAAGTAAAAACAAGAAGAGTTACAGTCAAAATTATCCAGTAGTATTTGTTCTTAAATAGGCTTGGCGGTTGTGGTTGGCTCTTTTCTTGTACCTTCTTTGGTTGAGCCTTTTTCTTTTGATATCTGTTAGGCTGATTCTTCTGCGGTTTAGGCATGAAGTTAAGTCGAAGTTTTGCTCTTATTAATATTTCATAGAATAACCTGTCAAATCCTCAAACAATCATTATCAAAAAAAAATTGGCAACCTTCTTTGACGTTCATTGATTTAGGCAAAGTTACCTACTTAATTCTTTCAAGTCGTAGAGTATTTAATAAAAGCAACATGGTTACTCCATCGTCGCCTGAAGCCACTGTAAACCACAGAGGCGTCAACCCCATCAAGCCTAATGCGCCCAAAATCAACTTCACAACCAGCGATGCGGCAATGTTTTGCTTTGCGATAGTCATTGTTTTCTCGCTTAACTTGAGTAAGTATGGAATTTGTGCCAATTCATCTTTCACCAGCACCACGTCTGCTGATTCCAGAGCAACATCGACTCCGCGTGCTCCCATCGCAATTCCTACATCTGAAGCAGCGAGGGCTGGAGCATCGTTAACCCCATCACCCACCATCGCGACAAGCCCACCTTTTCCCTTCATATCCTCAATACATTGCAGCTTGTCTTCAGGAAGCAGCCCAGAGTGCACATTGTCAATACCAAGTGTATGCGCCGTATCGTCTGCAATTTCAGCTCTATCACCTGTTAACATAGCAGTCTTTATGTTCAATTGCTTCAACAAACGGATTGCTTTTAGGGCATCTTCTCTAACTTCGTCAACTACGCAAACAGCCGCCAAACCTGTCTTTCCAACGGAAACACAAACCGCAGTATGGACATCACCTGCAATAACCTCAAAGGCTTCAGTGCAATCGCAACCCAACTCACGCATTAGCTCCAAATTGCCGATTGCTACATGTTTACCGTCCACTAAACCTACGATTCCCTTGCCTGGGACCTCCAAAACATCAGTCACTTTGACTTTGCTGAGGTCAATGCCTCGCTCTATAGCTTTGCGCACGATGGCCTGTGCGATTGGATGGTTAGAGAACTGGTCCAAAGCGGCAGCGTAAGTTAGTGCCTCCATTTCGCTTTTGGAGGTATCTGGTCGTCTAATTTCGTGAACAGCTTGTCGCCCAAGCGTAAGTGTCCCAGTCTTATCGAATACGACTGTTTTTATTTGTGCAAGTTTCTCGATGAAGACTCCACCCTTTATTATCACACCCCTTTTCGCAGCGATTGTTATGGCTATGAAGACGGTTGCTGGAACTGAGATGATAAACGCGCTTGGACAGGAGACAACTAATAGAATGAGGGAGCGGTAAAACCATGTGTGGAACGATCCTCCGACCAAGTATGGTAAGGCTCCAGCAGTGAAAACTGCAAGCGCAACTACTATGGGGACATAAAACTTGGCAAACCTGTCAACCAACCGCTCTATAGATGCCTTCCTCTTCTGGGATTCAACTACAAGCTGAACAATTCGCGAAACCAAAGTTTCCGTAGCTTTCTTGGTAACTACAATCTTTAGTACACCAGTTGTGTTTAGAGTGCCAGCGAAGACGCAGTCATTTACATTTTTAGGAACAGGTACCGACTCACCTGTAACCAAAGCTTGGTCAACATGGGAAAACCCATCGGTTACATTGCCGTCTAATGGAATTCTCTCTCCCGGCTTAACGAGGAGAACAGCTCCAGTTTCCACTTCATTAACACTTACACTTTTTTCAATGCCTTCGCTTATTACACGGGCATTTTCAGGGATGACCTTAGATATTTTCTCAACAGTTCGCTTTGCCCTATCCTGGATGTATCCTTCAAAGTACTCTGCTACGCAGTACAGGAATAGCACGGTGGCTGCTTCAAAGCGGTAATCAAGAAAAAGTGCGCCTAAACCTGCGACAGCCATCAGGAATTCGACGCTGAAGCGTTTCTCCAAAACCAGTTCTTTTAAGCCTACGACTCCGATGTAGATTGCCGAAGTAAGTATTGCCACGTAATATACTATCATGGATAAGGTTGCTGGAACATTCAAAATTGGCATGGTGAAGCCAAGCAGCAACCCCTTAGCAAACAGATCCAGTAAGCCGCCAACAAGGATAGTTATACCTAGCCAGACAGCGAAGCCGACCAGAACGCGTTTATTTTCTTCGCTGCCTTCTTTTTTTTCTGGTTTCTCTTTGCAAGTACCCATGTCTCAATCCCTAAGTTGCTTAAAGAAAAAAAGATGTCTTTGCTTATAAGAATAAAACATTGAATTAAAAGCATTCTAAAACTTGGTTACGCTTCACAGATGTTGATTGGTTATAAAAATGATGCTCAATTCTGTTTTCGAGCAAAACATCTTTGAAGCCGTACTATGTTTGATGCGTTTCAGTTATCAGCAGCTTTTATCTGGCTTGTTTATTGTTGGCTGCAAGTGCGACAGAGCGTTTTCTGTAGCTGGGAACGTCGAACTCAAAGAGTGAAGTTTTCCTCAATTTTTTCTCTTCCAGACAAGCGTTTGACGCGTTGTGTTTAAAACGTTTTCGCTCAACCTGTAGCGTTTTGCGATGTTGAGCAAGCACTAAAATACCTTTTCGAAGGGTTGCGTCAATAGAAGCAGGGAATATACTCCCGAACTTTAAACGCAACGCCTAAACTGTCGGCAACTGCTTGTGCCTTTACCAAATCAACCTCGGGCAGCCGCACAGCTGTAACTTCAACGTTTAATAACAGTTTTGCTTTGAGTATAAAATCCTGTACTGCTTCATAGGCTCCTGATGACTTGGGTTTGCAAATCTCCTCGTAAGTATCCTTGTCCCCAGCGTTTAGGCTCACGCTAACCTTTTCTACTCCTGCCTTCTTCAACTCCGCCGTCACATCCCTGCCCGAATTCAGGATGTAACCATGCCCGTTTGTATCCAAACGAATTTGCAATGGTCTCCCATAATTCTGTTTCACCCACAGCGCAACCTCCAGCAAAACATCCAGTCGTTCCGTCGGTTCTCCAAAGCCACAGAAAACCAAGCCATCCCAACTCCGCATATGCAAAACTTCAGATAGTTCAGCTGTAATTTCTGCAACGGTTGGTTCTTTGGTGAGTTTGAGGTTGAAGCCTCCGACGCCGCGTTTGTAACGTTTGAGGCAGAAATAGCAGCTGTTTGAGCACTGGTTGGTTATGTTGAGGTAGAGCGTATTGTCCAACCAGTAAACTGTTTTTGCTTTTTCAGCAATCATGCATTTTCCAGCCTACAATATTTAGGTTGTAGCACAAGAAAAACGCTGTCCTTTATTTTCATTATTTTTGCATGTTGACGGCTGATGAAATCACAAAATTCAACGCGCCAAGTTTCTTCAAGAATATTCTATTAGACTCCAAATATGTTGTTTTTCTGCGAATACTTTTTGTTTGCCCATATGGCATATACGGGTAGTGAATGTTTGGTGCCTTTGATTTCGAGCTTTGACCCTTGGCGTTCAGGCCTCTGCACGTGTCCACCCAAGCTGACATTTAATCCTTACACGGGCTGCGATCATCAATGTTCATATTGTTATGCTTCAAGTTACATTCCTAACTTCAAAGAATGTCACCCAAAAAAAGACGCCTTAGCAATGCTGAAGCGGGAGGCTTTGAAACTTCACGGCGAAACGATCTCAATAGCCAATTCCTCTGACCCCTACCCCCGAACCGAAGCAACACAAGGTTTGACCCGGAGGTGTCTCGAAATCTTAGTTGAGAGCAACTGTAAAATCCAAATAATTACCAAGAGCAACCTTGTAACTCGAGATGACGACTTGCTCAGCAAGGTTCCAACGACAGTTGCTTTAACAATAACAACAGATGACGACGAACTCGCCAAAATCCTTGAACCATACGCACCTTCTCCTTCCCAGCGCATTAGAGCGGCACAGGACCTAATCAAAGCAGGGATCTCAGTTTCCGTACGCATAGATCCAATTATCCCATTTGTAAACGATCAACCGCAAAAACTTATCGCGGAATTGGCAAGCATAGGCGTCAAGCACTTAACCTGCTCAACCTACAAAGCGAAAGCAGACAACTGGATGAGGCTCACCTCCACAATGCCTCATGTGGCAGAAAAACTAAAACCCCTCTATTTTGTGCAGGGCGAAAAATTAGGCGGAAGCGCTCTGTTGCCAAAAGATCTAAGATACAAAATCCTTAAAGCTGTCCGAGATTTAGCGGACTCTAAAGGAATGAAGTTTGGGGTTTGCCGGGAAGGCTTAGCTCAACTTAACACTGCAACTTGCGATGGCTCATGGCTAATGCCCAAACTAAAAGGGGGTTTATGCTGATGCAGACTCGTGTAGTAATGTTGGCTGACTTCGACTATTTCTTTGCCCAATGCGAAGAACTTCGCAACCCAACCATAAAAGAAAAGCCAGTTGTTGTCGGCGTTTACTCGGGCCGCACTGAGGAAAGTGGAGCGGTCAGTACGAGCAACTACGTCGCTCGCAAATACGGTGTAAAATCTGGTATGCCGTTGTTCCTGGCGAAGCGTAAACTTGAAGGCACAGATGCTGTTTTCTTTAAAGTTGACCACGAATACTACGAGCAAATCAGCGACCGTATAATGCAGATATTCCGTGGCTACGCGAGCAGTCTTGAACAGGTCAGCGTTGACGAAGCCTATTTGGATGTTACAGACCAAGTCGAAGGCAGCTTTGATAAGGCAAAGGATTATTCCCAGAGAATTAAGGCAGACGTTAAATTGCAAGTGGGTATTTCATTCAGTATTGGCGTGGGACCAAACAAACTAATAGCTAAAATTGCTTGTGACAGCCAAAAACCTGATGGTTTAACCATCGTCAAACCTCAAGAAGCCAGGACTTTTCTTGAGCCGTTGGATGTTGACAGACTTTTAGGCATCGGCAAGAAGACTTCGGTAAAGATGGCTGAGTTAGGCATTAAAACGATAGGTGACCTAGCAAAATATGGCTGTCCAAGGCTCGTTGAAATTTTCGGCAAATCTTTAGGTATATATTTTCATAATGCCGCCAATGCCATCGACAATGAACCCGTGCAAGAACAAGGCGAAGCAGAATCCATAAGCAAAATCGGTACCCTCAAGCAAGATACTCATGATTTAGAGTTTATTTTGGATAAAACTGATGAATTGACTGATTTTGTTTACAAGGAAGTTACAGAAAGAGGCTTAAGTTTTAAGCTGGTATCGATTTACGCGGTTAATGTTGATTTAAGCAGTAAAAGCCGTTCTATCACGCTTGAACAGCCCGCCAAAGATAAAGAAACAATTAAGAGAAATGTTCGGGTTCTATTTGAAAGGTTCTTGGCTGAATCAGCTCTTGCAGTGAGAAGGGTCGGCGTCAGAGTTTCAGGTTTCAGTAAAGAGGAGCCACGACAGAAGCAGTTAACCAGCTTTTTCCAAGGTACCACCTAATCACATGTCTTTACTTTTTTAGTGGAATAAGCCTTAAATCAAATGTGAAGATTTTCGAACTGACTCTTGAGGTGGAAAAGTGAAAAGAGACGAAGTGTTTTCGTTGCTAAAAGATTTAATGGTTGCCTGTGAATCGATGCACCTCTCGCCAGTTGTCTCATTAACGCCGTGCCCCTGGGTTGATCGAATGGAAATTAAGCATCAAATGGAATGATGGAAATGAAAAAACTTGTTTCGATAAAATAATTAGCGAACGCGGATTATTTGCCACCCAAACAGAAGATGGCTACACAATTTTTCAAAAGCCATAAACTCAGTAACTTCTGAAAATATTAAGTAATCTTTTTCTTTTCCCAATCTAATACGTAATTAGTGATAATTTTGTCTGTCAAAAAACAGAGATTGCCACCTGATCAGCAGGCTACTGACCGAATTTTACGTTGGGGAACAGACCATCCTGGAATAACTACAACTAATCCTCAGTTGCAATTGGAAACCTACACACTGACAATCGACGGTGAAGTAGACAATCCTGTGAAGCTATATTGGAATGATTTTGTGCAATTACCCAAGACTGTTTCTGTCAGTGATTTTCACTGCGTCGAGGGCTGGAGCGTATTGGATTGCAAGTGGGAAGGAGTTAAAATCAAAGACATTGAAAAACTCGTCAAACCCAAAGATGTAGCACGCGCTGTGACCATCGATTGTGCTGACAACTACAGAACTTCGCTTTTTCGGGAGGAACTTGCAGGTGACGATGCGCTTTTAGCTTACAAACTTAATGGTGAAGTACTTGATGAAGGGTTGGGTTTTCCGGTGCGCTTGATTGTGCCGAGTAAGTATGCGTATAAGAGTGCCTTGTGGGTGGTGCGTTTAGGGTTTACCCGGGGTAAAGAGTTAGGGTTTTGGGAGCGTCGAGGGTACAGTGATAGCGCTGATGTTTGGAAAAACGATCGGTACAGGCGTTAACTTGAGGGAATAGCTGTTTAGATTTAATCAACCCTTGGGTTCTTTTATTTGTTATAATACGTATGTGGAATCTAATGGGCAGTTTTAAAAGCAGGATAACGTTTATAAGTGTAATCTAATACCTCAGTTGCCTTTCAAGAGGTCGAAAAATATGCAACAGAAAAATGAAGCAAGGCACTGCTCAAACTACCAAGTAGCCATAGAAACATACGGTTACAGTGGAAGAAAACAAACCAGAAGTGCCTTCACAAAAAAGAAAAGAAGACGCAAAACAAATTCTATACCTAAACAGGGTATAAAGCCAAAAGTTCCCTCAAAGAACATTTTGCTGCAATTTAACTCTTTTATATTTGTTATTATCCGTTTTAACTAAAGAGGGTAAACCTTGAATTACACAGAAGCCAAACTTGGACGAATCTTTGTCTTAAGACTCCACAACGACGAGCGACTTCACGAAGTTATTGAAAAATTCGCAAACCAAAAACAAATCAAAAGCGCCCTCTGCTTTTTTCTCGGTGGCGCTCAAGACAAAAGCAAAGTAGTCGTGGGACCCAAAGACGGCAAAGTTATGCCTCCCGAACCCATGGTTACGCTTTTACGGGGTGTTCATGAAGCCTGTGGTGTAGGAACCATTTTTACAGATGAAGATGGAAATCCAAAGTTGCACATGCATGCAAGCTTCGGCAGAAACGACAACTCAGTCACAGGGTGTGTGCGGATGGGTGTGGATGTTTGGCAAATTGGCGAAGTAGTCGTCTTGGAGTTGACTGGCGGCTCAGCTAAACGAGCCAAAAACAAAGAAACGGGCTTCGAATTTTTAGAAACCACATAAAGTCTCAACCCAAAAACCGAACTAGAAAGAGCCTAAACCCTTTGTTGTTTGCGAAATCGCCGAAGAAGGGTCGATCTGTCGGCACATCAAACCTTCCTGTGTTATAGATCATGGTTTGGACCTGCGCGTAATCTAAAGTTGTGTTGAAGAAAGTTGTGTGCGGTCCCCAATCGAAGAGAATTATGTACTTGACGTTTCGCTCTTGGCAAAGGCTGATAAATTCTTTAATGTTGAAGCTGGGTGTAAAAGCGTCAACCGCCAGTGCGGGGTACTGCCAAATCTGGTCGCTGGACATGTTTTTGGGCAGGTAGAACCGGAACATATCTTGGTCGAGCAGGTTGAATGCGCAAACCAGCACAGCCGATTGATTTTGATCCAAATGTCCCGCCAAATAATTTGTTGCTTCTTGAACCGGAATATGAATTTGGTCTCTGGCAGTCATAAGGTAAGAATCATAACCAGCATAAGCCACAGACCCTGCAATTAAAGCGATGAAGAAGAAAGATGCAAGTTTCTTCAAACGGTCAGCTTTAATACCTACCTGTTGAGGCTTCCACGTTCTGACCCAATTGTATAGGAATAATATGAAACATGCAGCTGAAATAGCTAAAATCGGAAAAAGCGGAGTTACATAACGCCACTGCCTGTTAGGAATAACGGTAAAGAAAACGTAGATTACAGCAAACCAGGTGAGGAAGAATATGTCTTGTTTTTTTCTTCGATAAGCAAACAGCCCTAAACCACACAAGCCCAAAGCAAAAATCGGCAACGAAACGGGATGCACCGGGATGTCGTTGAAAGGCCAAGCCATCTCAACTAAGTAAAAGACTGGGATAGGTTGGAAACGGTTGCTGTAAGCTGGGCGGTCTTGCCCCCCTTCTGTCATAACATATTGGAGGGTTTGAAACTTTGTTATGCCGTCGTAGTGGTAAACCATCAAAAACCAAGGCGCCACAACCAACGCCACAATTACAACAATCAAAAGAACCTTTGCCAAACTAATCTTTAGCCGTTTTCGGCTTAGAAACAGGATGCTAAGCAGCATGGCTATGACGGCAACGATAAGCTGGTACTTCGCTAAGACACCGATACCTAAAGCTACTCCCGTTAAGAGAAGCGTTTTGTACTTGTCTTTAGTTATCCACGAATAGAACGCAAACATGACCAAGGTGAAGAAAAATATGAGCATGGTCTCTATCATGGTTACTCTGGAGAGCCAAAAGAACCCCGGCATCGTGCCCAAAAGGATGCTTGCTATTAAGGCATTTTTCGTTCCGTAGGTTTTCTTGGTGAACTCGAATAGAAGCCAAATTGCCAATACAGAAAATGTAACTGCTACAAGTCTTCCAGCAACTTGGTTTGCGCCAAAAATCTGGAAATACAAAGTTGTAGCAAGGTCAAAGACCGGCGGGTAATAGCCGTAAGTGGTCATGTAATCCCATGTTTTTCCACCTGTCAGCATTAAGGCGCCGTTTAGATGAGGCATTTCATCCCACTGGACTGACATGTAGCCTAATTGGTAGAGTGCGGCAATGCTAAAGACGACTAATACAACCAGCAAAGCTGGTCTATACTGGTATTTCTCCATGAATGAAAGTGTCGCATTCCAATAATTGGATGCGCCGCTTTTGAGTCGCTGACTTAGCTTCGCTTCTCCATACAGAGGCTGCCCGCTGGTTCCGGTTGTTGAGGTGATGTTTAGCGACCCCTTTTTAGAGTGAGAATTAGTTGCCGGCATCTAAAAAGAGTTTGCGATAGCCCAAAAAAAAGTCGGGATTAGAATCTTTGAGGAAATACACAATTCATTTATGCTAAGAAACATTTGTTTCCCAGTTTGAAAAGGTTGAATACCGCATTGAAGAGTGGGGCACCTAACAAAGAAATTTCAATCCTGCTGCCAGCCTACAACGAAGCAGCTCAGATTGAAAAATGCGTGCTCGAAGTTGAAGCAGCCGTTAGGTCCTTTTCTAACTCCTATGAAATAATCGTGTCCGAAGACGGAAGCACCGACGGCACAGACTCTATCGTCTCAACGATGGCTAAATCCAACCCCAACCTTGTGCTACTTCATTCAACCTCCCGTTTAGGAAAAGGGAAAGCCATCAAAAATGCCCTTAGCACTTCCAAGGGAAAAATCATAACTTTCATGGATGTTGACTTAGCAACTAACCTCGAATGTTTACCGCAGCTTTTGCAGGTGGTTAAAGACAATGGGGGAATGGCAATCGGCTCAAGACACGTCTCTGGTTCATATGTTCAACGCCGTGTTACGCGAACAATGTTTAGTTTGGTCTACAACTTGGCTGTTAGGTTCCTTTTTCTCGATGGCATCCATGATCACCAATGTGGTTTCAAGACTATGAGTCGCGAAGTTGCCGAAGCTGTGTTGAGTGTTTCCAAATCAGACGGATACTTCTTTGACACGGAGATGATTGTGCGTTGCAAACAACTTGGGTTTCCAGTGGCTGAAGTGCCTGTTCAATGGGCGGAAAAAAACAAGGGCAACTCCAAAGTTAATCCAGTTCAAGATGCTAAGAAGATTGGTTTGGACATGTTGGCTTTCAGACTTAACTCCTCAAAAAATAAACCATCATAATTGGCAAGTTCATATCGACAGCTTTCATAAATGATATTTTTTTACGTGTGGCTGAATTTCTTAGCCATCCTCTTTAACCTCAACAACTGCTGCTGCAGGTTTATGAATGGTGGTACAGGTTGACCAAAAGGTTGGCAGTGCCCATCCAAAATGGCTTTAGCGATGGCTTCAACCCTGGGTTCAGCCGCTTCAATAACGGTGTAACCGTAGCCGATTTGGGGACCATAATGTGCATCGGTTCCAGCCACCCGTGTAAGCTTCAAGCGGGCTGCAGCTTCCTCGGCTTTTTTGACGCTGTTTTTGAATGGGAAAGCCCGCGCATTTATCACTTCGATCGCGTCAAACGTGCTGCTGACTTTTTCTCTTAGGCATCCTTTGAAATAGACGTATGGGTGGCATGCGATTGCGACTCCGCCTGCCCTGTGAATCATCTCTACAGTTTCGGGAGCACTAAAACCCTTCGGAATGAGTTCATCGACATTAAGGGCTACAATATGCCCGTCGCTGCTGGAGACTTCCATGCCTGGAATAATGAGAAAGTCAGTCTCTTTGGCGATTTTGTAAGCGCCTTCCAAATAGTTGTGGTCTGTGACAGCGACCGCGTTTAACCCACGCTTTTTAGCAAAATAAACGAGGTCTTCTGGTGTTATCAACGAATCTTTGGAGTAGATGGTATGTACGTGGAGGTCGGCTTTTATCTGCATTTACTGACCTCTATTTTGGGGGTACCCTCGCTCTTATCTGGGCCAACGTTTCTTCGAGTTTTGTTTCGTCAGAATCGATTTTGTGGAATAAGGGTGTAGGTTTAACGATTTTGTGTCCCGCTTCAATGGGTTTTAATGCTTCGCTCCAGTTGGACTTCACCACGTTTCCTTCTAGGTTGAGCGTTTGCCAAAGTTGCTGTGCAGTCTGCGGCATAAAGGGTTCAGAAACGACGGCAA
Source organism: Candidatus Bathyarchaeota archaeon (assembly GCA_963835475.1). Classification (GTDB taxonomy): domain Archaea; phylum Thermoproteota; class Bathyarchaeia; order Bathyarchaeales; family Bathycorpusculaceae; genus Bathycorpusculum. The sequence continues at coordinate 23,044 of CAWIFU010000004.1, forward strand.
TCGCCTTAACCACTTGTGCTGCAACGTAAAAAATAGTCCCAGCTTTCTCTTTATCCGTCTTCATCAGGTTCCAGGGTTCTCTTGTGTTTAGGTACTGGTTTCCTATACGGCTTATACCGATGAGAGTGTTGGCAGCGGATTGCAACCATGAATCCTCAATTTCCTTACCTGCCTGTTCCACCTTCTCCTTTATCGCCTGTAGAACTGATTCATCATCCTTGTCTAGTTTGGTTGGCGCTGGGATTTGTCCGTCGAATTTGCTATTTATGAAACTCAGGGTGCGATGAATAAAGTTGCCAAATGTGTCGTTTAGGTCGGCGTTGATTTTTTCCATGAACGCGTTCCATGTAAAGTTGGTGTCTTTGCTTTCGGGTCGGGTGGCAATGAGGAAGAAGCGCCAGTAATCGACCGGGAACATTTCTAAGGCTTCATCAATCCAGATGCCCACGCGTTGGCTTTTGGAGGCTTTTTGACCTTTGAATTGAAGGAATTCTGTGGCTGAAACGTTCCAGGGTAAATTGTAGCCTTGACCTGAAGACAATAGCAACGCTGGTAGGATTATAGTGTGGAAGGGAATGTTGTCTTTGCCCACAAAGTACAATGTTTTGGCTTGATTGTCAAACCAGAACTCGCGCCATTTTTCAGGTTGTCCTAATCGTTGGCATTGCTCGATGGTTGCGGAAACGTAGCCTAAAACTGCATCTACCCAAACGTAGATTGTTTTGCCCTTTGCCCCCTCAAACGGCGCTGGGATGCCCCATTCAACGTCGCGGGTTACCGCTCGGGGCTTTAAGCCTTCTTTTATCCAATTTAAGCTAAAGTTTTTAACATTAGTTGGCAGATTTTGATTCTCTTTCAGGTATTGGGTTAGGGGTTCGGCGAGTTTAGAGAGGTCGATGTACCAGTGCCGTGTAGTTTTCACCGCAGGTTTGCTCTTGCAGATAACACAGTACGGGTCCACTAAAGCTGTAGGCTCCAGAAGCTTGCCGCATATGTCGCATTGGTCGCCGCGGGCTTTCTCGCAACCACAGTAAGGACATTTACCCTCTACGAAGCGATCCGGCAGGAAGCGTTGGTCATGCTCACAGAAGAGCATTTGAGTGTCTTGAGCAAATATGTAGCCGTTTTTTTGGATTTCCAGCAAGGTTTTTTGAACGAATTCCTTGTGAATTGGGCTCTCAGTGCTAGTGTAATTATCAAAAGAGGCATCCCATCGACGAAAGAGCTCAGAGACTTTGGCATGGTTTCGGTCGGTTAATTCTTTTGGTTTTATTCCTTGTTTTATGGCTTCCACTTCGATCGGTGTGCCATGTGTGTCTGAACCGCTAACCATCAAAACGTCGCTCCCTTTCAGCCGGTAGTACCGGGCTGTTACGTCGGCAGACAGGACTGAACCAACGAGGTTGCCAAGGTGAGGCGTCACATTGATGTATGGCCAAGCTGATGTAACCAAAACTTTTTCAGACAAAGATATCATCAACAAATCGTTCGATGCCGACCTTATTAAAATTCCTATAACACATTCATCTATATGGAGTCCTTGGTTGATTTATTAAAAATTCGAATTGATTTGGCAAGCCTTAAATTTCCAGACCGCAATACCGTGTAACTGAGGTTTCACGGATGCCCTATTGTCGAAAATGCGGAAATGAACTCGAAGAAAATGCACATTTCTGCCCCAAATGCGGAACACCCGTCGTCACATATGTACCACCACCCCCGTCGACTCCCATGAAGCCTATTAGAAGTGATCCCATAATCATTGGAGCCATTGTGTTAGTTGCCATTTTAGTTGTGGGCGTTGTGGTAGCTGCGTTAATTGCTGCACCATTGTCAAATGTTACTGTTAGGCAAACTATCGAAGACAAAACCGTAAACGTTAACAAGTTAAACTTTAACTTTGAATCTACTGCCGCGAGAGTTAACGTTTTTGTTCAAAACGGGAGCAACAATAATTTTGTAATTTCGATTCAGGGGTCAGCTTCAAAAGGCACATTTGGCGGAAACACTGGTAACCCCGTGCAAGTCTTAATCTACAACGATACTGTAATTGGAGTCCAAACCTTTACAGCAAAACTCGAGGAGTCCACAGCTTTTTCCAGATTTAATGTAGTCTGCAACATATACGTAAACCCAGCTTTGACGCTAAACCTAAATGTAACATCCCAAGCGGGTCAAATCACCCTCACAGCAGATAAACCCGCAACTTTCGATTCTATAACTCTACAAGCATCGGCTGGTACTGTCGGAGCAAACCTTCAAAACTCCACTATTGCAGGAAACATAACTCTTAGAACTCAAGCTGGAACCGTTGACTTTCGAACAAGTCAAATTATCACTAAAGGAAACAACACAGTTGATCTGCATTCAAATGCTGGGTCCGTAAACATTGATCAAACCCAAACCCAAACTCTTCAAGGAAACCTTCAAGTCAATGCTGTAACAGACTTGGGTTCAGTTAACATAGGGCTGCAACTTGATGGTAACGTTGGATCAAAAATCATTTCGAATACTAACTTAGGAAGTATAAACACTAATGTGCAGCACTTTTCGGGAGATAAATCTCCAATACAATCTGACAATTATCCAGCCTCAAGCAACATTGAAATACACAGCCAAACAAACCTGGGTAGCATCAACATAAACGCAGTTTACCAATCATCCATAAGCCCTATCATAAGAAACTAATTCCATGAGCCCTAAAAGTTTAAAACTATCCCTTAACTTTTAGACCATAAAGAAAAGGTGAATTTTTTGACAGAACAAAAAAAGATAACACGCCAAGAACTACAAGAAAATAACGGAAAAAATGGTAAACCAGCCTACCTTGCATACCAGGGCAAAGTTTACGACGTTTCAGACAGCAGTTTCTGGATGGAAGGTGACCACATGGGTATGCATGATGCAGGCAAAGATTTAACAGAAGAACTTGAGATGGCACCGCACCGGGATGAAACGTTTAAGAGAGTAAAGTTTGTTGGCGATTTAGTCTAATCGCCTTTTAGAATACATTGCAATACCTTATCAACTGTGTGCAAGCCTTCTAACACATTTTTTACATCTATGGTGCCTAAGGATTGGCGCATTTTGTGAAGTTTAGCTGTGGTTTCATATAGACTGTCGAAAGCGGATTTAACGTCTAAATCGTTGTTCATGTTGTCTTCAAAATCGATCGTAATTTTGTTGGTAAGTTTCTCTTGTCTTTCTGGTTGGCTTGTTGGTTTTGTTTTTTCCAAGTCTGCGACCATGCTTCTAAACGAATCCAACCTCTGGCTTATCTGAGACAACCTTTCGAAGGTGAAGTTTAGTTTTTTCCGGTAAGGTCCATAAATCAAGAAGAACCTCAAATGCCTCCCACTGAACCCTTTAGCTAATAGATCGCTTGGGTAGTACACGTTTCCTTTGCTTTTGGACATTTTTTTGCCCTCCACAAACAGGTGACCCCCGTGCAACCAGTATCTTGAAAACTGTTTTCCTGAAACGGCTTCAGCTACGGCAAGGGTGTAGTCATGATGCCTCACCAAATTGTCAATACCTCCGCAACCAACATCTACACTAAAGCCCAGATGCTTAGTCACAATGGCTGCATCTTGAATGTTCCACGCAGGTCGCCCTTTACCAATCGATGTTTGATAGCATGCATTTTTTTCTTGGGTGCAGCCATGCCAGAGAACAAAATCCCCATGGTTCCATGGAGTGCCTGGATAGGTGTCTTTGTGGAAGCGCCGTTTTTTCTTTGGCCACTTACTCATGTCTAAATGGGCAAGTTTGCCGAAACCCTGAAATTTTACAGGATCAAAATACACGTTTTCAGAACAATTATAAGTGTAAGAGTATGCGATTCCCTTTTCCAAGAGTTTGGAAATCAATTTTACAGCTTGGTCCACTGCTGTTGAAGCCCTAACTGGATAATCTGGCTTTTTGATATTCAAAAGTTCAAAATCTCTAAAGAAAACCTTTTCGTTTTTGCGAGTCAATTCTTCAACGGTGAGGTTTTCTTTTTTCGCCTGTTCAATCGCTTTATCTTCTACATCAGTAAGTGTCATCAAGCGAGTAACTTTGTATCCTGAATATTCAAGATAACGTTGGAGTAAATCTTCAAAGAGAAAAGTTCTGTAATTGCCAATGTGTGCTGGTTGGTAAGTCGAAGGACCGCAAGTATACATCTTAACTTGCTGAGGATCTTCTGGCTGGAACGGTTCAATTTTCTGTGTAAGCGAATTATAAACATTAAACAATTTTGCTCCACTCTCTAAAATGTGGCTTTTTCTTCCATTTCAATCTGTTTTAAAGTATTTTTTGCTTCTTCCACATGCCTTGGCGCTTGGGTTTGAGAATTGAAAATGTGGCGAACCACACCTTTCTTATCAATTATATAAGTGACTCGTCCCGGAATTATACCCATAGTTGAGGGCACGCCGTACAATTCCCTGACTTTGTTGTCTTCGTCACTTAGAAGAATAAACGGCAACCCGTAATGAGTAGCAAAAGATTTGTGGGATTCTACACTCTGCCCACTTACTCCTAGAACTTCGGCACCTAGCTTCGTTAGTTCTTCATAACTGTCCCTGAAAGAGCAGGCTTCTTTTGTACATCCGGATGTTTCATCTTTAGGATAAAAATATAGGACTATATTCTTTTTTCCCAAATACTCTGAAAGGGTCACGTTGTCGCCCATTTGGGAAGGAAGAGTAAAATCTGGGGCTTTGTCTCCAACTTTAATAGTCAAAAATTCACCATCAAATTAGTGACTTTTTAGGGCTATTATGCTTTTCGTAATCGATCAAATGTTATAAGAGGCTGTGTGCATACCAAAGAAAGGAGATTGGGTTGGAGAAAGCATTTAATGTAGCAGGTTACAAGTGCCCAGCTTTATACTATACTTCTTCTGGTATTCCAATAGTCTTCTTACATGGATTATCCTACACCTCCGATATTTGGCAACGGATAAGCGTAACCGAACTCTTGATGAAAAAACGCGTTCCTTTTCTGGCTTTAGATATGCCTTATGGCATGAAGAGTCGTTGCCAGCCCAAAACCCGTGACCCCGAAAAAAACATATCTTTCGTAAATGAAGCCGTAAAAACCCTTTTTGGTTCAGCGGTTCCTGTTCTTGTAGGTGCCAGCATAGGTGGCAACATGGCGTTGCGGTATGCTGCGAAATTTCCAGTAAAGGGGTTGCTTTTAATTGCGCCAGCAAGAGCTCTTGAACCAGACTTAGTGACGTTTTATAGTCAATTCAAGTTTTCGACTACCATTATTTGGGGCTCGGAAGATAATATAGTTCCAAGCGAAGATATGCGCACCTTAGCTGATAAACTTCCAAACGCAAAACTCGTCGTGTACGATGGTGCTAACCACTCCGCCTACAAGGATGAGCCAGATCAGTTTAAGCAAGAATTGCTTGAGCTCTACGCAAACGCAGAATAGATTGAATTAGGGTTTTGCAGTTAGAATGTAATGATAGGGTCCCGCATCTCTAACATCAGCAACTGTAAAACCTGCAGAACGCATTAAGCCGACTGCTTTTTCTCCGCTAAACCTTATTGAAACGGGTGGACCAAAGGGCATTTCAATTTTTTTCCAGTCCAAATCGATTAATCGTCCATTTGGTTTTATCATTTTTGATGCGTTTTGGAGGACTTTCGATGGGTCTGCGAAATCGTGCAAATCCATACTGTAAAAAACAAAATCGGCACATTTTTCGCAGAAAACTGTTTCCTCGGCTCTGCCAACCTTTGCAGAAATATTTTTTAATCCTTCAGATTTTGCTTTCCGTTCTAGTTTTTCAATCGCTGACGCGTCAGTGTCCACAGCATAGACTTTTCCTTTTGCGCCTACCTTTGTTGCGGCTAAAATGCTAAAGAAGCCGTCGCCGCAACCTATGTCCATGAATACCATGCCTGACTGCAGGTCATGTAGTATGGCTTCGGGATTATACCATGACCGCCTTGTGGCATCATCTAGGCTAAATCCGCCGTGGCATCCCAAATTAGAAACCTGCTGGATCCGGTTTTAGAAGTTCTCGGATTTGTTTTTCATGTGTTTGACGAGTAGTTAAAGGATAGATTTCACGTTCAGAATCAAAGAACATAGGGTCTTGTCCAACAATTTTTGAAAGCTTTTCGTCTGAGTCAACGTTGACTACCAACATGCTACCCTGCTGCCCGATAAGGTGATAGTAGACCTCAAGTGTTTTTTCTTTTTCCAGGTTTTCAAAATACTTGAATTGCAGGGGAAGCAGTTTTGCCCATTTTTCTAAAGGAACTTCGCGTTTAATTTTTTGAATGATTAAAAACTTCATAATTATCCTTAATAGACAAGTGAATGTTTAGGTATAAAATCTTTCTTTGAAATGAGCTATACTATGGTGGTTGTTTATCCAACTCACAGTAAAAAGAAGAAAAACGCTTTCCTATTGAGAAAGGTTGTTGCTGTTCTTCTAAATGAACGATTTTTTTCAAAAATCTGCTTTTTTGTTTCTTAGTAAGAAAATTTTTGATTTTAGAATAAATTTTTATACAATCGTGCATGGTAATTGGATGTTTATGCATAAAGGTGAAATCTGTCCCTAAGAAAAAAATTGAAATTAAGGCTGGGCAATCTTCAATTAGGTGCTTCTGTGGAGAGGTAATTTTGATAGTTCCGAGCGTCAAGGTTATGAGCGAAACAATCGAATCACATGTTGCGAAACATTTGCAAAAAGTTAAAGACCCTAAAGACGCTCATGCAGAAGCAGAACGAATTCGCGATGATTTGATTACAAAAATACTTGCGGAAGCAGGTCAAGCATAGTTTTTTTTTATTAAAAAGTAAAGAAAAAATAGAGATTTTTAGGCTAAAGCGTTATTGTTTATTTTCTCCGCCTCTCCTCATCATCTCAGGAATTTTGCTTGAAGCCTTAGACATTGCATCTTTAACAACATCCATCAATTCCTCGTTCACTTCAAGTTCAACTGTTACTTTCAGCTTTCCTTTCTTATCTGCCATCTCACTCATGGAACCACCTCCTGAATCTGCTTAATTGTTTAGGAAATAAGTTACCTAAAAGATGAACCGCCTGCATTCCAGTCAAGTCCAAATTAATCTCGATTCGGTAGTGGTACCTGCCGAGGCGTTTGGTATGAGTTTTATAATTTCCGACTATGCCTCTATCCTTGAATCGACGAAGTTCCCGATTCATCAGCAACGTGATAGCTGTAGGCGCTAAAGGTTCAAAAACAAAAACAACTCTCATAAGAACGCGAATAGCGCTTCCAACGATCGACTCTGAAACCGATTCTTCGTTTGTCATCTTTTTTCCTTCAGTAAAACTTAGCCCTAAAACTACCAAATGTTGTTCTCGTTTTTTAATTGTCAAGAACTTGATTAACTATTAGTTAGCAGGTATTTTTTAAGGTTGCGTGACTGTAAATAGCCAACAACAAAGCTGATACATATGTCAATGGAAGAGTTGAACGCGCAAATCTATATCTGCAAGAAATGCAGGCTTTGGCAAGGTGCCAAACATGGTGTGCCAGGCGAAGGTCCCTTAAACGCTAAAGTTATGTTTGTTGGACAGAATCCTGGAGCAGACGAGGATGAATTAGGCAGGCCCTTTATTGGCAGAGCTGGAAAATATCTGACCAAAGCCCTCTTAGAATACGGCATAAAACGTGAAGACATCTTCATTACTAACATTGTTAAACATGTTTCTCCCCAAAATCGCAAACCTTTCGATGATGAAGTTAGAGCGTGCTTACCATACTTAGTTGCTCAAATTAAATTTGTTAAACCAAAAATAATCGTGCTCTTGGGCGCATCTGCAAAAGATACCCCGCGGATAGAAGGAATAGAATACATCCAAGTAATTCATCCATCAGCAGCAATGCGGTTCACAAAAATGAGAGAAAAATTTAGACAGCAAATCGCTGAACTTGCAAACCGATTCCAACAAAACTAAATATGTATTAGTTAAAAGAAGCTTTTTTGCGTCTAATTATCAATAACCACAAAAACCTAAGACGGTGGATTTTTTTACGTAATTACCAAGTAAATGCTACTTCAAAGGTTGCCTCAGAACAGTTTTCAATTTTTCCGGTGCAGTTGTGGCTGGGTTGTTTAGGTAGATTTCGTGGTGTTTCCCACTTATTACATGTCCGCTATTTTGGATATGAGCATGTATTTTTGCTATGGTTGGGCCTTCTGCTGAAAACGGTCCAACATACATTATTTGTGCAGCAGAGCCTTCTTTGAAACTTTCAAACCGAACTTTGGACAGCGCAGTTGGGTTCTTTTTCTTTTTTACCAGTTCAACTGCCGCGTTAACGTCTTCTTCAGTAACATATTGGGGCTGCATTATCATAGAAGTCCACTTCCAGTCATCTTTTCGATCTGGACTGAACTTAGTCATGTCGTCAACCCACCATAAGCCTTCAAGCGGCATTACAACATAGTCAATGCTTTTGCTTTTCTTAACCATAAATTTGAGTGTATAGGCGACATTAAATAACGATTCAATGGCCTCGCTATATTGTGGTGATGTGGGTGCACCTTCGCCATTAATCAAAAGGAAGTTCATGGCCGGAACCTCTACAACCGTAACTTCTTTTGCCGAAGGATTGTATAGATTTTTTAACTCTTTTTTTAAGTCAATTTTATCCATTAAACCACCTTTTTTCTATTGGTGAACTAAAAATAAAAAACTAGTGCACAGCCAACTAGCAATCGATTATCTGCTTAACAACCAGAAATGTCAACGTTAAAACTTTAAATGAAAGGAGTGGCAATAGTTTTTAGATGAATTCTTATGGTTTTAGCCAGAATGTCTTTTTGGTACTTCAAAGCGGGTAAACGTGAAGAAGGTTTTGCAGAGCTTGATAAAATTCTTAACACTTTAGCACAAGATTCAGAAGGGTTTCGCGGTTACATGTCTATGCTTTCCTTTGAAGACCCAAAAGCAGTAACCATCTTAACTTTATGGCAGGATGAAGACGCGTTGAGGAAGTCTGAGGGGGATGTGTTTGTTCGAGCGACCAAAAAAGTTGAAGACCAACTTGAAAAACCGCCTCGAATCGAAAATTACCGGGTGTTTTCCACAGAGCTATTTCAGCGTCCAAAGTAAACCTCCTTCCCAAATTTAAGGAGCATATTTACCTCAAAATACGCGAAGGGCAGCTTTTCTAAGTTGCTTTCAGGTTTATCGTTCCTTTTGTGTAGGGCACAAACTCGCGGACCTGTTCAAGCGATGTTTTTCCTGCTTTTTCGCGTTGCTCTTTGGATAACTTTAGCATTAGAGACTTAAGAATTAGCTTAAGCAGTTCTTTTCCAGCTAAATCTCCCGGTTGGATTACGATATAAGCTTTGGTTATCGCTTTAACGGCCTCCACTGGACCACCGACAAATGTTGTTTCCTCTCCTACGATGATGCCAACGGCAACTCGAAGTGGCGTATTTCGCATCCAATTGCGCTTGCCAACTACAAAGAATGCGCCATGTGGAACCGACTCGCCCGAGGGTCCGCTCTTGCTTAACTGGTCAACTTTTACCCAGTAAACATCTGCTGTCCCAAGGTTTTCCCTCCAAGCCCGAGAGAAAGAAGCTGCAAACTCGCCCGCTTCTCGCAGTACCTGCTCGCTAATCTCTCTGCCTTCAGCCTTAATGACGACGAAAGGTGAACCTGTGATTTCAGCGTGAAAAACCACATCCTCCTGTGTCGTGTATTTTTTTATAAGCACCTCGTTGCTGACTGTGTCTTTGCCCGCAACCACCAGGAAACCGTCTGATGAAGTGTACCACCGGAATTTTTCAAACCACTCCTTGTTCTCCATCTCGACCTTGCGTTTCGAGAGTGCTTCCATCAGTTCGGCTGGCTTGAGGCTTTTGAGTTGTTCGGCTTCGGCCAATTCACGTTCGATTTTAGCGAGTTTCCTCTTTGAATCCTGAAGCGCTGAGAGTGCCCCTTGAGATTTCTCTTTTGCTCGTTTGCCTCGTTCATAGTACCTGTTTGCGTTGTCGAAGAGTGAATCTCTCAAGTTAAAACTAAAATGGAAATTGTCCATGCCGAGGTTTAATGCGAGGTTTTTGCCGTCAAACGATTCAACATATGCTGCAGGAGTTTTGCCTGTTTTCTTTGCAGCCATAATGGCGGCGATTATTGCGTCCCAGTCGTGTCCTTGATTGTTGGCTTTTACAAGTTGCTCTTGGAATGTTTGGAGTTCGTTGAAGTGGGCGTAGATGGTATCGCCGATTAGTTTGTCGCGTTCGGTTTTGGCTTCATCTTCATTGATGGATTTTTCCTGCTCCGCTACCATGCGTTTTAGCCGCTCGGCTTCTTTTTTTAACTTGTCAACTTCAACGCTTGCAAACGCCTTCTCAGCGGTGATAACCCGGAGATAGAACTCGTCGAGTGCCTGGTTGAAGGAGTTGTAGACCTGGACTTTGCAGCCTTCGTAACGCCTCAGTTTGATGGAAACGACATCCAAGAAGTCTCCCTCCTCACCCAAAATAATGGAAGCCTCCAAATTGCCACCTGAAACCGCTGCCAGCAGTGTTTGCAGTGCTTCAAAAATCTCCTTAACTTCCTCAATTGTCAAGGTACTGCAATGTTTAGTTTTGTCGACGTTGGCTCGAAGCAGGATTTCTTCAGCGTAAACTCCCCCAACACCCAAAAACCGTGCAATAACCCTAACAACCTCTGTTTCACCGGCGCTTTTGAAAGCTTCTACAAGCTCATTTAAGGTTATTTTGAGGGGGTTTTTGCCGCTTGAAGGCGGAAGCTCTAAGACCACGTTGTGGAGGATGTCGCGGTCGCGCATTTTTTTGTACGCTAAAGCATGAATTATCACGTTTTGCTCGTTTGTTAGAATGATGTTGCCTTCGCCGAAGAGCTCCACAACCAGTTTAAGCACACCAGTTTTAGTACGGAAGCCTAAGGTTACGATTCTTTCAAACTCGTACTGGTCAATCCCAGCTACCCAGGCGTTTCGCAGGTATTTTCTTAGCGCCATGCAGAATGCTGGCGGTTCCGAAGGGTTTTCTTCAGCATAACTAGTAACATGTAATCTTCTGCCTGCCTCAATGACCAGCCGTATCGGAGGCATGTCGGTTTTGTGGAGTTTAAAGATCACGGTTTTTTCGTCAAGTTGGTAGATGTTGTTCACTCTTGAGTCGGCTAACGTCGTTTTTAGTTCTTTGACTGCGGCGGCAATATCAAAGCTTGAGAAATCTTTTTTGCGCAAAGCATCCACCATTGTTATTAGTCTCTATACTGGGTAGGCTACAAAATAACCATTTTCACCCCAAAACCGAAAACTAGGGAAACTGGTTTTTGGGGTTGCAGAAATGATTAATACTTAGGCATCTTTTTTAAGTAAGAACAAAATATACACAGCAAGGATTAGATTCAGATGACACCTGTCGTTCAGCTTTATTGGTTACGTGTGGTATTGGGTATGGTTGCCGGAGCAGTAACAGCGTTCATAGCTGCTTTCTTCGGTGGCAAAGCTGGCTTGCTTGACATTACGACCCTAGTAAACAGCATAACTGTGGCCTTACTAATCTACTTCATAACCTACTACATCCTAAGATCATACTACAAGAGCAAGATCGAAAAGCCATCAAAAATCTTGAGTACCGCAATAGGCATGTACTTCTTTAGCTGGCTATCATTCTTCGTACTTTTCTACACTGCATTTGCAGTGGTTCTCGGAATCGCATAAAAAAAATAATTTATTCTTCTTTCTTTTCAGTAGTTTTCAGAAAATTAGCTATGGTCGCTTGACTTTTGTCACTTCTGAGGGTTTCAATTTTTTCTTCTTCACCCGCAGCTTTCCCGTTGGGTGAACTTGGAACATCCATACGTGCAATTATCCGCATGCAGTCTGCCCACGCTGAAAAGTATCCGCGATCAAAGTCTCCGTGCAGACCGTTTCCCATGTGCTCGAGAAACTCTTTTCGATAAGCATGCAAAGTCACTTTGTCAGATAAGTCTACTTTTGAAAGAAAGGCGTAGTCATCTGTGGCGCTGTTTTTGCGTGAAAGGTACATGCCGTAGAGTGCTCGGAAGTATCCCCTGTTCCATTCGGTTTTTTGCATTTTTTGTTTAACTCGTTCAAGCTCACGTTCAGCTTCGGTGAATTGCCTGCTGACTATGAGTTGAAAGTATCGGGTAACTAAGGCTTGTGAAATCGGCATATTTAGCGTCCACGAGATGGTTTAGTTGCTTTCTCTTCTTCAGAGACATCTTCTATTCCGTTCTCGGTTACTTTAAGGATTTCCTCGCCTTCTGGCAAATACGGGCTTGAAACTAGTCTTGCAATTCGGATTGGTCCATGCGAAGCGCGTCTGAGGTAGATTCGTGTTGCGCTCGTGTGGCCGACGATGTTTCCGCCTATTGGGTGAATTGCGTCGCCGAAGAATTGGTCTGGTTTTGCCATGACTTGATTGGTTACGACTGCTACCGCGTTGAAAGCTCTTGCTAATGCGATGAGTTTGTGCATGTGTTTGTTGAGTTTTTGTTGTCTTGATGCGAGCATTTCTCTTCCAATGTATTCGCTTCTAAAGTGAGCGGTTAGTGAGTCTACAATGATCAGTTTGATGTTGTTTGCCTTGATTATTTCATCGGCGTTTTCTAAGAGGAACATTTGATGGTCTGAGGTGTAGGCTTCGGCGTAAATAATTTTTTTAACAGCTTCTGCTGGGTCTAATCCAGCGCCTCTTGCCATTTGTACTATGCGTTCCAGTCTGAAAGTGTTCTCTGTGTCCACATATAGGGCTGCACCGTTGAGTCCGCCTTTTTCTGGAGGCAACTGGACGTTTATGCATAGTTGGTGACACATTTGGCTTTTGCCGCTACCATATTCACCATAAAACTCTGTTATTGTTTGGGTTTCTAAGCCACCATCTAAGATTTTGTCTAAGGCTTTGCTGCCTGAAGATACTCTTAGAACGGTTTGACGCATTTTAAAGAGTTCGTCTGCTCGGATAAAGGAAATGCCTATGGATGAACGTGCCGCTTCGATGATTTGGAAAGCTTTTTTCTCGCTTACTCCGACTGGATCAAGTTCTCGGCTAGTTGCCATCGCCAAAGATTCCACGGTGTGGTAGCCTAGTTCCTTGAGTTTTGCCGCTGTTGCTGGACCAACTCCCGGTAAGTCTTCTATGAACTCGTATTTTTTCTTGTTAGCTTCAAGTATGGATTCTTCATTTTCTTGGGATTGGTCTTGGGAGTCTTCTGGCATTAATTTTCTCACTTTTAGGATGATGTATAGTCGGGGATATTTAAAACAAACGAATAAAGGAGTGTTTTAGGCAGTGGAGGGTTAAGTGAAAGTGAAAATGGTCAAGCATTAAAGAAATTGGGTTAATTCGGAAATGTGCGATTGTTTAAGATTGGATAACGCCCACTCGTGAGCTTCTTCTTTGATGTGATCTTCTAATGTGTTTTCGGGTTTGGCGTTTCTAACCTTAGTCGTCTCCATCAATATTTTCCGAGCGGATTTCACTGTAGACTGCCAGAATTTGCATCCTGATTTCGCAGATTGTTAGAAAAGCCGATACACAGATCCGTCTGCAACTCAGCTTATATTCCATTATTAAGAAAAACCGTATTAACCTGATTTGTTCATCTTTTGTTTGGTGATATGTCACTTCAATTTGACCCTGGTGATGCTTCACTCGTTCTTCAAGTAGTGATCTTCTTTCTTCTAGTATTAGGGCTTCCTTTTGCTAAAGGGATTGGTGCAAGGAAAAATTTTATGATTCATGGCCGTTTGGTCTTTGTCGCTCTAATATTGCATACGGTTCTTATTTTTGTTGCAATGGTTCCGTCACTTGGTGGTGGGTTGAGAGGATTTGCTGGGCTTTCTTTTCCTTATGCTTTCATTTTTTGGTCTCATGTGATTTTAGGAACTTTAGCTGAAATATTGGGTTTTATGGTTTTAGGGTTCTGGGTTTACAAGCCCCTTTCAAACATGAGTTGTGTAAGAGTGAAGAAAGTAATGACGCCCATCCTCATCATATGGGCAATATCTTTAATCGATGGTGCATTTGTCCACGTTTTAAAAATGATCTAACACAAACCTAGACAACCTGAAACATAATTAGCTGGCGTTTGTTTAATTTTTTCTGTGCGAAAAAGAGAAACCTCAGGCATCATTTTTTAGTTTTATGATATGAAACGTAATTATTTTCGAGAATAAAGAGCTTAATTCAGATTAACAATTCACAAAGTAATTATCTGCTAAACACATCTTTTTGTTTGGACAATAAAATAAGAAGAGGATAACGGTATTGATAATAAATGTACTAGTAGTGGACGACGACAAAGAGATAAGAAACACACTGACAGCAATTCTAGAAAACGAAAGCTATTTGGTCCAAACTGCGGAAAGTGGAAAAAAAGCTGTTCGTTTATGCGAGAAAGCAACTTTTGATGTCGCCCTTATCGATATCGAGTTACCTGACATTAAAGGAACTGAACTTCTCCATATACTTAAAGAAAAACAGCCAAAAATGGTGAGAATAATCATTACCGGACACCCATCTATCGAAAATGCTGCAAAATCTGTAAATGAAAAAGCAGACGGGTATATAATGAAACCTTTTGACATTCAAGAGTTACTGGCAATTATAAAGAAGCTAGTTGATGAAAAAACAAACGCATATTTCAGAATGTTTGCCGAAGTAGAGCAAGCAAAGGAGTCAACGCCCGTTTTTAGGTATCAACACCCATCAAAATGGTAATTAATTGATACTAGTTTAAACGCTGTTTGCTTAATCAAAATGATTACTTGTCAGAACAGCAAATTTGCCAGTTATAACTCTATGTTCAATCTCCGGGCAGCTAGAAAGAATTAAATCCTGTCCTCTTTAATACTAACGCATGAACGGTTTTCTTGGCTTCCTAAAACAGGAAAACATGAGCCTCTTCACTGATTTCTACGAGTTGACAATGTGTGCAAGTTACTTTGAGAACAAAAATTTTGAGCCTGCCACATTCGACCTCTTTATAAGGCGCCTGCCAGAAAACCGAAGTTACTTCCTCTTCGCAGGACTAGACGAAGCATTGCAATACCTGCAAAACGTAAAGTTTACAGAGACGCATTTAGATTACTTGAAAAAGCTGGGGTTCAGCCAAGACTTCCTCGATTATTTACGCGACTTCAAGTTTAATGGTGAGGTTTGGGCCGTTCCGGAAGGCACGGTAGCTTTCCCAAATGAACCCTTAATTCGCGTTACAGCCCCAATCATCGAGGCGCAACTCGTCGAGACTTTTTTGCTTAACACAATTAACCTGCAAACTATGATTGCCACTAAAGCCTCGCGAGTAGTGAATTCGGCTAAGGGAAAATCTGTAATTGAATTTGGTTTGCGTCGTGAACCGGGAATAGATGCGGGAATGAAAGTAGCCCGTTCAAGCTACATAGCTGGGTGCCAAGGAACAAGCAACGTATTAGCAGGGATGTCTTACGGGATTCCTGTCTTTGGAACCATGGCTCACTCATTCATTATGTCTTACCCCCGAGAAATCGATGCTTTCCGTGCTTTCGCCAAAACCTTCCCTAACAAATCAACTCTCTTAATAGACACTTACGATGACATTGCTGGCGCAGAAAAAGCTACCATAGTGGCGAAAGAACTCAAAGCAAAGGGCTACATGCTTGGAGGCGTTCGTTTAGACAGTGGCGATTTAGCAGAAACCAGCAAGAAAGTCAGAAAAATCTTGAATGACAATGGCTTAGCTGATGTTAAGATTTTTGCCAGCGGCGATTTGGACGAATTCAAAATAACTCAGCTTATCAATGCAGGTGCGCAGATTGATTCGTTTGGGGTTGGAACAAAAATGGGCACTTCGTCAGACCGACCATACCTTGATGTTATCTACAAACTTTGTGAAACTCAGACAGCTGATGGCAGTTTCTTGCCGATAATGAAGTTGAGTAAGGACAAAATTACTTTGCCAGGGCGAAAACAGGTTTACCGCTTCAAGAGCAAAGATGATCTATATTGTAAGGATGTTATTGCGTTAGCTGATGAGATTGTGAAGGGTGAACCTTTACTCGTCAAAGTTATGGAAAGAGGTAAACTATCCTTTGATCTGCCATCGCTCGAACAAATCCGCGCTGCCGCATCGGAGAATGTGTCTAAGCTACCTGAAGAATTCAAGGTCTTGACCAACGCTCCGGCTTACCCAGTGGAGTTAAGTCAAAAACTTCAGAAGCTAATAGAAACAACAAAATTTCACTTGACCAAAAATGAGGTATACAATGGGCTTCTCTAAACGGGTCTCCCAAAGCAGTTTTTTCATGTTTTTATTACTTTGATATATATACTACTTGCGTGTTTCTTGGGGAACTTTGGCAAACACTTAATAGTCGTTTTGAAAAACCTTTAGAGCTATCCAAAAGGGGAGAACACTATGCAAAACCGCCCAGCTATCGTTGCTGTTGGCCGAACCACGTTTGGAGAACACTACGGCAAAGAACCGGAAAAACTAATCGAGGAAGCTTGGCTTGCCGCTTCAAACGAATGCAGCATTGAACGCAAAGACTTAGAAGCTTGTTACATGTCGGATTGTTTTCTTCCCATCACCAACAAGCTAGGTCTTGAAGAAGGCTTTCTTTCCGAATTAACCGAACTTCACGTTCCCATGGAAGTTACCCGTTCTTTTAGCGCAGCCTTGGTGACGGCTTGCCATGCGATTCAAGCAGGGGTTTACAACACAGTTCTAGTGGGTGGTATAGAGAAGATGACGGATCGCTGGGATAAAATCCGCGATGACCTCATGTTGCTTGACGATCCTTGGAGTTACTATGCAGGTGGCACTCCTGAGTCAAACCATGAACTCATGCTACGTGCATACATAAAAAAACACAACATAACTGGTGAAGATTTAAACAAGCTTAACTTGGCGTTAGCAGAGGTTACAGTTAAAAACCATGCGAATGCAACCAAAAACAAGTATGCTCAATTCCAAAGAAAAATCACCATCGAACAAGTTCTAAACGCAAGAAAAACAGCCCACAAACCCTTAGGACTCTACGATTTTGCACCCATCTCAGACGGTGCATCAGCCTTAATCCTCACAAGCGACTCTGTTGCCAAAAAAAAGACCAAACAACCTATCTCTGTCTTAGGTATTGGTTCGGCAACTGACTACCTGAATTATCCCAAAAGGGAAAACTTGTCGCATTTTGTAGCCACTCAGCTCGCGATGAAAAAAGCATGTCAAATGGCCAAAATAGCAACGTCTGATTTGCAGGTCATGGAGGTTTATGATCAATCAACTGTGATGGAAATGGTTTCACTTGAGGACTTGGGTTTCTGTGAACCTGGAACCGCTTGGAAAAGCATCCATGGTTGCCAAAACTGCTATAACATAGGCAGTAAACCGCTTTACGTAAATACTGATGGCGGTCTAAAAGCAAACGGCAACCCATTGGGCGCAACTGGTGGTGCCCAGATTTATGAGATTTACCGCCAACTTCGCGGTGAAGCAGGGGAAAGGCAAGTTCACATTGGTAATGATTCCCCTCAAATTGGCGGCGTTTTGGAGTTTGAGGGGTTTGGAACTAAGGCATACGTCACCATTTTAGGAGTGCAAAAGAATGAGTAGTGAACCGATAGAGCGTCGGGTTTCATATTTAGGCGACCGCTTGAAGGCATGTCGCTGTCAGACTTGCGGGAAGGAATACTTTGAAGTGCGCGATTACTGCAGTAATTGCGGCAGAAAAAGTTTCGGTAAAATGGACAACATAGACCTGTTCTATGATAAGGGCAAAATGGAATTCTGTACATACGTAAATGAACCCACAAACAAGTTCACAAAACTCTCAAGTTACGTTTACGGCATTGTTTCTTTCCATGACGGGAAAATCCGGGTTCCAGCTAGGCTAACGGATCAATTGATTTGTGATGGCGACGATGTTGATTTAGCAAGCTTTGAGGGCAGAGAAGTAATTCCACGTTTCCGAAGGCGCCACTCCGTAGGAAGAAGCGAGGTTGTTCCAACGATTTCTTTGGCTTTCACATTAGCCGACGAGTATTACCCTCATCAAGAGTACAAGGTAGTTCAGCCAAGCAAAGACTACGAGTTGCCTGGTATCGTGGGCTATGGTGCTTACACTTCACGTTTCCGAATAAAAGAAAGCGGAATAGAACGTGCCGTTCCCTTCCTCGACGAAGACTCGGTGACAGCCGCAGTTGAAGCTGGCAAACTTGCACTTATCCATTCAGGACTCGATAGTGCGTTGGTTGGAAAAGTTTACGTTGGCTCAGAATCTAACCCCTACGCCGTTAAACCTATCGCGTCCAAGGTAGCCCAGGTTCTAAAGCTGGGTGAAGAAGAAGGGGATGTTCAAAGCGTTGACGCCGTAGATACAGAGTTTGCCTGCAAAGCCGCCACAAGCATGTTCAAAGATGCTTCCGCCCTTGTCAGTTACCCTAGATCGGGGATAAAGTACGCAATGGCTATTGGTGCGGATAATTCTCAAGCTGCCCCCCGAGGCTGTCCTGGAGGCGAATTGGATTCTTTTGTTGGATACGGCGGTGCAGCATTCATCTTTGGAAAGCAAGACGTAATCGCTGAAGTTGAAGGATGGTATTCCTGCACATCAGACACGCCTGACTTTTGGCGCAGGGATGGCGAACCATACCCAATGCATGGCGGAAGATTCACAGGCGACCCAGCCTACCACAAACATGTTCGCAAATCCGCAACTAAACTAATGGAGCGTCATAACCTTAAAGCAAGCGATTTGAACTATTTCGTTCCTCATCAGCCAAACCCCACATTTCCAGTTAGGGTTGCAAAAGAACTCGGCTTTAAAGACGAGCAGTATTTACCTGCCCTTCAAATAACAAAGTTCGGAAACACCTACTCGGGTGCCGCTCTTGTAGGTTTAGCTTCCGTTCTTGACGTTGCAAAACCTGACGAACGCATCTTGGTCGCAAGCTACGGTTCTGGTGCTGGAAGCGACGCATACCTGCTAAGAACAACAAACCAACTTCTTGACAAAAGAAATCGCCAAAAAATCAATGTTAAATTCCAAGCCGAAAACCCATTCATCGAGTATATTGACTACACAACTTACCGACGACTCAAATCTGGAATGTAATGGAGATTCGCGAATTTAGCATTTGACAGCTATCAGACTTCAATTTTTGTTTACTCAAGGTTAAGAGCAGGTTTTTTCTCAAATTTTCGCTACCCAACGTCAAAGGTCAAGGCTTTGGTTTACGAGTGATCAAACGCATGACTGAAGCATTAGGCGGGACAGTTATGTTTGAGAGTCAAGAGAGTAAAAGAACCACTTCACTGTGCGCTTACCAACCCAAAAAGAGCCAAAAGGTAACGTGTTATGAAATGATGAAATTTACTGGCTAAAGACTTTGAAAACGCTTAACAACTTTATTTGATGTTGCTCTGAATAATTACGAATCCTTCTAATTCTTCCAAGAATAGATTACGCTTTTTCAAAATCTCTGCTATGAATTGCCTCGAAGAGTTATCTAGTGCGCAGTTGATTTTTATTTTGTAACCTCTTGATGAGTTAGAAATTGGAGGATCTTCCAATGAAATGCTGTTCATAGCTACAGTTTCTTGGCATTCCCCTAAGATTTCGTGTAGCACAGCGAGAGCCTCTGCTCTATCCATAGATCGACATTTCCCCCTCGCTACTATTCATTTGATCAGCATTTATGCTTTGTGCGTACCCACGGAAGAGCAACTGAATCTTCAAACTTTTGAATTTTTCGTAAATCGCTTTTGATGTTCAATAGTCTCTTCTGGTAGGTAGGGCTAAGTGTAAATTGTTTTATAGTTAGTTCAAATTTGTCTCTCTAAAAATGGTTGTTGAGCAACTTATCGTTAGCTTGGTTGAAGACTTGAACAAGACTTAATAAATGGCGAGTAATTTGACATTGCGAGGGAGCGAACAGATTGATTATTGACGACATCCTAAAAGTCATTTATGCGCCGCACAAAGTCTTCAAAGATATTGTTGCAAATCCAAAATATCTTGGTGCGATATTAGTTTTAGTTTTATTCATAGGTCTTTCCATAGGTTATGAGTACTCACAGTTTTCAAAAACTTACACTGAGCAAACCACGCCTACAATCGACCGGTTAGGCACTTTCACTAATGCTACAGCATTAGGAAGCGATAACACTACGTTATGGAGAAGTAGTTCCAATGTTGCCCTAACTAATAACTTTGGTGATTACTTCAATTACAGCGTTTATGTAGCCGGTTTCGGACTCGCACCAACTGATCCGAACGCTTACTATAAGCTCTTTGGAAACAGCAGCCTCCAAATGAGCGCTAACAACACGGACAATATTGCAGCCGCTTTAACCAACACAACTAATGTTAACTGCGGTACAGACGGTTTCCAGAATATTACAGTTATACTAAAACAAGTGCAGCCTCAGGAGGCACTTCAAAAAGCAACTTTAACCCTATATTCACTTAGTGACACATCCTATTTCCAGTATGACTTGACTCCTTCATTATCGAGCACATCAACCATCGGTCAATGGAACAACCTGACAATCACCCTTGGTCCAAATGCCACAGGTTGGGTGAGTAGTGGTACTCCCGTTTGGAGCAATGTTACCTCCTTAACACTTGCATTCACTTATCCAACGAGTTCAAACATAACAATTGAAGTAGGCGGCCTGTTCTTCCACGGTCTTTACCAAACACCCATACAGTACAACAGCACCGGAATCCTGCTACAGTTCCTCCAACTGTTCTCCTTGCAGTTCATCTTCGCATGGTTCATCTTAACAGGTCTAATCTATGTGTTATGCCGATATCTAATGAAAGACGCCATGCTGTGGAAACCACTTTTTACAGCAATAGGTTTCGCAATGATGATCATGGTTGTTCGAGCCTTAGTTAATCTTGCCGCAAGCCTTACCTTGCCAACGGTCTATTATCCATTCGATCTATCACTAGGTGTACGCTTCGACCCATACGCAGCACTGTATTTCCCTCCAGAAGCATTAGGACCACTACCCGCAATCTCACACACAATCTTCAACAACATCGATGCAGCAACCCTACCATTCAGAACCATAGTTTCAGGAATGTTCCTCGTATCCTACGTGTGGCTTGGAGCAGTAGGTGCCATGGTCATTGGAGCACTCAAACCCGAGTTCTCTATGATGAAACGCATTGCATTGTCTGCCATCAGCTTAGTCATAGTAGTTGTGCTCCTAATCTTCTTGGTAGGATCAGTTTAGCAGCGCCAAACGGCGTTTGCCCACAATTTTTTCGTTTCTTTTTTAGTTCGCAAGATTTATATGATCGTAGCTCACCTTTGCAATTGAAAACCGACTGTTAGTGAACAGTTTAGGAGAGGGAAATTGAATGGTTGCGATTAAAGAGTTACAAGATGGCATGAAGCGGGTTAGCGTTGAAGCAAAAGTTGTCGACAAAGGCGACCCGCGAGAAGTAAAATCAAGGTTTAAAGATGAAACTTACCGCATAGTTGACGCGGTAGTTGCAGACGAATCAGGCAGTGTTAAGCTAACGCTTTGGAACGAGCAGATCGATCAAATCAACGTTGGCGACAACATTAAAATCGAAAATGGCTACGTTACAAGTTTTAAGAGCGAAATTCAGCTAAACGTTGGCAAATTTGGAAAACTAACCGTCGAATAAACATTCGGTTAGAAAAAAACGTCTTCTTTTATTATGTTTTCTTTTTCAATGATGCATGTTGTATTAAAATTAGATTTGTCGCTAATGGGAAATTGTTTTATTTTAGACGTCATCTAATTGGTGGTTATGGTTTTAAAGCACGAGGTTCCTTTTTTTGGCGTTATCATAGCCTTTGCCTTAGCTGTTTCACTTGCTGCTTTTAGCATGAACTACGGCGACCCCTTCAACTTAGCAATACGTTTAACTGCACTCAACGGGTTCATTGCCCTAAGCATCGCAGCCATGATGTCGCCTTTCCTCAAAGAAATCACGCTTTTCTTCAAAAAACCCTTCACAAAGGTACATCACTACTTTGCTGCTGTCGGACTACTGCTCATAACTGTGCATCCGATTACTGTAGTACTTCAATCCTTTGACCCAACGCTCTTTTTGCCAAATCTCAGGTCATTCTATCTTTTCATATTTTACGGAGGCAGTGTAGCATTAATCGCAATTTACGCAGCTTTTGGGGCAGTGCTTCTGAGAAAGAAAGCTATGGCTTACTGGCGTCCTTTCCATGCGCTCATGTACGTGGCATTGTTATTTGGGATAGTTCACGCTAATCTGGCTGGGATGGATTTGCAGAACATGTTTATCATGGTTATTTATGATGTGTTGTTTGCGGGTGTGGTGGCTGCGTTTGTTTTGAAACGTTGGCAGTTCAATCGAATTAGGGCACGCAAAAACAATTCAGTCAATCATCAAAAATGATTTTTGGTTTCTGAACCCCAAAGAAATGCCTGAATTAAACCACTCTTTAGAAAAAACTTAATTAATTCAGTCACTGGGTCAATTGTAGTCGTTTGTGGGGAAACAAGTTGCAATTTGAACTTATCGCGCCATT
This sequence comes from Candidatus Bathyarchaeota archaeon, assembly GCA_963835475.1. Taxonomy (GTDB): domain Archaea; phylum Thermoproteota; class Bathyarchaeia; order Bathyarchaeales; family Bathycorpusculaceae; genus Bathycorpusculum. The sequence goes on from CAWIFU010000004.1 coordinate 45,577, forward strand.
CCAAACCTCGCCAGGTCAGCAGGCTGCGGTTGAGCAGTTAGTGAAAAACTTCTCCACAAAACCCAAACAAACGCTTTTAGGAATCACCGGCAGCGGCAAAACCTTTGTCATGGCAAACGTAATCAACAAACTCCAAAAACCAACCCTTATCATTGCTCACAACAAGACTTTGGCGGCACAGCTTTATGCTGAATTAAAAGAGCTCTTTCCTCACAACCGTGTGGAATATTTTATCAGTTTTTATGATTACTATCAGCCTGAGTCGTATTTACCTGCTCAAGACATGTACATTGAAAAAGACTCAACAGTAAACGAGCAGATCGAAAAGATGCGCATGCACGCTGTCTCCAGCGTCGTTAGCCGAAACGATACGATAATAGTGGCAAGTATAAGCTGCATTTACAGCTTAGGCAATCCTGAAGACTTCAAGACAATGGCTGCTGAACTTGAGGTTGGAAAACAAATCTCAAGGCAGGCTCTAATCCGTGAACTCGTGGATATGCAGTATGAACGTAACGATATGATTCTTGAACCGGGCAGGTTCCGCGTTCGAGGCGACACAATTGATGTTGTGCCTTCGTATGAGAACGAAATTTTGCGTGTTGAACTCGAAGGCAATGTCATTAAAAAAATTAAAGAGGTTAACCTGTTAAACGGTGACGTTAAGACAGCACTTGACAAGTTTACGCTTTATCCTGCACGCCAGTATGTGGTTCCTGAAGAGAAGCATGCCTTGGCGCTGGAACTCATCAAACAAGAACTGGATGCGCAGCTTCCCAATTTACCACCGCTTGAAGCTCACAGGCTCAAACAACGGACAAATTACGACTTAGAAATGATAAAGGAAGTGGGTTTCTGTGCTGGAATGGAAAACTACAGCCGCCACTTTGACGGACGCAAACCAGGCGAACCGCCATTCACTTTGATGGATTACTTCCCTAAAGACTACCTGTTAATCATAGATGAAAGCCACCAAACAATTCCGCAGTCAAGAGCAATGTACAATGGCGACTTTGCGAGAAAAAAGAACCTCGTCGATTTCGGCTTCAGACTCCCAAGTGCGCTGGATAATCGTCCGCTCAAGTTTGAGGAGTTTGAGAAGAAAATGGGCAAAGTTCTCTTTGTTTCTGCAACCCCGGCTGAATATGAATTGGCAAAGAGTGGTTCGCCAGTCGAGGTAATTACAAGACCTACTGGACTTTTGGATCCTGAGGTTGAAATGCGGCCAATCGAGGGGCAAATGAAGGATTTGATGGCGGAAGCCAAGACAACCATAGCGCGAGGCGATCGTGTATTAGTTACAACTCTCACAAAGCGCATGGCTGAGGACCTGGCCAACTATTTGTCTAAAGAAGGTTTTCGGGTTAGGTATATGCATTCGGAAATCGAAAGCCTCGATCGCATAGAGTTAATCCGTCAACTGCGAGTTAAGGACTTTGATATCCTTGTAGGAATCAACCTGCTCAGAGAAGGTTTAGATATACCAGAGGTCGCAACCATATTCATCTTGGATGCAGACAAAGAAGGTTTCCTGCGTGATGAGCGAAGCTTAATTCAAACTATCGGGCGCGCCTCAAGAAACGTCAACGGCAAAGTTATTCTCTATGCTGATGTTCAAACCCAATCGATTAAGCGAGCCATGGAAATCACATGGTATCGGCGCAATTTCCAAAAGCGTTTCAATCAAGAACACGGTATCACTCCCAAAACTATCGTTAAGAGTGTGTCACACAAAGAAGGTGTAATCAAAGGCACCAAACACCTTCCGAAGTCAGATATTAAACGCCAGATCATCGAGTTAGATGCAAAAATGAGGGAGGCAGCCGAAAATCTGGACTTTGAACATGCTATCGAGCTAAGGGATACAATTGCTGAATTGAACAAAGCGTTGGATAAGAAGATGGAAAACGAAGCGATAGTGCCAGAAAATTAAAGATTTAGCGCAAAAAGGTTCTAATCTACCTGAATAAACTCCTTACAAAATAGAATCAGTCAGGAATTTGGTTTAGTTTATGAGAGATAACATTTCAATCAAGGGCGCACGGGAACACAATCTAAAGAACATTGATTTAGAGTTGCCCCGAAATAAGTTTATAGTTATAACTGGGCTTTCAGGTTCAGGAAAATCTACGTTGGCCTTCGACACGATTTATGCTGAAGGACAACGAAGGTATGTTGAAAGTCTGAGCGCATACGCAAGGCAGTTTTTAGGTTTAATGGATAAACCTGACGTAGATTCGATTGAAGGTCTCTCACCAGCAATCTCAATTGAGCAGAAAAGCACCAGCAAGAACCCAAGGTCAACCGTTGGTACCGTAACTGAAATATACGATTACCTTAGGCTTCTTTTTGCACGCATAGGTACGCATCACTGTCCTAAATGCGGCAGTTCAATCCACCCGCAAAGTGCAGAAAACATCACAAGTCTCATCATGGCTGAAAAAGAAAAAACACTTACGATCCTCGCTCCAGTAATTCGGGGCATAAAAGGTACCCATGAGCAAATTTTCGAAGACCTCAAAAAGCAAGGTTACACCAAAATCCGTGCGGACCAAAAAATCTACGACTCCGACTCAATCAAAGAAGAAGTCAAGCTAGTTCGCTACGAGAAACACTGGATAGAAGCTGTAATCGATACCGTTTCAATAATCGATGAGGAACGTTCACGCATCTCTGAAGCTGTGGAACAAGCCCTTCAAGTGGGCAAGGGAACGATGATAATCATCGATGCCAAAAAAGCTGAAGGTGAAAAGAAGAAGGAGCTTGAACGCTTCTCCGACGAAACTATGTATAGCACCTTTGGTGCTTGTCCCAATCATCCTGAAATCGTTTTTGAAAGCCTTGAGCCCCGCATGTTCTCTTTTAACTCACCGTTTGGCGCTTGCACAACCTGCCATGGATTAGGAGAAATCACTGAGGTCACTGCTGACAAGGTAATTCCAGACAAGAGTCTTTCTGTCATGGATGGCGCATTGGCGGTTTACAAGGGCACAATGGAACTCAGCTGGCGAGCGCAACAAATAGCAACTGTAGGCAAAAAGTACGGTTTTGACGTCTTCACACCACTTAAGGATTTCACTGAACAACAAATCCAAGTGCTCCTCTACGGAGACAAAGAGCCAATCAACGGCAACTGGTCAAACGGCGCTAGCATGTGGATGCGTGACGGTTGGGAAGGCGTAATTCCCCAGACTATGCGGTTGTATCGGCAGACTGAGAGTGATTGGCGCAAAGAAGACATCGAAAAATTCATGACTTCCCGTCCCTGTGCCGCATGTAAGGGCAAAAAACTCCAACCAGTCGTTCTTGCCGTAAAAATCCTCGACAAAAGCATAATCGATGTAACTGACTTATCCATTGAGGAATCCGTCGACTTCTTCCATGCTCTTCCAGCTAAGTTAAATGAAAATGAATTTTTCATCGCCAAGCAGGTGCTTAAAGAAGTTAACGAAAGGCTGGGTTTTCTTAAGAACGTTGGTTTAGGCTACCTTTCGTTATCTCGTGCTGCTAAGACGCTTTCAGGCGGAGAAGCCCAACGTATTCGCTTAGCCACTCAGATTGGAAGCAACCTCATGGGCGTCCTCTACATCCTCGATGAACCCAGCATAGGCTTACACCAGCGAGACAACGCCAAACTCATTAGTACTTTGCAACGTCTGCGAGATTTAGGTAACACTCTAATCGTGGTTGAGCATGACGAGGAGACGATGCGACATGCCGACTGCATCGTTGACATGGGACCCGGCGCAGGCATCCACGGCGGCCACATCGTCGCAGAAGGCTCTCCCGAAGAAATAATGAAAAACCCTCGCAGCCTCACAGGAAAGTATCTATCAGGCGAACTAAAAATTGACATTCCAGAAATAAGACGCAAACCCGTTGGCTACATCACCATTGAAGGTGCACAAGAAAACAACCTCAAAAACCTCAGCTTACAGTTGCCACTCGGAGTTTTATGCGGAGTTACTGGGGTTTCTGGTTCAGGCAAGAGTACATTGATGAATTTGACGGTTATTCCTGCCTTGCGGCAAATGTTCGGGGAACACATCGACAAAATTGGAAAACATGAAAAGCTCGAAGTCCCAAGCGTAGTGCGTAACGTTATCGTCATCGACCAAGATCCTATTGGAAGAACTCCCAGAAGCAACCCAGCCACTTACACCAAGTTGTTTGATGAGATACGGCGCATCTTTGCTTCAACCAAAGAAGCCAAAGCCCGCGGCTACAAAGAAGGACGATTCAGCTTTAACGTTAGAGGCGGCAGATGCGAAACCTGTCAAGGCGACGGAGTGCTCCGAATAGAGATGAACTTCTTACCTGACGTTTATGTTCAATGCAGCGAATGCAAGGGCAAACGATACAACAAAGAAACGCTGGGTGTGTTATACAAGGGCAAGAACATTGCTGAAGTGCTGGATATGACTGTTGAGGAAGCTGCAAAGTTCTTTGAGAATACGCCAAGGGTTTCACGCAAACTCGAAACACTTCTGGACGTGGGGTTGGGTTACATTAAGATGGGACAGAGCTCAACGACACTGTCGGGTGGAGAGAGTCAACGTATTAAAATTACTCGTGAACTCAGCAAACACAAATCTGGTCACGTGGTCTACATGCTTGATGAACCAACCACAGGTTTGCACTTTGACGACACTAAAGCGACTCATAAAAGTTCTCAATCGACTGGTAGATAACGGCAACACTGTGTACATTATCGAACATAATTTGGATGTCATTAAAAGCTGTGACTATCTCATTGATTTAGGGCCCGAAGGAGGCGCTGCAGGCGGCGAATTGATCGCACAAGGAACCCCTGAAGAAGTTGCTCAAAATAGAAGCTCCTACACAGGAGTATTTTTGAATAAGATACTTAGCCGTCAGGCAGAGACTATTTTGGCAGTGAAGCAGCCTGCATGATCCAAATAACTTCGCCCTCAGACTTCAAAAGCTCCGACATACCAACTAACCCAGGGGTTTACCTTTACCGCGATGAAGTAGGCGAGATTCTCTATGTTGGAAAGGCCAAAAGCCTCCGCTCACGCGTCAAAAGTTACTTTTCTAACGACGACCATCCAGCCAAAACCCGGCAGCTGGTTTTGCATATTCGCCAGATTGACTGGGTTGTTGTTAACACCGAAGTTGAGGCCCTGCTTTTAGAAAACAAACTCATCAAACAACACATGCCCAAGTACAACGTCAACTTGAAGGACGCCAAAACCTTCGCTTACATCGCGCTTACAAGAGAAGAGTTTCCAAGGATACTGACCAGTCGTAAGGTTTCGCGGAAGCTGGAGTCTTTCGGTCCGTACACTGATGGTTATACGCGGCAGGATTTGCAGCGTTTGGTGGTTAGGGTGTTTAAACTACGTACCTGCAAAACGTTACCCAAACGGGCATGTTTGAATTATCACATTCACCTCTGTACCGCTCCATGCATTGGCAAAGCCACACCCGAACAATATGCTAACCAAGTAAAACAGGCACGAAGTTTTCTCAACGGAAACTACCAACAAACAATCGAGCAACTCAAAACTCAAATGCAAACCGCATCCGATGCATTGCAATACGAAACCGCGCTTGAACTCCGCAACCAAATCCTATCCATACGACTAGTCACGGAACACCAGATCGTGGATAAAGAGCGCCGCTTTGATCAAGACGTTTTGGTTTTTCGGCAGGTTGGGGAGAAGATGTTGGCGGTTCAGATGGGCATGCGTAAAGGAGTTCTCTTGGGTAAGAAAGAATTCAGCGTAGATGTGCAGCCTCAAATCGAACAGGAATTCTTGAAAGCATATTACACTTCAAACCCAATTCCCAGAGAAATCTTGTTAAACAAACCCTGTTGGCAAGGTAATGAAGAAAAGAAAGCCCTTGAAGAGTTTCTTTCAGCAAAGCGGGCTGCGCCTGTTTCATTGAAGATTCCAAGACGAGCGGATAAGTTGGGGCTTGTACAGTTGGCCGAGAAAAACCTGGAATCAGGTCTAGAGGTTGACACTGCACTTGTTGACTTGCAGAACAACTTAAACCTGTCAGTTCTACCGCACGTTATCGAATGTTTCGACATTTCCAACTTGGGAACCGAACACGTTGTTTCGGGCATGGTCAGTTTCAAAGATGCCAAACCTGACAAGAAGAATTACCGCAAGTTTAAGATCAAAACTTTCAAAGGGCAAGATGATTTCGCTGGAGTAAATGAGGTTGTTGCTAGACGATACAAGCGACAAGTAGAAGAGAAAAACCAGTTGCCCGACCTTGTCGTTATCGATGGTGGTCCAGGGCAGGTTAGCGCGGCAAAGCATGCTCTGCAAACTCTTGGATTGCAATTGCCTCTCATTGGTTTGGCGAAGGAGCATGAAGAAATTTACCTGCCAGACGAATCTGCACCGAGAAACTTTGACAAGAACAGCAAAATGATGCTTCTTCTACGCAAAATCCGTGATGCAGCCCACGACTTTTCGCTGGGTTACAACCGGAAGAGGCGGCAGATGAAGATCCGTGAAGAATTCAAAAAAGCCAAGGCTTAGAGGTACTTTTTGAGGGTTTCTTCAAGCTGGCTGAAACTTTTTATTATCTCGTCTGAGTGAAAAACGATCCAGGGACTTAGACATTTCAATTCTGACACCACAATGACGTGTTTGCCTTTGCGTTTAGCATAGAACATTTCCATGCAGGCGCCTGCCGAAAGTATAGGCAAGTAAACAACCATCACGTCGCATAAATCAGCGTCATCTAAATCACGTTGAACAAAATCAAAAGTTGGTACCTTATCCCACCAGCACTCCTCAGTCCCATTGTAGAGGACCCTTTCCCTTTTCCAAGGGTCAATTACATCGAAACCCATTTTGGAGGCGATGTCAGTGATGGTTTTTCGGTAGTGATCCTGTTGTTTTTCCATACCAAGGATTGGACCTGAAATGAATACTTGCTTTTTCGTTTTTACCACGGGGAAATCAAACAACCCTCAAGATTTATAGTTGATGGAACAATTTACTCAAAAAAAGTTGGAAACAACGCCTTGGGGTTGCAACATATAAAATAAAACCTTAAAGGCGTCTGAGTGTGTTTAATTTCTCTTGGAAAATTGGTTGAGGGGTTGCTTTACTTTAAGGAGATAGGAGAAAGAACAAATGCCAAGGTAAATAGCATAGTTCCGCAACCCTCCAACCAATTAACAGATTAAATTCTATAGCATAAAAAACTTTGCACAAATACCGGATTAATAAAAGAAATTGCGTTTTCGTAGGATTGGTTAGATTCATCACTTCGCGATATACCTTAAAAAATGTGAAATTTGCATTTTCGTAGAGTTTATCAAGGAAAACTTTTTATGAGAATTGATTGCTTTTTTTATGTTGAAGAACTATTGTTTAGTTCTGCGAAAGAGCAAATGCAAAATGAAAAGGTAGGGTTGCAACCCAACCCTCAACCAAATGTTATGTTCTTATGTTTTTTCAGGTTCCCATATCTCCGTGCCAAACTATAGAATGCCATAAAGAATAAGTGAGAGCTTGCTTCTTTCTGGTTTCATGGCAAAACAGGCGCCAATATCAAGAAATGAATTAAAAAAGTCACTTGTCCTTATCTCGTCAATAGTTGCACTCGCAATACTGAGCAGTCTGCTTCTAATTACGCAATATTGGTATATCTTCCCTATCATCCTGGCATGCTTGCTATTTGCCGTCGGCTACTTCACCGCATCAAAAAACCTCTACCAATGTCCCTCCTGCAACAAAGCGTTTGGAATCACAGCATTCCAAGACTTCTTCTCGCTCCACGGCTTAACCAAAGGCTCAAACGGGCAAATATTCGAATGGAAGCAACTCAAATGTCCTGAGTGCAGAAAAAGAGAAAAATGCTACCGAGTGAGCAAATCCGTAACTTGAGAGAAGAAAGCGTTTTTTTATATTTAGTGGGCTATTTATAATTGGATTCAAAAAGTGGTCTATAATGGGGTTTAAGGTTAAAGCGCTTATTTGCCTTTTCTTAGTTTCTTTAGTGTTTGTGTTGCCTTGTTTTTTTGCCGAGGCTAAGCCTTCTTTGAATTTGAGCTTCTATAAAAACAACGGATATGGCGTGGGCAATGACATAAACGGTCTCTGGACAGTTAATGCGGATGTTTCATCAGATGGTGCTTACGTAGAATTCTATATTGATAGAATTCTTCAAAAGAATGATACTTCGGCACCGTTTGATTGGCAATTCAATACAAGCAACTATACTGCAGGGGTGCATAGCATCAAAGTAATTGCGTTTAATTCTTTAGGTGATAGTGAAACTGTCTAAGTTGAGAGAAATTTCCAAGAGACTTCAACGGAGTTTGTCACAGGCATGATAATTGCCGTTGTAATGGCTATAATAGTGGCATCTGTAGGTTTTGCGTTGTACAGAGTCCGAAAATCGAAGATTTAGGCGAAAAGGTTAGCAATTTTCAAAAGGTGCCATTTTTGCCCCTTATTTGAACATACACTAATTGGTCATTGAGTTCAAGAAAGAAGCAAAGATTCCCAGACCCAACGAACTAGTCATGTTGTGCTTGAGAACTTGATACTTCTTTGTTTGGCCGATAAAAACGGGTTTAAGGTTGGGTTGTTGTTTGGAATTTTTTGTTGTCTACTTTGCATAGGTCTCGTATGAGGTTGCGTCCCATCAAACAAACAGTGTTTAACCCGATTGTGCCGCCTGCCCATTGCCCAACCATGTAGAAATTCTGAAGTCCTGGCAGTGTTTTGCTAACACCGTGTTTGGTGACTTCTTTTATGTATTCTTTTGGTGCACCGTACGCTTGGCAGCCGCGGAATGCTCCGGTCCAATGCTCAGCGGATATTGGTGTCACTACATCTGTGGCTTCGACTTGGCTTTGGAATCCTGGAAACCGTTTTTCAAGTTGTTGTGCTATGAGTTCAGTGACTTTCTGTTTTTCAGCCCGGTACTTCTCACCATCAAGCGATTTCCAGTAATCATAATTGGAGTCCATCACTACTTTAACGACGGTTTTGCCTTCTGGCGCAAGTGTGGGGTCGAAATTGAAGACTTCTATGTCGAGCCTATCTCTTGCTACATCTTCGATGGTTATGGGTTTGTCAAGGAATAGCACTATTGCGTGTGGTTCGTTAGAGATTTTCTTGGCGACTCCGTACCAGACTTCAAGCCCGAAAGGCTGAGTTTTCGGATAGGCTTTGTAGTAGGATTTGATGGTTTGGTTTTGGTATTTTCCATCCAACATGCCAAATATTGTTGAGTAACCATCCGCCGCAGAAACAACTACGTCGGCGAAATGTTCGGGGCCATCTTCAAGCTGAATACCTGCGGCAACATTGTCTTTTACGATTATCTTCTTAACTTTTGAGTGGTAGGCTATTTCTCCTCCGAGCGACAAGATAGCGTTGTTCGATGTTTCTTGAAAGTGCCATGGAGCCGCCGATTGGCCATCCCCCATCGCCGTTGTTTAGTGTTGCCAAAAAGATCAGCGCAATAACCACTGGTGCTTCTGGGAGGTCATATTGAATGGTTGCAAAGGCTTTTCGAAGGAAGGGATCCTTGAATTTTTCCGCGTAGTCTTTAAGGGTTATTTTGCTGTACTTCATCAACGCACCCATCAACGGTAGCATTTTTAGTTTGGTGCCCATGCCGCCTGACATTGCAGCAAACAAGTCATACCCGCTAAACTTTTTGGCGGCTTTGATGAATTCATCGATGAGTTTCGCGTCAGCTGGCGAGAGAGATTTAAGGTGTTCTCTGAGTTTTTCAAGGTCCGCGTGAACAGTTAAGACCTTGCCTGTTGAATCTTCTATTTGAACGAATTCTTTGAAGCTGTGGGCTTTTAGGCCTTTGAGGGCGCCCAGTTCCTGCCACATGTTGTTGTTAACGGAGTTTGGCGTAACACCAAAAACGTTGTGTACTGCATAATCGAAGGTGTAACCTTTGCGTTTCCACGAGACGCAGACTCCTCCAGGTTTGTCTTGCATCTCAAAAATTTTTGTTTTGTAACCGTTCATCTGTGCGTAGCAGCCTGTAGCTAAACCTGCTAGCCCTGCTCCAATAATGATTAGTGACTTGGATGTCGAGTAAATCCCTCGCTAATGATTTCTCTTCGTTAATTGTAATATTTTATTTAAAAAAGTATTCTTTCAAGCTTTAATTTCATCAAATATTCCCAATCTATTTACGTGGATTCCCGGGTTGTTTGGATTCTTTCAAAATATTATTGTAATTCTTATTAGTTAAACCAAGTAATATTGGTGTGGTTAACGATGTCTCGAATTAATTCAATGCTTGAAAAAGCGACGGCGTACGATAAAGATGGGTCTGTAAAGCGTGAGCTGGGCAGTGCGCTTGTGGTGCTCAAGGAATTTAGGGCAAAGTATCCTTTCGCCGAAAATTCCCAATCAATAGATTGGCTCGAACCTGAAAAAATCTTCAAGAAAGAGTCAAACGAGATTGGCGAATTCTTCAACTACATAGTATATTCCCTAAACTCGCTAGGATCAATAACGATTCAAAACTCCAACCTCTACCAAAACATCAGAAACCAAATCGCAGACTTCAAAAACCTGCTCCGTATAGTGGTCGACAAGAAGAAATCTTTGGCAGAAAAAGTGGATGCCCCATGGGAAAAAATAAGTGGTTTAGGCAACCAAGATAGGCAACTTGCCAAAAAAATCATATTCTGCTTCAACTGCGAAAGCGGAACAGTGTTACCCATTTTTAACACTCAGCATTTGAGGCACTTCGTCAACCGCATCGCTGATCTTCCAAGCGGCCAAACAAAATACTATTCCCTCGGTCAAGAATACGCCCACTACACCAATGAACTGCTAAAAGCCAAAGAGAGCCTACCTATAACAAAAGATTGGGGCATCATCTATTTCGCTCGGTTCCTCTATTACGCCTATCCTCCGCCAGATAGCGAGAAACCCACCACCAACCCCTCCGGAGAAGGGAAAACCATAAACGTGGTGACCAACGAGCAGCTTGAACTTAGAGCGTTCGTGAAGCTCCTGGCAGAGTTGCAGGCGAAAGGCAAAATTACTGGGCAACAATTCCGAGAAAACCGCGAGTTGTGGATGCACCAGCAACCCAACGACCGAGACGTAACTGTTTGGCGTCTAAAGCAGCTTCTTACAACAGAAACGAAAAACCCTGACCAGCCAAAAAGCCAACCCTTCCAGAAACCCCGTAGACTGTAGAAAGATTGCAACGCTGCTTTCTTTTGACACTTGGGATTGGAGGGAAAAGACAGATTTTAACAAAATGCCTAAACTTCAATTCTCTTAATCTCATCAAAATATGAAGTAAGAGAGTTTGAGGTTATTTTCGATAGTTATATATGAGTACAGCCATGCAGTTGTAATAAGTTTTGTATTCTGGGGGCAAAATACATGGCAACGCTAAAAAAACGGAAATTTTTAGTTTTGGCCGTTATTGTCCTAAGCATCGTGGTTATTCTTAGCTCATATGCCTACCTTAATTCTCAGATGGTATCTCCTAAGCAGACAGATTCAATCATTATTGGCAATGCCCAATCCTTTGAATGCGACACCCTAGTCTACATAGCTCAACAACAAAACTACTTTGCCCAAAACGGTCTAAACATAACAATCATGAATTATACTTCAGGTATGGCTGCAGTCAACGACGTATTGAATGGAAAATTGGATATTGCTGCAACCGCCGAGTTTCCATTAGTAAATAATGCCTTAAAGGGGCAGAATATTAGCGCGTTGGCTTGTATTGGTAAATTCCAGCTTCAAGACCTTATCGCCAGAAAAGACCACGGAATCCAAAACATATCGGACCTTAAAGGCAAAACCATTGGAGTACCCTTAAGCACAATTTCTCAGTTTTACATCGGACGTTTTCTTGATCTTAACGGTTTAAGCCTAGAAAATGTAAAAATTGTTAATGTAAATCCTGCTGGCGCTATGGATGCGATTATGAATGAAACCGTTGATGCGGTAATTATTTGGCAGCCTTATGCATATGCCATTGAAGACCGTTTAGGCAGTAATGCTGTTATATGGTCGCCGCAAAGTAGTCAGGCAACCTACATTCTTGAGGTCGCAAATAACGATTGGATAAAGGAGAATCCAGATATCGCCAATCATTTCGTTAAAGCTCTCTCACAAGCAGATACGTACCTAATTAACAATCCATCCAAAACGCAAACCATGATTCAAAAAGGATTGAACTATACAGATGGCTATATGGCGGCAGTCTGGCCTAAACAGCAGATTTCGATCTCACTTGATCAAAGCCTAATAGTGGCCTTGAATGATGAAGCTCGCTGGCTCATAGAAAATAACTTAACCAACGCGACCTCGGTTCCCAATTTTCTAAACAATATTAATTTGGATAGCTTAAAAGATGTAAAACCTGCATCAGTGAACATTATTGGCTGAGGCATTAAATATGAATGTGAAAAAACCCGCAGCAAAACAAAAAATCATTGTTCTTACTGTTGCTTTCTTAATAATGGCCATTCTCTTAAGTTCATTTGTTTACCTCAATTCCCAAAAACCTTACGCAGGAAAAATGGAAACAATTTCCGTCTCTTATTCGCCCTTTGAATCACTCACACTTTTTTGGGTTGCCCAAGAACAGGGATATTTTACCCAAAACGGTCTCAATTTGACCTCCCATAAATATGCTTCAGGACCAGCGGCATTAAATGGAGTACTTAATGGTGAAGATGACATTGTAGTGGGAGCATCAGAGTTCCCATTCACCGCAAGCATACTTAACGATAATAGAATAAGCACAATTGCAAGTATCTCCAAGTCGGAATTCATATATCTCATCGGACGGGTTGACCGTGGAATTCATGATGTTTCAGATTTGAAGGGCAAAACGATTGGCGTAGCTTTTGGGACTATAGCGCAATTCTACTTAGGCAGATTTCTCGACCTAAATGGCTTGAGTCTTCAAGACGTTACGCTTGTTAATCTCAAAACGTCGGCAGAGTGGGTTAATGGCGTAGTAAATGGTTCCGTAGATGCGGTTGCAACTGCTCAGCCGTCTGCAAATTTGGCAGAGGCTGGATTAGGTAACAACGGTGTAATTTGGTCAATTCAGAGTAACCAGGCTCTATACGCTCAGGCGATTGCCTCCGACGAGTGGATAACGAGCCATCCTGAACTGGTCAACAGGTTTCTTAAATCTCTCTCGCAAGCTGAGGATTTTACAATTAATCATCCTGCAGAAGCAAAGACAATTGTGAAAAACCAGTTGAACCTTACCGACGCTTATACTGCTACGGTATGGAATGAAAATCAATTTTCTCTTTCACTTGACCAGTCTCTGCTTCTAGCGATGCAGGATGAAGCTCAATGGCTGATAAGTAACCAATTAACTAATGCAACAAATGTTCCCAACTTTATCAATTATTTGTATGAAGATGGCTTGAAGTCAGTAAAACCTGGAGCAGTAAACATTATCGATTAGAGGAAGCAAATAATGAGAATAAAGACCCAACTTCTAATTAGCATCATAACTTTTAGCATCATTTTAGTCATAATAGGGGCATCAGTAGCCTTTACTCAGGTACAGATAACCGAGTTGAACAACCAAAGTGTTCTTACAAATGAAATTCAAACTGGAGCAAGCAACCTTAACTATATTTCAAACAATTACTTCCTCTACCAAGATAATTCTTACATTACGTCATGGCAAACAAAGTTTTCAACACTCTCCAATGAAATTGCAACGTTGAACTCTTCTGACCCACAGCAACAAGCACTGGTCAACACTGTTAGCCGTGATATGGAGAATCTAGACAGTGTGTTCGCTGGAGTTACAACTTTTCTTTCTAGTGCCCTAGAAATGAGAGTATCCGTGTTTTACCTAGTTTTCAAACACAATGGAATAGAATGGCTGTGCAAATACAAGCCCTGGCTTTTGATTCTCAACAGCTATCTCAAAATATACAGGACCAAACAAACCAAGCTATCTTAATAAATACAATTCTAACTGTCGTTCTTTTAGGCATGTTTGGGGTGTTCTTCATTACTATTTATTTTGTAGCATATCGAAGAACGGCGAGATCTATTATCAAGCTCAAAAACGGAATAGGTGTTATTGGCTCTGGAAACCTTGATTATACTATTGAAGCAGGTAAGAAAGATGAAATTGCGGATATTTCAAATTCTGTCAATCAAATGGCAATTAATTTGAAAACCGTGACTGCTTCTAAGGTAGACTTAGAAAAGGAAATTGCAGAACGTAAGATTGCTGAAGAAGCTTTAGGAAAGAGTGAGCAGCGCTGGGCAACTACTTTGTCAAGTATCGGCGACGCAGTCATTTCCACTGATACAACGGGCAAAATTATGTTTATGAATGGTGTGGCTGAAGAGTTGACAGGTTGGGCACTGAGTGAAGCTTTAACGAAACCGGTGAAGACTGTATTTAACATCATCAATGAACAGTCTCGATTGGAGGTTGAAAGCCCAATAGATAGAGTTCTAAGAGAAGGAATGGTTGTTGGTTTAGCTAACCACACGGTCTTAATTCGAAAAGACGGCGCAGAAGTTCCAATTGATGACAGTGGAGCACCTATTCGAGATAAAGACAACAAAACCACGGGCGTAGTTCTTGTTTTCCGCGACATTGCAGAGCGAAAGAAAGCTGAAGAGGAATTGCGGGAAAGCGAAGAGCGCTTCTCTAAAGCTTTCCATAATAGTCCGGTTCCGCAGATTATTACGCGTGTTGGTGACTTTAGGTATGTTGACGCGAATGATAGCGTTTTGCGCTTGCTTGAGTTTAGCCGAGGGGAATTAGTAGGTCATACTTCAGCTGAGCTTAACCTATTGGTAGACTCAAACAAACGTGATCAAGGTATTCGTGTTGTAAATGAACAAGGTGAGCTACGCGACTTTGAGACTAATGTACGAACGAAATCTGGCAAAATCATAACGGCGCTTACTTCATCAGAAACAATCAACATCAATGGACAAAAACACCTTATCAATACATTCATTGACATTACCCAGCGCAAGAAGGCTGAGGAGTCACTTCAAAAACAAGCCGCGCTTATTGACCTGAGCCCTGACGCAATTATCGTAAAAGACTTAGCCGATATTATCACTTTTTGGAGTGATGGCGCTGAAAAACTTTATGGATATACAAGAGCCGAAGCTATCGGTCGGAATGCTCGCGTTCTTCTCTTAACAAAATTCCCTGAAAAATTAGAGAAAATCGTAAGTCATCTTGAACATAATGGACGCTGGTCTGGAGAGCTTATTCACCAAACTAAAGCTGGTCAAGAAGTAATTGTTCAAAGCTGGTGGCTAATGAAGATTAACGAAAAAGGTGAAGGGGAAATTTTTGAGTCAAACGTGGATATTACGGAGCGCAGGATGTTGCAAGAGAAGCTTGAAGTGTCGGCTGTTCGGGTTGAAGAATATGCCACTCAAATGGAAGAGTTGGCTAATCAAAGATTAGAACAATTAAAAAATGCTGAGCGTTTAGCTGCTATTGGTGCGACAGCTGGTATGGTTGGGCATGATATTCGTAATCCATTGCAGGCCATAACTAGCGATATTTTCTTGGCAAAGACAGATTTGGCTTTGACCCCGGAGAGCGAAGAGAAAAAGAACATCCAAGAGAGCTTGGAGGAAATTGAAAAGAACGTTGATTACATAAACAAGATTGTAGCAGACCTGCAAGACTACGCCAGACCTCTATCGCCAAAACTTGAAGAAATCAACCTTGAAAAAACAGTTCATTCAGTCCTAGCGAACATTAACATCCCTGGAAATGTCACCGTCAAACATTCCATAAGAAAAGACTTTCCAAAACTCAAACTAGACCAATCATACATACAAAGAATACTAACCAACCTATCCAACAATGCTATCCAAGCAATGCCTAAAGGAGGAAAATTATCCATTAACGCGGTCGCGAAAAATGGGAAGGCTATAATTAGCGTTGAAGACACAGGCGAAGGCATACCTGAAGGTTTTAGAAACAAGCTTTTCACTCCGCTGGCGACAACGAAATCTAAGGGTCAGGGCTTTGGTTTATCTGTGGTTAAAAGATTGACGGAGGGAATGGGCGGTACGGTGACATTTGAAAGTGAAGTGGGAAAAGGAACCAAATTCACAATCGAACTGCCCATTTGATTCAGCAAGAACTTTCGATAAAGACGGGTCAAATAATTATCTTGTTTTCATCGAGATTTGGTTTTCATGATTTTCCGAGGTTGCATTGCACGCCTGAAAGGTTTTTGCGTTAAATCTACTTGTCATTTTAGCTTCTCTGACTAACCTGCTTAACAACACAAAATATTCTGCTTGCTATCGAAACTATAGTAACTCCCACAAGGCAAAAGAGAATTATGCTGTGTGCCAACTGACCTGAAAGAAGCAAAGTTAAACCTACAGCTCCGTAAAGCAGGCTACCATAGTATTTACCGAAGGGATCATACATCATTTTCAGCAACCAACTTGTCACAATGAACTGTCCAAACATTCCCACAATAAGCAGCAAAGTCCACAAGGGATAAAATTCCATTTCGACGAAGTAAAGGAACATTCCACCGATAAATGCAAAATCAACAATGGCATCAAGCCGAGCCCCAAACTTTGAAGTAACTCCCAGTTTTCTTGCAATGCGACCATCGAAAAAGTCTGATGTTATGGCGAAAATGAACAAAAGATCGGCATAGACGATCTGTCCAATGCTAATGGAGAAAATGGTTAAGGGGAACGCGAGTAACCGCAGAATAGTCATGACCGAAGGGATGTGAAGTATTGCTCTATTTTGAATCGTTGCGTCTGTGTTAAACTTGGTTTCGAGTTTATCCATTGAATGTTCCTCTTTATGTGTGTTTTCGGAAGTCTTTCGTGTCTTTTTTGTAGATTATCTGAGCTAAGTCTTTGCCACTTTTAAAGACTGTTGGATCTCCACCGTTTGGCTATTAGTAGAAGAAGAAATGTGAAATTTTTTCAGAGCTTCTTCTTCTTTTAATATGGCAGAATGACTTTCACATCGTTCTTTTTAGCATCTTAGCCAGCGTCTGCCGCCTGATAACACCTGAATATACGGAAAAGGTAACCACTGATGCGAGCAGGAAAGCTTTGTAGATTGCCATCTCTTGAAAAAATGAAATAGAAATTAGCGTTGTCGGTAGTACACTTAGCAGCAGATAAACCAGCGGAAACAGCTTCAAAGCCCTTCGGTTTACATTTTCGGTACCTGCTTTTCTGAAGAAGAGTTCAGGCAGCTTTCCCATTCCAATTGTGCAGGTTTTGCAGTAGTAGCATGTCACACAGCCATGTTTGCCCAACTCATAAAAGATTAAGAATGCAGCTAATCCAAAAAACAAGATGGAAGCTAACGGATAGAAAAGAGTCAAGGAAAGGGCTCCTAAAGCAATCCAAAGAATAATAACCAAGTTACCGAAAATTAATTCAGTCTTCGAATAGTCCTTTGTATACCTGCCAGCAGTCTTTGCCATCAATACTTCATCTTTTGCCTTTTTCCTGAACGATTTTTCTGGCAACTCGCAAAGACAACGCCGAAGCAGTTAACATTGTAGGTAACCCTTGAGAACGCGGCATCAGAGAAAGGTCAGCAACCCAAAGGTCTTGGGGCAACCATGATGGATGCATTGTTTCTACGTCGTCTTTAGTCAAGGGTACCGTGCCGCCAAGGTGGCCTCCGTGAATCATTCCGTCAACAAAGGGTCCTGTCACTCCTGAAGCTTCCATAATCTGTTTTGCTTCACTTTTTGCTTTATCAAGACTTTCGTAATCTGCTTTAGTCAAAGACTTTGTGACAGTGCCCTCGGCTGTAACGGTGCCTACTTCAGTGTCAGCTAGTTTAATCATCATGCCAACCCTATCTTGCACAGATACGTCTTTCCAAGGTTTATGAAACCAGTAAGATAGCAAATCAAAGTAGGGTGAAAGAATGTAGTTGTCTTTCTTTATGAACCAGGCCATAGGCGGCTCATTGAGCATCCTTGAACCCTTCTGCACTCCGCCCACAGTCAGAACAACATCAACCCACAAGGTTTCTCTCGCAGGCAAATCAGATGCCTTCAAAATCTGGGCTGTGCCGATCCCTCCAGCCGATAAGACAACTATGTCAGCGTTGATTTTCTCGGTCGATGACCCATGAGAAACCACTACTCCACATGCACGGTTGCCTTCCACGAGCACTTTTTGAACATTGGTATTTGTCAGTAGTGAGATGCCTTTGCCTAAGTAATCTTTGTACAGACGTCTGCTGTCCCATTTGGCCCCTGTTATGCAGCCTAATTCGCAGTAGCCGCAACCGATGCATTTGCTTAAGTCATCAACTTTCGGTGTTGGTTTTGGAGATGTACCCGAGCTGTTCTGCTTTGTCATACATTTGTTGCGTAAGAGGGCGCCATCTTTCTCTTGGAATAGGCGTAATTGTTAGGGTTCTCTCGATTTCCTCAAATTCAGCTGAGAGGTCAAGCCCGATTTCCTTCAGACCGTTTTCAGCTCTAACCATGTTACCGCATGAAATTGAGGTGCAACCGCCTTCAGTTACGCCTCTAAAAATCGCTAGGTCTTGGCTTGCACGGGTGACTCCATAGTGTGGGAATACTCGTTTGATGGCATTTTCATCTTTGAGAAGGAATGAGCCTCTAAAGGAACTGAGCCAGGAAACCTTGTGTGTCAGAGGACTAAACGGCTTGCCCGCTTCCAGTATTGTAACTTCAAATCCGTTCTGTGCAAGTTCGCGGGCAGCTACTGCTCCTCCAGCCCCAGATCCCACTACAATCGCTTTCATCGTTTTATCTCCTTTTTATGAAAGTGAATATCTGCTTTGCATTTTTTGCATCCACTTGTCATATACTCCTTAAATTGCATTTTTGAGTTTGGTTGCAACCCTTGTATGATTCCTTCGTCTGTTGCGCTTAAAACTTCGCATGTTGATTTCGAATAGTGCTCAGCAAGTGCACATCTGTCAATGATTAGGGTTGCGTTTGATTCGTCGAGCCATTCTAAATGAAAATCTATGCCGAATATGCGATAGAGAATCTTGGCGGCTTTTATCATATCTTTTGGGTTGTCGCCCACACCAAGTCTTATACGGGTTTGTTTGCCCAAGCCTTCTCCAATGGAAAATAATGTTTCCCTGCCTAAGGCTAATCCTTTTTCGTATCCAAACGTAGATTCAAGTGTTTCAACTAGTCTCGCGTGAGCTTGAGCCATGTTTGTTCTTTCCTGTTCAACGCTCCTGGGCTTTTGTTGTTTTGTGCTGGCGGCGAATTCTGGGGATTCCATATTTAGCGAGTAATGATTCAATCGCAATTATCGTATGGTCGGAAACATGTGCCAATTCCCTGTTAATGATGTATTTTGGCGTCCACCAGCTTAACAGTCGCAGTCTAAGTCCCACGTTTATTCACCTGGCTTTTCCGCTCCACCTATGTGAACTTCAGCTTCGGGGGTAACTCCCGTGTAGAGTGCATCGATGATTTTAGCGTATTTCTGTGAAATAACCATGCGTTTTAGTTTGAGGTTTGGTGTTAACTCGCCGTTTTCGATGCTCAAGTTGTTGGCAAGGACTGCCCATTTCTTTATTTTTTCAGGGTTTGAGAGGCGTTTATTCATTTCTTCCATGGCTTGATCAATTGCGGTAAACGTTGTTTCGTTGCAATCTTTCTTATCTACCCATGCAACCGCGGTGCAGTACGGTTTTGATTCTCCAAGCAACATGGCTTCGGATACGCTGGGTAATTCTCTTATCATGCCTTCGATTTTTCCAGAGTAGATACATTTGCCATAGGATGTTTTGATTAGTTCTTTTTTGCGTCCAAAGATAACGAGGCTGCCTTCATCGCTTAATTTGCCTGTGTCGCCTGTCATTAGCCAGCCGTCTTTGAACGGTGGCTCAAGTGACTTATCAAAATAGCCTACCGTTACTTGTGGACCCTTAACCATTATTTCTCCATCTTCCGCTATTTTGATTTCTGTTAGGGGCATAGGTTCGCCCACTGTGCCTAATCTATTTCTTCCAAGACGGTTGATAGTTACCAAAGGTGCCTCAGTCATTCCGTAGGCATTGTGGATTTCGACGCCGAGTTTGCGGTAATTTTCAAGGAGGTCTTCGTCGCAGCTTGCTGAGCCAGCTATGAGTTGTGTGCATTTGTTTAAGCCTGCTCTTTTGAGAGTCATGTTCCGGAGTGTTCTTCGGATTGCCTTTTTGAGTACGGTGCTCTTTGTTTTAATGTAGAATCTTCCAAATGGGTTATGCTCAAGGGCTTCCCAGACTTTTTCGTAAATACGTGGAACAGAGAAAAAGACAGTAGGTCTCACATGCGGCAGTTCATCTTGCAGTTTTCTGAAGTCTTCTAAGAAATAGATTTCTATGGGTGCTGGGATGAAGTAGGGTGAGTAAGTGGCTAGGATTCCTTCGACAACATGTCCCATCGGTAGGAATGATAGATATCTGCATGGGCGGTTTCTTGCTTTCCAGGAGGTTATGGATACTATGGATTCTGCCATGTATCTGAGGTTTGCATGCGTAAAAATAGCTCCTTTAGGTTTGCCGGTTGTTCCTGAAGAGTACCTCAGGGTTGCAATGTCTCCGAAGCCTACTGGAGCTTTGATGGGGGCTGTCCTTATCTTTGCCTTTGGAGAGGAATTCTTCCCAAGAAATAATAGTTCTTTGTGTATCTGCGGGAACTGGCACGCGGCACATTGAAACGACTGGCACATCGGCGGCGAGTTCTTTGATTCGGGCTAAGAGGCTCGGCATGCCAATCAAGAAGAGTTTGGCGCCACTTGCCTTTAGAACCTCATTTATGTCCACGGGTGGGGTCGTGTAGTAGAGTGGAACGCTTACGGCGCCTGTAAGCCCGATAGCGATGTCTACCGCCAGATACCTTGTGCTGTTTAAGCCTGTTATTGCTACTCGGTCGCCTGCAGTAATCCCGTAAGTCTTGAGTGCATTGGTTGCAGCTAAAATATCCTCATGCATCTCTTGGACAGTTTTCTTCACCTTTTTTCCTTCAATGAGGTCAAAGTAGGTAACTGGGTGGCTTTTGCTTTCTAATCTGAAGAGGACTTGTTCGTGAACTGTGCGATCTGAGCGGTGGAAGAAGCTATTATACACGGCGTATTGGAGGAGTTTGGGCATTATTTCTTGCCATTTGAAATCGTAATGTCCAAGGAGACTGTCCAGGTTGTCTCTATTGAATTGGCGGTTCTCGCTGAAATATGGCGACAGGGAAATTAGGGCATCTGAAACCCTTCGATCTCCAGTGAATGCGCGTTGGAGTTTCAGGACGGTTTTCATCGAAGAAGGTGACATAGGTAGGTATGTTGGGTTTGGTAGGTCGCAGGATAATTCAGTCTTTGCCCATTTTTGAGTTAAATCCAAGAGTTCTCCAAGTTTTGGGAGAGACTCGTAGGGTGCTACCAGATGGAAGGTCTTTCCTTCCGCTTTAGGTTCAAAGGTGAGTTGCGCTATAGTCATCGCCACATAATCAACAGGAACTATGTTGATTCTTAATGAGCGACTCACCGGCATTAATCGCATTTTACCCGATAAATATAGGCGCAGCGGGAAGTAGAATGTGTTAAATGTTTTAATCGCTCCTGTTCGAGAGTCGCCGACGACCATGGATGGGCGAAAAACTGAAACTGGGAACTCATTTTTTGCGGCCTGAACTAGCAGTTCGCCCTCGTATTTGCTGCGTTCATAGTTGGTGAAGAACCCAAACTCGTTAGTCAAGTCTGATTCAGCTATCGTTCCAGTTCTGGCTCCAGCTACATAGGCAGTGGAAATATAAGAAAATCGTTCAAGAAGATGATTCCTTGTTTGTTTCTTTGGCGAACTCTAGAACGTTTGCTGTTCCTTGGACGTTGGTTTTCCTAAGTTCCTCTAGCGAAACAAAGCGCCAGTCTGCTGCGGCATGTATGATGTGAGTTACATTTGAGGCAAGATCTAGGTAGCTTGTTTGGTTTAATCCCAGACGTGGAGAGCAAACATCGCCGCAAACAACTTCAATTCTTGTTCCGATTGCATCAATGAGTTCAGGCCAATCCCACCATTCCCGTTCGAGTTTGCGTGTGCCTATTTCAGCGTCATTTGCTCTGACTAACGCGAGGACAGTAACATCATTATTCTCTAAGAGATTGCGAATGATTTGTGTCGCGATGAAACCGTTAGCACCTGTAACGAGCACTTTTTTTTTCATCCAAGCCACTCCGGATAATGTGCTTCAATGAAGGCTCTGAATAGTTGCGAGTTACGCTTCTCGCGTTCTCGGTACTGCTCAAATCCTTTCTTAAGTTTGTCCTTAACTGAATCGTAATGGTCAAAGATGTCGCCAACGTCATTGCTGAGTTCCCAGAATCTGAGGGGATCTTCATGGTCCGTGAACAGCTCATTTATATCCAGATCAGCGTAGAGATCTCTGAT
Organism: Candidatus Bathyarchaeota archaeon; assembly: GCA_963835475.1. GTDB lineage: Archaea > Thermoproteota > Bathyarchaeia > Bathyarchaeales > Bathycorpusculaceae > Bathycorpusculum. Next base: position 67,975 of record CAWIFU010000004.1, read on the forward strand.
TCTTAGGTCATGACCTATTGCAGTTTGAGGAACTTGGTTCGGAAGGGAAAGCACCGCCGCATGGTACCTTGAAGTAATGAGCAAATCCAAACTCCTGAGTATGCTCGTCATTTGTGAAGCATTATACTCTATGGAAGTGAATATTTTTGTTCGTTCAGGGTGCTTCATCAAGCGTTGTATTTTATTAGCGAAACTTGAATCCAAGCCTTCCAAGCTTAGAAGAGCAATATCTTTGTCCTGCTCCATTATAATATCGTCCGCCTGCACCGCCAATACTTTGGCAAGAAGGTCACCTTTTTCAAGGCTTGCCTTAGAATGTGTATAGTAATATGGCCATCTGTAGCAGTACTTTTTTTGATCCCAAAGTCTTATGTGTACAGGCCAAACGTAAACGTCCTCAGCAGCCACCCCTACCACGTGCGATGCTTCTGGCCAGACCCGTTTGAGAAGGTCTTCGTCTTGGGGGTTTGGTTGAAATGCGAACGCATTGTCGGCTGTAACTTCAATCGGAGCCGTTACGCCCCATTTCTTGAGGCGGTCAGCAGCTGACTTAGTCCTTGCCAGTATAAGATCAGTCTTGCTGGCTTCTCGTCGAATTAGCCAGCTGTTGAACCGGCTAGCGGCGCCTGCGTCCACTGAGTATGCTACGCAAGGTTTCTTCATTGAGTGCGCGTATCTAGTTGCGAGTAAATAGTACCAGAGGAGAGCTGAGCCCCAGGTGTCCATATAGCAGCTTCCCTCGACGAGCATGATTAAGTCGTTCTCTTTGACCAATCTTATGATATCCAGGAAAAACAGTGAAGGTCTAATTGGTTTTATCTTGAGAGTTGGACTTTCTGTTAAATATCTGCGAAGATTTTGCTCGTTCAGAGATGGCACGGTTATGCAAACTTCCGGACCCAACACTGAACGTATCTCGTCTATGCTGACGAGAAGTTTGGCTTCGGCTCCTGTGTTGTTGGCCCCGTTGTAGCCAACTAGCAAAACTCTAGGCTTCATTCGATATTTCCCCCATAAACTATATCACCAAGTTATTTTTGAACTTTTTTTGTTATCCCGGATTTTGTTTTCAGTTATTTGAGAGATCATTTTTTTCTCCTCGATAATTATTATTTCGGTTGGATTTATGATAAGATTTACTTGCTTAGAACACGAAAAGATTTGCAGGGATGCGAAAATATTAGTATCCCAAAGACTCCAAAGAAGAAATTACCAAACTGTTAGAAGAAGAAGTGCCCCTGCAGTGATCTTCTTCTTCTCTTGATGCGAGTTATGGCTTGAAAGAACAACAACACTGCGCTGCCAACTCTTGTTGTTCTACCAAATAATTATGGTTCAGAAAAAAGCTCCACTCGGACATTAAAATTTAATTTTTCTCTCTCACAAAAACAAGCACCAACATAGTAAATTGAAATCTAAAAATGACAATGACATTATTGTTAAATGCAATTTGTACTTGTTTGCTTTGACAAGTTTTATTAGCTCACCGCTTGAAATATGAAAGTTCAATCAGAGGAATTACGAATGAAAAAGAGAATCCCTAACAAATTTGCGATTGTATTAGCAACTATACTTATACTTGCAATGATCGCCCAATTTCCATCAATAAACAACGTCAGCGCTGAGGTTCCTGCCCCAAGCAGTTGGTCAGGACACGGCGCTATGGCACACTGGAATATTACCGACACAGCACATGATAACGCAACGATTTTAATGGATGTCGTCTATGGCCAGCAAACCTCAGACAGCAAATCTAACATGATATACATCAAAGTTGAACACCCCCAAGGTCTCTCAGAAGCAACCGGTTACACCGCTAACATTACTTCTGGTCCAACCTGGAGCATGGACCACGTTTATATTAACGCAACATTGACCTTTAACTGGACCACAGGATATTCAGCACACCCAGTTGCAATCGAATGGTTTGCATCGCCTCCGTCAGTTACTAATTCTATAACTTGGCAAAATGGCACCACCGGTTATCTACCTGGTGAGTGGAGAAGCGGAAACGGAACTATCGCTAACGCAACAATGACTATAGGTGGTTCAGGGCCACATCCGGGTAACTTTACGTCTGATTGGGCAGCAGTAGGGCAAACACCGACATTTCCCACACTGACTAATTGGACGGGGCAAGGAGCGATGGCGCATTGGGACATAATGGACACGGCACATGGCAATGTACCTATCTCCATTGATGTGGTGTTCGGTCAGCAAACTCTTGATGGCACAGGCTCTAACATGTTATACATTAAAGTTATCCACCCACAAGGAACATCGGAAGCTACTGGCTACACAGTTAACATGACTTCAAGTCCAATTTGGGCCATGGATCATGTTTTGATAAATGCCACTTTGACGTTCAATTGGACAACCGGATACTCTGCGCATCCAATGACCATAGAGTGGTACACATCCCCACCAACGATTAGCAATTCTATAACTTGGCAAAACGGCAGTACGACTTATCTTCCAGGCGATTGGAGAAGTGGAATTGGAAACATGGCTAATGCCACTATGACTATCGGTGGTTCCGGACCGCATCCTGGTAACTTTACTTCAGATTGGGCTGCAGTTGGTCAAACGCCAACTTTTCCAGCTCCGACTAATTGGTCTGGACAGGGCGCGATGGCTCACTGGGACATTATAGATACTGGACATGGCAACGTGCCCATCACCATCGATGTGGTTTATGGACAGCAATCTAGAGATGGCACAGGCAACTCTAACCTAATCTACATCAAAGTTATCCATCCGCAAGGAACCTCGGAAGCTACGGGTTACACAGCTAACATCACTGGAGGCCCAATATGGAACATGAACCGGGTATTCGATAAACGCGACATTGACTTTCAACTGGACAACTGGATATTCAGCTCACCCCATTACCATAGATTGGTATGCCTCGGGACCAACGGTGTCCAACAACATAACTTGGCAAAATGGCACTACAACAGGTGTTCCAGGTGAATGGAGAAGCGGAATGGGCAATATTGCCAACGCAACCATGACAATCGGAGGAAGCGGACCTCACCCAGGCAGCTTCGTATCCGATTGGGCAGCAGTAGGGCAAACACCGACATTTCCAGCCCCAACTTGGACTGGGTATGGAGCGATGGCGCATTGGGACATCGTAGACACAGCACACGGAAATGCATTGATCTCCATGGACGCGTACTACGGACAATATGCTCCCGCAGGCAAAGCAGATACCGTCTGGATCAAAGTTATTCATCCACAAGGAACGTCTGAAGTCATTGGATTCGGATCAAACATCACAGCCGGACCGCTCTATAACATGGACTTCGTTTCAGTCAATACCACATTGTCATTCAACTGGACCACCGGATACAACAGTCACCCGATTACACTATCATGGATTTCAGTATCCCCAAAAGTTAGCAATTCTGTAACATGGCAAAATGGCAGCTCAACCACTGTTACTGGCGATTGGAGAATGGCTACTGCAACAATGACCATCGCTGGACAAGGACCACATCCAGGAAGCTTCGTATCAGATTGGGCAGTAGTTGGCACAACCTCGCCTGTAGCAACAATCACGCCGACAACACCAA
>CAWIFU010000005.1:0-166751 GCA_963835475.1 Candidatus Bathyarchaeota archaeon
ATTTTTTCTTCTTCTCTAAAAAAAGGCTGCTTTGTGTGTGGTCATTGTCTCCTTTTTCCAGTGAAGAGCGTGTTGGAAAGAAGAAGAAAACACTTGCCGCAGGAAATCACGCTTTTTCAACACTTGGCAAAACATTAGAAGTAGTCGTCTGATGAATTTGCGGGACAACTACTACTAATCCAAGACCGCGAATTCTTTTTTTAAAAATCTGCTATTGTAAGAATGAAATTCTTCAGTCTTGTCTCACCTTGCATGAGAGATGAATCCTTATATTAAGGAATAACAATTTTATATTAGGCGAATTTTTTGGTAAAAAAGTTTGAAGCACCTATTCTTAGACTAGTCACAACAGCTGATGGTCCAGTATGTTTTGACGTTACAAAAGAAGTTGAGCAAGTTTTGAAAAAAGAAGACATGCTCAATTCCGCCATTGCAAAAGTAACAGGGTCTGCAAACATTCCATTCTGTCAATGTCAATGTACCTGCGAATGCATGGCTCCATGCACTTGCCAATGTACCTGCGAATGTACGGATCCCTGCAACTGTCAGTGTACTTGCGAATGCACAAGCAAAGGAGATATGTCGTGCGGTGCCTTAACAGTGGAGAATGACCCGTTAGTTGAGGTAATCAATCCAATCGAGAGAACAGGCGAAAAGCTTACGTTAAACGCAGCTTTTATGTTTAGGCAAGAGAAATTTGGCGGTCTTCTCTTTGACAAACAAAACTTCGTATCATATTACTGCAACAATACAGCCTGGGAAATTTTCCAGTTCATCCAGAATCAAAAAGGTCTGCCGCTAAAAGATTTGAAATCACTCTCTGACCACATCAAAAGAACTTTTGAAGCTACCCCCCAAAACATAGATGTATTGATTTTTGCGTTTTTGCATGGCTGTATGAAGAAGTCTACTAGAAAAGTGCGTACCTAATGAGTGAGAACGCTAACCAGATTTCTTATCTGGCAGCCCCCATTCATGTTTGGTGGGATATTACTCAGCAGTGCAATTTTAGCTGTAAGCATTGCTATTCAAGGGCTAAAAAAACCGTTAAAGATGAGTTAAGCACCGCTGAGGTTTTTGGGATAATTGAGCAGCTAAAAGAGGCCCAAATCGGTTTCGTCTACATCTTGGGCGGAGAGCCATTAATTAGGCCAGATTTCCCCCTCATTTTACAAAAATTCCAAGAAAGCGACATTCCTCTAATGTTAAACACGAATGGCTGGTTCATGAATGAAGACTGGGGTAGAAGGATTGCAAACAGCTCGGTTAAACACTTGCGGTTTAGCTTGGATGGATCAACAGCCTCAACTCATGACGATTTGAGAGGAGTAAACGGATCTTTTGAGCGAGTCATCAAGGGGATAAAGATTTGTCGGAGTCTAAACATTCCAAAAATCAGCTGCTCCTACACAGTTACCTCAAAGAGTATTGGCGAAATAAAGAGTACCTGCGAACTACTATCTGACTTAGGAGTAGACGCAGTGCAGTTTGGCCCCTTGGCCGACACCGGTCGAGCAACCGATCACTCAGAGTTAACTTTGTCCCCTTCAGATACACACGAGGTCACCAGAATTATTGGAGAATGCATACAACAATATGGGCAAAAAATCCAAATCTACAGTGTAGATGGCACCTACGATCGCCCTTACACTCAGTTAGCAAAAAAGGGGTTAATTAAGCCGGATTTTATGGGCTGCCAGGCAGGGCGGACTTGCTGTTGCATTGATTGGAAGGGAAATGTGCTTCCGTGCATTATGTGGAGGAACCCTATCGCGGGCTCATTGAGAGAAACCAGCTTTAGGGAAATATGGAATAATTCGCCACTTTTTAATCATCTGAGACGAAACCGCGGCGACGAATACACTGAATGCAAAAAATGCACCTATTCCGATGTTTGTGCCCGCGAATGCCCACTCTCACCCAGCCAAAAAACCCACTCTGCAAACGATAGAATTACCCGTTTGGGAGTTCTGGAAAAAACCACACAGATTCGTCCATGCGTTACCAGCTTTGAATCATGCAAATAGCTAGTTGATAGAAACAAAACCACCAAACAATAAACTTCAATATATCTGCCATAATATATCCTCTAATAGTGCTTTAGTTAATTTTGAGGCGTTAAGGCTTCAAACTCGTGTAGGCTTGAACCTCAACGAATTAAACGCCGACAAGTTCAGTCAAGATTAATTCGCGTCGGGACTATCAAATCCCAGCGGGTCCGACACCGCCTCGCGAATATGTACTTGTTGTTCTTCTCTTTGGGTTTACCATAATACTGCTGAGTTGAAAGAAAGAAAAAATACGTTAATAGGCAAAAACTCGTTCTTCCAAGCGTACAAACAGCTGAAAGCATGCTGGAAGGAAAAATAGACTGAAAGATTTGAAAGATATTGAATAGGAAAGCCATGGAAACCCACTCTTCATCGTGGAATCTTTGCGATTACTAAGTAAACAAGGAAGCGATAATTCAAGAAAAATAATCAGTGGAGTACACGCCGTTGAGAAATTTGAAATTCCGGAAAAAGTTAAGGATGTTATATTAAGAAGACTTGATAAGCTTACGCCACATAGCAAAGAAAAGCGCTTAATGCAGCTTCAGTTATAGGAACCAAATTTGACCCAGAACTACTTTCAGCCGTAATAATCAAGGATAGTCTTGACATTCTAGAAGAACTGAATACTATAGCAAAGGCAACTCTACTAATCCACGATGAAGGTAAACTCTACCGATTCGATCACGCCAAATACCAAGAAATGCTCTACGAGGAAATCCCGATACCACTAAAAACAAAATATCACTTAAGAATCGCTCAAAAACTCGAAAACCTCAATCAAAACTCAGATGAACTCCAACTAGGAGAGTTAGCGTATCATTATGTTCAATCTCAAAACAATGAAAAAGCAATAAAATACTCACTTCTTGCAGGAAAAAACGCTTAGCCCGTTACAGCAATGCTGAGGCAATAAAACACTTCAAATTCATTATACAAACCTTCGAAGAGAAACAAGAAATTGCTCCCGAAATGATTGAAGCAATAGAAGGTTTGGGTGACGCTTTCTATGCCAACAGCATGTTTACAGATGCAATGAAAGCCTACGAACAACTAAGCAGTATAGCATCTGGCACAATAAAGCTAAGGGCGCTGAGAAAAGCTATGGACGCGGCGTTTTTTGAAGGTGATACCGTCCATCTTTTAGAGCTAACTAAGCAAGCAGAACCCTTAGCCTCTGAAGATCGTTTGGAAACCGCACGAATCCGCTACAGGAAAGGAAGAGCTCTAATATACAAAGGAAACTTTGCAGGGGCTCTTGAAGATTACGAGGCAGCCTTGAAGATTTCTGAAGAAGAGTATTCTATCAGCGATGTTGCCTCTGAATTAATAGGAGTAGGGGTCGCTAATGTATATGCGGGAAAACTGGAAAAAGGATAACGGCAGTTCTCAGATCAATCGCGATATTAGGAGAACTTGGCGAGTCACGCAGGCAGATGGAAGGTTACTGGGCGGCAGGAGTACAATTTGCAGACATTGGACTTGGTCAAGAATCCTCGGACATGCTAAAGAATGCAATTGAAATTGGTGAGAGGCTAGCTGATTACAAAACGGTGGCTGAAGCAAATGCGCTATTAGCTGGTATAATTGCTGGTACCGGCGACATCACAGGTGCATTATCGAAAGCGTTAACGTCGCTCGAATATTGCAACAAAACAGAATCGAAATTCACTCAAGCGTTAGTCTATAACAACCTTGTTAGGTGTTACATTTTTGCTGGTGATTTAAAGCAAGCAAAACTTTTTTATGAAAAGCTTATTGAGTTGCCCAACGAGGTAATTTCAAATCCAGCTTTGTTTGGTTCCTTTACGAAAGCTGTTTTTTACGCTGGAAACAACAATTACATTGAATCAAACCAGTATTTCGAGAAGAGTATAGAGGTAGCTAAGAAACATTGGTCCAGGTATAGAAGCTTGGCAAAAAAGCGTTTACTCTTTAAGTCTAACAAGGCAGGGACAGGTTAACTTAGCGACAAAGCTACTAGAGGAATCGCAAAAGATTTTCCAAGGAATGAGGGATAGATTTGAACATGTCAATATTCAAGCAAATCTAATGGCACCCAAAAACGTCTCTTTAGGCAAAACATTCGAAACAAGGATTGATTTAGTCAATATTTCAAGAGCCCATGGAAAATTTATAAACATAGAAAATCCCTTTCCTGAATTTGAGATTACAAGCATTTCTAAAAACTGTGCCATCAAAGAAGGCTCAATTGAAATCGAAGTAAAAGACATTAAACCATTTGAAGTTTTTACAATAAAAACTACCGTTAAACCAAAGAAAGCAGGGCGTTTTTAATTTAAACCCAAAAGTTACCTATATCGATGACTTAGGAAAACAAAAAATATGCCAAGCTAACAGCGTTTTGATATCTGTTCAACCTGATGCCGAACTGACTAAATCAGATCTCGTCACTGAATTTGAACAATCACCCACTTTCACTTTCGACTCTAAAGTCTCTGAGCAAGCCTTTAATTTTCTTGTTAAAGCCTTCAAAGAAGATTATGTCCAAAATAAGAATCCCCGAGAGAGGTCAGGATGGCGAACGCTAATGGAAGTTGTGAAACAGGGAAAAGTATCGAAACACAGTATGTATGGAAGGTCAGGCAACGGTGGTCAAGCGAAGCGTGAACTAACGAGACTTGGTTTGATTGAGACGCGATTTTTTTCTGGAGAAAGAGGTCGAGGAGGGCGCATCCAAAAAGTCAGAGTTTGCTGGGAAGACCAAAAAGTAAAGCAAATCATGAAAAAATAATAACTCCTCAAATTGCGTAAACTTCAATTTTATGTTTTTGCGGAAAAATGCAGAAAAAACGCTACATAATTTTCCGCATCTATTAAAGCTCACAGGATGAAGTTGGAGGTGAAAAATGAATGAAACGAAATAGCAAAACTGTTAAATTTTTAATCCCAACACTTGCTTTACTCATCTTACTGGCAATAGCCTCACCAGTTTTAGCATGTAATACAAATAAACAAAATCCAACTTACACTTTTGGTTCAATAAGTTATCCTGACACCAATAATCCAGGTACTACAGTCATCAACGGAAAAACTGAAACAATCACAGGTACAGTTTCGACAGGTACAGATTATGGATATCCATGGGGAAGGGACTGTATTCGTCAAGTGAGCAATGTAGTTCTTGATTTGACAAGCTATACCGGGACTACAACTGGTTCAGTTCACAAAATATTCCACGAAGGAAGCCTCGACATATGCACTGCAGATAAACTGACAGGATTAGGAATGTACATCTATAATGGCCCCACATTTACGGCAGTGGGCAAAGACGCACAGGGAAACACCGTTCAAGTAGCAGTATCTAATGGATTCTCAGCCTATGGTTTACTCATAACAGGATCAGGCACAGGACACGGAACAATCGACCATCACCACGTGGAAATCAAAGAAACAGTTACAGGTGTCACAGTTCTGGCTGGACCACTTAAAGGCGACACCTTAGTTGCAGGCACAGGTATGTACTCAATCGAAGAAAAAGGGCACCGATAGAGAAAACGTACAAAAACCCCAAATAACCCATTTTTTCTTTTTCTTAGATCTATTCGGTTTTACCGGGTTTAACCCTCGAAAAGACTGCGTTAAACTGTTGCAAATTGGTTCATTGTTCTTTCAATTGAACTTATCTTTAGAGAAGAAGAAGGTGTTGCAGGGGAATTTCTTCTATCAGTTAGAAGGTTAGCATCTCTTTTTGGCAGTACTTGAAAGAAGAAAAAAATAGTTGAAATTCTACTAGAAGCAATTTTTTCTTCTTCTCTAAAGACTAAAAACTTTTTGTAGCGTCCAGTAATCGAACATTAATCTCATTGCAGACTGCGATAGCTACGAAAAAGCGCCTCAACGATTCTTAGCTGCAATGTCTAAAGTAATTTTGGTTAATCGTGCTGATTTTTCCAACCTTGATTAAATCTCGAAACATCATTTCAATTTATGAACTCTAAATCTCCTACTCTAAGAATGAAATCATTTAGTCTTGTCTCACCTTTCATGAGAGATGAATCCTTATATTAACGAATAACAATTCCATATTAGGCGAATTTTTTGGTAAAAAAATTTGAAACACCTATTCTTAGACTAGTCACAACGGCTGATGGTCCAGTATGTTTTGATGTTACAAAAGAAGTTGAGCAAGTTTTGAAAAAAGACGACATGCTCAATTCTGTCATTGCAAAAGCAACAGGGTCTGCAAACATTCCATTCTGTCAATGTCAATGTACCTGCGAATGCATGGCTCCATGCACTTGCCAATGTACCTGCGAATGTACGGATCCCTGCAACTGTCAGTGCACTTGCGAATGCACAAGCAAAGGAGATAGGTCGTGTGGTGCCTTAACAGTTGAGAATGACCCGTTAGTTGAGGTAATCAATCCTATCGAGAGAACAGGCGAAAAGCTTGCGTTAAATGCAACTTTTATGTTTAGACAAGAGAAATTTGGCGGGCTTCTCTTTGACAAACAAAACTTCGTATCATATTATTGCAACGATACAGCTTGGGAAATTTTCCAGTTCATCCAAAATCAAAAAGGTCTGAAACTAAAAGATTTGAAATCACTCTCTGACCACATCAAAAGAAATTTTGAAGCTACCCCCCAAAACATAGAGGTATTGATTTTCGCGTTTTTGCATGGCTGTATGAAGAAGTCCACTAGAAAAGTGCGTACCTAATGAGGGAGAACGCTAACCAGATTTCTTATCTGGCAGCTCCGATTCATGTTTGGTGGGATATTACTCAGCAGTGCAATTTTAGCTGCAAGCATTGCTATTCAAGTGCTAAAAAAACCGTGAAAGATGAGTTAAGCACAGCTGAGGTTTTTGGGATAATTGAGCAGCTAAAAGAGGCCCAAATCGGTTTCGTCTATATCTTGGGCGGAGAGCCATTGATTAGGCCAGATTTCCCCCTCATTTTACAAAAATTCCAAGAAAGCGACATTCCTCTAATGTTAAACACGAATGGCTGGTTCATGAATGAAGACTGGGGCAGAAGGATTGCAAACAGCTCGGTTAAACACTTGCGGTTTAGCTTGGATGGATCAACAGCCTCAACTCATGACGATTTGAGAGGAGTAAACGGATCTTTTGAGCGAGTCATCAAGGGGATAAAGATTTGTCGGAGTCTAAACATTCCAAAAATCAGCTGCTCCTACACAGTTACCTCAAAGAGTATTGGCGAAATAAAGAGTACCTGCGAACTACTATCTGACTTAGGAGTAGACGCAGTGCAGTTTGGCCCCTTGGCCGACACCGGTCGAGCAACCGATCACTCAGAGTTAACTTTGTCCCCTTCAGATACACACGAGGTCACCAGAATTATTGGAGAATGCATACAACAATATGGGCAAAAAATCCAAATCTACAGTGTAGATGGCACATACGATCGCCCTTACACTCAGTTAGCAAAAAAGGGGTTAATTAAGCCGGATTTTATGGGCTGCCAGGCAGGGCGGACTTGCTGTTGCATTGATTGGAAGGGAAATGTGCTTCCGTGCATTATGTGGAGAAACCCCATCGCGGGCTCATTGAGAAAAACCAGCTTTAAGGAAATATGGAATAATTCGCCACTTTTTAATCATCTAAGACGAAACCGCGGCGACGAATATGAGGAATGCAAAAAATGCACCTATTCCGATGTTTGTGCCCGCGAATGCCCACTCTCACCCAGCCAAAAAACCCACACCACAACCGATCGAATCGCCCGTTTGGGAGTCCTGGAAAAAACCACTCAGATTCGTCCATGCGTTACCAGCTTTGAATCATGCAAATAGCTAGTTGATAGAAACAAACCACCAAACAATAATAATCTAATTTGGTTTTCAAAGAAACTAAAAAAGGAAAGAAATTGTTTTTATTGTGTTTTTCAACTTAGGGCTTTTTTCTCAGCATCAATAATGCAAGCATCGCGAATCCAATTATAATAACAACAATTATCGCCGCTACGGCTGGAATAAAGTAAAGATCTACTGCTGACTGTTGTGAGCCGCGGTTGGTGAAAAAAACGATAACATTTACCGGATTTGCACAACATTAAAATGTTAGTTCAATAAACTAATGAAAAACAGGAGAATAGAGGATTCACTAATTTGCTAGACACCGCTGGCTCTTTTGAAAGACAAGTTGATAAACCCTCGAAGTTACAACGGCTTTCAGCTAAGAACCTTCTAGTAGGAATCGCTCTTGTCACTAAGTCTTATTGGCCTTTATTTTCTAAGCCGATACAACTATCTGCTTTTCCACGGAACTATCGAAGTATTCACCATTGTCGTTGCGATTGCCATTTTTACAATCGCTTGGAACAGCCGAAAAACAATGGACAACAATTATCTATCATTTATAGGGATAGCTTTTCTTTTCATTGCCTGCGTAGATTTACTTCATACTCTTACCTACAAGGGAATGGGAGTCTTCCCTGATGTCAGCGCTAATTTGGCAACACAACTTTGGATTGCAATGAGATACCTTTTTGCTTTTTCACTGCTAATTCCTTTGTTGTTCATACGAAGAAGAATAAAACCGTTTACGGTTCTCGCCAGCTATTTTGTAGCCACAACATTTCTGATACTCTCTATTTTCTATTGGAATATTTTTCCAATAGCTTATGTAAATGGCGTTGGATTAACCGCCTTTAAGATTGGCAGCGAATATGCGATTTCCATTATTTTAGCAGCAGGTATTGCTTTATTGGTAAAGAATAGAAAGCAATTCAGCGATAGTGTCTTCAAACTAATGCTATTAGCGATGGTTTTGGCAATCGCTACTGAAATGGCATTTACACTGTATACTGATGTCTATGGAATCGCTAACACGGTTGGACACCTTTTTGATTTCTTTTCTTTCTTTTTGATCTACAAGGCATTAGTTGAAACAGGCTTTTCAAGACCCTACGAACTCTTATTCAGAAATTTAAAGCAGAGTGAAAATGCCCTAAGAGAGAGCAATGAACGTTTTCAGATAATGGCCAATGGTACACCCAGCTTAATTTGGGTGACTGATAAAGAGGGAAAACACCTTTTTGTAAACAAGCATTATTTAGACTACTTCCAGGTAACAGAAGCACAAGTTTCAGGGAACAATTGGCAACCGCTCATTCATCCAGACGACAGAAACGAATACATCCAAAAAGTCATGGAGGCAGTCAAAACACAGCAAGCTTTCAAAGCTCAAGTACGGGTACAAAGGAATAGCGACGAATGGCGGTGGATGGAAACCTCAGCATCGCCAAGATTCACCGCATCAAACGAGTTTCTAGGTCATGTAGGAATAAGCATCGATGTTACTGAACGCAAAAAAATTGAAGAAGCGCTGATGGACTCCGAAAAAAAGGCTAATGACCTAATAAAATATGCCCCAAGTGGAATTTATGAGCTTGATTACCGCAGTCCGCCCAAATTCAGAAGAGTCAATGATGCTATGTGCCAAATTCTTGGATATTCCCAAGAAGAACTACTTGCCACAAGTCCATTTGCCCTATTAGATGAAGAAAGTAGAACACGTTTCCAAGAAAGAATCAAGAAAATGCTATCAGGCGAAAAAGTTGATGAAACAGTCGAGTTCAAAGTCATACGTAAAGATGGTCGAGAAATCTTCGCTGTAATGAATGTGCAGTTCACTTACAAGGATGGAAAACCAGATGGCGCATTAGTGATAGCCCATGACATTACTGAACGCAAGAAAGCTGAACTGGCTTTGATGGAGTGGGCAGAAAATTTGGAAACTATTGTCAAGGAGCGAACCAAAGAACTCGAACTCGCCTCATCATATACTCGAAGTCTAATTGAAGCAAGTCTTGACCCTCTGGTAACTATCAGCAATAAAGGGAAGATTACTGATGTAAACAGAGCTACAGAGAATGTCACCGGTTACACTCGTGACGAACTCATTGGGAGCGATTTTTCAAACTATTTCAATGACCCAAACAAGGCAAGGGCGGTATACCTAAAAGTTTTCACAGAAGGTTACGTCAAAGATTACCAGCTTTCAATTAAGCATAAATCTGAAAGATTAACTGACGTTTTGTACAATGCCTCAACTTACAGAAACTCACAGGGCGAGATACAGGGCGTTTTTGCAGCTGCAAGAGACATCACTGAACGAAAAGAGGCTGAACAAAAACTTAAGGATGCCGAGCGTTTGGCCAATATCGGCGCCACTGCGGGCATGGTTGGACACGACATTAGAAACCCGCTTCAAGCAATAACAGGAGATTTGTATCTAGCAAAAACAGAGATCAACAAATTGCCTGACAGCGAGGAGAAAAAGAACATCATAGAAAGCCTTGAGGAAACAGAGAAAAATGTCGATTATATTAACAAGATAGTTCAAGACCTCCAAGACTACGCCAGACCACTAAACCCCAAACAAGAAGAAAGTGACATAAAAGAAGTCATTGAAAAACTAATAGCCAAAAATAATATACCGAAAAATGTCAAAGTAAACATTAAAGTCGCGGATGGCGCCCGAAAAATACAGGCAGACATGTATTATCTAAACCGCATTTTAACCAATCTTATCACCAATGCAGTTCAAGCAATGCCAAAAGGTGGAAAATTAATGATAGAAGCGCAAAAGGAAACAGAAAGTATTGTCTTAACTATCAAGGATACAGGTGTAGGGATTCCAAAAGAAATCCAAAGCAAAATGTTTACAGTTATGTTCACGACCAAATCGAAAGGGCAAGGATTTGGTTTACCAGTTGTTAAGCGTATGACTGAGTCACTGGGTGGAACTGTTTACTTTGACAGCCAAGAAGGGAAAGGCACGACATTCACAATACGCTTGCCTACTAAAAGTCAATAGGCATGAAAGACTAGGTTATAAACAAGCAAACTTAGGGTTACTCGCCTTTAGCAATACAATTGCAACATAAGTATCCTAGATTTTTCAACAAATTTCTTTAAGGTAAAAACTCTTTCTTCCAAACGTACAATACGCAGTTTTCAGTGCTTTTTATAACAAAAAAAGAAGATTTTAAGTCTTAATTCTAAACGGTCTTAGCTTGTTTCTGAGGTTTGTTTTCGTCTATGCATAAGCGACATGTATGCTGTTGCTGTGAACGAAATTGCGCAAGCAAACCCTATCAGGTACACAATTATGTTTTGCGTGTTTAAGTTTTGATTTGTTGTTTGAGGATTTATTGTTGACTGATTGGGATAAGTTACATTTGTTGGAGCGGTCTTTTGGATGCTTGAAGAGTTTTCTAATGATGGTTGTGGTTGAGTGGTCTGTTGTTTAGAGGTTGGAGTTTGGGTTGTGGAAGTTTGAGTTTGTACACTATTTGCTTTAGGGACTCCTACGCTTACGCCTTCAGGGTCATCTGCTCCTGAGGAACTCATTGTTATGGATGTTATTTTTGCGATCCAGGCAGCGCCGTTAGATTCTGGAAGGATTAATCGAAGTCCCTCTGTGAGTGGCTGACCGTCTTTTTCATAGGCGATTATTATTTGGGGTTGCATTGCTATATTGATAGGGATAGCGACTTTGTACCCATCTGAGGCGACAAATTGGATTGAACCAACTTCAGGAGTTGCCTGTGCTTGTGTAAGGAGATAACTAAGGAGCACTCCGCTCCAATTGCCGTAAGTTGTTAAAGCACCGTCGCAATATAGCTCGGCGTAAACTGCGGTTTTGGGCATTTCAAAAAGTTGAGTATAGGAAAAAACGTAGCTGATACCTAGTAGATTAACGATTTCTAATTTGGGTGTGTTGTCAGCCAAGGCAGATCCAATTGGGTTGAACAGTAGCAATAGTGTTGTCACGATTAGAATGAGGGAGGTTTGTTTCTTTTTCATTGGAAGTCTCTTCAAAACAAATATATGACACTTGTCATACTTTTAAACTCTTTTAAAACAACCAAGCACTCACAACATATTAAAAGAAGAAACAGAACAGCCATGTTTTTGTTGCAAGTAAGCCCTTGCCAACTTCTTTTATAAGGCAAAACTGCCGATTATATGAATGCAATTAAAACCGAAAATTCTATCAATCCGAAGAATAGAGCTCTGCGAAACTTAATCATAATAAAACAAAGGACAGGAAAGGGTCAAAATGAACTCAGCCATAAACGAGAAGGTTTACGAGAAGTATGCTTGGATACTCCTCTTTGCTATTGGAGTAATCGTAGTGGTAACTGCGGTCCCTCATGCCTTGGGCATCAACACAGACCCGGAGACGGTACAGAGAATTAGCGGCATGACATTAAACGAGCTTAAAGATTCGAACCCGGCGTTTTTCAACTTGTATATTTTCTATTTTAGCTTTGGAGGTTTGTCTGACTTAGCCTTCGCCTTCTTTACAATAGTCATCTCACTGACTGCATATAAAAAGGGCGAAAAGTGGGCTTGGTATGCCTTGTGGTTTATTCCAGCGTATTTCATAGGTTCCGCAGCGATTACCATGAGCATTGAATCAACCATAAGCATAGAATCAAGCCTTTCATTGCTCCTCCCGATAACGATATTTGTAATTTTGAGCCTCTTGGGGCTGCTCTTACCGTTCAGGAAGTTCTTCCCATGCAAAACCAAGCAAATATAACTTGAAAGAAAGGATTCAAAATGAACCAAATCGCAGATCTATCGCCACGCAAGACCGCAAGAATAGCGGGGCTGTTTTATCTCATTTTCATATTAACTACTGTCTTAGCCTCGAATATTCGCGGAAATATTATTGTATCCGGAGATGCAGTAGCCACAGCCAATAATATTATTTCTTCTCAGGGGCTATTCAGAGTTGGTTTTGTAACCGAATTAGTCTCCGCAACGTTTTTCGTTTTAGCAGCATGGGCGCTTTATGTGTTGTTAAAACCTGTTAACAAAAACCTGGCTTTGCTTTTCTTGTTATTAAACTTGGGTGGCGTCGCCTGTAGAGTGCCTTAATGCGCTAAATCTATTTGCAGCCCTTCAGTTTTTGAGCGGCGCTAATTACTTGAGCGTATTTCAAACAGGTCAACTGCAAGCCATGGCAATGTCATCTCTTAATCTATACACAAATGGGTTCCTAATCGCACAGATTTTTTTCAGCGTTTGGCTACTTCCTCTTGGTTACTTAGTTTACAAATCCCGCTCCCTTCCTAGGCTTTTGGGCTTATTGTTGATCCTTGATTTCTTCGGCAACATGAGTTGGTTTTTACAGGGCTTCCTTCTCCCCGACTTCAAAATATTAGCCTATCCAGGAAATGCAATTAGCTTCATTGCGGAAATTGCTCTTACTGCGTGGCTTTTGATCATGGCAGTTAAGGAACAGAAATAGAATGACTTTGATTAAATAAAGAGGGAGAAAAAAAGATGGCCCAATCAAAAGATATCTGGAGAAAGATAGCAGTACTGGCAGTAGTGGGCGGATTAGCCTTTTGGGCAATTTCCATCGCAACTTCCCTGCTTCCTTTCACTGCGGATTATAGAGCTGCGCGATGGAGCGCGGAAACGGTTTGGGTCGGTTCTTTGCCTGCTGGTCTGCTTATCGGATTCTTTGTCAGCTTTTTCCTGCTTCGTTTCTTTGACAAGATTCCGACAAAAAACCCAATTCTAAAATCCGTAATACTATGCATCATAGCCCTAATCATTGGCACAATCCTACTGGAAGCCCCCGCAAGTTTTGGGACGAGTGATGCCCTTTATTACTTTCTCTTTGGTACAATGCTTAATGTACCAAGGTTTCTCTTTGTTGGAGTAGCTATTGGCTATCTATACAAAAGACTGTACGGATCAGAGAGTCTACTCCAATCGAAAAGCACAACTAAAAACCCATAATTATCCTCTATTTTTTCCCTGTAATTTTAAGTAACTAATCAACTACCGAGAGTTAATTGCTGATTGCCTGTACAGCCTTAGTCATAATTATCCTAGGAATTACCAACATAATTCTTAATTAACATTGAACTACCCGATGATCATTAATCCAATCATACTTAGTATGCTCAATTTGTTGCTAAAGTGTCGTTGAGTTCTAACTATTGAGTTTTAGGGATTTGCGTTTGATTAACGCTGCTGCAAACAGCATCGCTAGTGCAAGTGGGAGCAGAATTATCGATGGGAATTCGGGGGTTGTTGGTACATTTGTTACGGGTGGTGATGAGGAGGTGGGGTTTATGGTTGCTGCATCTGAAGGGAGGTAGAGAATTGCAGAGACGTTGTAAGTTGTATTGCCGTTAGTAAAAGATACTATAGGTGTCTGACTTGAACTATAAATTGCTCGGAAGTTGGCTACATTTGAAATTTGTGTATCTAACTTTGATGTTCCCGGAGCATTCAGGTAAGTGGAACCCTGGATGGAAACCGTTTGGACTGAGCCATCAGTGCTAATGGCTATAGCATTCCAATCTTCATAGTTCCCAAGGGTTTTTGTAAATATCTGACTTGAAGATGGTAAGGAATGCAGGGTCCCCAAAAACTGAGAGCTAATTACGCCAGCTAAAGAGGGATTACTCTCAGTCTGAAGCTTAACCAGAGTGTCGTAGATGCTCAAGGTGACATATCCTTTGTTTCCCAATAGCATTAACCCGATCTGTTCATTACTAAGAACAATTGTTTGAACGCTTGTGCTCTGGGCGTTCACGGGTAGAGCAATAACGGTTGTGCTAAAAACAATGATAAAGGTTAACGTAAATATGAAGAGGGTTGTTTTTGTTGTTTTCAAATTCGACAGCCTCTAATATGTTTGGTTGTTAGGTTGAGGCGGTTGATATTTTAGCTTTTGGGTAAACGCAAGTTCAGGGCTGGGAACCAAACTTTGAATATGCAGCATAATTATCGCAGTAATTACCAACATAATTCTTAATTAGGTTAGAAAATTTTGGGATAATTATTGGTATATTAGAGTTCGCTTTTCTTCTTTTCCAGCCCTTTTAGTTTTTCGTTTGAGGGGTGCTGAGGTTTCTGGATACACACTTAAAAGAAAAGGAGAATTGTTAAACATGATAACCCTTTTAACGCAATTGATTCCTTAACTAAGTATGAGAAAAAGTTGGATAATTGTTGGGTTCACTATCGTTTTAGCCATTTCAACTTTAATTTTAATTATTAGATACCAACCTATTGATAATACCCAGCAAAGCATGGTCGAGCCTTGGATGTTTAAAGGAGCATACGCCACATACGAAGGCCAAATAGACTCCCTTTCTACCCAATTTAGCGTAAACGAAACAATACAAGTTACTGATTTAAACGCCACCCACGTGCAAATCCAGACTAACTCATCAATTGCAACATCCTTTGCGCCAGCATTATCCGACCAAACTACGTTATGGGTCAATAAAACAAACATTAACTTTCAGCCTTATGGTGAAACACTTACAGGAACTTATAACACGAAAATAACCGTCAGAAACATAGGAAGCCGAGATTGCATAGCCTACGATTACACAAACCAAGCAATTAACGCCACATTTTACATCGACAAAGCTCTTCAGTGGCCAGTTAGAATTGTGTATTCGACCGCTTTTGAAAATCAAACCTACTATATAGAATTTAACCTTAAAGACACGAACATAGACGGACTAAACTAAAGTTACAATCACTTGTTTTAGTTTTTCAAAGTACAAGCTTCTCTGAAAAAACTAGAAACTAAGCTACTCGTGTCTCAGAAAAACTAAACAAAAACGAATAACTCTTAAGGTTACAGATTACGATATTAATAACACCATTTAGTTTTGAGGTTGGGGATTCCTTTGAAATGGTCATCGTCTGAAATAAGTGTGCATTCATAAAGTTGAGCTGTAGCTGCAATTAGGCTATCAGCCATCGGCATAATGCGAGTGCTCCTGAGCTCAGCACTCCTCACTGCAATAGCATAGTCAACACCGATAACTGTGAATTCAGCAACTATGGTGTGGCTCCGAAGAGAAGCAACTTCTCTTCCGCTTCGTTTCATGCTAATACGATGCATTTCATGAATTGTCAAGATAGAAACCATTTTTTCCTTAGTTACTTTTGCCTCTTGCTTTAGTTTCTTCACAATCTCCATATTGTCTGAATAAAAATATTCGAAGAAAAAACGTGTATCATACAGGCGCTTGTCAATCGTCATTGTCTTCTTCTCGCATTTCGTCTAGTTCTTTCTTCAGTTCTTCAACTGTGACTTCCCCAGCTCCCGATCCAGCAAGGTCAAAGAAGCTAGGGCACTTCCTTATTACTATCTCACCGTTTTTTTCAATGACTTCTACTCTGGAGTTTTCTTCTATGTGGAACTTTCGGCGAAGTTCAACAGGAATTGTTACCTGCCCTTTTCTTGTTACAGCCATTTCACAAGTCATACTTGCACCCAAGTATAACTTCACTCAAAGTATTACTTAAGAATAACTATACACAACCAATTTTATATCAAAAGGATCTACCTGCATTTCTTAAGCAAATCAGTGTCTGCCGTAACTAACTTGAGGTTTTCCGTCTCCGCCAAATAAGCGTAAGATGCATCATAGAAAGTAAGACGCCGCCCTATCGCAACCTCTAAAACGTTCGCCATCGAATAAACCTTAAATTTTATATGAGAAGCCAGGGAGAATATAGAAAAGAAATTGAATAAAATTAAAGCAGATAATAGGACACTTAAAAAAGGGTTCTGCGACTAAAATCTCCCGCTCTCGCAATATTTTGGTGTAAAAGGGTTTGGGGAGCCTTGGACCATCGTTTAACGATTGAGTCAATATTAATTTGAATTAAACTAGCGAAAATAAAACCATATTTTGCCAGCAACAAACAGCTCTAAAAACAATAAATGCTGAATACAGTTCGTTAGACATTGGATACACCTCAAAAAGTCGTATAACTTGGATGCTCAAGAACAACCTTGCCCAAAAAACACGCATTGTACTATTTTTTAAACAAATCATAATGAAAAGCTAGGAAAATTAAAGTTCATTTAAGTACTTGGGACTTTATAAATACAATTAGAAATTAGTTTGCAACTTCTATTTGGGTGAACATTTTGAGAATCGGATTTTTTGTTTACGAGTATCCTCCAGCAATTGTTGGAGGTTTGGGTACGTATGCTGAAAACTTAACGCAGGAATATATCGCCTTAGGACACGACGTTTCAGTCTTCACACTGAATTTTGGAGGCAATTTGAAAACCAGAGAAATCATAAGAGGTGTGGAGGTTCATCGACCATTGATTGCTGATGCGAGCAACGTTTTTCCATTTTTCGTGGTTGACGATTTAAAGAGATGGGGCACCAACATAAAATTCTTCAATGACATTTTCATGTACAATATTCTCAGCGCGACTAAATTCATCAATGGTTTGATAAAAAAAGAGAAACACCATTTTGACGTTGTCTGCGTCCACGATTGGCTTAGCAGTATTTCTGGTCTCATAATTAAGAATGAAACAAAAATTCCAGTGGTCTTCCATACACATAGTACTGAATGGGGAAGAAGTGAAGGTCAAGGGTCAGAAGTAGTGTCACATTTTGAGGACGCAATGGCCCAAAAATCAGACAGAATAATCACCGTTAGTTTCGCAATGCAACAAGATCTAGTTAGACACGGTTGGGAGCCATCAAAAATAAGCGCGGTTTGGAACGGCGTAGACCCCGAACGTTACGATATGGCAAAATGTGATCCAAAGGACATTGAAGCGATTCGAGAAAAATATGGCGTTCCAAAGGACTGGAGCGTGCTTCTGTTCGTTGGAAGGCTATCTTGGGTAAAGGGTGCTAGAAACCTTTTGTTAGCAATGCCTTCTGTCTTGAAGGAATTTCCTAACACTAAACTTGTTATTCTGGGCAAAGGTGACGAAAAAGACATAAGTGAAACAGCAGAACGACTAAACATTAAGAATAACGTAGCTTGCCGCTTTGATTTTGTTCCGGAATGTGAGAGAATTATGCATTACGCCGCTTCCGACGTATGTATATTCCCCTCGCTCTATGAACCCTTCGGAATAGTTAGCCTAGAGGCTATGGCAATGGAGAAACCAGTGGTCGTAGGCGCGCGCGGCGTGGTAGGTTTCAGAGAACAAGTATTAAGCTCTGGCCCAGACCAGAACGGGGTGCACGTTAACGGTGAAGATCCCGCCGACATAGCTTGGGGCATAAAAGAGACCCTGCGAAACCCCGAAAAAGCCAGAAACTGGGGCGAAAATGGACGCAAAAGAGTATTAGAATACTTCACCTGGCGCAAAGTTGCTGACGAGACGCTAAAAATCTACGAATCGCTGCTATAATAGACTAATAAGAATGTTTTACCTTAAGAATATAATAGTCCAAACAAAGGAGCATTCGTATGCCTGAAACAATCGGTTCGCTTTTTAGACGAATTGTTAAAGACTTAAAGACTCAAGACAACAATCCAAATAGCTACCTAAACAATCCAAAAAGCGACATCTATAATCCAAATTACGACATCAACAATCCATGTAGCTGGATCAATAACCAAAATAGCCAAATCAACGACGCATCAAACAACCAACATAACAAAGAAGTGCGAAGGAATGTTTTAAGAGAACTCATTAAGATATATCTGTCAGATTGTCTATCTGCAGAAAAAGCAGAGGCGTATGTTACAGAGTATATCCCATGACTTCATCAGGCCTCTTAAAGAGAGTAAGGTATTTTGATGAGCGGTTCTGAAGACCGATTAATACGCCTGCTGAGAAGCGATTCTTATCTCATGCCATTTTCTGATCAGATTCGACACCGATTGGAAAATATCGAAGAAACAGAGCATCGCCTTACACAGGGTAAAAAAAGCCTGTCAGAGTTTGCCTCCGGCCACGAATATTTCGGTCTACATTTTCAAAGAGGAGAATGGATATTTCGGGAATGGGCGCCAAACGCAACAGCGATCTACCTGATAGGCGACATTAGTAAGTGGCAAGAGAGCGAAGAATTTGAGCTCAAAAGGATCGACGACTACGGTGTCTGGGAAATTCGTCTATCCGGCAACAAACTGAAACATGGTGATCTGTATCGACTCCGTATTCATTGGGCAGAAGGTGAAGGCGATCGTATTCCGGCATACGCTCGACGGGTTGTGCAAGATCCAAAAACATTGATTTTCAACGCCCAAGTATGGTCACCACCACAGCCATATGATTGGAAAGAACCCAATTTCAAGCGACCTAAAGAGCCCCCTATTATTTATGAAGCACATATCGGTATGGCCCAGAAAGAAGAAAAAATAGGGTCATTCAGGGAATTTACTCTCAGGGTGCTTCCTCGAATTGTCGACGCAGGCTACAATACGTTACAGTTGATGGCCATTCAAGAACATCCATACTATGGTTCATTTGGATATCAAGTATCAAGCTTTTTCGCCTCTTCATCACGGTACGGAACGCCCGAGGACCTAAAACTCCTAATCGATACCGCTCACGCCAAAGGGCTCAGCGTCTCTATGGATCTAATCCATTCTCACTCCGTATCCAACGAGGTGGAAGGCTTAAGTCGCTTCGACGGAACACTATTTCAATATTTTCATGCCGGCCCACGCGGAAAACACAAGGCATGGGATTCACGCGTCTTTGATTACGGCAAACCTCAGGTTTTGCACTTTTTGCTTTCCAATTGCCGATATTGGCTAGACGAATTCCACTTTGATGGCTTTCGATTCGACGGCGTCACCAGCATGATTTACCTAGAGCATGGTCTTAAGAGAGTATTCACTTCCTACAACGATTACTTCGATGACAGTGTTGATGAAGATGCCCTCACCTATCTGGCTATGGCTAATCAGTTGATTCATGATATCCGACCCGACGCCATCACAATAGCTGAAGATGTCAGCGGCATGCCCGGCTTGGCAGTTCCCCAATTAGAGGGCGGGTTTGGTTTTGACTATCGCTTTGCAATGGGAGTGCCTGATTACTGGATCCGCCTGATAAAAGATTACAGAGATGAAGACTGGCCCACCGGGCATCTTTGGTTCGAACTTACCAACCGCAGAACAGATGAGAAAACCATTAGTTACGCCGAATCTCACGACCAGGCATTAGTGGGAGACCAAACAATTATTTATCGACTAATCGGCGAAGACATGTACCATCACATGGGTATCGATGATGACAACGCAAAGGTCGCCCGGGGAATATCATTGCACAAGATGATTCGCCTGATAACACTGAGCACGGCCAGCAACGGTTATCTAGACTTCATGGGCAACGAATTCGGCCACCCAGACTGGATAGATTTCCCCCGCGAAGGAAACAACTGGTCATTCAAACACGCACGTCGTCAATGGTATCTTGCAGACGACCCCCACCTAAAATATCATTTACTGGCCCTTTTCGACCACGACATGATTGCACTGACCAAGGCACACCACTTACTTGAAACACCTATCATTCAACTTCTGCATGAGGATTCAACCCAAAAGGTAATTATATTCAAGAGGGCTGATCTGATTTTTGCCTTCAATTTTAATCCCCATCAATCTTTTACTAATTATCGATTTGAAGCTCCTCCTGGAAAATACCGGATGATACTAGACACTGATGCACAAAAGTACGGAGGACATGGGCGGGTGGACTCCCAGCAGGCTCACTTCACTATCGTAGACAACACTGAAGGACAAAATCGAAATATTCTCAGCATCTATCTGCCCTCTCGCTCCGCTTATGTCCTCTGCCAAACAGAAGACCTACAACCATGAATGTTCTACAAACAAAAAAAATAAGAGCAAAGCCTACACGGCTCAAATCGCCTAACCCAAGAAAGTTGCAGCTATTTCTCAGAAAGTGTGCATTATTAAAATATACATCTCTGCATTGCTAATACATGATTTTAGAAGCCGCCAGGCAACATATCCATACAAAACCAGCACACACCAAAGACCTAACGTGCTGGTCGTTTGCACCTCAATAAAGGAGGGTTAAGGTAGCAGTTTTTCTCTGCGGATCAGCCGACCAGTAGACAGTAATAGTGCTGATGAAGCAAGCAAGGTAATGGCTGCAATCGTTAAGTCAACGAATATGGCATATACAGGAAATATCATTGGAAGTATCAATGTGGGGAACATTGGAATGATGCCGATGACCACACCTAATGGCTGGTTTGCACCCATAGGGGTTCTTTGAAGAGAACTAAAAGCAACCATACAGACGCTAACGAGAAATACTTCTGAGATTCCAATTACGAAAGCGAGAATCGCTATAGTTGCCAGCAGGGTCAAAATAGTTCCTACCAGAATACCCACTATTGTGTTTAAAATAACTGCAAAAACTAACAAATAGGTCGCTAAAACTAAAGACGCTTTCACATACCCTTTGAATACGTCTAGTTGGTCAAGACCAGTTGACAGAAGATATTCTAAGACCCCGTTGTTCTTGTCATACACATAAAGCATGACTACAGGTAACGCAAAAAGAACAGCTGAAAGAGACAACAAGGCAACTGAGAGAAGCGGAAAACTACTTGTTAAACCAATGGAGACAGGAGTATCGTCAGGCGGGATTATTGAGGGAATTATAGTCATGAGGTTTGAGAGAACTACACCATATATGGTTGTAACTGCCCCGATGATAATGTAACTTTTACTCAGCCGGGTGCTTCTTCTCATGGTAACTTGCCAAAAACTCACATTACCCCTCCTCAAAGAACTCTTGCAATGGATTATCTAGCTCGCGAAGCTCAATTATTTTAGCTCCCTCTGCAACAATTCTATTAACGATCTCTGCTACTTCCTCCGGGCTTTGAACAGTAACCACAAAATATCCGTTCTCGAACTTTGAGTTTGGAAGCATCTTTGACACATCATTTATTGTCTTGAAACCTACACGGTAATGTTTTGTCTTAACATTTTCTATTCTATCAAAATAGGTCAACGTGCCATTCTTTATTACGATTAGATAGGTGCCGATTTCTCTTGCTTCATAGAGATTATGGGAAGAGTAGAGAACAAACTTGTCCTTGCTTAGCTCAGTTAGTATCTGTCTTATTTCTTTGGAGATTTTTGGATCCACGTTAGAAGTAGGCTCATCTAGAAGGTAGAGCTCTCTTTCCCTAAGAAAGATCTTGCCTACGGAAACTCTCTTCTTCTGTCCCTGCGAGAGAGAAACGAACTTTTTATTGCGAAGCTCTTCAAGGTTTAAAAGGCTAAGGACACGCTCAACATCTCCAGCTTCGATATCAGCGTAATACTTCAGGGAGTCATAGACGGTCATTTCCTCTGGAAGGGCGTTTAAGTGAGAAAGATAGGCCACTTTCTTTCTAGCTTCTTTAGAATTGAACAGATCAAGCGAATCTAGCCGGACTTGACCAGAAAAAGGTCGCAGAATACCGCAAATAGCCCTAAAAAGAGTAGTCTTTCCAGCACCATTTGGTCCCAATACGACATAGATGGAGGGTACAGTTAGCTTTAGATTAATTTTGTGAATAACCTCTTCAAGACCATATCCTGCACTAAGATCCTGGAGCTCTAGCTGTTGCAACTCAAATTACCTTTTTCCACTATTTTACAGTCAGCAGCTTTTAAGATTTCCCCAAGCGTTCCAGCTTACATTTGATTACAAAACAAGAAAAAACGGCTACTTTAGGAAAATCAATTTTTCGTCTACTGTTTGTTCTCGAGTTCCCGACCGAATTGATTTTACTAGGTGTAAGCCTATCGGTAACGCGTTAGTTGATTTACTTGTTTTTCAGCTTTATTTATTCTGTTTCGCCATTTTCAGAGTTTATTCGCTTAAAAGACTGCTTGAATTTTTCCCCCTCAAGCGACTCTGGCTCAATCAGTTTAGTGTAAGGATTGGCAACTTTGTTTTCCTTGGGGAATTGTATTGTGCATTGGGGCTGCCGCTTTAGGGCTTCTTTTTCTTCTTTTGTCATTCTTAAGCCGAACTTGTGCACTTGGTCGTGGCAAGGTTGCCTGCACAACCATATGAAAGGAGGTTTATGTTCACCTGTGAGTGAATGTTTAGTCATTGCGTCGCCTACTCTGCCGCATTTGGCGCACTGTTGTAGTTTCTTGGGAGGTCTTCGGGTCATGACTTTTGACTTACTTTTGACACCGCTGAACTTGCCGTAGTCTTTGTAAACCTCTTCTTTGGTTGTTTTTGTGTGTTCTTTCGTCACTTCTTTGTCGTCCACCCGTTTCCTCTTAGATTTAAATAATTAATTCTTTTCCTTAAAAGGATAAAATCAACGATTGGCTTTTATGGTGTGATGATTTCTAAGTCAGAAATCTTGCTGAAGTGCGTTTGGTTACGTGTGGCGACACTGCATTCCCTGATTAGCGCGATGGCAGCCATGAGGGTCTCTCTCACAAAAAAGGAATCTATCTCGAATTTTTGAGGGTCCAACATACTATCCATCCTCATCCCACTCATCCAACATAGCTTTCCCAGCAAAAAAATCGCTTTCCCCATCCAAACGCAAACAAAAAAACAACCCAAACCTAAAAACAAACTGCCTCCACAACCAAAAGATCGGATGGGCAAAATTCAGTGCACCCCATCCCCCACAAAGAACAAAAATTAGAGTTCAATCATTTGCGTCTCTTCACAAAAACAAAAATGGCGACGAATACGGCAAAAACAATCAAAATCACTATTAAGCCCACGATTTCTGGCGTCGCCGATGAGTTATTCGGTGAGAGGATTTGGGTTAGTTGAAGAAGTTGGCATAGATATTGGGGTTGATGATTGCGAAGACAAAGAAGTTGGTGATGGAGTGTTTGTTGGCAGCGTTGGTGACGTCGTGGGAGTCGGTGTCGAGTGTTGGTGAAGAGGTCGGTGAAATTGATGAATTTGGACTTATTTCGGTTGAGGGTGTTGGAGTTGCGGTAGGCTGCGCGCTTTCAAGGTTTAAGGTGTAATTGAGTGTTGATGTTAGGCCTGCGTTGTTCATTAATTGGGCATACACTGTTTTTTGGCCGTTTCCATCTTGCAGAGTCCAAGTTTTTGATGATGCGTAGGGTTCCCAGTTTGACCAGGTTGAGTTGTCGTTGGAGAAACGCATTTGAGCTATTCCTGCAGGGGAATCAGTTGCATATAAAGTCAGGGTAACTGTTGGAGTGTTAGCGGTTGAAGCTGTTGATAGCGTCCCTGTTGGTGCGGTCTTGTCCAATTTAATCCCGGTTAATGTTACGTGTGGAAGTTCGCTGAGCCCTGCTCCATAAACATCCCAGCTGCTCCAGTATTCAAGAGAGTTGTTGTCGCCTTCAGTTGTAATACTTGGTTGTCCGTCAGCTTTTACGTTTAGAATTGATCCGCCGTTTATGCTGTAGAAGGTTTCGTCCACCGGGTAGTCAGGGGTTAGGTTTATCGTTATGTTAGAGGTGTGCCATCCATCGACGTAATCGTTTGCTACTGTCGGCAAGCGGGTCAAATTTACGCAGAAAGCACTACTGCCATCATTTAGGGTTAATCTATGCTGCCCCGCAGTCGAGATAGGTACTTGAAAACTTGCACTAAAATCACCCTCTTCATCCACCAACGCCGCGCCTAAACTCACGCTATCATCCCACAACAAAGAAACACTCCCTGGACTAAACCAGCTACCTAAAACCCTTACGTTCTGGCCATTTTGCACAAAAACTGTCGCAGAAAAATCTGTATTATTCCCAAACCCTCCGTTGGCCACATTGTTGCCTATTTGAGATATGCTTCTACGCATCTCCACAAATGGAATGGGTGTTCTGTACGTTAGATTATTGCGGTTGTCTTGAGCCCGGAAAACAATGTTGTCGAAGAGAGCTTGGTGGTCACCTGCCGGATTACTTTGCATTAAATCGGGCACATTCAGGGTGTAAATGAAATTTGAAGAAGTTGTCGGGAAGTTGCTTATTATCGGTACCCAAGTTGCCGTTATTGGGTTACGGTATGAAAGATTTACAGAACCGTTAGCCGTAAAGCCTGAGCCACTTAGTGTAACTGAGCCTCCAGCTGGACCTGAAGTCGGAGACACGCTGAGTGAAGTGCCAAAACTCCAAGTTAGTGGGCTGCCCAACCCAGTGACTAAATCATAACCAGTGTCGGCTGAGTTAACATAGTTTGACCCTGAAGTAATGTCTCGAAAATAAGTGGAATACGCCGATTTTGCTCTAATGTAGAGGTTAGCGTTTGTGGCAGATAGTCCGAGTGCATTAATGGCTGCCCACGAAGGCGCACCCGCACTCGTACCGCCTACAACCAACCAATTACCGTAGTAAACAGAAACTCCTGTTGAAGGATTTCCGTTAAATGAGACATCAGGAACCGCCCGATTGGAATAAGGAAGATTGAAACTTGTTTGATATGTGGGTCTGGCAACATAAGCGCTCAATCCACCGCTACTATTCTGCCAGGTATATTCAGAAATTACAGTTCCATCAAAGTTGAGTTCAAGTGTGGTTGCCCCTACGCTAACAACGTGTGCTGAAGCAGCGGGCCATATCACAGTTGAACCATCATCCCCTGAGGAAGCGAAAAAAGTAATGCCAGGCTTATTGAAGTGACTTTCATAACTGAAGCTGGTTTCACCCGAAAATTCTTCGCCGCCCCAACTCATAGAGACCGCAACCACGCCTGGCTGGCTTGTTGCATAATCAATAGCTGAAAGAAGCGCCGGAATCGTTGGGTCAACAGCTTCTACTAAAAGTATTGTTGCGTTTGGAGCTATTGCGTGAGCCCATTCAACATCTAAACACGTTTCTATCGACCAACCGCTACTATTGCTTTGAATATTTTGATCCATTGGATGGACCAAAAAATTGCCCGTACTATTGTTGGGAAGACCAAAAGTGTCAGAAAACATGTTGAAGTAAGCCAAAATGTCAGGAGTATCGTAAGCGTCAACTATAGCGATTGTAGTCCCAACGCCACCTGAAGAGGGTAAATTATAAGCTGTTCTCATCTGGGAAGGCGAGTAACCATATGGAATTGAGGTACCCGCTTGCACAGAAACATACATCGGACGAGCTTCCCAAACAGTTTCTGGTTTCTCAGCCAAAAAAGTTCCAGACGGAGCAGCGAAAGTAATGAAAAACAATAAACAGGTAACAAACGCTATTATTTTGGTTACTTGGATCCGGTTCACTTTAGTTGTGTTCCCTTTTCTTGTTCTCGGATATATTCATGTAATCGATATCTGGCTTAAGTGAATGCCGCCTTCTTTAATGTTTTAGTAAAAAGTCCATTAGCATCAACCGCGAGAGGGGAGTCTTTTAAAGTCAAATTTAAATAGAAAGCAGATCATAAACTGCCTCATAGTACCTGAGTGACTTGTTATGAAGATTGGTGTTTGCGGTATCGCTTGTGAGAAATGCCCCAAAATGCAGAGCAACAACTGCCCCAATGGAGCAGCTGGTTGTGTAGCAAGAGAAAACAAGTTCTGCCAAATCTGCAACTGCGCCCATACCAAAGGAGTCAAACTCTGCTTTGAATGCAAAGAGTTTCCATGCGAAACCACCAAGCAAGGACCCATAAGCTACGGTTACTGCCAATACATTTCGGGAAAAGCCTAACGTTAGTTTTAAGTTTGCCCTTGCAAATCTACTTGTGATCACTATGGGTTCTCCTGAAGTTGTCATTGAAGCAAAAGGCTTGACCAAAAAATTCGACGACTTCATCGCCGTCGACCACATAGACTTCAAAGTCTACAAGGGCGAATGCGTTGGTTTCTTGGGGCCCAACGGCGCAGGAAAAACAACCACCGTCCGCATGATCTATTGTTTTCTGCCTCCAACCGCAGGCGAATTAAACGTGGCCCGCTTAAGTGTACACACAAAATGCAGAGAAATCAAAAGCATGGTTGGTGTAGCACCCCAAGAGGACAACTTAGACCCAGACTTCTCAGTAATAAAGAACCTAACCGTTTATGCCCGCTACTTCGACATCCCCAAAGATGTTGCCATTAAGCGAGCGGATGAACAACTAAAATTTTTTCAATTAGAAGAAAAAAGGGAAGTCCCCATCATGGCGCTATCGACCGGCATGAAACGAAGACTGATTTTTGCCCGGGCGCTTCTCAATCAACCTCAAATTCTCCTATTAGACGAACCCACGACGGGTTTAGATCCGCAGGCAAGACATTTGGTTTGGGATGAAGTGCGGCACCTCAAAAAGAATCAAGTCACAATCATATTGACAACGCACTACATGGATGAAGCCGAAGTCTTATGCGATCGAATATTGATTGTTGATCGAGGAAAAATTATCGAAGAAGGCAAACCAGTTGAACTCATAAAAAAGCACATTGGTGAAGACGTACTCGAACTCGACTATGATGAAAAACTCTTAACTGTTCTAAAGGAGTCTTTCCCAGACGCACGAGCCGAAAAACTCGGTGACCGAATGCAAATCTTCACCGACAAACCCCACGGCGTCTTTGAAGAATTCCTAAAAGAACATCCAATTCAAAACGTAACAATACGCAAAGCCAACATTGAAGACGTTTTCCTAAAGCTCACCGGAAGGGGCCTAAGAGAAGAATGAGCAACCCCAACATTCGCAAATCACCCGCACGCTTCACCATACCCAAATTGACGTATAGGGTTTGGAAGGTTTGGCGCCGCAACTTCGACGTCTTCATCAAAACCATAAAAGTCAACTTCCTTCCATCATTGATAGAACCAATTATCTACCTGATTGCTTTCGGCTTTGGATTAGGGGGGTTTATCCCAAGTATTAACGGTCAACCATACATTTACTTTCTTGGACCAGCTCTAGTGGCGATTGCCATTATGAACGGTTCTTTTTTCGAATGCACTTTCGCTTCGTTTGTTCGGATGTATTTCCAAAAAACCTTTGATGCCATCATAGCCACACCTGTAAGTGTAGAAGAAGTGATTGCAGGCGAGCTTCTTTGGGGGGCAACAAGATCGATGATTAATGCGACAATCGTTTTAGCAGTGATTGCAGCCTTTGGATTGGTTACTAGTCCACTATTTTTCTTGGTACCGCTAATAGCTTTTTTTGGGGGTTTGATGTTCGCTGCGATCGCAATGTGCTTTACAGCAATCGCGCCCAACATCGATTTCTTTAACTACCCTTCTTTCCTTTTCTTAACACCTATGCTATTTCTAGCAGGCACTTTCTTCCCTTTAACTTCACCCTCTTTGCCCTCAAGTGTACAAGGCCTTGCGATGGCAATTCTGCCGTTAACGCATATCGTAAACTTAACAAGGGGAGTTCTTTCAGGTCACCCAGAACCAATTCTTGGATTAAGCCCTGTTTTCTTGATCCTTGTAAGTTTAGTTTGGGTAATTGCTGTCACGATATTCTTCTTTATATTAAGCATTAACTTGATGAAAAAACGCTTAACAAGCTAAACAATAATATGTTAAAGATTTTTAACTGCAAAACACATTGTTACCAAAGAAAGAAGGACAGAAAATGCGAATAGTTGTTCGAATAGGCGGTTCAGTCGTAGCTTCACCGATCAACACCGATCTTATGGGCAAATACGCTGACATAATCAAAGCTGTAAAGCAACAGGGACATAGTGTTGTTGTTGTTTTGGGGGGCGGTGCTTTGGCTAGAGAATTCATCGGTATCGCGAAAAAGCTGGATTTAGACATGAACGGGCAAGATGAGATTGCAATTTCCTGTTCACGTTTGTTTGCGCAGTTGTTTCTAAAAAAACTCGGAGATCTTGCTTGTAGTAAAGTTGCTGTAACGCTCGATGAAGCTGCCCAATGTCTTGGCGAGGGAAAGATTGCTGTTATGGGCGGTTTGAAGCCGGGAATCACCACCGACACCGTTGCAACATTAGTAGCAGAGCGTGTTGATGCAGAGTTACTGGTTAAAGGCACAGATCAAAACGGCGTCTACGATAAAGACCCACGGAAACACCCCGACGCAGTAAAGCTTGACAAGATGGCACTTGAGGACTTGGAAAAAGTTTTTGAACACAACGAGCACAAAGCAGGGATTCACCAAATTATTGACCCAGAAGCCATTAAAGTCTTAAAGCGCAGACGGCTAAAGTTGGTTGTTGTGAACGGGTTTAATCCTGAAAACTTAATGGCAGCGATTAACGGCGAAAATATCGGCACTATCATAAGTTAACAGCTGGTTCAATTTTGTTCTGATGCGGTAAGAAGACTTAGAAACGGATTTAACCAACTATCCTTCGACTTTGAATACGTCGGGTCTTCTCAGTTATGTAAATGGCTATAAGCGAAGTCCTCTCCTGAAGATACCTCAACAAATAAGGACAAAAACAAGCTTTTTCTTTTTTATTAATCTAGCTATCATTTATAAGAATGGACCCATTTTCATCATAAACCAAGTATTTGAGAAAGAAGCGAAACAAAATGTCAAAAATAACTCCAGTCGTTGAAGCAGTCAACGTCACAAAAACTTACATGCTAGGAAAAGTCCCGGTTGAAGCTCTTCGAGGAGTAAACCTCAAAGTTGAAACAGGAGACTTCCTCGCTATCCTCGGCCCATCAGGAAGCGGCAAATCAACGATGCTAAACCTGATCGGCGCATTGGACAAACCAACTTCAGGAACACTTCTAATTGATGGGGTAGACATCGGCAAGCTTAACGATAACCAACTTGCAGAGCTTAGACTAAAAATCGGCTTTGTTTTCCAATTTTTCAATCTGATACCAAGATTAACAGCCAAAGATAACGTAGAATTATCCATGTCAATAGCCAATTTGAGCAAAGCAGAAAGAAAGAAACGTGCCACAGATCTTTTGGAAACAGTTGGCCTAAAAGACCGAATCAACCACAAACCCGCTGAACTCAGCGGCGGACAACAACAACGCGTCGCAATCGCTCGTGCTTTAGCAAACAACCCAAAATTCCTCCTTTTAGATGAACCAACGGGAAACGTTGATTCAAAAACTGCAAACGAAGTGTTAACTTTAATCAAGAAACTAAACGTTGAAAACAACGTAAGCATCATCATGGTAACTCATGACCAGCATTTGGCTAGGGAAGCAAAAAGAACCGTCCAGATGTTTGATGGCGAAATAACATCTGAAGTGGTGAACAAAGAATGAAAACAATAGACATTTTCGGCTATTCTTTTAGCGCGATCAAACTTCGCAAACTCCGAGCAGCACTAACAACATTGGGCGTCATAATTGGCATCGCCGCCATTGTAGCATTGCTCTCAATTACTCAAGGACTACAAGCAACCCTAACCCACCAGCTAAATCAAGGACTATCAGCCAACACCCTAATCGTAACTTCAGGCAGCGGAGGTGTCTTCGGTGGAGCAGCAAACGGCGGCGGCAACGGAGGCCAAGGTGGTTTTGGAGGCGGAGGAGCTGGAGGAGGCAGTGGAGGATTTGGTGGAGGAGGAGGAGGAGCCAGCGCCAACTCAGGTTTCAACCTATACGTTAATTATACAAGTGAAATTGAGGCTTTGTCACCCAACATAAAATCTTCAGTTGCGATAATAAGTCGGGAAGGATATATTCAAACCGAGAATTTGAACAGGTCAGTTACAATTTATGGAGTCGATTTCAATCAGTATGCTCAAATTTACGGAACCACTTTCGTAGCAGCCAGCGGAACCATTCCCGCAAACCCAGCTGAAACAGACACTGTTGTTGGTACTCGTGTAAACCAACCAGGACAGAACGGAACCATGTTCTTCGGCGCAGGCGACAACATTAACATAGTATGGACTAATGCGACAGTTCTGCCCCCAATAAATGAAACCTACACTGCTAACGTTACAGGAGTCCTCGGAAAAATAGGCGGTTTCGGAATCGGCGGACCATCAGACACAGGCGTCTACATACCACTCGATAAAGCCGAGACCTTCTTTGGAACAAACCAAACCAACATGATAATCGTCACGCTCAAGAACAGCGACAACGCAACCATATCCAACGTTTCAAAACTCATAACTGACCATTTCAGTAACCAAGTAACTGTCGTCTCCGCAACCGCAGTTTTGAGTTTGCTCACAAACATCTTTAGTATATTACAATTGTTCCTTGGCGGAATTGCTGCAATCTCGCTATTGGTAGCAGGCATAGGCATAATGAACATCATGATTGTTTCACTGATCGAACGCACTCGTGAAATTGGCATCCTCAAAGCTTTAGGCATGAAGAGCAGAACGGTACTTACCATCTTCCTTGGCGAATCTGTGATAATCGGCTTAATGGGCGCAGTTATAGGAATAGTGCTAGGATGGATTTTAGCTAACGTTACAGCGAGAGTCTTGGGTTCAGGGTTGTTTGGCGGAGGTGGATTCACAGTAACTCCCTTGTTGACACCTGAGGTTTTGGTCGGTGCTTTGGTATTCGGTGTGGGCGTTAGCGTAATCTTCGCGCTATACCCGGCATGGAGAGCATCAAAACTCAAGCCAGTAGAAGCCTTAAGATATGAGTAAGGCGTTCTACGTCACCACTCCTTCTTTTATTCGAAGTATTTTTTTTCAGAATTTTTTCCAGTGAAGTTTTAAGATACGAATACATATCGTAACCCGAGGCTTCTGCATGAAACGCTTGTATCCTGACCAACCCGTCGTAGGCATCGGAGCAGTCATAATCAAAGAAGGTAAAATTGCACTGATAAAACGTGGCAACGAACCAAGTAAGGGCAAATGGACAATCCCCGGTGGCTTAGTTGAGCTTGGCGAAAGTCTCGAAGCGGCAGTAATCCGCGAGACCAAAGAAGAAACCTGCTTGGATATCGAGAACCCACTTATGGTTGATGTAGTAGATAATGTAGACTTAGATGAGCAAGGGAAAGTAAAATACCATTATGTAATCATCGATTATCTTGTGCATGTCAAATCGGGTATTATAGAGGCTGCAAGCGATGCAGCGGAATTGCAATGGGTTTCTTTTGATAAAGTAGAGGATTATAATTTAACGGCATCTTTTCGGGTTTTCTTTAGGAAAAACAGGGAAAAACTAGAGAACTCTAGCTCATATCCTTAAAGAACAAACGAGTTTCGCCTAGCGTTTTTATATCTAAGGCTCTGACTCTTGCAACTATGGGGAAGTCCCTTACTACTTTGCCTAAGGTTAGGCAATGGTGGGGTGGCAAGTCGCGAGCGATAGACCGAACCGTTTCGGCATCCACTCGAGCAGCCCTCGAAACCACGTCTATGTCGTGTTCGTTGGTGAAATTGAAGAGGAAGATGTTGTCGGCTTGGCGGTAGATGGTTTCTTGGATTGTGTCAGGCTGGTTGGTTATGAATGTGGTAAATATGCCGTAGTGGCGCATTCGGGTTACGATGTCATCCCAATAGGTTTCGCGCAAGTACAGGTGGGCTTCTTCAGCAAATAGGAAGACGGCTTTTAGTTTCCAGTTTGAAAGTGAATCAACCAGTTTTCCGAGAACATATTCGACTACGATTTGTCGATCTATGTTTGAGGTATTTTTTAAATTTATAACGATTGCTCCACCTACATCTTTGGATTTGAAAATGCTTTCATCGAGCATTGTCGCCTCACCTAAGCAATCTGTGAAAAATCCGGAATTTGCGAATGAATGAAACCTTGAAGCCAAGGCGTCACGAACATGTTGGTTGCAGTTTAAATCCCGAATAGCTTCACCCAAATTCTGCATGTTGAGTTTGCCTTGTTCTTTGAGCATCTTCCATAATCGCCTAAATTCACGAGCTGATGTTCCGGGCAAATGAAGAGCATTTACTAGAATGCCCATTACGGTGTTTAGGGGCAGCTGCTCGAGCGCCACCTTGAAATTTTGCGAAGGCGTAAGGGTATGAATTTTGTCGTAGTACATATTTCGTTTACCGTCATTAGTCATGCCCAAGCTAGAATATTCACCGTTTAAGTCAAAGATTACGACAGTCGCTTTGTAACCGACGAGGTTAACCATAAGAAGTTTGGAGAGGTGTGATTTGCCGCAGCCTTTCTTGCCTGTTATGATATTCAAAGTGCCATCTATTGATGAAGCGTCGATAGTAAGGAGCGAAGAGTCTTTGGTGCCGCCCAATGTTATGGGAAGTTTTCCATCAACCTTGGCAAGCTTCATAAGCATAGGAATGGAGAGCTTTTTGATAGTAGATTGGGAACGGCTTGGAAGCCAACTGCTACTTGGACTCAACATTTCGTTTTCCAAGGTTGCCCTTATCTTGCAAATTAAAAGGCTCGCGTCTTGAATGTATGTAATGTGAGGTGCAATCTCCATGGGGTCGATGTCTTCGCCCTGCAAGGGTTCACCCCCGTCTGGTAGCGTCCTTAAAAGTTCCTCCAAAACACCTGGAACAGCGGCGAATTGAACATCTATAACCTGAGCAATCAGAGATTTTGCTGCACCAGAATCTTCTACCAGCAGATAATCTCCTTTCTCGGCATTCTCAGTTGGGAAACTGATAATTTGCAGGACGTTACCTTCCTTCTTGTAGAGCTTCATGAATAAACCTCTCCTCTGAACCCAAACGTGCCGAAGAGGACTCTATGCATATCGGGTCGGTTTACGATTTGAATCCCGTGCTTTCGGGTGATAAAGTGTTTAATGGCTAAGACCTCGTTGGCTGTAAAAGTGCACAAGATATGCGAAAGCCGAAGCGTTTCAGGGTAGCTCTGAGTGTAGAGGTCATTGCCCAACAGTTTTTGAATGGCTACAATACGTTGTTCAGATGGTGTCTCTTTGTCTATGTCTAATCGGAAAGCCAAATTTGCCTTATTTAGCCGTGCCACATAAACGTCGCCAAGCAGCATCATCGGCGGTCTAGAATGCAACCCCGAAGTTTCAATCAAGTATGGTGGATTACAGTTCGGAAGCTGCTCTGTTATCAACAAGCCGTTAGATCTAAGCGAAGTAGCCTTTGAGAATGCTAGAACGGTGCTCTGATTTCTCCTTGCGTAAGCCAAGATTTCTTTGATGCGCTGGGCTGGGGTTTCTGGAGTGCCAGCGGTTAAGGAGCCGTCGAAAAGAAGGACACCTCGGTTTACAGTTTTGGCAATCATCGTTTGCAGCCAACGTTCAAGAAGACTGGCAAGACGTGTGGGCATTTGCATGATGTTTGGGGCGGCTTGGTTACAACTGCCCTGGGTGGTACTAAAGTAAGCGCGTTCCAAGTTGTTGTAGAGTTGGTTTTTGTTCTCTTCAGTTATGTGAAAAATGAATGGCCCAAGACGAGTGTATTTGTAGCTACCGTTTTGTTTCCATGTTGTTGCTCCTCGGATAGCAACGATCATGCCAGTTGAGGTTTCGCCGATTCTTATGGTTGAAGTGTCTATGGCTGCTACTATGGTTTCTTGGTGGTCGGGTTTTAGATTGATTGGTGTGGGACTTAGTTTTATGTTGTGTGGGTATTGTTCGGTTGTGTTTAGTTGTTGAATTTGTTGGTTCAATTGCACTGGGTTTTGTTGGATTTGTTTTAGGGAGTTGATGCTTTGTTCGAAAAAGCGTTGTGGGAGGATTGAGTCTATGGAGGGTTGTGGAAAGTTATATTTGTTAGTAATTGTATATTGTTCAATCACGATGATTCACCAATATTCAATATCTTTATTGGTGAAATATTTAAGTATTGTGCATGTGCATCTTGTACAATTCAATATACAATAGGTGAAGAGTTGACACAAAACCCGCAAAACCCGCCCATACGCGTAAAAATGAAAATCGGAGACATAGAATTCGAAATCGAAGCCCAGCCCGACCAAATCCAAACCGCCGTCGACAGAATCCTCTCCACCATTACTGAACGCCTAAAAAACACAAACCTTGCCCAAGTCATGGAACGTCCAGCTTCTTTGCCCAGAGCCGAAACCTGCCGAGGCGTAATTCAAAAACTCTGGGAAGAAAACTGGTTCAACGAACCTCGGGGTTTAGACGACGTCCACACCGAGCTAGCACGTAAAGGCTTCCATTACGATCGCACTGCAGTAGCTCACGCACTGGTAGATTTGGTTAAAGACAACATTCTTACACGCATAGGCAAACCGCGCCGATACCAATATGCACAAAAAAGACCCCCTCCTAAATGAGTTACCCATGAGCCGTTTCACTATTAAACCGGCAGCGATATACGTACAAAATAGTAACTCTCAGCAGCAACCGATCGAAGGAGTAAGCACAAGTACAGTTGAATTTTTAGGAGAAACTCAGTTTGGCCCGAATGCACCTACTCTAATCACAAGTTGGCTTCAATTCCAAAATGTTTTCGGCTGCTATTTTGGCAAGGACAAGTATTTGCCTTATCCAGTTGAGGGCTTTTTCATAAACGGTGGAAAGAGATGCTTTGTTTGTAAAGCAACTGACAATGACTATAAATCGGCTCTCGCCAAATTTGAAGCGGTAGAAGAAATT
Source organism: Candidatus Bathyarchaeota archaeon (assembly GCA_963835475.1). Lineage (GTDB taxonomy): Archaea > Thermoproteota > Bathyarchaeia > Bathyarchaeales > Bathycorpusculaceae > Bathycorpusculum. The sequence goes on from CAWIFU010000005.1 coordinate 35,172, forward strand.
TCAATTGTTTATGCTCCGAACGCACAAGCCGTAACAGGCTTGGTTGAAACGTTGATCGCGCAATGTGAACGATTGAGGAATCGCTTTGCAATTCTTGATTCGCTTAAGGATCAGAATCCAGCTAGCATAACTAAGCCATATGATTCTTCGTTTGCTGCATTGTATTATCCCTGGATTTATGTCAGGTAAAATGTGACAGGGCGACGATGACGCAAAACGACTTGGACAACGGTCAAATAAACGTGCTCATAGGAGTTGCTCCAGTAAAGCCCGCAGAATTCATTATTCTTAGAATCTCACAAATTACCAAGCCTTAAAATTTAAAGTAGATAATAGAGTGGTCTCTTTGAGCTGCAAATTCCTGTAACATTTAGATCAGCAAGGTTTATAGAATATTCTTTTCATTAGTATTGATAGTGATTTTTAGAACCTAATTGCAGTGGAGGTGAAATTTTTGCCAGATATTGTTGACGCAGCAATGGCATCAGGTATGACCAAACTTGTTGAAGCAGTAAAAGCAGCGGGACTAGTTGACACTTTAAAAGGACCAGGTCCATTCACGGTTTTTGCTCCAACAGATGAAGCCTTCAATAAAATACCTAAAGCCGACTGGGATATGCTCCTAAAAGACCCGGCGAAACTCAAAGAAGTCTTAACTTTCCATGTGGCTGAAGGAAAAATGATGGCTGCAGATTTGATGCAGCATGAATATTTGCAGGCGGTTTCAGGAGGAGAACTTAGGATAGATGCTAAAAGGTGGCACTTGCATAGGAACATGAAAGTTAATGATGCAAACATCATCAAGCCAGACCTAGTGGTGGACAACGGAGTTTGCCATGCCATAGACAAGGTGTTGATGCCAAAGATGGATGCCATGGATAAATCGATGTAAACAAGCTTGAAATTTTCACAGGCCCCACATTTTTTAAAAAATTTGCTTAAACAATTTTTTTTAAAGTTCTTGTTTTATTTTCTTTGCCATCTCATCCAGTTTGGCCCTTTCAATTTCCATTAATTCACTGAAAGGCGGAAGTTTTTGTCCCTCAAACCGCGGCACAACATGGACGTGAATATGGAATATGTCTTGACCTGCCGCTTTACCATTCTGTTGGATAATACTGATCCCATCGGCTTTAGTGGCTTTTTTGACTGCGAACGAAATCAGTTTAGAAACCTTGTGCATTTGGCTTAATTCTTTTTCAGGAATATCAAAAATGTCAACATAGTGAGCTTTGGGAATGACAAGGTTGTGCCCCATGTTTAAAGGACGTATGTCGAGAAAAACAATGGTTGTGTCGTCTTCATAGACGATACTTGCGGGGGCTTTTCCAAGGGTGATCTTGCAGAATATACAGGACTCATCAAACATCAAACTAGGCACCCAGAGGCATTTTGGCTATATCAATCAGTTTATATGCTATTTCAACTTCATATTCTTTCACTTATAGAGGTTTTAAAAATGACTGAACTTGAAGATAAAGTCCGTGTAGAAGTTGGTAAAGTGCAAGACCCTGAAACAGGACAATCTTTCGAGGAAATGCAGATGATCCAAAGCGTAAAAGAAACCGAACCAGGCACGGTTACTGTTGAATTCGTTCCTACTAGCCCATTCTGCCCAATCGCCTTCAAGCTCTCAGCAGACCTTAGGGACGCTGCGAAATCGGTTCCAGGCGTGAAGAAAGCAGTTGTTTTCTGTCGAGGTCACGCAATGGAGCAGCAAATAAACGAAATGACCAACAAGTAGAATTTTCTGAATTTCTCAGCTTCTTCTCTTTCAGTTCTTAAGAAAAATGTTTGAGGCTTTACTGTTTATTTCATTCTAGTGAAAGCCCACGTGCCTACAACAATCATAATGCCGTCAAATAGAGCGACGACGCCAAGGTCAACCCATAATGGCTGAATCTGAAGCGGTGCCCAAGCTGAACCCAAAGTGACGTTTCTCAACGCGTCCACGCCATAAGTCAATGGGTTCCATGCGGCTATGTCAACTAACCAACTGGGTAAGCTGCCTCCTTTAAGGGGGAACAATGCGCCGCTTAAAAAGAACAATGGCAAATTCACGAACGTCTGGATGGCTCCGAAGCCTTCGAGGTTACCCATGAAACTTGCTATTACTAACCCGATACTGACTAAACCGAACGTAATGAGTAGCATTACTGGTAGGGCGATTAATAGTGTAATTGGGTTTATGGGGATGCCCAATGCTAAGCCTATAACGAAAACTATTATGCCCTGAAGAAACGCGTCTGTGCTGTCTCCAACCATTTTTCCAAGAAAAATTGTAAAACGTGATACCGGGGAAACTAGGATTTCTTTCATGAAGCCGAATTCTTTGTCCCAGATAACGTTTATGCCCATGAACATCGCTGTAAAAAGCAAAGTTTGACCTATTATACCTGGAAGAATGACTTGTTGATAGCTTAGGTTTGCAGGCAACAAAAACCGGGTACTGAAGGCAGCGGCGAAAATTACTAGCCAAAGCAAGGGTTGAATGAAACTGGTTACAAGCCGGGTTCTGTCGCGGTAGAACCGTTTGAGTTCGCGAAGCCAAAGTGTGTAGAATCCGCGGGTTTCACTCATCTTATAGCCCTCCGCCGAGCCGCTGCGGCTCCATGTAACTCTTTCCCTGTATCTTCTCGAATCGTTCTACCCGTATAATGTAAGAATACGTCTTCAAGGTTTGGCTCCCTCAAAAGTAATGATTCTACATAAATTTTGTTTTGAGTTGCCAATTCCATTATTCGGGGCATCACTGTCTTGCCGTTTCGAACGGTGATTTCCAATGCATCATCGACAATGTGGGTTTGATTTAGACCCAACCATTTGTTGACCAAGTCAGATAAGGCTTGAACATTGTTTGCTCTAACCGTTATGACGTCGCCTTCCAGAGTTTCCTTTAGTTTAGGAGGTGAATCTGAAACAACAATTTTGCCGTGGTCCATGATAGCTATGCGGTCTGATAACCTATCAGCTTCATCCATATAATGGGTAGTTAAAACCACGGTGATGTCGTGTGCTTCTTTGAGTTCTTTAATGTATTTCCACATGTGGTCGCGAGTTTGCGGATCCAAACCAACAGTTGGTTCATCAAGAAACAAAACTTTAGGATAATGAATCAAGCCACGTCCAAGCTCAAGCCTTCTGCGCATGCCACCTGAATAAGTACGTAACAAATCATCCGCTCTATCCTCAAGTTCAACTAGGTTAAGAATACGACTTATCCGCTCCTTCTGCTCTGATGCAGGAACTCCATATAGGTTAGCATGCATGAAGAGGTTTTCTCTGCCGGTTAAGCGGTCATCGATACTGGGGTCTTGAAAAACGATTCCTATAGATTTCCGAACTTTGTTCGCTTCCCGAACGATGTCAAAGCCGTTAACAGTGGCAGAGCCAGAGGTTGGTTTTAGAATCGTACAGAGCATCGATATAACAGTCGTCTTACCCGCGCCGTTGGGTCCTAAGAGCCCAAAAATTTCCCTCGATTCCACTGCAATGTCGAGTGAATCGACGGCTTTGAGAGAACCATAAGCTTTCGTTAACTGCTTAGTTTCGATGGCGTGGACCATTTTTACCGGTTTCTCTTTTCATCAAAGAAACTTTGGGACGATTTAAGGATATTTGAGCGCTTAATTAGAAATCGGGTATAGCTATCGTTAAAAATAAAATTTGTGAACCAAGGTTTCCGCAACGTTAAATTTCAACGACAACAATACTGTGATGGAGATTTTTTATGCCTGAAATGAATTTTGAAGGAACCGCCACATGGAAAGGCGCAACCGAATGCGAACTTTCAATTAAAGGAAATAAAATAGTAACTGTCAGTCCGCCACCGTCGTTTGGAGGAAAAGAAGGCTACTGCGTGCCAGAAGACATATTCGCCGCCGCTCTAGCTTCATGCATTAATACATTATTTCTCTTAATTGCAAAGAATAGCCAGTTAGGGCTTAAAACCTTGGAAACTGTAGCAAACGTAAAGATGAACGTAGAAGGCATGGAGAAACTAATATTCACAAATGTACACTTCAACATGAACGTTGGCTTAGAAAACGACAACGAACGCGAACGCAAAAAAACAACAACAGTCTATGGAATGGCCCAGAAGATATGTCCGATTCGGCAATCCTGGGGCGAAGCAGTTCCAATAAGCTTTGAACTCAACTTCAAATAACCCTAAGAAAATTTCTTCTTATTTTCTTATTTTTCTTAAGAATTTATGCATAAGTTACATAATCAACAAATGAGCCAAAGTTGAGAATTCGCATTACCCTTAAATACTGAGGCTTTTCTATTTGCAGTCGAGCATCGATCAGCATGAGCAGCCCATACGCAGTTGAACTTCGCGATGTAACAAAACGCTACAATGAAATCGTAGCAGTAAACAACATGAACTTGAGTATAAACTCAGGGGAAATTTTCGCTCTTTTGGGACCTAACGGTTCAGGAAAATCCACCACCCTCAAAATGCTGCTAGGTTTAGTTCAACCAACCTCAGGATCCATCAACGTGTTGGGAACAGATGTATTAAAAGATCCGATCGCAGTAAAGCAGAATGTCGGATACGTACCCGAGTCACCAAACATATACGAGTTTTTAACGGGAATTGAATATCTCGATTTTATTGCAGACATCTACAGCGTCCCGACTGCCGAGAAAAAACAACGAATAAATGAGTATCTCAAAGCGCTTCAGCTTGAAGGACGAGAAGGCGACATGATTAACAGTTACTCGGATGGTATGAAGAAGAAAATCAGCTTAATCTCAGCATTTTTGCATAAACCCAAACTGTTAATTTTAGATGAACCGTTAAATGCCTTGGATCCGCGAAGCGCTAGAATCGTTAAAGATTTGTTACATGAACTAAAAATGCAGGGAGTCACCACAATCCTGTCCACACACGTGCTAGAGATTGCCGAAGCAGTATGTGACAGAATCGCCATAATGTATCAAGGCAACATTTTGGCTTTGGGTAACATGGATGAACTCAGACGCAGAGCTAGCCTACCAGGGTCAGGTTTAGAAGATGTCTTCCTCAAGTTGACTGGAACTGGAGATTTAAGAGCGGTCGTTGAGGAACTACTCCGATGAACTGGAAAAACGTCCTCTTCCTTCTTCGAGTTGAACGCAAATCTGGCAGACTCATCAGGGGCATTAAAACTACTCGTTATCGAGAAAACGGATACTTAGTTTATTGGCCTTACTATCTCGCCATAATCATTGGCGTTATTGGCGGTATTTTAGCTAACACCTTAGCCTCTCTAGCGTATTCAAGTGGATTACCACCTGGCACTCCTTCTTTAGGCGAGGTTGCGGTTACTTTTTTCGTCGCCACCCCAACAATTGTTTTGATCTTTTGTGTAGTATTAACGTTACTCCAACAAATTCAGCTCAGCGGTGTAAAGGCAGCAACCCAAGTCATGTACTGGTTACCCATAACTTGGCAAGAAAACACGTTAGCATCCATTCTCGCTAACCTTTTGGGTTTTCCGCTGGGAGTGGCGCTTGGATTTGCCTCAGGGATAATTGCGTTTTCAGCCTTCAACGGCTTGATCCTTCAAGCACTCTTAACGGCGTTGGCTTTGTTTGCCTCAGCTTTCATGGCAAGTGCCCTCACAGAAATCATTAGAATTTTACAGGTGCGCTTCACCGGCGCTGTTTACAAATCTAGTGGAAGAGCTGCTGTCTGGATCAGGTTCATAGGTTTGATATTGTTTATAACAATTTTCTACATACTATACTCTTTGGTAGTTCAAGGGTTTAGCAGCTTTCTGACAGTTGTTTCACAGATTCAGACAACAGGAATCTTTGTGCCGTTTGTTTGGGTTGCCCTCGCATTATTTTATGTATTAGAAGGATTATTCTTGAACGGTTTCTTATTCATCGCCCTATCAGCATTGTTCATCTCAGGCTTGTATTATCTCGCTGTCGGATTAAACATGCGTTTTGGATTGTACGAACCGCCAGCGATTACTGTTCAAAAAAGTGGCGTCTACGCGCCCAAAACCGGCATTCTAGGAAGAATAGGTTTCTCAAGTGTAGAAGCAGCGATAATTCGCAAAGATCTCCGCGCTTTCACTAGACGCCGCGAGCTCATTCAAATTTTTATTTTCCCCATAGCAATCATAGTTCTATTCCTTGTTCAGTCCATAGGTGTAAGAGATACCGGCGGACTTGGACTGTTCTACACGGTTTTCATCTTTTTGTTCCCTTCCGGCGCCATGGCGATGACATTGGGAAATACACTTATTGGCGAAGAAGGTCAAGCAGTCTGGAGAATCTACGCCTCTCCCATCTCAGCAAAAAACCTGGTCAGAAGCAAATTCTTTTTCCTAATTCTTCTCACAACAATCATTCTTTTGATAACTGGGACAATCGGCATCGCGTTTTACCATCCATCCATACAAGCAACAATCGCAATATTCTTGGAAGGCTTCTTCATAATTCCAGCTGTGGGTTCCGTAGCTCTATTAATTGGTTTTAAAGGCGCTGACTTCTCAGCTGCACGAAGAGCAAGGATGATTCGTCAAGAATGGGCTTTAATAAGCTTGATCGTCTGCGCAGTTACAGGCATAGCAGTATTATCACCGCTGATTCCCTACGCTTTGTCGCTGTTTGCATCTTCTTTCTTGGCAATTTCACCCTTAGGTCCGTTTGAGATATCACTTTCAGTGTTGATCAGCGGCATCATTTCACTAATTATCTCAGCGGTTATCTACAGATTCAACATTAGAAGCGCAAAAGAACTTTTAAGGAAGGCCGAAATCTAAGTCACCCTTTTCAATGACGGTCCCAACAGTCAACTTTAAAAGAAGTAGCTAGACATCGTTAGCTTGTTTGTGATGGCTAAAGGGTAATGAGGGAAAAGGAACTATCTTTAGGCGTAAAGACAAAAGGAACTTGCTTTATTTGCCCGTTCGCGTTGTCGATGACACTCTGTTTCCTCTTAAATGCAAGGGTTCAATACCTGTAAAAGTCCATTTTAACCCAAAAGATGGCAAGTTGATTGTGGAAAAGTGGCCTCAAGAAGAAAAACTCTAAAATCTCAAGAAAACAAATCAAAAGTGTTGTTGTAACATTATTATATTCACCAACTTTATCTAACAGACAAACTATTGTTTTTTAGAGGATTTTCAATGAAAGAATTAACGATAAAAAGTCCATCATTCCAACACAACAGCCCAATCCCCAAAAAATACAGTTGCGACGGAGAAAACACAAACCCACCATTAACAATCGAAGGCACTCCTAAAGAATCAAAGAGCCTTGCACTGATTGTAGATGATCCTGATGCGCCAAGCGGAACATTTGACCACTGGGTAGTCTGGAACATTTCTCCCTCCACGACCAAAGTAGCTGAGAATTCAGTTCCGGGAATGGAGGGGTTGAATGGGGCGAGAAAAAAAGGGTTTATGGGACCTTGTCCGCCTTCTGGCACTCACAGGTACTTCTTTAAAGTTTACGCTCTTGACACTGAACTTAATTTAGGAGCAAAATCCACCAAAAGAGACCTTGAAAAAGCAATACAAAGACATGTTCTGGCCAAGGGCGAGTTGATAGGCGTCTACCACAGGTAGAATCCCAAAATTCGGCATTCTCTTCTTTCGTTAGCTTGGCTCTTTCAAACGTTAAATACTCAACTCAATAATTATTATCTAAAGTTTGGTTGAGCAGATTTGAACCGAAGACTCGCCGCCATAACAACCTTAATACTAATCGTATTCGTTGTTTTATCACTTTTTTTTGCTCTCAACTCACCTAGCAGCCAAACCTCTAGCCGACAGTTCTTCGTGGGTGTCGAATACGCCTATGGGATAAACCAAACTACGGAATTCCAATTAGCCCAAATCGAAGCGCTGATAACCAAAGTTAAGGATTACACTAATTTGCTGGTGATAGGTTATGCCAGCTTAGCCTTCAACCAAACCACTTTAACACAGGCATGTGACATCATTTATGATCATTCAAAACTGAATTTCATCGTTTTCTTTACGGGCGGAAACATGTATAGCTACAACATTGCACAATGGATGTTCGAAGCAAAAGACAAGTATGGTGACCGTTTCTTAGCAATCTACAAGTATGATGAACCAGGAGGAAACCAACTGGACAATACACCGCCCCAACTAATCAACAAGACTGTGATCGAACCTAGCGCAAGCTACCCAGATATTGAAAACGCTTATGTTGGCAACCTTTCTTACATGGTGAAATTCTATCAAAATAATGGTCGAGTTAATACGACAACCGCTGACTATGGGCTCTATTGGTTTGACTACAAATCAAACTATGACGTGATATATGCAGAGTTTGTCGGTAACGAAAGCAGACAGCGTATAATCGCTCTTGACAGGGGAGCTGCTGATGCTTTCGGCAAGGATTGGGGCGTTATTGTTAACTGGAAATATCATCAAGATCCTTACCTAGAAAACGGCACGGAACTATACAATGACTTAGCGTTGGCATATAGTGCTGGAGCCAAGTATGGAATAGTATTCAGTTTTCCGACGTACCCTGACAATAACCAATATGGCATCTTGCAAGAAGAGCACTTCGAGGCTTTGAAGAAATTCTGGAACACTCTTCAAAACAACCCTTCCAGTTTTGGCTCAAACAAACCTGAAGCCGCATATATTGTGCCTGAGGATTACGGGTTCGGTTTCCGCAGTCCCAACGACACCATATGGGGCTTAAAACCTGCTGATGCACTTTCCCTAAAAATCTTTGAGGATACAAACAATATTCTGCCTAGCATTTATGGTTCCCGATTTGACGTACTCTACAACGAGCCTGAACTTATTGCTCCGTTGCTGAAGAATTATACAGCGGTTTATTATTGGAACCAAACGCTTCGATGAAACTGTTAAGTTTTTTTCCTACTCGATGTTAATTTTAAGTTGGTTGCTTGTTGTAGTGACAAGACTACAGCATGATTTTATATCTTCAGTATTCACTCTTAATACATTAGTTAGTTCCAAATTTTGACACATTTTAGAGGTGAACAAATTTGAACAAGAAAATCTTACACGGCGCCATTCTTGAAAGCGTCCTACTCAACCTAATAAACGAAACTTCCGACCGCGGTCTACACGGTTACGCAATCTTGAAGGCAGTACAAAAGAAGTTTGGCATATGGTTAGGCCCTTCTTCAGTATACCCTGAGCTTAAACGTCTAGAAAAACGCGGACTTATATCTTCAACCTGGAATGTTGATTTAGAAAAAGCCCGAAAGCAATATCGAATTACGCCAAAAGGCCAATGTCTGTTGCAAGAATATTTTGTTGAATTAAAAACTTTCATTCCAATTCTAGTTACGCACAGGGTTTAAGGTTGTTTAATCGAATAATGCGACTAGAAGTGCAAGATTCCCATATTTTGATTGTAGCCTAAAAGATGTATTCAAATTCACAGAAAAAATTCAAAAAATTAAAAGAGATTATTTATTGGAGATTGATTTGTGCAATTTGAGACATGTCGGTTAAGCTATTGAGCTTCACTTCGGAATTCGATAATGTGTAGAGTGTGTTGCCTATGTAGAGTGACCGCGTTATCCATTGGTTTTGGGTGTTATAGTAGTCGTTGCTGTTGGTTAGTTGTCCTTGGCTATTTAGTAATGTTGCGTTTAGATGCGTTACCGTTCCTCTAAGGGTAAAGCCGCCTTCAGTAGACAGGGTAAAAACATATGCGCCCTGCCAGACCGGTTGACCGTAAGCGGGAAAATCCGATGGGTATTGTTGCGTTAAAGTTTGGTTTACGATTGCCAAGTCAACTGGAATCACAAGTAGGTTCTTGCTTTTGTCGAATAGGAATGCTTTAGGGTCATTGAGCACCGCTGAATTTGTACCTCTGTCACCAATAGAGTAGTTTGCCACCAGCACGGGGTTATTGACTTTGCTAACGTCAAATAGCGCCAATTTTAAGCCTTGATACCAAGCAAAATTGCCCTGCGACGCCGCAACCGCGTCTTTTCCAACGCCAATCAAATGTGTAGGATCATATGGATGTAGATAGTCGCTGTAACCTGGCATGGCGAGTTCTCCCAGAACTTTGGGGTTTTGGGGTTGGCTGAGGTCGATGACAAATAAGGGGTCTGTTTTGATGAAGGTTACCATGTATCCTCTGTCGCCCATGAAGCGGACTGCATGAAGGTTTTCGCCTTGTCCTATCCCTTCCAACTTCCCGATTACCGTTAAGTTTTGGTTGAGCACGTAAACGTTGTTGGTTTGGGAGGACTGTTGCTGTGCAAATACGCCTATTGTGTACTGATATAAGTTGGTAGCTACTCTCAGGTTGCCGCCGTATTCATCCATTGAGTATTGATCCATTACGTAGCCCGGAACGCTGCCTTGCGCTTCAAAAGTCAACTGCAGACCGTTAATTTTAACGCGGTAGATTGAAGTCAAATCCGTTCCGTTTGCCCAGTTGGGGTAAGCCACGTATATGTTGTTTGGGGAAACGTACATTGTGCTTGCGCCGCTCATTAGCACCGTCATGTTGGTGGGTTGCTGCTGGTTATCCTCGAGGTTGATGCCGTAGAAGCTTGTGAAAGAATAATAGTTTGATTGGTTCATGTCCGCATAGTAAATGCTAGTCGGTGAAGCAGCGTATGCGACTCCGCCACTGTAAACCGCAGGAACCGTTACCAAATCATCGTATATCGTAGCGCTTTGACTTGTTATTGCGTAAAGATAGTTCCCTATCATTCGAGAGTTGAAGTAGCTGCCACTAACCGTAAAGTTCCTTGCCAAAACTGGACTAGCTTTGTTGGATACATCATAAATGTTTATGGTAGTTGCTTGATAACTGTAGAAAGGCATAATCATGATGTTACTTGGGCTTGACTTTGCGCCGTAATTATATGTGTATTTGTTGGATAAAACGACAAGTTTAGTACTGTCGGGGCTTATGAATAAGCCAATCGGCATTAAACTGTTGTCGAGGGAGATTTTGGATACTACTTTGGCGTTCTGGGGATCCGCATTTAAAATGTAGATGTTATTTGACGGTTGAGTAAAGTAACCGTAATAGTAGCCGCTTGTTTGAGAGTTAGATAAGGTGTAGATGTATTGCCCGTCGGTTTTCACTGTGTCAGCTTCGTCGACGCCTGCAACTTGGATGTTAGTGGATGAATAATCAGAGGTAACGCCATAACTTCCCGTTGCTTGTGGCGCTGGTATCGGAGCAGAGTTTTTCATGCCTAAAGTTGAGGTTGTTTCACCGAAATACGAAGCCTGTGAAGCGTTTCCAAGGTAACTTTTTAGCTCTTCAAGCGATGAGAAAGTCTTCATGCCCCCAGTAGAGGGGAAATTAATAATCGGAGTTATTGTGGGTCCAGTCCCTGGTGAAGGGTTAGAAACTGGATTTTGATCGGAAGGCGTTTGGGAAGATGGAAAATTTGGCTGAATTGAACCTAATGAGTAAACCATAGAAATCAAAAGTATTGCCATTAAGATTGCTGCTGTTCCATAAATGGTTGTTTTTTTCTTAACTTCTTTCTGAACCATACATTTATCTCCTTACAGTAGGTTAAGTTAACACTTTATTTGATGCTAAGCATGCGAACAGACTGTTCTAACAATTAGAATGGCCTCATTCCCCAAACACGATAAGCCTCATACCAAAATATCGTGCAAACGATCGCACCAAACGAAATAATGAAAAGGTTATCACGGCTAAAACTATGAACCATAATCAACAAGTAAGCCGCATAGAACAAACTTGAGAAAAGAGCATAGAAGAAGAAACGTGGAAACAACAACTTACCCAATTTGACGTAATGGCGAAGCACCCCAATTTTAACTTGACCAACCAACACGTAATGTCCGCCGACCTCCTGCTTTTCTACTAATCCTAATTCCCGCAACTGTTCCAGATGGTGAAAAGCGATACTTGGACTACTGAAATGCAAGGAACGCTGAACTTCACGAACACCGACGGGGCCTCCAGTTTTTAAGAGGAACCAATAGACTTTCCAGGCTTTGCCTCGTAGAGCGTACTCGAGCTCTGTTTCGTTGCTCCCATTCAACCGGTAACCCCTCAAACCATATGAGATTGCAAGGTGAATATAAGTCCAGCTATTAGATGATTTTGTCTAATAAGTAGAACAGCAGCCAAAAAAGCAAGTCTTCGAGTGGTTAACGGTGGTACCAATCGATGATGGCTCTGCAAGCTTCTATAGAATACCCAATATCAGGCAGGTCGTTGAAAACACGATCTTCGGGTTCATAACAGGAGTTCATACTTAGCTTTTTAAAAAGTTTGTATATAAATCATGTGAATTTTTACTAAGCGTTGTCTAAGCGTACTACAAGACTACAATAGTCAAAACTTGACTCAATTTGTCACTTTGAAGCATGTGTCACAGTTTTCGCAATTAAAGGCTGCAACATGGAAAAAATGATTACTTATTGAACGAATAGGTTTGCAAACTTCTTTTCCACAGTTGGGACATCGAGCCAAAACGTCACCTGTAGACTCGAAGGGATGAACGAAAGCCATAATTAAGATTTGTGAGTACAAACGGATACAACAAACAGGCAAAAACAAAAAAAGTCCAGCAACCAGATAATTCGACTAATAAGTTGAACAGAGTTAGCTGGATTCAACTTTTTTTTGGCGAAGTTAGCGAATTGCTCCGCATATTTTTCGTCTTAACTTTCATTTACGACTCCATTATTGATGATAGGAGTTTGGACGCGTAGTTTTTGAACGGTCTGAGGCTTTGCTTTTTTTATGGTTGATTTATCATTGCTTTACGACGGCTTTGCTCCAAAATTCACTTTCAACACCAAGTTATAAGCTGTAGTTTTTATTAGAATTTTTCTAAAAGCACCTAATTAGTTATTAATTACGCTTAAGAAAAAGTGATTTAAAGGCTTCTTCCTTCATAATTTTCTTGACTACATCTGCCTCATCAAAATTCTGATGATACGTGGCACAAACACAACTCTTTAAGTCTTTCAGGAAAAAAAGAATGTCACCATTAGTACATTCGACGCAAAAAATTCTGACATTTGGTCTATGCAAAGCAAAAGTTCCGCGACGAATTACATGATTTCTATTTAAAACAAAAAAAATAAAAAGAAGAGGTTAAGAGAAGAAGGGAATTTTGGCTTAAGCTTTTGATCTGTTTGCTGCGCCAGGCATGCCAGGTGGCAGGTCTGGGAAGTTTGCACTGACTCTTTGTTCCGCAACGGTTGCTGCTTCGGCTAGTATTTTAGAGGCATCTTCGTTGACACAGTCAAAGTTTAGTGACATTCCACTGCTTGATCCGGCTTCAAACATAAGACCACTTAGCATGTTGCCTATGTCGCCCAATTCGCCTTCAGCTTCCGGTAAAACGCCGCCTAAGCCTGAGCTAACACTACGTAAGACACCAACGCATGGTCCTAAGGCTGAAACGACGTCGCCAAGTTCTGATACTGTGCGTATTCTTAGCGCTACTTGGTCTAGCGCGAGCCTTGCGTTCATGATTAGCTTTGACATTTTACGGATTTCAGCTAGTTCGGTTGAGTAGATGTTTGCGTGTGCAGAATCATGTTTGGTGTATGCGTCAACGATTTTAGCGAATAGTGCCTTGTCTTTTTGGGTGAAGCGTTCGTTTGCCTGATCTAACTTGTTAATTTGCAGATCGAGTTTTCTGCAGGCATTGTCTAGTTGTTGTTTCAGTGGTGCGGGTGGCTGGATTGTTTGCTTAATTGTTTTACTAAATGAATCTCCTTCGTCTCTTTTTTGTTCCCATTTTTTAGCGAAACGTTCAGACATGTTAATATCCTCTTGATCAGTGATTCAGCGACATAGGTACTTAATCCTTGCTAACATGCGGATATATACATCAAAAAAATCATCTCATAGTAATCAAATTGGAAGGCAGTTTAAGCGATTTTTGTTAATACCAGAGCTCTTTAATAATTATTTGTTGGCAACAATTGTAAAAACACCTTTTGGCTGAAGCGATCCTCTGACGGCTACCTGAAAATGCCAAAAATGTAAGCTAACAACCCAACCAAGAACAATAGCAATACCACGTTCTTGATTCGTCTCGCTTTTTCCCGTGAATGATCCAAAAGCAGAAGCGCAGAACAAGTTACAAGTCCCACATCTGTCACCAAAACAAATGGCACAAACCAAATTCCCACTAAGCCTAAGATCCACGTAGCAGGTGTTAGTGCCACAGCAAAAATGTAAAATGCAACCGCTGCAACTGCTGCGTTTCTTTCACCAAACCGCACAGCCAAGGTTTTGACGCCTTCAGCGCTGTCACCTTTCACATCAACTATTCCTTTTGTAATTTCTCTTCCCGTGTTTGAAAGGAAAGCCATGGATGCAAACAACACAACATTCAACCCGACTGATTGGACGGCAGTTATGCTGCCGTAGATAAAAGGTATGGCAACGCAAATGCTTACCAAAAAGTTTCCAGGTAATCCACTTCGTTTGCCCACAGTGATGTAGGTTGCTGTTATAACCAACGAAATCGCCGCTACAACAAAGCATAATATGCTTACAAACCCAGCGAAGATGAAACCCACCACTGAGAGGACAACCACAAAGATTAATGCTTCATTAGGTTTGATCGTCCCGCTGGGAATTGGACGCTGAGGTTCATTTAAGGCGTCGATCTTGCGGTCGTAATAGTCATTGATAACCATAGCGGCTGCACAGAACGTAAACCCAGTTAGAAAACCGAATAAGATGTTGAACCAGTTAAGGCTACCAAGTTGGGGAGCGGCTAAAACTGCACCTACAAGTACTGCAAAACCCATCATTGTGCAATTTACTGGTCGCATTAATCGAATGAAGCCGCCAAGTTTATTCATTACATGACCCTTTTAGATACTTTAGTTCGTTGAGGTTAGTTATAAAAATTCCATCTGTTAAAAGGAATACGCATCATTTTTATTAACGATGAACGATTAAAAAACCGAAAACCCAATGGAAAAACCGCCTCAACAAAACTCAGCTCCAAACAGCAAACAGAAACTAGTAAAAATGCTATTTCTTGTGGCAGGAACGATCTCACTATCACTGGGCACCATCGGAATTTTTTTGCCCATTTTGCCTACGACACCTTTTCTTCTGCTTTCCGCCGCTTGCTATTTAAGAAGTTCCAATCGTATGCATAAATGGCTGTTGAACAACAGATGGTTTGGGGATTACATTAGAAACTACAAAGAAGGCAGAGGAATTCCTTTCAAAACAAAAATTATAACATTAGTTTTTCTGTGGACTACTATAATTTATTCTGCATTCATCGCATTAGATGAGATTCTCATTGCCCAAATTGCTTTGTTGCTAATTGCATTTGGTGTAAGCATACATCTATTTAGGTTGCCTAATTTCAAAAAGTAAACAGTCTTCAAGCTGTAGATAAAATGGTTTAAAAACGTTGACCGCGCCATATTCTTACAACTTGGTGAAGCTCTTGAGTGACCATTATGCGCCTCTCGTCGGAGACAATTATGCTCCAGAAAAAATCCGAGTAATCATTCCCGTTGGCGGAAAAGCCACACGCCTCTTGCCTTTGACAGCAGAAACAAGCAAAGCCTGCCTCAGGTTGCTCAATAGACCACTGGTAGAGTTTTCGCTTTTGTCACTGGCAAGTCAGGGGATACGCAACTTCATATTCGGCGTCAAAGGCTATACCAACTACCGAGACCTCAACGATTATTTTGAATCTGGATATGGATTTTCAGCAAAATACGACATTAAGCCACGCATCCACATTAAATACCAACCCAATGTGCCAGATTTAGGAAGTGCTGATTCAGCACGAATAAACATTGATTACTACGAGTTAAACAACCCAATCTTTGCTGTACAAGGCGACAACATATTTGACATTAAAGTAAAAAATCTGATCGACTATCACAAAGAAAAAGGCGCATGCCTGACAATCGTGCTGAGAGAAGTGGATAATGTCGAAGGTTTAGGAATAGCTGATATCGACAAAAGTGGCCGTATCCAACGCTTCATTGAAAAACCTTCACCAAAAGATGCTCCTAGCAATTTGGCAAATACAGGATTGTATGTTCTTTCACCTGAAGTGCGGAAAATTTTCAAGGAAAAAGGCATTCAACAAATCATCAAAGAAAAGAACCGCTTAGATTTCGGGTACGACTTCATTCCATATGTTATCCAGACCGGACGTGCAGTCTATGGTTACACCTTAAAAGGCAGCTGGTTTGACGTAGGTACCCCAAAAAGCTATTTGGAAGCCATGAAGAAATTGCTCAACGGAGGCTTTTCAACTCTTCACGATTTCGGAGGTCGACTAAACGATGAAAGTATGGTTTGGGTTCAGGGAGAAAGCAATGATTCTGAAAAGCGTCGGCAAGAAATCATCCAGAAAATCAAACAGAAAAAAATTGAGATAGAAGGGGCTGTGTTGATTGGGCGGCACTGTCAGATTGAGGATGGCGCGAGAATCGTCAATTCTTGTATTGACAATTTCACTCGAATTGGCAAGAACGCTGTTGTAGCGAACTCAGCAATCATGGATAGGGTAATAATTGGCGACAACGCTGAAATCTACGATAGCATCATTGGGAGACACGTCGTAGTTAACTCGAGTTGCCACAAACCCACAAAAATCACTGCAGTTTCAGTCATCGCTGATGATGTCATACTAGAAGAAGGCTGCTCACTCACCGCATCAAAAGTTTACCCGCATCAACAAATCCGAGGAGAATTCCAAAACCAAACAATAATTGCAAACTAAGCCTTAAACCACTTGAAAATTAAATATTTAATTTCTTTAGAAGCCAAATCTGGCACGGCTATGATGAAGCGTTTTCGCACCGTCGTTGCCAACCTGCCGTTTTTAACGATTTCTGTAGCAGAAATGTCCGAGCCTGCCTTTTTGACTGTAACCATATATGGAGCATGCTCTACTCCTGGACCATATTTGTAGACGGCAAAGTCGCAACCAAACTTAATGCCAGGAGTTACAATTAAGCCGCTGTCTCGGAGGTCATGGTAAACAGCGTATTTTTCTTCAAACCCGTCGTAGAGTTGTTTGGCTTTTTGACGCAGTTTTCTAAGACTAACAGATATCTCGCCTGGATTCTCATATATCTGGATTCGTTCAACCTCTGCAAGATAGAGACCTTCCATTAAATCCAAAACAAGCGGAACATCAAACTCGGGGATCTTTGGCTTAGGAATGCCGACGGGTTTGCCATAGTAAGCGGTTTTATAGAGTTCGGAACCCTCAGTTGGATTCCATACTACTAGAAAGTTTTCTATGAGTTCAACTTTGGTTTTTGGCATGATGTCGCTCTTGGTTACATAATGAACGATAACATACGAGCTGCGTCTGCTGCGTCTTCTGCCTTATCGGCTGAGTTTTCCAACAGTTGAAGAACATCTCTAAGGAGCATAAGGACTGGAACTTCGAGTTTGCTGCTTAGAACTTTGATGGTCAAAGCGCGGTATTGCTCGTCTACGATTCGTTCAGCGATTTCTACATCCTTAGCGCGTTCAAGCGTTTTTTGTGAGCCATAATTTAGAACCATCATAGTTTCTCGGAGCTTAAGTACTGAATCCAAAACTGCTAAAGAGAGTTTAAGAAGATCTTTTTTGATGTCAGGTGAAATAACCCAGTTATGCTCCATGATTTCAACGAGGTAATATGAAATGCCTTCTGAAAAGTCAGCGATCTCACTCGATAAGTTGGTAAAACGCAAAAAGTCTTCGCGCGCAATCAGGATTGCACCTATTTCAGCAAGTTCCTGTGAAACCATGCGCCTTGCTTTGATGACTTCTTCTTCGCCTGTTCTGATTTCACTGAAGAGTTTTCGAGCGTTTTCTTTATCGCCACTTGCAAAATACTCAACTAGTTGAGGAATTTTTCTTGAAACATCTACAACCTTACGTAAGTTATCTTGACAAGCATTTAAAGCGCGCCTCTTCACACGCTCTTCTGTTTCTGCTGGAAGTACCAAAATTATTACCCCGTCTACAACAATCCCTAATATATAATTCTACTATTCGTGCGTGCATTAAAAAAGCTAACTACTAACCTTTGACAATGCTCCCTAATTCCTCAAAGTTTAGCTTTCCTTCAAAGTATTTGTGCAATTGCTCAGGCAAATCCTTTATCGCAGTACGAATTTGCTTCCAAGAGTCACGGTCCCGAATAGTCACTGTGCCATCATTTAAGGAATCATAATCTATAGTTATCCCTAGTTGTACCCCTGCTTCGTCAGCTCTTGCGTATCTTCTGCCAATAGAGCCTGTTTCATCATATTCCGTCATAAACCCCTCACATGTCAACAACTTTTGGACTTCTTTGGCTTTGGTATCTAAACCGTCTTTACTCATCAAAGGGTAAACGCCAACTTGAATGGGGGCGATGGCCCTAGGAAAGCTCAAGACGACGCGATCATCTTTTACACCGTACGCGTATTCTAATGCGACATAGAAGAGCCTGTCTGAGCCAAAACTGGGTTCAACAACGTGGGGTATGAATCGGGTTCCCCTGACAATGGTTTTTTGTCTGCCAATATCAACTTGTTCCGGGAACACTTGGTAGTTGCCTGCCAGGTAGCTGCCTTCCTTTTGCATTTCGTCAGCGACTTCTTGAGCTGGAACCTTGGCAAGAGCAGCTGCAACTTTTCCTGCGTCACCTTTGTAAATTGGCCCGAGTTTAGCCATAATCGGCTTTACAATAAGCTCCTCTTTCTCGATAGGTATAGCATACTCCTTATAAACGGTCATGTCTACGCCGCTGGCTTTCATGTGGCAAGATAAATCATAGTCGGTTCGATAAGCATGTCCAGAGACTTCTACCCAACCCCAACGGTCAACGAGCACTTCTTGGTCGAAGCTTTGACTACTGTAGTGGGCTTTTTCCCATGTGAGTTTCTCGATGAAACGCTGTTTGCTTGCTGGAACGCCAAGTTCCGTAAGAAGGCGTTTCGCCATTGCCATGAAGAAAGCTTGCCATTCGGAGCGGATAATTTTTTTGTCTATCGCTTCTCTCACTGTTAGGTCGGTTGTATCTTCGCACTCCTTCAAACGTGTTTCACACAAGAGAATTGGCAAAACCTCATTTTCAACTTCCGATATCTTGTCACAACTTGGTTCTTCTGGGTCAAAGAAAAATTCCAAATCAGCAATTGTGAACTCACGGAGGCGAATTAAGCCTTGACGAGGAGAAATCTCGTTGCGCAACGCATGCCCAATCTGAATTGCACCAAAGGGAAGACGCTCCCTCGCAGTAGTAAAGAGCCTGTTGAACTCCACAAAGATATTCTGTGCAGCTTCAGGCCGCCCGTAACCAACCGCACCCGAATAAGGCCCGATGGTGGTTTGGAACATGGTTAAATAGCGTTGGGGCTCCCCGAATTTGCCGCCACAATCAGGACAAACTACGCCATGCAGCTCAATCTCTTGCGCCACCTCTTCAAGCGTCATTTTTTCTGCTTCTGCAGAGCTTATGCCTTTTTCCTCAAGCAAATGGTCTGCTCGGAAGCGTTGGTGACAGTTTTGGCACTCAACCATTGGCTCCTTGAAGTGGTCAACATGACCTGATGCCTCGAATACCTTTCCCGGTGCAATAACTGAGGATTCCATTTCGTAAATCCCAATTTTTTTAACAAACAACTCTCTGAGCTTAGCCTCAACGTTCTGTTTCAGCCTCGTACCTAGGGGACCATAAGTAACAAAGCCGCCGCTTCCGCCATAAATCTCAAACGATGACCAAAAAAAACCCCTGCGTTTTGCTAACTCGTTAACTGCAACGAACTTGTCGCATGCTGGTTTGGAACCTTTAGCTTCACTGCTCAATTTCTAGACCTGTTTATTGGTTAGATTCACTAAACAATTAAAACATTACCTTAACAAAAGAATAGACGAGATTTCAGTTACACGTGTTTTGTAGTTTTCTGAAATCGGTCAAAAAGTGCCTCTAAAATCTTTTTAGCAACACTAACGCTTTTGCTGTTGATAAACGATGCCAATAATAGTTAAGATTGGACGCTTACCAGAGCTCCTTTGGGCATTAGTCGTTTTGGTAGGGTTCATTTTGGTAAGTTCAGGTATACTGCACGTTATTAAGGGATATCGTGCTTCGCCAAGGATAGCAGTGCAGTTTTTTCGCAGTTGAGAGGGAGCATTTTTATTTTTTGTTTGGGATTAATTGTGATATCAGTAGGGTATTTTGGGGTTCGTGGAAAAATAATATTTGTAAGATAAGACTATAGCTGTTGGCTAAAGCTGGTTTTAATAGGTACTTTCAGAACTAAAGCTCTTACATGCAAATTTTCGGCATGCAAGTTTTGAGTCAATGCATGTTAAGAGGAGAATTGCTAACACAGAACAAGCTATTCAATCAGTAAACAATCCTTACCGGCAACAAATTAGGGACCTATGAAAGAAATCTCAATTAGGTTTTACTTGCTTAGCTAAGAAGCATCGGTTGAGACTTGGGTAAAGTATATAATTGCTGGTTAATACCTCTCCGTTAATTGCTGGTGCAAAAGTCGATTGGAACCGCCTACTAAGCCAAAGCTAACTTGGAAGACAGCTGTCTTTCCTCTGCTGGGTTTAGTTGGGTTTTTCATCTACATCTACCTATTCAAAGTCGACATCTTAGGAATCCTTGCCACCGCTCAAACCGCAGATCCACTCATCTACGCGATTGCAATATTGTTTGGTTTATTGGAAGTCTTTTTCTTCACCCTATCTTGGCAAGTACTAACCAATTACCTAAAAATCAGAATGAGCATAATTAGGGCTTACCTCTACGTTTGGTACGGCATATATGTTGACACGATAGTTCCCGCACAATCCATAAGCGGGGAAGTCACACGAACCTACCTTTGCACAAGAGACAAATGCGGACCCTTTGGAAAAGTAGTAGCTTCACTTTTCACTCACAGACTTTTAGGAATGATTCTAAATGTAGCTGCCCTATTTGCTGGGATAATATTACTTACTCGTGGCGGGAACGTTGACCCGTTAGTTTTCAATGCAATAATATTGGTGGCTGCTGCAATAGTAGGAATAATCGGTTTAATGTTGGTTTTATCCTTTAAGCAGCAGTGGACAATGAAGTTTGTCGATGTCGCAACCCACGTTGTCCATAAAATTACTTTTGGAAAAATAAACTTGTCCAAACTGACAGGACAAGCCGTCGAAGTCACTACGCATTTTCATGATTCGATGGAAGAGTTCCGTAACAACCCAAAAGCATTAAGTGGCTCAATTATCTACCTGGTAATTTCTTGGTTTTTCAGTCTAAGCATTCCATATCTTGTATTCTATTCGCTTGGTCACCCAGTTACTTGGAGCATAATCATCGTCACTTCAGCCATATTCCTTGCAGTCAAAGCAATTCCAATTGGAGTGCCGTTTGAGGTTGGACTTCCAGAAGCCGTAATGACTACCCTCTACATTTCTATGGGAATATATGGTCCCTTAGCGGCTACAGCCACCATACTCGTAAGAATCATAACTCTGTGGTTCCGTTTCTTCATAGGATTTGCGTCGCAACAGTACCTTGAATTAAGACCTTTAACAGCTCCGCTGGAAAAAACAGAAAAAACTAAAATCCCTCTTACACCTAATAGCGTTTAGAGCTGCAAATGGAAGTAAAAATCGAAACAGCAACAACCAAACTACTCGACCAACTTTTTCAAATCGAGGAGCAATGCTTTGACCAAGAAGCCTTCAGTAAACGTCAAATAGCATATCTACTCACCGACTATAATTCGATTGCATTCGTCGCCAAAGTAAATGAGGTTATTGCTGGATTCATAATTGCTCAAGTGGAAGTGGAAGAAAACACAGAGTTCGGACACATAATAACAATCAACGTAGTTCCAAACCTCCGACGGAAAGGAATTGGCAAAAGACTTCTTTTAGAAATAGAAACTCTCTTAAAGCAAAAGGGCATCGAGGAAAGTCGTCTGGAAGTTCGAGAAGACAACCACACCGCAATTAAACTCTACCAAACGATGGGCTACAAAACATTAGGCAAACTTGAAAACTATTATGGCAAAAAACACGGCGTATACTTCCAAAAAACACTCTAAAAAACTTTTCGCATCGAAATAGAGCGCTTGCTTCATTGTGGAACAAACGTTTAAATCAAATGATGCTGTGAAAAATGTTGGTGGGGATTAATGGGAGAAACCCGTGGAAGAAAATCAAACGAGCAGACCCTTGTCCAAACCATAGTTGTCTTGATCCGTAACACTACATGGCGATGCGGTAAACTCGAAAAAACCATCGTAAAGCACCTCTATAAACGTCACGAAAACTTTGGCAAACCAGGTGTTTCAGTTAAGGACATAATGCTCAACTTAAACATAACCGGCGAGAAAAAAGATGAATGCCTCGATGCCTTGCGAAGGCTCGAAAAAAGAAACATTGTGAAAATATCGCCGCTCTAATCTTCCTTCTATTTTTGTATACTAATTTTTTGCAATTAAAATGTTAGAAAGAATTTTAGATTTACTTCAGTAGGTCTGCCTCACTTGGCGGCTGTTTAATCAAACCATGCTTCATCAACAACTCTGTCGATTCCCTAGCATTCCTGATAATAGCTGACGCACGATCATACAACTCTTGCCGGCTAGGTTTAACACGGGCAACACCCTGCTCGATAGATTTTAAGGCACATGCAACGGCTTCTCTAGGAAAGACTTCCCATTCGTCCATTCTTGGCAAGATGTCTTTTTCATTAATGCCTCGCTCCTCAGCAAAACCTGCGAGTTCCTGTGCCGCTGCAATGCACATATCGTCCGTAATTGTTTTGGCTTTAACGTCTAAAACGCCACGGAAAATTCCTGGGAACCCGAGGCTATTGTTAACTTGGTTTGGAAAGTCACTTCGCCCGGTGGCTACAATTCGCGCTCCAGCTTCTTGGGCATCCCATGGCCAAATTTCGGGTATGGGATTAGCACACGCGAAAATTATCGCGTCTGTCGCCATAGTTTTTACCCATTCCTTCTTGATTGTATTAGGGCCTGGCTTCGATGCGGCAACGACTGCATCGACTCCTTTGAAGGCTTCTGTAATGTCTCCCGTTCTACCTTCGCCATTGGTTTTTTGGGTCACGTCGTATTTCCAGGGGTCTTCCTCTTGGTTTATGTCAGATCTGCCTTTGTAGATTACACCTTTGCTATCGGCCAAGATTATATTACCTGGTTTAACCCCCCACTTCATAAGAACATAAGCGGTTCTAATGTTGGCGGCTCCTGAACCAACTAGGGTAATTAGACTTTCTTTAGGTTTTTTCCCAACTATTTTGAACGCGTTAATCAACCCTGCAAGGATTACGGTTGCGGTTCCCTGCTGGTCGTCATGCCAAACGGGCACCTGCATTTGGTCTCGTGCTTTCTCAAGAATTTGAAAACACTTTGGCTTCTCAATGTCCTCAAGGTTTATACCGCCAAATGAAGGCTCCAGCGCTTTACAAATCCGCACAATCTCATCGGGATCCTTGGTACGCAAGCAAATGGGAAAAGCATCCACACCCCCTAAATACTTAAACAAAAGCGCTTTGCCCTCCATCACCGGCAACGCCGCTTCAGGACCAATATCCCCTAACCCTAAGACCCGAGTACCATCAGTTACTACAGCAACGTAGTTCCATCGGTTAGTTAACTCGAACGATTTGTCAGGGTCAGCTTGGATTTCCCTACATGGCGCCGCGACGCCAGGAGTATACCAGATTGCAAAATCATCAGTGTTTCGTATAGCACATTTGGGGATAACCTGCATTTTTCCCTCATAGAACCTGTGCATTGCTGGAGAAAGCTGTGCAGGCTTTTTGGCCTTCGCGAGCAACTCTTCCACTGTCGGTTTATTGTCGGTTTTGTCAGGAACCATTTTAGTACACTCCTATCGAACTTGAAAAACACTGCTGAGGATTTAAGTTTTTATTTAAAATAACTAGCAAGTAACATTCTGATTGATTTCAAATATAAGTTAAGGAAATGGACCACAAAAACAATCTAAATAAATAAAAATCAAAAAAAGAAAAAATTTCTAAACTCAACAGATTGGAAGCTTAGTATCTTGGTCTATAACCGCCGCTGCCGCCGCCACCGCGTCGATCTCCGCCACCGCGTCGATCGCCACCGTAACCGCCGCCTCCGCTACCGCCGTATCCTCCGCCACCGCGTCTGTCTCTTCCGCCGCCATAACCACCGCCGCCACCGCCGAATCCTCGTCCGCCGCCTCTGCCGCCTCTAAATGGTCTGCGTTCTTGTTCGTATGTCTTGCTTGAAACGTTGTTTTCTGTGTTAACTTCTACTGCTAGTGGCTCTTTTGCTTGTTCGAGTTTGCCATATTTACCTATGTTTAGGCGTATGTTTCCTTTGAAGAGTGTGACATATCCGTTTTCAACGCGTACAGTGTCCGCTTCGTTGACTTTCTCAATGTTGTCATCCCACAGGGTTAGGTACACTACGCCTGTTTCGTCACCAATGAGTGCGTCGCTGACTTTGTGTGCAGATCCATCTCTGCCCATTGGAATTTCTCTTATTTCAGTTTTGGATACTACTTTGGCCGTAACGTTAACCGCTTTAGATTGTGGGGTTAAGTCGCCGACTTTTGCTTCTACGGGTTCCTTTTTGTTTTCGAAAAAACCTTCAACAGCCAATTGATTTCAACACCTATTTTTTAGTCTGAGACACAACTTAGATTTCTCAGCACTTAAGTGTTTCGCTTTATTGTTTTTGGCATTTTTATGCGCTGCGCATATTAATGAGGCTGATACTTTGGTTTTTTATGAGAAGATTTACCGTAGCCATTGTTTTGGTTACTGTGGTTGTTCTCGTTGTTGGCGGGATTTGGGTTGTATTATTTAATCCTTTGCAGGCCACCTCTAATTCTGGTTTGCCAACAATTTTCACTTATCATATTGTTAAAACATATGCGCATGATCCTACAGCTTTCACTGAAGGTTTAGTGTTTAATGATGGTGTATTGTATGAGAGCACTGGTGAGTATGGGTATTCGTCTTTGCGTAAAGTCAACCTCGAAAACGCAAACGTATTGCAAAAGGTTCTATTGCCGAATCAGTATTTTGGTGAAGGCTTAACGGTTGTTAATAACTCTCTTGTGCAGTTAACGTGGCAAAGTAATATCGGTTTTATTTATGATAAGCAAACATTCGGGTTGCTTGGTAATTTCAGTTATTCTACAGAGGGTTGGGGCTTAACTTATAATGGGAGTGAATTGATCATGAGTGACGGCACGTCAACCCTATATTTCTTAGATCCTGTAACTTACAATAAGGTTGGACAGGTAAGCGTTTACGATGGAAACACGCCAATAACTAACATTAACGAATTGGAGTATGTCAACGGGGATGTATATGCTAACATTTGGTTGCAACAAAAAATCGCCATCATAAACCCCCAGAACGGAATAGTGAAAGGCTGGATAGACTTAACAGGAATCTACAAGTCAAACAACACAAACGATGTTTTAAATGGCATAGCTTACGATTCACAAACCAACAGGCTCTTCGTCACAGGCAAAGACTGGCCCAACCTCTACCAAATAACTATAATAGCCACTAACTAGTCCCCTCAGAGAAATTCAGTTCTGTGAAACTTGCCCCAGTGAAGTAAATATAACCCAAATGGATTTCGTGTTATCATAGATATAGCTACTTACCTTTGCAACAAGTACACAAAACTAATTGCTCTATTTTTTTCTTCAATTTAGTAACATTAATTTTAGCGATTCAAGTTAATATTTATCATATCCCTTACGAAAAATGCCGGTTGAAAAGATGGTGAACCTCAACAAGATCCCTGAATCAACTGTTCCTTTAAAAGAAGTGAAGTTGCCTTGCGGTTGCCAATATCGAGATGAAGGCTGGATGCTTACTCGAATTAACGAATGTGAATACCATAAGCGGAAAAGAACAACCAAACGACCATATCGGCCTAAAGCTGAATGCGTAAGACCATAAAAAAGAAAAACTTTTCAATTCTATTTACAGTCAAATTAGGGTAGATTTAGGATGGTTTTTTCCACAACCCATTTAACCATCAAAGCCAGTTTTTAACCACCATGGCAACTGATCAATCATTCGCTGCACCCAAGACTCAAAGGTCATCAAAAAGAATTCTGACAACATTGATACAAGTTGTGGTAATGGTTGCTATTTTCGCGGCTTTACTTTGGTATATCGGAATAGGTTCCCTGTATAACGCGTTACTTACCATTAAAATTGAATATTTGGCTCTTGCATTTCTGATGTATTTTGGAATAAACATCTTCTTTACAATAAGATTAAGAAGAGTCCTGAGCAAAGGAGGGGTGAAAACGTCTTTTGGCAAAACACTTCTTGCGCAATATGCAGGAATGCTAACTAGTGATGTGACCCCGGGACGATCTGGTTACATATTGACTCCAGTTTATCTTCGAGACCAAAATGTGCCCGCATCAAAAGGACTTTCAACCATCTTAGGCATACAAACGATAGAGTTTTTGGTCAAAGTTATAGGGGGCATCGGTGCAGCCGTATTTTTGATTTACGTTGTTCCAGCAGGCAACTGGCCATCAACTACCATTTTAGGAATAAATGTGACCTTCTTCGTAATAGGGTTAGGAATTGCTCTAATGCTAACTGGCGCACTTTTGCTAGCTGCTTTTTCATGGTCAGAGCGAGCTATTTCTATTTTTGACCGACTAGCTAATTCCAGATTTCTAAAGAGATTCACGGGTGGCATTATGGGCAAACTTGAAGAATACAAGGATAGCTCTCAAAAAACGCGTTCTGCTATTCCGGAAATATTCGGATTAACCATGATATGCTGGTTTCTTAAAGGATTCGAATGGTATTTCTTAGGAGCTGCCCTAGGTATAACAATTAGCAGCAACTTTGCAATAGCATGGCTTGGATTCTTCCTGATCCACCCTTTAGTAACTGCATTAGCATTTGTTCCCATTACTCCTGCTGGAGCAGGAGTCCAAGAATTTGGAATCGTTGGAATAATGAGCCTGCTTTTTATCAATCCTAGCACTGCGACATTAGGAGCCATTGGAGCATTTGCAATCTTGGCACGAGGTTTGCTAATTGTGGAAGACCTTGTAGGAGTACCTCAAATAGTAAAATCAACAAGCCTTATATTTTCACGCAAAAAACCACAAGAAACAACCTTGCCGCCTTCTGCACCGCCGCTTTAGCTAAGCGGTGTTTCTTAGACAACTTTATGCTTTTCGTCGTAGGTATTGGTATTGGGAAAAGTGAATTGACTATCAGACCGATTATAAGGCAAATCACAATAAACGATCGAGCAAAACTAAAAGAAATAATTGACTTGTCTTTTCCTCGATTCTTCCGCTATTTTGCGTGGCACAGCGTTTCAGATCTAACTAAGCCAGTGATAGTCGGCGAGACAGAAACCGTTATCGCAGGGTTTGCAAAGCTAATAGAGTTCTTTGTTGGCAGCGTCAAGTACGGATGCATACTTTGGATTGCAGTTCACCCTACATATCGACACAAAGGAATTGCGTTGGCACTGACGAATGCGGGTGTAGATTATTTGAAGCAACAGGGCTCAAAAGCGGTTTTTGCATCTACCCAAAGACGGAACAGCGCAGCTTTAGCTACCTTGGGTAAAGCAGGTTTTAATCGGGTTGGTTTTCTGGGTTTATGGCGACTCTTCGGTTGGCGAGTCTTCAGTTTTTACAGACATATTTGGTATGCACCTGGAGAAGTTGTTCTAATGAATGATTCTTAAAAGCAAAATTGGTCGGGAGAGCAGGATTTGAACCTGCGACGGCTCGGTATCTGTGGCCTAGACAGGCTAGAATGAAGCCTACCTTGGGTAGACCTCTACAGCTTCTCCACCAGCTAAGCATGTTAGCCAGCTCGAGAGCTCTGCCAGGCTGAGCTACCTCCCGACAAAGACGATAAAGACAAAAGAAAAGAATTTATGTGTTTTGGCATTATCCGCATCCTTACGCCATACTAAACATTTTAATCTTTTAGCCATAGTGATTCTACTAAAGAGGCACAGCATATTGACTAAAACCATAGGCATTGTTACTTCTGGAGGAGACGCACCAGGCATGAACGCAGCAATCCGTGCAGTAACACGCGTTGGTCATTCGAAGGGTCTTCAAGTAATCGGGTTTGAACGCGGCTGGGATGGACTATTGACCAACACTTTCAAAAGGTTAACTCCCCGCAGCGTTGGCGGCATAATCCAGCTAGGCGGCACAATGCTTCACACGTTGAGGTGCCCAGCGTTTGAGCAACCAGGCGGCGTTGAAACTGGCGCAGAAACCCTACGCACCAACAACGTCGATGCTTTAGCGGTGATTGGAGGAGATGGCTCTTTTCGAGGAGCCTTAGCATTGGGCAAAAAAACGGACACTTTGATGGTTGGTATTCCAGCCACAATCGATAACGACGTTTATGGTACGGATGAGACAATCGGTTTTGACACAGCAGTCAACACAGCAGTTAATTCAATCGACAAAATCAGGGATACAGCGATTTCTCATGAACGAGTATTTATCGTTGAAGTTATGGGTCGCAAAAGAGGTTTCTTAGCTCTTGAAGTAGGAATGTGTGTGGGAGCAGAAGTAATTTTGATTCCAGAAAACCCTATGCACATGGAAGATGTTTGCGGCATTATGGATAAAAACGCCAAGAAGGGCAAAAGAGCAGGCATAATCGTTGTCGCAGAAGGCTTTGGTGACTCAAGTAAATTGGCGCAAGAAATGCAGCACCAAACAGAAGCCGAAGTTAGGCTATCCATACTTGGCTATTCACAACGTGGGGGAAGCCCAACAGCGCGCAGTAGGTTGTTAGCTAGTCTATTTGCTGAAAGAGCTGTTGAATTGATCTGTGAGGGAAAAGGCAGCATGGCTGTTGGATTGCACAAGGGTTCGGTCACTTGTCTGGAGCTTGAGAAAGCGGCAAACAACCGGAAGCATTTGGATTTGCGTTTGTTGAAAGTTGCAGAAATGTTATCAATTTAAATTAACTTTTTTTGCTTTTTTCGAATTTTTCGATTTTAAATTAATGACTCGTAGATTTTGATTGTTTGGTCAGCGACTTTTCTCCAAGTAAAATATTCAAGTACCCTTCGTCTGCCGTTTTCGCCCCAGTTCTTAGCTTTTTCAGGATCCCGGAGCGTTTCCTTAATTCCCCATGCTATGTCCGCAGGGTCTTCACCGTTAATGTGCACCCCGTTCTGGTCGGTGCCTCCGTTTACTACTTGTTCTTTGAAACCAACAGTATTTCGTGCGCCCACTATAACGGGTTTCTCCATGGCCATAGCTTCTAAACTGACGATTCCGAAAGGTTCGTAAATTGAAGGAAATACACAGACGTCAGAGGCTGCGTAGTGAAGGATTCTTTCTTTTTCTGAGACGAAATCGAATCGGTAAACGATGTTATTTTTAATGTTCAATCTATCGGCGGTTTCCTCGATGTCAGCTTGTTCTTCGCCCTTGCCAAGAATAACTAGCTTAGTGTTGGGGTATTCTTTTAGAACCAATGGCATTGCTTGTAACAGGTTACGTACGCCTTTTACCCAGGTAAGTCTTCCCACGAAAAGCAGCATGTTCCAATCATCCGGAATACCGTATTTCTTTCTTATTGTGACGACGTCTTGTTTTTGAACATTAACTGGATCGTAGCGATCAGGGTCCACACCGTTCCAAACGACGCTTATTTTTGAAGACGGCCAGCCATGCTTTGCGAGGTCCTCTTGCATGGCGTAACTCACCGTTATTACTTTGTCTGAGTTTTGAGCCATGGCGTTTTCAAGGTGAGATACGACTTCGGAGCCTTGTCCACCGCTTCTACCCCACTCCGTACTGTGAGTGTGAAAAACAACTGGGATTTTGGTTTCGTTTTTGATTACTAAACCTGCGATGCTGCTTAACCAATCATGGCAGCAAACGACATCAAAATTATAGTTTTCTTTTTTTATTAAACTGTTGATGAATTTGGCGGCACTTAAAATGTTGTAGATGAAGATGTCGTTGAAGAGTTTGATGTTGGTGCCCCATTTTTTGAGGTCATCAACCACGAAGAACGGCCAAATGTTGCTCGCGTCAGCTATTAGTGGTCTATGCACTTCTACGCCTCTCATTATTTCCCTTGTCTTTAGCCCATTGTTGTTTAGTGTGAAGACTGAAACATCATGTCCTATGTCAACATATTGTTGAGTAATGTATTCGGCATAGGTGCCTAAACCGCCTACGAGTTGAGGTGGATATTCGTAAACAAAAAAGCCTATTCTCAAAAAAATCACCTTTGAATTGATTCTACCTAATGTTTGCAATATATTTATAGTTTAAAGACTTGAAATTCAGATCGATAAATCTAAGCGTTTGGATCCAATGGTTCGGCATAGCACTACCCCAAAAGGAGGCAACATGAAAAGATTTCTACTTGCGTTCGTTAGTCCTTCAAAGTTGTAATTAATGAAAAAAGCTATAAAAACTAAAATAATCAAGAGTATGTAGATGCTAAAATTATCGTTATTTCATTAACTTAAGCACTTAGTTCAAAGTTTTTGAGAAGACAGATTGGCCGAAATCTGGTTTTTTAATATTCCAAATGCACTTTAATCGACCAAGAAGGAATACGCTTTTATTTGTAGGCTAATTGAGCTAATTTGGGATAAAGTTTGAAGTCAGCATTATTGGTTTACTTTTCAAATACAGGCAATACTCAAAAAGTGGCTTTAACCATAAAGGAAGGCCTCGAAAAAGAAGGAGTAAAAGTTGATGTGAAAAAGCCCCAAGAAGCGGCTGAGGTAGACTTTTACAACTACGATTTAGTTTGTGTGGGTTCTCCTTCAATTGAGTGGCAACCAGCTAAACCAATAGCTGATTTGCTGAAGGCTAAACTAAACCTGTATCGTAGCCAAGGAAAGATTAAGCCTTGTGCACCTAAAGTTGCGGGCAAAAACGCTTTGATTTTCTGCACGTATTCTGGACCACATACTGGTATTGATGAGGCAACGCCTGCTGGGAAAACTATCCGGCAATATTTTGAGCATTTCGGCTTCATTTTAGTTGGCGAATGGTACGTTCCATGCGAGTTTCATGGGCGAGAGGACTTGAGCACTTTGGGTATGCTTGGTGATATCAGAGGCAAACCGACGGTTGAAGATTTGGCGAAAATTAAAAAGGATGCTCAGCAAATAGCTAAGAGCTTGTAATCAGGAGTGTTTGGTGTGGTTAAGACTGTTGATTTGCCTTTGCGTGTTTACGAAGATTTAGTTAAAGTCTCTGAGGAGTTGTCTTTGATGGCGAAAAAACCCATTTCTACTTCGATGGCTGTTGATTTGCTGATTGAAATCTACCGTGCACACCTCAACAACCCCTGTGCCCTGGACGCTTTTAGCCAACAGCTCAGAAGCCTCAATCTTATGTCTCCTGAAGAATTTGACAACTACTGGGACGAACCTACAAAAATGGAAAAACTAAAGAGAAAGGATAAAAACAAAAAACAATAAAATATTTGGGACTTTTCTATTAAAATTAATCGCCTAAAAACGGCAGTTCAACTTCCTCTTTGTTTTCTGAAATTGTAGGAAACTAAGATCCAAATATACTCGAGCTAAACCTTACCGAAAGCTCTAAATGTCCTTGTAACCGTGTTTTTCCAGAAATGGGCCGGTAGATCAGTCTGGTATGATCGCCGCGTTCGCAACGCGGAAGTCGCGGGTTCAAATCCCGTCCGGTCCACTCTCAACTGGGTCAGATCACAACAACGCTTTTTTCAGCAAGAGGCTTTGACCCTTTCGGAGGTAAGCACATTTTACGCAGTTCGATCATTATAATGCTTGGAAAAAATACGTCTAAGGCGATATTGCTAGTTGAATGGTCTTCGTGCTGTTTCTTTATAAAGGTTTGAAAGTACTACTATATCGGTGTTCGAAGCACGAACAGAAGTATTCCTATAGTCTTCATTCTTGTCTTTCTAACAGCTTCATGCATAATCATCATTCAACCCGCCAAAGCTTCTGAAGATTCTTGGGTCACAAAAGCGCCTTTACCTTATGCAAACGCTGGCGGAGTGGCAGTTGCATTGAACGGAGAAATATACGTCCTAGGTCCAAACTTCAATTACCTCTACAATCCGTCCACTAATACTTGGGTTTCAAAGACACCAATCCCAACTCACCAACAAAGTTTTGCCGTAGCCGCCTGCCAAAATAAAATATACGTCTCAGGAGGATGCAGCGGCTTTGACCAAATAACTGGATACCCCATCAATTGTACAGAAGCAAACGAAGAGTACAATCCGGCAACAGACAGCTGGGAAACTAAAGCTCCAATGCTCACGGCACGAGCAGAAATGCAAGCCAACGTCGTGAACAACAAAATCTACGTTATTAGCGGGACGCTTCCAAGCGGCAGTATTTCAAACGCTACTGAGGTCTATGACCCATCAAGTGATTCTTGGAGTACAACGGCACCTATTCCTACCCCCGTCGGCCTTTATGCTTCGGCGGCAGTTAACGACAAAATATACGTAGAAGGTGGAGGAAAAAGCGGACCAGTCATTACTGACCTAAATCAGATTTATGATCCCATAACAAATGTGTGGACTTTTGGTGCACCGCTTCCCACGCCTGGTTTGCTGGCTGCTGCAGGAGCAACCACTGGATTGTTGGCACCTGTAAGGCTCTATGTCATCGGTGGCTCCGCTGATGGAATTAACGACCTCAACACAACTCACATTTATGATCCGCAAACAAACAGCTGGACCCTTGGATCTTCAATGCCTACTGCTCGCGGACTCCTATCTGTAGCAGTTGTAAATGATACTCTCTACGTTATAGGCGGCACAAATAATCTGCTTAACCCTCAGTCCCCAACTAATGCTGTAAATGAGCAATATTTTCCTTTAGACTATGGAAAACCTGCTCCGGCGTCTTCCCAGAACCCAACGATATCGCATCCAATACCTCAAGGCACAATGATGTTTTATGTGATCTTTGCAGTAATCTTAATCGTCACCTTAATGGTAGTAATAGTCATGTCATTTCTCAGAAGGCGACGTGGTAGCGCACCATTCAAGTTTAGCTGAGAGACCCAAGCCCTTTGAGCGGTAAGCTCGATGCAACCCCCTACCAAAACTTTCTTGACGAAAATAATCGTTTTTTGACTTTTAATTGTTTTAAAAATCTTACAAAAATCCATAAGACTTTTAGAACTTTCACTGATTGTTTAAGAAACCCGCTTCGCTAAAAACATAGATCAACTGAAAAAGATCGAATTTTTTATTTTACCGTACGTCCTTTCTTCGACATTTTTGTATTCTTTCGTTTTTTCTTCAGACTCACTAGCTCAAGATACTAAAGCAAGTCTGCAAGGTTCAAACAAAAAGTTCATTTGTGTCAACCACTAGCTTGAATCGAAGTTGGTTTGCAGTCATGAATGTCGAAATCAAAAATCTAAAGGAGTTTGCGCCTAGCCAATTAATCCTCATATGTGGATTACCTGGAACTGCATACATTGGAAAACTCGCAGTTGACTACCTCATCCAGCAACTAAAAGCTGAAATGATCGGGGAAGTCTACTCAAAATATTTTCCGCCTTTTGTCGTTATTAAAGAAGACGGACTTGTTGAGCTTCTTCGAAACGAACTCTACCAATTCAAAGACGAATCGGGGAGAACCATAGTTTTTCTCGCTGGTAACTCACAGGCTTATTCACCTGAGGGGCAATATGAGATAGCTGAGGCAGTTTTGGAGTGGGCAATAAACCATAACTTACAAAGAGTATATTCCGTAGCGGCCTATGTAACAGAGAGACCCTTTGAGGCACCCAATGTCTATTGCACTACAACAACATTAGCTTTGCTCGAAGAAGCTAAAGTAAATGGCGCCCAACTTCTGGATAATGGCATAATCGGAGGCGAAAACGGCATAATAACTGGTCTCGCCAAAAAGAAAAACGTGGAAGGCGTGTGTTTGCTTGCGGAAACTCATGGATACCAGACTTCAACGGGTGAATATGTTATAGATCCCCGGGCAGCGAAAGCGGCTTTGAAAGTGTTGACTTCAATGTTGACTTTGAAAGTAGACATGGAGCCAATGGAAAAACAGGTAGTGCAGATGGATGAGGCAATCGCTAAAATGGTCGAAATTGAGCGTCGAATACGAGAGGAAATGGCTGCTTCAGGAAAGAAGCCCGCCTACGTAACTTAAACTGAGGAAACAAACGATGGAAAAGGAAACATGGATTGAACGTCGTAACAACGCTCAACTCGTCGAACCCATAGCTGTAGTTGGGTCGCCTGGGTTAAGGTCTATAGGCAAACTCGTTATGAACGGTCTTATAACAAAAACCAAGGCAACATTAATTGCAGAAATGTATTCTACACACATGCCCGCCATCTACGAAACCAAGCCCTCCTACGCAGCTCATCCAAGGTTACCCGGCACAGGAGGAGTCATTATTGAATCAGGCGAAGCAGACTTTCCTAAAGTTCAGTTCTATGCTTGCACTATTCCTTCTTTAATTATTACACAAGGATATCATGCAAATTTTGAGGGCCAATATGAGGTTGCGATAAAAGTTTTGGATTTTCTGGCAGAAAACCACGTCAGACAAATAATAGTAGTTGCGGGTTATGGTTCAAAAGACAAGAAAATATGCTGCGCCGCTTCTAACAAAGAATTGCTCGCTGAGATGAAAGAAAAATATGGCATCGACATAGGATACAACGGGCCTTTCATGGGTTTCTCAGGGTTGGTATTTGGTTTGTCAAAGCGGAAAGGCATAGAAGCACTGTGCCTTTTTGCGGGCACCGAACCAAAAGAAGAAGACCTTGAGTTTCCAGATAAAGAAGCATCAAATAGAGCGATGGACATGCTCGATAAGATGCTTGGATTACACAAATAACTCGAATTCCTAACGTTGGCTTAGTGTTAACTTAACTTTTCAAATGGTGCCAATACTTCAAGATTAGCTGATGAAAAAACCGAAGAATCTCAAAAGCTCATCAATTACCTTCAAAAGTTGCAGTTGTAAAAAGGAAAGTAATCGAGTTTGGATATGCTAAGATTCATAGAAATTGTCATATGCATAAGACAAGGAACAGATTTACAAAGGAGAATGAGTAATTTCTCTTATCATAAGGAGAATGTGTGATGAGTAAGAAAGGTGAAACAGGCGAGCAAGATCGGGGAAAACCGCAGCCGCAGAAGAAGAAAGATAGAGATGCTAAACGCAAAGATAAAAAGTCTGCAAGACTTGAAAGACAAAAGTCTAGATAGGTTAGATAATTAATGTCAGTTCTTGCTTAGGCTGAATCTTGTTATTTTTTATAGTTCTAACCTAAGTTGTTAGAGGTTGCTGACAACAAGGTTTCATAAAGATCAATGGTATTTTCATTCCATGTCATTCATAAAAGATCTTATGTTGTTAATCGCTTTATAAGCAAGGTTGCATGTATAGACAGTAATGCTTTATAATGGTGAATGAAATGGTTGAAAGATCGGGAATTGTTTTCGTCGGAAATAAAATGCCAATGGACTATGTTCTAGCGATAATTACAGGTCTGTCTGCAAACAACGCTAAAGAAATAACTTTGAAGGCTAGAGGACAAGCAATAACTACAGCGGTTGACGCAGCTGAAATAACGAGAAATCGCTTCATAAAAGATCTGAAAGTAAGCAAAATCGAGATAGCAACTGAAGAGATGCCCGCAAGAGAAGGCGAAAGTAGATCGCGAATGGTCTCAACAATTGAAATAGTGCTTACCAAACCATAGGAAAACCTACTTTCCATATTTTTAATTTTGTTTAAAGATAAAAAATGCTGGGCCTAATTTCTTCAAGTAGCAAATTGTAAGTTAAAACTATGCTCTTGAATGGGTATATATTAGCCATTTTCTTTTAGTTATGCAGGTTGAAAGGTATGCCGAAATGTCCAAATTGTACAACGCACTCACAAGGACCCGACAAGGAATGGAACTTTGGACGATTCCGCATCAAGATGTACAAATGCAAAAAATGCGGAAACCAATTCAGAGAATTCTACAAAGAAAACACATTGCAATTTACATTAAGCGCCCACAACGGTAGCTTAGGAAAAATCAAAGCTACAAAAGAAACAATAGACAGACATAAAACCTACCAATAAACCAGCTTCTATCAAGGAATGGAAATAGATTTGAGTTACATTTGAGCGTTAGCTAAGAGATGGCAAATGGATAGGCAAAAAAGATTAAGTGGCTTAAAAAAAATAACTAATATACAAAATTAGGAAAGGAACAATTTTGGAACCAAATAGTGAAGAGAATAAGATTATTTATGAAGTAACAGAGCACTCAAAAAGAGGTATTTCAAGAATAAACCTGTTAAGTTTGAGGTTTTTGAACCTCTAACTCCCGAGTGGAAAAACAAATTCAAGTATCCTGCTGGAGGATATGCTTGGGGCGACAACTGGTCAAACGAGATTATTCACTTAACAAGATGCAACGACAAAAAAGCATTCTACGAACTTGTTTTCCACGAAATCTATAGGTT
Organism: Candidatus Bathyarchaeota archaeon; assembly: GCA_963835475.1. GTDB lineage: Archaea > Thermoproteota > Bathyarchaeia > Bathyarchaeales > Bathycorpusculaceae > Bathycorpusculum. The sequence continues at coordinate 71,654 of CAWIFU010000005.1, forward strand.
GAACACGCCAGAAGGGCGTGAAGAAATTTTTCCGAAGGAAAAACGGTATATTGAAGCAAAATTCAGAGTTAAACTTGATAAATGGTTACCTCTTCAAGATGAAATAATTAGAACACTCTATCACGTGGATAAAAAAATGTTAGAAGATAGTTTAAAGAATTGTGGGAAACAATCGAGAACAATACAGGAAATAGAGCAACGAGCAAAAGAACTGGGGCTTTGATTTCTTAGCCTTTTCTAATAGATCTTCGTTCTTCCAAACTAAGCAGTACTTACGATTACTACTGTATGAGACTACTCAAATGCTACATTGGTGGTTTTACGAACTTCAAAAAGCACAATACCTCTATGGAATATATTCTGTAACAATCTTTTCTGCTTGTTCATCAAACAGATAGTCTGACAGATACATGTGAATTAGCTCTCTCAAAGCATTCCTTCTCATTTCCTTGTTGGATTGATTATTTGATGCATTGTTGATTCCACTATTCTGATTGTTGATGTAGCTACTTGGATTGTTTATGTCATAATTTGGATTATACAAGTCGCTTTTTGGATTATTTAGGCAGTTATTTGGATTTTTGTCTTGGGTTTTCAATACTTTGACAATTTGTTTGAACATGGAGCCGATTGTAATGGGCATGAAAGTTCTACTCTCGTGTAGTCTTCTTTTAGGCGAATCATTCTTATTAATTTATTTTGTTCAATGCAGTATATAGTAAACACTGAAGTCCTTCTTGGGCGGGAAGGTTTTAGAAAAGGTTGCGTTTTTGTGAGTGTATAGTGCCTATCACTACTTCTTATATCCGATGGTGAATTATATGAAAATAGTAAATTGTCTAAATTAAGCAAAGGAATGAGCCACATGGCAAGAAGAAGTAGTCAAGAAATTAACTTCTCTTTAAACAAAAACAGTCCAAGAATAGTCGCCATTCATAAGAAACGCATGCCTATTGTTAGATGTGTTTGCGGCTTCGAAATTTTGGTTCTGCCTGATATGAAAGCCATGAACCTCGCCATAAAAAATCATTTAGGCAAACACAAGAAAACACATAATGATGCAGGTAGACTTGACATTTTTGAGAAATCCTTGACAGAGCAGGTTTTGATTGAGGCAACCAAAATGAAATTTCCAATTGTAAGTTAATAGAGAAGAGCTTACCAAGGTCTTCTAAAACCTGGGTCATACCTGGAGTTGTAGCTTAGTGGACAGTAATTTAAATTGGGTTTCTTTCTTCACCCACTCTATTTTGTTTTAAATTTTCCCTTAATAACAATTTGCCAACAACCGATTGCCTATAAACAAAAAACTTGTAAAAAAAAACAGCTGAGCCGTTTACATCTTGTAAAGTCTATCTTACCCAAAAATTAAGCTATTTGCAACATTGTACGTGTCATGCAACACCAACATTCGTTTAATAATTTAATTGATCCTTCTCTGCTATAAAAGAAAGGAAAAGCTATGTTTATTTTTTTCAATTTGGAGAAATAAGAATGTTGGGTCAAAGATACCAGCCCACTCAACACATTAATGTTTTTATTGCTGCATTTAACGAAGAAGAAGGGATAGGTGCCACTATATCTGAGCTTTCGCAGAACATAAATGCGAATCGTACTCTAGTAATCGATGGCCACAGTTATGATCGGACGGTTGATGTTGCTAAAGAGCATGGTGCAGAAATCTTTTTCCAAGATGGAAAAGGTAAAGGCGACGCGTTGGCTAAAGCCGTTCAGTGCATGAATTCTGATGTGGAGTATGTGGTTATCACTGATGCGGATTTTACTTATCCAGCCGAATATGTGCCGGAAATGATTCAGATTCTCGAAAATAATCCGCAGGTAGGCATGGTTTGCGGGAACAGATTCAGTAAACAAGCTGAAGGAAGTGCTTTCCAAGGTCGGTTTACGTTTGGAAACAAACTATTGGCTTTTGCTCACAGTTTCCTTAATGGAATAAATTTGAAAGATCCATTAACAGGGTTGCGGGTTCTCCGTGCTGACATTCTCCGAAGTTGGATCATTAAATCAAAGGGTTTTGATATAGAAGTAGAACTGAATCATCAAGTAAGCAAACAGGGGTTTGAAACAATCGAAGTCCCGATTGAATACCGCGAACGATTGGGCGAGAAAAAATTAAAAATGAAACATGGCGCAACTATCCTGAAGAGAATTTTGTTCGAAAGCTTAAATTGACGCTCAATGAATCAAAAAAAATTTTAAGAAAGCCATTCCAAATTCTTACCAATCGTGCCTGAGGCAATTTGCATTTCATTTCTCCTCCAGAGCTTCAGCAACCCCCTACTAACCAAAAACCCTACCCCAATAAGAATTGCGTTTCTAAGAAGTTTTGTGTGATTTTTGGTAAAACAAATGGTGAATGTTGTCATGTGACCTATTGGCTCCCAAACGATACTGTGCCGACTAATGTTTCAGTCATACGCTTGACAACTGGCAAACAGAAACCCTGAACCCTTGGCTTTGGCCGTAGACATTGGCGCAACCATTTTGCTCTTTATCGCTTCAGGAATCTCAACACCTGTATCCGGACGATTATGAATATATCGTTTGATTCGTTGAAGACTTAATTTTTCTATTTTTGCATTTTCTAATTTGAAGTTTGAGCCAATTACGGAAGCAAATCCCGTCAGGCCCACTCATTTACAATTTTCAAGCTGTTTTTTTCAATTAAGTTATTTGTTGAGCAAATTTCAGATTTTGCTTTAAGGGACCAAAATTGTTTGAAGCAACTATTTTATTTCCATAAACTATTCCTTTCTTTAACAGAGTCAAAGCTTCGACGTCAGTAATTCCAAAAGGAAGAAAATCCTTATGAAATAGTTCAAAATGTACCCTTACCTCCGCTATAGCCTCCTTCTCTCTATCAAAAGTACCAAACCTATAACCGCAAGGGCATTGTCCACTTAATTTCTTTTTCAATAAGTTCACCTTAGTGGGATTTTTCAATCTATATATTGTTAAATTAGAATATTAACTTCAGTGACTGGGACACCACAGTCACAACTCGAGTTTTTTAACGGAATACATAGGGCTTTCACACGTTTTCCAATCTTCTTTGGCGTCTTATCAAAATTAAAAAATGAAAAAACCTTGATTTCTAAACTATACGCCAATTGAATGTTCTTTATTCATAAAAATGGCCGACAAGAAGACGCAACAAACATAAAGGTCGGAAAGACAATTATTAAAAGAGACAAATCAACGATTCAGGTCCTCAACTAGAAACGTCTCCAATTTACATCTTAGTTGAGTCTGAAAGCCGGTTTGATCTTGAGAAGTCTTTAAATCTCCTGAATTGAAAAACAAGGGATCTTTGGGCGATTTAACATTAGAAAAAGTGAGCATGTTTAAAATGGTTCAGAAACTTGTTTTGGATAATAACGCAAACCGCATCGGGTATTTTAGCACTTACCCTCCAAGAGAATGCGGCATTGCAAACTTCACAAAAGACTTAATTGACGCCATATTTGACGTGGACGGCCTTAAGTCTTCTATAATTGCTATAAACGAAAAAGGAGCACTTTACAATTACGACAGGCGAGTCAAATACAAAATTAGTCGAGACAACGCCCAAGACTACGTTAAGGCAGCCGAATATGTTAATTCTTCAAATATTCAGCTTTTAGTTGTTCAACACGAATTCGGCCTCTACGGCGGCGACTATGGTGAGTACATTAGACTCTTTTTAGATCATGTTAAAAAACCAGTAATCACAACTCTTCACACGGTGCAACCTAATTTTGACAAAAAAGCGATTGAAGTCTTAAAATATATAGTTGAAAGAAGCGAAGCAATTGTTGTAATTGCCCACGCCGCAATTGATATGCTAAAAGACCAAGGAATACCTCATAAGAAATGCATTGTTATTCCCCACGGTTGCCCAAACATTGACAATAAAAATAACAAATCAATCAAAGAATCACTTGGACTAGAGGACCGTCTGGTTGCTTCCACTTTCGGTCTGATAAGTAGCGGCAAAGGAATTGAATATGCTATTCAAGCTCTTCCCGAGGTTATTAAGAAAGAACCGCGTTTAATTTATCTCATCATTGGAGAAACTCACCCTGAAGTCAGAAAAAACGAGGGCGAAAAATACCGAAATGAATTAACGAGGCTTGTGAGTGAACTCGGATTGGAAGAACACGTCAGATTCACGAACAGATTCATTACCAAACGTGAACTAATCAAGTTTCTTCAAGCAACCGACATTTACATAACTCCTTATATTTCCCCCAACCAAATCAGTAGTGGTACCCTTATCTATGCCCTTGGTGCTGGAAAAGCTGTAGTGTCTACTCCATATTACCACGCCTTGGAGGTTTTGTCCAACGATAGAGGGATACTGTGCAGGTTTAAGGATTCGGCTTCGATTGCCGAAGGCATAAACAGACTTTTAGACGAGAACTTCCTAAGCGAGGTTCAAAGAAGAGCTTACAAATATAGTCGACGTTTCCTCTGGAAAAATGTGGCGAGAAAATATCTAAATCTCATTAATGCAATAACTGAGAATAGCGAGTGAGCTCAATTTGCAAACTTTTCCAATAAACCTAGCTTTTGTCAGAACATTGACTGACGATGTTGGAATGCTCCAGCATTCGAAATATGCAACGCCTAATAAAAAAGAAGGATACGCAACAGATGACAACGCAAGAGCTCTTATTGCAACTACAAATTACTTCATGTTGTTTAACGATCTCAATGTTAAGAAACTAATTGACACTTATCTGAGCTTATTGCTCTACATGCAGAGATCTGACGGCAAAATGCACAACTTTCTCAGCTATGATCGCCAGCTTTTAGATGAAATAGGTTCAGAGGATTGTATGGGCCGAACACTCTGGGCATGTGGATATTGTTTAAACTCAAAATTGCCTGAAGAAACAAAACTTCTCTCCAAAGAGGTTTTTGACAAACTTTTTTGTTGGGTTTCAAGCTTTACATCACCAAGAGCAAAAGCATATTCAATTATGGGATTGTTTCATTACCAGAAAGCCTATCCAGAGGACCAAAATGTCAAACTAAATATGATATCGCTGGCTGATCAATTAAATGGGCATTTTGAACTGGAATCTTCACAGGGATGGGATTGGTTTGAATCTATTCTTACATATTCCAATGCGCGATTGCCACATTCGCTTTTCTTAGCATACGAAGCCACTGGAGAAAATAAGTATTTACAAGTAGCGTCAAAATCCATGAAATTTCTAATAAATAACCAAACAATAAAAGGAATATTTGTTCCAATAGGAAATCGCGGTTGGTATAAAAAAGGATCTGAGCGAGCAATTTACGACCAACAATCCGTTGAAGCAGCATGCACAACAGAAGCAGCAATTGCTGCTTTTAGAAACACCAACGAAAAAGGCTACCTCCTAGTAGCCCACGAAGCCTTTGAATGGTTCTTCGGCAAGAACTTGCAAGGTCTAACTTTGTACAATCAAGAAAACGGCAGCTGCTGCGACGGCATAACACCTCAAGGATTAAATCTAAACAAAGGCGCCGAAGCAACCCTATCTTATCTCCAAGCCCGACTAAACTTCGAAGAATTAAAACAACAAAATAACCTAATAAGAGCAACGTAAAAATAATTCCAAAAGTTTGATTACAATTCTTCGAGATAACTAACAATATTCTTGTTTCATTTATTAATTCGGAAACTCATTTTAAAGAAGGAGATTTGTCGATATGATGACCCGCGATCTAATGTTGAAAGATGTTGTAACTGCAAATGGAAAAGTGCCCGCTAGAGAGGCAATTGAGCTTCTTTTCAAAAGGCACGTAGGGTCTGTAGTGGTTATCAACGATGTTGAGCAATGCATAGGTATTTTCACTGAACGAGACGCTATTAGGGTTGTTTCGCAAAATGTTCCGTTGGATGCACCGGTAGAAAAAATCATGACTAAAAACCCTTTTACTGTTAACGAAGATTCGATTTTTCAAGAAGCAAAGAGCATAATCATATCTGCTAAGATTCGGCATCTTCCTGTGATTGACGCCAATGGAAAATTAGTTGGACTGATATCCGTTAGACATATATTAGATGAGCTGAGTGGACTCTAACTTCAAAGCAAGGGCACTATTGGAGAGATAACAAATGAACAGGTACTCGCGTAATCCTATACTTGAGCCTATAGGCGCACATGCTTGGGAATCAAGCTTGGTCTTCAATGCTGCAGTCTTTGCCGCTAACAACCGTATCCACATTCTCTACAGAGCAATGGGCACTGATAATGTTTCACGTATAGGATTAGCTTCTTCTTCAGATGGATATAACATTGATGAACGCTTACCTCTGCCTGTTTTTAGTCCTTCGAATGACACCGAAAATCAAGGTTGCGAGGACCCAAGACTAAGTTTATTTGGTGATTCACTTATTATGGCATACACAGCATTTGGAAACCATTTTCAACATCAAGTTTACCAAATTGCTTTAACATCCATAAAGACGGACGATTTTCTAGCAAGAAGGTGGGAATGGGGCGAAAGGATTTTAGCATTCCCAGGAATCCACAATAAAGATGCAGTGTTGTTCCCCCAAAAGTTCAATGGTGACTATGTGATGTTTCACAGATTAGAACCTGACCTTTGCATAGCACGCTCTAACGACCTACGCCGTTGGTACGGTTTAAAATACATATTGGGTCCGCGTGAGAAAGGTTGGGATTCTTGGAAAGTTGGAGCCGCAGGGCCGCCTATTTTAGTAAATGAGGGTTGGCTTCTAATCTATCATGGAGTGAGTGTAGACAGAGTTTATTCTTTAGGCGTTGCCCTGCTGGATAAGAATAATCCGGAGGAAGTTCTTTATCGCTCCGAAGAAGCATTTCTGACGCCGAAAGAAGATTACGAGCGTTTTGGAAAGGTTCCCAATGTTGTTTTTAGTTGCGGGCAAGTTATGATGGACGGCCAACTTCTAATCTACTATGGAGGCGCAGATAGCGCCTTGTGCGTGGCAACTGTTGAGCTTGCTGAACTTTTGCCAAAAAAATAGCCAGATAACCCAACGTTAACAGAGCGTCTAAAGGTTTTAGTTCAAATCCGTCGATCCCTTGCTTTATAGATATTCTGTTGTCATTTAGGTTTGGTTGTCACAGTTTCAGTTTTGTTGAACTGGCATACCTATTTTTTGTGCTGGTTGAAAGGGTGTTTCTACTGGAGAGATTAGTAGTGATTTGAGTGAAACAACATTGTTTTATAAATGTCAACTCGACTTGAGTAATCAGACAGGTTTCTTCTTAAAAGAATTGGTGATTTTATGATTTATCTTCAGGACAGAATACAGACAAACTCCTACAAACCCCCATTTTTTAGAAAGTTTTCCAACTCGAATTTTGAACTTCAAACTATATTATTGAGAACTGGTGGAGACTGATGGTTTTCACGGCTAATTCTGATTTCTACGTTGCTATCCAGGATGCGGGGATAAACCGGCTTGTCGAGCACGTTATGCGAAAACGACCCTCACTTTTCAACTACGGCACGTCTCTTGTAGCTTCTAATCCTCAGCTTCTTTGCCAACAAGTAGATGTTGACCCGGAGGTTTTGCAGGCCGGAAATCCACTTGTTACGGTAATGACTCCTTTACCGGTAATCCAAACACCTTATGCACTCAACTATGCTTTGCAGCTCATTAAAGGACAACTGGATTTCCATCCCAGCAATGTTTTTGCTCTTCCACCCGACCTACATCCGCTGTTGGCGAATCAACACTTGGGAGTTCACTTCCAGGTTTGCGCAGGCGTCGGATGCCCCCCAGAAACAAATTTTCTAAATCCTTTTCCAGCCAGAAAAACCGCCAAACCCATTCTTTCAGAAATTAGTTATAACAGAAGAGGACCAACCTCAGGCGTTTTCGTACCAACCACAGGAGGAATAAGTCAAGGTGGCGACATCACCGTTTTACCGACCCAAGAGCTTGACTGCTTCTGTCTCGACTTATACGCCACTGGCGGAGCAAAAATTATCGGTCAAGTTGGTAACCAGCTAATTCAGCCCTTCGTCAACGGCATAGATATTCTAGATCTAAAACCGGACGCGCTAGAAAACATAATCAATTGTTACGCTTTGCTCGCATTGAACCAGGGCATTCTTCCAAATGTCGGTCGCGCAGCATCAAACTTAGCATTTGTTCCGTTTAATATTCCAGGCAACTTGGGTTCGATAATGATGTCCGCGTCGACAACGGTGGCAAATAACCCAGCGATTGAAGACAACCAGCTAAAGATGTTCGTAAACTTGGACAATATAGTTCTTAACATCTCAATTCCACCTACGATTTGCAAATCGAGCAGCGGCGGTGGAGGCGGAGGCAGCGGAGGCGGAACAGTAACGAGAACTACCCGAGGCAGAACACGAACGGGCATATTTGATTTAACTGCGGCTATCTCTGCAAAAGCTTTTGAGAAGATCTTTGGTGCGGTGATTAAGGGTTTTCACTTTTCTTGCGCGGACAGTGGGAGCTTCGGAATTTTCTCTGCGAGTTATGATGTTGAGGCGCATTTGGAAGGTGGATCGATTCAACTACGGAATAATGGAACTATTGAAGTTGCTGATTTGGAAGTGAAGTGGGATACTTTGAGCTTAAACTTATGCGTGACCATTCCTGAGATATGCGTTGGCGGCGGCTGTGCAATACCAAACCCATTTGATGGCTGCCTCGTTAGCATACCTAAATTCTGCTTCTTTAGTGGCAACCCAGAAATATGCATACCCATTAACCTCGGCGGCTTAATCACCTCTGAAGTTACTTTCTCAGCGGGCATTCAAGTCTTCTATGGCATAGGTTCAGGCGTAACTAATAGATGGCAAATAGTCATTGTGCCGACTTTGCCGTTTGACTTTCAGATAATTGACGTCGCTGACACGGTCGGTGACCTCTTCAAGAATTTGCTTGACGGAGCCATCGATACATTATTAGGTGGTGCACCTGATTGGGCAAAGGACTTGTTGAAGGCAATCGTTGGCTCTGTTGATGATTTAATTCGAACAGTGCTTGACATTCCTGACGATGTTACTGGTTGGCTCATGGATATGCTGACGAGTCTTGGCGTGTTCGATGTTTTGCTATCTGCTCTTAATGGGTACTTGACGAACATTGTTCCGCCGATAGAGATTGATGATCCTGTTCAGGTTTTGCCTCAGGAGGGACTGTTGATACCAGTTATGGTTCCCATCGAGTACATTGGAGTTCAAATCAACGCGAATGAAATGGTAATCGAAGGAGATGTGGGGAATTAAAAATGAAGCCAGTACTTAATCCATTAGTTTTCTCTCAAGTAAACGTAGACAGCGCCTCATTGACAATGTTGACCTCAATAGTTCACCAGGTTTCTGAGGCAGGAATCTACGACGGCACCATTATCAGAGGATCAGACACTGTGGGCCTTTTCCGACTAGCAGCAACTGACTTAACCCCTACAAATTGCTTTGAAGAAGCAAAAAGCCAAGTCAACATTGACCTAAAGAGCCTCGATCTACCCGTAGCGGATCAAATAGATAGCCTTTCAACCAACTGTTTCAAAGTCAGAACAGGAGGATATGCTGTATTCCATGTCTCCGGCGGAGCAGGCGGCTACTCAGTTGAACTCCAAAAAACAGGAGAACAAAAAACCAAAGTCTTCGACAGCAAAAAACTTGACGAAAACGACAACTTTATCGCAACAGTCTTGCGACCAGGAACCTACAACATCACAAACGTCGATAACAAGACCAATTCCGAACTCGTAGTCGCTTATCCTGAAATTGGAAAAATTCCCAAACAACCCCAAGCTGTCAAAGTCGAATGTACTGCAAAAGGAATAACACCTGGAAAAATTAAAATTAACCCAACCGAACCGCTCGTATTCAGCTTCAAAGCTTCCTCAAGAATTAAAATAGAACTAACGAAACCAGAAGATCGGCCCCGAAAAATTCAACAACCCAAAACCACCAAACAAACAAAAGCACAACCTGAGCCTTCTAACAAAAATAAGCCACCAGTACGCCACCTACGTATAAACGTTTAAATTCGATAACTGAAACCTTCGATTATTTCGATGAGACAATCAAAAAATTTTTTCTTTCTATTTCTTTTAAGTTAATGCGAGTGGAAAGATCTATGATAATCGAAACCAAAATTTAGAAAATTCTCCTAACTTAAAAAATCTTTCATAACATTCTCAGTCAATTCTATGTTTAAAGCGGCTATATAGATAAACATAAAATTACATGCTCATTTGAGCAATTTTTTCAAAAAGTTGCTTAAACAGATTATCCTGGATCCGATTAGCAGCGCTTTCAGCATTTTCTGGATCCTGACAATTTCTTCTATGTTCTTCAACATGCTCATCTATAGCTCTGCCGAGCATTTTTACGTCAGCAACAACTGGTATTTCAAAACCGCACTCGCACTTTATGACTGAAACACCCTTTTTTGCTGGCAAAACTTAACTGAAGCCCCTGTCTTTGATAATGCTCGATCGCGCTTTTATGAGCATTTTAACTTATAAATATTGCCAAAATAAGGCAAAATTGCCTAGTTAAAGCAATTTTAATATTCCAATTCCATCTACATAAAGCGAATAAAGTATAACATTAATGTATAAAATTGAATTGAATTAAACTTAGTAACACCATTATCAACTAATGGTATGTAACCATTCTCTATCAACAATTAATTACGGCGAGCAACCACTAGCAATGTTCTACAAAGAAACCTCAAACCGACGTGCTATTTCTGCAAAGAAGGCACAGCCAATTAACAAACAATGTTCATTTTTTGTTTTCTAATCCGATTTACTTAACCCAAATTTTTTCTTTCAACATTTTGCTTTATTCTGCATTCTTCAATTTTCTTCTTCATAACGTTTATTTTTTTGCCAGTGTCATTCAAGATTACCAACTGCGCTAAGACAAATGGTGCTCTCTTCTGTTCCCTCTATTCCTAAGAGTGAATTAATTTCATCGTCAAAGAAAGCCCCGACTTCGCAGGATCCACAACCAACGCTTGTTACCGCCAACCCCAAATTTTGCGCTATGTGTCCAGCATCCAAATAGATGTATCTATAGGCTCTTTGTGAATATTTCCACTTTGCCCTCCTAAATACGGCTGTCCAAATGAAAACAACGGAAGCGTCGGCACACATCTCTTGGTCTAATGCAGCGTGAGCTAATTTTTCACCAAGATTTCCAAGTTTTATTTCTTCTAGTAAATGATTCTTTATGTTGTAGTGATAAAGCCCCTTCTCTATGTCTTCCACGTTGTTAGCAGCGATGTATGTCTCAATTGGGTATAATGCTCCAGCCGACGGAGCTGTGCGAAACTCATATCCGTGTTCGGTTCTTTGGATACCGGTGGATACCCAAAGTAGAAAAGCCAAATCACTCTTGCTCAAGGGTTTACTTGAGAAAGAGCGGATACTCTTGCGTTTTTTAAGAACTTCATTAAAGGTAATCGTTGAAGTTTGAAATTGGTTTGGCAACGGTATGGTTTTGCTGGATGGATAGCTCTTGTAAATTTCTGGCTTGTTTGCCCAGTCTAGGTTGCCGCCAAGGCTTTTGTTTCGGTCGTACTTTGTCTCTGCCTGAAAATCGTCTCCAACCTTTTTTTCCATGATCAACACCTTTTAAGAACTAGCCTTCCCAACTTTAATCGGGTATTTAGAGATTATTTATTGATTTTGCTTTTTTAGCTTCTAAACCTAGAATACTTTTAAGAGCAATATGAAATCGCTATGTAACTAGCTCATACAGATGGAATGTTGAGAGTGGCACATGAAAAAAAGAGACCAATTAACCGCAGATTTAGAAAGTGACATTGATGAATTCATTCGTCTTGCACGAAGATGGAATAAACTCCACACAAGACTGCTAAATACTCTATCTAGATTGCCCGAGGAAGTTTACCAATTTACCTTAAAGAAAATCGCTTTCCATGCAGGTCAAAGTCAAACAATACAAGTGGACGAAATCAAAAAACCCTTCATGATAATTCTAAAAAGAACCGACTCAGAATCTCTTATAGCTCACGAAATAGCCCACGCTTATCTAACCTTCCATGAAACAAAAAACAAATGGGAAGACGAAGAGTGGAAGGCTGACGAATTAAGGAAGAAATGGGGCTTCAAAAAGAAAGAACTCTGCTCAACCTATCCTAAAGGATGCCGAGATTGTTTTAATCCTCATTGCGCTAAAAGCAACTCAAACAATCTTGATTGAACCTTGTTTAGTTCTGTAATAGTCGGCAGCAGGCCTAAGGCCTTTCTAACAAACGATTTCGTAGAAAAGAGTCGATTGGTCTTCTGACGATAGAAGCCTAATTTCATAGGTACGAGCAAATACAATGCCATCTGGTAAAGTTATCATTAGAATAATGTTGGAGTTTTCAGGTATAGTGAGTTCTTTTGTCAAGTTGGCTGAGCATTCGTTGACGAAGACATCAGTAATTGTAACGAGTGAATCATCAACGTTTGAAATGAAAACCAAGAACGACCCTTCGGTTAAATTCGTCTGTATTTTTGTTATCGCCAATTTGTCTCTGTTTTGTAGAATGCTAGATGTGTTGATATCTTTTGACGGAGTTGAAGAATTTATTTCAAGGTTGAGTGGGATAACGTTTGCTATAACCTTTGAGATGGGTTTATCAATGTAGGATATGTTGAGGCCATTTTGAGTCGAATGTTGAGGTATTAAGGCGCCAAGAACAACAATATTCAAAAGAACTACAAACGTTACTAAAATAACTAAGACAGCGTATTTTTTGCCCATTTTGTTTCTTGCTATTCTCATAAGTTGATTTGAATGTATAATGCTTATGAATTTGAAATAAATACTCCAACAAAAGTCTCAAAGAAAGTATTTATACGACTAATTTCAAACAATTCACATTGGTTTTTCAATTTTTTGTTGATTGTTACGGATGATTCTTCCACGATTTATGCAGTTCACAAATGATGTTTGAGCTGTTTTCTGCTCAAATATTTTCCAATCAATCGGGCACTTCACTTATTGAAAACCTGTGAGCCTCAATGTGCTTCCACATTTACTGCATCCTATTACTAATTCAACAAGGTCTCCTTTCTGGACTTTAGTCTCTATGATTTCATAGTTTTCGTTTGTTTCGTCCTCAGGCGATATTTTCATTCCACATTTAGGACATTGGAAGGAGCCATCGTCTGCTATGAGTTGTGAATTTATGCAGTATTCTAAATCTTTGTTTTGTTGTTTTTCCATCATCTTGTTTCTTTCCTCAGGGTCTTTGTTTTTTATTAATTGTTTTATTAATTAAGAATTATGAATCCAAAATTAGTATAATAGAAAAAATGAATTAGAAATATTTCAAAGTCTTTTGTTAAATTTTGCTTTTTTTTCTTAGATTGGTTCGTTGTTTCTTCCTATTTATTTGATTGAATTTGGATTCCACAAAGAGTATATTGTTTTTCAATATTCACTACAGAGATCAATGATGTCTATCTTGGAAGCCAATCAACAAAAAATTAAGAAACTAACCCCGAAACAGGGACAACTACGATTAATTAATATCTCGAATTTATCAGATTCGATTTCTCTGAATACTGAGAGAGTTAATGAATCCTTTAATAGATTTGAGAAAAAAGTCAATAAGTTTTTATGGGGCAAATATTTAAAGGAAGACGGATAGAATTTAATTTAGTCTAGAACTAAGAAGTAAAAAAAGGTTATTGGCCTGCTGAAAGTGCAGCTGAGAGAGAGTCTGAGCTTTTTTGAATTTCTTTCGTTACGTTTGACAGCAACTTTATTCGGTTCTCTAACTTACGTTTTTGTTTACTCGTTAAGCTCTTGAATTTAGGCATAATGTCTACTACAACAAGAGTCAAAATGTCTCGATTTTTTTCTTCGCTTAAGTTTTTAAGCTCGATATGACCGTCTTCAAATTGTAATATCAAGTGGCCAGTTGGATCAACGTGTGCTTGGACTACGTCGCTCAGTTGGGCTGGAAGCGCTGATTGATCAACAGAAATTGAAGGAGCTAAAGGCTGCATTAGTTTAAGTAGCGAGGAGAAAAATTGTACAATTAATATTTTTTCTTCCGAGCTTAATTCGCTTATTTGTCCAATATCATCAGCGGTGCTTTTCAGCGATTCAACAAGCTCTTGAATTGAAATTTCTTTCTTCTTTTCAATTTTTTGGGGTTCTACAGAAGCAAAGATTTCTGCGGGTCTGTCTTTAACTACAGTCTCTTGAGTCAATGTTCATCGACAGTGATGAGGGTGCTCAGAAAAAGAGTGTTTGTGCGTCTCAAAGTTTACGCACAAAATCTCTACCCCTTCAAGAACAGTATTTGGCTTAATTAAAATAAATGCCTGTTTGAGTTAATTTCATAAACTTTTTACAATCATAAATCTTCAAAAAACATGTGTGTTTTAGAATAAAGAAATAGTTAACTTATGCTGAATTTCATACTTTGTATATTGAGTAGTAATCAATAATACTTATGTATCAAGTTGCCGCAACATTATCACCTAAGAGGAGGCGACATTACGAGCTACGGTCATCAAGGACTAAAAGAAAAAGCGACAGCAAGCAGAATTCAAGAGTTATCCTCGTTAAAGCAAGACAAATTCAAAGTTACAGTATCTCTCGACAAAGAGCGCCCAATGTCAACCTCACCTTTGTACAACAAATACAATATCCAACGCTACGACCTGCACCCTAACTTCAGCTTCGCTCACCTTGATGAGATGATACCAAAGGGCACGCCTGAATACCTCGACCATGGATTCAATTATGTTGAACGCATCGTTCGGGCGCTGTTCTATTTTAAGCAATGCAGTTTAATTGGGCCTTCAGGAACTGGAAAAACCCACATAGTCTACCTTGTCGCAGAACTTACAGGTTTGCCGATTTGGGAAGTTAACTGCGGTCTAAGCACCAGCAGCTTTGACTTAATCGGCAGATTCATCGGTTTAGGAAAAGAAAACTGGGTGGATGGCTTGCTTACCCAGTGGCTGCGCAAAGGTGGCATAATGTACCTTGACGAAGCAAACATGATGAAGCAGGACGTCGCTACGAGGCTCAACCCAGTCTTAGACACCAGAGGACATCTCGTGCTAAACGAAAAAGACAGCGAAGTCATCGAGCGCCACAAATACGGTTACATGATTATTAGCATGAACCCTGCAACTGCCGAATTTTCTGGCACTAAACCACTCAATGCTGCTATGAGACGACGAATGGCCGTATGGATTAACTTTGACTTTCTCAGCGTTGGCGAAACCATTTCGCCCCATGAAGTAGAGATGCTGAGGAAAAGAACCCAAATCAGCCAGGATGTGGCTTACCAAATTATTCAGGCAGGCGCTGAACTTCGTAGGCAATATAAAGCAGGCGACTTGCCCTATGGTCCATCTTTAGGTGACTTGATTAACTGGGCAACGTTGGTGAAAGATGGAAACACCCCCATGGGTGCTGCGGAAGAAACAATCATCGGGTTAACAAGTGACAACGTTGAAGTTCAAGCAGATGTGCGCAGAATTCTCGAGGCGGTCTTCAACAAACCGCAGTAAACGGAGCTAATCGCGTGGGGTTTATCGATTACGCTTGGGCGGCTTCGCTTCAGAAGGATAATACCAAAGTAAAAATTCTCCAAGATGAAACGATTGAGCAGCCTGTTTTGCTTAGCGATAAAGTTGGCTTCACAATTAAGCTTCCTACCGTTCAGATGTTAGAGGACGGGAAAAAAATCAGGTATTTGGGACTAACATTCAATGGAGATAGTCCCGGAAAATCTAAGGTTGGAAGGGTTTTTCGCGCATCAGTTATGCATCTTACATTGCATACGTTGGCGCCGTTTTCCCAAGACCGAATCGTCTACAATGAAAAAGACTCCATTGTGGGAGCTTACGCTAAATCTATAGTCAACGACATTTACATTAACGCTTACATTCAAGCGTGCCACCCAGACAGATTCTTTGACGTATCATACGCAAATGCTTTAGCATACCAAAAGATCAAGTCATCCGAGAGAATTTTTACGCCCTCGACAAAGGTTATGTCTGCATTGCTTACGCAGCTAAATAATGGTACAGTAAAGGGGTCGCTCGGTACCAATGAAGAGGAAACGGTAAACCAACTTCACTCCGATTTAATTACGCTTAAAGAAAAATTTATGGCGTCAATAGCTGGTGAAGAAATTAAAATAAATGAGCTTTTCGACGAAAAAGTAAAAGCAATAATCGACATGCTCGAACCCTTTGGTCCTTTTTTGGAGGCGCCTTCCCTTAAACATACTGAGAATATTGGGCAATGCAGCATTTACAGCGATTTTGATTCTTCAAAGGATGATTTTGAGGGTTTGTTCGTGCAGTCACTAATAGCGATTGGAGGTGATATTCCTACTGTGGATAGTATCGATCAGTTGTGGCGTCCTGAACTGGAAGCAGAAGCACTCCAAGCGTTTAATTCGGAGCATTACCAAAAGCAACGAGAAGAAAAGATTATCGCTAAAATGAGGCCATACCTTGGATTCACCCGTTTTAAATCCGTTTCTTTTCCCGAGGAAGACTACACTCAATATCTTAGGGCGAGAAGTCTTGTTCAGGGAGCAAGTCGTCGGCTTTTGGATATTTTGCGTTCTGCTTTTAATTATCTTGACGAAGATCCACGTCAAGAAATGGGTCAACTAGATTTGGCAGCTGTTATTCAGTCGCTGGCAGCCAACAAACCTGCAACAGACGTTTTTAATTTGGATGAGTATTTACAGCCAAGTTTTGCATGGTCGCTAATTTTTGACGTCAGCAATAGCATGCAGGTGAAAGGTGAATATGGACGTGCTTTGGCTATTGCGACAGCTGAAGCCGCAAAGGAATTGATGATGGATGCTACATCTTGGTCGTTTTTTGCTTTCAACGATAAACTCTACATTCTAAAGGACAGCTCGGAATCTTATTCGAAGCGCGTGAAGGCAAGAATAGGTGGATTGAGGTTCCAAGGACTCACTTACATTCCAGACGCCATAACAATCGGTGGAAAAATGCTCGCAAAACGCTTTGAAGAGCAACGGGTTTTAATCGTTATTTCTGATGGCTGGCCTTACGGTTACCCAAATATGCCAATAACGCTTAAGGAATGTGTCGATGAAATGGTTAGGAAAAACGTTATAGTCATAGGGATAGGAGTTGAAACGGATAGAATGGGAAACTTTTTCCATCTGCACTCTTCAATTTACACGCAAAAAGACCTTGTCAACAAGTTCGGTTCAGTATATGCCAATGCTTCAGCAAAAGCGCTTGAAACATAGCTGAATTATGAGTATCTTGAATGTTACGTTAATCGTGGTTGTACCTCTGATTTTTTGCCGATCGTATTTCCTTTGAATTGGTAGTCATCTATGGAAAATACCATGTTATTTTGAATCAGACGATGCTATTTTTGAATGTGAATTCTAAATTCAGATTCCCAAGTCGTAATGATATTATATATAATTAGTCAAAATTGGGTAGCATTACCAAAAATACAGGAAAGGTTGAACTCCCAGAATGGCACTCGCAATGGAAAATAATGCATTGATCAAAGTCTATAACAAGCAATCCGAATCGTGGAAATTTGTTAAGAAAGATCAAAGCTATGACCAACAATTAACAACCATAGAAGAAACGCTCACCAGATTCGGATTACTCAAAAACGAAATCAGAGTCTACATGTACCTTGCGCGCGCTGGTGAAAAGAAAGCTGGAGAAATAGCAGAGTCAATTTCGCTCCACAGAACTGAAACCTATCGCATTTTACGTGACTTAGAAAAGAAGGGAATAGTTTTCTCCATATTCGAAAAACCCCTTAAATTCACTGCTGTCCCATTGGATAAAGCTATAGATTTGTTGGTCGATGCACAGAAAATAAAGATTAAACTCTTAGAACAGGAAAAGACAAGCCTTGTTAAACTCTGGCTTTCTATGCCTCAACCCAAAGTTGAAGCAGCCAAGAAAGAACTCTTCCAAATGCTCGAGGGCGATCAACAGGTCCTCATGAAGGCAAACGAGTTACTTGAAAAAACGGAGGAGAAATTCCAAGTCTTTGCTTCAGCAGATTACCTATCAGAACTTTATTACAATGACTTCTCTGACAAGCTAAAAAGCCAAGCTAACAAGGTCGAGGTTAAACTGATTACAGACGACTCTCAAAAGAGCGCTTATTTCATAGGACAAATGCAATGGCTTGGTGAAATTCAGAAAATAGCTGATAACGAAAATTTGCCCTGCTTCATGATATCCGACAATAAAGAAGTAATGATTGCATTCCACGAGAAAGTCTGCGACGACAAAGATGACTTAAAGAAAAAATATAGGACCGCCGCAATCTGGACAAACTACAGCGCCTTCGTAAATACACTCCAAGTGCTTTTCTCAAAGTTGCCCCAATAACAATTTTATTTTTTAGCTCTTAATTTTATTTTTCCTTTTTACACATTTCTTAACAGGTAAAGCCAAAGTTACTATTGAAACTGCGATAGCAACTACGGTGTAAGCAATCAACTGGATACTTGAAAAGCCACTCCCGTTCTGGGAAAAACTGAGTTTTACGACGGAGTAGTCGTATGTAGCTTTACCGATTAAAGCCGGTTGACCAATCGGGTCAGTCCAGCCTACCATAACATAAGAGTTGTTACCTGCATCGATTACAGTGTAAGCCTCCTGAAAGCCCTTATCGCCCTGTGTGCAACTCCACAAAACATCCCCGGAATCGCTGATTTTGAACAACCAGAAGTCCCGGTTTCCAGCTCCAAAAGAGAAAGTGAAACCAGCAACCAAGTATCCGCCAGCCTTTGATGGTGTAACGTAAGCGGCAGAATCGGCGTCTTTTCCACTTACAGATTTGTTCCAGAGCACGTTTCCTGCTATGTCAACCTTTAACACCCAAGCATCAGTCGCCCCATTAGGAAGTTGAATATCGCCCACAATTACATAGCCGCCATCGGCTTTCGTTATTGAATAGGCCTTTTGGCTTCCTTCACCTCCATAGGTGTTGTTCCAAACAATTTCACCGTTAGTGTTAAGTTCCATGAGGCAAAAATCATAATTCCCATCCCCCCCTTTAGAATCTGAATATCCTGCTAGCAAGTAATTTCCGTCTTGCGTTAAGACACCTGATCTTGCTACATTATCAGCAGATCCACCGAAGGTTCTACTCCAAACCACCTTTCCACTGAAATCAATTTTTGCCGCCCAAACCGAAGATGTCCCGTCAATACTTTCTGAGCTTAACCCCAAAACTACAAAGCCATCTGCTGCTGCAATCCCGGAGAACAATTTGCCAATGGTCCCTTCAACCAAAATTTTCGTCCATTGAAGATCACCTTGATTATCTATCCGCGCAACATACCCTTTAACTTGCCCCGACGCGAAAAACTCGTTTCCAACAAGCAAGAAACCATCCGCTAAGTTAACTATGTAACGAATTTCAGTCCCCCAACCATCAAGGAAAGTTTTGTTCCAAACAGCAACACCGTTTCTGTCGAGTTTTAAAACCCAGCCAACAGTTGTGTTTGCGACAATCGACCTGGAAGAACCAACTATCAAATAGTCGTCGTTTGTGGGAATCGCGTAGAATGCGCGGTCGTCCGCTGCGCCTCCATAGGTTTTTGCCCAAAACACGTTCGCTGGGGGAACGTTCACTAAGGTGTTGACGTCGACTTTTACGGGGAGAGAGGTTTGGGCGGCGCCGAAGTTTGCTATCAAAACAATTAGTAGGGCTATTAACGTAAAGATTGTTTTTACGGCTTTATTATGACTCATCCGCGGTTTCCATCTGCTGGTCGCCATTCTTGTAAGAGTTACAAGCCGGTGCATGTCAGCCTTGCTCCTACAAAAATACCTCGCTCATCCTGGCAATTCATCGAAACGACCACGGGGTCATTTAGTTGTGCAGTTTCTAAATTAAATGCAGCCGTATATGTTCCATTGCCAAAACTGATTATACTCGGCAAATCCACTGGAACCCAATCTGTTGCGTTCAGGTAAGAAAAAATAAAGTTGTGAGCTAATGCTGGTTTGCCCTCGTTTAGCACGTTTATTGTTAAGTTTACTTGTTTTATAGTATCATTGAGTTGCAAATAGTTTCCATTGATTTTCAGTGTGGAGGTTACGTTTATGGCATACTCTACATTAGATGTCGCTGTGGGACTGGAAGATTCAAACCTGAAAGAAGAGTAAGCACTTGAGGTGCCCACCCCGTTTGCTTTCCATGAAACCCATATGCCATTTTGATAGTTGCTCGAGTTCATGAGGTCATAGTTTACAGTAAGCATGGCTTGATATGAGTTTGAAAGGATAGCAGCTTTCAATTCGCCAAGGTCAGTACCTAAAATAACTGGGTTGCCATCGGCAGTAACGTTTGCCAGGGCGCTTATCAAAGTACTTCTTGTCGTTTGTTGGTAACCGAAGAAAACATCGGTTTCAGCCGAAACAGTGGGCACTTGTTTTCCGACTTCAATGACGTAGAGAGCTGTAGAAAGCAGAAGCAAAGCTACAATTAAAGCAGAAACAATGAGAACCTGACCCGAACATTCTCGCCTAAAGCCGCTTTTCCTCATGTCTAATCCATCACCGCCAACTGCAACTGTAGAACATAAACTGCAAATGCGCTGCTTTGGCTTACACATAAGTAATCATATGAAACGATGTTGCCGCTGATTATTCCGCCGTTAGAAATAGGAAACGGGTTCAGGATGTTTTGGTTTTGGTCATATACAGTTAAGTTGAACCAGGTTGTAAGCGGCAACGAAGATTCAACAATCTGCTCAAGAGACGCCCAATCATTGTTGCCAACTAAGCCTGCTAAGTGTCCGTCACTGTCTAATGTCAACAGGACATTCTGGGCTTTCCAAACAAGATTCACCGTCGAGCTTCTAGGAGTGGCTTGCGCCGGAATAAGCGCTAAACACCCCAGCAACAGCATTGAAGCAAAGAAAGCCTCGATAACACGCACCTGTCCTTTTTTGTTGTTGAGCAATCTCAAGTTGGCAGGTCTCCTAAACTTAGGTCAAGTCTGTAAAGGACGCCGTTAATCGTGACGATGTAGCTGAAGACGTTTTGTTCTTGGCCTGCAAAGTTCGCACCTGCTTTAAAAGGGACCTGCGGGTAAGCCGTCCACTCTTCAACGGGCAAACCACCATCTAACCCACACATAACAACTACCAGTGGGCTACTGTCAACTAAACTTTGAACCTGACTTTGGGTTGCTCCCTTATTATAAACTAAAGTCTGCTCAGCTGAATACGAGAACACGTAACCATTTTGGAATCCTATCGAGGAGTTAGGGGAGAAGTTTAACGTAAAACCTTTTGGACTTGGCAAACTTTGTGTTGAAGCAGTTGTCTGCGTTGAATTGGCAAAGTTGTATATACCATACGAGGTGACTCGGTCATCAAAAGAGGATCGGGCAAATACAAGAAGCAAAGCGCTTTCAGCTGATCCCAGGGGAATCTGAATTGTTATAGAACCAACGCCGCTGTTTGAGGAGCTCCCGTTTAACATATCAACATTTCCGTTTGCGATAACGTAGCAATGGAGGCTTGAGCTTGCAGGTTTCGAATCGATGATTGTTGAAACCGCGAAGGTAACATAGATTTCATTGCCCGATGTGTAATTGCTGGCTTGCTCAATGGTCAAAGTCATGATTTGAGAAACCGATATCCCCAATGCGATGTTGGTTAACTTAGCGGAGGTTGCTAAATCAAATGCAGACAATGAAGTGTTGCAAAAGCTGCTTAACCTAGTTATCTTATCAATATCCAAATCAAAAGGAAGCATCGATTCGCTTGTCGCTAAACCAAAGTCCTCTGGAACGCCGCTGCTTTTTCCCCAATCAACTGGTGACCCAGGGTTTGTTATTAAGTGATCTGCTATGGCTTTTAGGTAAGTGCCTTTGTGGAGGTCCTGAGTGCTTTCGATTCGAGCTTGCATTGTTGAGCTTAAGAATGCTGTTCCTATCAGAGCCGCCGCTACTAGAACCGTGCATGCAAAGAACATATCAAAAGAGCTCGAGGGCAAACAATCTATCTCCTTAGGTCATAGGTTTTATTCCGCCAAGTGTAAAGATGCCTGCAAGCAAGACTTTCGAGACCACAAGAGAAAGGTAAGCGGTAGCTGCCAGCAATGCAGAATTTTTGAATCCAGCACCAAAATTGCCTTCGCTGATTTTTCCGATAAAAAACCCTGAAATCCAACATTGAATAACTATGCCTACCGAGAAAATCTTCAGTTGACCATCCATAGCCATGACCGCAGCGGATGCAAGATCGGAGCTAACAACACCCGTCATCATCGTCGTCGTTAACGCTACAATTGTTGTTGTGACAGCGATGAGGGCGCTCCACATGAAGGCTAACAGAACGTAGGGTTTCAAGAGAGCGCGTTTGCTAACTTGCATTTCACGTTCTTTTTCACTGTATTCTGAAAGAATCTCGAGAGATTGAATAGAATTTCCGCCTATTTCTATTGTCTCCACAATCATTGCAAAGTTAACTATGACAAACCAGCTGCGAATTTCCTTTTTCAAATTATCAAAGGTTCTCCTCAAAGGTATGCCCCACTCTATTTGACTCCGGATCAAGTCGAGGAACTTAGAGAAGCACCCGTAATCTTTGCGTTTCGTGGCTTGGATGATGCTTTTTTCTGGCGAGAGACCAGTTTTTTGTGACTCAGTTATGTCGCGAATGAAACTGGGAATGGATTCTTCGGCGTTGTAGTTGATTTTTGAGATGCGGTGGTATTGGATAGCTACTGGCAGTGAAGCGGCAACTAAGCCTATTGTTGTGATTTCGGGCAACCCGATAGGACCCAATCCATTCTGCAAACCTGGAACCAGTGCGAACGCTACTATTACAGCGAATGCTGGAATCATAAAGATTACCGCTTTCTTGTAGACGTCTTTGAGGTTAGGGAAAGCGCTCCTCTGCATGTTATGCGCCATCAAAATGAAAATGCCTGACATAACAGGCATTATGATAAATGCAATTAAGTAAGACATAATCGGCGAAATCGAAGCTGAAGAACCTCCTATTAAATCCGAAATGGCTGAGGATGAGAAAACAACGAACAGAATATATGTGCATAATACGACAATAAGCATTACTGAGTAAGCTTCAACTAAAGCAGCAATCCGCTCGATGGAACGGTTCAAGTTAATGTATCTGAGTTCAAAGATTGATTTTAACTGGCTTTTCATGTAATCAGCCAATTTCCCGCCGCTTCGAACCGACGAAACGAAACCGCCTAAGAAGTTTCTATACAGCTTAGAATGCGTTGTTTCCGAACGCTGATACATAACGGTTAAGGGGTCTTTTCCAAGAACCTCAACTTGCCGCACTACTTCATCTGCTTCTTTTTTGAAAATTGTAAGGAAAGTGAGTTTACGCATTCTTTTCCAGCTTTCATATGGAGAGATTCCGCTTGCCGCCATGAGAGTAAAAATCATAACTGCGAAAGGCAACTCTGCCTCAGTTTTTTCGCGTTCCTCACTGGTAGCCCTGTTTAGAGAACCAAAGATTTTGCCAAAGAAACCGCCAGGAGCTTTCATAAGTTATTACTCCTTTGAAGAATCATTTTGGGCTGATAAACTTACAAGGTTAAGCGAACTGTTCAATGCCTTGTGAACACTTCTAAAGTCCCTCAGGTTTTGTTCAACCATAGTCAAGAGAATTCTTTTTCTTCGTTCAAATTCTTGTTGAACAACACTTACCGGTGCGTCCAAATTTTGTGCGATTTTGGATAACAAGTAACTTTTCTCTAAGTTTTTATTGAAGGTGTCTGATGACAGGTTCCAGCTGAATACTTCGCGGGGAAAACCATTATTGTCGATTTCAGAGACTTTGACAAATTTGCGCAAGGATTTTTTTCGCTGTTGTAAGTTGATTGATGGAGTATTAACTTGCTTGACGACAATGACGCAGTTCATTAGCGACAAGATATTTTGTGGGATGTTCATGGGGGGTTGAGTTAACCTTTTAATTACGGTTTCGACATCGTCCGCGTGCATAGTGCATAAGCCGCCATGACCAGTGGCCAACGCTTGGAACAAAACGTACGCTTCTTCGCCTCTTATTTCGCCTACAAGGATCAATGCAGGTCTATGCCTAACTGCCGACTTGATTAAGTCGTAGAGTGTAACTTCGCCATCGCTGTCGCCTCCGAACCCAATTCGTGCAATTGTTGATACCCAGTTCTCCTGGGGAAGGTTAATTTCTTGAACTTCCTCCACAGATATCATTTTAAAATCTGGTCGCACCAAACAGGCTATCGCGTTCAAAGCTGTTGTCTTTCCTGCTCCTGTCGGCCCAACTACCATTACGGACATTTTGTTTTCCATCAACATCCAGAGGTAAGCTGCAATTGATTCGTCTATTGTTTCATTCATTATTAGGTCAACGATGGTAAGGGGGTCTTCCTTGAATTTTCGTATGGTAAAGCTTGTTCCAGCTGGGGTTGTTTCTTTCCCGAAAGATACGGCGAGTCTGTGTTTTGCTGGAAGAGTAATGTCGACAATGGGATGGGCTATGCTAACGTGTTTACCTTGTCTGTGAACCACCCGCGTTATGAAATCGTCTAGCTCTTCCTCATCAGTGAAAATAAGGTTGGTTCGTGTGCTCGCGTATTTTCTGTGATAGATATAAACTGGTTTGTTTATGCCTAAGCAACTAATGTCTTCTATGTACGGATCGCAGATGAGTCCCTCAATCTTTCCGTATCCAATTAGATCTTTTTCTAGGTAGTAGTTGATTTTTCTTAAGCCAACTTGGTTTGTTCCACCAAGCGCTTCTTTGTGTTCTTCAAGGATTATAGGAAGCTGTCGTCGGAAAGAATTGACAAGTGTTTCATCTATTCGTGGCGCTTTAAGTTCGTATTCAAGAATGTTTTTTAAGCGTTTGTAGGAGTCTCGTTCGTTCCGCGACATAGGCAATTCATCGACGACGTAGAAGAAGCTTCCTTCAGAGTCATCTTGAAACACCCAAGCATAAGAAAAAGGCGGATTAAGAGGGTAACTTTCAATTTGTGTGAACCCTTCAGGCACTTGATAACCTTGAATCCCTAAGTAAGCTACTAGTTCCTCATCGGGAGTTTCTTGTTTTTCCCCAATTTCGTCTTGCTTCTTTTTTCCTAACTTCATGTTATCACTTGCTGGTTAATGTTAAGGTTGCAATTTGGTTCTCAAAATGACATTGTAAAATGGCTCTTCCAGATCCGCTGACAAACGTGCCAGATGCGTTAACTGCAGCAGGTATGTCAATGTGCAGGTCGCTAGAGGTGACGGTTGTTCCAAACCCTGATTCAACCCACGCACTTGATGAGTCGTTTGATATTTGTATCCAGAATATCTGGTTACCAACTTGTGAAGGAACATCGATAAATTGCGTTGAGCTTTGATTTTCTTCAATAGTGTGTGACAGTGCTACAAGGGATTGAGTTGCGACATATTCATCGATATTTCTTAGCTGGTGCATTGATGCTTGATTTTTTATGTTTAAGGCTACTAGGCTACAACTGTAAACTATGATGGCACCTACAATCAGAGCGGCAAAAAGCGCATACACATAACTTGGAATTATTGTAGGCATTTATCGCATACACCTCTCGATTGAAACGTTGGAAATGACTATTTCGATGTGGATAACTGCACCTTCAGTTGCGCTTAGAATTGGGATTGAAACTTTCCCGATTTCACCGTCTAAAATAGAAGTTATTGTCAAGCTTTCAGAGGAAGAGATCTCGTATGTTTGAGATGTTAATTGGACGTTTGTGCAGAAAATCTGTAATTGTAAATCACCTTGCGTGGCGATTGGGGCTGACGAGTTCAGGTTCACTATGTATATTCGGATGTTGCTTACAGTTTTGCCGTTTTCTAGTCCTGCTGTTGCATATGTTGCAGTTGGTCTGAACCGAAGATGGATCTCTTGGTGCTCAGCCCCTTTCTCTATAAAAAGTTGGCTTATCGTCGAATAAGTTTGACAGACTATCGCTCGACCATCGCCTTTAAGATAAAGACCCGTTTGAGCCTTAGGCGTATATGGGAGCTCGTAGATGACCTCACCAATTGATGAGTTAAAGATAGTCAACTCAGGATTTGAGGTGCCATTAATGCTTAGAGCAAGAAGGTTATTGGCGGGTTGAATTCGAAGTAGCCCTCCTGAATCAGCTATTTCGAAGGTGCGTGATGAACCAGGCTGCTCCACCGTTGAAAGAACACAGTCGTCTAGTGATAACATGTTTTCTTTGGCGGAGGAAACTTTGAGAGTTTGGCCTTGTGCGTTGACTCGCTCTATTGCAAAATAATAGGTAAACGAGATAATGGATAAGGTTGATACCAACAAAATTAGAAATGTAACCGGCAAGGCTAAAGCAACTTTAGAACGCTTATACCGCCTAAATAGATGTTTAGAATTCGTAGCCGATCACGCCCATTTAGAATAAAGATAATAAAAATTGCATTAAGCCATTTGTGCGTAAAAACAATTCACCCATTTTTTCGGCATCACACATCCCAACTTTATTTTGCTTTTTATCATTTTAACCAAACCCGCAAAAAAATCAAACCTAAACAACTCAGCTTAAACTTAACAATAATCTGCTCAAAATCAATTACGCGTTAAGCCGTATTAACTCCTATAAAAAGAGGGTTAAAGCTCAAATGAGAAATAATTCATAAAGTAAAATTTAGATGTTCTGTTAAAAGAAAGAAGAGAGGGAGAGTGGTTTTTTATATTATTTTATTTAACCCGTTAAGTTGGTGCAGCTTGAACGTTTGTCTCTTTATAGTACATAGCTTGCGAACTGAAGACGGTGAATGCAACTGATAATCCTATGTCGTTAATGGTGACGCTGTCAGGGCTGGTTATGTATATGACCATTGTTGACCCAGAAGGCAACACCAAAGAGCCTGAGGCAGCTACTAAAGTATCCGCAAATCCAGTGACTATACCGCTTGTCATGTTGGCGCTTGGAAGGTTGGGTAGATCTTTTGTCAGGCCTGCATCAGCTGTTGTAGTGGCGAGATATTTTACGCTAGTCCAATCGCTTGTTTGTCCACGTACTGCGATCTTGTTGATAACTACGTCGCGTCCGCCAGTGTTTGTTATCATAATTGCGCCTTGAGCTGCACCTGTTGAGTCAACCCAGATGTGCTGACTTGAAAGCTGGAGGCTTTCTTCTTGAACTCTTGTGCTTGTTACGTTGATTGCAAAGTAGGTTACGACGCCTGCGAGTAGCACTGAAACGACGAGAATAATCAGCGTTGTTATGACTGTGCTTAGAGCCAAACGATTTCTCAATATATTTTTCATTTACTTATTTAACTCCTTGAAAGAGTCATTACACAGTTTTTGGATATGTAATCTTGTGCGTAAAAAAAATGACACATTTAGGAGATAAAAAAAATTAAGAAGATACAGACTTGATTTATGGAGTTGCTTGGATATTTGCTTCGCTGTAGTAGACTGCCTGGGAGCTGTGAAGTGCAATGCTTACAGTTAAACCAATGTCGTTTAGACTTATGCTATCGGGATCATTAGCATATATAACCATTGTAGAGCCAGAAGGCAACACTAAACTTTGGGTTGCTAGATGTGCAGTGTCTGTTAAGCCAAGATCGTTGGTTGCTATAACTGGTGTTGTTACATAATTTAGGTCAGCGGTTAAATCGTCTGCTCTTACTGCAACAGCATAAAATACATTTGTCCAATTACTTGTCTGTCCTCGTACAGAAACTTTGTTAATTACAACGTCGCGTCCGCCGTTGTTGGTTACCATTACTGCTGCTTCAGCGATACCTTGAGAATTAACCCATATATGTTGCTTGGAAACGTATAGGCTTTCTTCTTGAACTCTTGTGCTTACAACGTTTGTGGCATAGAATGTTACGACACTTGCGAGCAATATAGATACTACTAGTATTATGAGTGTTGTTATTACAGTACTTAGCGCGAGACGGTTTCTTAGTAGTCGTATCATTTTTTTATTTCACTTGTAGCAAATAAAACGTACAATTCTATATATATCTTCTGTAGCAAGATTCAATATATTCAATATACTGTATGTAATGCTAGCAAGGCTCAAGAATTTTTTTAACACCAACCGATTCTATTGTGAAGAGAATAATACCATTTTAAAATGCTTTCAAAAAACCTTGATCCAAAATTCATAACCATTATGACTTAGACACCGTAAAATACAGAGCATAAGCCAACAAGCTGATAATAAACATGAACTGTAACGATACTCGCCAAGCCAAAAAAATAGTATTATTCATAATTCTAACCTTGATTGCAAGCCCCTTATTCGTAAATTCAGCCTTCGGTCTTCAGCTAACAAACACTTCAGAATACACTAGCCATGTACATACAAATATGAACTCCACTCAAGGAAATTACACGTATGTTGAAAAACCTGTATTTCCAGTCTTAATCAATAATTCTCTGATACCAGTCGGAGGAAATTGGACCATCATTACCCCATTACAAGCAAAACATAACTATCACATCTATTGCTTTGGTGCATGGATAAACACTTCATCTCAAGCAAAAACCGATTATGACTTCTATGTCTACAATCCACAAGGAATCTTGGTTAGTTCACATACTGAATCAGCGGGTTTTCCACCCCATTTAGGCACAACTATTGATGACCCGCTTTTTACGCCTACTCAATCAGGTAATTATTCATTTGTTATTGAGAACAACCCAATTGACAGCCAAGGCGCGCAGCAAGCAACATTTATGATTATTGAAAATCTCAAAACAGACCAATGGTACACAAGTTATCTCGAAGGTAGGCACGACAATAATTCAAGCCTATACTCAAGCTGGGCCTACGAGTTCGTAACCAACGCGTCCAAAGTTGAATTATACGCACAAGTTCCAACAACTTTAGATGTTTATGAGGCTAGACTTTACTTGATGAATAATGCCCAGTCTTCAAGTTTGAACTCTTTTCCATTACCCTGGGAAGCTGCTTTGTATGGCAACATAAGCAGTTCTGTGGGGGGCTACAACTTCGAAAGCACAGGTTACAGAGGTGTGGCTTACGCAAGTTGCGAGTATATGGGTCAACAAATGTTTCTAAATTACACGTCGTCCTACTCAGGGTTAAAGCTGTATCAATTAGTTTTAATTGGCGAACAGGGGTCAGGCAATGTTGATCTCATGTTAAAGACAAACTTTGAAAACAGCACTTTCACAGCCATCTCTGCTCCAACAAGAGTTTATCCAGAAGTGCCAACTATAGTTGCCTTTGGCTCATCAAATAACAATACTTTGAACACAGCTCAATTGTCATACTCTGTCGACAATTGGACTAACGCTGACACACTTGACATGAAAATCAGCAACCAAACATGTAATGCCACAATTCCGGGTCAAATTGCTGGGTCATTAGTCCAATACAGAATCACTGCTTCAGATGTTTTGAAAAATAACTTGGAAATAACAGGCAACTACACGGTGAAGGAAAGGTCAACTCTTAACATTACATCAACCAAGGATAAAGTCACGCTTGGAGAAAACATCACAATAAATGGCGTGTTAACTCCCAACTTAAGCCACATCATTGTGAAAGTAGAATTCTTGAGCGGAAATGAAACCCAAACACTAAATCCTGTTGTAAGTAATAATAGTAGTTTTGCGGCTATTTTCAAACCTGTCTTTTCTGGAAACTGGTCTGTTATCGCAAGTTTACCTGAAACTCAAACGACCTACCAATCATTTAGCCAACAGTTGCAGATAACAGTAATTGAACCTCCAATCTACGTCAAGTATTCCCTCTTTATTGTTCTGGGTCTTGTTGGTGCCGCAGTAGT
Source organism: Candidatus Bathyarchaeota archaeon (assembly GCA_963835475.1). Taxonomy (GTDB): domain Archaea; phylum Thermoproteota; class Bathyarchaeia; order Bathyarchaeales; family Bathycorpusculaceae; genus Bathycorpusculum. The sequence goes on from CAWIFU010000005.1 coordinate 101,465, forward strand.
TGCCGGCGTAGTTTATTATTTGAAGTTTAGAGGAAGATGATTTTGACCCAATGTTGATGAATAAACAAGTCTATTTCGCAACCAATCGAATGCTGGCATCGACAACTTAACAGAAGTTGCAGCAGCAGCAGCAGCAGCAGCAGCCAATTCCCCCAGCAAAAGTTGCATCAACTAAGGCAACCATGATGGAAAAAAAAGAGAATACTGGTCCCTCGAAACAATATTTTAACTTCCAATGATTTTGATGCCTTTCCGCATTCAAGTGGGTGAACCGAAAAAATCGTTTGAGTAAAAAAGACCGATAAGTCTCGAGATAAATGAAATCGTTAAAGTTTAATCTTTGATGTGTGTCTTTTTTACACTTTCAGAATATTATATATTACTACACAATACTTTTATACTCAGCGAACCACCTAAAATTAACAACATTCCAACCAAAAAAGCACCAAGCATGGAAGACGTTCGTGTGGAAAAAGGAAAAGCAACAAAGCAGGCAAGTGAGCAGGTAACAATGTGGGGTTAGGCTCAATGCTTGTTTTCTGCAAAATGCCAAAATCACACGAGCCTCTTACTCGAACAAACATCAAAGCTAAGACCTAAGATGAAGCAGGTACTCAGTATGCCTGAAAAGTACGTAATTACAATCATAGACAAAGGCTATTATTCAAAAAATAGCTTGTTTACCTGAATATCAAAAGGCCAATACTTCAAAGAAAAAACCAGGGAGTGAAAGAATTGGGAACAGAAATTCGAACATTTACATCACTAAAAGAAATAACCGAATACACAGCAAACCAAACCCTGCAATACCGATCATTGTACGAAGATTACAGCCAATGGCTGGGGACATTATTGCGTGACTTTGAGAGCTCCCACAAAAACGACGAATGGTTCCAAAAATCAGCTGGCCTGCAAAAAAACTTAAAGAGTCAATCAAAGAAACCGGTTGAAACAACCGATAAAGGAAAAAAAGGCTCCAAAGGAAAAGAAGAGTCATCATGCTGGGTGCAGTCAGGCGACATCTCTATTTCCTACACTGAGCAAGGGCAAACAGAAATCCTTTTTGAGGCCATCGAAAAACTAAACACTAAAATTCAAGAAAATGCCAAGTTTTTGGCAGCAGTTCAACAACTTGCTCGTCTAGGATTGGGAACAACCATTAACTACATAGTTTACATTGAGGAAGATGTTCCGAAAAAAATTGTTTTGAAACCAAAAGCCAACACTAAAGGAGATGAAGCTTTCAAGTTCATGACAGAACTTTCCGTTTCCGCATTCTACAACACCTCAGAAAAGTAAACTATCCCATAATTAACGGCGAGGAAACGCATTGAAAGTAAAGAAATTAACCTAAAATAAAAAAACGATTTAAGAGAGGAATTGCCTGTAAACCCACAGTATTCTGTTTCGGGAGTCACCGTTTCTATTAACCTTCATAGTTTACAGGCTGAACGAATAGGAGAATACCTCTCGAAAGAAGAACTGTTTTTTGATATTAATGCAAAGCTCGAGGAACAAAAAAAAGGCACCAATGAAGTGACCCTTGCTTTCAGTCTGGCGATTTCAACCAAACCAAACGTCGTTAAATACAACACCTCGGGCTCAGTGACCTTGACTGGCAAACAAGACGACATAAAGAAGAAGCTCGAGGTTAACCCTAAAACAAAAATTCCACAAATACTCTTCACTATTTACCAGCATGTGTTCAATTCAATCTATATTCTGTCCTCCAATCTAAACACACCCTACCCGCCGCCTGACCTTCTGCATCCGATGGCGGAGAAAATACAAATAATATCAAACATTCCAAATCAACCCTCAACGGAAAAACCTGACACACAATCACTAAGTTCTACGCCCCCTGTGGCTCCAAAAAACACATCATCTGCCGATAAATAACCATAAAATAAAAAAACAGTTCTTCGAGTCGAGCTAAAACCGGAATTAAACAGATGCATCCGCTGAAGCTTCTTGCGTTAAGCCTAAAGTTGGCATAGAAGTTGTTGTTGCAACTCAATTCCACACACAAGGTTGCAACAACTTCTAACGACAAACCTGAGCATCGGTACTTATCTGGAGGCTTCTTTCGTCATGTCTATTTTTGAATTATTGTTAAAACAGAATTAAGCAGAAATTTAGAACTAAGTTATTTAACGATTTTAACTCACGTTGAGTTCGAGGAAGGAGAAAGATATGGAAACTGGAGTAGCGGCATTACTGTTAATAACTGCCTCTGTAGCGTTTGCTTGCGTAGTTGTGGACTTTGCAGTAAGTTCAATGCAACAAACCCTAAACGTGACCAATAATCCACAACTTGACCGACTAAAAAGTATTGAAAACAGCTTAATGAATCAAACAGATTTATTCAGTTTAAGCCCGCCTCAACTGCCAACTCCACCGCCGCCGTAGAAAATCGGTAGCGAAAAATTTTAAAGAGATTTTAACAAAAAAAATAAGCTTGTTGATTTGAAATAATGTTTTCAGCGCCATAAAGGCTAAAATGGTAAAGCACTAACCAATCAAGGAAGATCATGTCTACAGAAGCAACAGAGATTTCACGCTTCGATGCCGAAAACGCAACAACTTTGACAGCTGACTTCCTAAAAAGGCTTGGATACAAAGGCAGCTGGTTGCCGATGAAAGTTTCTCTCGATGGTGAATTGTATGTTGTTGAGATGATGTATCAAAAGCTTACTGCAAAAGTTCAGATAAATTCTAAGACGAAAGAAATAAAAGAATATGAATTCCAAGAGGGTGAAGGAGCAGACAAATCATTTTTTAAGTCCAAAGGAATATTTCTTATAATTGCAATTGTTCCTTCTGCTATTTTAGTTGCAAAATTCTTAGGCATTTTTTGAATAATTGTTTGTTTAGTTTTATTACTTTTCTGATTTTAGCCTTTATTTAATAGAGATGACTAAGGAAATTTCTTCTGCTTTAATGTTTTGACCAAGATGAATCTGCAGAATGAATTAGAAAAAATTTCGTACATTCAAAAATCTCTGGAATTTTCAAATTTACGAAAAAAATTTGATTCAAAAAAGATAATACAGATTCTAAATTCATAAGTGACTAATATAAAATGTTCATAATCTTAGCTTCCGCTAAAAATGAAAGGGATTTCACATGGAACAATTAACGAGCAAAAATAGGAAGCGATTAAAAAATAAAATGGCCGAAACCTTAAGCGACCATATTAGAACGCTATCTCCTGGAATGCAAGAGATCCTCTTAGACGACCTTATAACTGCATTCGAAAACAGATTCAAAATCCTAAACCAAACAGAACTAAACATGTACACCTTAACAAGCGTTGGAGTGAATGTTCCTAATGCGACGATCCAAACTTGAAATGTACATAGATATTCTTAAAGTACTATCGTTGAAAGGTCAGCTAAAACTAACACACATAATGTACAAATCCAACGTCAATTGCAGCGTTCTGAAAGAACAATTAGAATTCTTAATCAAAAACAACTTAGTTGAAGAAAGAAAACTAAGAAGAGAAAAAACAGTCTACGCTGTAACGCCAAGAGGGATTCATATTTTGAAAGCCTTTGGGGAAATAAAACAGGTATTCCCAGAGGAAGAAGAAAAGAAAATGAATCCGTACCAGTTTTAACAACAATTTTTTTTCTGTGTTCTTAAATCTAAAATCAAATTCTTGAATTAGATAATTAGAAAAGTTACTTATTTTAGGCCTGAGGCAAGTTTAAGTTCTAAGCTATTATCCGCTTCAACAGTTGCGTGGGCGCAATCTTTTCCGATTGACTTAACTATTGATCGGAGTGATCCAGCGGTGTAATCTAACAGCGCTTTTCCGTCAACTGTTAGTTCATAAACTTTTTTTGGCCTGTCAGAATCCATATTCCAGGCATGTTTCAAGTATTTCTTTCTTTCCAGTTTGGTTAAGAGTGGATAAATTGTGCTCGCTCCACAATATACGCCGAAGTTTTTCTGTATGGTTATTAATATTTCGTACCCATGCATTGGATTTTTTTCTAGTAATTGAAGAATAATTAAGTCAAGTAGACTTTTTGTCAGCTTGACTTGGATGTCTTTGTGAGTGGTGTTCATTTTCTTGCTCCTGTATTTCTGTCCTACAAGCATACAATATGTCCTTTACGAGACATATTAACAATGTCAAGACTCATTATACAATAAACCAAAATATAAACTTTAACCAAAAAACCAAATAAAAAGAAGTTGCTGCACACACTCTTCCTCTACCAGTTAATTTAACTGATTCATTAACCTAAAAACCAGAATTGGCAAAAAAGAAAGAAACTATGAGGTTTCCATGAAACTCTGCAAAGATTTCAAATAATCGCAAAAAGTCAACTTAGGATCACTAATTTCACACTTGAACTCTGGAACCTTCAGACTCAAATTTTTCATAAGATCAATTTCAAGAAGCAACGCACTCTTCCCAAATATTCCCTCGAGTGCATCAACGAATTCCTTCGTCCGACATGGAATATTTTCTTTGTTCAATTTATAATCAATTACTAAGGATGAATAGAGGGTTTGTTTGACTTTTGGGCCGAGTTTTGAGAGAGTTAGGTCAACTGCTTCAATTATTGTTTGGTTGAAGGATGGAGTTTTTGGATTTTCTAACCCTATGTGAAGTTCTAGAAGACTTTTTGTTTCTTGAATCACGTTTTTTCCTCTCTTCCTTGTTGTTGAAGTGTATTACTTATTTTAAAACAACGTCTTAAGACTTAATATATCAATTACTTCAAGGTTTGATACATTACGAGACTTGATATATATAGAAAAGATACATTGCAACAACTTCCCTACGAGACCTATTTCTGCCAATCACTTCTGGACACAGAAAATATTTCCATAAGAAAATCGAATTAAACGTTCAGAAAAACAGGCAAAATAGACGACAAAACAAGAACACAAAATAGGCATCAATCACCCAAACATTCGAGACTCATCTGATCACTAACGAGCTAAGATGTTAGACATTATTTATTTACAATTGCCGATAGCCGTTTTAATAAACAAGCTGCCTGCAGCGGATTTCTAAAATATTAAGAAAATAAAAAAAATTAAGGTGTTGCTGAAATCAATATTTGAACGCTAAAGTTGTCAACATCAGTTATTGCCGAAGACGCGACTAATGTTATCACTGCTGTAGCTGATTGTCCAGGTGTGAGCCTCACATTTTGCTTATCCCAGGTCACCGTAATAGGCCCATTCGCGCTCGTGGGGTTCCAGTTGTTTGTTGACATATCCAATGTTAAGGAGGTCCCAACACCTGTATTTTTAACGTATACTGTCCTAGTTACGTTAGTACCCGGTGTTATCGATCCCCAATCGATAGATGATAGGTTTGTTGTGCAACTGCTGTCGGAAAATATGCCTATGTTTGGTGATGTGATTATTGAGCCGTTTGTGGATATATTTTTATTTATTGAGATTGCACCGTAAGTTGTTGCTGTTAGAGCTATGGCAATCATGATCAGTGCGATTATCGCTAACGGAATTTTTGGTACAGACATTTCTTTTGATACACCAAACAACCATCCATATTAAGTCTTAATAAACATTATTTACTACATGTATAGATGGAAAGACAAAACAACACAAATACACTAACTTGCTCAAATCAAAAAATGATGCAAAACCACAAAAAAGAAAATTGGCGGGACAGATAGTTGACATAACGAGCAAATTATGGCCGTTTGTTCAACAAAGAATTTAGTTTAAGTGAGACCAAAGACAAAAGCTAAAAGCTTAAACCAAACAGTGTTGATAATGCAGATTCAAAAGGAACTAAAACCTGCAACCAAAAAATTGCCAGAGGGTACCTTCATTGATTGTGAGCGTTAAAAATAGAAGCCTATTTTGCACCATAAAAGATGAAACCTCAAAAGGCTTAAATTTTATTTCAGGAGCCAAGATGCGTAATTACGTTTGGGTGTTCGTCATTTCCATTTTGGAGAATACTGGCGACACAAAATAAAGAAACAAATTGTGGTACAGATCTATGTTTTTAATACCTATTTTGAGTTCAAATCATTAAATCCTGAAAATCATATGCGTCGATTGCAACCAACATTTTTCTAATAACGGATTAGGGCTTAACCATTCAAAAAAAGATTAAGTGCAAGTTTAGCACCAAAATCTAATTTTAAAATAAGATTTTCCTAAATATGGATTGTGGATTCATAACCTTTAGATACATTTTCATAACTAAATTTAATATTGATTGAAAATGAAAAAGAACCCATTTGAAACGGTTGAAAACGATTTGGTTTGGAATGTGGTTGAGGAAACTTTTGCTAAAGAATATGTCGAGATTAAACAGACCGAAAAAAATTCAATAATTTTAAAAAAGAGGAAAAAGCAGACACAGTAAGTTTTACATGGACTTATCTAATCAGCAATTAGCTCAAATGAAAAATAACCTAATTAATAAATCCAAGCGGCAACTCTTTTAGTGGTTTGAATTTAATTATTTTAAGACTTTTTCCAGCAAAGATGATTTCAGAATCTTTGTTAGAAGAAAACTTGGTTTAAATGACAAAGGTATTCTTTTTTGGAAAATAATAGGAGAAGAAAAATAGAAAAGGAAAAAGAGGGCATTGAGCCTATTTTTTCATCTTTTTTCGCAACACCAAGACAGCGGCAAGGACTGCGACGACTATCACTACTGCAATGACAGCTATGTATGCGGTTAAATTAGAGTTTTGATCAGGTGTTGAAGTCGGTGTTGGTGTGGCAGTGGCTGGTTTGGGTGTCGGAGATGCAGTTACAATAGGTGTGGGGCTTGAGGTCGGTGTATGAGTAGGAGCGGCAGTAGGGGCAGCAGTGGGAGTTGGTACAGGAGTAGGGGAAGGTGTAGGAGTGGCTGAAGCATCATACCAGTTCCAAACGATCGTTGAAGGCGCTGCAATAACAAACGTTATTACTGATGAGCTGCCTGAAGTTGGAACACTTCCTGTTCCTGACCATCCTGAACATGTCATCCCTGAGGCTGGAGATGAAACATATGCAGTTATGCTGGTGTTGTTATCGTACCATCTGCTTGTGGGTGAAGGCGAATCATACTGTGATGTGACAGTCAAGTAGCATTGAGTTGAATACGTAGCGGTTACGGTTTTGGGTGCTGTAGCTGTTACGGATGTTACTGTAGTATTTCCAGCTACTCCAGTGATTAGATATTGTGTCGTGATGTTGCTAACTACTGCTTGTGGTGCGTAACTAAATGTGAATGCCGCGTTTGCATTTGCCCAAGTCGAGTAGCCATTTGCATTATAAGCATTTCCATTAACTGTGACTAGGTTGCCGGTGTAATCTGAACCTACTCCAATTTGAGCAAAAGTCAAGTTGTATTGAGTCTGCCATACAGTTGAAGCTGTCTTAGGTCCGTTCATGGTTATGGCATTTGAAATTAAGGCAACACCAGTTGCGTCAGTTGCCCAATTGGTAAAGGCATACTGAACTCCGGTCGTTCCAGGTGAAGTTAATGAATCAAGCGTCGCTGTTGCAGTGGTGCCTGTATTGTACCAGCCTGAACCAGCTGACTGTGCCGTGAGTTGTAGTTGTAGTTAGGAAATATTGGGTTGTCCAAGTCGCTGTAGCGTTCTTAGGTCCATTCATAGTTATGGAATTAGAAGTTAATCCGCTACCCGAAGCGTCACCAGTCCACCCTGAAAAGACGTATTGAGTACCAGTTGTGCCTGCCACGGTGCCAGTTGGGATCGCTGCTGTCGTAGTTGTGCCAATATCATACCAAGTATTGTTTGCAATAGCAGCTCCCTGAGGTGAAATTATGGTTAATTGATACTGGTGTTCCCATGTTGCTGTCTCGTTAATTGCGCTGTTCATTGTAATTGTGGCAGGGTTGTTGGTGCCTGTATAGCTACCTAAACCTGAACCAGTCCAACCAGTAAAAACATACCGCTCACCCTGTGCAGCTGTCGGAGCGATTGCAGTTATTTGTACTTGTTGACCTTCAGCGTAAGAAGAGCCATTAGATGGAGTAACAGTTCCTGCGTTAGAGGATATCCTTAAGGTGTTTTGATTTAAGCCTATGTAGCTGCTGCTGACTATTACGTCCGCAATATAATATTTCAATGTCCCCCCAGTTAGGCTAGTTATATCCTGGCTTCCACCGATGACCGCGTTATATGGAGTTCTGTCCCCATTTACTGCAGTTGTAACTTGCGCAATTAGTTGTCCATTCACGTAGAATTTTTCTACGCCGTTTGCGCCACTGGCTGCTGTTGTTTGTTCTAATTCCAAACAAGTCCAGCCGACTGTAACTGGCACTGCATTGCCTGTAGTGTTAGTTGTGCTTATTAGTCGAGAAAAGCCCAGGGGATTAAAGGAACCTGATGCGTCGCGATAAAATATTCCCCAGTATAGAGTTCCGCCGACATTCGTTACAATTAGTTCTCCATCCCCATTGTTTGGACCGCCAATGCTAGAAAATCCACCAACTTGGTAGTAGTCACCATTTGTGGACGGAGTTGTTGCAGAGGTTATATAGACATATTCTCTGAAATTTATTGGATTTGTAACTGAGGGTAAGCGTTGGTAACCTATGTTTGAGTTTTGACCAGGGGAAATTGTGCATTCTACGCTGTAGGGTTCACCGTTGTTTGTAACTTGGCTACTTATCGTAAGCGAGCTTTGCAGATAAGGGGTCCATGCGTTCAAGTTGCCGCTATGAAAATCGTCAATTAAAATTACGTCTGCTTTAGCAAGGTTAATTGCATTCATTGAGACAAGTGCGAATGCTGTTAAGAACACAATCGTTAGTAGGAATACTTTTTTCTTCATTTTTAACACATCCATGTTGAATAATAAATATGCTTACAACCAAACTCCTTTTAAAGTTTATTACTTACAAGTAAGCTTATTTTTATCACCAACTTTAATACACTTATTCAAATCCGTCAAAAATAGCAATTTTATTCTCTTCAAACAAAAATCCAGAAGACGATAACCCAATTTCTTAGAGACTTGTCAATTAAACCACATAGAAAGTAAGGGATGCCTGAAGCCAAATGCAAAGTATAACTTGCAAAAGAAGATCATTCGGGGCCTATCAACTTACAATATTGATGAATTGTTCAACTGATTGAGCTTTCAAAAAGATTTGTGGTGTTCAGCGTCATCCGCAAGCATCAATTAGTAGAAAACTTGGACAATAACTACCAAAATAAAAGCGATCCCACACCCCGTGCCCAAAATGCGCAAATACTTTTTGCTAATTAGCATCCGACGGGAATACTCAGGCAGCAAAGTAATCATCTCAGATGTTAATAGAAGTACAATAGCTGTCACTGCGAGCCACAAGCTGATACTCGAAAGGGAGAGAGGAATATTGATCAATTTAGTTCACAATCCGATACAGAACTTGTAGAGTTGACATATCCTTCGAAGCCTTAATTTCTTCTATGGTCACAATTTTTCCCAAAGTTTTCGCAAGAATACAGCCAATTGCACTCACGATTGGGCAACCAAAAATTTTTGCGCTATTTGAGCCCTTGTCAAGATTATACAAACCTTTGTATATTGATTTTTGAATTATTACGATGATTTGCCCATTCTGGATGTTAATTAGGAGGTCTTTGGTAAGCCCAAAATCCTGAGCTATAAGATGTGGGAGAATCTCAGACAGCTTCTCAAGACTCATATTATAAAAATTTTGGTTCTTCTGCTCAAACAGTTTCGTGAGACCCAAACCAGGAGGAGTTAAAACAATTCCTTTGTTTTTTTTGGACAACAAGAACTTTTTTTGAATGAAGAAGGTTTCATCCTCCAGAACTCCAGAATTTGTTTCAGAAGACAAAAACAAAACAGGGTCTTTTGTCTTCCTTAGGTCTCCATAAACAACAACTTGATTTAAGATGGAAGGAATGTAGTAGCATTTTTTGCATTCAAAATTATCGATAATTCGATCGAAAGTTGAATACTCTGAATATACCGTGCTAAGCAAAAGACGCGCATCTACAAAACCGCTTGGCGTAATTAAGAAGAAAGTAGCTCCCCAAAAAAGCAAACCTAAGCCTATGAGCGCCAATATTTCCGATGAAGAAATCGTTGAAAAGTAAATTAAGGCTATGCCCGATATTGTAAACAATGCTGCAATTATCACTGAAGATTCGGCTTTAAATTTTGCCACGTTTCTTATCCTTCGTTTTTGGCTAGCGAGTATTGAGTTGGTTGATGATGGCTAAAAGTGTTTTCTTCCTTAAGCGAAATATTAGATGCAATAAGAGTTTATGAAAGAAATAATCTAACTACCTTTGAAAAACCCAGTCTTAGACAAGATGCTATAGTGCGTGTTTACTATATGATGTTTGAAATCAACTTCGAGGTTCTAATAGATTTTTCTTGCGTTTAATTTCTTAAACTTGATAGATAGTTTTGTTGAATATTCGATTTTGCTTGGTATTCTCTAGCCATGGCTGCAGTAGAAAATAGCAGGGTTAAAACTAACAAACTCAGAGTTATTGGGGATAATCCTATACCGATTGGGGTGTAGTATAGTACCAAGCCAACCATAGGCGTTAGTGTTATACTCAGAGCGATGCTCAACGCAAAGCGTTCAATATTCTCGAGGCTTTCAGAAGACATTTTGATTGGTACATTCTTTTGGAAAATAGCTTTTACGAAGGCATAACCAGGCAAAAACAAAACAAATACCGCACCTAGTAATATTGCGAATGTATGCCGTTGGATACGAATCTTGCGGAATAGCGAAAACTGTTACGGTGGTTATTAATGCTAGGGCTATTACCATCCAGTACCACACTGCTCCGAAGCCAAATATGTAAGTTTCAAACGAAGTGGATTGTTCTGATTTAACATTGAAGTGGATTTTATCTCCTGTTTCGAGTTGATCTAAGGCTTTAATTATTTCGTTTTTTGAGAGGTTGGTTTTCTTCTGGATGAGATCTACGAGATGTCTTGTTGTTTGGGGTTTCTGCTCGTTTATAGTTTTGATTATGAGGTCTTCAATTGAGCCGTTTGCGTCTTGGTTTTGCATCAATTTCTGGTACACACTCGTCAATGTTTATGTTGTTTTTTTATTGTTAGTCTTGCCTTTAAGAGTATTATTTTTGTGGTTCAGATTAAGATTTTCTTAGTTTCTTACGGAAGGGCTTTTTTGTCTCTTCTGTTTCTGGAGAGTATATCTGGTTATTTGTGAAGTTTTGGGTAATGCTGTTGTTCATACTTTGCGAAGTTGCTGAAGGAATTCGTATTGAAGCGGAGGCTTGGCGATTCCAAGTATACTTTGCAGTCAAGAGCGACTGCGACTAACAAGTATAGCGAAGAGTTTCAAGTTCGTTTGGAGGGGTTTTCAGCACTAGGCTTCTTTGGTTTAGAACTAGGGTAGCTACAGGCAATTTGAAGGGGTCAATGCAAATGCTCGAGGAAGTATGAACTAATTACGCTTCGCAGAATTAGTTAATTTTGCTTTGCACACCCGCAGTGAAGTTGACAATTAACGTTAGCAGATTTTTCAAAAAGCTATAAAACTGATTAAGCCCTAAAAAAACTCAAAATAATCAAGAAGAGAGAGAAAAAATTTGAATACTAACAACCAAAAGAAAAAGCATCGCATAATGAACCTTAGAAAGTCCACAAAACCCATAGCTCTATGCATTAGTGCACTCTTTGTTTTAAGCATACTATTAGTGTTTTCGCCGAATTTAGTTCAAGCTGCAACTTCAATGAATCAGGTTGAAGTGTCAAGCGTAACTGCCTCCTCATACGACAGCAGCCATACACCAGACTTAGCAATAGACGGATCAGATACAACCTGGTATTACTGGGGAACAAACGCAATGATTGCCTCAGGCAAACTACCACAATGGCTACAACTCAACCTTGGAACACAAACCAGCATCAACCAAATCACCACACACTTCTACGACGGAGACTCAAGAACATACACATACTACATCCAAGCCTCAACCGACGGCACAAACTGGAACACAATAGTACCAACCAAAACCGGAAGCAGCACAGTCACAGACACATTCAACCCAGTAACAGCAAGATACGTCAAAATAACCGTAACCGGCAACACAGCAAACTTAGCCGCCCACATAATAGAAATAAAGATCTACCAATCAACAAGTCAAACACAAACACCTACACCTACAGCAACACCTACACCAACAAACACACCAACAACACCCACAACATTCCAATCAAGCCAATCGGATGAGGTCGAAGTGTCAAGCGTAACTGCCTCCTCATACGACAGTAGCCATACACCAGACTTAGCAATAGACGGATCAGATACAACCTGGTATTACTGGGGAACAAACGCAATGATTGCCTCAGGCAAACTACCACAATGGCTACAACTCAACCTTGGAACACAAACCAGCATCAACCAAATCACCACACACTTCTACGACGGAGACTCAAGAACATACACATACTACATCCAAGCCTCAACCGACGGCACAAACTGGAACACAATAGTACCAACCAAAACCGGAAGCAGCACAGTCACAGACACATTCAACCCAGTAACAGCAAGATACGTCAAAATAACCGTAACCGGCAACACAGCAAACTTAGCCGCCCACATAATAGAAATAAAGATCTACCAATCAACAAGTCAAACACAAACACCTACACCTACAGCAACACCTACACCAACAAACACACCAACAACACCCACAACTGCGCCGACAACTGAACCCTACGCGTATTCACTGAATCGGGAACCTCTCAGTGCGTTTTATGCGCAGGTTAACAGTTATCCCTATCTTTCTGTGGATACCAGCGTTCTTCACAATGGCAATCCAAGCATCAAAGTGGGACCTGATTATGTTAGGGGAACAAGGGAGGTTGACGGAGCGTGGTTAAGTGTAAAGCCAGGGGATCACATCGTTTTCTCATGCTGGGTAAAAACAGCTTCTTATTCAAGTAAGGATCCTTACGCAGGCGCCCGAATTGGTATGGACTTTTATGCTTCAACTTCGGCTGGTTCTGGAATACCTTACACAAATCCAACAACAACTGATGCAGGACACCCAACCAACGCGGAAAACGTTTACGGAGGCGGTCGCTCAGTTTGGGGGCGTGATTGGACATTGGTTACTTGGGATGTTTATGTTCCAACTACGGTGTACACTTATGTCTTGAATGGAGCAACAAATCAATGGAGCGTAAAATCATGCAGCCCAACCCAAATAAGTTCAGTGATTCCATGGTTTGATGTCCGCGGTGTAACCGATAATGCCTACGCTTGGTTTGCTGACCCAACTTTCTACATAAATCCTTAAAGGCCGAACATCATTACTCGATCCCTTTTTTTATTAATAAAGCAAAAAATAATAAACAAAAGTCCACTAACTTTACAGTAAAATTTTTCGATTTTTCCAAATATCAAGAAAATAATAAAATATGTTAGTTAAAAAAAATAAGGAAAAATACTTTAAGACAGCAAATAGATAAATTTAAAAAAATCCATACCACTCCAAATATTTCTAGCAAATCACTCGTATACCATCAGCATATTCAGAGCTATCTTAACAAATGTAACCCATGTTAAGGTAGTGACGACGTTTCTGAAAAATGGCAAATAATAGAATTAGAAGATATTTTCAGACTCCCACAAACCAATAAAGCGAAAAAGCTAAGTATTCACTATTTGAACATCAAAATCTATTTATTGTCTTTTTGTACAACCTTGAAGGGTCGTCTTTTTATTAATTTTTCCATTACCGTAAATGGCACTTCTATAAGCCGTGAAATTGTACCTAAACCGGATAACATTACTCTAAGGTTGTTAACATCCTCTTGATTGATTGCACCAACTAATGGAGCAGTAATTAGGTAAACCACCAAAAATAGAATTGCCCCCGCAATTAATAAGACCCAAGAGGCAGCGTTAAAAAATGTAAAGAGAAGATAAACGATTCCTGCAGCAAGAAAAGATGCAAGAAGAATTTTTGCAGAAGCCCCAAAATCAGGTTTAACCCCATAATGTTTCCATACTAAATAAATTCCGATGAATGTGCTTGGCAAAGCGGCGATTGGGAGCCCAATTATCATACCGATTATTCCTAGCGAAGGAACTAGAAGAAAAGCCACAGGTATCCCTAAAATAAGGCTTAGCGCACTCTGTTCCATTAAAAGTTTCGTTTCACCCATTGCATACAAGAGGCTTCCCATACTGCGCAAACCTAAAAGTGAGAGCAAGTAAAATACCACACTTAACGCCAGAAAAGGCGGAGCATCTAACCATTTGTTTCCGTAAAGTGTACCGATAAGAGGTGCTGCAAGAACAACCATGGCCATAACAGCGGGAACCAAAAGAAGATTGGTATACTTAACGGATGAGGCATAAACGATTTTAAGAAGGCCTCTGTCTTTTTGAGGATCCAATTTGGAGAACGCTGGAAATAAAACGGTATTGATGGGAACGGTAAGAAAACTTAAAAGAATAGTGAAATTAGTGGCTATTTTGTAATTTCCAATCATAACGTCACTCACGTATGAGGCCATAAGAAATGAGAAAACTGGACTGCCTAAATTGCTTATGATGGTCCCCACTCCTAAAGGCACTCCATAGCTTAGCATGGACTTTAGAGTCTTGACAATATCAGACGTGGTTGTCTTAAAAATAGGAAGCTTTCTGAATACAAAGAAATAGAGGAAGAGAACCGAAATTACACCCTGAACCACCGAAGCCGAAGTAAAACCGATTATAGCGCCCGTGGCTCCATACCCAAAAAATACTAACAAAGGAGTCAATAAACTGTAAACAACAGCATTAATAACAGCTAAATAACTGTTCAGCTTCATTTGCTCGAAACCAGTAAACACACTTGCTACTGCAGACGATATTGCTCCTGAAAGCAACGTAACTGAGGCGAGAGTAATCAAGAATGCAGATGCCGGTTTGTTATAAACCGTTACCGCAAAGAAATTAGCCAATAAAAGTGATACAATTGTTAAAACTAAACCTGTCGTAAACCCAAACAATAGACCAGCAATTATAACTTTTCTTTGTTCTGTTAATTCATTTGTCGCTCTATATTTGGCACAGTACCTTGTCAAAGCAGAACCTATACCCCAGTCCTGAGCTAAACCCAAAGTTGCGGCTGGAATCAAAGCTACAACATATAATCCGTAATCTCCCTCAAGAATGAATAAACCTAGAATTATTGCTCCAACAGCTTTTATTATTGTAGAAGATGAAGTGCCGAGGAATAATTGTAGACTACCAACAGTTGAAGTCTTGCCCATTTCCAAAGCTTTGTCCACGATTTTCCCTCATAACCTATAAAGTAAGATGACGCCGAGTTTTTGTTTTGACTTGATTAATTCTGATTTCATAACGAGAATGAACACTTTGAATAAAAACATTATTCCAAATCTCTCTAATCCCGATATGATATACGAAATATCTAAAATCAAAGTTCGCACTTTTATGAACGAGGGATTAGATATTGTAGAAAAATGGGCCCTCACTATTGTTTGAACCCTTCTTTAGCTTAACAAATCTTTGAATTTTTAGTCGTTGAAGATGATCTTATAGATTGGCGTGGGCAAAGCAAACTTTGTTCGCTTTTTGATTTCACCAATTTTGCCTCCAATTGTCGCTATAGCAACTGTGCGCATATTCTTAGGCTTCAACCTAACAATAGGACATTTCAAAGCTTGTGCCCCAAATCTTTCCTTAAACGCAATTACCCCTTTAAGCCCAGCGCTTGGATTGAAATCAAACCAAGTAAACTTTCTTTCGCATGCATTCTTAATGACTTCGTACAAAAGAAGATTCACTGGTCTAAGAGTGAAGTAAGTATCTGTTGATGCACCATGCCAATAAACAAAATGTCTTTTTGAGTGAAAACAAAGTGCCCCTGAAATAACAGCATCTTGATAAATAGCTAACCAAAGTTCGACATTCGGCGAATTCCTTGCAAAGAAGTCGCGGAAGAGTTCCCAAGAATATTTCTCACCTAGCAACCGATTCCCCCATCTGTTCACAGAGGTTTCGTAAACCCGATAATAATTTAACCAATCCTCAATTGAGGAAGAACGTCTTACTGAAACACCACTTCGAATTGCCTGTTTCACAGCACTTCTATGACCCTTAGACATATTTGATGCAATTACATCAAACCCTTTTTCCAGATTAATTGCGTGAGTTTCACCCTCATCATTGATACTAATATCAGAATTTAAGGCGACATCATCGTAAGGGTTTAACCTCCAAGATAGATTATTAAATTTCTTTTTCATCAAATTTAACAACACTATAGCATGATTGTTGTCTAGCTTATCTGCAGAGATCCAACCACCGTAAGTACACTCAGGGGAGGAAACATACAATCTTGTCGTGCCCATTAAAATTGGAGTCAATCCTTCTTTTATTACGCATGAAAAGGGCAGTAAAGCTTTTTTGCCATCTGAGAACGAAACAAGAAAGGGGGTTAAGAACATTTTTCTTTTGGCGTATTTGCTCCATATTTCGGCCCATTCACTAGAATGAAAATATGTTGAGTAGTCACATTCGTGCCAAATCAGGTCCCATTCTGAAAGTGAAGCTAGACGCACATTTACAATTGAAACGCCAGTTTGCCCTAAGGTTTTTTTCTGAGTGTCGAACTCAGTGGAAAGATTTTTCGTCAGGCGCATAAGCATCATCTTCAAGAAGCTCTGGACAAAAAGTACACCCAGTGATCCATCGTTTTACTTGGATTCTTAATCTCGCTTCCATCAGCTAAGCTATACATTTTGATATCTGAAAAGCCCAATTCACTTAGCTGTTTGACTTGCTCAAGAGGTGTAATGTAGTAAGTTCTCAACTGAAAATTGTGAGCTCCGTCATTAACCATATCATGACGTGGATTTTGTTTATAGTTTCTAATAGTTTTCCAAGCTCTTTTTTCGTTTAGAAGCCGCATCTGCAAAAGCTTGTACGTGCGTGACGCAAGTATAGAAGGGTGTTTTGATAGTTGAATTGAGCATTTGTTTGTTAGGAAGTTTAAATTGTGTGTTGAAAAGCAAAAATAACCACCTGATCTGATGAGTCGGCGTATTTCACGCAGAGATGCCAGCCTATCTTCGTGTTCCATATAGTCAATGCCGTTGAAGCTAAAAAGGACAAAATCGAATGAATTATTTTTGAAACTCTTCATTGTTCTTGCGTCAGCAGTTAGGAAAGAAACTTCTTTGGGGGAACCCTGGAATTTTTTGATGCAAGCGTTCACCATTTGGCTGGAGTAATCTATTCCAAGATATTCCTTGGTTAAAAACGCAAAGTGCGTGGTGGTTCGGCCTCCCCCAACGCCAATATCGAGCATACGCATCTCGGGCAGTTTACTTTTTAATTCCTTTAATATAGCTGTTTCAGGTTTTTGGAGTTCATTTTGTTCCGCATAAAATCTTGTGACATCCTCTGACTCATAGACTATTTTGTTGTTTTCAGCAGTTATGACGTTTTGAGTAACAATTTGTTGAACAACTTCTTTGCAGCTTTTGACAAAATTTAGAAGTTGCAATTTCATACCTACAGGAATCACGAATGGTGATTTTACATTCTTAAGCTTTTTGGATTTAGTAAAATTGCTTTTGAGCTCTAAAAATTTTTTGATATTCTGCAAGCAGAGAAAGATTTTAGGGAAGAGCCTAATATTAATTAGAGCAATGTTAAAAATTGGCAAAAAATCGTTCAGGCTATTTCTCGAGTATAATATAGAAATTGCATCGCTGATTTTAAGGCATAATGACTCGAGTAACTTTCAAGTAAAACGCGTGTATGAATCCAACGATTTCGTAGATGATTATCTGCCTCAAACTGAACTACAAATCCCTGAAAGGACTATACTTGAAGAATTGAGGAATGAACTGCCTTCTTTTAGGATGCTCGATATTGGAGTTGGGACCGGGCGCACTACCAAGCATTTTGCAGGTTTGGTTAAAGAATACGTTGGGGTTGATTATTCAAGCGCTTTGATAAAGGCTTGTCGGGAAAAATTTCCAAAATATAGACTCGAGTGGGCGGACGCTAGAAATCTGAGCCTTTTTGACGATGCTTATTTTGACTTTGTCTTGTTTAGCTTTAATGGAATAGACGCTGTGGAACACAAAGATAGGCTGGCAATTCTTCGTGAGATTCGAAGGGTACTTAGAAGGGGCGGTTATTTTTGCTTCTCAACACTTAACCTAAATTCTTGGCAACTAAAGCCACCCTTTAGATTGTCAAAAAACCCAACGATATTGTATCGAAATACTTACAATTTTTTGTTAAATCACAAAGTATGGCCAGCCATAAAACCAACTGGGAAACAAACACAACATATGATGGCCTATTTTAGATACAAAGATTTTCTTGTCAGAGACTACTTTAGCACACCTAGCGAACAACTAAAACAGTTACATGACGCCGGGTTCTCAAATACCAAGGCTTACAGTTTGAATAGTGGCAAAGAGGTGTTTGACCCAACAAATATGTTGGATTATTACGTTTATTTCCTTACTAAAGCAAAGTAAATTATTCTGGAATAATGCCCAGAAATCGTTTTAATGACAAGTTCGAGCACTATTCGGGTACATTGAAATAAGCTACTTTAGCGCTATCTAAGCATCTCTATTTTATTTCTGAGCTTCAAATAATTGCCAATTTGAGAGTTCACAAGCTTGTTGTGGCATTTAACGAAGGAATATATCATTTCTGGTTTGCAACCTCGTTTGTACTTCGCTTTTTCTGAGCCCCATCGATAATAAATTTTTCGAATACCCTCTTTTATTGCCCAATCGATCGGTGCGTAGTAAACTAGATTAAAATAAGTAAAATCAGTTTTAGACCGAAGCTCATAGTTGAAGCCGCCTATAAAGGCATCAAGAGTTTCTCCCTTGCGAATAAACAACGAAAAACCCACAATGACATTATTTTTCTTTGCAACAAAAACAACTGTGTTAGCTTTTGCATAATCGCTTAAGCATTCAAAGAAAAATGGCTCGAGTCTCTGTGCCCACTTGTTATACTTCAAAGAAAGGTTAAGTGACAAATCAGATAGAATCTTTGAGAATTTCTTGAAATCAGTTACCGCTTCTATAGTAATTCCGTTTTCTAGGCAATTTTTAACCTCTCTTCTGACTTCATGTCTTACAGTGGTTCTCAGGCTTTTCAGATAATCTTCGAAGGTTGGCCAACAAACATCAATGTAAAGAGTCGATTGCCAAAAGAACTTATAATAGCCTAGACGCTCAAGATACGTTATCAAATTTTTGTCAAACTCTGAGACAAACAAAAAAGAACTGAACAATATTTTTTCCTTTTCACAAACAACATCAATTTCTTCAGATAGTTTGCTTAACAATACGCCTTTATCGAGATTCTTATCGAGAAAGATTTTGGTACGGAAACACCAAGGCGAGTAACAAAGTAAAACATGATCTTGACGAATATGTAGCCTGTTGCACAAGTTCAAGACTCTTTTCATATAAGGAACAACATTTGGACCATACTGGAAATACTGATCTGCAATGTCGCGAAAACAAGGTGTGAACGCAACCAATTTGCGTTTTTCATAAGCGGTTACATAAAAAGGATCCAGTTTAATTGGTGGTTTAGATGTTTCAAGTGTTTTGAGCCAACCATGCGTAAAAAATCCATCGTCAACCAGTGAATCAATTGATTCTTGACCTATGTCGTCGATAGTCTTGAAAACTCTGGTGTTTATTGATATGTCAGTCCACCTCGCTTAATTTTCGGCGACAGAGGTCTTTTAAAGCTATTAGAAGTAACAAAGCTGTATTTTCTTAATTTTGAGGAATTCTAATTTAAATCTTGATTAATTCAAATAATTGAAATATTGGTCAATCTTTGTTGACTTTTGTTTCCTAAAACCACGAAGTTACTGCTCTCTTTTAAAATAATCGGGAAGAAAACGCGATTTTAATTTAGAGTAAAGGCTACTATTTAGCACGGCATTCATAAGAGGTTGAAGAAATACATTGTGACATTTAATAAATGAGTAGGTTTGTTCAGGTTTGCAACCACGATCTAACCTTACTTTTTTGTTAAGATATCTGAAATAGATTTTCTTTATTTTCTCATCGATTGCTAATTGAATTGGAGTATAATAAGCGAGATTGAAATAGGTGAAAAATGTATTTGTCTGAGCTGAATAATCAGAGCCATACATGTAAACGTCAAGTACCTCTTTGTGTTGCAACGAAAGCAAAAATCCAATTACTTCATCGTTCTTCCTAGCCACAAACAATCTTATTTTGTCCTTCGCATATTTCTCCAGAGTTAAGAAAAAAGAAGTCGGGAGTTTATTATTGTTTGTAGGATCGTATTTTGAAGTAACAATTGCCGCGAGATCTGAAAGTTTTTCTGCAATATTTTCAGTTATTGGTTCTTCTTTAATAGTAACGCCATTGTCTAAGCATTTTTTGATCTCACGTCTAATTTTTTTTCTCATTCCAGGTTTCAGGCTGTCTAAATAGTTCATCGAAATTAGACCAGTTGACATCAAGATAAAAAGTTACGATATTAGGAAATTTCATGTAATTTAGACTCTCAAGATTTCTCATTAAAAGTTCGTCGAATTCAGAAACAAAAAGAAATGAGCTTAACAGAATTCTCTTTTCCTTGCAAACTGTATCTATTTTTTTGGAAAGCAAATTTAGAACCATTTGGTCCTTATGGTTGTCGTCAAATAAAATTTTAGTACGACAACAGGCTGGTGAATAACACAATAATACGTTGCTTTTGTATAATCCAAGCCTTTGACAAACATTTAGGAGTCCACGAAGATAAGGCAGAATATTTGGTCCCCAACTAAAGAAGTCGTTAATCCTGTCTATGAAGCAAGGTGCGATCGCTATTGGGGACCCTTCATAACTAGCAGTGAAGTAAAGCGGTTCAGGAAGCAGTCCAAAGGATTCTAACGTCTTAAACCATCCGTATGTAAAGAAACTATCGTTCGAAATCTGATCAATCGACTCTTTGATGTCATCGACAGTTTGAAAAACTCTGACCTCTTCTTGACGAACCATTAAGAATCGACCATTTACGGTTGTCTAGTCCTGTTTTCTTTATAAATTCATTGGAGCAAGCGAACTTTATTTATTGTCTTAAAGCTGATTTAATGTAATCTTGGCTGTATTGTAAATAGGAAACTAAGAAATCTGAATTTAGCCAACTCTTTGCAAAAAATTGAGAGTGAATAAAAGGAAATGCAAGCGCACGTGCAAAAGATTTGGTTCCAAAACTTTTGTACGCCTTTAACGGGTTTGATACCCAAGAGCTAACTACGACAGCCACTCCTAAAAGTCCGACCAACTTATAGAATTCAAGCCGAGAGTGTACATCGCCTTTGAAATTTTTGCTGTATTCTGAGACAAAACGTTCAGCAACTCCTTCGCCTGAGTTTAAATTTTTGTGGTCGTACATCAATTTAAGTATGTGATACGCATATCCGACGTCAAACGCGGGATCGCCTATTTGGACACTTTCCCAGTCTATTACTTTCAAGACATTATCTTTAGTCAGTAAACCATGACCAGGGTGGTATTCACCATGAATTAAGCAATATTGGGGACAATTATTATTGGAAACATTTGAGTCAAGCCAGTTTATTGCATAATTGAAATGTTTTTTTAGAGCCCGATAATGTCGAGTTTCATTTAGATATTGCTTCAGACAAATTTGCCGTTCTCTGGCGAATGAACCGCTATCACTAGGGAAGCTGAGAGACTTAATCTCTAACTCCTTCACTTCTAAATTATGGAGACTTGCGAGTGTTGCTGCAAAACGATCCATCGGGAAAATGCTTTGTTTGATTATTTTTTCCTTTTGCATTATTAAAAACGGATACCCAAAAAAAGATGAATCGTATTCACAAAGATAGGAGTGGGGTACAGGAAAACCTGCCCTCTCAAGACTTCTCAGAACTTCAAATTCTCTGACAAATGGTCTAATATCTTCGTCAGCATGATGAATCTTAGACCATAAACCAACCTTCTCAGAATAAGCTTTCATGACAAGTTCAAAACGTTGCTCAAATCCTTTCTGGGAAAATGTAAGCAAGAAAGAACAAGTGTTATTCGTCATGCCTCCTGACAGCGTTCTAATGTTAGAAACCTTGACGTTAGCAGCATCTTTAGGGACTATGCTAGAATCCTCATAATTCGATTTTACACGCAAATAGTCTTCGAGCTTTTTTGAGTCCAACAATTTTTTCAGAAATCCATCAACTTTTGAAAATGCAGTTCGTTTGTTTATGACTTTGCGAATACGGTGTGCTATTACATTGTTATTCACAGTATTAAACCGCTAATTTAGTGAGAATAATTTTAGTCTCAATCCGAAAAATAAAACAATTATGCGCGAGGACTTTGAGTTTTTTCTAAAAGGTCCATGTAAGCGTTTGTCATGCGTTTTATGCTAAACATTTCTTCTGCTCGCTTTCGGGCATTTTGGCCCATTTGAGCGGCAAGGCTTTGATCGAGTAACAGCGTTCGAACGTGAGATGTAAGTTGATCAATATTCCCCCACCTGGCAAGTAGACCAGTTTCACGGTGAACTACCGCTTCACTATTTGCTCCAATGTCGTATGCTACTACTGGTTTTCCATGAGCCATAGCTTGAATAACTGAATAGCTCATCGGCTCAGGCCACAAAGAAGGCAAAAGAAGCAAATAACTCGACCTAAACATAGCCTCCAGGTCTTGCTTGTTCCGAATGTATCCCTGAGTCTCAAAAGTGTCACCTTCCAGTTCGTTTTGACCAACCCATAGAAAACGAACATCCGGGAACTCTGGTTTAAGGTTTTTTGAAAGTTGAATAAAATGGTAGACTCCTTTTTGTTTGTTGATTTGGTTAGAAAGAAACAACACTATTTTTTGTTTATTACTAGGGATTGCAGGCTCGATGCTGCTAAAATCAGTCCCATTATAAATCACGTGGATATTCGCGGTGTCGTAGTCTAAATCGTGCCATCATTGTTTTTAGAAATAGACTATCACTAACTATCGCGGAAGCACGACTTAGTTTCGATCTAAGATTATGAACTTTCATCATTGAAAGTTGAGTAAAAGGTAAACACACAATAGAGGGTATAGCAGAACGCATTTCTCCTACAACTTTTGCTCGCTTTGCTAAGCAAAGACCGCAACTCTTGCTTGGGCCATTACAAGGAGACTCATCAATTTCATTAAAGAGACAACTTAATGGACAAACAGGCCAAAGAATCTGAGCTTGAACAATCGCAGGTATTCCTGAAAGTACGCTAGCCCAGAAAGCAGAAAGATCGTAATCATACCAAGTCATAACGATGTCTGGACGGATTTTCTCCATCTGACGTTTGTACAAACCTACTGCTTTTTGATTCATAACTGATTGCGAAGTGAAGGGATTTACTGGACACCATTTCCGCGGTCGGTCTCGCGGTACAAAACATTTGGATACCTCAATACCTTGGGTTGCGAAAACATTTTCTAATAATCGAGCAACGCTGGGCTCTCCGCCAGGCCAAGAAGGCTGCAGTATTACACCCGTGAAGAGAACTTTCATTCTTTAAGCCGTTTCCTCTAAAAATAAATGTTCTTAATCAATCCATATTTTTGTCGTTATAATTCCAATCAAGGTTTGACACTAACAATCAAGATAGATCTGCAATAAAGACCGCATTAAGTTAATTCTTTAAGTTGGCTGTTAAAAAAAATCAGGTTGCGTGAGCTCCTGCCTTTAACGCGTTAATTACTGTCTGAAATTCAAGCTCCGTCATAAATGGAAACATTGGAAGTGAAAGAATCTTTGAATACAATGCTTCTGCTTGCGGAAAGTCTCCTTTCCGATATTTTGTGGTCTTTTTGTAGTAAGAAAACATGTGTAGAGGAGGATAGTGAACTCCGGTTGTTATCCCTTCTTTCTTTAGAAAATCATAAAGTTTGTCTCTTTTCAGAGGGTATTGTTTTTCAACCGTGACTTCTAGCAGATGGAAAACGCCTTGTCGATAGATGGGAGAATCTGGATCATGGAGCATTTCGATGCCGTCGATTTTTTCTAACTCTTCTTTATACCTTTTTGCTATTTTCCGTCTTGATTCACTGATAAGGTCAAGTTTTTCCATTTGTTTAAGTCCAATTACAGCCGCAATTTCGCTCATCCTAAAATTGAAGCCTAAATCGGTAACGTCGTAACGCCAGTGAGCGAACTTTTCCTTTGGAGTCTTGCTTTGACCATGATTTCTTATTAGGAGAGCTCTGTCATTAATTTTTTCGCTACTTGTGACAAGCATCCCTCCTTCCCCAGTTGTTATATTTTTTGTAGCGTAAAAACTATAACAACCTGCATCTCCAAAACTGCCAACTTTCTTATCTTCGAACGTTGCTCCGACAGACTGAGCGCAGTCCTCAATCATTCCTAAGTCATGTTTCTTGACTAATTGACCTATCTGTTTCATATCGCAGGGAAAACCGTATAGGTGAACGGGGATAACACATTTGATTTTATCATCTTGTTCGAGTTGGGTTGCTAAGTTTGCTGGATCAAGTTCGCCGTCTTTTCCTACGTCGCAGAAGCGGACTTCAGCCCCTAACCACCTAACTACATTTGCGGTTGCGACGAAAGTATTTACTGGAACCACGACAGAGTTGCCTTTTTTTATTCCTAAGCCATCCAAAGCCAGGTACAAGGCAGAAGTACAAGAATCAGTGGCTACCCCATATTTACATGATATATACTTTGCAAAGACCTCTTCAAACTTTATTGTTTTTGGACCCATGGTCAGCCACCCAGACTCAAGGACTTCTCGAATTGAATCTAGTACCTCTGCGCCTATGGTATTTTGAGGCTTGTATAAAGGAATTGGATCTAACAATTTTCAAGGCTCCGATGTCACTTGTTTGAGATTACACTTACTACATATATTAATAAATTTTAATAATCAAGAATCTGAATTACTTTAATCCTAAGGTAGCCGTTTATTTTC
Organism: Candidatus Bathyarchaeota archaeon; assembly: GCA_963835475.1. Taxonomy (GTDB): domain Archaea; phylum Thermoproteota; class Bathyarchaeia; order Bathyarchaeales; family Bathycorpusculaceae; genus Bathycorpusculum. The sequence continues at coordinate 126,418 of CAWIFU010000005.1, forward strand.
GGTCAAATTATGCAGAAGTTGTTGCAAAATGCTTGAGACTTCTGACCTTAATTGTGGTCAAGTATTCCGGATTCAACAGCGCGCCACTATGCAAATCAATTATTTCGACCGCGTTTTATCGCTCTGAGAAACTAATAAATTTTGAAGCTTACAAACAAAAAGAAGGATTATTTTTTTCCGATTTTCGACAAATGTCAAACTATCTTTCTTTGAGTTTAGATAGCGCTCTTTTGTACAAAGACCCTGGCTTTTCAGGAGCATAAGTGAGACTACCCTCTGGAAAATTCTCTCGAAGACTATTAGCATCTGGAGAGGTTTTAAGTTCACAGATTTCGCCCTTTAATGCAACGAAAGTAAGATGGTCCAGATGATGAATTCCGGGTTTTCCGAAATTCATGTGTGCGGGGGTAAAGCATTCGTAAATTGAAGAAAAACCTACTTTGCTGAGCAAGTTGATTAAGGATGGTCGTGTGAACCAGAAACTAGTCATATTATCTATTGAGTAAAAGAGACGTTTCTCTTTCTCTTCTGGGGTGGCATTTTCAGGGTGTTCCCGGAATATGGTGCCCCAGTATTCATCTTTGTTATGCATTACCTTCTCGATTGGTTCGAGAGCTACGCGAACATCAAGCACTATAAGTCTATTTACCATTTCATACATAGTTTTGATAAGATTGATTGCGTCAATAGCAGGCAAATGATAGAAAACGCCACTACAAATAATTGCGTCAAATTTCCCATAAGACGCAACATTTATCTTTCTAATATCGTCCTGTCGAAACTCCAAGTTTTTCAGGTTTAGAACTTCTTTACTGAATATAGCTTTTTTAATATTGGCTTCTCTTGCTTCTACACCAACAGTTTCTGCCCCGTGTAATGCGAATTCGATGGAGAACATCCCATCCGAGCATCCTAAATCTAGAATGCGGGATTTAGAAATTGGCTTCTGAGACAGATCATTAACAATTTGCACTATTTTCCTAAGTCTTGTTTGCGGTACACCTAGATTTCCTTTAGTCCAGACGTCAAAAGGAAGAGGAATGTCAAAGTTCCACTCACCGTATTTAAGTTTAAGTTCATCTAGTTCTTTCTGAATCTGTTCTTTGGTGTACATTTTTCGGATTCTCCTGACTTTAACCTATAGGTACTTATTTTAATCTTTCTTCCATCAGTATAATATGTCGAAAATCTTTCTGAATTTTTCTTTTACAAAGTCTCCGGTTACTCGATCAATAGCTTTCCTCTAAAGATATGGAATTGTTATAAAAATAAATATTTCCGAATTGTTGCTTAGCAATAATTACAGAGATCTTATCTATATAAGAAGAGCTCCTTTTCCCAATTAATATATCCATAGAAGCTAGCAAAACCGTAGATAAGAAAGTGCGGAATTATTAACGCATTTCTAAACTTAAATGCATTCATTACTGCATCCCAGAATCGCAGGATTGTTCTTAATAGCTGTTGACTTGTTGAGGAGTTTGTAAATTTGATATACCTAAGACCAGCCGAATTCCATTTTTGTTTATTCCACATATCATGGTAGAAATCAAAATAGCTTTGAATAGTGTGTAAGTGTTTGGCAAAAACAAAATACGAAGTAACCCAAAGATAACCTTGCCCTACAACATGCCTTAATAGCTGATGATCTTCTCCAGCACAAAGATATTTGTTAGGTGCCCAGTTTTCCACCGCTTGTCGCCTAATTAGAACTGCATAAGCCCAACCTCTTTGAGAATCCATGTTTTCTGTAGAGGAAACAACTATGTGTGGATTTGGTTGATAATAAGCGATCTCTTGAGTAAATTCACCGTTATCCTTTGCGAAACATGAAACTGCACCAACCCCATTTTTCATTAGTCCGTTAATATTCTTGTATGAGCCTTTCAACAACAGAACGTCAGAATCTACGAACATGAAAAATGGAGTGTCAACATGATCTATGCCTACTTTGCGTGCTCTACCCAGATTCTCTTTTGATAGAACAATTTTTGCTTCAGGGAAAACCTCTAAAACACTATCTATCGTCCCATCCGAGCTTGATCGGTCAACCACAATAAAATTGTGAACTGGAACCTCTCGAGATACACTTCGAAGAACTGCCTTAAAGTATGGTGCATTGCAATTATAAGTACACATTACAACATCAATTTTTTCTGGCAATTCTACACACTCAACAGAATTTCAAGATTTGTTTTATTCGGATTGAGAAAGATAAGCGAAAGGGAAATACTAAATAACTATGGTTCGATTTCGTAAAAATCGAGTTCATTTCGTTAATATACTTTTAACTTGTAAGCATTCCAATTTTTCAAATATTTGACTTTTTGAGCTCCAATATGCTAATAGATGTCATTTTTTTTGGGGAAGCTCGATTTTTTCTGATCTTAATAATAGAAAAATTTTTTCTAGACCTTTTAAATATATTGTCATTTAAATTACTAAAAACTTACTTGCATTCTGTTTATGACTAAATGATTTTGTACCCATTATCCGGCTGTTTTCTGGTCGGGCAAAACTTTCTTGATGAGAGTTTTATAATTATTTATCATCCGATCTAAGCTAAACATTTCTTGGGCTCGCCTAATAGCGTTTTGCCCCATCTTAGCAGCAAGCTTTTCATCATTTAAAAGCTTAGCCACGTTTGATGAAAGCTGCCTTATGTTTCCCCATTCCGCGAGCAAACCAGTCTCACCATGGATTATACCTTCGCTATTGGCTCCTACATCATATGCTACTACTGGTTTTCCATGAGCCATAGCCTGTATAACTGAGTAACTCATCGGCTCAGGCCACAAAGACGGCAAAAGAAGCAAATAACTCGACCTAAAAATCTCCTCTAAATCTTCCCTATTCCAGACGTACCCATGAGTATCAAAAGTATCACCGTACACCTCTGTTTGTCCTACCCACAGAAATCGTACATCAGGGAACTCAGGTTTCAGATTTTTCGAAAGTTGCACAAAATGACGAAAACCTTTTTGCCTATTGGTCTGGTGAGAAAGAAATAGAATAGTTTTTGGTTTCTTAAACGAGGTCGATGGTTTGATCCTCGTTAAATCCACTCCGTTGTATATCACTTGGACTTTTGAAACATCGAAGTCTAAGGTCGCCATCACTTTCTTCAGGAACAAATTGTCACTAACGATTGCTGAAGCATGCTTTAGTTTGGACCTAATATTATTAGTTCTCAACATTGAAAGCTGAGTAAAAGGGAGACATGCAATATACGGAACACGAACTATTTCTTTAACCACTTTCGCTCGCTTTGCCAAACAAAGACCACAACTCTTGCTTGGGCCTTCACAAGGAGACTCATCAATTTCATTAAAGAGACAACTTGATGGACAAACAGGCCAAAGAATCTGAGCCTGAGCAATCGTTGGTGTTTTTGATTGCACACTTGCCCAAAAAGCGGAAAGATCGTAATCAGACCAGGTCATAACAAGATCTGGGCGGATTTTCTCAATTTGACGTCTGTATAAACCTATGGCCTCATGATTGGTAATAGATTGTGCGGTCAAAGGATTCAAACTCCACTTCCGCGGGTGATTCCGAGGCAGGAAAAATTTTGATACTTCAATACCTTGGGCTGAGAAGGCATGGTCTAATATCCGTGAAATTGCAGGTTCACCTCCTGGCCAAGAAGGCTGCAGTATTGCTCCTGTAAAGACAATTTTCATTTCTATGTAATTCCTTCAAAAAAAAGTGTATTTCATAATTTTATCAGTTCAATATCTTTATTGTTAATAGTAAGAAACTAATTTTTTTCGGTTTAGAGATTATTTACTCCCTACAGTACTTTCTGATTGAATAAAATTCCATTTTGCAAAAATTTTTAACGATTGACAAAGCAACCATTTATTGACACGATAATAACTACGATAGTTCGTGTAACGATGCCTAAATTAATAGTGTTATTTTTCCCGCTTCGTGATATCTAAAGGTCGATCTAGCTCTTTTTGGTATAACAAAAGAATATTCTTTCTATACTTTTCAGTTTCATTCACAAAATAAGAACTGAACAACCTTGGAATGAGATAAACAGCGGCAGGAATAGTTATTTTTATCATTCTAGATCTAAGCGTTCTTTCGTCGATTACTGCTTTACTCCAATATTTCAATCGATTTTTCCATACATACTTTAGATGCGTTAGAACCCAGAACACCCCAGACATGTTTCCCTGGAATCTCACTATTTTTCTTTTTAAAAGGGAATCATAAAAAAACTTATACACAAAAAAGATGAATAGACCTTTAGTCAAATCAAATAGGTTCCAATAAACATCGAAAATAAGAGATACACTACCAATAAACGCATGACGAAATTTAAAGAAATCATTATGTCCACTAGTGCCGCCCAGGAAGTGACGCACTCTGGATCCTGAAACGGTAACAACGCGCTTACCAGCTAACCAAGTTCTGAAAGAAAGATAATCATCGTCATAGTAATAGAAATATTTTGGATCGAACACATCTATCTGCATTAGAAATTTGCGTTTAGCAATCATTGCGGCTCCCATTACAGAGGATATCTCGAAAACTTTGGGAAATGCCACCTTGAAATAATCTCTATTCATTTCAATCCAATATCCAGGTAGCATGTAGTCACACTTCAGAATCCCTGCCGTTTGGACAGTTTGACCGTCCATATTGAGAAACAGACTTGAGGCCAAACCTATAGTTTCATCTTTCTCCAATGCGTCGACCAAGGTTGCTAACCATTCAGGTTCCACCGAAGTGTCGTTATTAAGAAAAACTATGTAGTCCCCTTTTGCTTGCTTGAAACCGATATTGTTAGCGGGGCCAAAACCTACATTCTCACCATTCTTGATTAATGTAAGACATTTGTTCTCGTTGAATTCACTACTGACAAAATCTACACTTTTATCAGTGGAAGCATTGTCAACAAAGATAACTTCAAAGCTGGGGTAGTTTGTTTCGAGCACAGTGGAAAGACACTCTTTCAAGAAACGCTTTCCATTAAAGTTCACGATGATGATAGAAACAAAGGGCCGTTTCATAGCCATCACCGCCATTTAAGAGATATGTTTCCTTTTATCTGCGAGGTCTTCTTACGTTTGGCCTATGCACAATCCCGGCTGTTTGAGAGTCGTTAGAGTCGCGCTAAGGTGTTTCATTGTTTCTTCGACGCTTGGGAGGTCTGCAGGCAATTTTAGTTCAAAAGAAGAAGAAGACTCTGCACAGGGCACTTCTTCTTCTCTTAAGCCTAGATCAATCATCTTTTGATAAACCGCGTTCTTCGAGTATCTGCCGTCAAAGCTGATAACCAAAGCGTTAAGACTAAAACCCATGCCGACCCAATCACATAGCCAGTCCGCTATCGGTAAACCTCGGGTGTAATAATTTGAATATGAGGACTTCTTTTCTCAAAGATTACCAAGGCGAACCTGTGGCCATTTAATCGATCGCTGACAAGTATCACTTCAGATTTTCTCTGACAAATTCTTCGAAACTTTTAACCCAGACTTTATCCAAATCAGTTCCCACCCTTTTAGCGACAAAGGGTAAATTTAAAAATGGAAATGAAAGAAACGCTTTTGGCCCACGAATCTCATAGGCTCTTAGAGGATTCGACAAAACCGCGTTGTGAGTAATGGCCAAACGCAAATACGCAATAAGTTCATAGAAAAGAAGTCTGCCAGTAACATCTCCATCGTGATACCGTAAGTATTCTTGAACAAACCGATCAGCAGTTTCTTTACCTAAGTCTACTCGCTCACGAGCATAAGCGGATCCTACATCATATGCTGGATCCCCTATTGCAGCATCTTCCCAATCTGTCACAACCATTCCAGAACCACGAGTCAAGAATGTGTTAAAGCCTGCGCGATAATCACCATGAATAAGACAGTATGTTTGGCAAGAAGATTTAGTTACATTCGACTCAAGCCAATGAATCGCTAAATCAAAATCTTTCATTAGTCCTTTGTTTTTGTGAATAGGATAAAGATTCAAATAATTTTTAATGTAAAAAATATTTTGCCGTCGCAAATGCATACATGTCTCCGGGGGGTTTAATGGCTTCAATTCCCAACGTGCCTACGTCTATACTATGAAGGAGAAAAAGATTTTTGGCAAAACAATCCATATCGACAATGACATTTTGGTTCAATTCTTCTTTTAGCGTTATTATGAAAGGATAACCAAGAACTTGTAAATCATCCTCACAAAGGTATGCTTTTGGAACAGGAAAATTAACACTTTCAAGACTTCTCAACACTTGAAATTCTTTTACACATCTATCAAAATTTTCGCGATTAGAGGATGCCCTCAAAACTGGATCTAAAGACTTGCCATAGGCTTTCAAAATAAGATTAATCTGTCGCTCACGACTCAAATCGCGATAGGTAAACACAAATGAATAAACGTCGTTACCAACAGCACGCGAGCTTAATCGCCTAACATCTGAGACACTAACGAAATTGATTCCATCAGGGAAAAAACCTAATTTGCCTTTTAACAGACTTGAAGAAAAATATTTTTCAAGCGCCTTAGAAAGGAACAGCTCTCTTTGGCGACTTCTTTTCTCCAAAGTTAAGTTTATCGGGCAATAATGGCGCATTGTTTTCAACCAGATTTCAGTTTAGCGTCAATTCTTCCTGCATCAAGAATAATAAACGCTTATCCTTAGCGGATGCCCTTTTCGCATTCCCTTAGTCCTGACTGGATTGCCACTTTGATGACAGATTTTTGGGTAATGCAAAATTAACGAAGTCAGCGAAACTAATCTATTGTTTTAACGCATCCTCAAGATAACTTTCGTAATATTTTAACCAAAGAAGATCCCCCTCAGATGCCAACTGCCGAGCTACGTAGGGCCATCGAATAAAGGGAAATCCGAGTAGAATGAAGAGCCCACTTAGAGGAGGCAATGTAGGCAAAACTTTGCGTCGATGATATTTGTAGGCACAAACTGGATTTGACAATCCCGAGCTGCAATGAATGGAGGTCCCCAATAGTCCAACCATTTTATAATATTCAAGTCTATGGCTAATGTCACCCTGAAAATGCTTATTGTATTCTGAAACAAATCGTTCAGCAGTTCTCTGTGCAGAATTTGGATTTTTAGGGTTACTGAAGAATTTTACAAAGTGATAAGCATAACCAACATCGAAAGCAGGGTCTCCAATTTCAATTGAGTCCCAGTCTAACACAATCATCCGAGAATTCTTGTCTACACAAACGTTACCTGGATGATAATCTCCGTGAACTAAAGAATATTGTGGACAATAGTTGTTTTGCGCATTTGAATTAAGCCACTGAACAGCCAAGTTAAAATTTTTCTTAAAGCTTTTGGGATGTTTGGTTTCAAGATTCATGTAGTGCTTGAAATGAATTGGCCAACGCCTCGCAAATGCATAGCCGTCTTTAGGAGTCCGAAGAACATCTATTCTCTGAGTAGCAGTTTTGAGATTATGAAGATTTGCGAGTGTTGAGGCAAAGCTATCCACTATTTCATTAATGCTTTTTTGACTCACTTCTTCTTTTTGCATTATTACAAAAGGGTATCCAAGAAAACGGGAATCACACTCACAAAGGTGCACTTCTGGAACTGGAAAACCAATGCGTTTAAGACTTTTTAGGGCCTGAAATTCTCTTATGCATTTCCTGAGGTCTTCATCATGAATATATGCTTCCATTACAGGATCGATGTTCACTAGGTAAATTTTCAATACAAGATTAAGGTGCTGAGGGAGTTCGCCTTCCACATAAGTGAGAGATATTGAGTATACATCACTCCAAAACCCGCCGCCAATCTTTTGAACATCCGAAACCCTAATTGTATGAGCATCTTTTGGTATCAAGTTCGAAATTTCGTTACGCGAAGTTACACGAAGATAGTTCTCGAGTCTTGAGCTTAGCGCCCTCCCAGGACGGACACAAGCGCTGTAACGAAGTGAATTGAGAATTGTCGCACCGAACAACAAAGAATCACACCAAAAAATGACAGCAGCCTATTAGGACGAGAAAAAAGTAAAGAAGATTGTACGATGTTTTGAGTTTATCATGATTGAATTAGCTGAGAGCTTGGTGCTGACCAATTAAGAGATTCTTCCTGGAAAAATCGTATAAAGTGTTTATAAATAAAACGCGGTTTATATCCAAACCCTTCAGCCCATTTTATGCTCAAGTTATAGCATTTCTCCACATCAATCGATGTCGGATGTAGAGACCTGTTGGTTGTCTTAAGTTCAGGTGTTATTTTCAAAAGATGAAGCTTCTGAAGTGTTGCCAGATGTCTTAAGAGTAAATCGAATCTACGATATTTAGTTATTATTTCTTCGGGACTTCTTGCAGGAGGTTGATCAAGGTTGGTAGGATTAAGTTTAAAGTTGTTGTGTTTATGGTAGTAAATTAGGTCCCAATCGAGTTTGTTTACCAAAGTGCTAGGATGAATTGTCAAAACAGAAATTTCGCGCTTCAATGAAAAACGTTCAAGCAAAGAGTGCTCACGCAGTCCACCTTCCCAATTAGTTTCTAGTATCGTGTATGGATAAAACGTGATTCCATGATAGCTGATCGGATCGATGGAGATGTTCGTTGAGAAATCATATTTTATCCCGAGGGTTTTCATCGCGTCAAGATGGGGTGGACTCCAGCAGTAACCAGGTGCCCTAAATGATACTATTTGTTTTTTAGGGAAAAGAGCTTGGAGCGCATGAATTCCGCCGGACCCTTCAATCTCGCCTGTGAACGCATCGATATGGGCGGTCTCTCGAATTAAGGAAGTTTGATACGCGTCCTCATAACTTTCTACATCGGTAAACTCGAAAAGTGTAGGGTGAATAGAATGGCTGGAAGAGTGATAACCAATTTGGTGCTCACATAGTAATTCTATGGTATCTGGAAACCCTGACAGTTTTTCTGCCATGCTTCCAGTTATGAAGAACAAACCGATTAAATCATGTTTTTTCAAGAGGACCAAGATATGATGTAGGCTCGAAACCGAGTTTTCACTTATGAAGTCCTCAGTATCGAAGGTTAAGAAAAAACTATGCAGAGATTTACACTCCTAAAGTCGGCCTTTCAAATGGTCTGTTAATTAATAGTTCATCTAAAATCGAAATCATGTTACTTCGAAAAAAGAGTTTTTTCATATTTCAAGCATTCATTACGATAAAATGAATCTGTTAGTTTAGAATGTGCAACGCAAAGTGGAAATGGAACCCTTATTCGAATTACTTTTGCTACTAAAACTTCAGGAGAGATTTTTGGGTGGCTCCAATGGTTCAACCGATTAGTCCATACGTATTTAAAATTTCTCAAGAGCCAAGAGGAAGCGCGCACTCTTCCCAGTATTTCTGAAGGATTTTTCGCGATCACAAAAAAACACGATTCAATAGCAAATGAAAAATAAAGAACAAATAAAGCGGATATTAGATCCTTGAAATTAAAGTACACGTCAAATAACAAGCACATTTTGGCTCTAAGAAGAGAGAAAGTAACTGATTGGCTATTCCAAAATTTCTTTGTGGTGGCTCCGCCAATGTGGCATATTCTTGAACCCGACACTGATACAACTCGTTTACCCGCAAGCCACGTTTTCACTGCTAACAAAGTATCATCATAATTGTAAGGTATATTTGGATCAAATAGACCAATTTCATTTAGAAATTCCTTTCGAGCTATCAATGAGCATCCTGTAGCAAACGAAACTTCAAAAGTGGGAATAAACTTAAAATCGACTGCCTTTTCTGAACCTACCGGCCACAAGAACAAAAGATAATTACTCCAAAGCCCGCCAGCTCCCCGGATCTTCTTCCCATCAATTGATAGTATTGTACTTCCGGCTAAGCCAATTGTGTTATCTTTTTCCATAGTACGGACTAAAGCATCAAGCCAATAAGGATCCGCAATTGTATCATTGTTTAGAAAAACAATGTAGTGTCCCCTTGCATATCTAAAACCAAAATTATTGCCAGCGCTAAAACCAAGATTTTCGCTGCTTGTGAAAATTCGTAGTCGTTTGTCGTTTCCAAAGTTTTGTTCAACGACTTTCAAGCTCGAATCTGTAGAGGCATTATCTACGAAAATTACTTCAAAATTTGGGTATTTTGTTTCTAGGACGGAAAAAAGACACTTCTCTAGATAGGTTTCTCCGTTGAAATTTAAAATAATAATGGACACAAGAGGCGTATTTTCCTCGATAAGCAACTTTCTGTCCTCCTGATATAATTTAATCTTCAAAGTTTTTCTTGAGAAAAGAGATCCACAATTTAGTCTGTGAAAGTATGCTTAAAATCAAAAACTTCAACCTTTAGAAAATTCCAAAGATTCTAAATTCGAAAAAATGATTCCTTAATATCCCAATAATCAATTAAGTTTACCTTGAAACAAACTCATTTAATTGAAACAAGTTTACATGAACGAACCATAAATATCAGAAATGGAAGATGAAACTTTTTGAATATCATGTTTTTTCACAGCGTCTATACCCTTTGCTATGATCATTGCTCGGAGGTCTTTGTCTTTTATTAGATTTATAATTGCAGTCGCTAACTGATCGGCGTCGCCCGGAGGAATTAATAAGCCATTTTTACCATTAGAAATTATTTCCTTCATGATTCCATAATCGGGAGCAATAACCGGGAGACCAGCCGCCCAGGCTTCTAGTGTAGTTATGTAACTGCCCCTCGTTCCAATCGATATATCATTATTCCACAAAAACGTTCTAACATCTGATTTCATGCCTATCATTGCGATCGACTTTCCAAGATTTAAATCTTGAACCAAACGATTTGCATCTTCATAAAGTGGACCGTACCCCACAATTGTGAAAGTTGCCTCAGGTATTTCCTTGATAACTTTAGCAAAAGCTCGAATCGGAGTCATTGGGTCCTTGGGTTTACTAAACCTCGTCACCATCACAATTCGATTCCCTGAACTGTCTCCACTTAAAGCTGGACGTTTGAATATTTTCGTATTTACAAAATTTGGTATTAAACGACTTGTTTTACCCAAATCAAGTTCTCTCAACACATTGAGAGTCTCCTCTGAATATGTTGTAATCACATCAGCTCGTCTGAGCACGTCAAGCGTTACTGAAGCTCTTACGGGCATTGCGAAACGATCGTTTGGGTTTACGGAATCGCCATGAAGAGTAATCATAAGAGGTCGATGGAAATGTTGACTCAAAAGAAGTCCTATTGTAGGATAAAGTGGCTGCCAAAAGCCATGCACATGAAAAACATCTACTTTATCAATACCTTTTATGGTGGACGCTTCTCTAAATAGGCTCGATATTAACATTTTGTCCAAAAGGTTTGACTGTCGACCAAGAAGTTTGTAAGACGAGCTTCTTAGAAAACTGGAAGGGTTAGGTCCCAGTCGATGAACTTCGAGACTGTTAATTCTTTGACAGCTGGATGTTCGAATCGCGCGGGAAAAAGGAACGTAAGCGGCTTTGTCAGTAATCATGAGAAAATTCATGTTTTGATCTTGATTGGACAGAAAGTCGGACAAGCTCAGTATGTAACGTTCTACTCCTCCAAACTCAATTGGTATGAAGTTTTGCCAAATATGACATATGCGCATAAACTATACCCCTCTATTTCTACTTCTCAGGCCCAATATGCAAAACTAACCTTCGATGGATCCAACAACAAAATCAGCTACTCTTACTCAATACCAAATCATTAACTGTTCTTAGAAGAATTTCACGTTGCTTCTTAGCTAAGGATAAAGCTTGATCGCGATTTTGTTTGCCCATTTCCACTATTCTATCTTTTCCAAATTGCAAGAGTTGCTCTGATTTAGCTGCCAAGTCTTGACTGTCAACATAAGTATACTCGTTTGGAAGTAAGTCTCCCCGAGTACCCATTGCATCCGAGAAAACTACTAATCCAGCCATTGCATAGTCATATTTTCTTTCATTTGATCCAGCCATATGAAAACCTATGTTTATTCCAATCCAAGATTTGCTTAGGACATGTAAATAATCCAATTTGAGCGGAATAAACTCATAATGCTGCAATCTAATGTTTTTAGAAACCTTTTTGGGTTTGACACCAATAACCGTAACCTTGATGGTCCTACTAGAAAACGACAAAGCTTTGAAAATCTCCTCAAGAGATTTTTCAGCTTTTAGATCCCAATGCCCTCGCGAAACTATAACGATACTAGGCAACTGATCTTTTACACTTGCCTCAAATTCCTCAAGGGGATAAATATTAGGATAATAAACTGATTTTTTGGCACCCATTTCTACATATTTAAGTCTGTCTCGCTCACTGCAGGCGATAACCACATCCACTTGATCAATCGCGGTCCGCTCAAGCCGATACATTAACTCCTTAGTAATCAAATTGTCTCGAAACCCATAACGATTGAAAGCGACATCCTGAGACACATAAACTATTATACCCAAATTCTTTAGTTTTTCCAAATTTACGGTATTTATGCTCAAGAACTCATCTATTAAGAAAACATTTGACAGATTCGACCTTCTCAAAAACCTTACTAATCCATCGGTTCGTGATGATGCGGCAAAATAGTAATGCAAAACTTGTGAAAGAACTGACAGAAATCCTTCACTAAAGAGCATATAAGGTCTCCGCTGAATGAATAACCGTCTCAGCGCTCCATCACGCAAATCCCGAGGGTTCTTCAAGATTGTTAAGAGCAGATATGCCAAAATACTTGAAGTAGAAGAGCCTAAGTCTATTCGGGTGTCGCCCCATTTTTCACCATACTTATCAGCGTCTTTTCTATAAATAAGTAGTATTTGGGTAAAAGAACTTGATTCATAAAGTTTAATAAGGAAATTTGTTTTTAGTGAAAGCTCTTTCCCGTTTCTAATAACAACTAACAAACAAAATCAACCCCCAAAAAAATTTTTCCAAGGTTCAACGTACATCGTCTACAGACAAAAACGAAAACAGAATGATTTCATAAACTGCAAATGACAACACTATTGTTTAGTTAAAAATACTAAGACGACAGTAATTTAATTCAAAAAGACTTTTCCTCGGGCACATGTCTTCGATATTTGCAAGCGTTCGAAAACTGCGTTGATGTACAATAATATAACAAACTTAGCTCTCCAATTGTTATAAATGATGTGAAATTTGAACAATAATATCGTCAAAAATAAAGGCGGAAAAATGACGGGCGCAAAGTTAAGCGGCCAACCAATACGCCAAAGAGAAAAAGGTGTTTCGCCAGATTCTTTGTACAAAAAGACTTTTGGGGTGAAAATAGTTAATATCGACCCATTTTATGAAATTTAGTTGGTTTTCGTGTAATTCTTTGGTGATTAGACAACCATCTCAGAACTAAATAGTATTTTACCAACTTTTGTCGATAGATCAATTAAGGTTTAATCTAAAAATGCAAAAGAACTTTAATCAGAATTTTCGGGCAGTAATTCGAATAATTCAAAATTCGTAAAATCTGCAATTTTTTTCATTTTCACAATGTTTGATAGACGCATGAATAGTTGGAATGGGTCAGTGCCTTTAAATTTCAAAACGTATTGAACATTGCCTTTGCTTAATAGGTTTCCTAGATATTCAGAATCAGATTTAAACCCTGATGCCTTACGAACCTGATGAACAACATTTAATTTTGTAAAATACCTAACTTCCAGAGTCCTTGTTGGCGGAAATATTAGTAAATTGCTTAATCTATAAGAAGCCAAAGAACGATATGATATTATATCATCTGAATTGACCAAAGCTCTTGAATTGCAAAGGTATTCTTTGTACTTTAACAAAATAATAAAACACAAGACGATGCATATAGAAGATACCAACAATATCAACCAAGAAAAGTTATTTGCGCTTGTCACCAAAATTGAAACAAGAATTGCAACTGGAACCACACCGTACTCAACGTACCTGTATTCTTCACCTAAAAAGGACAGCCTAGGAAGAGAAACAAAAAGAGCAATTACTATAGGAACAAATGCCCAGAAAAGTATGCGTGAATCTAAACCTGAATTCAAGAGACTTAAATTATTTTGGAAAAGAAGAATTATGATTAATGTGCCAATTGTTAAGTACCAGAAATTTTTATTAAAAATTCTCATTAACTTTCTCTTAAACATCTCTCTGGATGAATGCTTAGAGTAAAAGTAGAGCCAACTGAGGTGCTCTTTAAAAATTTCTATGTAGGTACCTCTGCTTACAATTATTGACAACAAGAAACCCAGGGCAAATGACAAGAGGAGATAAGGTGTGTTAAATAATATGGCATATGGAATAAGTCCGAATGCTAAAACTTGCAATGCGAATTTATGTGTCAGAATGACTAACGTAACAAGCACTGTGATTGCTATTATTGAAAAAACGCTTTGAGGAGAGAAAATCGCTCCAAGAACAATAAGCGAATAAAAGAGCACACCTAACGGTCGCGGCGTCCACATTGTAACAAGCTCAAAAACTGAGAAGTTGAAAATTGCTATGAAACTTGCAAAAATTGCCAGAATAAGATTTGTTGTAAGATCATATACGAATGCTGCCGCCAAACTGCTTAAGATTGAGAGGATAATAAGATTAAGAATCTTTGTTAATTTTAGATGAGAATTAACTGGAAATATTGCAGTAATATAATGAAGAAGGGGAGGATATGCCAAGTATTTGTATCTTTTTTCGCCTTCAATAAAGTTAACATTTTCTAGTGATGAAGGATATTTCCAATCATGTTCGCGTATGTGCTCGCTTATAAGTAGATGAAAAAAAGTATCACCACTGTAAACTTTGCCGTTAGTAAGGTAAATCCAAATAAAAAAAAGGACAATAAAGGAAAAGATGAAAGAAAGTAACCCGACAATTAAGATAATATCAAATCCCTCTTGAATAGTTAAGGCATTTTAAACTATTGTAATGATCTATTACTTTACTGTGTGATGAAAAGGAAACTCTAATTTATTTTGTTTATTTAATGTTAAAAAGACACTTTTTAATTGCATAAGGTTTTTTGTCAAATTGGAAAACGCTCATTATTGAGTTCGAAATTACCTTATTTTAGTTATTGCTTTTTAAATTAGAAAAACTCGTTCTCTTGCGCACATATCCCATAATGTAAGGCGTTCATAAACTAGTTTTATGTAAATAAAGGAGAATAAAGCAAAATCTTCTTTTGTTTTATTCACATTTCTAAAAAGACTTGTGAATATTAGAGGGGGAAAAATTATTGCCAGCAAGTCTTTTGGATAAACGATTCTTCCGATGAAAAGAGGTCTTTCTTTAGATTTCTTATAGAGCAATACATTGTTTCTAAGTATTTTGCCTTTTTTTAAAAACTGTATGGGTGTTAAGGTTTTTTTCTGATGATACACTACCATTTTAGGGTTAAAAAAGATTCGGCCTTGCTTAAGTGCTCTAAGGGCAAGATCTCGATCTTCATGGTAAGTAAATCTTTTATCAAAACCACCGATCCTTTCGATAATTGCTTTCTTGTAGGCAATATTGCAGGTCATGAATAATTCGCCGGTCTTATTTTCAACCACATCATCTGAACGAGTGGGTTTGTATTCTTTTGAAATGTAGTAAGTTTTCCCTTCAACACCAACGTAACCCGCGGTTTTGAGATATGTTATTCCTTCCTGAAGCCAATTTGGGGAAACTACGCAATCACCATCAGTGAAGAAAACAAAATCGCCTCTTGCCTGCTTCACACATTCATTTCTACTCTGAGATAGTCCAAGTAATTCTTTGTTTCTAAAATATCTTATTCGTTTGTCTGTGAATTTTTCTATTATATCCTTCGTTTTGTCATTACTTAAATCATCGACTAAAATAACCTCAAAATCAGTAAATGTCTGTTGCAAAATAGAGGTTAAACACTGATCAATATATTGTTCAACGTTCCTAACAGTTAGCAAGATACTAACAGTTTTTCCCATTCAGAGAGGCTCCCAAAAATAGATAGTTTTTCTTAAGTAGGAAAAGATAATCTAAAGAATCGAATTTTTTGATTAAAAGATTAGCTTTTTGGACAAACGTCAATAGTTAGGGGAGCGCCCTTGAGCAATGATTTGTATAAGAAAATATATTTGTCGGCAATGTTTTCCCAACTATACTTTAAAGCTGTTCTTAATGCATTATGGCATAAATAATTTCTCAGGAGCGCATCTTGGTGCAAAGCAAGTATTGCCTTTGATAAATCTATAGGATCTTCAGATTTGAATAACTTGCCATCGATTCCATCAGATATTATTTCTTTGAAACTTGGAATATCTGAAGCTATTACTGGGCTTCCCGAAGCCATCGCTTCGAGGATAACTAACCCAAAACCTTCATGCCGGGATGGAAAAACGCAAATTTCAGCAGACTTGTAGTAACTAGCAGCCATCGATTGTTTTGCCCAACCATGAAAAACTAAACTATTTTCAATTCCTTCCTTCTTCGCCAGTAGCTCAAAATACTGATCATTGCCTCTGCCTATAAGATGCAGCTTAATGTTTGGAAGTTGAGACTTAAGTTGGGCGATCGCTTTAATCAAGATATCAACACCCTTTAGCGTTGAAAAGTGACCAATATACAACAAAGAAGGATCACCTTCTAAGGGAATTCTACAATTGCAGTTAGTAAACATCTTTAAGTCTATTCCATTAGGGATAACTACAACTTTGTCGGGATTTACTCTATACAAAGTAATCACATTATGTCGCATAAATTCAGAGTTAACGACTATTCGGTCCGCTAAGTTGCAGTATCTTAAAGTCGGCATCCAATCAATAAATGAAACCGAATCATCTGTCTTATTTGCTACCCTTTCTAACTGAGGGATACCGTGGATATTAAGAACTGTGGAAGTTTGCCTCAACTTGGCTAATCTTAGAAGAATTGAACTTCCATTTATCCAAGCAGGATTAGCATTGAAATGAATAATGTCAAATTCTTTTTTAACAAATTGGCTAAATACTTTAAAGTAAACTTCTAAAAAACTCTTGTTTGACTTAATACTTGGCAAGTAAGTGACAACAATTTTTTTTTCAAAGCTTCGGGCAAATAGAAAGCAACTTTATTTACGCCTCCCCCTTGATTTAAATTCGGTTCACCATAATACAAGATTTTCAAAATTTGACCTACCAAGCAGTGAATAAGTGTAAGCAGAATAAACAGTGGATTTGATTGCAGAACAAGAACAATACGGATTTTATTAATTGAATGCTTTACCTATTTTTGATTGCTATGTAAGATAAACCTGAATTATAAACTAAATTAAATCTGTCGACTATCTGTTGAGATGTAGCTTCAACCGAAATATCAGACACATTAAGACTTTCTGCCAAACCCACTGAATATGCAATGGAATCATACCTAGTTATATTCGCTATACCAAAACGCGATATGAGGTTGGAGTCGATTTCTGTATTTCCTTGTATTTGTGGAAGCATATACCAACTCTTATAAGAATCAACGATTACAACGCTTTTGGAATTCCAATCGTATTTTTCAATCATAAAGTTTGCTGATACAATATCCTCTCTTGTTTGAAGAGTTATTGGAAAACTATTAAATGAAGAATGCATTGGGATGAAAACAACAAAAACTAGCAGACCAACAAACAAAAATATAAGATATTTTCTAAACTTGCTCTGAAGCAGGTACCCAACCCCTAATGTGATGGGAATAAAAAGCAAAGATATTGCACGAGTCCCTAAGACGTTAAGGACAACGCCTAAACCTGAATAAACAACTCCGGTTAAGAAAATAGCTATGTCTATTTGTCTTAGCTTTCTTCTAACTAATACGAAAACGAAACCTACAATGCATAGTATTGCAAAGGCAATTGTTATCCATCTAGAAAATAAGTGTGGGATTGGATCAATCTCAATAGAAGCTGTTGCAAGAGTAGCCCCGGCAACGTTAGAGTATTCGCTTGGAGCTGCAAAAACGCTAATAATATTGCCCCTAAAAGAAAATACAACAAAGGTAATTTGCGCTAATATGTAGATGACCAAGGTTAATATAAAAAACTCAAAATACTGTCTGCTTCTGCTAATGATGCTTCGTATAAGTAAATAGATTACAAAAAAGAGGGGAACAAAAGCATGAGTAATCACTGTACTTACATACAAGATGAACATTGCCAGGATTGTACCAGCACTTTTCTCTTGGGTCTCCAAAACGAATAGAATAAGTAACAACGCAAATGCGAGAGAGAATGGAACGGCTTGATAATTCAAGAATAAAAACATCACAATAAAGAATGCTGCAACTGCAAAAAAACCGCCACGACTATAGGCTTTTGAAGAGTAAATATACAAAGCGGTGGCAAGAAGAAAGCCTATAATTGCATACAATATGAATTCATAATCAGTCAAATTCAATCCGCTAATTAAAGTGGTTGCTCCGGCTAGAAGAAAAAAAAGACGGCGACTGATAATAACTATGGATATATTGTGAAGCGTTCAAACTATTTGTCTTAATGAAATTGTCAGTTAGGCCTCTAAAAAAAGCTGCATCTGCAGTTGACATCGTGTTATAGAAATAAGATAAGGAATACAGAATCATTACAAATGTGATTGTTAGCATCCAAATCCAATATTTGTTCTTAAAGCTGATGGCAATCAGAAAAATCGAAGTAAACAGTAAGGGAATACTAAACCAGTACAAAATCGAAATATGATTAAAAATTGAGTCGCCTACAGAATCTATTGACAAAGGAAAACTCAAATACCATGAATATACCAGGAGCGCTAAGCCTATAAAAAAAGGAATAATTAGGAGTTTATTTTTTTCCATTTTCTTCACATCGCCTAAAGGCTCTAAGCGAGTCATCTCACAGATGCACAAGTTACATTTCATATAACGATAACAGGAAAGGACTCTAACATAATATCTGGGCTGCTTGAACTATTTTTGAAATTCTTGAAAGCCCTGATTCAATCTTAATTCTATTTGTTCAAAGACTTTTTGTTATGTTTAAATTATGATAAATAATTTTTTTTAAAAAAATTAAACTAAGGGTTTATGTAAAATTTCGGGTCCGCGAACCAAGCGTATGCTGGATCATTATAGTGCCTTGCATCAATCCACGGAACTACTGAATTTATTTGGGTTGGGCTGCATGATTTTACGCTCCATTGATTTGTTGCTCCATTCAAGACATGAGTGTACACCGTAGTTGGAACATAAACATCCCAAGTCACCAATGTCCAATCGGTACCCCATAAAATACGACCCTGTCCCGCAGCGTTTTGATCCATTGTTGGAACTCCGGCATCAGTTGATGTTAGACTACTATAAGGAATCCCATAACCTGCAGAAGTTGACGCGTAAAAATCCATGCCAAGTCTTCCACCAGGCAAGGCATCTGTGCTTTTAAAAGCTTCAGTCTTTACCCACATCGAGAAAACAATGTGATCACCTGGAGATACCGAAAGCCAAGCGCCATCAATTTCTCGGGTACCTCGCCCTGTATTATCTGGTCCTATCCTAATGCTTACATCGCCATTATGCAGAGTACTGTAGTCGAGAGAAGCATATTCAGGATAGGCATTTACTTGATCTAGAAATGCACTAAGAGGTTCCCAATTTATGGCAGAAGTAGTCGGCGTTGGAGTCGGAGTAGGGTTAGGCGTTGGAGTCGGAGTAGGATTAGGCGTTGGAGTCGGAGGAGGATTAGGCGTTGGAGTCGGAGTAGGATTAGGCGATTGAATTAGAGAACTGGTCCTGTTGCATAGATAGACATAGAACCTACAAAATCATTAAACCATACGGCTCCAAATGGATTAGTAAAGCCATTTACATAAGATCCAGAACCTGGACCCCCAGAACGTTGACCTGTTCCAGTAACTACAGCAAGATTTACTGGAACATTACCCATGATTGCAAGTCCTGATCCTACGCCAGAAGTTACATTAACCGGTGTTGAAAGCTGAAAGTCTATCCACAAGAATGTTGTACCAATGTTTACGGAGATCGATTGTGCTAGTAAAGTTGTGGCTGAGCCGGCATTGACTGCATATAGAGCTGCTGTGGCTTTTCCTGACGATACGCCACTTATGTACGCCATGATGTCAGTTATTGACCCAGTAGTTATAGATGTAAAATATGATATAGATTGCACATTAGCGTCGTTTTGGTCTATGTAAGTGCCAATCGCCGTATTCCTAAACTAGCCGAAGTTGACATCGCTTTAGGCAAGATATTTCCATAAGAGGATATAGACGCTTGAATTGAATTCGATGCTTTAGCGTTATACGTAATAAATGGAGAACATACTATTAAGCAAAGGCATAATGCAAACAATAGCTTTTTTGGTTTCCTATACACAGTAAATCGTTCATCGTAAGCCTCAATATAAACGATATATTCTCGAAATACATGTATTCATCTGTTCAACAGAAATTCAAAAAACCAAGACGCAAATTATTACAATAGAATTAAATTTTGTTACGAGTTAGCTTTTTTTTCATGAACAAGAAAAATTCATTTTAAAATTTCCTTAAGAGTCAAAACAAATTCAGCTGTAAAATAAAAGTGAATATTCAGAAATCTCAACAATTTATTTGAAGATGATAATCAACAAAAATAAAACAATCTCGTTTAATTACGAAACAATAAAATAAGTTTGATTTATAACATTTAATAAAATGAGTTAACAATTTGTGAATAATCTTTATCTCTTATTCTGTTTACAAGTTTAACTCTTTCTAAAAAAAGTAAAAATTCTATTTAAATTTGTCAACAGAATCACTCAAGCTTTCTTTTCGCAAAATCTCAGTCGCTCGAAACCAACAATCGCGCGAACCTTTTTCAGATATCTTCCTTGCGGGACAACCTGCAATTGTAATTTCAGGGTCTGTGAAAGATTTGTTAACATACGAATTTGCGCCGATCGCTATCCCGTCTGCAATTTTAATATCGCCGTCAATAACGGCACCGGGTCCAATGAAGTCATTATTGCCTATTTGGGGAGCAGAAGCAGGGTAATGTATACTACCGATTGAAACACACCGATCTATCCTGCAATTCTCTCCAACGGATGCTTTAGAGTGCACTATTATAGGACCCCATGAGCAATTGATAAACCTGGCCCAAAAACGTTACGGGGTATTGCAAATCCTAATTTTAAACTTAACCTTTTAAGTCGAAACTTTGCTTGCAAACAAATAATTTTATCTAAACTATTGTTTCCACAATTCTCCAGGTATTCAACCTTACGTAGCAAGCGTTCAAATTTCCAAGTCTCATCTTGAAATATCCGCGGGCGGTTATGTTTAATCGCAAGCGACAATCGATCAGCGACCAAATAGAATTGATAATCTTCCTTGGATTCAATCATTAACTTTCACAACTGATTCGGTAGATCAGCTAATTGTTCATTCTCTCAGAGGTTAATAGAATTATAGCGCAGTACTTTATTTACACACAGCTTGGACCATCAAAAAAATCTCAAATATACTACAATATTTAAAAAGCTAATTTGAATCCTGAACATGTCGAATACTGAATACTCATGATCCACAGTTGTTCAATAAACCGCCCTCTGACCTGGCTGAGATAAAAGTACATAATTTTAGAGAAGATTAC
This sequence comes from Candidatus Bathyarchaeota archaeon, assembly GCA_963835475.1. Lineage (GTDB taxonomy): Archaea > Thermoproteota > Bathyarchaeia > Bathyarchaeales > Bathycorpusculaceae > Bathycorpusculum. The sequence goes on from CAWIFU010000005.1 coordinate 147,930, forward strand.
TGAAGTAAAATTTTTGAACACTTGTTTTTTCTTTTTTTTGTGAATTACGAGTTAGGCACTAAATAGGCTTATTTTGAACGAGAGCCTCATAGACATTTATGAAATTGTTAGTTATTAATTCCCAAGTGTATTTTTTAACTACTGGTTTCCCTAGCGTTATTTCCAAGTCTCTTCCTTAAATGCTCATCATTCCATAACAAGGCAATCATTTGAGCCATTTTCTCAGGAGATCTAGGAGGAACTAATAAACCATTTACATTAGAAGAAGTTAGGTCGCGATTACCTCCGATATTGGTAGCTACAACAGGCAAACCGCATGCCATCGCTTCTAGAAGAACCGTGGGAAGACCTTCATAAATAGAAGACACAACATATATTGTGGCATTTTGATAAATATTAGATTAGTTTTTTTTTTCTACACCAACTAAGACCAAAACTTTTTTTCAGTCCAACGCTTCGAACTTGTTCTTTCAACTTTTGAAGAAGAGGACCAGTGCCACAAATAACAAATTTTACGTTTGGAATTATTTTATTAACTAGAATTGCACATTTCATCAAATCAAATAAGCCTTTTCGGGCACGCAACACACCTGTGTACAAGATGTATTTTTCCAATTTTTCGTTGTTGCCGAGCGGGCAAAAAACTTTTTCATCAACACCATTCCACATTATTGTAACTTTACGAGAATCAAATCCATACTCGGTCAACTCATTAGCAACCGAAGGAGAAACAGCAGTCACTACGTTTGAAAGTCTTAACAACCGCGATTCTGTGAATGGTGAGAAATACATTGACTGCACTTTTTCTGCTAAAGAATAGGGATCAACTACTTCATGATACCTAGAGTCAATTTTCATGGCCGTGTGAACGGTGGTGACTATCGGTAAAGAAGTTTTAATTGTTGGAGTTAAAGGTGAGTGTAGATGGATTAAACTTAACTCTGGACTTAATGAATTGAGCAGCGAATTAACAAAGATCCCATGCAATATCATATGAAATGGATATAGCGGAAAGAAAGTGACCTTAAATACATCGATTCCATCAAAGATCTCTTTCTCGGTTTTGCTAGTAGTTCCATGAGTAATAATTGTTACTTTGTGGCCTTTTTTGATTAATTCCCTTGAGAGATTATAAACATAATAGCCTATTCCACCTGACACTGGAGGAAATTCTCGTGAAATCATACAAATGTGCATGACAGTCATCTACCCAAATTCAATAGAGGTTGTTTAAGATATTGTTCTGTTTTCCAAAAATTTTTTAGAAAACTTGTAATTTGAAATAAAAGTATGTCCTAAGAAAAAATTGTTCTTATGAAGTTGATCGATCAAATAATCCATGCAACTTCGAGATCGCATACTTGAATAAGCCAAAATAAAAACCCGTTATCCTAGCCGCAGTGAAAATAACTACTAATGGAAAATAGAAAATCTTACGATTATAAGTATGTGTCCTAACCGCAGTAAACACTACGTATCCTGCTAAAAATGAAAAAAACAATAAAACAAAAAACAAAGGGGAAACTAATAGAGCAATTAAGAGCAAAATAAAGGCAAAATTTGTAGCATAAAAGTAAGCAATCATAGAGTCGTATCTTGAGAGTTTAAGAGTTTTCCAAGACAAGAAAAAAGGTGCACTTCTTGCATAACCTTGAAAGGCATGCTTTACTCCTTGTCTATGATGCAAAACCCATATATCTGGATCAAAACGTAAACTAAAACCCTTTTCAACTAATCTTCGATTGAATTCCCAATCTTCGCACGTCCTTAATTGCTCGTTCAAGTAACCGATTTCCTGAAAGACAGATCTTTTGTATGTAACGTTACAACCTGCAATCTTTCCAATTGCTGATTTATCAAAATATGTTTTTGGTGAATTGCCTTCAAAGAATAACCCTTGGAAGTAGTTCAAGGGGTTTTTTTCGGATTTGTCTTGGAGAGTGAAGTGAGGCCCACCTAAACAAACCAAGGATGGGAAACGGGAAAAAGTCTCAGATATTTTACCAATCCAATCTATCGATGCTTCAGCATCATCATCTATAAAAGAAACCAATTTTCCCTTGGCGTTAATAACACCCAAGTTTCTTGCAGCGCCAAGCGTCGAACCTTTTTCCTCGATAAATCTAATGTGATCCTTTTCAAAAAAAACTTGAAGATCTTTAGGGAGCTTCTTCGCAACAACAATAATTTCAAAGTTACTATACTTTTGATTTTTGAGCGACCCAATACAATTTTTCAAAAACTCTATCTTGTCGCCTCTTGTTGCCACAATGACGCTTATTGTGGGTGATTCAGCTGTATTCAAAGAGGTTTCGGTCATAACTTATTGCCTACGGGGGTAAATTTTTCGAATTAAAGCGATTACCGTCGCTTGATTAGTTCTATTTAGAAGCTATTTCAGACAAAACACTTAAAATTAAAAAAATATCAATTCTAACGTTTTGATCATGGATAAAAAATCAAACTATCTTCAGTTCATTTAAGCAAGTAGTTTTCAAAAAACAATTTCATAGAATTATTATGAATCAAACGTTTGTCTATAGACCTCATATGTATTCTCAGCGCATTTGGATGATGAGAAAGATCTTTCAACGGTCCGTCTGGCTTCTTTTCCAATCATGCCATTAAATCCCTCATTTTTCAAAAGTGAAATAATGGCTTGCGCAAACTCTTTATCATCAAATGCGCGTACCAATAAACCATTCTTTCCAGACTGGATAAGCTCGGGATTCCCACCCACATTACTTGCTACTACAGCACAACCACTGCTCATAGCTTCAAGAATGCTTATTGAGCAGTTCTCAAAAAAAGATGGATTCACAAAGACGGTTGCTTCCCGGAATATTTTTGCGCGTTCGAGATATCCCATATGACCAGTAAACAAATAATTTTTCTCAGGTATGCCCATATTTCTTATCATATCTTTATAATAGGAAATGTTGCCACCACCAACAAAAACAAAGCATGCATTGGGAAAAGATTTCAAAGTCCCGGGCATTGCTTTTATTAAAACATCTATTCCCTTTTTGGAAATGATTCGTCCAACATATACAATTTTAGGGCTAGAATAGCGAATAAGCAGTTCAGATTCATCAGGCATACGAAATAGGTTAACATCAACTCCATTGTATACCAAACTAATTTTATTTGGGTCAACACCAAAATGCTCAACGGCTAATTCTTTAGTTATTTTTGATACCGCAATAAAACGAGAGACTCTTTTTACGTACAATTGCTGAAGTTGACTAATTACTGGATAGAAACGCAGAATAGATTTTTCACCAGATTCCAAATCGTGAAACAAATCGCGTGCTATTATCGCATGATCTCGTAGCATTTGAATTGTTCCATGGATAGTAACTACTGTGGGAATTCTTAGTTGATTCAACAATTTTAGGTAAACATCGGGCATCTGACACATATGTGAATGCATTATGTCAAAGTGGTACTTCTTATGGAGCAAAGGTATTTTTGCAGTGCAAGCTAATTGGAAAGGAAGATTATAGAAGAAGGTCTCACTAGACTTAGTTAAATAGTGAACTTTAAGCGGTCTTTTAACTATTGCATCTACATTATTATCTATAGATGAAGGACTGCTAACAGATGCACCAACGTCACGTTTCAATGTAACTACATGAATATCCATTTTGTGAGGCAGGGACTTAACTAATTCAACAGTATATGATCCTGTTCCACCCCAAACAGGAATAAATTCTGGAGCAAGCATACAAAGAGTTGTAGGATTCATTTAAAAGATCACGACGAATTATCCTTAAACTTAACCGCTTAAAATCAAATCAGAGCTTTGAAACTATTCTTGCGCTAATCCTAGAAGTTTGAAAGTTTCACGCGCCTGCTTTTCGTTAGATACTCCTACAACAATAGCATTTGCGTTCGGAAGCCCACGAATATAATCTACTGCTTCCCGGGGTTTTAAGTAACCTGCTGCAAGAATACTCATCATAATCACAGTGCTCCCAGAAACCTCGGATAGAGCCTTTTCGCATTCAGCTTTACCAGGGTTCATGTAGAATCCAATTTTGTTAAAAGGAGCTGCAAGTACTAACCCTTTAAAGTCTATACCCCACTCTATAAACTTCTCTACAAGGTAGGAAAAATTACGTGTCTCAAATCCTGGCTCTACTCCATGATCATACATGAACTCAATGTATGATTTCACTAAACTTTCAAGATTGAGAGCCAAAGCCATATCCGTAATTACTTCGTGGAGCAAAACGGAACGCAAAACACCTCGATTCTTTGCAGAAGCCTTAACTCGAATAATCTCATATGAGAGATAGGCTTTCATTATATCCATTGGATCAGATGTTAAAACACCTTTTAATCCAATCCCCACAGTTTTCAAATTTCCGGATTGCAGAACCTCCTTTGCAAAACGCTTAGCCAAACCTGGAAGCCCTCCCTCGTGAGTAGCAAGTCTAACGTATTCGTAAGCATAAGGCACAAGTGCGTAAAGATTAAGACGTTCTCCCATCTCCTTTTCAGGAAGCATACGTAGTATTGAAAGTGTGGTTTCGCTCACTGAAAACATAAAACCGTTTGCCCCATTTTCAATGGAGATTTTAACTATGTCTGAAGCGTATTTTGCATTAATTATATTACTTCCTCTTTTTCGTACACTTTGTTGAGAAAGATGGCTGATACCATGAAATGGATTATCTCCGACTAGCACAATCGGTCGGTCACTACTCATTTTTTTCAACTCCATCAAAGACTTTTTCAATTATATAATCAACTTTTGAAGCAGTGGCAAAATTGGGTTCAGCATTAACTCCCTTCGAAATTGAATCAATAAAATATTTATCTTCCCGGAAATACTCTGGTGCACCTAGCAAGAAACCCACGTTATCATTAAGATCGTGTCTGTGCCATTGGATTGGTTGCCCAGAATCAGGTTCCATCTCTACTACATCATCGTCAACTATTATTTTTCCTTTAGAACCTTTGATCAGTAGCCCAAATTCTGGCACGTGATAACCTTCTTTAACCCAGGATATATCAAAACTTCCTTTAACTGAGTCTCCGTTGTTGACATTAAACTGTACCGTGTTTTGAATATCCCGTGAAGCAATCTGATTAGGTTGAACTTGTAAATCTCCAAAAAACCATAAACTAAGATCGATAACATGAGAACCCAAATCGTTTAGAACGCCTCCCCGGCTTGATGATTTTTTTGAGGGATTTTCTAAGCCAAAAAAATCTGAGGAGTAAGCATGAGCTTCGAAAGAATTTGTGGATCCGATAACACCTTGTTCTAACAATTCTTTAGCTTTGTTGAATGTGACGGCGAATCTCTTCATATAACCAACCATGTTAATTTTTCCTGAATTTCTATCCAGTTCACAAAGTTTTTCGGAATCCTGAAACGAAGACGAAAGTGTTTTCTCAACAAATATATTTGGCAAATTTTTGGAAGAATATAGGCTATTTATGATTGAATAATGTGAAGGAATAGGAGTAGTTACACAAACTATGTCAATGTCTAAGTCACGCATTTCTGAAATATCATCGATTATGCTGACCGCGGGGAGTAGTTTACTACAGAATTTACGAATCAAAGTACTTTTGTCACATAAAGCGACGAGTTCAACATTGGGTAGAGTGTTAAAAATACTTGCGTGCACTAAACCCATTTTGCCTACGCCAACTACTGCAACGCTCAACTTTTTCATTCTCAAGCTCTGATACCTCAATAATTTTATGAAAAAAAATCGATAAAAAATGACGACTATCGCCTAAACACGAACGAACTATATTTAGACCAAAAAAATAATAATCCCTGGTCGCTAAGCAAGACTCTTTAAGCCAACCTTATCTCTCAGAAATCCCTCCCTGACAGGAGCAGACGCGAATAGGCTTACGTTTTTCAACCATTATCTATTTAACATGAAGGTTTTTTCAAGAGGTTAATTCGATAGTATAGAAAATTAATTAGAAGAAAGAAATACTTTCTGTATTAAGAATCTATAAATCACGCATTAACTTAGGGCTAATGACAGCCATATCAGCCTTCAACATATTTTACGATTTCAAAGGCTTCCGCCGCTGCGACGCCAACTTGGCTGCCTCTAAAAGAGGCAAGATTAACTGTTGATTCGTAAGCTAGATATCGTTTCTCGTTTTGAGAAACATGACATTTCAGTGCTTCCCATTTCTTATCAACACAACCCGTTATATTCACAAAGTAAGTTGGCAAAAAAGCGGCCGGTCTTACTCGTGGGGCTTCAAAAGCTAGAACCTTTGGTATGTTCCTAAATGACGACATTGCTAGCCATGCTACACGCCGGTGATCTTGGTGGGTGTCGTTAATTGAATGAGTTAACACGATATCAGGTTGGTATTTGAGAGCGTATTGTTCTAAGCAATTTATGGCTTCGAATGACTCTGGGATCTCGGTGTCAGGAAAATTCTCAAAAAAGATTTCGCTAACACCCAAAACATTCATCGCTTCTATGCTTTCTTGCATTCTCACATTGGTGTCAGTGATTCTTCCGCCTCTTGTCATATACAAAGCGATTACCCGCGCCCCAGCTTGCACGGCCTTGTATATTGTTCCCCCTGATCCCAATTCTATATCGTCAGGATGCGCTCCCACTGCCAATACAACTTTTTTTGCAAATACCATATTAGCTACAATCCAAACTAAAGTTAAAGATTATTAAATCATTGAAGATATAACTTTTATTCCGATGTTGCACTTGGGCAGAGTAATATTAGAAGCAAAAAAGCTCAAATTTTACACTTTAGAAGATTTACGAGTTTCTTTCAGAGCTTCAAGCGATTAGCTTGTACGGGTTTAATGCATTATTGTCTGTTTTGGACAACACTTTTCGTGATGACCTCGCACACATCATGAAAAATGGAGAAAGGTCATCCCAAGCAAACCAAGCACTTTCTTGAACGCCACGATATGACGCTAACCACTGCTTAAATGTTAGGCTTTTTTCGTAATGATACCGAAAACTGGAAACAAAATCCCTGTCTTCAACAAACCATTTTCGCCCCTCAACAAGCCTACTTGAAGGAACTAACTGACCAGTGAGATCTAAATATTGAGCACGAGCAACATCTAACCCGTTGTCCCCAACAAAAAGACGAAAAGTCGAACCAATACGTGGATTAATATCGAGCACCTTATACTTTCCATCGCGCTCGTCGTATCTGTATCCGATGTCAAGAATCCCTTTATATCCAATTCTTTTCATAAAGCGCCTCGTCAATTCATCAACCACCGGATTTTGCAGGCAAACACCAAGCGAAGTTACTCCTGTATGAATTGGAGATTGACGAATTTTTCTTCCTGTCATTCCAAAAAGGCAATCTGATTTTTCGTCAAAATAACCGTTAAACATCCATATCGAATCGTCGCCGCCCGGAATGTACTCTTGTAGCATAAAATTTGGGTTAGAAGAATCTTCACATTCAGCATAAAGTTTGAGTAACTCGTCTTTGGTTTTTGCAACGAACATTCTTTTTCCAACTCGTGGCGACCCTCCCCGATAAAGCTCCTTTAAAACAACCGGAAAAACTGCATCCTTAACATATTCTTCAACCTCTCCTATAGAAATAGGAAAACACGCTTCGGGTGTAGGAACCCCATACTTTTTGGCGAGAAAATACATCTCTTTCTTGTTGGCTAAAGTTAAAACAAGTTGTTTTGAAAGCCTTGGAAAAATATATCCTTCACTCAACGCATCGGCGTTGTCTGCAAGCCAACCTGCGCCGCTATCAGTTGTATGAATTAGAAGAGATCGCTTTCCAATTTTCTTGGCAACATCCAACAAAAATTGAACAGAATCTTGGGGTTTGGAGGCGTCCACATCATACAAGAATTTTTTCTGGCAATATCGAGAGAATAAGCCAGCAGACCTCGGATTTGGATCAACACCGTGAACCGCAACACCAAGTCGCCCTAAACTCCGCAAGACGCCTAATTGACCATAATGATAAGCGTACAATACCAAAACTGGAACGCTAGTATCTTCTACAGTAACTTTTTCGAATTTAAGTGTCATTTTTGGTCACAGAGGAGTCGATACTTTAACAATTTCATCGTTCACTATCTTAAGGGGCAAGTCCAAATCGTCTACATGTCTTAGAATAAAATCAAGATCCTTTATTTGACCAGATCTACGAAGATACTCGGCACTTTTCCCTTCACCGCAAACTGTAACGGGCTTTTCCCTCCAACGATTTACAATATCGATCGTTTTCTCATCTTCAGAAATATATCCAGCTTTTATAAGACCAGCCGCAATCCAAGCACAGCATAATTGATCCTCTTCACGGAATTCCCCACGGGTGGGGGCACCAAGGACTATTACTCGATTGTAATGTCTAGCAATATGCTTAACGGTTGAACCATAATTCCGAAGACAGGCCACATAGACTGAATTGCTACCTCTCAACGAATAAAGCAGTGGAATCCCCGATGAAGATACCAGAATTGCGGGTCGAGAAATATCTTTGCGACTTTCAATTTCAACTGGACTATTGGTGACATCAAAACCATAAGGCATGCTTCCCCCCATTTCACCAATTAGCAACGGACTATCAAGATGTTTTGATAGAAGAAACGCGGACTCAACAGATGGGGCAAAAAAACATCTTCTTCCAGACTCAACTATCGTGGCTGCCACCGTAATAGATCGGATCACATCAATTACAACAACCGCACATGATTCACCATAATCATGCAGGCTCTCAGCCAAGCAATCAATAGCAACTGATTTTTTACCCAAACTCTTGCCTCTTTATCCTGCTTCATTCAATCGGGAGATGGGGACGCAGATTCTCTTTGTTGAAAGCGTCTGAGTGTAGTCCTCGCCGATAAATTTCAACCCTTAATAATTCTTCAATTCGGACATTGCATAAATGAACTTCACGACCGAAGTGGTCTAGCAAAGCGAATTGACTTGGTTTGTTTGGAGCCTCAAACATCACAACACTGTGACCAAAGGCATCAGCAAAGCGATCGGCAAAATTCAAATTAAGTTTGCCTTCATCATTAAATAAACCAACGCCTTTGGCACTTTCCCGAGCCTCCACTACTAATTGAAGTGCGCCAGCATCAAGCCATCTTTTTCCTTGATCAATCAATGCATCAACCACGTCCTCAGTAAAAGCGCCTTCATGCTTTTTGCCTAATTCAAACTGAACCTCCAAACCTCGATCGTTTGCCATCTTTACAATTTCTTTTGCATTTAATGAAATATCAGTAAATCCTTCTCCGCATTCAATCCGATTAAATCCAAAATCAGACACAAGGTCAAGATATTCAACCAATTTTCCTTGCACATAAGCGACTTCAAAAGGGCCCCCACCGGTTGTCGTTGGAACATTATACTTCTTTGCTACTGCGATTTTTTGTCTAGTGATATCTTCATTAGCAATCATCCAGCAAGCCATTGATACTTTTAGTATGGAAATTAAATGGTTGCTTTGTTCAATGTGACTAGCTAAGGTAGCAAGGTCATATCCTGGGTCGAATGGACTTGTGGATGCAGGAATCTCGGGAACCCCGATAGATTTAAGGTAATCTTTAGTATGGAGTTTTCCTTTTTGGAAGGGAATGGAATCTGAAAAACTAACCATATACATTCACCGATTATTCAATTTTAACTATAGTGATAAATATTAAAGAAACTAATTGAACGATGATTGCACCAATTCCACCCAATAACAAAAACATATTTGGATGTTTATCAATACCTAAGAATCTTAACTGAGGACACTCCGGAAAATGACCCCCAACACAAAAGAGAACCGTCAACAAATAGTTGTAGATCATTTTTTTGATAGTAATGCAACATATTGGAGAGACACTTATGAACAAAAAGATATCTTAGGGGTTATTTACCAGCGCCGACAAGCAGTAGCTCTAAGTTATGTCGATAGCTTGCGTCTTCCGAAAACAGCTCGGGTTTTGGAAATTGGATGCGGAGCGGGTCTCATGACAATGGAACTTGCAAAACGCGGCTTTTCAGTAGAAGCTATTGATTCAGCTCAATCAATGATAAATTTAACTCTACAATTGGCGACGCAAACTGGGTTAAGGAGTAACATTAACGCGCACACCGGAGACGCCCACAACCTTCTTTATGAAAAAGAATCATTTGACCTTATCATTGCTTTGGGCGTAATTCCTTGGCTGTGTGATTTTGAAAAAGCATTGCAGGAAATGCAAAGAGTAACACGAGGAGGTGGATATCTTATAGTTTCAATGGATAATGCAAATCGTGCGACAACATTACTTGATCCTTCAACTTTTCCAGCAATTGCCACTGTTGTGGGCATTATAAGGCGTAAACTTCAGAAGGCGGGATTGCTTTCGTCAGTTAACCTTTGGATCAATGCTCCAACTTATCGACGACATAGTCAGCGCCAATTTATTAGTAGTCTCAATAAGGTGGACCTAACTATAATTAAAAACTCAAGCGTCGGATTTGGACCTTTTACTTTTTTCAGTCATATTATGTTCCCTGAATCAATTGGAATAAAATTAAATCACAAACTACAAGAGTATGCTGACAAAAACTATCCGATTCTTCGTTCGACTGGTTCTCAGTTCATTGTTCTTGCGACTAAGAAGTGAAGCTTTTTAACCGAAGTTGTACGCAACAATATGTCAAATCTAATCGGTAAATAAGAAATTTAAAACACTATTTTGGAGATGTGTTTTAGGTTGTCATGTTAAGGTTCAACGAGACAAATCTGTCATTGTATTCTATAATACCTCTGCTGGCATTGAAAATCCATAGTTCGATGAACAGATTGTAGTAGAATCCTGTCTTATCTGCGTTCCACGATGTTGATTTGTTGATTTGACTATCAATCCCGTTGATACTTATATCAGTAAGCGTGCAAACGCCATTGGTAATTGTTGCACCATTCACCTGAAAGGTTAACGGCGTTTCAAATCCTTGCCCTGATAACAAGAAAATTTTGGATTCAAAAACCGGTGATAACGAACTGGGCTGTCCCGAGGTAGTGCTGGGAAGTTGAGTTTCGTTTGCCAACTTCACAAAACACGTATAGTAAGATGAAGCACCCATATTGTTAACTATACCCAAATAAATTGAGTATTGAACACCTGCCTTAATATTAAACGGAATATTTTCAAACGTGTGATTATTGCCAAGCACATAAATCTCTGTGAATTGCTGGCCGGTGGGGGCTTTTATTAAAAGGGATAGTGTGGGGGAAGCAAAAAGTAACACACTAATCAGGCCAACTGCCACAAGAATAAGCTTCGTTTCTTTAAGCTTGACCGTTAACCACCTCAGGCTTTGAGCCCAGCAGCTTCTTGTAATATCCACGCTTGATTATCCGCCAAATTAACGCTAGTCCAAAAACAAGAAAAGCGATAGCGACTATTGAAAAAGTGATTGTCAAAAGAAATATATTCTCAGAATTATTGCTGCTGTTAATCGTGAGTGTTACGGCGTCACTTTTTACTTGATTTGCAATAAGGAACGCATTGTCGGCTTTGGTGTTAACATCTGCCAAATTTCCGCTTTGATAATCCCTTTCTGCTTCGGCTAAAAGTTCTCCAGCACCGTTGAGCTTAGCTAATAAGCCTGTAACATTGCCTCCAGCAGCTTCAGCAGCTATAACTTTTGTAAAAGCCTGATTTATCGATAAATTTGCAATTGCAATATTATCGGTTTCGTTTATCGCTTTCACTGTCAGTGCCTGGGAGGCAATTAAAACAGCTGCAAAAAGAACGATACATACTTTAAAAGAATTTGATTTCAAAATTATCGCCAGCTGTCAACTAGTACGACTTTATTGCAAATCACGTTAACCCAAATAGATAGGTTACCAATAAACATAACAATTATGCCTAGCCATTCTTAAACGTAAAAAATCCCTTCATGAAAGAAGAGGATACGCACAAAAAGGCTACTAAATAGTATATGGGCTTGTTATATCACCAATTAGAGAACCTTTTCCGTGAGAAATTCATTTAAACCTTTCGCATACATTACGAGAGGATCTCGGATAAAATAATTCAAACATAATCGGAATAATCGTCTCCTTTCTCAGTTCGAGGTTTGAAAACGCTGAAAACTCTTTTACGAGCAAAAACAAATACAGCCACAACGACTATAACAGGAATTAATACTAGAAATATCCATATCGGAAAACCGTTACTTGAAGATGCTGCTTTGAAAGCTATTGACAATTCGTATGTTTTAGAGTTGGTAGCGTACCACACGTAATAATTTTTAGCGTCTTGCGAGTATCCTTGATTTGATGCAAGCAGGCTATTGATGTAGATGCTCGGAGTGCCGTCGTTAGGTATTATAGACTTGGGAACAGTTACATTTCCAACACCGTTTGTAATGCTTTGACCTACAACCATTAAGGATACAGTTGTTGTGCTTGATCCGTCTGTTGTGAGGGTAGCGCTGTTAACATTTGAACTGGTTATGTCTCCTTTGGCGGTGAGGTTAACTTTTGAGCCGTTCTGTGCAGTTACTTCTATAGTTATAGAATTAGGAATTGGAGTAGCGGAGGGTTGCGAACTTGGAGAAGGTGATTGAATTGGAGTCGGACTTGGGATGGGGGCAATTGTTGGAAGTGCATTATCAGTAGGAATTGGTGTTGGACTTGGTGTTGATGGAGGTATTAAGGTAAAGCTTGCGCTTACCGTGCAGTTACCATTGATCGTAACTGATGTGGAGGGGGAGTTTACATTAGCGAAGGTTGCTAATTCCGGTGGATTTGCACTCCAAGAAGCGAAAACATAGCCGTTACCAGCATTTGCGGTTATCGAAACCACTTGACCAGCAATATACGTTTGAGCTCCAGAAGGATTAGTAGTTCCGCTGCCAGTGGTACCGAAGGTGACTTGGTAGGTGATTTGGGTAAAAGTGGCAGTTATAGACGTATCTTTTGTAATGTTGACTGTTACAGGGTTAACTAAACCAGTTAAACCACTACTCCAACCACTAAAACCCCAACCAGACGCAGGAGTCGCAGTTAAATTAATAAGGTCACCAAAGTGGTAAGTTGTCTGATTAGGGTTCTTTGCAACGGAGCCGCTGCCGACGATGTTTATTGACAAACCATACGGGTTTTGAGCAAAGTTAGCGGTGACAGCCATATTACCCGTAACAGTAACAGACCGCGTCGCACCGGAACCAGATCCATCGCCACTCCAGCCACTAAAACTCCAACCCGTCGCAGGATTCTCAGTCAAAACCACAACATCACCATAATGATAAGGACCGGTAACGTTAGCCGTCACTGACCCGGCACTAGAAGAAGGAAAAACTAACAGAGAAACAGAATAGGCACTTCTTACAAAAGTAGCGGTAACCACGATGTTACCAGTAATGCTCACTGCGGCAGGGTTACCAGTACCAGTTAAATTACCACTCCAACCACTAAAACTCCAGCCAGCGATAGGCGTAGCTGTTAAAATAACGTTGTCATTCAAATGATAAGATGTCTGATCAGGACTCTTACTAACTGAACCGCTCCCTACAATGTTTGCTGTTAAGGTGTAAGGATTCTGAACAAAGTTAGCAGTGACAGCCATGCTGCCCGTAACAGTGACCGAACGCGTAGCGCCAGTACCTGTTCCATCGCCACTCCAACCATTAAAACTCCAACCAGAAGAAGGAGTTTCAGTAAAAACCACAACATCACCATAATGATAAGGACCCGCAACACTAGCGCTAACAGTCCCTGCACTTGCAGAAGGATAAACTAACGAAGAAACAGAGTAAAAGTTCTGAGCAAAAATGGCGGTGACAGCCATATTACCCGTAACAGTAACAGACCGCGTCGCACCGGAACCAGATCCATCATCAGTCCAAGCGCTAAAACTGTAACCAGAAGAAGGAGTCTCCGTCAAAATAACAACATCACCCAAATGATACGGCCCATTTGAACTAAAAGTCACGGTTCCAGCTCCCGCATTTGGGATCACTGAAACAGTGATAGAATAGGAATTCTGAACAAACGTCGCAGTAACACTCATGTTACCAGTAACAGTAACAGATCGAGAAGCCCCCGAACCCGTTCCATCACCACTCCAACCACTAAAACCCCAACCAGACGCAGGACTCTCAGTCAATATAACAGAATCACCTAAATGATACGGTCCATTAGAACTAAAAGATACGGAGCCTGCACCACTAGAAGGAAGCACGGCAACAGCGATAGAATACGAATTTTGAACAAACGTCGCAGTAACACTCATGTTACCCGTAACAGTGACTGAGCGGGTAGTTCCAGTACCTGTTCCGTCACCACTCCAACCACTAAAACTCCAACCAGACGAAGGAGTCTCAGTCAAAACTACAACATCACCCAAATGATAAACGCCATTAGAACTAAAAGTTACTGTTCCAGCGCCTCCTGAAGGAAGAACGGAAACAGAAATTGAATAGGAATCAGCCAAGGGTACAACTTCAGTTTTTCCAGGCATAATTAAATTTATAGAAACTAACATTGAACATAAAATACCTAAAATGAATAGCCCCAAGACTGGCTTTCTGAAATTACTCATAACCGCCTTCCCTATCTCTGAAGAATTCAATGTCTTACATGATTATATCTTTTATGACGAATAAGATAATATTCCGACTTACCGATTTGCGATGTTTTCAATGTTAATGGTTTGGGTTTTTCAAAGGTGCTTTCAGTTCTTGAGTCCCATTTTTCGTCGGTTGACTTGAAGACATTAAACTTATTCGGTATTTACTTTCGGGTTATTGATCTTGATTATTTTTTGATGATATCTTTTGGGTTAAGTTCTTGCGGTGTTGAAGTGAGTTTCCAGAATTTGTCTGGCTAATGCAAGTCGAATGGCGATTGGTTTGGTGTAGTTTAAAAGATGTTTTGATTCTATTTTTTTCTTGTGGAGTTGGATGTGATTTTCGATTGCTTCATTCATCTTTCTTAGGGTAGGTGTTATGAGAATTTGTTCGCCACAGTCGGGACATTTAATGAAGCCTTTTTTAACGTAGATTTGGTTTGAGCCAACCACTCTGGCGTACATCTGTTTGAGTTTTTCGTCTTCTTTGACGCCTTTTGCGGTGATTGCCTCCTCCATTATTGTACCTATCCTTAATCTGGTTTCTTAACCCTGATATGTTAGACCAACTCAGATTAGAGTTTATAAGAATTTATAACATGGTGAAATGGTCAAGGCAATCATGTCTATCGAAAAAAGCTATTTAGCGTGACTTCTCTAAATAACCTTCTGAAATATTCTCTTCTGTCGTGCGTAATTGGCGAGATAGCCATTTTTTAATAATTAATGAAAAACTTGGAACAACTCCACTGTACCTAATTATAACGTTTCCCTTAATCGCTTCGACTTGCAAGGTTTTTTTCAAGTCTTGGTAGCTAAAGGAAACTGTTTGCGCTTTGTTTGCAACGTTTTCAAAATCCATCCATTGTTTACAATGCAAAGTCACATACTGTCCCATCTGAGCAGGTGCTTGAATTGTGGTAGGAGTTATTTGAGTTTGAGACAGGGGTTTTATGGGTATATCCAATGCTGCTTCTTTGGGTGAGTTTGAAAGGTACGCAATCAGGCTTTTTACGTCTTTTTGGAGGTTGTTCATTTTTTCTTCGAGTTTTTCCACCTCGCCGTTCAGCGCATCTGTGTCTCCCATCTGTTCAGTGACTGTTGCCAATTCATGAATAGACTTGTCCAAAACTTTCTCGTGATCTTTTAAAACGTTAATTATGAAGTCTAAAGCCTCGAATGATTTGTCTTTCGACCCAAGATCATCTGACATATCTTTCAATTCCAAGCATTTAGCCTCCCGTTGGTTTTTAAGCAGTGTTTCGATACTCGAAATATGTCATGCTTCAAATTGAAGACTAAGTCTGAAAAAATCAATCATACAATATTATCGTTTTAGGAAAACTTTTTGTGTAATAAAGAAATCATTTAACTTGGTTGGAGCGTGAAACCTTTGCCGGTGCTATGTCCTAAGTGTGATTACAATTTCTCAGATAAAGAAGATTTCTTAAAGTATTATGCCGTTGGGGAAACGATTCAATGTCCTGTCTGCGGAACGGAACTTGAGGTAAACAAGAACAAGGAACTCGTGTAAATAGATTTAGCAAGTTTGGGCGATCTTGGAGAATAATGGACATTTTTGGGCGGGACTTGGGTTTTGTAGCTGCAATCCGCTTAGTGTGATTTTCCATAGCTGGAGCAACACGTTAAGAATTGCAACCCTTACTACGATAAGATCCGATGGTTTAGAGGTAGCGGTTTTTGCCAGTTGCTGGTTGTTGTTTGTAAGAAATGTTTTTAGTTTCTTTTGTTAATTTCTTTATTGTTTTGTTTTCTGGGTTTGCTTCTGGCGGGTTCTTTGTTTTGGTCTGTTAGATAACCCATGACTCCGATGAAGGAGATAATTGGTAGGAGCCAGATTGGTTTTTGATGCTTTCTTGTCACGAAAGATTCACGTGTATAGATTGCGATGTTTTTTATATATAGTCTATGAATTTGAAATCTGTAGTTTGAGTTTTTGGCTTAAATCATTTTTGTTTTATGTTATTTTGCAATTATTGAAGAGTTAATTGTTTGTTTTGTGTGGGTGTGGGCTGTTTTGGGTGCACTTCTTTTGGGTTGTTTTATGGGTTTTGTTTGGTGTTTGGGTTGGTTTTTGGGGTTTGTTGGGTTGTGGGTGTTGGGTTGTTTTGCACTTCTGTGCATGGGTGTATGTTGGTTTTTGGTGGTTGTGGGTGTGGGGTATGTTGAAGTTTTTGGGTTGTTTCACTTCTCTTGAGTTGTAGTTATCCTGTTTGGACTGTTATGTTGTCGATAATGAAGCCTGAGGCGCCGGTGGGGAGGGGTAGGTCGATGACGATTAGGTTGAAGGGTTGTCCCGCCAGGTTCAGTGTCAGGGTGCCTTCGGGGTAGACGTCGTTTGATTCTACACCTCGCGTAGTTACAGGAGATCCAATGGGGTTTGCGACGGAATTTGTGTATGCCGTTATTCTGATGGGGCTGCCTGTTCCGCCGGGTCCGGGGTCGTTGAGTTCGGCGGTCTTAAAGTTCATCGAGATTTTGGTGATGTTGCCGCTGAAAGTGATGGTTAGGGAGTCGTGGTTGATGGTGCTTGGCCAGAGGAAGTTGCCTGAAAAGTTCTGCGAGTTAATGACTCCTGCGATGGAGGATAGGCTGGTGGTTGTTTGTATGGAGAATGCTGGGTGGGTGGGGGTATCGGCGGTTGAGCTGAAGTGGGCGGTTAGGGCGTTGTTTGTTTGGTCGAAGGGGGTGGGTTGGTAGGCTGTGAG
Organism: Candidatus Bathyarchaeota archaeon; assembly: GCA_963835475.1. Taxonomy (GTDB): domain Archaea; phylum Thermoproteota; class Bathyarchaeia; order Bathyarchaeales; family Bathycorpusculaceae; genus Bathycorpusculum. The sequence continues at coordinate 165,231 of CAWIFU010000005.1, forward strand.
GGTTGGGGTTGCGGTGTCGAAATTGAAGGTTGCGGTTGTTGGGGTTGGCGTGGGAGTTGGGGTGGGTGTAGGAGTTGGTGTGGGGGGTGGGGTTGGAGTAGGGGTTGATGTTGGGGTTGTTTGGGGGGTTTGGGTGGGTGTTGGGGAGCTGTAGGGTTGCGATGTTGGGGTGGTTGATGGTTTGGACGTTGGCGTCGCGGTAGATGTGGGTGGTGTTGCTGTGGGGACACCTGGAGAATTAGATGGAGTTGGCGTCGGGCTTGGGGAGGGGTTGGTTGTTTGGGGGAGTTGGGTTAGTCCGTACCATGATGAGGCAACCAACACCACAATAACAACTGCAGCTGCAATCAAATAGAGAGCTTTAACCAATTAACCAAAACATCCTGTACAACCCCAATTGCATATATGGCTTAAATGAATTTGCGACTGTACCAAGACAACCACAACCAGAGAAATGCAAAAACCAGCTCGGCAGCTACCCGAAAACCTTCAAGATTCCTTCAAAACTTCCTAACAAGCTAAAGAAAGCAAGAAGAGCAAACCAAAGATATCCCAAGCAGAAAAATTTTCTCCTGAACTTTGCCAATGCTTTTATTTTAGATGCAACAATTTCTTAGTAGGTCTGCTTTTGAACCTTGGAAGCCACATATTTTTCGCAGGAGTCGTAACCGCCGTCTTCACCGGCAACCCATACTACGCGCTCTTAGCCGGCATAGGCAGCTTCATCCCCGACCTCGACCGCGAATACATATTCATAAGCTCAAAAACCTTCCGCGAAGAACAATTCCACCGCGCCCTCTTCCACAACCTCCTCTTCTTCTCAGCCCTATTCTTCGTCAACGTATGGCTCGCACTGGGCGCATTCCTGCACAGCTTCCTAGACTCCTTCACCACCGAAAAAGACAGAGGCGTAGAATGGCTTTTTCCATTTTCAAGGCTTGTGAAGCGTGGGCGTTTTGCCTTGATTGCAAAGTCGAAAGATGGCAACTGCAACCTGGAGTTAGTCGATACAAAGCCACCAGACCGCGTTTGTTTCATAAATGAAGATTCTCCCGAAGCCACAAAGCTCTCCGATCCAGATTTGAAAGAGTACAGAGCAGTTCCTTGGCGGAAAACCTACGGTCCAGCAGCAAATGGTGGGCTTCTCGACAAATGGTTAGCCTTAGCTTCTCTTTCCTTGTTTGTCCTTTACGCTTTGGTGAATCCTGATTTTGCCTTAGCTGCCAAAAACCTCCTTCTCTCAACCCAAATCATCCCCCCCATGAGCCTTCTCACTGGCATAGTCCTGTTTTTCTTGGGCGGTTGGCTTAAAAAGAGAAAGAGTTTGGGAAAAGTTTACTTGGCATTTTTCGTGGTTGGCAGCTTTTTCATTGTTTTATCGGCTGCGCTATCAATAAATGGAGTTTTAGGGTATGTGTTTCCGTTAAATCCCACTTTTGCAATCGCTTCAGTTGTGGTTTTGGTTGTTGAGGCGCTTTTTGTGTGGTGGCTTAGTACCCATGGAGGAAAAAAAGCCACAGT
>CAWIFU010000006.1:0-38493 GCA_963835475.1 Candidatus Bathyarchaeota archaeon
AGGGTTCTGTTTCAAATCACCAGCTTTTGCCGCTTGACTCACTACTGTTTCAAATGTGGACTTACAATGGACTGTTTCAATGTGCTCAGTCGGATAAATTGAGCATTTCTTTTTTTTCAAAGTTTTTCGCTCGCTCCAAGTTTCGGTTCTAGATAGTCAAAAATTTTGTCGTCTTCCAGACCCCATTCACGGATGGTACTTTCGACTAGTTGCTGTATTTTCAATTTTTTACTCTCTTGCAGCATGAACGCCCAGACTTCCGAAGGTACTTTGTGAGACCACTCGATTTCCATCCAGAAAATAGCGGCCTCACCTTTATCCGGCTGGCAGTTGGTCCATTCCTCTTCGATTTCTTCAGCAGAGAAAAAAGCGGTTTTTTGCCCATGAAGAGTACGTTTTAGATTATCATAACAAATGATAAACTCACTTATGCCCGTCCAGTCTCTGAAGGCACCAGTTTCTTTAGAACCACACTTAGTAGCCAACAGTTTTCTAACTTCCACACATATGTCTGCAAACTTGTCAATGTCAGATTCTTTACCAAACAGCCAATTATCACAACTACCCATTGTTTTACCACCCATAAACGATTTTACAATTTTTCATTTGTAACTTTGACCTCTACACAACCTAAGCCAAATCGGAACCCAAAGAAGAAATGTAGCCTTGTCAAGTGAATCATCCAAGGACAGAATCGTTTCCCTTAAGGCATTTCCAGGCGGCAAAGACTCGGAGACGAAAGTCTTTAACCTTCTAATGTTAACGTACTTGCTGCTTTGCAATTGTTGCACCGCTAATCAAACGAGGCGGTATCATGGTTGTAAGGCTTTTGAGGACGTTTGGTATCCGAGAATTGCCCATTGGTATTTTTTCGTAGTGCAAAAAGAGTTTGTACTGAAAGCTAAGTCTGAATATTGGAGACATTTTATTAATCGTGGCAATATTAGGATGCAATGACCCCAAAATGAAGACGCTGACTAAAAGCAGGATTGCACATGACATACTGCGAACCTTTTTTACTGCAGATATGAAAAGACAACCGTTTGTTACCGACCGTGCTTTTAGAACTTTAAAGCACAACCGCAATGAAGTACACTATGTAAAGAATGATTTGCTAAAGGCTGGAATAATAGTAAGGCAAAAGCACGCGTATGTTTTGGGTGGAGGGAGCTTTGAGCGACGAGACAAGATACTCGAATACCTTGATTTTGTCAGAAGTGGGGATCCAATTCGTATTCAAATCGGAACCTATAACTTGCGCAGAATCTTTAGCGCTGCCATTTATCCTGAACCGGGGAAATTTGAAGATTTTCTTGGAAATTCTAATTTGAAGGAGTTAATTCAAGGGCATGATGTTGTTGAGATAACACGCTCGGATGAAGTTTGGAAGCTATTTAATGAGGTCTTGAATGACTATAAGAAGTTCGATTGGCAACTACTTTGTTTGATAGATGTTATATTAAAAGCTGTAAGACTCGTCAACAAGAATGAGAACAAAGATTTTTGGAACAAGCGGTTCGATGACAGAACATTGGGTGAGGGACTTATTCTTAATGTTAAAAAAGCCATTTTTGACATTATCTGTTCTGAAATATACGCCGAAACATATTCTAAAACGCATTCGATATATGAAAAAATTGTCATAAAACTTGTGCTAACAATCAGAGAAGTAGATATGCAAAATGCCGCTCTTGTCAGTACCATCAAAGGGCTCTTTAGTTTGCCTCAGAAAAGCACTAACTTTTCAAGATTGGACCTGTCTGCTGCTGAATTCGACCGAGCTCCAGAGCAGCACGGGATTCCAGATATCTGGCACACACAAGGAGCCTACAGCGATTTATTTAAGGTAATTTATCGAATACTTGAAAACTTAGAAAGTGTATCTATCCGGGACTTGCTGGAAGACTGGTTAACTGAAAAAGACACGAACCTCAAGTTTACCGCTCAGATTTTCTATTATTTTTTAATCAAAGATAGACTGTTAAAGAAAGCCGCTTGGTCAAATGATGACCAAAAAATTTACAATAACACGTTGGACTATAACATTCAACTTAAGCATAGCCAAGACCTTGTAAAAGGAATTCTTGCAATCAATGAATTTCTTCCACAATTTACACCTCAAAATGACTTCTACAAAGGTAATTTGCTTAGAGGAATAGGAAAGAGACAAAAATTACAAGCCGATCCTGAGATGTGGCCATTCGTTTTGCAACATCTCGGCGTCGATTATCCCCATATTATTGAGCTTTTCAAAAGATGCAAATGCCTTTTAGACAAAATCCAATATCTTGAAACCCAGGATGAACGAATAGAATGGGAAAGGATAACGAAGGAGGCTCTTGAAGACAAGTCAGAGCGTCTTAATAGCGTTCCAGAAGTAAAAGAGACAAATAGTACTGAAGAAGCTGAAGCGACTCTATCTTTGACTGAAGTGGAAAGGTTCGAGCTAGAAGAAGAGACATCAAATACTAGATTCGAACTTGAAAATCAACTAAAAAATTTAATGCGGAATGTTAGGAACGGTGAATTAATCAAAGGCAAATGTGATCTATGTCAAAAGCATTAACATAGAAAATTCGTGCCTTAAATGAGACGCAAAAATTTCCATCCTATTTATCAATTGTTAATTGTGTGTATGTTTTGCAGATAAATGCTATTCAGGGATTTTTTACACAATTGGCGTTGAATACAGCTTAAAAGATTCTTTTGGGGTCATTAAACATTGGGTGACGAAAATGAAGCACAAAAAATGCCTATTTCCTCGCAAAGGCAACTGCCAAAGAGTCGCTCTTAACAAGGCTTGCAGTCTTCAAAAATCCTATCCGTTGGTTAGCCTTTTCCACTTTTGGCGCATATCTATCTCTATAGCGGCAAATTCTTTCAACCGCATATCGTTTGGTATCTTCATCTTTAGCTAATGCTCGATCCCATAGGCTCATTTCCTCCTCTGGCTTTGCGAGATTTTCGGGCGAAATAAGAAAGAAAAAATCAGCGAAGCTTTCCAGCGTCATCTTTTCCATCTCCTGCTTTGTCATTTTTTTGAAACCAAAACCAGCAAGCTTATCGATTAGGTCTTGCTCTGATCTTTGATATTGTCCAGTGTTAAAGTTGAGGAACATTCGGATTGTTTTTACCGCTATTTCCCTGTTGGCGAAATAGGGCGAGAATATGATGGGAAGCAGCTTTTTACCTTGGTTGGATACTATTTTGTCAATTCTATCTTTTAAAGCATAGTCAGCCAATTCTTCCAAAAAAACGCCATCTAAAACACGAAGCAATCCCCACAAAGTCAACTCTATGAACTGCCCTTCCTGACCAACTTGAGACGCCTCAACTTTTATGAAGCCATCCTTTAAAAGCCTCTCCAAAGAACGTTTGACTCCCTGAACTGATATTTCACGAGCGGATTTTCCAGACTGCGAAGCTACTCTGCCCCTTAGCCTCTCAAAGTCGCTGAGACAACAACCATTCAACTCGCCCGCAACTGCTAAAAGCAAGTCGTCATCATTGACTAATCGATTACCCATGGACAACACCTCATTTCTGATATTTTGTAATTGCAGCTATCCTCATTTTTACCTTTAAGCTTTTTTGCCAGTAAAGTAGCGACCGCTACAGCATTTCCTTTTCAGGGTTCTGTCAAGTTGTCGGTTGAGAAGGGGTCGTGTAAACTTTCGGTTGATTTGCGAAGAGACAAAAAGAAAAGGTGGTGGTTTAGGTTGGTTGCGGCGAGAGAGTTTTTCTTTTTTTGCTTCTTGCCCATGCCGTCCAGATGACTATTATGCCTGCAATGGCGGCGGCTATGGTGATTGCGAAGAATATCAATCCATAGTCAGGTTGGGATTCTGGAGTTGGTGTTGGAGCTATGGTTGGCTCGGTTTTAGGTACACCGGGATTGGAGGGTTCGCTGGGAATGTTTATGTCTAGGTTGTTTTGTTCATCTGGTGGCAGATTGTAGTTAGGGATTTGCGGCGGCTGAAAATCTTGTGCGAGGACAAAACTGGTTGACGTTAAGCACAGGAGCATAAATAATGCTGTTGAGATAACAATTGTTGTTTTGCTTTTCTGGTTGATTGTTAAGTTGACCAATTGTTCTCCATCCAAAGGTCATAGTATTAAATCGTAATACATAGTGTCGAAGGGCATATATAACATTTACTTACGTTTACATACAATTACAGATAACCCCTAAACAGCACTGCAAACATAAGACCCTCAGGATACAGGATGACTAAACTAAAACTAACCGTCAGTCTTAACCCCGAACAAATACACTGGATAGATGAGCAAGTCAAACTAGGACACTTCGCAGACAGAAGTCACGCAGTCCAGTTTTCACTACTAAAAGTAAAAGAACTAATCAACAAAGGCGAAATCAAGTTCTAAGACTTCAAGGCTTTGGAGTGAGTTCCGTTTCTGGTTGCGTTACGTGTAAGCTTTTCTTTTAATTTTTGGACATCTCGGCTGGTCACTTGAAATACTTGTGCTGCTTGCCTTGTCTCTTGTGCTGTATCCTCAATTTTTTCAGAGGCAACAAGCAAAAGTTTGGGAAGATACTTGGAACTTAAGAGGTCCCGTTGAACCTTTGGTGGAGAAAAATTGATGTCCGCCAAGAACTCTGATGTTTTGCACAAAAGTTCGTTTGCTTCAAAGATTCTTTTGTAGCCAAATTCATCTAGTGATAAGATAATCAATCCTTCGTCATGACAAATAAAATAATTAGATGAAGTAAACTCTGAAATTTGGCAATTAATTCTCTGTGCTATTTCCTCCAAACCTTCTCTGATTTCTTTGAGACTTCGCTTAATTTGAGCCATCTTGAGGAGTTCATCCTCTTTCAAAACGATGCTTTCAGAGTTCAAGTCGTTTGACTCCGGATTACCTCGTTCTTTTGAGACACTTTTTTCTATTGACGCCCAATTGACAGCAATCTCCCTTAAAGAATGGGCAACTTTATCTATTTCTTTGGTTTTTTCCCAAACCTGATTGCTTAATTGTTCATTTTCAAAGTAGTGGTTAGTAAGGTCCGAAAGTATTCTAATTAATTCGTTTTCCATTATTTGCACCTCAAATAGGAAAAACTTGCATTATGTGCTTCTCTTGCCGAAATTATTAAAATTTTTGTACTTCTAAGTAGCGACCGCTACAACTGTGGTTCGCGCGTTATCTGAACAAGGCACAGTTAACCATCCAGAACCTTTTACAAGCTTGAAGGTTAAGAGCAACTCCTCTTTCGGCAAGAAAAAGATTTCCATAGCCACTTACTCTGTAGCCACGCACTATTTCATTTTTTGGTGGCAACTGGAAGGGAACGGGGTAGGCGCATTAACCTTCGAATTAACAGACTGCCCATAACTCAGGAACTGCATAAACCTTTTTTGTTTTTAGCAAGTCATCTTTTCAAAAATTGTAAATTATAACAAGCAAACTATTCTATGGTTTAGCACATTCTTTCTAAAGTGTAGAATTAAGTAACTCTTGCTAATTAAGAGATTATGTAGTTTGCTCTAACAAAGCAAACTCCACCAAGACTTATTGTCTTAGGGGCGTGTCACCGCCTAGTCCTAAGCGAAGGGCAGAAAGAGAACAACAATAAAATGACTCTGAGGTTAAAAAAATGACTAAAAAACATCAAATGCTTAAGCTGTCTGTACTCTTGGTTGGTTCATTGATGCTTTTAGCGGTATTTGGTCAAGTTATAACAGCGCAGGCTATGTCAACGACTACAAAAAATGGAATTATGCAAAATTTCGTCAAGCTATCCCAAGACACAGGAAGCACTGATAACTGGGCAGGATATTTAGTAATGGGAGGAGCGCAACAAGTCACAGCTGCTATAGCATCATGGAAAGTACCAGCGGTAAGTGGAAACGGTTACTCTAGTTTTTGGGTTGGCATCGATGATTATGGAAACGACTTGGAACAAATCGGCACCATGTCTCAGATGGTAAATGGCGTAGCGACTTATTTTGCATGGTATGAGTACCTTCCTAGCAATTGGGTAACCATAACTAGTATGACTATACATCCAGGTGACACCATAATTGGAACCGTTTATGAAATAGGCCAGAGTGGAACGTCCTACAATATTCAAGTGAATATCTACGATGTAACACAAGGCGACACACAGTTCCACACAACTCAATGGATAGCCAATTGGCATGGTAACTCTGCTGAATGGATAGCGGAAGCACCCATTGTAGGTACCCTTCAACCCTTAGCAAACTTTGGCACAGCATACTTTGGTCAAGACTACACTAGCTGTATTCCATCATGCGAAGCAACCATCAATGGCCAGAGCGGTTATATTAGCTCGTTTGGCGTAAACAACTGGGTGCAGATAACGATGATGTCAGAAAATAATCAGTATGTCAAAGCTGCCACGTCAGCCTTAAGCAGTGATGGCTCGAGCTTTACGGTCACTTGGGAAAACGCTGGACCATAAGAAATAAATAAACCCTTTTTTTCTTTTTTGTTACTGTTATAACGGAAACTGTTGCCACAACTTCAATAACTTGTTCTTAATGTCGACCAGCCAGAATATCGTTGGTGTTTGTCGGAAAGGCAGCATATTAGTGAATAATTTAAAAAGCCTATAGAGTAGTCGTGTGCTTTATCGAATTACGAATTTTTTTATTGCTCTTAACGTGATCGCCCTGCTGATTGCCAACAGTTTGCCTTTTGAAATATTCGCGAACAAAAGGGCTCCACACGATTGACAGACAGAACTAAGGAATCAAATTTTCTAATCAGTTACGCTAGTGCGAAATCAAGTATAATGGCAAACAGCAACAGCTAAAATAGGGAAAACAGGGCCTGAGTAACGCTCGGCGTGCGCTAATTAAAAATTCCGTTAACCTAGATTAAGGCATGGTAGAGTCCCCGTGTAGGGTTGAGTTCCAACATTAACAATGGGAGTGCTAAGACTCGTTGAAGGCAGTCCAAGGACGTATAGCCCATCTGACCCTCCCGAAGTGACAATGTAGTTAACAATCACTTGATAGTAACTTACCTGTGTCACACTTGATTCAGTGACACTCAATCCTGAGCTAGTTACAAGCGTGCCATTCGATAACACATTTAATACAGGAACTGGATTCGTGACTGAAAAGGCGGATATCGATAAATTGTTGTAGTCGAATCCTGTATATGTGACTGTAAATTTACCTACACTATTTGGTAACAGAACAAATTCAGTTGTTCCCGAAGTTGGATAAGTAGTCGTCACAAAACCAGTCTCGTTCGAAAAGGCCAAAGTCGCGAAGATGGCAGGACCCCCTTCAGTGACATTAGGAACTACAGTTGAACTACCGGTCGGCTGAGGAGAATTTACACTTTGACCCCCAACTAAACCAACTTTTTGCTGGGGAGAGGTTCCACTTTGCTTCTGAGGTAGGTAGCCAAATTGATAGTAAAGCGGAACCAACATAATAGCAACTAAAACTGACACTATCACGTAAATCCATACGTGTTTTCTAATCCCTTTTTGCATCTGAAAGTCACCAACCAAATGATGGATGAACCGTTATTATTAATACTATACTTTAGGTCATATCACTTTCGAGGTGTCCACCTTTTGGAACGACTTGTTCTTGTTAACCAATTAAAACTTGGAAGTTAGAAAGTACCAACTGCGCTTAACCTTTTTCAGTTTTTAGGGCAATACCCTCTTATACAATAATTGCACCTTTCACGGTCGGTGTTAGTGCAAGCAGTAGCGGTGTAGAAACAAGCAGTTGGCTGAGAAGCAATAGACTGGTATTTGTTTTAGTTAAAGACTTCATATTGAAAGTCTCCGTTCAGCAAGTAGGTTAATGGGATACAAACCGTTTAATTCTATACTTTAATGCTTATGCTAAATAGTAGAACGGCTTGGTTGTCAAAATTCTCAAACTTTGAAAAAGCGGTGAGGCAACAACAATTTCTGCTCCTGTCAAGCCATAAACGACTCGAACGGTTCCGGTCGGGAAATAATGCTAAATTTGTAAATACTAGAAATTAAAAAAAAGGAAAAGATTTGGATAACTTACGACAATTATCCTGTTTGAGTATATTGACCGTACCAAGCATTGTTGTTGTAGTAGTTCACAGGAGAGAAGTGGTTGAAGTCGTTCAGGTATAAATTTTGGAAATTGACATTGTAATTAGCTCCATTATTCTGTTGGTAATTAACGCCGCTCCATTGTCCAAAGATATTTCCCTGAATCCCTGATCCGATCGTTGACTCACATGATGAGAAGACATATGACGTCGAAGTGAAGCCGGTATAGCGATTGCCTATTTCTTGCCACCCTGCACCCTTGTTGAGGTTGTAATATCCATGCCAAGTTCCTTGGTATTGTCCAACAGCAAGTCCAATGGTTTGACCAAGTGCGAGCCCTGATGGTGTTGCCGTTGTTTCAAGGACGTTGCTATCATGACCACCCCACCAAGTTGTTAAGTACACGTAAGGTGTTCCCCAGCCGTTGTTGTAATCAACTGCAATGCCAACTTCAGCCGCGGCATCCAGATTTAGGTTAGAGACAGCTGCCAAACCCATCCAGTTCGTAAAAGAATTCGAACCCATTCCTATTGCGTCGAGTGCCACTTGAGCGTTCACCTGGGTCACGAGGGTTTCGGACTGGTCAGGTTCGCAACCATACGAAGTAGAGGCTTGGGGCGATGCGCCAGATTGTGTCGTGTTCATTCCTGATGGCGGTAATGGCTGAGGAAACGTTCTCGGTCCTGCGCTATTACCTGCCGTGGCTGCCTGTGCAGGCTGCATGAGCAAGTTTGCTGCCATCAAACTAAATAGTAAGACGGCGATTGCTCCAATCATTTGTTTGCTAGGTTTAATTTTAACCATTTTAGTCATTCCTTCTATAGCCCTATGGTTTGCTGAGCACTGCTATAATTCTACACATTAGCCTGTTTTTCTAAATTTTAGAACAAGAGCACTCTAAAATACTACGAGTAAATCTTTAGCAAGTACTAAATCAGCCTAGTTCATGGAAGATAGCCACTTAACTTGGCTTTGCAAGTGTGAATCTAAGATGAAAAAAAACCTAATAATCGCTTTATCACTTGTGGTAATAGTGGTCGTTGTATTGTCATCGTTTACCGCTGTAGAAGTTTATCGGTCTTTTTCCACTCATGTTGCAGCCAATAAATCATTTTATGTGGGAGTTACATTCGGTGGAGATTCAGTAAAAGAGGCGAAGCAACTGATTGATAGAGTCAAGAGTTATACTAACCTGTTTGTTTTGGCGTCGGGTACATTGATGCAAAACGTAGCCGCTACACAGCAGATCGGCGATTATGCCACTAACGCAGGATTAAATATAATCTTGTATTACGGCAGAAGCGGCGACCCTAGTACTTGCGTGTCTCTGCTCAACCTTGCTAAAGCCCGTTGGGGCAGCCATTTCCTTGGGCTATACTACCAAGATGAACCAGGAGGCAACATGCTTGATTCCCAAGTACCGCTTTATGCGGATGGCAATGTCACGGCAAACAACGCAATCTCAAAAGGCGCAAACGGAACGATTTCGACGTCAAAAATTTTCTATGAAGGATCAAACACCACTTGGGTCACTATTTCATTTGAACCTTCAGGAGTAATCAATTTGCAAACCACCATAGAAACAAATAGGAGTACGCCGCTTTCATTCCCATTTTCTACCGCCGTTCCCTCGGTGAATACCACACACCTCCCCGCGAGCCTTGATAGCTACGTATATACTTCAACATTTTTGACTTATTACACGAACGGGACAATTAACTGTACTTTCAACAACGACACCTCAACAATTGAGCCGCTAAACTACTATCCAGATGGCACTGTGCAGTATGAAAATGGCACATACGCGACTGATGAAGGCGACATTTCTCAGTTTGAACCTTACCAGCAATTATGGGATTCTAATCCAATTCAAACTTATGCTGAAGCAGCAAACGACTTTGTGAATACTGAGAAGATGACATTGACTTCGATTGGCAATGAATCAAATGTCAGGCTTTTCACTTCAGACTATGGCCTCTACTGGTTCGACTACCTGAGCGGCTACAATACTGTATTTGCAGAGTTATTCGGAACGCAAACTGACTCAGAGACTTTAGCACTAGTTAGAGGCGCTGCTGATATGCAGAACAAAAGTTGGGGTGTAATGATTGAGCCTGCAAGCCAATCACCGATTACTCTCCAAACTGGCAACCAAATATACGGTGAGTTGCAGCAAGCTTACGAATGCGGTGCGACATATGGTGTAGTCTTTAACTATGCACTAAACAACACAGATGGAGTTTTGCAGGACGAACAGTTCGCTGCAATTCAAAAGTTTTGGAATAACAATATGAATAGTGCGAGAGACACCGGCGCCTTTACCGCTCAAGATGTGTTAGTATTGCCCGCAGATTATGGATGGGGCATGAGGAGCCAAAATGATAAGATATGGGGTATCTGGCAACCGGATGCTAATTCACAGCAGGTCTGGGACTCAGTACAACAGTCCCTAGCCACCTATGGTTCAAAACTTGACATTGTGTATACAGATCCGTCCTTCTCAATTGCAGGGAGATACCAACATGTCATTTATTGGAACGGAACAGCCTGAAAATCCTTTAATTGATAAAGCAGTTACTGAATCACCACAAGCTCGGCACAATGCGGTTCATATCTCTATCCTTTAGAGGTCAATTATAAATGAGTCTAAATAGCCGTCTAGCTATCTAAAAAAGATGCGCATGGTTTCGTTAACTTTAGTTAAAAGTCGCTTCCAAATACCTGCCTCTTTAATTTTTGATCTATTATTTTGATTTTATCCAGTCTCTAAGCGTCTCATAACATAATATTACTACTATGAGCGCGATCGCAACAGTCTCAAAAAAATAGCTTCTATCAAGGAAAGCAGGTCTAAAAAAGACAAGCGCTATTATTAGGACTAAAATGGAGAATAGGGCATAAATGAAGTGTCTTGGAACCAAAAAGCGATTGATTTTTATTGAATTATCTAAAACAACTTTTGCAATTACAAAGTTACCATTTTCACGTCTAACAAAGCCAGACTCTTCTAGTTTACAAAGGTGATATAATGCTACTGATGGACTGCTAAGCTTTAGTGCGTGCTGAATCTCTCTCACACTTAAAGGCTTGCTTGCTTTCACCATGTAGCGATAAACTACATAAGTAGTTCCTTTTAGTATTGACAATTCTTCTTTAGTAACAGTTAATCTCCCTCTAGGGCACAAATGGTAGAATAAAATAATCGTTAATATTATTTGTTATTTATTCCTATTCTAAAATTTAGAACACTTTATTAAAGAAATAGAATTATAAGGACGCCTTTGCAGTTCAAAGATATGCAAGAAGTAAAAATGACCACTGCAATCATAGTAGCACTGACGTTAGCTATTTCGCTGACTCTAGTTACAATCTATCTTTTACCACAAGGCAATGCTCCAATACTACAAATTTCTGAACCGCAGGAACAAATCCCTTGGCAATATCTAGCGCTAGGCTTAACCGTTGTTTTTGTTGGTGGGGCTACTTGCATTGTGCTAGCCATAAAACGCATGGTTCGTCAATCAATATCCTGAATTGATTTAGTTTGGGTTTATTTAACTTAAGTTGCAATTAAGGTGAAGTATTGCGTGTTCTAAAATATAGAATTAAGTATTATTGCACAGTAAGACTTGGTTGTTAACACTAACACTGCTCAATAGCACACTTAAAACTCGATATACGTGCAATAGTCAAAAGCTGCCCCCTCCTCCATGACTTCTCAGAGTCTTTTTACTTATAACTCCCATCTGGGGGGTAGACATAGGTGGCGCGGAAGATGGGCAAGGGTGCGGAATTGGAAGTGTTCAGTGGTCGACAAGCCAAACTAAACCGTGTTATATTCATGATTCTTGATTCTAAGAACCTCTTGACAAGCTATGATATGTACCTAGAAATCAGGCGAATTAAGAGTTTTAGACATGTCAAAAGGCAAAGCGTTGACAGGCGAATGAAGGCATTATGTGAACAGGGCTGGACAGTTAAGTATGGAGTGAGACCTGCAAAAGCCCATTTTCTTTCACCTTTATACGCATTAAGCATCGAGCATAAGCCGCCTTAACGCTGAGCAAGACAGACCTGAATGTCTTCATTCAAGTAGCCGCAGGCTATTTTACCGAATTACCTTTTGTTAAATAGTCTCAGCCGTTCTTCGCGCTAAAAGAGTTTAAAACAGGCTAAACAAATGATTTGGATATGGTGCAGGGGTTGAGGTTTGAATCCACAAATCTTTTCTATTATTTGGGCAATCATTGAAATCATGTATAAAAGAAATTTTGATGTTCTTTAAATAGTGAAATGGCTTTATCCATAGCTATAAATCGACAATCTCCAAAAAGCGGCTTTAACCTTTGTAAGAGAAACTTTGAAGGAAGTTAGTTAAAATGCAATCAATCAGAATCGAACAAAAAGAAGAAAAACATAGAATATGTCCTGACTGCAAATCAGGGTCGCTAATAAGAGAGACGAAAGTATTTTTTTCGTGTTCAAAATGTGACAGCATTTACCGCGATTCACCCTCCAAGGGATTGAAAAGGATAAATGTTGATCCTGTAAGTGATGTTTCTTCCTATCCGGAAATTACTTTCCTTGCTGAACCTCCATATTGTGATTGCGAACTTAAAGAATATTTGAAAACTATGGTATACAATTATGGACCTAAGTATTGCCGTGAACACAATGTTATCAGTTTGGGCGGAATGTATGAGTCAAAAGATCTTGAGATTATTGATAAGGAAACTGAATATGTGTTATTGCACGAAAGTCTCCATTGGGTTTTAGGCAAGTTTGTCTGCGAGTCAGCTTCATTTTGGCTTGATAATGAAAATGTTTCTGAATTCATTGACGATTATCTTTTTGACATTCAGTAAAGTTCCTCAATTCGTTGAATTTCAATAATTGCTTTTCATAAGCGCTTTTAACTGTGTAAAAAGGGCTGTTGCTATAAGGCCCCGATCGAGGCTAATATCTGCAGCGATCGTTTAGCTCACGATTTCTATAGTCATAACTCTTGCTCGGAGCATCCATAGTCGGTTGGCATTAGTTGTTATCAAAGTTATTTCTTATTACAACCATGCTTTCAGAGAGCTTAGCAACATATTCCCAGCCTCTCTCCAAGTACGCATTAGTCTCCTGAACACTGACGACCTTTTGTCTATGAGAGTCTATTACTGGATTGTGCTCCTTTTCTCCTACGATGCCAGCAAGTAGTTTTTGTTTAAGAATAGCCTGAATTTCTTCGTCACTAAACTTGGACAACTCTAGCTTGTTAACGTCTTCTTCGCTTAGACCAGCCACCATTAAAAGCTGCTTTTGGATGCTCTGCCGTAGCTTCTCCTCACTCGTCGAAGGTTCATCGATTGTTCTCAAAAGCTCCTCACCCCTTTCATAAGCAGTTCGCATGTCCTCAATAACCGTTTCAGGTAACTTTTGTTTGTTAGTTGTATACCTGTTTTCAATATCGCCCTTATGACCCATCCAAAACTGACGATAATCCCGCAAGACCCAGCCTTTGGATTCAGCTAACATTAACTGAGTATCAAAGTAACACCTTAAAACATAGGGGCGCCATGGAAAACCTGCTTTTCTTATGCAATCTCTTGCTGCATCGCCTATGTTTGCTGTTCTGATAAAAGGTTTCATTTTTCCTTTAGGTGTTATAATCGCTGATTTGCTATTGATGTTTTCGCCATCCCTAATTCTAGCTTCTAGATAGTCTTTTATGTAGTTGCATGCCTCTTGACCGATAAAGGTGAAATATTGATGTCTTGCCTTGCTGAGTTCTTTACGTACGACAACTATTGTGGGAATTTTAAGAAAGGTTACGGCTTTATCGGTAATGGATATCTCGGGAAAGTCCCGTATTGTTAGTCCATCAGTTCCTTTATAGTCGCCAATAGTTTCAGGACGAAAACCTCCATGCGCAAGCAGCACGCAAATGCTTCTTGACTTCTCATCACCTGATAGCAGAATACGCTGAAGCTCACTCTTTATTGGGGTCCTTTCCTCTTTGAGGGTTGGTGCATCTTGGGCTCCTCTTATCCTTATGCGGCCCCTAACTTGTATGCGGTTATGTAAAAGCCACGATTTTATTGCCTTAATGGTTGAGTGAATATAGCTTCCCGTATGACCTTTCTGTTCCATCCTTGAAACTGTATCCAGAAACAAATCATAGAGCTCCTCTTCTTTCATCTCAAGCAGTCTATTTGGGGCTACGTTTAGTTCTTTGCAAAAATGTCCTAACCGGCGAAGGTACACATCAGCAGTTATGATTGACCCACGCGCGACGTTATCGTACCATCTTTTAAGGACTTTGTTTTCTAGGAGGGTTGCGTATTCACTCTCGCGCAAGCACTTTCCTCCACAAAAGAAACCGTCAGCGCTTTTTGCTTATAAAACTGCCTATGGTTCTGCTCCCAAAAGGGAGCGGGCCCGCTGGGATTTGCTTAAAAAATTAAGCACCACTTATTTCAAATAGTGTTCAACTTTAAACCCTTTGCTTTCATGCCTCGGCTTGCTAGAGAGTGAAATCGATTGTGGAGAAACTCTCTGATGGAGAGCTTGAAAGCTTGATTAAAGGAGAAGAGTAGACGGTTTGCTGGGGTCTAGAATTTTTTAGGAGAACAGACCAAATGCAAAAAAGCTTTTAATTTATAGAACTAAAAAAAGAGAAAGGGGAAGATAATTTTTGGCTGCCCATTATTATGGGTGCTTTCTCATCATGAGCACTGCTAACACAATGCCGATTATGACAATCACGATTATTATTGCTGCGATTCCGTACACCACGGTTTGTGTGGTTGCGAGGTCTGATGGTGTGCTGGTTGTTGGTGGATGTGTTGGCGCTGCTTCCATGACGTCAAAGCTTGTTGTTGCTTTTGATGGCCAGTAGCTGTTAGAGCCTGCGAAGTTTGCGGTTACTTTGAAGTCGCCAGGTATGTCTGGTACCCATGTTAGGCTGTATGCGCCTGTCGCATCTGTTGTTGCTGTGCCGATGGCTCTTGTGTTGCCGTTGTGGTCAGTTACTGATATAGTAACTGTGACACCTTGGAAGTTTGCTGGCAGTGGCTGCTGCTGGTATATGTAGCCCATGAAGTCTCCCATGTCTTTGTCTGCTGCAACTGGGATGCCGTTGGGGAAGTTTGCTGCTTGCTGTGTCTGTTTTGTGCCTGCGGAAATGTCTGTGACTGTCCCGCGTATTACTACGCTCCGTCCAGAGTCTAAGCCTGCGTTGGGTGCTGTAACGGTTGTTTGGCTTGGTCCTCTACCTAACGTGTAGATTTGACCATCGTAACCGTTGAAGAATGTTGTCATTCCGTCTGCAATGACATAGCTCATTGTTGTGAATTCGCTTGTGTAATCTGAAATTGTCCAGATTTCTGCACCTGTTGTTGCGTTGATGGCTCGTGCTTTTGCGCCTTTGTAAATTGGGTCAATTACTGTGTGCTCGGTTGTAACTAAGTATATCACGCCGTTAGCGCCGACCGCTTGGATGAATGTTGGGTAGTCACCGTAGGGTGTGTCGAATCCTGCCAGAGTGCGGTTGTATGGGTCATTGCTGTTACCGTATGTCCATTCTAGCTGTCCTGTTGACATGTTGTATGCATATACTGTTCCGCCGAATGCGCTGGTGTATAGGTTGCCGAAGGCGATTTGACCACAAAATTCGTTTGGTGCTGTTTGACCGTAGTAGTTAAGTGATTCCATAGCTGGTGTTGGACCCCATATCTTTTGTCCTGTTGTTAGGCTGTATCCAACCCAATTCAGCGTTTCATAGTTTTCTTCTATGAACACGTTAGTTGTTGGGTCAACGCCTGCATAGTAGACTGTTACGTTGCCTGGGACTGGTTGAAGTGTGTTTATCCATTTGAATGCGCCGATTTGGCCTGCTGATGGGTTAAGGTTGAATGCCATGTATGTGTATGGTGTGAAGCTGCCTACGCCGTTAAAGCTGCTTGGCGATGCTGGAAGGGTTCCGTTGAGGGTCATCAATACGTTGTTGTACATTCCTGCAATTACTGAGGGTGATGATCCGCCTGGGTTGTTTAGTTGGGGTATTGAAACGTTCCAGTCATAGGTGCATTCTGCCGGGTACCGAGTGGAGTTTAATATACCGCCGGTAAGTGGGTCGATTATGGTTTGGTTGAATCCTATGTTTGCTTGGACAGTTAGGACGTTTTTAACGGCTGCTTGGTTGGAGGCTGGGAATATTGTAACTAGTGATGTTGGTGTGCTTGCGTTGATGATTGCTGGTGAAACGCTGCCTGCGCCTGTGAATGGGTTAACGTCGTATTGCCAGATTCTTGATGAGTTCCATTGTGCTAAGTACCAGTTTGGAGCTGCAGTTGTGCCTTTGTTTTGCAGGACGTATCGTAGTTGTTCGCCTGATGGGCCTGCTGCTACGTAGCCTGATGGAACACCGGTTACGTTAAACAGGTTTGTTCCTGTGTTTCCGTCGACCATCATCCATAGTGATCCGCTTGGGCAGATTAGGATTGGTGGGAAGGTTCCGTGTTCGTCAGGGGTCCAGAGGTTTTGTATGTAGCCGAATGAGGGTGCTGGTAATGTGTCGCTGGTCCATAGAACTTGTCCTGTTGCCAGGTCAAGTGCAGTTAGTGGTCCGTAGCTTGGTGCATCGAATCCTAAGACTCCCATGTAGTAGAGTATGCCATTCATAATGATTGGGTTAACGAATCGTTGTTCGTATGCTGTTCCTTCGTAGTAGCCGACACCTTGGCCGTTTCCTGGGTATGCGCCGCCGTCGTAGAATGAGTTGCCTCCGACGACTCCTCCGCTTTGAATTGGCTTAGTCCACACGACGTGGCTTGTCAATGAGCCTATGGAGTCACCAGGGAATCGACTCATGATTGCTCCCCAAGAGTTTTGTGGAGGACCTGTGGAGAAAGCTGAGACTGGACCTGAGCCTACTGCCGGGTTAACTGCTGAGCCTGCGCCTAGCCAATTTGAGGATATGGTCCACCAGTCGCTGTTTTCGCCGTATATTGGGCGTGTCCAGTATGCGGTTGGTAATGGTGAGCTACCTGTTGCTCCGGGTATTTGATCTTGTTGTACAGTAAGGGTTGTTGTTGCGCTGCTTGGTAGATATGTGTCGTTAACACTTACGCTGTTTGGATTACCGTTGGTTGCTGTATATGTTTGTCCTGGGAAGTTGAAGATCAGTGTGTAGATTCCTACTTGGTCAGGTGTGAAGCTTGTGAATTGGTTTGATGTAGTGTCTGAAACGGTTTCGAAAATTTTGGTTGTAACTGCGCCGTTTGGTGCAACAATGGTGAAGTTGTAGTTATGGAATCTGTAGTTGTTGGATAGTAATGCGGGAAAGTCCCAACCTACTCCGTAAATCTGGTTGACCCACATGAAAACGTTAACTGTTTGGCCAACACCGATTGGGTCAGGATGAGCGGAAATGTAAGCAAATGTTGGAATGTTGTATCCTGGATTATGCGCATTAACTTGTGGTATAAGAATTGTAGACGCTGCCATTGAAATTGTCAAAAGAAGGGCAATTGCAATAGCTATTGTTTTGTTTTGAAAATTTTTCATTTTTTCATTTCCTTTATTTTTATGTTTTTGAAAAACTCTTCCCTTGATATAGCTGTTTCTGAAATATATACATTTTCCCAGTTTGATCATCTGACAGAAGATTGCCGTAGGGACCTGACGAAAACTAATCAGCTAACTTTTTTAAAGAAATTGAAGGACTCGCTCGGACTCGAACCCAAAACTAAGCTCTTGTTAACCTAACAACCAGACTTTTAATGCTCAAGTCCATTTGAGAACCGAACCCTGAACAACCATGTCAATAATTGAACTGGGGGGATGGGAGTTGAACCCATATATAACGTGTCTGAAGTCTGTAAGGGATAGCCATTTAATGCTCCTTATCGTGGAAGCGTTTGTTGTAGATGTTATCCTTTTGACTAATCGGGAATCTTCCGTCATAAATCTAAGATCTATTACTTTACCAAATAAACATATGAAGCGTCATAAAAAGTAATCTTGAGTTTTATCGCTGTATCCAATATTTCTTCTTCGCCCCAGCTATTTCTATTAGGTCCATCAAGTTTAGGACATGATTGATTGTTTTTGCAATCATTTTTGCTTCTTGCTATGAAACCTTACCTGTAAGGTACAGTCTTTCCAAATGATGTTTCCCAATTCATATCTTGCTAACTCTAACCTGTAATTTCCAGCCAAAAACTCGATTTTGCTTTCTTTAACGGCTCTAAAAATAGCTGATGAATCAAAAAGAAACTTCATCGCTGTCCCGGTCGTCTCTTATGCTTTTCAGGATGTCTTCAACGCTTACCTTATCAAGAATTGGCTTTAACTTGTCTATCTCTACTTTTAGCTCTTCTAATTCTCTTTTCTTTACTTCATCTTCAAGGGCTTTTCGCAAAATCTTGGATGGCTTGATTTTGAATTTCTGAATTTTTTCTTTAAGTTGCTTGGGAATTTTTGTAGAAACGGTTACGGATTGCTGCACCAAATTACTCTTACCAAATATTGCCATTTTAAAGTAAGATAAAATAGTTTCCATGCAATGCAAGAAAAATAATTAATAACCTATCTGAAAGAAGAAGAAAGCTGAAAAATTATCTCTTTTTCTTCTTCTTTCAACCAACAGTAATATGGAGCATGTGAGTTTTAGGGGAAAGGTTGTTCCCGAGTTCCCAAGTTATTTGATTTTCCAGGATCGCATAGCCGTTGTCAGGTAACATTTTTCGTATTGAGTTGTAGAAGAATCTTTTTCTTTTTGGCTTTTATCCTGCGCAGAATTAGTAGCCATGATATTAAAATGCGCATCTTTAGGCATAAAAGCCCTTCCACATGTAGGCTTAAACGGAGAAGCAAGTTTGGGCTCGCAGGGTTTCTGTAATGAGAAGGGATGATAAAAGAGTAGAACAACAACAAACCAATTTTTCCAACTGGTGTTGTTCTACCAAGCCTTATCCTGATTATTGTAACGTGTGTTTCGTTAAGTAATTTTACAAGAGATCGTCTGAACAGCGACAAAAGAAGAAAAATCGATTTTTTCCCTAATATATCAGTTTTTTCTTCTTTCAACTTAGAACTAATTTCTTACTGGAGGCATTACTTAATAGGTAGAAGAAGAAGCTCCCCCTGCAGCACCTTCTTCTTCTCTTGCGGCTTTTTTTAGTTGAAAGAAAAGTCTAACCGGTTTTGTAACCATTATTCTTCAATGCTGCTTATACTTCCAAGGATTCGAATTCGACTACGCTGAAATAATAATTGGAAACGGCCTCACCTACAACTTCGACCAACAAACGTGGAAAGGCCACCCGGAAAACTCCGCAGACAAAGTAGTAAAAAGATCCAAAAACAACTTCACAGAACTAATAAAAAACACCTACAGAGTTCTACTGTTGCATCTTTCAGATTTAAACCAATTATGTTAATTTGTTCTGCGAAAGGTTTTGTTGTTGAGCTCAAGAGAGCCAGAGAAGTTGTTGTTGCAATTGCCTTCGGCAATCGGGGTGCAACAACTTTCAGATTTAATCCTAACTTGCTAAGTTAAACCTGATGGAATGGCGAGTCTTATCCATGTCCAACCTTCAAAACTAAGCGAAGAAGACAAGCTATTGAAGAGAAATAAAGAATCCCGAAATGCGGTTGCCCTTTAAGCTTCTGTGGCAGGTTCGATGGCTGATTCGGTTTCTGCTTGTACATTCGTCGCGACAGCGGTTTTTGTGCCCCTTAGCCCTGAAAATAGGGCTGCTAAGAAACACAAGATCGCGGCGAAGATGAAGGCAGTTGTTAATGCAGTCATGAACGGTGAAGCAATGGCGTTTGGGAAAAAGGTTTGACCTTCCAGAACGTTTAGAGTACTTTGGGGTAACCCTGCAGCTATTGAACCCATGCCTTTGAGCATTGTTCCAATTGGATTGTAGCCGAGGAATGCACCGAATAAGGCTCCTGCTGCAGGTGTGTGGCTGAATGCTGAAGCAATTTGAGGTGAAGCTCCCGTGTTAGATATTGCTGTTGTTAATGCAGCTGGTAACGTTGTGTTTAGTGAAATGATGATTATGGCAAAGAAGATGGCTTGGCTGATGGTTTGTCCGCAATTCTGTAAGGTTGAACGCATACCTGAAGCTGCCCCTCGATGCTCGGGCGGACATGAATTCATAACTGAAGCCATGTTGGGTGACATAAAGATGCCATTTCCAATGCCTAAGACTAAGAGAATTATCGCAAAGGGTAAGTATTCAAAGTTTGAAGGCAACAACGTGAAGATTAGGAATGCTATCCCTGTTATCACCATGCCAGTGGTTGCGAGTACTCTTGCTCCATGTTTGTCGGATAACCAACCACTCAAAGGTCCCGTAAGTGCTATGCCTATTGACATTGGAAGCATGAAAATGCCTGCCCAGAAAGGCGTTGAATCGTAGCTGTAACCGTGGAGGGGAAGCCATATGCCTTGCAAAAGCACCACAAGCATAACCATTACTCCGCCTCTCGAGATGGAGCTTAGGAAAGTAGCTATGTTCGCGGTTGCGAACTCGCGGTTTTTGAAGAGGTCCAAATTAAATAATGGTTGCTCTACCCGTTTTTCAATGAATGGAAAAGCCAACAGCAAAGCTGCTCCTGTAAGAAGTGAACCTACTACCCAAGGGTTACCCCAGCCCATAGCTGATGTTCCATAAGGTGTCAATCCATATGTTATGCCAATTAAAATTAAAGTTAATCCGGCACCGAAGCTTATGTTGCCCCAAATATCCATCTTCTGCTTTTTTCTTATAATGTGTTGTTCCTTAAGTTTCCAGTAGGACCAGATTGTGCCAATAATTCCGACAGGGACACTAACCAAAAAGACCAAACGCCAATCAAAGACAGCTAAGACCCCACCTAATACTAGGCCAATTAATGAACCTGCAAGGAATGCTAATTGGTTGATTCCCAAAGCTTTGCCTCGTTCGTTAGCTGGGAAGGCATCAGTTATTATTGCTCCGCTGTTAGAGAAGAGGAAGGCAGCGCCGACTCCTTGAATGATTCTGAAAGCTATTAGTTCTATGGCTCCTGCGTCACCTGTGCTTGGGGTTAGAAACAGCAGGATTGAGCCGACAGTAAATATGGCAAAACCTAAGTTGTAGAGTTTTACCCTGCCAAACATGTCTGATAACCTGCCGAAAGTTACTAGCAAAGTGGCAGTTACTATGCTGTAGCCAAACATAATCCAGAGTAGATACTGGAAAGATGTGAAGGGATCAATGTTTATGCCTCTAAAAATTGCGGGCATGGCAATTAAAACGATGGTCATGTCGATTGAAGCCATCAGCATGCCAATGGTTGTGTTGGAGAGTGCAACCCATTTGTACTGTACCATAAATCAACATCAGACTGTTCTTTTTTTCAGCAGAGGATCATCTGGATTATAAAAAGTTTCCTTGATGCTCTTGGCGTTTCCTAACTTGTTTAAGCCGATTTTTTGTGCTTCGATAATTCATGCAGATCCTTGTGGCATTGGCTGCACTCAAACATCGAGTTCCCACACGATGGACAAAACAACTCCTGTTTTATCATCTTATCCAAAAGCTCAAGTAATTCCGCCTTATTCTGCACTTCACGAGGCGACTCTTGATTTTCAAGCTCGCTGGTTTCTATTTCTGGTTGCGGATTTTCGTTGGAAACGATTTCTTGGTAGACTTTGGATATACTGGTTTTTCCATCCCGTAGTTTCTGCTTCTCATCTTCACTGGCTTTTTCAATTATTTTCTTGCCGCGTTCAAGGGTACGCGAGGAAACTCCAACTTTTTTTGCAACTAACTCGGTTGCTTTGGCCTTGGGCTCTAGCTCTGCGTCATCTGACGCTACCCCTAATTGCATGTCACGCCCATTCTTACCTCCCTTCGATTGCCGTTTCTTAGCGAGAGCTTTCTCTATCTCAAGCAGCGGCACGGCCAATTCTACCAACTGGAAGTTATTGAGGTGTCGACGTCTTAGGTTTGCTTCAATGACGAATTTCTTTTCCAACAGTTTATCGTCAAACTTGCGCACTTCAAAATCTGGCTCGATGCCAAGATCTATGCAAGCTCGGAAACGATGGTGACCATCTAAGACTTCCAAGTCTTCATTTACGATTATGGGGTAATGTTGTCCTTCATCTTGGATTGAGGTTTTGAGTTGGTTGAATTCTTCTTCGGACATTTTGGGTAGAAGTTTGTCATATTCAGGGTTTAGGTGAAGGCTCATCGGGATCACCTTCTTCTTTGTTTGTATTGTTATTTAAGGTTGAAGATTCCCCGCTCTTTGATTTAGCAATTGATTTGACATCGCGTAGTAAGGTTTGGCGGAGCAGCAGTTAACCAAATACAGTTCTTTCTCCTTCAAGTTTTTAATTCCGTATCAAGTTAAAAACAGTTGCTCTGTCAAACTCTACTTTTCGGAGAACATATAATCCTTTTAATCGTTAATTACTTCTTTTGTATCAACTATCTGTTTCTGATGAACGATCGAACAGCAGAATTAGTAAACCACAAGTATTATATGGCGCCTTGCACCTAAATTCTAAACAAGTAATAAAATTAAGATCTCATAGTTGCGAGAAAACTCGCATAATGCGATTAACATAATCAAATAAATATAATTTACAATAGGAGTTGCACACTTACGGGAACATCCCAAACATTTACGATAAAGTACGTTGTACACGCTAAATTTGAAATTGAAGGTGTAGTTGAGAAACCCGATGTAATTGGAGCAGTTTTCGGGCAAACAGAAGGGCTTTTTGGTCCAGAACTTGACTTACGAGAACTACAAAAAACTGGTCGCATCGGCAGAATCGAAATCGACTTACACTCAAAAAATGACCGAACTACAGGTTCTATAACAATCCCAACCAGCCTAGATCGCGTTTCCACAGCCCTCATCGCTGCAAGCGTAGAAAGCATTAACCGCGTTGGACCCTGCTCAGCTAAAGTACTTCTCGAAAAAATCGAAGACATACGCGAAGCACGCCGAAAAATAATCATCGACCGCGCCAAGGAAATCCTCCACAGATGGAACATCGAATCCATGCCAAGCGTCGACGAAGTTTACAAAGAAATCTCAGACACCATGAAAGTTGGCAAAGTAGAAAAGTACGGTCCAGAAGACCTACCCGCAGGACCAGGATTAGAAGATGCTAAAGAAATCATCGTTGTTGAAGGTCGCGCCGACGTTATTAATCTAATGCGTTGCGGAATCTTCAACACAGTCGCACTCGAAGGCGCAAAAGTTCCTGACTCAATAAAGAAGATAACTAAAGAAAGACCAGCTACAGCCTTGCTCGATGGTGACCGAGGCGGCGACTTAATCCTAAAAGAACTGATGCAGGTTACAAACGTAAAGTTTGTCGGTCGCGCTCCAAGAGGCAAAGAAATCGAAGAATGCAACTGCAAGGAAATCGCAGAAGCCTTGGCTAACAAATTACCGATTGCTGAAGCTGCAGGCGTTTCTGTCCCCAAACCAGTTCCGGTTCCTAAAAAAATTGTTGTGCCTGAACGCGTAAAAGTTGAAGTCCCAGACACTATCGTTCAAGCGGCAAAAGCCTTGGTTGGCACGCTCGAAGCAGTACTTCTCAACGAGAAACTCGAATTAATCGAACGACTACCCGTAAGTCAACTAGCAGAAAAGCTTTCGCAAGTAACAGGCGTGGACGCAGTGGTTTTCGACGGCATAATCACACAAAGAATCGTTGACATCGCAGCCGACAAGAACATTAAACGCATAGTTGCTTCACGCGTTTCCGAAGCCGTTAAACCCGCATTAAACGTCGAACTAATAACGTTCCACGACGCTATCCCACCAGCCTAAACGTAATCCATTAGGCTCCTAATTTCTTCAGTTTCTTTTGTCTCTTTTTTGAGCAATTCTTCTTCAGTCACTTTAAAGAACCCGAGAATTCTCGTTGCAGCCGGCAGCACCTGATTGGTTATGTAATATTCAACGTCGACTTCATCGATTTTGGTGAAAACATAGGGTTTCACTCTATTGTAGAGGCGGCCTTTTCCTACAAGGATAACATAGCCTACTTTGTCGCCACCCGTTAAGCGCCAACCTTTTTCTTTAAGCATCTTTGCAGCTTCCACATGTGGAGCCCTAATGGCGTATTCCTCAGGTGCTTTTGTTAGGGTTTTCCAAATTATCAAGTCATGCAAAGGTATTTTCCTGTTCCTTAATTCAGCTATGATAGAACGCACGAAATCGCTCGCTTTCTTGGCAGATTGTTCTTTGAGGATTATTTCAAGAACGCGCTCCTGCACCTTTTTAGCCACCTCAGCCCAGTCGCCACGAATAACTTCTAAACCCACAATATCTAAGCTGCCATCCTGTCGCAAACCAGCATATCTTTTTTTAGCTTCGGTGAAAAAAATACGTTTGTAAACATCGCCGACTTCCACGTCTAATTTTAGTTCACGTTTAATTTCTTCTTCCAGTTTTGAAACTTTGGTTTGGTCATAACTTAAGAATAAACTGTCGGTGTCTCCATAAACAACCAAGATTCCCGCTTTTTCCGCCATCTGGGAAGCCGTCAAAATGATGTGTCTTCCCCAAGCTGAAGCTGCTTCTGCGACGGGTTTAATGTACCATTTCGCTCCAATCCAGCCTGCGTACCCATATGCAGCATTTGTGATGATTTTCACAGCTTTTTGGCGTGCGTCCAAAACGCGGTACTCGACCGTTTTTGGGTTTTGGGTCTTCATTTTTTGGCGAATTGTGCCCCGTACATTGATTAGGTGTGTTAGGGCTTCTTTGTAGAATCCTGGGGGTGTTTTGCGGAATTTGTGCCCAACTTCTGGAGCCACGTAGACACCACTTGTTGGTTCAGGGTTTTCTGGTGCGATGTAGGTGTCGGGTGAGAGGTTGTATGTTATCATGATGTTTGGGTACATTGACTTGAAGTCTAAAACGGCGATGTTCTCGTGTAACCCCGGTTTTGGCGAAAGTACGAGTCCGCCAACGTAGGGTCGGTAGGGTTGTTCGATGCGTTTTGGGATGAGTTCACCGATTTTCTGTGCCTGTTTAATTAAGAACCATTCAACGCGGAAACCCACGGCAGCCGTCATCACATGGTCCAAGGGGAGGCTTGTTAGGACGGCGAGCTGCATTGCAAAATCCAAAAGTACACCCATTGTGCCCTGCACTTTACAGGCGCTATCTAATCCAAAGCGCTTCAATTCTTCACGTTTTTGCGACGTCATCCCAGTAATCCGCAAACTCAACATCTTCCACGATACCTTGCCGCTCTTTCATAATGCCAAGATGGTCAGCAAGGTTCCATAGTGTTTTAACTTTAACCTCTGGGAAGACGTCCATGAAATCAGCCAAGTCAATGTTTACTGTGCCCGTTGTGGAAACATGTCCATAAACGCCTGTACGAGGTTCCTGTTTGGCCCTATCAAAGTCCAATTTCAATTTATACCTGTGACTTCTGTTCCGAAGATATGTCCAGTCAACAGCGTTGGCTCCGTAGCTTGCAACTATGTCGGGGTCGAATTTGCAAACGTAAGCGATGAATTCTTCGATAACAGGTTTATCGTTTTTCTCATCGTTTGCAATGAATTGCTTTGTTTCACCGTTACTGTTTGAGGTCGAAATTATTAGGATTGGGTTACGATCAGGTTTGGGTGAACCCTCGCGGCTATAACAAATCATGGAAAAACCCAGAACCCTCAGCGAAGGAATTTCCACATTATCGACCTGCACAGGTGGAGAATTCGCAGCAAAGACCTTGGCAACTCTTAAACCTTCAGAGTTCTCTTCTTGGGTTGCTTCTACCTCATGCCATTCGCAGGGAACCAAATTATGATCGATTAGGTACCGCATCGATGCACGAATGTCATCTTCGAGGCAATCTTTTACTCCTTCGAAGCTTCGAAGTTGCTTGGCAAGCTTTCCTGCTTCGGTTGCAACCTTACAACAGACCTTTATGGCTTGCACGGGTTTGCCAAAGAAGCGGCGCTCTGCAACTTCCGCCTTCACAATTGATTTACCAAACGCGTTCATGATAGCGTCCGCAACTTTCGACGCATCAAACCCTTCTGCCACCACAACATAAAAGTAAGCAATAAAATTACGGTCAACAACAAGCACTCGATTTCCAGCTGAATCAATTCCCCACAACCACAACTCAATTGTGCCTTTGTCATTATCGATTTTAGGATTAATGTCCAAGAGCCAAAAAGAAACTTTCACAAACTACCGCCACTAAATCCTAGAGGATAAAGTCTCTTTAAACCATTTTCGCCAATCACAACTTGCGTCGTGCATTTCGGCCATAGTTGAAATTCTGCAACTGAGCGACGAGTTTCTTTTCCACCAGCAAATACGGCTTTTTCATTATCGCAAGCGCAAATAATATAGCACTATACACTCAACAGTACTGCAGTGAATACTGATGCAAAGGTCTTACTCTCGTTTACTTGGAGTAGTTGGAAAACCAAATACTGGAAAATCCACTTTCTTTAGCGCTGCAACACTAGTTGCTGCTGAAATAGCCAACTACCCCTTCACCACCATTAAACCAAACCGCGGCGTCGGCTACGTCCGAACCAAATGCGTCCACGAAGATTTCAAAGTTAAAGACAACCCAAGAAACTCAGTTTGCCTTGACGGCGCACGACTTGTCCCAGTCGAATTAGTCGACATCGCAGGCATAGTGCCAGGCGCTTGGGAGGGACGCGGTTTAGGAAACCAGTTCCTAGACGAAATCCGCCGCGCAGACGCATTAATTCACGTGGTTGATGCTTCAGGGGGGACAGACTGCGAAGGCAAAAGCTGCAAACCAGGAGAACACGACCCAATCGAAGACGTACAGTTTCTGGAAAAAGAAATTACCATGTGGATGCTCACTATCCTCAAGAAAGACTGGTCAAAAATCTCTAGGACCGCGGAAACGGATAAGAAAGGCCTCATCCACCATCTGGAAGACCGCTTAGCAGGTTTAAGCATTAAACGTCAATGCGTAGCTGAGGCAGTTCGAAGAGCCAACTTGAACCTTGATAGACCTGTATCTTGGACTGATGATGACTTTTACCGTTTCGTAGACAACCTAAGGCGCATAGCTAAACCAATGCTAATTGTTGCAAACAAAATTGATTTGCCAACCGCCAAAGAAAACGTTGAGCGGCTAAAGAAACTGGATTACGTCGTCATTCCATGTTCAGCTGAGGCAGAATTAGGGCTAAGACGGGCTGCAGAGAAACAATTGATTGATTATAAACCGGGCGACGGCACATTCAAGATATCGCAACCTGAGAAACTGTCGGCTGGCCAAATCAAAGGACTTGAAGCAATAAAAGAAAAAATCTTATCATCAAACGGGTCCACAGGCGTTCAAGAAGCCATAAACACCGCATACTTCAAACTCTTGGACATGATAACAGTTTATCCCGTCGAAGACCTCGAACACTTATCCGACCATAACGGGCGAGTCCTACCTGACGCATATCTTATACCCAAAGGCACCACTGCTCATCTGTTCGCCTACATAATACACAGTGAACTTGGCGAAAGCTTCCTCTATGCCATCGATGCTCGAGATAAAAGAAGAATAGGCGAAGACGCCATCTTAAAAGACCGCGACGTTATCTCAATAGTTAGCGCTAAAAAACGCGCCTAATTTTTTGTTTTTCTTATGCTCCAAAACGGCGCTTGCGATGTTGAAACACCCTGATTGCCCTTAAAAGGTCAATCGCGCGAAAGTCAGGCCAGTAAACATCCAAGAAAAGAAGCTCGCTATAAGCGGCCTGCCAAAGTAGAAACCCGCTCAACCGTTCTTCGCCAGAAGTACGTACAATCATGTCTGGGTCCTGTTTGGTCATGTGGGATGTGTACAAATACTTTTCAAAAGTACTTTCAGTTACTTCATCGACGTTTAATTCGCCGCTTTTTACTTTCAAAGCAATAGTTTTAGCAGCATCCACAATTTCTGCTCTGCCACCATATGCAAAAGCAAAATTCCAGAAGTGACAATCATAGTTCTCGGTAGCCTTTTCAACATCTGCGATGGCGTTCTGTAAGCTAGCAGGCAAAAGATTGACTCTGCCTATAACTTTAACATGGACCTTATTTTTGTGGACGCGTTCATTCGTCAATAGTTTTCGGAACCTTTCTTCAGCGATCTGCATAATCTTGGCTATTTCTTCGGGTTGCCGACTGAAATTCTCCATCGAAAACGTGTAAAGTGTAACATATTTGAGACCGAACATTTGGCACCAATCTAATAGTTGCTCAACTGTGTCAGCGCCTTGTTTGTGCCCCCACTTATCCGAGAGCCAAGGGTTACTTTCTTGGTCGTTTGCCCATCGCCTGTTTCCATCAAGAATAATAGCTATGTGTTCAGGTTTTATGCCGTTTTTGACTTGGAGCCATAGCCATTTCTCGTAAATTTTATAGGCGCCAATGACGGAAAGAACTCTCTTAAGCAATAAATGAACCTCTCGTATCTGAAGGATTTAGCACTTGCATTTTATTTGTGCACTAAGCTAAAACCTTAATGGGTTCAATTAAAGCTTCCTCTAAACAAAAATGTAATAAACCTGAAAAGAAAATTAGGGTTCCTCGGGTTTTTCTCCTCTTTTCTTGAAGAAATCCTTGGCTGATCGGTTAACAATGTATATTAGGAGTACCGAAGCCACGCCGATTAGAATCCCCACGATTATGGTAAACAGAAAACCTTGGAAGATTGAGTCACTCAATCCCACCACTGCATTACTATTACTATAGTAATGAATTATCACGTTTGCCGTACTATCCAAGACCCACTTAGACCAAGCAACACTTACAACTAAAGCAACGTTTCTTAGTAACTTGGAATCCCGTTCAACATACAATCGAACACTTCTCCCCAATAGGACTATTATTATGCCAGCAACTAATAGGTCGACAATTCCTGTAATGAAATAGTAAGCTACCCTTGGAGCCATGCTAAGCCAACCGCCTAAATCCGCAGCTGGTGCTACGTTGATGTTAACGTTTGCAACCCCGAGATAAACGCTTACGGCAATGCATAGGATTCCAGCGATTATTGTGTAGTTTGAAATTTGCATTGGGAGCGACGGGGGAGAGTAATCTCTTGCCCATTTGTAGAAGTCTTTGGTTGCCTTATCAACGCCGAAACCTTTGAGAAGCAAGAAACCACCCACGACGATGACAATCGCAATTCCGTAATAGTAAATGGTGCCTGGATAGAATAGGTTGATTGCCCATAGAATTCCAAAGATGAACACCAATATTCCAGGCAAACCCAAAGCCATACGTGCATATCTTGGATTATCAACCAATAACCGAACGTATTTTGTGAAGACCGCAGCGGTTTCTTCGATTGACTCACTATGCTTTATCACTATGCGACGCACGGAGGAAACGGGAACTCTTGATTCCACTAAAGGCAAAACCGCTTCATCAGAATAACCGTCAGTAACTAAAATAACCTCATTCGCACTAAAAGAATCCAGTAGACTGTTCAATTCAGCAACCAGTTTTCTGTCCGCACCCACGCTGCCCAGTTCGTTGCCAGAAATAGTTGCTACTTCAAAGATTTCTTCAGGCTGCTTCTCATCATGCAACCTGTCATAAAGCCTAACCGCCTCAAACATAGCGTTGGCATCTGGTTCTTCAGGATCCTTAAGGGCTAAGGCAACTGCTCCATCGAGATTAGCGGTTCTTCCCAGAAGTGGTGTCTTTATACGTGCTTTGACTTCCAGATCCCCATCTCTGTCTACACATAAAATAAGGATGCGCTTTTGCATCTGGGAGTGCGTTTCCTTCTTAGCCATCACGAGTCTCTATCTCAATTAATATAGCCACTTAACTTTAAGCTTGTGTTTCTTTATCATCCTCTTCATCGTCGCCAAGCATGAATTGAAACTCTTCCCAGTTGACTTTTTCGCCCCGTTGCAGCTTATCGCGAGCTTCTGAGCCAATTTTCTCTTTAATCTCTTTCTCTTTAACCGCTCGTTGTGCCATTTCCTCTTTTCTTTTAGCGAATTCAACACTTCTTCTGGCTTCTTCCTCAGCTCTTCTACTTTGCGATTGTTCCCTAAGGTTAGCTCTAATGTGTGTGGATTGACCAATTAATTCACTGATTTGTGCATACCAGAGGATGTTTTGCTCCTTTGCTAAAACAAACGCTTGATGCAGACTATCCGCTTCAGCCCTGTCTCTTTTCAGGACGTCTAGTTTTTCCATCATTGTAGCGTGTAAGTCTTGGCTTTTCTTTGCTAAATCAGTCAATTCATTGTGAAAAACGTCTGCTTGAGCATCAATCTCTTTGCGATGACCAATTAGCACTTTGATTTTTTCAAGTTTTTTATCGATTTTTTTGTAACTCTTAAGCTGAGTTTCTAGCTCTTTAACTTCACCCACAAGTCTCTTCTCTTCAGGTAAGTCGAGGGACGTCGTAGAAATTTTCCATTCAATCGCGTCAAGTTCCTCTTGCAATTCACGTTGACTTACGCGAGGTACATTCTTTTTGAGTTCAGCAATCTTTTCATCTATCGCATTTACTTCTTCCATGATTGGTGTTGCTTTTGCCCTTATGAGGTCTCTTTGTTCCTTGAGTAGCTTTACCTTCTCATTCAAAGCGTCTCTTTCAGCTTTTATTTGGTTGATTTCCTCACGGGATTTCTTAACCTTGTCGTGTAACTGGTTTCGTTTCTCAACGTACTTCTTTATTTGGGCGTTGGCTTCACCAATTTGCTTCTTTATCTTCTCAATTTGAAGGTTAATGTTTCCTTCCGGGCTTGTTTTTTGTTCTGTCACGCGTTAGCCTCTGAAAGTTGAAAGTTGATACCTTAGCTTTGTTATCGGAATTTATATTGGTTTACTTTAGAAACTATGGCAATATCATTGTAAACATGTTTTTGCATGTTATAATTTTAAATATGTCTTGACACCATGATTGGTTGAGAATGGAAACATGACCTTCAACTACGACGATCTGCTTAAGCGAGCCTGCGCTCAAATGCCCCAAGTGTCAGAAAAACGCGAACGGTTAGAGTTACCTAGGTTATTCGTTAATACGGTTGGTATGCGTACGATTATTTCTAACTTCAAAGAAGTTGCCGATGCATTAGACCGTGACCCACAGCATATCTTAAAGTTCCTAACTAGAGAAATGGCAACAGCAGCCACCTTCGCTGATTCACGTGCTATTTTCCAAGGTAAATTCCAGCGTGACAGCTTTGAGAGGTTACTTCAAAGGTATTTAGAGGGTTATGTGATTTGTCCAGTTTGTAAACGTCCAGACACAAGAATAGTTAAAGAAAAACGGTTGTCTTTTCTGGTATGCAACGCTTGCGGTGCAAAATCATCAATTAAACAACTCTGAGAGAGCGAAGTTGGAAGTTTATCTTAACATAAAGAAGATAGGTCAAAACGTGCTCTTGGCAGTTTGCGACTGCGATTTGCTGGGACGAACGCTTCGGGAAGGCAAAATCGTCTTCAAAATAAAAGATGAGTTCTACAAAGGACGAAAAGCAACTGTGGACGAAGCCGTTGGATTGATTAATAATTCAACGATAGTGAACCTGGTGGGTAAGAATTGTGTTGAAACAGCTATCGCCCAAGGGTTTGTTCATCCTGAGGCAGTGATAAAAATCGAAGGCGTACCGCATGCCCAGATAATGAAGCTTTGAACAGGTTTAGGAAAAATAGTAGAAATATTTTTGATGCCGCTTTTTAATGGTTTTAACGTCTCCTAAGTTGTATTAGTATTCAAATCCAGATTCTATTATTAGTAATCCTTCTTTGTGGCGGCTAAGGCAAACATGTTAGGTTTCTTACATATGGTATAGTTTTGTGGAAATGATTAGACGAATTTTGGAAAGGCAAATCTTTTAAGCAACTTAGTATAGTAAGACACGTTATATAATACACAAAAACGGAAGTGACAAAGATGGATCGAGCTTATATCTTACCCTGCCAAAAAAACGACTTTAACAGTTGCGAAGGTTGCCCCAAAACAGATTGTACTGTAAAACACTACTATGGCAAGGAACCTGAACTAATTCACGCATAATTTAAAAAAAATAAATAAAGAAAAGAACAGGTGGTTTGTTGCTTCTTTTGAAGCCATATCACACCATATTATTTATTTAACTTTTCTTGGCTAAGTATATTGTTGAGAAGCTATTGCAGCTGAATAAAATCTTTATCAGATTAATTTTCAATACGCATAATTTTAGTTAGTATTACAATAAATTTAATTAATAATAGCTCTTACATGGTACCTAAACTTGCTTGAGCCCTTCAAGATGAAAGAAGCACTGAAAAAAATTCTCTCCAAACGAGCAATCGTTATTCTTCTTGTAGTCTTGCTAGCTCTTTCAGCATTCAACACGTATCTAATTTTTGAAGAAACCAAATCATCATTGAGCACAAACGCGGTGAACTACGATTATGTACTCTCTCAAGACGGAAACACATACAAACTAAAGAATATGCTAACCGGATTTGTTACGCAGAAAACAGCAAGCGCATCATCAATGATAAATTCGGCCTTAAATGCAGGCAAATCCGTTTACCTCAATGCTGGGAATTACGTTTTAACCGATGACATCGTCATTTCAAACAAAATTAACGCCAAAATCATCAGCAATGACGAAGCGAAGATCACTGGCAATGGTCATAAAATAATTGTTTACGGCGATAACTATACAACCTCGCAGAACACCCTCATTTCTGGCTTAACAATAATTAACGCCACAATTAGGGTTGAGAATTCTTTTGGAACAACAATCCAAAACATGATATTCGAAAACACTTCTACGGGCATTGAGTTTGCTAACACCAATACCTGGAGCGAATACAACAAGGTGGAAGACTGCCAATTCATCAACGCCTCCGAAGGCATCGCTTTCAGAACTCCCCTATTTAATAGCACAGCTACAGGTTCCTACGCCAGCACCCAAATCGACCGCGTATCCTTTAATATAAGAGATTTCTCGGTAGGGATTAAAGTAGAAAAGTTGGCGGAACTTTCAGACAGCCAAATTCAGGATGTCCGGTTCTGGATCGGGGAAAACGGGCGAGCCAACCAAACTGGGCTTTATGTTGACGGCTCCATGTATCAAACTTTGCTGTTTGGCGTAGTGTTTGAGTCGTTTACTTCAGAACCTGTCTACTTATTCGGAATTGACATTGGCGATAACTGCAATCCAGCGCCTACCTTACAGAGTGGCGTTAGTTTCTTAGGCAATTGGACGGCAAAAGTTCATGATTCCCAAGGAATCTGGTTATCCGGTGGCGGAACCCTCTTCAAGCAAGACATTAACGTTCCCGTTGGGACCAACAACCAGTATGGGTTAAATGCGAGCCTTCAGATTCGTCCACTTACGATTTTCTCTTTTAAACCTAACATTGCTGTCGACGGTAGCTTCAGTAACAACGAGACTGTAGATGTCCGAGTTCGCATAGAATACATCGACAACGTCATCTCAGATCCTGTCATTAGAACGTTCACCAACAGCAGCTCAGTCTGGTTATCAGACGACGACATGATGCGACTGTTTCCATCTCAAAGCATAATCTGGGTTATTCTGGTCGACGCAAAATCAAGCTCTAGTTCTACAGACGCGGTTGTAACAATGAGTGGGTATGGCACAGCAGGGTAGTTATTGTTCATTGAGCAAGTTTTTGCGGCTGAATATCTTTTCCAGTTCTTCCAGTTTTAGCAAACCTTTTTCGAGCGCTACTTCCTTTACTGTACGGTTTTCTGCTTGAGCTTGCTTGGCGATTTTTGCAGCTTCCAAATATCCTATTTTTGGTGCTAAAAGGGTTGCTAATGAGGGATTTTTTTCCAAGTATTGTTCGCAGCGTTTCTCGTCAACCACTATGCCCTTAACGCATTTTTCTGTGAAGACAGGGATGTAGTTGGCAAGAATTTGAGTAGAGAAGAGTATGTTGTACATTATGGTCGGCATCATAACGTTGAGTTCCAACTGTCCTGCCTGAACCGCCAGGGATGTTGCTGCATCGTTTCCGACAACTTGGAAAGCAATCATGTCGAGGCATTCAGCCATAACTGGATTCACTTTCCCAGGCATAATTGATGAGCCAGGCTGCACGGGTGGAAGCGTAATCTCGTTTATTCCTGTTGTTGGACCGGAAGCTAGTAACCGTAGATCATTGGATATGCGGATAAGCTCCAGCGCCAATTCTTTGAGCCCGCTAGAAACAGATTGTGCTGGCCTGTGGCTTTGGAGTGCCTCGAAATTGTTAGTTGCGGGTTTGAGCGGAAAACCAGTTAGCTTCGCCAATTCTTTGATGGCAATTCGCTTGTAATCTGGATGAGCGTTAGCTCCTGTTCCCGTAGCTGTCCCTCCTAAAGCTACAGAATGAAGGTTTTCTTGTCTTCTTCGAAGCTCAGACGTCGCATTAGCAATCGCCGAACCATAAGCGCCGAACTCTTGCCCAATTGTAACTGGCACTGCATCTTGCAAATGTGTTCTACCCGATTTCAAGATAAACGCGTTTTTCTTGCCCAAATCTCCAAACGCGTTTGAGAGCTCATCTAGTGCTACAAGCAAAGGCTGAAGCGCAATTAATATTGAAACATGGAGAGCAGTTGGAAATGTGTCGTTGGTGGATTGACCCATATTCACATGGTCGTTGGGTCCTACAATCTTGTATTCGCCTTTTTGTTTGCCAAGAATTTCTAGTGCTCTGTTAGCTAAGACCTCGTTAACGTTCATGTTGAAGGATGTGCCGGCGCCTGCTTGAAAAACGTCTACGACGAATTGGTCCAGGAGTTTGCCCGCGAGGATTTCTTCGCATGCTTGAATGATTCCTTTTGCAACTTTTTTATCGAGGCAACCAACCTGATTATTGGTGATCGCGGCTGCTTTTTTAATGAGCACGTATGCATCTATAAATTGAATTGGCGCTTTGATTCCGCTTACCGGAAAATTCTCGGTAGCCCTCAACGTTTGAATGCCAAAGTAAGCGTTTTTGGGGATTAATCTGTCGCCTAATGGGTCAATTTCTTTTCGCGATTCCACCTTATTGTCTCCTTTTATTCTAATTTGGGTCGCTGTTTTTGAATTATTTTCTTTTTAGTCCTAAGTATGGCTTCTGTGACTTTAATGTTCTTTGGACAAACTATTGTGCACATGTAGTAGCTTTTACAGCCCCAAACGCCGTGCGGTTTCTTTAAGATTTCCAAACGTTCTTTTTCATCGATTGTTCTGGAATCAAAAATGTAGCGTTGTTCCCTTAGGATTGCGGCAGGACCGACGAATTCAAGATCTTGTTCCGTCATGACTGGGCAAGCTCCATAGCAGCAACCGCATAGGATACATTTTAATGCATCGTCGAATCTACATCGATCTTCGCGGCTTTGGAGTCTTTCCTTTTCAGATTCAACAGTCTCAACATTTGTGGTCATTTGAGGGTTTATCGATTGGATTCTATCAAAAAATGGTTTCAAATTCACAATCAAATCCTTAATCACTTCAAAATACTTTAGTGGTTCAATCAGAATTTCTTTAGTGTAATCAT
This sequence comes from Candidatus Bathyarchaeota archaeon, assembly GCA_963835475.1. Classification (GTDB taxonomy): domain Archaea; phylum Thermoproteota; class Bathyarchaeia; order Bathyarchaeales; family Bathycorpusculaceae; genus Bathycorpusculum. Next base: position 35,555 of record CAWIFU010000006.1, read on the forward strand.
AATCTTTTACTAGTTTTTGACATGCCAAAGCTGATTGGTTATTGATTGTTAGACCGTCTGATCCGCATATTCCGTGGGTGCATGACAAGCGGAAAGCAAGCGTGCTATCTTGTTGCCAACGGATTTTGTTGAGGCAATCGAGTATTCGCTCGTTAGGTTGAGCTTCCAAATTGAAGGTGTCGTAATGAGGAATCTTTTCATTTTCGGGGTTGAAACGATAAACCTTCAATGTGAGCTTCATGTCAATACCTCCGCTTTTCGAGTGTGAATCTGCCTAATGTGAGCGGTTTGTAGCTTTCTTTGAGTCCATTTGGCAACTCGCTGACAAAAGTGTGCTTCAACCATTCCTCATCATTCCTCTCGGGAAAGTCGCTGCGGAAGTGTGCTCCACGACTTTCCTTGCGCTGCAAAGCTGAGTAAACGATAACTTCTGCGACTCTAAGCAGGTTGTTTAGCTCTAAAGCTTCTTGCAGTTCATAGTTGAATATTTTGGATTTGTTTGTCAAACTAATGTTTGAGTAACGTTTCTTTAAATGGTGAATGTGAGTTAGGGCGTTCTCGAGATTTTCTCTGTTTCTAAAAACGCTACATTGTTGAGTCATAATACACTGTAACGTCTCCCGCAAGGTTACGACACGTTCGGCTCCGTCGGATTCGAGTAAACTATTGATCTTATCTACAACTATGTTTTCGGCTTGAATAGGAAGAGGTTGGACCATTCTTGCTTTTGATTCCCTTAGAACGCTCAAGCCCGCTCTGTGCCCGAAAACAACTAAATCTATAAGTGAATTACAGCCCAAACGGTTTGCGCCATGAACGCTTACACATGCGCATTCTCCAGCCGCATACAATCCTGGTAGAATGGTGCCTTCCTTGTTGGCTAAGACATGTCCATCAACATCAGTTGGGATTCCACCCATAATGTAGTGACATGTTGGCGCAACTGGAATCATTGTTTCGGCTGGATCAATTCCCAAATAGGTTTTTACGAATGAAGTAATTTCAGGAAGTTTCTGGTTTAAGCGGTCCTTGCCGATGTGTCGTAGGTCTAAGTAAACGTAATCTTTTCCTTCTCCACCTCTGCCGTCGTTTATTTCGCTAAGAATTGCTCTTGAAACGATATCTCTGGGTGCCAAATCCTTCAATGTCGGCGCATAACGCTCCATAAACCGTTCCCCTAAGCCGTTCTTTAAAACGCCTCCTTCAGCTCTTGCAGCTTCACTTATGAGAATTCCAAGACCATAGATGCCCGTTGGGTGAAACTGAACAAACTCCATATCTTCCAACGACAACAATGCATCGAGGGCAAGCGCAAAGCCATCGCCCGTTGAAGCAAAGCCGTTACTGGTTGTTTTATAGATTTTACCGCATCCGCCTGTCGCTAAAACGACTGCTTTGGTATGAAAAACCTGGGGAGTTCCCGTCGCTAAATCGTATCCTGCGGCTCCGCAACAATTGTTTAGGGCGAAAAGCAGTTGCTGGATAAATATTTCATTGTGAAATGTAACACCTACGCGGAGGCATTGGTCATAGAGCGTATCCATGATTGCTCTGCCTGTGCGGTCTGAGACGTAGCATGCACGTTTTATTGGTGCCTCACCGAAGTTTTTAGTGTGTCCACCGAATCTGCGTTGCTCAATCTTGCTATCGGTGTTTCGGCTGAAGGGGACGCCCATATGTTCAAGTGCGTAGATGGCGTTTGGGGCTCCTTTTGCCAAATTCTCAACAGCGTTTTGGTCGGCGAGGAAATCGCCGCCTTTGACGGTGTCGTACATGTGCCATTCCCAATGGTCCTCTTCCTCATTTCCGAGGCTGGCGGCAATTCCACCTTGAGCAGCGACCGAATGGGAACGAGTAACATGTACCTTGCTGATGACTGTAACCTTGGCGTTTTCTGAGGCTGCTGTTAGGGCAGTGTATAACCCTGCAATTCCCCCTCCGATAACAACAACATCATATTCATGAATCATGATGTGACCTCCAGAAGTTAGATTTCAAATTTTTCTATTATTTTAGTTTCTTTTTCACCGGTAATTTCGGCAATTACGTGGAAAAATTGTTCAAGTCCTGAATTAACTATTCTTGGTTTTAGGAGTTCATCGATTTGGAAAACGCCTGCGGAGTTGGACATTTTGATTTTTATGTTTATGGGCTTCACGCCAGGCCCGCCTTCTGTTAGTTCAATGTCAACTTTTTCTATAGACAGGGCTGAGACAGCGTGAATATCTACTTTTCCCGATTGAAAGGGAATTCGGGCTCTTCCTGCTTCCATATCCAAGGCATCAGCGATTCCAACAATACCCGCCTCTTTGGTTAAAATTTTGCATGTTGATTCGTTAGTGGGTGGTTCTTCATGGGTTACGATGGCATGGAGAACTTCTGAGGTGATTATGGCTTTTTCTTCCTCGGTGTAAGTTGGAGTCAGAAATTTGTCGAAGAATTCCAAAGCTAAGAAAGCGCTATATTTTTCGTGGTCTCTTCGTTGTACAATCATCCCTAAATCATGAAAGATGGCACCTAAAACAACGACCACTTCAGCGTCATCGTTTTTCATATCATAGTTTTCCACTATACTTGGAACTATGAATTTTTTTTCCACAAGTATACGGAGAAGCTTGAGTGAAAGGTTAGCTACGATTTTAACGTGGGTAGGTCCATGGTCGGTGTAGCCCATGCGTTCAATAGCCATAACATTAGCGCACCTCCAATATGTTTTTAGTTTTTTGTCGTCTTTCACTTTTTCCATTACCGCTTTAAGTTTAGGATTGTTTCGATAGGGTATGTTAAAGACGTAGGACACTTACTGATGCTCCGCTATTGACTATAATTTATGGTTCACATTTAAACTTACATTAAACGTAAAATGTTGACCTAAAGTAGGCAAAATTGTTTTTTTGAACTGTTGAAGCTGTATTCTTCGATGAACAGGCTTTTAAGCA
>CAWIFU010000007.1:0-6030 GCA_963835475.1 Candidatus Bathyarchaeota archaeon
TAATCATTGAACCTACTACGTAGTCTAGAGTGAAGGTTGAGATTGCCACGTTCCAGTTTCCATCAACGAATACTTTGATTGCGAATGCGATGAAGAGTAATGGCGATATCGCACCACCTGCTCTTGAAGAACGCGACCGCTTTCCAGAGAGATTGTATTCGTTCTTTTCTTGTTCAGGTAGCCTTTTCCACCATTGCCAACCCACTACAGCACCTACGATTGCTGGAATTCCGATGAATACGAGTTCAAAGAAAATCAAATGCAGTATAAACGATACTACATTTCCCATGGTCCAGAGACCCAGAGTTGAGGGCACTAAACCCGTTGTTTGAGCATCTCCAACGAACCACAGAAAGACGTAGATTGCACCGATGAATACCAGAATGCCTGCTACTGCGAATGCAGAAACCATTTGCCAGTGTTTTCTGATGAATTTCTTCCAATCTGAACCTTTTTCAACTCCAATTTGTTCAGTCATCAAATCCATGTTCCTCCTAGCGCTTGCAATTGAGTATTATTATTGTGTTTCATTCTAAATTTACTCTCCATTAGTCTCCTTCCGGTTAAGATATGGTTGTTGGGGGTGGTGGTGGAACGTACGCATACTGTTGGGGATTGTATGGTTGCAGTTGTTGAGATTTCATCGAGAAGAAGGCGATTGTAGCGAATATCCATGCAATGAATATCAGTATTAAGCCGACGCCAATGATTGTTAGGATGGAGCCCACCCAGAGCAAGCTACCAGCTGTATTGAATGATCCTTCTCCTGATTTCTGCGCCAGCGTGCTGAAAGTTTTCTTTAGATGATTTGCGGCGAGAACATAGAATACGAAAGCAACGACTAACCCGACGATGAAAGCTATTAAGCCAACCCCAAAGGCTATCGTGGGTACGAAGACGTCTGCAAATGTAAAGCCTGTCGCGGACCCAACCCCAATCGTTATAGATGCAATAGCTACAGCTGCAGCAACGATTGCAACGATGTAATATTTGACGCCTATTAGCGAGTTTTGGTAGATATCTTTGTCTTGATAGTAATTCGATAGTTCCCTCATACCCCTAAGAAACAATATTACACCGATTATTCCTAAGATCCAGCCAGCATAGGGAACAAGACTGAGTAAAAGCAGTATTGAACCTTCGCCGGCCAAAGTTTTACTATATTCAAAGTTTACATTCATTTTTTTTACCTCAATTTTTTTAAAACATACTATGCGACAGAGGTTATAGCCCTAACATTTAGACTATCAACGCTAAAACAGCTCTAACATTTAGATCAGCCACTCTAAGCCATAGATTCATAAGCAAACAACGAATATTTGTGAAATTATGGAAGCAGACTTAATGTTACAGAGCTATCCCTACTATTTGTCGTTAGTTAACTGGAGTTATCTGGATGACAAAATCGCGGGGAATTAGCTCAGACATACAGTCGCCCAGAACGAAATTGCTATACTTCATTTACTCAGCATCAGGCAGCAAAATCAAGGCAGAACCCGGAGTCAAATCAAGCATAAGTTCCACCTTGGGCTACAAATCTGATGGCCATTTTCATTATGATTGGAATTACTTAACCAATGCAGGCATGATCGAGGAAAAGCAAGGGTATTTCTTAGTAACTGATACGGGAAAGAAGGAATTTGCTCTATATTCCACAGCTACAATGAACAACACGATAATGGTAATTATGGGAATTGCCATGGTTTTTTTCACAATCGGAATTAACTTCGGAGTTTTACCAAAAGAGAGTGTAGCTTTTTTTGGAATATTGCTAATTTTCATTGGGTCCTTGTTCTTGCTAATAGGCCGAAGAAACAAGCCGCAACTGCCTCCTCAAGCCAAAGTATTGTTAAAAGAATTAAATCGCCGTTAGAATGTAGGCTATCAAATTCATCAATTTTGAAGTCTAAAGTTTCGACCTTATTGTTAGTGCTATACACCAGTCACATACGCTTAAAGGGCAGAAAATCTTACAACTTATCGGTGAATATTTTTGAAGTTTTTAGTAATAGGAAAAGGCATTGATTATGGTGGTCCAATCGACCCAACAAATTTCTTAATGTTTTCTGAAAAAATCGTCTTACCCAGCATTGAAATGTTAAAGGAATGGGAAGAAAAACAGAAGGTTGTGGGCGGATTGTTCGCAGCTCAAAGGGCAGGAGTAATAATAATTGAGGCTGCCTCCGGAGAGGAATTAAGCAGAATGCTTCAAAGTCTACCGTTTTGGCCACAAAACTCCTGGGAAGTAATTCCACTGCAATCATTCGTATCGGGCGTAGAGGATGTAAAAACACAAATAGCTAAAGTTAAACAGATGGTGGAAATGATGGCGGCCAAACCAAAATTTGAGCCAGCGCCCATTTAAAGAAAGGAATGTCTCAAAAACCTCTGTTCCCAGATGTTGCTCAATAAAAGAAAGCCGACAAAGTTCCACTGGTACAATCCTCAACTATTTTATAAGAATTCAATTGTGCCAGTGGAACTTCGATTTTTTTACAACTAAAACGCACACGCCAAGGCTTTTAAGCAAAACATTACAGATTGTAATGTAGCGACTTTTGAGTGAATAAAATTAGGTGAAAGTAACATGGAAATAAAAGAAAATCTTGAATTAATGAAAACACTCGATGATGCATGGAATGCGGGACCTAGTAGTCCGCTTTGGCAAACGTTTAGGATACGCCATAGAGAAGATGTTGTTGTTTACTGGCCTGCTCAACCTGAACCTACGAGAGGTAGGAATAACCATGATCTCGAGGCTACTGAGTTCTTTAAAACCTTCGATAATCGATTAGTCAACAATCCGTACAAGATAGCGTTTGGGGATGCAGATCACACATGTACAGTTGCCGATTGGACAGTAACTATGAAGGGACCAATGAAGGGCGCAGACGGAAAGACCATACAGCCTACAGGGAAGACAGCGAAACTTGAATTCTGCACTGTTGCCACGTGGAAGGACGGCGAAATCGTTGAAGAGAGGCTATTTTATGATGTTGTTGGTTTCATGAAGCAACTTGGGCTTTCCAAATAAGGCTCAACCAACTTCTAGAAGTACCCAACTCCTATTTTCTTTAAAAGAAACCGCCGAAAAAACAAAAAATGTAATTCCAGATTGTCAAGTTAACATAGGTGAATTTTTTGGAAAGAACCGTGAAAAATATTTTAGAACGTCAAACTACTCTTGAGGGTGCAGGAGTCAAGCTTAAACGAGTTCTAGGAAACGACAAAGAGTCTACGCTTGATCCATTCTTGCTTCTAGACCACTTCGGATCTGATAACCCTAAAGATTACATCAAGGGGTTTCCTTGGCATCCTCATAGAGGAATGGAAACCGTAACTTACATGTGGACTGGCGAAGTTGAACACGGTGACAGCATGGGCAACAAAGGCGTAATTAAATCTGGAGACGTGCAATGGATGACTGCTGGATCAGGCATAATCCATCAGGAAATGCCGCAGAAATACGACGGCTTGATGCAGGGTTTTCAGTTATGGGTAAACTTGCCTGCGAAGGATAAAATGGTTGACCCCAAGTACAGAGGGATTGAAAGCGAGCAAATCCCAAATTTTAAGAAGAACGGATTATCAGTCAAAGTTATAGCGGGCAAAGTCGACGGAATACAAGGACCAATTCGTGACTTAGCGATCGATATAGAGTATTTCGATGTTGAGTTTCTGGCTGGAAAAACTTTTGAGCATCCAACGGGCAAAAGCGATACAGCATTTGCTTATGTCGTCGAAGGATCCATTGAGGTTCAAGACAAAGAGGTATTGCAAGGACAATGTGCGGTCTTCTGCAATGGTGATTTTATCAAAATAAGCTCCAAGAAAGGCAGTCGATTTCTTTTTGTGTCTGGTCAACCGTTGAATGAGCCTGTAGCTTGGAGAGGTCCAATAGTGATGAATACCGAAGAAGAATTAGAACAAGCCTACGAAGAACTAGAGGCGGGCACTTTCATCAAAACCAAGAAATCATCAGATGCAAAACAAAAAAAGTAAAGAGAAATAGACATGAGCACGATAAAAACGGTTGAAACCATGCCGGTTCTATTCATTGGGCACGGCTCACCGATGAACATAATTTTAAACAACGACTACACAAACAGCTTAGTTAAAGCAGCCAAAGAAATCCCCACGCCAAGAGCAATACTGGTAATCTCTGCCCATTGGCTAACAAACGGCACATACGTTACATGCGTAAATAAACCGAAGACGATCTACGATTTCTATGGTTTTCCAGACGAACTCTATAGCCTTAGCTACCCGAGTCCAGGATCACCAGAAGATGCGGGGTTAATAATTACAACGGTTAAATCATCCAAAATTGTGTGTGGTGACTGGGGATTAGATCATGCGGCTTGGGCAGTCCTCAAGCACATGTACCCAAAGGCTAACATCCCTGTTTTTGAAATGAGCTTAGATTACTCCCCTTATAATAATTGGAAACCCAAACCGTTGGAGTTCCATTATAGACTGGCCTCAGAACTCGCACGATTAAGAGAAAAAGGGGTACTGATTATTGGTAGCGGAAACATCGTCCATAATTTAGGTTTAATAGATTTTGACATCGATGCCGAACCGTTCGATTGGGCGGTTCAATTTGACGAAAAAGTAAAACAATGTCTGAGTAACTAGGGATCATAATAGTCTCATAAAATATTTGTCCCTAGGTAAAAATGCGGCTTTTGCAGTGCCAACGCAAGATCATTACTTGCCAATGATTTATGCGATTGGACTCCAAAGAAAGGAAGAGGAAGTACAGTTTATTCATGAGGGCTTTCAGCATGGGTCGGTCTCCATGAGGGCTTTTAAATTCGGATAAAATAAATGTACAATTTGGTTATTGCAAAAAAAGAATTCAAATTAGCTACTATTTCGAAATTCAATATGATCCTCAATTCATAAACTACTTTAAATCCCTTAGAACAACTATGTATAACCTTGAGGATTGTTAATGGAGAGAGAATAATGCAAGACCAAACCCCAACTAAAGCTTCCGATGGCAATTCTCAGAAGACTAAGAAAGAAGCTCAAAAAGAGTTGATCGAGGAGCTTAAAACTCAATGGAAGCTTCTTTGGAGCGAACGATATGACGACCGAGTCCGAGCAGAGGGCGTTTCAGTCAACGACTACGCAATCTTGGACATCGAAAAAGGAACCATAATCCATGCAACCAAAGACTTCAAAATTCTAAGCCTCAAACAAATCCTCGAAAAACACCAAATCAACAACCCCGAACGATACGTTCAACCGAATGTTGAGGTCGGGGGTTGGAACAAGTTCATAAAAACAGAAATAACATGCAAAGGCAAGAAAGGCAGTCGCGCTGCTGCGTACAATGCTGAAAAGAGCACGATCAAAAAGGGTCCTAACCAGCAGCCAAAGAAGGGTGGTCGCGGTTGGTTGCACTCAGTTTGATTGCTGGATGATTAGCCTTTTTTGGCATCTATTTTTAATTAATCTTTGTGTAGATTCTTCTGTCTTTGTTCTAATCGCTCAATTCGTTCGTTGAGTCTTCTTTGTCTCTCTCTTGTCTCAAGGTCAGCTAATGGAACTAGGGCAAGAGCAGTCAGGTTCCGTTCAATTTTCTTAAGTAAGTTCATGACCTTTTTCTCCTAAATCCATCTGTTGATTTTGGATTTTTAAGCGAAGTTCCAAAACTCGCAATATATCAGAAACCGAAATAATCAACAATAAATTCGCAGTTGGCTACTTAATCTGTTTTATTATCAAAAATTGCATAGTCCCAAACCGTCAACAAAGTTTGGCAATGCTTGAAGGATTGTTATTGGATATCTTTCTTCAAGTTTGCCTTCGCACCACAACGGCTGTTGCATTCATTTCCTTGAAGACCAAAGGCCAACTCGAAAGCTTGGGCGATTAAAGCTTCTACAATTTCGCTGGTTTCTTCTTGAGTTAAAGCATACTTCTTCTTATGATCTAATGCATGATTCTCAATTGCTTGCCCCATCATTCTTCGCATCCGGCAACAGAAGAATCTCATACCCGCACTCGCACTTTATAGTC
>CAWIFU010000008.1:0-101091 GCA_963835475.1 Candidatus Bathyarchaeota archaeon
AATCTAAATCCGCTTGAGCACGCTCAATCTTGAGCAACGCAGCTTTCCTTGAACGAGTAACATTTCCAGCGTCGACTCTTAGCTTTCGGGCAATCTTGTAATCAGACAGCTCGCCTTTTTTTAAGCGCAAAATTTGCTTTTCACGCTCAGTCAAACCCAAACTAAACCCCCTCCGATTTGTTCTCTGAAACTTCTGCTTCATCTTCAAAAAACTCCTTCTCCCAATCTTGTCTCCATCTACGAAGCCAAGCATTAGACAAAGACTCAAGAGGATACCATTTACGATAATAATCAGCGAACTTGACGGGCAAACAAGCATTCAGTCCTTTAACCAAACGCTTATAATTAATTCGAATCGACGCCTGGCATACTCGACAAGACTTAGCTAACTTGGTTTGGGTAACTTTTTCATTTCTGTAAACGCAGGCAATGTACAATGCAGCGGTCGCTAACGTGTCAGGAATACGCCCATCGGTAATCCCAAATCCATGAGCATCCGTCAAAATCTGCTTAGCAAACTTCCCCGACTCAGCTGAAAGATCTATATCCTCGACAATTGCATCAATAATTTCATCAACTAGGTAAAAATGATCATCGTTAAATGACCCCAAAATTAAACTCCTCCACAACCAAAGTTAAGATGCCTAATGCTTCTGGACATGTTCTCACCAGTTTGAGTTATTAAGGCAGATTTAGGCTTATTTTGCTGAAAAAGGCTGTTGTTAACCGTTAACAACAATTGTTAAATATTAACAAATAGCAAATATCGTAAGAGGTCAGACTCTATGCATAAACACCCAGTAAGCATAGCCCTTTCAAATCGCGTTTTAGAGAAAATAGATAAGGAAGCTTCAAAGCAGAAAAGATCAAGAAGTGAATTCATCGAGCTCCACTTCGAAACGCTATTCTTTGCTCGGCAAGTAATAGAAAACTAACTTAACTGAAGCTCAATTTACCTCTTATTTTTTGGGGAGGAAAACGTAAAATGAAAGTTGTGCCATCCCCCTCGATGCTTTCAAATGTCACAGTTCCTTTTAATGCCTCAGTCATACGCTTGACCACTGCTAATCCTAAACCCTGACCTTTCGATTTAGTCGTGAAGAACGGAGTGAAAAGCTTTGGCTTGACTTTATCAGGTATGCCAATACCAGTATCTTGAACTGTAATTACACTGTCACCTGATTCCAGGCGTGCGCTCAAAGTTAGTTCCCCTCCGTTGGGCATAGCCTGAACCGCATTAGTAACCAGGTTGCCAAGAATGCGCTTCAATAAAGCACCGTCAACCATAATTATTTTAGCTGTCTTATCGAAATTGCAAGAAACTTCGATGTTTTTGGGTATCTTATTCCCAAGCAGTAGCTCCTTGCATAAGGCTTCTAAGTCTGTTTCTTGAGCGGTAGGATTGATTGTCTTCGCATAGTCTTGAAGGTCAGCCACAATCTTGTTAATGTAATCAATGTTCTTCTCTATCTCCTCCAAGCTTTCTAATGCATTCTTTTTCTCAGCGCTTTCGGATGTTGAAGCCAATTCTGTTTTAGCCAAATAGACATCGCCTGTAATAGCTTGAAGTGGATTACGAATATCATGACCCACCATACCAGCCGTCTCGCCTATAGCGGCTAGACGTAGGGCCTTTTCAAGTTTTTTTCTGTCATCAATATCGGCAAATGACAAGACAGCCCCATCTAACCTGTCTTCCTGTGTTATGTAAGGTCGAATTTTCATATCAAAATAATGGCCTTGGGCATCCTTCACTTCTTGGGTAATACCGCTTAGTTTTGATGCCACTTCCGAGATTAGTTCACCCAAGTCTTCAACTATTACGTTCAGTTTGATAGTCGTTATTGGCAGTCCAACCGTTGATGGGGAAAGATTCAGAATTTTCTGTGCTGAAGGCGAAAACAGCCTAATCTTTAAGCCTTTATCAATTATAACAATGGCTGGATCCACGTTCCTATTCAAATTTGTTAAGTCATCATTCAACTGGGCAAGGTTTTGATTTCGGTTCTTTACCTCATCATTTAATGTCTTTAATTCTTCATTGCTAGATTGAAGTTCTTCCTTAGCCGTTTCCAACTCCTCGTTTGTGCTCTGCAACTCCTCATTGCTCGATTGAGCTTCCTCCATCGTGGTTCTCAGCTCTTCATTAGTTGCTTCTTGAGTTTCAATTATTCTCTGCAAAGTCTGTTTAGTTGATTCCAGCTCTTCCCTAAGCTCTCTATTTTGGCGGTCCTTAACATTTTCCCGACCTTCAGCAGTGACATTTAACTCCATTGTTTGCCGTAAGAGCGCTGCCGCTGAGCTAACATCTTCAAACAACAGAAGGAAAAATGGCGCCTCATACGCTTCAACATGCATCGGCACAACCTTGATGTTAATTGTTTTCTGTTCTCCAGCATATTCAAATCGTGTGGCATTTTCTTTGACAGGTTTATCCTCTTTTTTTGCTCTATAGATTATCGTTTGCACTTCGGACCTTAACTCTTTGCGAATAATCTTTGCTAGATTCAAACTTGCCAATCCTGATTCGGGCAACACATATTGCGCAATATTTCCTCGAAAAATCAGAACATCCAAATCAGCATTAACCAACAACGCAGCAGGGACATACTCAGTGACCAGCAAACGGTCAACTTCATCTTTCAACACTGAAAGAACGTCTTTCTTCTCGCCTTCTTTGCTTTCATTACGCTTTAAATAAGGCGCAGAGGCTTGCAGACCAAAAGTAATTCTGGGCTGAGATCTTTTCTTCAAGTAGATAGCGCCCCTTTTGTTTACGTGTTCAAACAACTGGGTGAATTTTCCAATGCTTTCAGATTGGCCAAGGACAAGAAAACCACCAATTTTCAATGCGTAATGCAGAGTAGGCACTACTCTTTCGTGGAGGTACTCATCAAAGTAGATTAGCATGTTACGGCAACTGATAAGATCCATATTTGAAAATGGCGGATCAGCCGTTATGTCCTGCTTTGCAAACACGCACTTGTCTCGAATGGTTTTGGAGATTTGATAGTTGCCATTAGAGCTTTTGAAGAAATGTTTTAGTCGTTTTTCGTTGACGTCGGTTTCTATTGTTGTTGGGTAGATTCCTTGTCTTGCTTTTTCAACGTTTCTTTCGTTTACATCTGTTCCGAAAATTTGAACTTGAAGATCAGTTATGGAGTTTTCTTCGAGGTATTCCTGGATTGCTATGGCAAATGAATATGCTTCTTCCCCAGTTGAGCAAGCCGGAATCCAAACCCGAACGGGCTCGTTTGGGAGGCGATTCTTAACTAAACAAGGAAAAACTGTTTCTTTGAGTGCAACAAATGTTTCAGGTTCTCTAAAAAAACTCGTTACTCCAATTAGCATGTCATTATATAATGCTTCCAACTCGTTTGGATGTGCCCGCAGGAACTTTACATAACTGTCCATTCTCTCTATGTGATTAATTACCATTCGGCGTGTAACACGTCGGTTTACAACCGTTTCTTTGTAGTGTGAAAAATCAACATTCCAGTTAGATTTTAGCAGGGTAAATATAGCGTTTAAGGCTGTTTCCTTCTTTGGTTTTTCTCCCTTTGTTTCAGCTTCATCTTTTGCTGCGATTTCACTTCGTGCTAGATGAGGGTTCTTAGCGATTTTTTGCAGCTCACCCGCAATCTTGTCGGGTGAAAGAACAAAATCAGTAGCTTCAGCTGAAATTGCACTTTGAGGCATATCGCCATATTGGGCTGAACTTGGAGTTTGCGCAAAAGTTATTCCTCCCTGAGCTTTTATCGCTTTTAGGCCTTCAGTTCCATCAGAGCCCGTGCCTGAAAGAATGATTCCTATACTTTGACTCTTCAAGTCTTCAGCTAGGGAAACAAAGAAAGTGTCAATGGGTTTCAAAGACTTAACCTTATAGTTAAGCCTGAGAACCTGCTTTTCGATGGTCATTGTTGCTCCAGGTGGAATGACGTAAACATGGTCCGGTTCAACGATTGACCCATCTTTTACTATTTGGACTGGAATTTTGGTAAACCTTGAAAGAATATCTGTCAGCATGCTTTCCTGACCTGATGCCAGGTGCTGGATAACAACAAAAGACAAACCGGTATCGACTGGCAAACATTCGAGCAAAACTTTGAAGGCTTCTAAACCGCCAGCAGAAGCGCCAATCGCAACTGTAATGACTGATTGTTCAACTTTGGACATTGAGTAAACTCCTTCTTACAGATTTTGTTTTCTCTATACCTATTTTTTTGATAAAAATGACCATCCAAAGAGATAGTTTAATTTTGCCACGTTAAGTTCATGAATGCTGCTTATTCAGTGAATAGCTAAGTACCTAGTATTAATAATGTACGTAATCGGCAGAAAAAAAATGTATCAAACTCTGGTTATGAATCCATGCTCAAAAATAAATCAACATTATAAAATGGCCTCAAAGATTGCATTATTCGGTCGTCTTTTCAGTTTCGCCCCAAGCGTTTAATGCAAAACTTGTGAGTGCCCAATGCCAGCCTCGTTTCTCCGCGGCGTGCTCACCCAACTCTTTTTCCAAACGTTTATTCATTCTAAGAATTCTTCGACTTATCTGATGACGTGTAACTTTAAACTGCTCAAGTCTAATCTTCAAATCTTTAGGTAACAACCCAGGACTACCAGTTTCATAGAGAAAACGCAGAATCTCCCGGTCAACCTCATCAGTGCAAGCTATGTGCTCGATTAATGACTGCTCAAAATTGAAAGATCCCTTGAGACCAGCAAAGATGGTACGCAGCATAAGCTTTACTTCTCCAACTTCTGCTAAAGTCTGTTTAAGCAGTTGCTGGTTATACTTCAAACGACCTATTTTGTCGCTTTGGCTTCGCTTCTTTTTGGAACTTTGAACGGATTTTTCAAGTTCTTCCATTTCAAAATGCGCACTCCAGTAATTCTTCTCCATTAACGAAAGGCAAATCTAATACTGGGCAATCAGGACCAGCCAATTGCAGAAAAGCGACTTCTGGAAAGTATGGACTTTTACCATACCTTGTTGGGGGCGCCAAAAGTGCTTTTGAACAGGTTTTAACTTCCAAAAAATGTCTAAGATACATAGTTGTTGCCTCCCAAATCCGTTGGCTGACCTTTAGTGTTACCCTCAAAATTGAAAGCCTGCGTCAACACAGCAGTTAATTTGCCTATATCGCTCCTAAGCGCTGTAACCTCACATTCAAGACTTTTCACTTTCTCGACGTCAGCAACTTTATTCTTGTAGATAGCCTCAAGCAAACGTTCCATTGAGAGCGATCGGGAATTGCTATATTTCAACGCTTCACTAACCCGCTTAACCTCTTCCTTTAATTCGAAATGTTCTTGGGCTTTGTCGCTGTCAGCAAATCCCATCGAGATGGCTTCTTCAAATTTGTTCACGCTCACCGGACGAACTGTCTTGCGTTCTTTGCGGACCAAGTTCTCTTCCTTCTGATAGACCCGCTCAACCATTCCAAAAAGATCCGTCCTAGTCACACATTGAACACCGTCGATGCGTACGCCGTGGTAGTCCTTGTTGCACTCAAACGTCAAGATTTGCAGGTCGTTGAGTTGCCAGCCCAGATGATCCTGGACGATATCAAACCAACGGTTAAGCGCTAGTAGACAAGCGTCATGACTCATGCCGCCAACGTCGCAAGCGATGTACCCAGAGATCTTGCGTCTCTCAGCGCCAAAGCAGACATGAATCTTCACGCCACCTACGAATTCGTCTTTTTCCCAAGACTTCACATCCTGACAAACAAAACTCCGAAGACTAATGTTGTGTACGCATAGCGGCACGAACCGCAACCCGTAGGTGATTTTGTTGCAGTAACTCCCAACATAAGGCTGCAGAATAAGACCTCTTGCTAAGAGTTTTCTTAAAACCACTCGGACTGTGGTGCATTGGGCACGTGTGGGTTTGCGTGGAGCATGGATTTTGCGGGCAATCTCTATGGGCCTGAGCTCGATTTCTGACTCATCAATAACATGAAATACCCGCGCCTCTACGCCCCAGTGCTTATCCGCTAAACTGTTTAAACCTAGGTTACTAGCAGTTGATTGTGCAGGTATCAGGTGAAGCAGCCAAAAAACGATATCTCCTAAGCTCTCTGTTTCGTTTTCAATCTATCTTTGCGAGTTGGACAATCGGTGAAAACTTTGGAATTCGAATAAATTTCGGCAGGACAGAAAGTGCCATCGCTACAGTATCTGCCCTCACAAATAATATCTACTAATGCACCAACAAACTCGCAACTGCCAATTGGCGCTAACCCCGAAGGTGCAGTCTTCTCAACGGAAGATTGAACAGAACAAATGGACCGCTGATCTGTGCCTGTGTTATTAAATAATCGAGTCCTCGGATACAATCGCTTCAAGCCAAACTGGTCTGCAACGGTCTCCAATTGTTTACCTTCAATGCTCACGTTGGGCCTCCTGTGGCGATTCAACGTTGCCTAAAGCGCGCTGCGTGATCTCTTCTAATTCATTAAAATTGGCGTTGTACCTCAGTGCGATCTGAAAAATTAGCGAACGCATCGCTTTGGCGGCTTCTTCAATTTGTCGTTGATTCAAAAGAAAACCTCCTGCTGGCTGGTACAAAAAAAGAAGGGGGGTTGCGCAAAAGGAAGCTTAAAACTGTGGGTGACGTCACCACGGCGGTGCAAGACCAAACTAGACTACGACCGCCCGAAACTAGACTGGGACTGTGTCAATTCTCTGTCGATGGGTAATCTACAAACTTCTTTATTTGGATTTCCAAAAGCAAATTCTCCCTTTTGCTCTCCCCACTTTTTCTTTTTTTAGTAAATGAACAGGAGATTTCTTAATTGAATCAAAACGAGCTAGAAGCCGCTGCAAACACGATGCGTCTTTTTCTTGTCAAACTTGCCTGTACTATAACGCTGATTTTCATGAGTTCGAGGAAATTATTTGGCGGGCATGGACAATGTAGAGTCCCAACTGTGCGGAGTGGCTTAAGAAAACTCTTAAGAAAAGGTCTTGCCCTGCAGTCTTATGTTGGAAGTTGCTTCAACAAAATCAACTACGGGGTGAGGTTTGTCTCATTATGGGTGCACAACATCGGTCTTCTTCAATTTTTTTGTGTTAAGAGATGTCGTTGGAGACAACAACGACTCCTGTAACTTCACCATTGGAATTCTGATTGGGCTATGAGAAATTACGAAACGCTTCCAAGTAAGTTTTACAACACCTGAATGTGATTTCTTCATAACTAACTTATTGGAAAAAACTATTTCTCCATAATTTTAAATTGAACTTTACCTATCCATCACAATATCAGGGGTCTCGAATAACCACAATGCCACATAAAAAACCACTTTTTACTAGAAAAGTCAAAGCTGTAGTGGCAGCGGCACTTGCTATGGTTTTATGTGTGTCTTTTGTTTTTGTTCTTTTGCAGTCTTGGTCATCTGTCAACTGGTTTGGAGGTGAAAAATCAACTTTGCTAGCTTCTTCTCCAGTTGTTGATAGTGCGGTTTGGAGAAGCGTTGCCGCAAATGCTTGGGCGTATTTTCAGCCTGGAATAGGGGTTGATTCTACTACTGGTCTTCCATACGCTGGAGGGTCGGACTTCAAAGGGTTTACGGATTGGGATTTAGGTGTATATATCCAAGCGGTCATTAACGCCCAAAAAATTGGGTTAATACGTACTGACGGCGATTGGGGTTCAAATGAGCGGTTGGAGAAAGTTATGACTTTTTTGGAAACTCGTCCGCTAAATGAAAGCACTAATTTTCCTTTTTGGTTTTATGAAGCCACAAACGGGCAAAACTACCATCAACTATCTGATAAAGCCACAACTCCAGTTGATGGGGCCGACACTGGACGACTGCTCTTAGCATTAAATAACCTCAAAAACTACCAGCCAAACTTCACATCACGCATAAACTACATAGTATATAATCGAACCGACTACACACCCTTATTGTCTGGCATAAGCAGTTCTGATGGCTCAAATAGCATCTACGCCTATTACATCTACAGTGGGTACGCATCTTTTTGGCCCATTCAAGTTGGCAGTGTTCCAGGCGAAATCCTAAGCCACATTGCGAGTAAGCCTACTATTACTACTTACGGTGTTTCATTGCCAAATATCTCACTTACTTGTGAACCCCTGCTCTGCTCCATTTTTGAACTCAACAAAACTGACACCAGACTAGCTAATTTGACGGGCCAAGTGTATTTGGCACATGAAGCCTATTACAACAATACAAATCAATTTGTAGCTTTTAGCGAAGGAAACAGCAGAACAAATCAATTCATCTACGAATGGATTGTTGCCCCAGACGGTAGCACATGGAAAATAACTAACGACGCCAAAACAATATATTATGACATAAACCCCATCATCTACGATAAGGTAGCTTTGAGTTTTCTAGCGCTCTACAACACAACCTATGCATACAATCTTTCAGTTCACCTTGAAAAAAACATGCCTAAACCCATTCACGGGTACATAGCAGGTATAGATACCTCAGGCAAAGTCGTTCCAGGAGTAGGTAGCAACACAAACGGCTTGATCCTTGACGCCGCACTCTACGCAATACAAAAACCGCATTAAAGCATCTTCTTGAGATCCACGATGGTTCGAGTAGTGTAGATGCAACAACTTCTTTGAGTAGAACCAATGCTTGCAGTCTATCCTGCAAAAATTGTCATTGTTGCAGAAGTAATAAATTGAAAAATAAGAAAAAATAATTTATCCCTATTTCTAACCTACTTCTGCTTTCTTAATTCTTGAATTTCTGTTTGAACTAAAAGTGCTATTCCCAGTTTGGATAGATAATCATAAACTGGAATTTTGCGATGCGGTAACCGAGATGTGGCGAAAAAAAATGACAGAAGGGAAGAATAGAAGACGGGGTAAACAGGTGAGAAAAAATAGTAGGAAAGAAATAGAGTGGAAAGGAAGGAGGAGAGGGAGGCTGATAAATTGGAACAAGTTGGCCCAAGCTCTAGTGTCAACAGAATGTCAGTGATATAGCGAAGGGATACAGGCTGTGTCTTCGTATTGCTGAGGCACTAATGTGCAACATCAAAGAATAGCCAGGGCAGACAAAACAAAAGAGCAAAACGGGTAAAGAAACTATACAGTCGCCGAAGAGACACATAGATTCCACCCACAGCTTGGGCTTATCATCCCTTCCGAACCAGAATAAGCAGCCAGTGCATCGCCAAATCATTAGCAAGCGGGTCCCGAAAAGGTTGTCGGAATCCGTAGCGTTAGCGCTATAGCTGAACATGCCGTAAACAGACCAGCAAAAAGGGCCTCTATTGCGAAGCCACAGGTGGGTAATAGAAAAATAACGTATCTGTCATAGTGTTAGGCAGTCTCACAAAGAGGCAAACCGCCCTGAAAGGCGAACACACGGTTTCGCAATATTGAAAAAGCAGTGACTAAGTCTTATTAATGAAAATAAATGTGGTTTATAGAGGATAGCCCGCAAGTATCATCTCTAGAAACAAAGACGTTGAAGCGTTCGTACCTGCACCAAACTTTCTCTTGGATTAACCTGAACGTTTCTTGTAGCCATTACGATTACCAAAAGAGAAATAATAATGCTGAATCGTAATAGCAGGAAAAACTGGAATGTGCGGTAACCGGGATTTGAACCCGGGTCCTAGACTTGGCAAGCCTATGTACTAACCAAGCTGTACTATTACCGCATGTAGCACGCCAACGCCACAATCTAAACACTTCTTATACTTGTATGTTTCTTTGTTTTTAGAGACTTTTCTACGTTTTCTAATGGGTTGACCTCAAATCCTTGGCGTTTTCATAAGGGGACTGATTGATCCTATAATTATTAGAGAAATCACAGTTTTTCTTTTCTCATTTTTTTCGTTAAGTGCTCTTTTGTCCTCTCTTACTCTCGCTCATATGTAACCTCAAACGCACGATTGCGTTTTGTATCCATGTTGCGGCCCTGACAATACCAATAAAGTGGATAAAGATGGACCTGTACCTTTCCCAGTATTGGTGGTGGCTGGAAATTGGGCTCTATTTTCTTGATTGTGCTATGGCGGCGCCTACGAGGATCCCGATTCCAAATACAAAGAAGATTATGGCAAAAGTTTCATGGTGAAGAACGTCATTAACCTGAAACCATACGCCAATATTGCGTTCTTGATCGAGCAAAATAAGGAACGAAATAAAAAAATATACAATAGCAATTAGACCGATAACTAATCGATTAGCCATAAGCGTTCAGTATTATTTTAGCACCAATATATTAAAACAAGGAGCAGGCGAATACCAATTGTGAGCCTATCAGCGGTGAAGTTATCTTATTCTCTTTGACATTTTTCTGTTAAATCAGCTTTTATTTCAATTGCGTGGTTAATGAGGTATACTAAGAATGGGGGTATTGTGTGATTTGTCTGAACAACGTTGTAATCAATCGGGATTTAGTTTCGAATTGGATGAGTTAAGCACAAAGTTTGCAGGGATAAGTAAAGCTGAAAAGAAAGATTAAGCGCCTCCTTCCAAACGCCGCTTATAAGACACCCAAATCTTCCGGTTGGTTCTGTCGAGTTACTAAACGAAACCCAAAATTGTCGAACCCATGATGAACGGAGAAAAAAAGTGACAAACAGCAATAATTGTATGCCTATTATTCGATGTAGTTGTGGTTTTGAGCTTCTTTTGTTGCTTGATGTGCAAGTGACGGGGAAAGCAATAGAGCTGCACGCTTTAGAGCATAAGAAAAACTATGGATTAACTTGGGAACAAACTGAGAGTTTGAAGGATTACTTAATAGCTCAAGTTTTCGAGCTGGCGTCCGAGAAAACTAAACAAGAAGATTATAGAAATAGCATAGAAACCTAACCAGTAACGAGTTGAAACATTTACCTCTGCTTCTGGCTACGAAAAGATGTTTAGGGAAAATTATAAGAACAGCCAATTAAGTCATAAAATTTCCATTTGAAAAATAGATTACACTTAAGGCAATTCTCAGGGCTTTAGGAATTATGATTAGTTATCAAAGGGTTTTAAAGTGTTTGTTGGCTTACGCTAAGCATGGATTTTTAAAGGGAACTTTGTACTGGCACGCTATTATTCAAGGAAGCCTTAGAATGATCGGCCCAAGACTATGAGTTACCCCTGGTAAGCTCGCAAGAATAGCAACTACATAAGCAGGGTTTAATTCGGAATAGCCTAAATCTCGAACCTCAGACCTTGTTAATTTTTTACGTTTATCTAAATGATTCCATGCCTTCGATATTTCTTTGAGAGGAATGGGGCGCTGTGATTCTTTGGATGTTTTGAGGATTATTTGGTCATTGGAAACCTTGATGATTTCGAATGGTTTGTTTTGATAAAGAGTTGCCAAACGCTTGCCTTGAAGTTTCTTAAGCTCGACCGCTAAGTCCATAATTTCATTTCCATTTGACTTTCAATGCTTTGTTATTGTTGAATTTGGATTTAACCTTTCGTTGCTCTTGAAGTATTCACAGCACACGAGTTCACTTATTTGAATCGAGGCATGGTTTAAAGAAATTCCTGCGATTACATTTGCCCGCAGTAATTGGAGCTATAATTGGGATTCTTGCTTTTTTCGACTTTAAATTAAAATCTTACAAATTATTTGAACACTATAGCAAATAAGACTAATTGACCTTGGTTCGAAACGATTATTTTCCGTCTAAGTAAATGTGCGATTTCATGCGAGCTTATATCATTATTTTCCCTAGTCGCTTCATTTCGTCTCTTCTTTCCTTCGTTGTTGACGCTAAACCGTTAGCAATGACGGTAGGGTAATGGACAGGAAAAAAGGTGTCATTCGAATAATTCCAAACCCCTCCACAATTAGAGCATTCATATTCAATTCCGTATACCTCATCTTGCTTTCTACCAGTCGCTTTCATTCTGTTTTTACAATAAGGGCATATAATGCATTCAGTCACATTTTTCAACCTCCTTGCATTCCAATCGTTTAACCCGATTTCCGTCAGCTATTTCTCTGCCACGGTTTCTGCAGAAGGGCATTTGGATGCTCAGTTTGATGTTTACTATAGACACAGGTTTAATTAAATCTTACGATATAGTATTATATGTTGGTTTCTCTTTATAAAAATAGTTTTAAGCACATTAGCCATTAACTACAGATTATTCGGACATAGTTTTTTTTGAACCCTTCTTGATATGTTTGGTTTTTTTCAAAGTCTTCAATGAGTATTTCCCATAAACATATAAAGAAAATCAAATGATTATGCAAAATTATGCGGCAAGGGTATCTTTAACATTTATTCTTGTCGTTTAAATAAATTGAAGGAAAAAAACAAATGTTAAAACCAAAAAATAAAATTATTGCCATTTTGATTGCATCACTTCTAACAATTTCAATGGTAGCTTCAATAACTCTATTGCCAAACGTTTCAGGACAAGTTTATCCTCCAGCAGGAACCCACATTCCAACCTATGCATTTATCAACGTATATCCCAACCCAGCAGGAGTTGGTCAATCAGTTACCGTTAACTTCTTCCTCTCTACGCCAATGGAAAACGGTGGAGCAGCAGGAATACTTGGAGTTCCAGTTAATATGTCCATTATAGTGACATACCCAGATGGAACAACAAAATCACTAGGCAACGGCAACTTCTCAGGCGACCAAACAGGCGGCTCATTCACTACTTTCGTTCCGGCAACAGTCGGTTCATACAAGTTCCAGCTCTTCTACGGCGGACAAACACTTGCAGCTGCGCCCTCTACCAGTTATGGAGGTCTCATTGAAGACCCAAGTCAAAGTGCCCCCGTTACACTTACAGTACAAGAAGATCCAGTTACACAAACCGGTTGGCCAACTACAGCGCTTCCAACGAATTGGTGGAACACACCTGTCTCCGCACAAAATGTTCAACAATGGGCATCAATTACGGGATCATGGCTAGGACTTGCGGCTAACACTTTTGCAGCAACAGGAGCCTATAACGTCAGCAGCTACTGCAACCCATACACTCAATCAGTAACCAGCGGCCATATATTATGGACAAAGGTTTGGTGTGAAGGTGGGGTAGCTGGCGGCGAATTAGGGAATAACGAACAGGACAGCAGCTATTGGGCAACCAGACAATACCAGCCACAGTATGCACCCGTCGTTATGAACGGCATAATGTACTCGACTCAGTATCCAGATGATATGGGTACGAACATGGCATATGGTCTCCTTGCAACAGATCTTTACACTGGCAGAACCCTGTGGACACTTAACACTACAAATGCGTTGCGTTGCGGTATGGTTACGAGTTACCACAACATCAATCAGTACGGCGCTATTGGTCCCTTCATTTGGACAACAGGTACTCTTCCACCAGCAGATACAGGCGGAAACTTCATTGCAGGAGCAGGAGCATCATCATCCTACATGAACACCACTGGAACACAATGGAACATGTATGATGCACTAACCGGCATGTACGTCTTGAGCATTGTCAACGGCACCACTCTAACACTTAGGACAGATGAAATGGGCAATTTGATCGGCTACTACATCAACAACACTGCAGGAACAGAAATGACTCACCCATTTGTGGGCCAGAACGTTCCAGTAACAAACACTGGGCCTCACTTAACGTGCGTTAACATGACAATGGCCATCGGACAAACAGGCGGCTCATGGCAAGTAGCAAAGAACACTGTACGCGCAATGAATACAGGCGAAATGTGGTCAGTACCACTGCCAACTAACATCTCAGGCGTAACCATATCCCCTGCTCTCACTATCGGCTCAATAACTGGCGATGCAGTCGTTTTAAACACAGGATACGTTCACGGCGCAGGAGCTGGAGGCGAAGTCGCAGGATGGCTTACACTAGTTAGCTTAGACCAAAACACCGGCGCATTGTTGAATGCGAAGAACATAACTTATGCATCAGGTGCACAATCATTGCTACCTTACACTAGAACTGGTACAGCTTACGGAGATGGCAAAGTCTTCATAGTTAACGAGGCCAGTTATGCAGTCGAAGCTTTCGACGTGCGCACATTAAACCTTGTTTGGTCAAAGGCTTTCACAGGTGACAACGGTGCTCCGCCAAACATTTATGACAACTTCGGCTTAAAACACTACATCGTAAACGGGAAACTTATCACTGAAGGTCTAG
Source organism: Candidatus Bathyarchaeota archaeon (assembly GCA_963835475.1). Lineage (GTDB taxonomy): Archaea > Thermoproteota > Bathyarchaeia > Bathyarchaeales > Bathycorpusculaceae > Bathycorpusculum. The sequence continues at coordinate 14,105 of CAWIFU010000008.1, forward strand.
GAGGCGATATCTGGGCTCAAGACACAGCCACAGGAAACTTCCTATGGTACACAAACACTACCAAATTAATTGGCTCGCCAGGAATCGAAACACCATATGGTATCTGGCCACTTTGGGTTTTCAACTGCGCATCCTTCAGCAGTGACATAGCATACCTTCCAGTTGGACACGAATACAACCCACCGCTTTTCCATGGAGCACAGATGATAGCCCTCAACTTAACTTCAGGACAACTTGTATGGAGTGAACTGGGTATGTACATCAGAGCATCAGAAATCTCATACGGGATTCTATTATCACTCAACGCTTACGATAACCAAGTCTACGCCTTTGGCAAAGGACCAAGCGCAATCACTGTCTCAGCACCCAGCGTTGGTGTAACAACAACTACCCCCATAACAATAACAGGCAGTATCATTGACAAATCAGCAGGCACACAGCAGACCTTAGTTGCTTCGAACTTCCCCAACGGTTTACCATGCGTTTCTGACGATAGCATGAGTCATTTCATGGAGGCAGTTTACCAGCAGCAAACAATGCCAACGAATGTTACCGGTGTTCCAGTAGCTATCAGCGTAGTTGACTCTAACGGCAACAATCGAGTAATTGGCACAACCACAAGCAACGCCTACGGCACTTACAGCCTAACTTGGACACCCGACATATCCGGCGACTACACAGTCATCGCAATATTTGCAGGCTCACAATCCTATTACCCATCGTCAGCAGCAACGGCCTTCCACACCAGCGAATCTGCAACAACATCTCCAACAACGGCGCCTATATCAAATGTAGCGACCACTTCAGACCTCCTGATGTACGTTGCATCTGCCGCAGTCGCCATTATCATCGCAATAGCGATAGCAACTGTCCTACTCCTCAGGAAACACCCATAACAACAAACAACTAAAAAATTCCTTTCCTCTTTTTTTGTTATAACAAACGTAAAAAGCTCTTAACAGATTTTAAAATAGACTAAAATTAATGTTAAATAAATAGAGTGAGAACTTTTAATGCTCAAAGCAATGTAGTTCCAGAAGACCAACATTAAAATTTAATCTCAATTAAACTAATGCTTTGTTGTCCTTGTTATTTCTCAGCTTATTTTGATATTGTGGCTATGTCGCTTTACAAGGTTTAAGTTTAAATGCTGAATTCTATTCTTATCCCTTCTGAATTTCAACTTGAGGTTTCTCTGTTTAAAAGTTAATTTGTTGATCCATTCTCTAATTGAAGCTTTGCAGGACTGAATTGTTTTTTAGTCGAAGGCCTATCTTTGAGTGATTTCCATATTTTCGATTGGCTGAGAAGTGTGCTTCCGATGCTGCTGCAACTGATTCTGCACATCAACAGTTGCATCTTTCTAGAATAATCTCAAATTATACAGTTCGACTCATGAAACCTCAAGGATTATTCGTAATCCTTGAACTATTATCTGGCTGAGAGTTGTTGTGCATTCTTTAAACCCAACCCGTTAATTACCCAAAGGCTACCCCGTTATATTATGAAGGGCAATAACGTAACTAACAGGACAAGAATTACGCAAGCAATGGTTGCCCCAATAGTTATGGAACGGATAACTTTTTCACTTATCCGCTTACCCACAGCTCTTTTCAAAGTAATGTCAAAGATTCTGCCTCCATCCAAGGGGTATATCGGTAATGCATTGAATATAGCGAGGTTGAAGTTGACAAACCAAATCCAAAAAAGGCCATTCACAAGTATTTGCCATTGAGGGATTGGATTTGAATAGAAAGGCGCTAAGAAATCAGAAAAAGGCACTAAACCTGACGCCAAAGTTGGGGGAGCCAAGTACATAGAGAGGCGATCCAAAGAGAAGGTTCTATAATTTTCTAAACGTTGCTCAGTAAATAAGTCATAACTAGATATTCCCATTACGGTGCGGTTATCGGATGAAGTAAGGTTGACTGTTGTTGAAAATCTATACTGCCAGTTCTCGCCTCTTGCGACCGTTACTTGAATTGTATCTCCAGCTGTCTTACTATCCAATACTGCTCTTAACTGCGTAGTGTTGGAGATTGTCGAATTGTCGATTGAAACAAAGACATCTTTAGGCATTAACCCCCCAGCTTGAGCGGGCAACCCACTTGTAACATCATTGATGTATACCCCATCGATGGCTGGAGTTAAGCTGCCAACAACTAATAAGACACCTAAAAGGCATACTGCTGCTATGACGATGTTAGCACCAACTCCGCCAGCCATTACTTTTAGGGAAGAGCGAGGTTTTGCTTTCTTCAATTGCTCTTCATCCACATCCACAAAAGCACCAATGGGGATAAACAAGAAAAACAGTAAACCACTCGACTTAACCTTCAACCCAACGTTTCTGGCAATAACTCCATGTGCGCCTTCATGAATCGCTATAGCGACTATTATTGCAATCCACCCATAGACTATCGGAAGCACAGGGTTGATTCCGGGTAACAGCAGAATTGATCCTGGCCCCAATTCTCGAACTGCTTGACCCACTCCTGGATTAGATAACACTCCGATTAGGCTGGTGATTAAGAGGTAGAGAGCAATTCCAGCGACTAAAGGTACAAGTACAAGGCTTATCCACGAAAAATATCTTGAGGTGCGGAAAGTGCCTAACTTGTCAAAGACGGCTGCAAACCGTTTTGTCCGCACAATCAACATTGGAAAATTGAATTCAACTCTTGGCTGCTTAATTTCTGGTTTTTCGTTTTCGATATTATCGGGTACCAAATCTGAAATCGCTCAACTTGAAAATCCTGTTTTCTAAAAAATAAAGCTTTAGCTGAGAAATAGAAAACTGCCTTGATCCATCTTTGAATATTACACTCTATGCACCAAATCATCGTTAGGTAATAGAATCTGATTAGCTCTTTTTAGGGTGTCTTGCTATTTTTTGATTGGTTGAGGAGAAGATGCAACTGCTACGCTATATCCTCAATAAATTTCGCAGCTGCAGCCACTCCTACAACGCAAACTTCTCCCACTCAAACTACGCCAAGTGTTTCAGCAACGGGGAACGGTTGGATTAATCCCTCAGGAAAACGAGAAGGCTTCAGCTTTTATGCAAAAGGGGGGCCAATTAAGGCGGATGGATGGTGCTATAACCCAAACGCCCAAGCTAGCTTTACTGGAAATGTTTTAGGAACTAACCAATTAATCCAGGTTTGGAGCACCCATGTTTGGCGTTTCAAGGTTAATACTGTTGAAAAAGGCAATAGTGTAATAATTGCAGGGACAGCAACAATTAAAATTGGGCAACAGGAACTCAAAGGAAATTGGTGGTTTAGAATTACTTCAAAGGATGCTACGGACAGCAAAGATGCGTTAATGATTCAGCTTTGGAGACCAATAGGTTCAAATAATGTAGGCGGATGGTCACCCAATCAATTCACAGCCGATAAACCAGGTAGTTTACAATTAAACGAAGATGCGTTCTATCAGACTCAAGGATTACTCAAAGGCGGCAGCATAGTAATTAAACTATAAGCTGCGGAAAGTACTCTGCCGTGAACCTCATTTTTAAAGAAGATAGGTTCAACTTTTTCCATAACTACATTTAGAAGCACATTAACTCAAAATTCATAACTAAGGAATAGAACCTGGTTAGCTTCTTTTGGAGTGTTTTGCGTTGTTTTGACCATTGAGAGTAATTTTGGTCTGCATCTGTGTAGATAAAATATCTAAAAAATAAAAATTTTGAATTTATCTACGTAAAGACCCGAAAAGGCAATTAACAGGGAATATTCAACAATATTAACATCAAATTAAAACGAGTAATTTAGTAAACAGAGAGTATAACTTTGAAAATTAATTGGTTTTTAATTAGTTCTGGAAGACTACAGAAGCAGCCTACTATCACAAGATGGCCAACTGAAGACATAAGTAAGCTGGGTGAGAGCTGGTTTGATGTCGAAGAAGCAACACCTGAAGAACTCCGCAGTTTTCTTGCACCCTTAGAGCTTCACCCTGTAATGATAAAACGCTGCCTAGATTCGGCAAACACGCCAGGAGTAATATCTTATGATCGAGCCGTTCTGCTAGAGTTTCCCGCAGCCCTCAATTTGAATACGTTGGATCCATCATATCTCACAATAGTACTTCAGAGTCCCGCGTTAGTGACCATTAGAGCCGGCCCAATTCCGGCCATAGAAGAATTAATAAATGATTTGGCGGCAGAGAAAATGCCTAGTTTGAGTCACTTGATTCAGATCGTTTATTTACTCATCGATGAACTCACAGACCTGAGTATCCAAGCAGAAACAGAAATCCGCGACAAGACCTTGAAAGTTGCTAAAGCCCTAGCCGATAATCCAAACAATGTTAACATCACCGATCTGACGAATTTGCGATGGCAAGTTGACAAACTGGTTTCTTTAATAGAAAACCAGCTCTATTGCGTCACCGGTCTGAATTCCTCCGACAATAAGGCGTTACAAGAGCCTCATCGCAAGGCGTATATTTTAGATTTGGTCTCGGAGCTTGAGATTGCTCAAAGAGGCATCCATCGCTTAGAAACCCGTGTGAACGGGTTATACGACTCTTATCAAACGGTAGGTAGTTCTCGCGTTGAAAAACGGCTGCGAATACTAACTATTGTCTCCGCTATTACATTGCCGTTTAGTCTTATTGCGGGTTTGTTAGGTATGAACGTAGGAGGGTTACCGGGAACACAAGATCCGCAGGGATTTGTAATCGTTATCGGGTTGATGTTTGCTATCGGCTTGGTGGAGTTGTTGTATTTCCAACGAAAAGGCTGGCTTGATTAATGTTCCAAGAATAAAGTTGGAAAACTTCCTAATTATTTAACCAATCGATGCTCAAAAACATCTTCAAAAAACAATGTTGTTCTTTTATGCACATAATCTTATTTTGCAGTCGCTAAATAAACACAAACGCTTAAGAAGAATAACCCTCTTTGCATTGTAGGTAATATTTTGTCTGAATCTGATTTTCCCTATGAAAAAAAGCCCGATGACCCATTCGACGATTTGACTGCACCAATACCACCAGATGGCTCTCTTGAGTCTCCCGATCAGCAGCCATCTTGCCTTCCTCCAATGGATAATCCAACGTCAAACAAGTTTTCTTGCCAAATATGTGGTAAAGTTTTCAATACACAAAGAAGAATTAATCGTCCACTTGGAAACTGAACATCAGAGCCCCAGTAAGAAAATCTGATCTCAAACGCCCTAATTTATCCATTGGTGCTAAGAGCAAATTTCTCTTCAAAGAAATCAGAGATATTGTTGAATCAAATAAGTAAGCAAGCATGTTAAATGCAATTATGCTTTTATATGAAGTCTTCCCATAGGTCATGAGATTTGAGGGGTAAAAATGAAAAAGTGCGGTTTGTGTGGGGAAGAAATCAAAGATAGCAAATACTTCACAATTTATCAGTGTAAGGGAACAGAGAGCAGGCTTGTTCTGGTAGCGTGTGAGAGAGACTTTAATGATAAGGCATACCGAGAAATCATCATGAAAATCTCAAGCATGTAAAAGACAATTAATGCACAACCTAATTAAGCGAACAATTGGATTATTGAGCCGTTTATGAGACTCTTAAATAATGCTCTTTCAGACCTCAAAGCTTACGCTAGAAAAGAGTATTCTCTTACAAAAAACGGATCAATCCTTGTAATGCTGATAACTGAAAAAGAACACAGGATACTGAAGGAATACTACGATAAAATAGTTAAAGCCAATTGTGAAAACGGAGCTACTCAGACAGATTTAGCCAAAGAAGCGAATGTGGCTCATTGTTCAGAGGAATTCTTCCCAAATGTCGCTAATATATTTGAGCTAATGCAGAACTATTCATTTGAAGTTCGACCGATAATCACACCAATTTTAAGAGAAGCCTTTGATATTCCTCATTTCGGAAAATACAAATACTCTATTATTGTTCGTGAGGAAAAACTGCTTGAATGGGGTAGTCAAATGGATATTCAGGTTGAGGATGCACAAGCTACGGGTAAGAAACGAAAACTCGTTATCTTTTACAGGATACTGACACAAGAGTTTCTCCATATAGTGGAACGCGAAAAAAGTGTTAAAATCTTTGGAAACAATCAGAAGACAGATTCCGAGATAGTGCAGCGAGCGTTGAAAGCAGTTAAGGTATTTCGGGATTTAGATATCTTTTCTGAATAACGTTTAATCTATTGAAACTATTACCTAGAAGAACGCAGAGTTATGGAATTTCGGTCAAATTGTCTCGGAGAGCTAACCAACGTTTAAACTCTAGTCCAGTACACTTGGCTTTTCCTAGCCAGTTGTCACCGTACTTCTTTTTCAACTTCTCATTATAGGAGTCAAAAGTTTCTGATTCACTTACCTCTACGCTGTCTTTTTTCTTCAATAACTTATAACTCCAGTTGAATTCTTACAGTTATCTCCGCTTACAGTTAAGTTTTCTTGTCTTTTTTGGGGTGGAGCTTACGACCCGCATATTGTGCAAACTAATTTGGAATCTTTACCTTTTCCCTCTTTCAGATGCTCTGTCATCTTGCCACACTTACAACAATCCCAACCATTGTTGAAATAAACTTGGTTAGAAACAAAAACCATATTCTATCATCTCCCTCTGTGTATTATAGAATCCAACATGGTATAAGCATTCGCTATTGTAGGTGATAAACAGGGAAACAAGTTACAGAATTAACCCATCCGTTTACAATTGTGCCTGCATTAAAGTTTACCAAAAGAAATTTGATTTTTTAGCTCAAGTTTTCATAAGGATAAGTCTTAAATCTGCAGAGCTAGGATTTGGATCTAGACCTGGACAGACTCTTTTGCATGATTCCACATTTAGTAGGTTTCTTTTTTTGGGCCAAAGAATCTGAAAACAAAATGAATTGATGAAAGAGGTGGGTTTACGTTATGGTAAACTTTACATTGTTGCTTCTTCTAATCTTAGGTAGGTAATGATCAAATGTCAATTCCTTTCTATATGCTTCTTAAAAACAAGGATGGAATGTCTCATCATGTTGTCCATGAGTCACTTAAGATCGAAGGTGTTAAAATTTCGCATTCTGTCGTGGGAAATTATGATGTCATTCTCTACGCAGAAGGAAAAAACCTCGACGACTTAAGACGCATCCGGGTGGCTGTAGAGCAAATCAGTGGGGTAACTGTAACCGAAACAGTAATCCACGCATAGTATTTTTTTAGCTATGTAGTAATAAGCAAAATGCGGGCTGATATGTACCCAGGTGAGTTTGATTAAAAATCTAATACAAAGGGCTTGGGTTTAGGTTATGGCAAACTTTACATTGTTGATTTCTTTTTAATCTTAGGGAAGTGAAACCTATGGTAGTCCCTTTTTACATGTTAATTAGAACCAGGATCGGAAAATCAAAAGACGTCGTTCATGCCTCACTTAAGATTGCAGGAGTAAAAGTATCCCATTCGGTCATGGGCAACTACGATGTAATACTCTACGCAGAAGGAAAAGACCTCGAAGATGTAAGACGCATTCGAGACGCCGTATTCGACATTCCTGACATAACAATATCAGAAACAGTAGTTCACGCCTAATTTTTTTGGACTTAAAATCTATACCTTTTTGGGTTTTAGGTTTGATTACTGCTTCTGAAAACGTGACTTACTTGGTCTATATTATTGGTCTTTTATGTCTTCGTTTGTAAAAAGATAATTTTCTGGGTTTAGAGCATACTCAATTTTCGATACCATCTGTCCCTTTATCTTTCTACATTATACCTGATGCTCCGATTAGATACTCCCTAGCCAATTAAATGGTTTTTTTTGAAAGACAATCGGTGACAATCTGAAACCTATGTTGGTTGGATTAAATTTAATCCCCAACACAAAACTGATGATCCTAACTGGGCATTGGAACGCAATCGAAGCAATTTTGAGAGGCCGTACGGTTTCAAAGCTTAAAAGATTTATGAATTGATTTCATAGTAATCACCAGGATAATGACTGCAAAGGATGTGTAGAATTGTCAACCGATCAGGCAGATGAAAAACTTGCTGATTCCATGAGAAGAAGATACACAACACTGCGAACAGTAGGTAAGGATCTTGTCGTTACTTTCAGGCCGATCGAATGCACAGATCAAGCAGAGTTCAAGGAATTCTTTAAGGCATTGTCTCCAGCTAGCATTCACTTTAGGTTCTTAGAAATAATCAAAGAGATACCAAGCGAAGACGTCGAGAGATACTGCGATTTAGACTTCAACAAAGAGATAGCAATAGTTGCCCTGCCCATAGGCGGAGAAAAGATCATTGCCGTTGCACGTCTAATGCTTAATCAAAAGGATAAACGAGGAGAATTTGCCCTTGTTATAGCTGATGCTTGGCAAGGGATTGGGTTGGGGAAAGAACTTTTAGCTTACCTCATCAAAATTGCCAGAGATTATCAGCTTGAAGAGCTCAACTGCGTGTTATCAAGCAACAACTTTAGGATGATTGGGCTCGCGGAAAAGTTTGGGTTGAAAGTAAAGTCAACAGATGGTGATACACTGGAGATGTCCCTGAAGTTGACGTGATTTGATAATTGGGTGGGTGAGATTAAATTTTTATACTTAAGGGAAAAAGCTCCAGAATCAAGTGGTGCTTTAATTCATGCTTTGAGTGCAATCTACAAGTAGGCAGATTGCTATACAAGAATAAATGCGAATGCTTAAAATCATTTTAAACGAATAAAGAAAGAGGCGTAAGAACATGAATAAGGGCAGACTTTATGAAGAGTTAATTCCCATTGAGCAATTATCTTATAAAGGGTATACTACTCCTGAGCTTGCAAATGCTAAAATAAAACAAATTTTAGATGAAGTTAAAAAAGAAATGCCACTTTTCACGGAAAAATGGGTTAATACCGAAAAAGAAAACCCTGATTGGAAAGCTACCTGTGAAGCTATGAACGAGAGAACGCTGGCAAGAGAAAAGTGGTTTATAAAATGGTTTGGTGAAGAAAAATAGTGTTTGAAGGCATATCAAACTTGTTTTTTCTTACCTTTGTTTCTCATTGCTTTGATTCCAATGGCAATAGACTTGGCTTTTCCAGTTAGTCCTCCTTTGAAGCTGGAATTGGTCATTTCCCTATAGTCTTTTTTGGATATTGGGACATCACTAATGTTGTGCATTGTTTCAGGAGATATTGTTCCACTCATCAGCTCAGCACCAGCTTTTCTAACTGCCTCAAGGTTGACATCGAGTAAATGTGGAACGTTAGCTGCCCCAGCGGAGGGTATTAGAATTTCGCCTGCCCAAGTTAATCCCATGTGCATCATAATTTTCTTAAAATGTTGACTCATTAAGGTAAAATTTTCCATATCTGGAAAACCACACGTCGAAACCAAAACTCCTTTTGCTTTAGGAGCATGCCGCTGAGGGTGATTAGTTAACCCATTGTCCATTAAAATCTGGTAGGGTTCCAAGTTTACAAAGAACCTATCTATCACGTTTTTTACAGTAGCGGGAAAACCAAAAACGTACACTGGTGCAGCGATGATGAAGTAGTCACATTTTTTGTAAACAGCCGTATATTGATTGAAAATCGTCTTTCTGGACACATTCACCTTTATTTTTTCCTTGCCAGCAGCCCCAACAGCTTGTGCAGGGTCCAATCTTCATTTTATGCGGGTAAAACTTGTGGACTTCCATTTCACCCATTCCTTTAAGCAAAATGTCTAAAATTTTATCGGTAAAAGAAGGGCTTCTTAGAGAACCCGACAAAGCTAAAACTGCTGGTATCTTTTTGTCAGAAATCATCAGTCGCAACTCCCGCTTGACGTATTTACCCATCTAACTATCCTCAGTAATTGATTAAAAGACTTTCCACCTTAACCGTTAGTAACATTACTTTTTTCTGGTTGCCCTCAGTAACCGTTAAGGTTGGTTGAGATTAAAATTTGATCCAAGAGCAACAACGTCGGATTTCCAAGCTTGCTTAGTAGATCAAGGTCAATGGCGAGTGGGCGGTGGAAGTTGTTGTTGCAACTGCGTTTCCCACGACGGTTGCAACAATCAAAGAACGAATTACCAATTACGCAATTAAGAGCTCAACCAACAACTTTAGGACTATTGTTAATTTGAAAGAATTTCTTAAGTTCGATTTTTGGACTGATATATACAGTTTAGAATAAAAAAAGTCGGCAATCAAAGAGATCGGTATAATGCCGATTCTTGATTATCGCGGCGTATGATCTGGTGTTTTTCTTTTTGATTTCTCGATTATCTCACAGATGCAGCAGGCTGCGTCGTCAAGCGTCTTTTTCAGTTGTTTCATGTCTTCTTCTACTATTTCGCGGTTTTCCAGAAGTGGGTAGATACTTAGGTGGATCAGGTCGAATGTGGCTTTTATGTCGATTTTTCCGGTTCTTTTCTGGTCCATGACTGATTTCATTATTTTTTCTCTTTTGGCGAGTTCCTCAATCTTTAGCTTCGGTTTGTCGCTACTTAGGCTTCTGCTCATTACATTACCACCTCTATCTCTGGGATCTTCATGCCACACAGGTTTAGTCCCTTGATCTTAATTCCTTTTAAGACTAAGCTTAAGTCAAGCTTGGTGGCGATCGCGGAATCAGTGGTAACTGTTCCGGATAGGTTTGAGAATTCCAATCCACCCCTCACCTTCATTACCATGTTGGTGACATGGAGATTTAGTGTGCCAGTGATGTGGGCTCTATCGGCGTCTCCGATAAGTGTAACTCCAGTTCCATACATTTGCTTTGAAGTCGATATCGTTAAAGCCGTCTTAGATTCCGCTTCGAATGCTTGGGTAGTGACAGATGGAATTGTTATGTTCAAAGCTTTGATGTCTTTCATGGAAGCTTTGGGACTCGATATGCCGGTTGAATCCATTTCATCAATAGTTGTCATATCCGTTGCTACATCGTTAGGTCCAGTTGGATTTGGGATAGGAAGGCAGAGTCCGATGCTAATTCCCAGGGGAGTATCGATGGGAATGCTTGTGCATTTCATTTGTATGTTATCAGCAGTAACTTCATCAATCTTGGTTTCCCGTATGGGGTCAGCTGTCATCGAGAACGGACCGATATTAGTTGAAGCTGAAAACATCGTGAACTGACCTGCCCCAAAAGTTACATCTCCCAGCGTATGTTTCTCAAGGTATGAGTCAAAGTTTACCCCGCCAGATACGCCATAGCAGAAGTCAGACCAGCAGATCGGCCAAGGCAAGTCAATGTTTCCCGAAAACGTTGTACTTATGGATAAAGTGATTTCTAACTCTACGTTTTTAGCTTTGCAAGAATCATACTTGAATGTGCCACTAAAATTTTTCAGGCCAAGATTAGGAATGGATATTTCGCCGATTTCTATTTCTGCAATTGAGAGTGGTCCGCCGATGCTGGAAGCGATTTCCGATTTGGGTATGACCGCTCGAGTTGTTACTTTTTGGTCTCTACGACACCTCATTTGAGGCGGAGGGCAATCACAACCCTTTGTCGGGATTTTGGGTAAATCAAAACAGAATTTTTCTGATTCTACTTGAATTTTAGGTATGTTTAAGCAGACTTTTTGGGTTTCCACCTTTGGGATAGGAATGCATATTTTCTCATCTTGTGATGAGGTAGTTGCGTTAATTTTTTCTACAGAAGCTATTTCTTTTGCCGTTAAAACTTTTTTTGTTTTCGAGGTTTTGCTCAATTGCTTGGCCCCTATTTCTATCTAGGATTATTGTTATTTATCGTTTGTGTTGAGTCTGATTAGTCGACCCAAATTCAGAGTCTGCACCCTCTAAATGCCTTATTGCAATTTATATGTCAAGAAGTAGAAACGAGGCGACAACCTCGAGAGCAACAAGATCTGCTCAAAAACCCTATAACACTTCAAAAGCGTAGCAGGTTGCCCAAACGCTTCAACCCCATTTTCTTGAAGCGCTTTGTCGAGAGTTATTCTGCCTTCAAGAAGGTCGAACAAACATTTTCTCGAAAGATTTATTCGAACATCAATCAATTTGGGAACAATTTCACACCCAATAACAACATCGTCAGCAGTGACGCGAATCAGCGTCTTTTCCTCATCAAGAGTCTGAAGCCAAACTAAGCCCTCAGTGACTTCGATCATCCTTCGAAGATGATGAGGAAAATCTTGTTTCATTAACTCTACGAGCTCTTTCAGAAACTGTTCAAGCGTTAATTCCATTACTCTCAGCCCTCTTTCGCGGTCGAACTGATTCAAACCAGCAGGGAAGAACACACTCGTAGGTGCTGCCACCTACTTTTCCCTTAAGGTTTGCTTCACAGAACATTTCGTTGAAAACAACCTCCGATGAATTGACAACACTATTGTTAACTATGCTGCACACAGCCTTGGGTGTGAAAACAACTTCAAGTTTGTCTGCACCTTTTGAAGCGGTAAACGTTCTTATTTTCGGAATTGCTGGGAGGTAATCCGGATATAGCAATTTTGTGATTGCTGGCATAATGCTTAGCTCACCATCGTAGTCCCCCGTAGCGGTGATCTTCATTTTAGTGTTGTCGAAGAATTGTCTTTTCTGATCTTTACTTTCGAAGAACACACCGCCGTACGAAAGATCATTTGTCGCACCGTAGCGGTAAACCAGAAAATCCACCCTCCCAGGTTCACCGGAAGCGAGGGGATCACAAAAAATAACGCCTGTATCCCAACCCCAAGTCATCCCTATATCAAAGCAGCCTCCTTCATGATCCTGATATCCCTGATTACTCCTAATCGCATAATTCTTCTTGCCAAGTTTCAAATTACCTTCGACGAATAATCTGGGCAGCTCAACCCAGCTTTCCCATTGACGATTCATTTCTTGAGCAGCCAAAAGCATCTTTTCGTTAGGTTTCTGCTCCTTGAGGACCTCCATAAGGATATCTTTGTCCGTCACCGGCGGCGAAACAACCTTAAAGTTTAGGTCAAACGAAGTCTGCTCCATTTGCCCCACAACATCAAAAGAATTATCCTTCAACAGAGCAACGGAAAAATTATTGCCGATAAAGTTAGGATTATAAGAAGTAACCTCAAGTTGACTCATCGGAATTAACTTTAATTCAGAAAATATCTTGCGAGACGGATCCACAATATATGAAAGAACAGAACCCCAACCTCGTTTGGAATCATAAGGATTTCCATGAACTCCAAAGTTCAGCAAGCCAAATATTCCTGTTTTTCGATCGAAAAAAACAAAGTCATGCCATTCCTGGTAGAACCTAGCTCTTACGTCGAAAAGCGAGGGTAGAGTGAAAGCATCGACGCTAGCCGTGTCTTCTACACGGTATAAAGTCATTGGGTTGACTGCTCAGATGTAGTTTCTTCAGTGGTTGGTGTCGCTTTTTCTAAAATATCAACTGCTCGATTGGAAACTTTTTGCACAAGGGTTAGGAGCTCTGTGTTAAACTGAATGTAGAGGCGCATCATGTCACTAACAGAGTTGCTGACAAGTTCAGTCATTTCTTCGTTGTTTAGTTTACTCATACGTGCAGAGGCTTTGCTCAGTCTTTGAGCTGTCTGAACAGTGTTATTGACTGAAGCCTGAGTTAACTTGGTTAATTGGTCTTTGTATTCGGGATTATTTAGTGTGTTTGCAATTTGGTCGATAGCTTTCTGGACGGTTTTGGGGTTAGGCATAACTGTTTTTGGGATTGCATCTGTAGTGTGTGTGGTCTTTGCACTTGTTTTTTTGGTTGTTTGTTTACTCACCGTTATCTCCACTATCATGTCATTTGTTAACGTATTTATTTTTTCCGCTGGACGAGGTAGTTGGTTTGTTCAAGAAAGAAGTCTTTCCAGCGTTTCTCAACCATCCAGTCGCATTCATATAGCAAAACGTCCCTGGCTTTGCTAGCGTATTGCTTCGCAATTTTTATAGCGTATTCTATGGCTTCGTATTTTTGCATAAGACCTCTAATATATTCAACATCGGTCTCGGTTTTTACTTCTCGAGGTTTTGCTAAAATTTTTCGAACGTGATTCCTCTCTTCAGAAGTGCTAGAGTTGAGGGTGTGTATGAGCATGAGAGTTCGTTTTCCCTCCAAGATGTCCCCATCGATCTCTTTTCCATAAAGACTCTGTGAAGCTGTAAGGTTGAGTGTGTCATCTGTTATCTGGAACGCTATTCCTGTATAGAGGGCATATCTAGTTATGGTGTCTAATTGCTTAGGACTCGCCTCATCCAAACCAATGATAATCCCCGCTCGGCAAGGTGTAATTATTGTGTACCAGCAAGTTTTGTTCTCACAAATGCTGAAGTAATCTTCAGGGGTCAAATCAACCCGATTATCTTTGACAAAAGTCAACTCCTTTATTTGCCCCTCAACACTACGCCGCGCAGTCTCCTGAATTTCCATAATAATCTGCAATGATTTCCGCACGCCTATCGAGGACAAGTTGTCTACAAGCGGAGACATGGCGAGGATTTTAACAGCGTCTCCGGCGTTTGCTGCCAACGCAAGACCGTACTTCCTGTTTAACGTAAGGTCGCCGCGGCGATAGATGGACTGATCAACAATATCATCCTTAATTAGGAAAGAATTGTGCAGAAGTTCAATTGAGGTCGCGGTATCGATGGCTTTGTTATAGTCGCCGCCGACTGAAGCCGTTGCTGTAAGACAAAATAGAGGACGAATGCCTTTTCCAGGTCTTGTTGGGTAGTCGGCTAAAAGATTATAGGCTAAAGTTTTGGATCCAAAGTTACGTTTAAGGTAATACTGCATCCGGGCGTCGACTTTTTTCTTCATTGCTGAGAGGGTTGTTTGACTCAAGCCTTAACCTTCAACCAATATTATCTGGAAATAATAGATAACCTTTCTCTATTCAGTCTTAAGTGTTCTTTCAACCTCAAAATTAGTAGTCTGGCGCTTTCTGGGGGTTTCCGGGTAATTGAAGGATGTGGCAGCAACGTTGACTGCACTATTTACTGATTTAATAGCCCAATCGAAAAAAGCAACGGGATTCTGCGCTACTTGGGTCGCGACCACAAAGCCTGTTTGTACAGCCTCAAAAGCAGATTTTGCCATCACGCTGGGATCCTGTATTAGCTCAAACACGCTTGTTAGACCCGTTGATAACATTGCCTGCTCGATCGTTCCCCGAACCACTTCCAAGTTAGTCGCTTCGTTTTGGGGCACTGTTCCCATCAGGATGCCTCCGACTATATCAGCGTAGCTTGAATCGACCCGAGAACGCGCCGCCATAAGCTCCAACGACCGAAGCCACAGCGGATTGAGACTTCGATTTCGAATTAACTGAACAATTAGACGCGCAAGGGACATTCCATAACGAAGTTCTCGATCAACAGTATCGTGGTATGCCCCTAAAGCGTCTTTGGATAAATCATCGGCGATGAGAGCGGAAATGGCGACCTCCGACGCCCATCTGCCACTGAGAAGCGCATATTGGATTCCCTCACCATTGAGCGGATTAACTAACCCCGCCGCGTCACCGACAAGCATAACTCGGTCGTCGACTAAGGGCAGGTTTGGGTTATAGGTCGTTAATGGGCATCCCCCTATTTTCCCTATTAACTTGGCATTCTTGAGTCTTCTGTTCAACGCTGCATCGTTGCTTATGAGATGGTCTAGAAGTTCTTTTAATCGGATGCCGGACGGTATTGTGTCTAAAGGAGCTCCGACTCCAACGTTGGCTTGGTTTTTGCCGGTTGGGAAAAGCCAGCAGTAGCCTGGGAAGCTTTCTTTGTTAAAGTGCAAGTCAGCTTGATTTGAGGGACCTTCTACTCCGTCGAAGTATCCGCGTATGGCAATAATTCTGTCGGCACTGGAAGGTGGTTGCCCCCGGACGATTCGGGTGATTGTTGAATTGCTGCCATCAGCACCTATCAGGAGGCGAGCTTTTAGAGTTCTCTTGCGCTCAGATCCCTCAGCTTCTAACTCGACACTTCTGCGTTTTACCCGCATATTTACGGCTTTGAGGTCCTCCAGGAAAATAGCCCCTCCCCTGCATGCTGAGTCCAACAGCAGTTTATCCAAGATAAAGCGGGGCACGACGCGACCGAATCTTGGTAAACCTTCAACTTTGGGAACGATTCTTGAGACGAGTTTGCTACCGTCCAGAAATACTGAGGCTTTGGTTATCTGGTTTGCACTTTTAAATTCTTGTGTGTGGGTAATTCCGAGTTTGGCTAGCTCATTTTGTGAGATAGGACTTACGAAGTCGCCGCAGACCTTGTCACGAGGAAATTTACACCTGTCCACAAGAATGACATCGTAACCCGCCATTGCAAGGTAGTACGCTGCGGCAGAGCCTGCGGGGCCAGCTCCCACCACTATCACGTCGCTGTCGAATTCTTGTTTATCATTCAACAAAATGATCATTACTCCCTAACAGAGGACTGGAAATCGACTTCAAAGGCTGCCGGGATGGGTCAAGCAAAGCCACCTAATTTTCCCACTCCATATTGTTAGCTATGACTCACTAGAGACGACCTTGTTTATAACTTTGCTTTGGCCAGCTCGACCAGAAGTTTGCGTCAATGAATTTAAATGTGGGTTCTGAAACTGATTTTGGTGCTTAAGTAGAATAGTATCAAAGCATTGTTTTGAAAAAAGAAACAAATAATATTTGATTTAATTTTTTTTAAGAACAATCGATAACCATCAAGGTTGGTTGGATTAAATAAATTCTGATGCAACACCGTCGGATTTTTCAGAGTTGATTAAAGGTTCAGGGGGCAATGACGAGTGGGCAGTAAAAGTTGTTGTTGTTGCTGCAATTTCTTCTTGCAGACCAGTTGCAACAACAACCAAACTAGCACGAACAGCAGGACCCGTAGAAGTTGCTGCTGCTGATGCTGCTGCAACCAAGATTCTGCAAATCGACAGTTGCATCTTTCAAAGTCAACTCAAATTACACCGCTCCCAAATGCTCAAGTTAACCCATTATTCTTTTTTGATAAAAATCTTATACAGATTGTTTTGGATCTTTGTGCAAAACATTTATTGTTTACTCTTTTCTCATTCTATGTGAGGGTGTTTTTATAAAAGCTGATAAATCGCTAGATTGTTTAGGTTTATTCTGTCCCGAACCGGTCTTCAATACTAGATTACAGTTGGATGAAATGGAAGGTTGGAGAAACTCTGGAAGTCACGGCGGATGATCCTGCAGCAAAATCTGACATCGAAAACCTTGCTAAGAACTTAGGCGACGAAGTTTTGGAAAGCAAACAGGAAGACGGCATAACCCGGATAATAATTAAAAAAACAAAATAGGCAAACGAAGGGAACTTTTTTTGGAAGCCGATAGTACCCGAAGAATTTATATGGATTATTCAGCTGGAAAGCCAGTTGACCCACGTGTTACCGATGCGATGTTGCCTTTCTTTAATTCACGCTTTGGAAATCCTTCCTCAGTGCATACTTTAGGGCAGGAAGCCAAGCAGGCATTACAAAATAGCAGGGAAGTTGTCGCGAAATTAATCAACTCTGAGACCCCAGAAGCCATAGTTTTCACTTCAGGCGCCACAGAGAGCAATAATTTGGCCATTAGAGGCACCGCTGGCCGCAACAAAAGCCGCGGAAACAAAATCTTAACTTCCAGCGTGGAGCACATGTCAGTTGTTAACCCGTGTAAGTTGATGATTAGAAACGGGTTTCAAGTTGTTTTCTTGCCCGTAGATGAGTTTGGGGTTTTGGATTTAGGAAAGCTTGAAGCTGAGTTGGATGATCAAACTGTGCTTGTTTCAATCGTTTACGCAAACCCGGAGATCGGAACGATTGAGCCGATTAAAGAGATCAGCAAAATTGTGCATGCGAAAAAGGCTTTTCTGCACGTAGACGCGACTGCAGCTTCGGGTCAAGTCCCAATCGATGTGCAAAAGGAAAACATAGATCTGCTGACGATGTCAAGCAACGATATGTATGGACCAAAGGGCGTAGGAGCACTCTACATCAAACCAGGCACCACAATTGAACCTGTAAATCAAGGAGGAGGCCAGGAGCGTGGCTTACGATCAGGAACAGAAAACATCCCAGGCATCATAGGGTTTGCCAAAGCTGCCGAAATCGCCAAAAACGAAATGGCCAACGAAAGCCAAAGATTAACTTCGCTCCGAAACAACTTAATTAAAGGTCTAATCGAACCCATACCGAATTCATATCTAAACGGACATCCAACCCAAAGATTACCCGACAACGTATCAGTTAGATACAGTTTCATCGAAGGAGAATCAATACTGTTGAGCTTGGATATAATGGGCGTTTATGCCTCATCAGGCTCAGCATGTGCTGCAAAAACTCTGCAACCCTCGCATGTTCTGCTTGCTTTAGGCTTACAACCTGAGGATGCACATGGTTCCTTGATGACGACTTTGGGAAGAGAAAACACTCAAGAGGATGTGGATAAATTAAAGAGTATTATGCCTGATATTGTTAAGAGACTAAGAGATATGTCTCCTCTAACTCCTAAGGAGCTGAAATAGTATGTATTCTGAAAAAGTTATGCAACATTTTAAAAAACCTCAAAACATGGGAGAAATCCCCGATGCCGATGGAGTCGGATCTGTTGGAAACCCAACCTGCGGAGACCTAATGACCATGTACATTAAAGTCAAAGACGACCGCATTGAAGACGTTAAATTCAAAACCTACGGGTGCGGAGCTGCCATCGCAACAAGCAGCATGACAACCGAACTTGCAAAAGGAAAAACAATCGACGAAGCCATGAACATAAGTCGCGCAAGCGTTGCCGAATCACTCGGAGGTCTTCCCCCAGTAAAAATGCATTGCTCAAACCTAGCAGCCGACGCTCTTCACGCCGCTATCGAAGACTACAAACAAAAACAGAAGAATAAAAAAGAGGTGGAATAATGAAAAAAGAAACCGCCAAATGCAATTGTTGCGGAAGCGAAATCCCTGGAGAAGCTTGCCAACTTGCAGCTTACACCACGGAAGTAGATGGAAAAAAAGTCAGTTTTTGTTGTCAAAATTGCGCACCACAGGAAAAGAAGGTGATAAAAAAATGAGTCAAACCAAGAAATTAGCATTAGTTGTTCAAAGTGGAACAATCGATAAACTCTATTGCGCTTTCATTTTGGCATCCACATCTGTAGCTATGGGCTGGGAAGCACACTTATACTTTACATTTTGGGGGCTTCAAAGTCTAGCAAAGGGCGCTATGGAAAAAGCAGTGTTGCCCGGAGACTACAAACATCTAGAAGAAACAATGAGAAAGAATTTAGAACGCATGAAATACCCATCCCCTTACGATATGCTCAAACGCATAAAGCAATCCGGCTTATGTAAAATCTACGCATGCACGCCAACTATGGAAATGTTTGGAATCAAAAGAGAAGACCTTGTTCCTGAAGTAGATAGCATGGTAGGCGCTGCAACATTCCTTGACATCGCTGCGGGCGCAGACGTTTCAATGTTCATCTAAACACCTATCTTTCCTTTGATAGTCATCTTTTTCTATATCTGTTTTTTTTATTTCCAGTGAAGCTTCATAGGGGAAGAATTGTTTTTTGGTTGAAGGTCCAATCTTTATGATGTTTGATCCGTCTTTGAATACTAGTGGGTATTCGTTTACGAGTATTTTGACGAATTCTTCTAATGCATGCATGGCTGCTGTTAATTCAGATTTTTCTGCTTCTGAAGACATTTTTTATCACTTAACCAATCTATGCAGTTTTTTGCCTTTAAGTCTATACTCAAAATGATTTAAAGCGAATATTTCTAATTAAACTTCCTTAGAGAGGGGTACTATTTCCCGAATAGTGTACTAAACTAAATAGGTTGCTTTGGATTCAAAATAATTTTATCAAAAACAGTGAAACTTTGTGACTGTGTCACTGCAACAACGTTTGTTTAATAGTTTCTGTAGTCATCCCTTCCTTGTTTGGAGTTGTTGATTTTGGATGCGTTAGGCCAAGTCATTAATTTTATTACCTCTGGAAGCATCGGCGGTATTCCACCGTTGGTTTTGATGATTATTCCATTTGTCATCGGACTTGTCGTGGGCTACCTAGTCCACAAAATGCTAAAGATCGCGATTATAGCTGCAATTATACTGGTCGTGGTTGCTTACTTTGGGTTCTTCGGTTTAAGTCTTGGCGCATTGAAGAACATTGCCGATACATATGGACCTGTAGCAATTCAATACGGGGTTCTCCTCATGGGAATCCTGCCGTTAGGATTAGGACTCATCGTCGGTTTTGTTATCGGCTTCGTATTGTCTTAAGAAAACATTTCCCTCTCTTTAGAAAGCTACTAAAAATCAGCGTGAAGGAGGTTTGAGATTATTTCTTGTGTCTATTATCTGCGTGAACCTAACAAAAAACGTAGTTATAAAAAAAGGCAAAAAATAACCAACTCTTGTAACTGCCCTGAACCAGTCAAATATTCGTCAAATACCTATCTACCCCCAGGCTCGAAGTAGATTATTGAATTCAAGAAATCTATGCAAGATACTGTCCAAATAAGGTGTAATTGTTTATTGACAGTCGCTCGTTTTAAAATAGACTAGCGAGTTATTGGTAAGTAGAGTTTTTGAAAATGTGAGCACTTGATTTTCTTTTCTAGTTGCTGCGATTTTTGTCTTGCTGTGGCTTTTGGGCTTTTTCATTTTCAACCTCGGTACCATAATATGGGTACTGCTCGTCATAGCCGTCCTCATAATACTTTATCGACTACTAACCGACCGCAGAATATAGACAAGCCAAAGACGTTTAAGCGGCACCGAGAGCTGCTTCCTAACTTTTTGTAAACAAAGAAAAATCGCTTTTGTTTAGGTAAGATTTAGCTCATTCACTGCGTTTTAGAATAATTATCTGTCAGACTGCGTTGTCTACTAGGTTTTTTCTTGTTTGGTAGTTTCATTTTAAATTATTGATGTTAGAACTAACCTCCCAAAAATCGGGTTTCTCTGGAGGAATAGCTTTTCGATTGTTAGTGCCTGATAGCAGTCACATATGCTTAATAGAATCGTGGAGACACCAGTCTGTAGTGAAATTTTATGAGTAAAGATGAAGTTAAAGGTAAACTCAAAAAGGAAGAAGGCAAGATTCGCGTAGGCGCGGGAAAAGTTTCTGGCAACACTGGTCAAATAATCAAAGGCGAAGCTGAAAAAATTAAAGGGAAAATACAAGAAGACGTCGGCAAAGCCAAAAGAAAACTCTAACAAGACACAACCCTTTTCAAGCCTTCTTTAGTCAACCGAAATAAGCTTTTTAAAGAAAGCGAAAATATTTCATCAACTATTGAGAGGGTAGCTTGCGGGGAATGTCCTTAGGAAGCGCATCTACCCATTTTAGCTTGCTTACTCTTTTGCGCTCCATAACCTTTTGCGTGTGAGTTTTTGGTTCAAAAACGTAAAAAGTAGGGGCGGGCTCAGAGTTGGTGGAGATGCAAGGTGTGATGGCGAGCCATCAAATGCATTCCCTCTGAACCCAACCTCTATTCGGCAGATTTGTCTATAATGCTTTATGAATCCAGAATTCACAAATTTGGAATATTAAAATAACGTATTTTGATATTCGCTAAAAACAGGCTAAATCTTTAGCCAAAACTATTCCAATCAATTGCTAAATCAAAAGGGTTTTTTTATTGAAACAGAACTGTTTTCCTTTATGTAGAATCGCCAACATCTATTCTTCCAATCTCCAGCATAGTCTACGCCTATTCGTGTTGTTTCCACTATGTCCTCTTGTGGGATGGTTGGTGCATTTTCAATGTAGAGTGGTGGAAAAGTTATGTCTACTTTGTTGAGCTTTTTTGTTATGTCCATTGCGATGCATAGCTTGCCTGGACCACTAGCCAAATTGGCAGGCTTTGTTACTTTGGCACTTCGGCGTTTGGTCATTATTTCCATGCCAGCGACTGGTTCTATTGCTCGGATTAGCACGGCTTCAGGTTTCCCAGCAACATCGCCTGCAGTAACGTTAATACAAAAATACATTCCATAGATAAAATAGACGTATGCATGCCCTTTTTGCTCGAACATCACTTCATTTCTGGTTGTTCGACGACCGCCAAAGCTGTGAGCTGCTTGATCTTCCGGTCCCCGGTAAGCTTCGGTCTCAACTATTCTGCCTGCCGTTGTACCCTCATAGGATTCATGTACTAAAATCTTGCCAAGAAGACTTTTTGAAACCTCAATTATGTCTTGTTCATAGAACGACCTTTGTAGGATCATTTTTTAGTTAAGCCTCATCCTTGCTTGGTTATTATTTTTTCGACTGGCAGTTAACGGCAAGTTGCTTTAATAATTTATCCATTATACATTTGAGTTTTCTAAAGGCAGTAGTGACTTAATCCCAAAATTCGGTTGAATCTGGGAAAATCCGTAAATATGCAACAGGACTTGAAACCCCTATAGAAGAGAACCTCAAGAATAGTCAGCGATGGAAATGAAATGTTTAGAGACCCCCAGGAAATGCGCAGAAGACTCGCGGAGATAGTTGAGAAGTTCCGCCAAAAAAGCGCTACCAGCCCAGAAAAAGCGCTTACCCTTGAAGAGTTGGGTTTACCGCCGCGTTTTGAACAGGCAATGCATCGAAGACTTGGTCAAACAGGAATATTCGTGAAAGCTAACGGCAAATACTACCTAAACGAGGACAGACTTAGGAAAATCCAGCAAGAACGCTCACAAGAGGCCAATGTAGGTGGTGGAGGCGGCGGATACAATAGAGGACGTTCGCCAAGTTGGTTACGGTACGCGCGGATTCTACTTATGCTGCCGTTTGGCCTCATAATTGTGGTTTTGCTGTACTTCTTCGTCAGCCAGACTGGAGCATCTTATTATCCAGGCGAATTTTTGATCATCCTCTTGATCGTTACGGTGGTTTTGTTTGCCGCTCGAATGCTGCTTTGGCGATCAAGAAGAAGATACTGGCGTCAAAACTGGCAAAATCAACCACCCCTTTAAGAGGGCTGTTAGTATGAGTTAGTGAAGCAATCGTCAATCCTTCATTACTTAAGTCAATTCTTAACAGTTTGGCGTAGGAGCCCTCTTTCCACTAAGTCTTATAAGTTCTAGCTAGACAAATCCAAATTATTGAACAAAACAAGCCTTTTACAAAAATTTGTTTCTGTTCAATTAAGATTACGGGAAGAAAAAAAATGAAAAATGTAAAAAATAGTACTATTGTCACATTGTTTGCATTTTTTCTGGTATTTTCAATGATTGCATCAATAGTTCTATTGCCAACTATTGACGCTCATAAACCTGCATGGCAAATTAAAACATATTCTTTCTGCAACGTTTCGCCTAATCCAATAGGGATAGGGCAAACCGTGAACGTTAACTTCTGGCTCGACATTCCCCCTCCGACGGCGAGTGGGGCATACGGGGATAGATGGACAAATATGACCGTTGTAGTTACGCACCCCGACGGAACCTCTGAAACATTAGGTCCATTCATTTCAGACGATACTGGGGGATCACACGCTACCTATACGCCTAATGTAATCGGCAACTACACATTCCAGATGATCTTCAAAGGAGAAACGCTTTTAGGATTAAACACTGCAAACGGACTTCCATCGACAAACGTGGCCGTTGGAGATTATTTCCAGCCTAGCCAAAGCAACTTGTTCACGCTTGTTGTTCAACAAGAACCAATATCATATCCACCGTCATCTCCTTTCCCATCAAACTATTGGACTCGTCCAATTTACGCAACGAACAACAACTGGTATACAATTGGTGGTAACTGGCTTGGTCTTGGTGTATCAACGTTCGCAAACACTGGTATGTACAATGCTAGCAGAAACTATAATGCGTATACTACTGCTCCAAACAGCGCTCATATATTATGGACAAAGCCAATTGCTTTCGGAGGAACTGTCGGAGGAGAATATGGTGGAAGCGAACAAAGTAATTATTGGTCAACTTCTCAATACCAACCCAAGTTTGCACCAATCATCATGCAAGATGTCCTTTACTATACAATGTTCCCTGGCTCAACAGCTAATCCAGCGGGATGGGCAGCAGTAAACTTGCACACGGGACAAACAATTTGGACTAAGACAAATACCACCGCGATTCTACGATGCGGCCAAATAAACAATTATTTGACGCCTAACGAATACGGCGCAAGAGCTTACCTTTGGGCTACCGGCTCCCTCAGTGGAGTTCCATCGACTGGAACTACCTACAGCATGTATGACGCCATGACAGGAAGCTACGTTCTCAGCATCATTAACGCCACCAGCGTTTCACCGATGGTCCTCGACGATCATGGATTCTTAACAGGATATTATATCAACGCCACCGGTAACCAGAGACTACTAACTTTGTGGAACGCTACTCGAGCTATCATGAGAGGTCCCACAGGAACAGGTGATCCAAACGGTTGGCAATGGCGACCCACACAAGACGCACAAATACCTTTCTCATACGGAGTAGAATGGGCGCAACCCATAGCCACTAATATTTCAGGTAACGACTTGCCAGCCAACCTCGCAATCGTTGGAGCAGAGAGCGGAGTAGTACTCTTAACCGCAGTCAGTCCAACAGGAGGTTCGTTCTTTAATAGCGGCTATGAAATTGACGCAGGATACAGCGCATCCACCGGGCAACAGCTGTGGATAGCAAACAACACTAGAGTACCGTTTACACTTCTAGGCACAGGCGGCGATTACTATCTGGGTGACGGATACTACTGCTATTTCGAACCAGGCGCATTGAAACTCTCCGCATTCAACTTACTTACTGGTAAAACGGCTTGGGCACATGTACTTCCGAACACCAGTCCTTATGATTCTCTTGGAGGCCGTGGCATTATTGCTAACCACACAATCTATCTTTGGACTTATGGAGGAAACGTTTACGCATACAACTTGGACAATGGAAACCTTATCTGGCAATACCAAGCACCGAGCGGTGGTTTAGAGTCTCCATACGGGACTCAGCCACTATGGGTTTTCATGGTCGGAACAATCGCTGACGGCAAACTCTACGTTCCAGAAGGTCACATGTATAGTCCGCCGTTATTCCGCAATGCCAGGCAACTTGCACTGAATCTAACTGATGGCAGCATAGTTTGGAGCATAAGTGCTTTCGATGTTACTAGTGGACCAGCTATTGTGGATGGCGTTATGACGACTCTTAACGCTTATGACAACCAGCTATACGCTTGGGGCAAAGGACCCAGCGCTACGACTGTTTCCGCTCCAAACCTTGGAGTTACGACCGCAACACCTATAACGATAACTGGTACAGTCACCGACATTTCTGCAGGCACAAAGCAAGAAGCCCCAGCTGCAAACTTCCCCTACGGAGTTCCATGTGTGTCTGAAGCGAGCCAGAGTCAATTCATGGAAGCAGTTTACATGCAGCAACCCATGCCAACAAACACAACCGGTGTTCAAGTTACCATAAGTGTTGCTGATTCTAACGGCAACACGAGAGAAATCGGTACGACGACGACTAATTCTATGGGCGTATACGGTTTCAGTTGGACGCCTGACATAAGAGGCTCATATTCTCTCATCGTCAGATTTGCGGGTTCAGAATCATACTTTGGATCTTCGGCTTCAACGTATTTCTATGCCAGCGAAGCACCAACTCCTCCACCAACTACTATAACTCAAGCAAGTACGGTGACGATGGGCGACATATTGCCTTACCTGGCTGCTAGTGTAATCGCTATTATTGTAGCAATTGCTATAGTCGGATTAATTATACTCAAAAAACGACCCTAAGAAGCTCACCTAAAAAATCAACTTCCCTTTTTTTAGTTTATTACCCACTTGGAAGAATTGAGGCTGAAAAGTTCCGGGACAAAAAAGAAGATGCAACTTACTACTAAAACTTCAAAAAAACTCTAAAGAAAAGCTTCTGCATACTTTCAAAGAATAAAAAGCTTAAACAATTTTTGTTTTTTCAAATTCTCGGCATTCTTCTGATTAGCAATCGATTAGAGGGAAGTTGGATTGGAGTATTGTTATTACTCTTTACACTCAGTAATCTCTTGAGAGTTTTCCAACTCTTCCATAGTCCTTGAAATCGTAACCACATGTGCTACTGCTTGAATCATCCCGACTGGAATGCATATTTTGGAGCTTCTGAATCTCTTTTTCATTCCGAGACTCTCAGCAGCCGCACCAGTAAGTTTTACGTTCAAGTACTTAACTGCCCAAGTTTCGGTGTCAATTCTTACTCCTTTTACTTCTCCTAGAATATGTGCGCCTGATGTTACAACTTGTAACCCTGTTATATCTTCAAAATTTATCATATACTTCGCCTATTAATTATTTTGATTTATTTCAAATATATATGTTGTCTTTTTTTGCTTTACTGAATTTGAAACCTAACCTTTTTCTTCTTGAAAACATTGCCAGATAGAATAGTCAAGACTGCAACTGCTAAAAGCAAGGTTTCTGTTGAGAGCTCTGGAACCGTAGGCGTTGGAGTTACATTTGGAATTGGGTTTAGCGTAAAGTTTTGGGTTGCCGGGGGCAAGAAATCTATTTCAGTTTTTAAGATGACGTTTTGGCTCGAGGTTGTGTAGCCGGTTTTTGAGGCTGTTACGTTGTAGGTTATGCCAGTTAGGCTACCTGTGAGCCCTTCTATGTAGTATTGACCTGTACTGTTTGTAGCCACAGTCTGGTTTACGGATGCGCCTATCCCTGTTGTGATCGTTGCGTTTTCTAAGGGTTCTCCGTTTGAAGCATCGGTTACTGTGCCGCTGATTTTGCCATCTAAGAATGGAAATGGCTGCGCAAAGACTTCACCGGAATAGAATGTTATAAAGACTAAAACGCCGATTAAGGCAACCAAAAACCAAAAACGTCTCATCTTCTTTGTCTCTAATCAAACTACTGGTCTGCCATAGAATTAAGTTTTTCTAACTCCATTAAACGGAAACAGGATCAAAACGCGGCATTAAAAGTTGTTATTGAAATTACATTCTGCACATCGGTGATACAACCATAAACAAAAGCTCTATAATTTCTGAGCAAGAAGTGCGTTCCACACCGATTTTCTCTTTCTGTAAGCCTTCACTGTACTAAAGCCTGCAGAATGCAGAATCCTCTCTAATTCTTGCAACGGCACAAGATGTACCTGAGTTTTAGTAATTAGTTCCGCGTTTTCAACTTCATAAGTGCCATCTGCAATCATTTCGTTCACGATGAGTAGGTATCCGCCTTTCTTTAGGACACGTTTCACCTCAATGAATGAATCTGCAAGGTTTGGCCAGAAATAGTAGGTTTCAACTGCTGTTACCAAATCGAAAAACTCGTTTTTGAAACCTGTTTTCTCAACTGAGCCGTGCACAATTTCTACTCGATTTTGAGCATTGCGCTTTCTATTGGTTTGTCTTGAATATTCAACCATTTCTTCAGACTGGTCTAGACCATACACTTTGCCTCGACTTGCTCGCCTGGCAAGCCTGCTTATGGTTTTGCCTCCTCCACAACCCACATCCAAAACAACAAAACCAGGTTTAATGCAGACGTGCTTTAGCCCCCAAGTCGTCAAGTCCCAATGTCCAATGTTCATGCTTGCAGCAACAGTTCTGCCTAAACCACCTGCGGGGCATCTATACTGCCCCCACAGATCATTCTGGGGCAGGTTTTTGTCTTGAGGTTGCATTCAGAGAAAAATCAAGAACACAATTTAATAAACTATATGTGAGCTATCGTTCTAAAAGCAAATATAGCCTATCTTTATTCAGAAGAGTAAATTACGTCGTGAGACAGCCACATTTGCGAAATAAGGCATTATGCACCTGAATTTGCTCGTCAAAAAAAATCATGTATATAAGCTACTCCTTATTCTTACTTAGTTTGCGCGGATCGCATTAACAGTTTTTTTGGCCTTAAATCGGGATTTTATGATTTAGTGACGTTCTGGGCAAGGAAATGGAATAAGAAAAATGAGTATAAATCAAATGAGTATAGATAAGGAAGTTCCAAAGACGAGTCATCACTTAGCGGATAAGTGCCCTGAATGTGTTAGCAAGAACCTCGTTCACGATTACGATACCGGTGAAACTATCTGCGGTGACTGCGGGCTTGTTCTGTACAATCAAATGTTGGATAAAGGCCCCGAATGGCGGGCTTTTACGATGGAAGAGAAAGCCTCCCGAAGCCGCGTTGGCATGCCGACATCATATTCAATTCATGATAAAGGCTTATCCACGACCATCAGTCAAATCGACAGGGACGCCTTCGGAAAAAAACTGCCCCTATCAACTAGGCTGCAGATGTGGCGTCTTCGCAAATGGCAAATCCGCAGCAGAGTTCACTCATCCGTCGACCGAAACCTCGCTCAGGCCATGAGCGAACTGGAAAGACTATCTAGCAAAGTCTCATTATCGCCTTCAATTAGAGAAAAAGCCGCCCTCATCTACAGAAAAGCACTAGACAAAGGCTTAGTCCGAGGACGATCGATTAACTCCATAGCTGCAGCAGCTCTTTACGCTGCTTGTCGCAAAAGCGGAAGCCCAAGAAGCCTTCGCGACATCGCCGAAGCGAGCCTTGTCGACAAGAAAGATGTTGCGCGCTGCTACAGACTGTTGCTTCAAGAACTCGATTTTCACATGCCCATTGCCAACTCGTTAACCTATGTTTCAAAGATTGCAGAAAAGACAGGAGTAACGGGCAAGACGCAGGGCGCCGCTATAGCAATTCTTGGTGAGGCGAGGCGAAGACGGTTTGCGGCAGGAAAAGATCCGACTGGAATGGCTGCAGCTGCACTCTATATTGCTTGTTTGCAGAATCACGAAAAGATTACGCAAAAAGACATTGCAGAAGCTGCTGGAGTTACTGAGGTTACTGTTAGAAACCGCTACAAGTCACTTAAGAGACAAATGAACCTCGAAGTACCCGAGCGAACTCAACCTTAATTTACAACCCTGTCAACAGGGCTCTCTTGAATTTTTCAACAAACTCGTAATAATGAAATTCTGCGACAGCAAGAGGTTTTGCAACCTCAACGATCCTAGCCAAGTTCAAATAATTCTCGGCGATTTCCAGGGCTTTTGCTCCAAACATTTCGTATTTTATCTCAACTTCAGGAATCGCTCCACGTCCTTCCACATCGCAGAAACAAATTTGCTTTGGCTAATGTAACATTTGGTTGACCCAAACGGCGTCTACTACTCTATTTAGTTTTCAGAGGCGGATATGTTTATATAAGTTATCTGAGTTTAGTGTTGTAAAACTTTTATATTGTTAATAGTTTTGTTTCAATTTTGTCATCAGTGCCCACTTGCCACTTGCTTTTATAAATTAAGCCTTGCATAGTTGAAGATGTTGAACACAAACAACTTTTTTCAAAAATTTGTTTCTGTTCAAGAAAATTTGAAGGAAGGAAAAAATGGAAAAGACAAAAAATAAAACAGACGCTATTGTTATTGCAGTATTCTTGACATTGATAATTGGGGCTTCACTAATGCTTTCACCAAGTGCTTCCGGACACAACACTTCAACTGATACGAGTACTTGGCAAATTCCAACAAATGCATTCATTCACGTCGCTCCCAATCCGATAGGAGTTGGACAAACAGCGCTCGTAGTATTCTGGCTTGACAAAGTTATGCCCTCAGCCGTCGTCGCAAACGCAATTAGAATGCATGGCTACCAACTAACGATTACCGCGCCAGATGGAACTACAGAAACACAAACTTGGGATATAGTCTGGGACACAACCTCATCACAATACACTCCATTCACTCCAGATCAAGTTGGAACATATACGTTCAAGTTTAACTACCCTGGCCAAACCTACGACTTTGGAGGCACATACCAAGGCGATAAATACCTTCCATCCAATGCAAGCACAACTTTAATCGTTCAACAAGAACAAGTTCCAGCCGCTAGAACCTCCTATCCACTTCCAAAGGAATACTGGACACGACCAATAGAAGGAATGAACACCGACTGGTGGTCAATCTCCTCAAACTGGCTCGGCACAGGTTCACCACAATTCACAGGAGGAGCAAAAATCCAACGCGACGGAATAGCTCCAAACAGCCCACACATAATGTGGACCAAACCAATCCAGAACGGCGGAGTTGCCGGCGGAACACACGTTGGACAGCTTGGCGAAGCATACTACAACGGACTTGACTACAACATGCGCTTCACAAACGCTATGGTCATCGATGGCAGACTCTTTTATCAGCTACCATGGGGCAACTCAGGAAGCGGAGGCGGATTAGTCGGTGTCGACCTGCGTACTGGCCAACAGCTATGGTACACAAACATCACAGGAATAGGCGCACCATCATTCGGCTACGTATACGACTACAACGACGGAAACCAACACGGAGTATTAGGCAACGACTTACTATTCACAGCCAACTTTGCAAGAGCCTACGAACCAACCACAGGCGTCGTAACAAACGTAAACATCACCAACGTACCCTCAGGAACACCATTCCAAGGACCATCAGGCGAACACCTAAGATTCCAAATAGCAAACATCGGCACCACCACCAATCCAAACTGGCGTCTAACTCAATGGAATTCATCGAAATTAAACCAACTTACAGGAGGACAAATTGGAGCAGGCAACTGGTACCTCAACGGATTCTTCAACGCAAGCGATGTTCGAATGTACGACTGGAACGTTTCAATACCAGCTTTAACCGGACTATCAGCGCCAACAGTAATCGCATGCAAAGTAGATGATTTCATACTCGGTAGAAGCTCAACTTTCCAAGGCACCTCCAGCTCCGTAACCTTCGGCACACCCGACCCATGGACTTACTGGGCAGTCAGCATCAAACCAGAATCAAGAGGCACCTTGCTGTGGATAAAGAATTATTCAGCACCCGCAGGTAACCACACACTTAGCCCAGGAACAGTTGACATTGCTAGCATGGTATTCATCATGTTCGAGAAGGAAACTGGCTCTTGGTACGGCTACAGTGTAAAAGACGGCACACTTCTATGGGGTCCAACAGCATCATTAAGCTCTCCAGGCAGAGACGACTTTGACTACTACAACGCACTTGAATCACTCTCAGTTAACTGTCCAATCTATCAAGGCAAATTCTACGCTTCAGGCTACGGCGGACTACTCTACTGCTGGGATGCTGTAACTGGCCAGTTAGAATGGACTTACGGTAACGGCGGTGAGGGCAACAGTACTTATGCTGGTTTAACAAACGCTTGGGGACACTACCCGCTTTGGGTTGGTGTCGCGGCTGATGGCAAACTTTACATGTACACCAGTGAACATTCACCCAACACGCCAATGTACAAAGATGCATTGATACGCTGTCTTAATGCTACTACAGGTCAAGAAATCTGGACTATGCTTGGTTGGGGAGGAGTCTTCGGACCCACAACCCAGATGATTGAGGCAGATGGCTATTTGGCATACCTCAACTCCTATGACATGCAAATAACCGTTATAGGTAAAGGACCGAGCCAACTCACAGTCAATGCACCACAAGCAGGCATAGAATTTGGCAGATCGCTAATAATCAGCGGAACCGTAACAGACATTGCCTCTGGATCTAAGCAGAATGAGCAAGCAGCACGCTTCCCCAATGGATTACCATGTGTTTCTGATGAAAGCCAAGCCGCTTGGATGGAATACGTCTACATGCAAAAACCGGCACCAACAAACGCAACCGGAGTTCCAGTCTCAGTCGATGTTATAGATGCTAACGGCAACTACCGAAACATAGGAACCGCTACCAGCGACACAACCGGAAGATACAGCTTCACATGGGTACCAGACATTGAGGGAACATACACTGTCGTCGCTCACTTCGATGGTTCAGAATCCTACTGGCCATCAAGCTCGGAAACCAGCTTCTCCGTAGACGCAGCCAACCCCACACCATCTCCAGTCCCCGAAATCGTTTTGCCACCTACTGAAATGTACATCGCCGCAGCAGCAGTCGCTATAATCATTGCAATAGCGATCGTTGGCTTAGTAATCGTGACGATGATAAGAAAACGACCCTAAAGATGCGACCAAAAAATAATCTTTCCCCTTTTTTAGTCTATAAACGTATTGGAAAAAAATTAGGGCTGAGAAGGCTCTAGACTATGTCCTTGCCCAAAAATTTTAGTTATGAATAGGGTTTGTGCATTTGCCCTACTCTTCCTTTAGGTCTGGAGCCCCAGCAAACCTAAACAATTTTCCAATATAACAAACAGACTCATTCCACGAATTGTTCGAGGTATTTGATGATTAAATCGTAAGCTTGGTTTCCGTGGGGACCATATCTGTCATTGTTGCGCTCGGTTCTGATGAGGGTTTCACCATCGAACTCCCCGACGGGTTCATTGTATTTAATTCGAAAAACACATCGAATAACCTCCTCATTTTGTGCCTGAAACGTCAGCAACGGATACTTTACACCAGGCAGATGCAAATCGAATTTTTCATCAGCCTTTGGCTCGATTATGAAATCCTTCGTTTCTTCTAGCCTCAAAAGACTCTGCAGAAGTGATCCCCTATACGGTGGAAAGCAAGAATGTTCTTCTAACTCCGCGTTCTTTCTTACCTCATCAATCTTCGCAGCTATTTTGTCTTTATCCCAAAGCTCAATTTTTAACTTTTGAGCATCACTCACTGCCTGTATAGAGAAATATGAGGTGCTTATAACCGTCGATCTTTGACAGCCTTTGGTATGTGCTGCTTCATTTGCTTTCAAAATAATTGAATTAGGTGTCTTACAATTTTTAGGTGTTTTTATGGCGAAAATTTCACTCTTCTCGCCTTCACTCACAACCTCAAAGGCAATCCTTAAATCATGGAAACACTCTCCTGGATAAACTTCATAACCCAACTTTTGAAGCAGCCATTTAATAAAACGTTCAAATTCTTTTTCAGAAAGGCAATCAACTGAATAAGATCTTACTTTTGCAGAAATCTTAGATTCATTCAGTTTCTCCAAACTCAGTATTTCATGGTTTGGCTCTGTTTTGCTTATACCTTTCTGGCAGAATTGTTTCTCTATTCTGTCAGCCAACTCTTCAGCCTTATTCACGGGAAGTTGAAGGTTATCTTGCAGAAATTCTTCGATATCGATGTTTGGATATCGTTCAACAATTTCCTTTATGATTCCGTTAAGTTTCAAATAACGCATCTTAACGCTCCTTCAATTTTTCTAAAAATGAAATTGACTTTTGATAAACCACCTGACCATTTTCGATAACGTAAAGTAAGTTTGAAAACATGCCCTCAGCAACTACAACCGCGTTTGTCGCATTTCTTCCTATCAACCACTTGGTGGTTTTCTGCTGAGATTTGTCGAAATTTTGAACTATAAGCGTGAGCGTTTGATCGTTTGATTCCTTTAAACTATTACAAGCAGGACATCTATCGTCTATCAGACATTTTGCAGAGTATTCCTGTTGGCATAGAATACACTTTATGAATTTTATACATTTATTGCACCACTTTTTCCCAGTTGCTTTACAAAGTTTACCGTCAGAAACTCCGATAATGGACTGGCAACTCTCGCATCTAATCGCATGCTTAGGGCATAATTGGTGCTTGAATTCTTCCGTATAGACAAGGTTTAGTTTTGAGAAAACTTTTCCACAGATATCACAGAGACCATAATGATGCACACATACGCTCGAATTGTCGTGACTACAATTGAACTCTAGCAATCGACTGTGCCTCTTTCCGCAGACTGAACAGATAAAGCCTGAATCGTGTTCGAAATACTCTTTCAAGGTTTCATCTAAGGTTAAGGTCGCTTTTTTTGAGTAAATCTTTGCTGTGTCTATGGATTGTTTGACGCAGTTTCCGCAGACATAGAGGGCATCTTGAGTTGCGTAACCTTCGTAGAAGCTCTTTTTGCATATTGGGCAATTTAGTTCTGAAGTATGGTTGACGCCTAAGATCAGTGAGGATTGTATAGTTGAATTATTGTCGAGGTTTACTTCGAACCTAATTTTTGAGGTGTTGATTACGAGAAGGTTGATGAATTTTACCGCTATGTTGGTTACGTAAGATTCTTCTTCCCTTTTTAGAAGTGCCTCATAGTTGGCTCGCCATTGCGGAACATCAAAATCATGCTTTCTAGATATGACTTTCTCACGACGCTCCCTTCTAAGCCTCTTATCGAAGCTTCTTAACTTCGTCCTTTTCTCTTTGGTAAGTGGCAAGTCGAATAGAATCAGCTTTTCTTTAAGGATGGCATCTAATTTTTCTTCTGCAACCGTATTTAACTTATCAAAAACTGATGCTTCAAGCTTCGATTTGAAATCTTGCATCTCAACCATTTCATCGTTTAGGCTATTATCTTCACTAAAATCTCTGGCGTCCACCATTTCGCCTTTCTCGTCTAACATTATTGTAATTATTTCTTCGTTTTTCGATCTGAGCTTATTTTGGAATGTTGCAGAAAAATAAAACTGAAAATACCTGACAGGTTCCTTTTTGGAAACGTTTACAGAAACAATTTTTCCATTGTTTATTTGATGATGACAGGGCGGAGATTTTAAGCATGTACTGATTACTTCTTCGGCTAAAGTGATCTTTTCACATTCTCTACAAGCAAACGGTGAATCTTTAAAGTACCTTCCCACCAATGTGTCAATCTTTTCTTTCGGGTTAAGTAGAACTTGGCATAAAACACCGTTTTCTAAACATTCCTTCACTATTTGCTGGAAAGCTGGACTTCCAGGTGACATTAAGGTTATTTTCTTTTCTCGCGACAAAGCGGGTTGGTAGGTGTACTCTTTGGGAGTTGTTTCATTTGGAAATGTTAATGTAAATATTTGATCAGACTTTTCATTTAATTCGCCTTCTTTGGATTTGACATAAGATTTAATGAAAGGGTGAATTTCATTGTCAGAGTTTGTGCTCAATCAAGAACCCCTTGTGTAAATTTTTCGGCTAATTCCTGATTCTTCCTGTAAACAGTCAAATCGTCTGCCAATTTTTCAAGTTCTTTCTTTACGTCTAAGCGAGAGTTGCTTCGAAGCAAAATTTCGACGATGGTCTTTTGAATATCTTGAGATCCTTCTTTCAATTCCGCTAACACCGTTTCCATCTTACCGATCGTCATAGTAAACAAGTCTATTTTTTGATACAGAATATGAAGTACATAGTCGTCGATGGTATCTTTGATGCTTAAGTTGAAGATGGTAACATCGCGATCTTGGTTGAACCTGTGAATTCGACCTATCCGTTGTTCAATTTTCATTGGGTTCCAATGCAAATCATAATTAAACATAATACAACAATTTTGAAGGTTGAGCCCTTCAGCTGCAGCGTCAGTTGCTACAAGATATTTAATTTCGCCGCTTTTGAAACTCTGAATGACTTTATCTCTCTCTGCTTGGTTCATATTTCCTAAGTAGACTGCCGATTTTCCAAACTCTTCATCTAACATTTCTTTAAGTTTATAGGTTGTGATTTTTCGCAAGCAAAATATTAATGCTTGTTCATTCGGGATTTCGTGAAGAACGTTCCTTAACAATTCCATTTTTGAACTCTTAATTTTCTGTGCCATTTCAATTAATCTATTTGTGACGTCAGTTTCTAAGGGGAATCGCTGTTGTCTATTTTTTAGGGATTCAATAGATGCCCATGGTGAACTGGAAAAGGATTGCTGAAGAGCGATTGCTTGAAAAACTAAAATAGCGTTGCTTTGAGATTCACTGATTCTTCGATTAGGATTCTCCGCCATCAGAGCCTCTATTGTCTTGAAATGGTTTTTACTTACATCTCGCAGGTATTCGGTTGCTTGATCGATAAATTCGCGTTCTCCAGCGTTAGCTTCAAGAGTTCTTGAGTCCACACATCTCTTTGTAAACGGGATGCCCGTTTGTTCTCTGCGCGTTCGACACATTAGATCTCTAAGGTTTTGCCTTAAATAGTAAACCTCTTCTGTCCTTACTACTCGGCTTTTAGCGTCTTCAGCAAATCGAGAAATAAACGCGCGTTCACTGTCAAGAAGTCCGGGCTGAATTAAGTCTACGATACTGTACAAGTCCGTGAGCTTATTGCATAATGGTGTAGCCGTTAACAGCAAGAAATGGTTCTTTCTCAGATTTCCAAGACAAGTTCTTCCCTTGCTGTGGGTGTTTCTAAATGTGTGCGCTTCATCTACTACGATAAGGTCCCAGGTTCGACTTGCAAACGCGTCGAATTTCCTGGTCAAAAGGTTATGTGAGCATATTATTCTGTCGAAGGTCTCGAGGTTCACATGTTCTTTTGGATTATTAGCTATTGAAAAGTTCTCGCCAAATTTTTCAGCCATCTCCATTTTCCACTGAGACAAGAGGCTTTTGGGCGATATGACTAAGATTGAGTTGATTTCTTCCCTTAGAAGTAGCTCTTTCATAATTAAGCCGGCTTCGATTGTTTTGCCCAGCCCGACTTCATCAGCTAAAATCGCGTTTCCGTTCATTTCGTTTATTACTTGAAGAGCAGTTTGCATTTGAAAATTGTAAGGAATTAGTTTGCTTCGAATTACGTCCAGTGAGATCAGCTTGTCGATCTTACCAGACTGTTTTATTTGTCGAGCTTCTAAGTTTAGCTTGAATTTTCCAAAGGGTGAAAACTTCTTTGTTTCAATTAACTTTCTTATAAAATAGGGATCGGAAAAGCTACGGGAATACCTATGTTTGGTTTTTTTTCCTGTGATTGTTTCTTCTTCAAATTCAAGAGTCGCTGTTTTTTCGGTAGATTTTGCAGCTCCAATTGACTTTTTTCCGCTTGAGGATTTTTTGGGGATTTTTTTCGGAGGTTTCTCAGTTTCATTTGTCTGCTCATTAATAGATGATGATTCAATTCCTACAAGAGTGGAGTCTTTTTCGCAAACATCATCTTCAAACTTCTCAGTTACGTAATCGGATTGCCGACACCCGCGGCATTTAGCTTTGGAGTTAACAGGCAAGAGAATCGCGGTTAATCTGCTCTCTTACTATAAAAAGATAAAGTTGTAAAAACATGATTTTAGCAAGCTTAACCACTTATCTTCTCCATCAATTTTATGTTAAATCAATTCTATTCTTGATAAATTCCTTTGTGAATTGGGTTCCTTAAAAACCCAGATCAATGACTTTATTATTCCCTTTTTTCCTAAAAAACACAGGACTTTTATAATCATCTCGGCGATTGTAGATAGATCCCAATTGCCAATTTCTTACTTGTGCAGGAAATGCGTTAAAATTTACTCAAAAGAAGAGTATTCCACGAGTAAATTCTGCCCATCATGCGGTTCTTTCCTGCTGATAAATTTTAGAGTACAAGATCAAGGTTCAACATCGGAGACAGACTCCAGTAGAGCTAATGATTCTTTCAAAGAAAGATCCGCGTTAAGCAGGGCTGCGAAAAGTCTTAGACAAAGGGTAGGTCAATCAAAAGAGTACGAAGTTGTACCGGAAACGGGAAGGGAGGAGCCGAAAAAGTATTCGTCTGAGAGTTGGATTTGGAGCTCTGAATATGATGAAGCTTTAAGACTCGAAGGTAAACTTATCAAACTGTATAAATGCAAAACTCTCGAAGAAGCCGTCCCCGGAAAAGTAATTTCAAACGAACAAGGAGAATGCTACGCTATCTCTGCCTCTTGCACTTCTAATTTCAAATTGGCAACTTATTCTGAAAGCAGACGTCATATCATCTCCGACCTAAAAGTATTAGCGGGAATAGGACCTGTAAGTGAAGGAATATTAAAGCAGCAAGGCTACGCAACAATAGAAGACTTAGCGCGTCATCCCCGTTGGTACAAACAAGCCCAAGATTTCATGAAAATAATTGATGACAAAGCAGTTAGCTCATTGCAGAAGTGGCTCTGGCAGCGCCTTCCAAAATCCCACCCACTGCTCCACTACTTGTCAGGGTTCTGCCAAGCCCAAGACTTTGCCATCGTAGACATCGAAACTCTAGGGCTTTCTGAAAGACCCATAATCCTGTTAGGCATAGCTAAACCCTGCAAGGATAAGGTTTGTACAACCCAATTTCTGCTTAGAGATATTCAAGATGAACCTAGTGCAATTTGGGCTCTTGTATCCCAACTTGAGCCCAACTCGTCGCTCATAACTTTTAACGGCAGAAGCTTTGATATTCCATACATTAAACAAAGATTAGCTTACTACGGATTAGACTATTATTTAGAAAATCCCCATTTTGATGTCCTTCATTTCACGAGAAGGGCATTACGAAGCAAATTATCCGATTGCAAACTCGAAACCGTCGAAAAATACATTGGAATAAAAAGAGAAATCAACATTCCAGGTGCCCTGGTTCCCCATTTCTACGATACCTACTTGAGAAATAAGAATCCTGGACCCCTCGTTGCCATAGTTGAACACAACAAACAAGACCTATTAACACTTGGAACACTCTTCTCCAAGCTCTACGAGGAATGGAACTTATGATAGACGACTTCATTCAGAGCATTAAGCACATGCGATCTTACAAAAAACAGATTGTGAACATTGAAGAAATTCCATTCCAAGAAGCCAGCTATGGCGAGCTGGAAAAGCCACTTTCACCGAGCCTCCAATCTTGTCTGGTAAATAGAGAAATTAAGCTTTATTCTCACCAAGCTGACGCCATAAACAAAGCTCGCCAAGGCAAAAACGTAGTTATAGTTACCCCTACTGCTTCAGGAAAAACCTTAGCATTCAACATTCCTGTCTTCGAAGCCCTTACAAACGACAAGAAAGCAACAGCCCTCTATATTTACCCAACTAAAGCCTTAACAAATGATCAACTCAAGGTTTTAAGAGACTTAGAAAGAGATACTGGCGTTAAAGCCCTCGCTAATGTCTATGATGGAGATACCCCTCAGTATCAAAGAGCGAGTATTCGAGAAAATTCACGAATAATTTTAAGCAACCCCTATGGGCTTCATCAATATCTTCCATGGCATTACAAATGGCGATCGTTTCTTCAAAACCTAAAATTCATCGTAATCGATGAAGCGCACGTTTATCGTGGAGTATTCGGCTCCAATGTAGCCATGCTGCTTAGGCGCTTGTTAAGAATATGCAACTATTATCAAGCAAATCCTCAAATCATAATCTCATCAGCGACTATCGCTAACCCAGAAGAACATGCCAAGAAATTAACAGGGAAAGATTTCGAAATTATCTCAAACGACGGTGCACCAAGGGGAAAAAAATTATTTGTGTTCTGGAATCCACCGTTCATAGATGCAACAAACACCATTCGACGATCCACTCATCAGGAAACGAAGGACCTCCTAACTCTCCATATCATAAAAAACTTCCAAACGCTATGCTTTACAACATCAAGGCAAATGGCTGAACTTATCACAAGATGGACTAAAGAAGAACTCCAAAGAAAAACACCAAAACTCTCTACTGCGGTTACCGCTTACAGAGCAGGATACCTTCCACAAGAACGAAGAGACATAGAAAATCGGCTAAAGACCAAAAATTTAATTGGCGTAGTCTCAACCAATGCTCTGGAATTAGGAATCGATATAGGCTCATTGGATTCAGTAATAATCTCAGGATATCCCGGAACTATAATATCCACATGGCAGCAAGCTGGACGTGCAGGCAGAACGAATGCCGATTCGCTTGTAACTCTAGTGGCTTTTCAAAATCCACTCGACCAATACTTCATGAAACACCCCCAAGACTTCTTTGGTAGACCGCACGAACAAGCAATAATCGATTTGCATAACCGCTACATCTCTTTAGGTCACATCATGTGCGCGGCAAGCGAACTACCCTTAATGGAAACCGACAAAAAATTCTTCCCTGAACTATTTTCTGAAAGCATCCAAGCATTAGAAGAACAACATTTAGTCCGCAAGACACCAAGAGGATATGTGTACTCAGGAACTGCAAGACCAACAGAAGTTGTAAACCTTGAAAGCATTTCCCACCAAACAGTAACGGTAACCTGCAACGGAAACCTGCTCGAAACACTCACAATAAACAAAGCTTACGAAGAAGTCCATAAAGGTGCAGTCCTGCTTCATCAAGGTGAAACCTACATATCCGAGGAATTAGACCTGAACCAATTAACAGCCAAGGTTCGCAAGGAAAACGTCAACTACTATACAGAAGCACTAAAAACCGCTGACGTTGCTATAAAGAAAGCTTTTGAGGAGAAGAACAACGGAGTCAAAGTTGGACTCGGAGAATTGCTGACCACGGAAAATTACCATTCTTATGTTGCAAAATCTTATGATGAAGTAATCAAAAGGCAACCATTATGCCTGCCGTCCATGTCCTTTTCAACCGTCGGTGTATGGTTTATTGTTCCTGACAAACTCAGACAAGAAATTGAAAAACAAGGGCTCGATTTTGACGGTGGGCTCCATGCTGTTGAACACGCAATTATTGCGATGTCTCCAATATTTGCGATGTGCGATAGATGGGATGTTGGTGGATTATCTACTCCGTTGCATCCAGATACGGGCGAAGCAACAATTTTCATCTATGATGGCTTTGAAGGCGGAATAGGAATCTCAGAGACACTCTATTCAAAAATAGAATCGCTGTGGGAAAAAACTCTGCAGCTTGTAGAAACTTGCGAATGTAAAGACGGTTGCCCCTCATGTATCTACTCCCCGAAATGTGGAAACGAAAATGAACCTTTAGATAAGGAAGCTGCAAAGATTATTTTGCGGAGTCTAACATCCACCT
This sequence comes from Candidatus Bathyarchaeota archaeon, assembly GCA_963835475.1. Taxonomy (GTDB): domain Archaea; phylum Thermoproteota; class Bathyarchaeia; order Bathyarchaeales; family Bathycorpusculaceae; genus Bathycorpusculum. Next base: position 54,579 of record CAWIFU010000008.1, read on the forward strand.
AATATTAGAAGTGTAACGTGTATTATTGAAATAGCCTGTTTTATAGACAACTAATATCAAATAGCCTAGCGCTCTACCTGTTGCTGTACGGGCACAGTCACATAGGGTTAATTTACCAGTTGCAAAACTAAATACTGACAACTTATGTCGGATATAATAGACGTCAAAGATCTCGTTCTTGTATACGACGATGGAACCAAAGCAGTGGATAATATCTCGTTTAGTGTGAAAGCTGGGGAATTCTTTGGTTTTCTTGGTCCTAACGGCGCTGGAAAAAGCACTACGATTAAAGTTTTAACGACTCTTCTAAGAAAGACATCAGGTACAGTCACTATTGCAGGTTATGATGTTGGAAGGCAAGCAGCTGATATTCGCAAGATCATAGGAGTTCAAAGCCAAGAAACAACTGTCGACGGCGACTTAACTGGAAGAGAAAACATTACGCTTCAAGGTCATTTCCACCAAATGAACACGGCTGAAATCAAAAAAAGGGTTAACGAACTTCTAAGTTTAGTGGGTCTTGAACAAGCGTCCGAAAAACGTGCCAGAAACTATTCGGGCGGCATGAAGAAACGCCTCGACTTAGCTACAGCCCTTGTTCATAAGCCCAAAATCCTATTCTTAGACGAACCAACAACAGGTTTAGATCCTCAATCGCGAACTGCAATTTGGAGTTATCTGGAAAAACTAAACAAAGAAGAAGGCATAACCATTTTCTTAACAACACAATATCTCGAAGAAGCCGACAAATTATGCAAAAGGCTTGCCATAATTGACATTGGAAAAATAGTTGCCAGCGGCTCTCCCTTCGAGCTAAAACGTGAAATCGGCGCTGACTCTATTAGAATCTCACTTGAAAACTGCAAAAAAGACAATATAAAAGCGAAGGACCTAATAAAAACCCTCACTAACGTCAATGAAATAATAGAATCCGAAGAATGCCTCACTGTTTTCGCCAAAAACGCTGGTCTTTTAATAGCTGACATTGTGCGAGCATTGGACAGCAGTGACATTCGGATTGCTTCAGTGACTTTTTCCTCGCCTTCTTTGGATGATGTTTTCATTAAACACACTGGCAAAAGAATCCGCACCGAAGAACTAGTCAAAGCTCCTAGTACAATGTTTGGAGGACGACGTTGAAATGACTCTGCTTTCTGACACTCGATACGTATTCATAAGATACCTTGTGAAACTTATTCGAAATCCGATCTTGCTTTTCTTTTCACTTTTTCAACCTATTTTATTCCTGGCATTGTTCACACAGCTACTAAGTAACCTTGCCAAAATTCCAGGGATATTGCCATCCGGCGTGACTTATCTTGAGTTTGCTGCGGCGGGCATTTTATTGCAAAACGCTTTCGGAAGCGCTCTGCAATCAGGAAACTCGATAGTGGCTGACATTGACTCGGGATTTTTGCAGAAAATGCTCGTGACTCCTATGAGTCGACCTGCAATTTTGCTGGGAAGGTTAAGTAGTGATGCATTTAGGGTAGTTGTCCAAACAGCTATCATTCTTGCGTTAGCGTATGGTATAGGGGCAGCCGAAAACGCTCCATTTGTTGTCAATACTGGTGTCGTCGGGATTTTACTTATTTTCTTCACGATTGCGTTCTTTGGACTTGCGTGGTCAGGAATTTCTTTAGCTTTGGGCATGAAGACAAGAAGTGCAGAAACCGTTTTTGCGATTGGCGGAGTCATTACTTTTCCGTTGCTATTTTTGAGTTCAGCTTTGTTACCAATTAGTTTTCTGCCAGACTGGGTACAAACGGTGTCGAAGTTTAATCCTGTTAGCTACGCAGTTGATGCTTGTCGAGTGCTTATGATTAATGGTTATGATTGGGGCACGATTCTTCCAGCCTGGGGCGTAATCGGACTTGTGGCGGTTATTACTTTGAGCGCTACCCTCTATCAATTTAGAAAAGTAGTCAGCTAAAAAAGAAGATTTGCTTAACTGGGTAAATGTGAGGGTCCACATTGGTCGGTTTGGGTAACCGCCTATTTTTTTAGCTCAATTAGATCAGGCTCAACCACATCGAGTCACCTGAGGGTTTTAGAGAATCCCTTGGACAAGTTGTTTAGAGGAAGCTTGTTTCAATCAACGTAAATTTCAGTTTCAACACTCTTTATCATAATTTTTTAACTTTCTTCAATAAAATTTAACATTAAACCTTTGTTTACAGGTCGACAAAAAAATATTGTTTGATTTTCATCTTAGGCCTATGAGTATCCAATAGTTTATGATCGTTATTTTTAGCTAAATACTTTGGCGTCGAAATATGGAGAGAAATTGCCGTTTGATGTAACAGCTAATATACTTGAACGAATTATTTTCCACTCAAAGCAAAAAACCCTCAACGAAAGGAGCGGCGCTGTGCTTAGCAAACTCTGGAACATAATGAATAGGTTGTCTTCCAAAAAACCCTTAAAGTACACCCTCTACCTCGCGGCAATTATCATTTTTTTCGGTTTAATCCTTATTCCCCCCGTCATAGGCATTTTAACAAAAGCTGGTTCATTACAAAACGTTTTTGATAACCCAGCATTGATGAATACCGCTTTAGGCGCGATTGCCACTTCATTCATAATCGGTCTCGTCGTTGCTGGTCTGGACTTGTTGGCTGGGGTTCCATTGGCTTGGTTTATCACCCGTGGAAAATCAAGGTGGCTAACGGTTTTAGATACACTGGCGGACTTGCCCTTCGTTGTGCCAACCGCTGCTCTGGGATATTCTCTTTTGCTATTCTGGAGTTCAAGTGGGGGCATTTCTGATTTGTTTGGTCAACCCTTCGTTTCTCCTGGTTGGATCCTTGTAATGCTTTTACATTTTACTTTCTCATTTCCTGTTGTTGTCCGTGTCATTGTGGGCGCTTTGCTTGATTACAAGATGGAGTATGAACGGGCTTCGAGAACTCTTGGGGCTCCACCATTGACGGCTTCAAGAACTGTAACTTTCCCAATAATCAAGCCTTCTCTTATTGCAGCTTATACGCTTGCGTTTGCGAGGTCACTTTCTGAAACAGGGGCCACTTTTATAGTCGCTGCAGGACTTTTCCTTAACGGTCCCGTTTTTATTCAAACAGTAAGCAACCAATTCAAGAGTGGCTCGATAACCCAGGGTACCTACGAGGGCGCAACCGTTTTTGCAAGCATAATTCTGATTGTTGTGTCCTTAACTATTTTCGTGTTGATTCGAGTTATAGGTCAAAGGATAAAGCTTCCATTTGGGCACGGTTTGCCTCATTTTGAAGCAAAATTAAGCTACAAAAAAGCTTCCCAAACACGCAACGGCATAGCCTTAGCAGTATTCCTGATAATCGTACTTATTCCCTCGATGTTTGTGGCGTTGCCTGCCTTCCAAGCAATTACTACTGGAACAACCTTGACAGATGCATTTTCGGGTTCAGGGGTATGGGCAAGTTATTGGCAGAGTCTCACTCTTTCATACAGCCTAGGCAGCGGTTGTTACCATTTTAGGTATAGTTTTGGGCATGCCGATGGCTATACTTATAGCTCGTAAAACCTTTGGTAAGGGTCTTTCATCAGTTCTTGATACCCTGATTAATGTTCCAATAATTGTGCCCTCAATTGCCCTGGGCGTTTCGTTAAAGTTCTTTTGGTCAAATGTTCAAGGTCTCCCAGAGTTTTTGTTGCTGATTTTCGCTCACTTAGCAATAACTTACCCTTACTTTGTTCGCTCTATGACGGCAGCTATGGAGCGAATAACTATCGACATGGAAGAAGCAGCTAAGACGTTGGGGGCAAAACCTTTTGCGGTCTTTCGCACTATTGTTTGGCCCATAACAAAGTATTCTATCCTCTCAGGCGCAATTATCGTTTTCACTCGTAGCGTAAGCGAAACAGGCGCAACTCTGGCTGTCGCTTCAAAATTGCAGACTGCACCCGTCTTGATAGTTAAGCTGGGTCAACTCAGTCAGAGGCACAATTTCGCCAATCGCTGGAGTCAACGAATTGACTGTTGGCTTAGCCTGCGGATTGCTAATCGTGTTTAGCTTCATTATACTGCTAGTATTAAGGATCTTAACCAGAAAAGGAAAAAGTCTAACATGATTACCCTTAAACCTAACCAAAAGTTTGAGGACGGAGAGAACTAAAATATGCCAGATATACGAGTCGTGAATTTAACAAAGAAATATGGAAAAATGTACGCATTGGATAACGTTAACCTCACAATACATGATCAAGAATACTTTTCTCTCCTTGGACCAAGTGGCTGCGGCAAAACTACGCTTCTGCGTCTTATCGCTGGGCTTATTGAACCTGACAGCGGAGAAATCTACATCGGCGACCGACGCGTTGACAAGGTGCCGCCTGAAGACCGAGATATCGGCTTTGTTTTCCAAACCTTCGCATTATTTCCACATATGACTGCATGGAGCAACGTTATCTATGGTCCAAAAGTTAAAAACTATGATGCAAAACAGGCAGAAACAATTGGACATGAAGTCCTCGAACTAGTTAAGCTCAATGAACGCTTGAATGCTTATCCAAGTGAGCTTAGCGGTGGTATGATGCAACGAATAGCTGTAGCTCGAGCATTGGCAGCAGGCGCTAAGACTCTGCTTTTGGACGAACCACTAGGGCAACTTGATGCAAAAGTACGCAATGAGATCAGATATGAGATTCGAAGGATGGCAAAAGATCTTAAACTTACCGCAATCCACGTTACCCATGATCAAGCCGAAGCTATGTCTATTTCAGATCGCATAGCTGTTATGAAGAAAGGCAAGATAGTCCAAGTTGGGACTTCACAAGAACTCTATATGCACCCTAACAGCTTGTTTGTTGCCCACTTTATCGGTGAATCGAATTTCTTAGAAGGTTACATCACTGAGGCAAACGGTGAGGCGGAGATAGAGTTGCGGCAGGGTTTAACGATTAAAGCAATTAATGAAAGAAACATCAAACAAGGCGAAAGAGTAGTTTTGGCAATACGACCTGAAACCTGTGAAATGAAAAGAGGGCATATCTCGGCTGAAAATAGTTTGTACGGGAAAGTTGAAAAAACCACTTTTGAAGGAATCGTTGTTAGGTATGAAATTCGGCTTGAAAACGGTGATCGCTTCGTAATAAATAGGCCTTCCCTGACTGAGGAATGGGGTAAAATCGGCGAAGACGTTACCATAACTTATCCCTTGGACAAAGCACATCTGTTCGCGTCACCTGAAGCAGGTTTAGCTGAAGAAATTAGAGTTTAGTGAGTTTTTCTGCCAGGGAAAGCCCACTCTTTCTTTATTCCCTTAACTATTAAGCAAGAATGAAATTTTGCATATTTTTGTGCTTAAAATTTAAATGCAAGTATAGTATTTCTAAGTGAACTAGCTCGGGGTAGTATGGGAGAAAACAGTGCAAAGGGAGAGAGTATACTAGGCAAATTCGCTGAAAAACAAGACGCTTTTGTGAATGACAAACACCTCTCAATAATAGAAATTATTGCACATTTGCACAGTTTAAATGTAGATAAACTTAAATATGTTCACGGCAAGGCTTTTGGATATAAAAAAAATGAATTTGATTCTATCCGTGAGGCAGCTTTAATGGTTAAAACCATAGAAGGGAGAGAAAAAATATGAGCATGCTTATTGAAGCCCCAATTGCATTTCTATTAATCTTCATTTCAACATATGCGATTTATGCTCTAGGCAAGCGGTCCGCCCCTAAAACCACCATAAGCGAGAACGAGCAATCAGCTTACGCATGTGGAGAAAAAGTGATCTTTCGAGGAGTAAAAATTAATGTTTCACTATACAAATATCTAATCTATTTTGTAATTTTTGACTCATCCGTTTTAGTTCTTGCTTTTGCTTCTTTCTCGTTAGCAGGATCAGTAAATCCTCTAAATCCTCTTCTCTTAATCCTCTACCTCGGCATAATTCTCGCCGCAGGGTTAGTTCTGGTGGAAGGAGGCAAAGATTAATGACTGACACAAAAACATGGGCACGCGTAAAATCGCCATGGGTCTTACATTTCAATTCAGGCGCCTGCAACGGTTGCGACATTGAAATAGTCGCCCTATTAACACCTAAATACGATGTTGAACGATTCGGTGTAAAACTTGAGCCCTCACCCCGTCACGCCGATGTCTTACTAGTGACAGGTTGCGTCACGCAACAATGTGCAGAACGATTAAAACGAGTCTACGACCAGATGCCACAACCCAAATTCGTCGTGGCAATAGGCGCATGCGCATGCAGCGGGGGCGTGTTTGAAGGAAACTATAATGTCCTTGGCGGCGTAGACAAAGTCATACCGGTTACAGCTTTCATACCCGGGTGTCCACCTCGTCCTGAAGCAATCTTAGACGGAGTGGTGAAGCTTCTAAACGCCTTGAATCCGCCTAAACATAAGAAACAAGCAAAACAACCTGAGTTGCCAAAGCAAGAAGCTAAACCTGAAGGAATAGTAGCCCAAACGGCGCAGAATGTAGTTGAGGAGGAAAAACAAATTGTCAAACAATAAAATAGATATCCTTAGTATTGTCCAATCTAAACTTGGCAATAAAGTCCAAATCCAACCAGGTCATTTGAGCACAGGAACTATAATCGCTCAAAATGGCTTGCATCGTGATGTCCTAAAAATCATGATTGATGCAGACGAAAAAACTGGTATAACCGCAATAACCGGGTTAGACCTTGGAGAAAACTTAGGTGTCTACTATCATGTTCATACATCCAATGCTTTTGTGACAATCAAAGCTGAAGTACCAAAAGATAATCCGAAAATTCAAACTATAATCGATCTTCATCCAGGTGCCGTTTTCCATGAACTTGAAGTTGCGGACCTTCTAGGAGTTGTTTTCGAAGGTCACCCAATATCTGGACACTTTGTCCTATCGGAAAACTGGCCAGATGGTGTTTACCCACTCAGAAAGAATGTTAAAGCTAACGAAGTAAAATTGGTTCCAACACCAAAATCTGAAGAAATTACGTTGCCCGAAAACGAAAGGCTAGTAAAAATCATAATCGGTCCCCAACATCCTGCGTTGTTGGAACCTGAAAAATTCGCTGTTACAGTTGACGGCGAAATAGTAACTAAAGTTGAACCAAGAATTGGCTATGTACATCGAGGCATCGAGAAGGCAACAGAATCAAGAACCTATCTGCAAGATGTTTACTTAGTCGAACGAATCTGCGGCATCTGCAACAGCATCCACGCAGCAGGCTTTGTTGAATGCGTTGAAAAAATAGCTAAAACTGAAGTTCCTCCAAGAGCCAAATACCTCCGAGTAATCGCTTTAGAACTCAACAGGTTACACAGCCACCTCTTGACATTAGGTCATGCAGGATTAGAAATTGGTTACGAAACCTTGTTCCAGTATTTCTGGAGAGATCGTGAGCCAATAATGGATTTAATCGAGTTAACTAGCGGCAACCGCGTTTACTCATCTCTTATGACGATAGGCGGCGTAAGACGAGACATAAAAGACACAGACATCCCAAAAATAAAAACTACCCTCAAAGATCTCAGAGGCAAACTACCGTTCTACAGACAAGTTTATGAAAACGAACCTTCCCTGAAGTTACGTATGAAAAATGTTGGAGTGCTCAAACGAGAAGATGCCCTAAAACTTTCAGTTGTCGGTCCAGTAGCCAGAGGTTCAGGTGTCGACGTCGACGTTCGCAAGGATGAACCGTATGAAGCATATGGTGAAATCCCCTTCAAAGAAATCGTTTACACAACCGGCGATACATGGGCAAGAATGAACGTTCGCATGGATGAAGTTGAAGAAAGCATAAATATAATCGAATACGCCGTCGATAACTTGCCATCCGGACCATTCCGAATTATCACTCCAAGGTCTGTACCTGCAGGTGAAGCCGTAAACCGCGTCGAAGCTCCAAGAGGCGAGCTCTTCTACTATGTTAGAAGCAACGGCACGGATATGCCAGATCGCGTTAAAGTCCGCACACCAACATTTGCTAACATTCCATCATTCCTCAAGACAGCAATTGGCGAAAGCATAGCTGACGTACCAGCAAACTTTGTTAGCTTAGACCCCTGCTTCTCATGCACAGACCGGTGACCCAGAAATGATCGACTTTATCCTGATCTTCCGCATACTTGTTTTTCCGGGATTTACATTCATAGTCCTTTTGACACTCTTTTGCGACTGGGTAGAACGAAAAATCGAAGCCAGAATACAAAACCGGGTCGGGCCAATGGTTGCAGGTCCAGCTGGGATTCTTCAGCCCCTTGCTGACTTTATAAAACTTTTAACAAAAGAAGATATTGAACCAAGAGACGCTAAAAAAACCATCTTCAAGTTTGCACCTTTATTGGCATTCACAATTATGATTTTTGCTTTATTCTTCCTTCCAATTGATGGCACAAACATCTTTTCAACTGGGGGTTTCAGCGGAGATTTAATTGTCATTTTAGCCTTCTCAACAATCGCCAACTTTTTGTTGTTCCTTGCAGGTTGGGCATCATGCAACCCATACGGAACCATCGGCTCAGCGAGAGTGCTAACACAATTCTTAGGCTATGATATACCGCTCTTTTTAATCGCATTGACTCCTGCTTTTATCGCAGGTAGCTTAAACATAGCAGCAATATCTGCATACCAGGCAAGTCATTTACTTCCATTCATCCTTTTAGCACCGTGGGCTTTTGTACTATTCCTAATAGCAATTCAAGCAGAACTCGAAAAAGACCCCTTCGATGTTCCACACTCTGAAAGTGAGCTAGTCGGAGGATTAGAAACCGAGTTCACAGGGGCTAAACTAGCCTTCTTACATTTGACACGCGACGTGCAAATTGTATTCGGTTCAGCATTAGTGGTTGAGCTATTCTTAGGTGGACCAAACGGGCCAGTTTTCTTTGGCGTTCCGTGGTTCTGGTACACCTTATGGTTTGTGCTGAAACTCTTGGCAGTCGTATTGATCAGCGAGTACATCACAACAGTATTTGCCCGTTTTCGCATCGACCAAGTTCTGTCAGGCAACTGGAGAATACTCCTACCCGCAGCTTTGCTATCATTGATGCTGACTGTGGCGCTAGTTACATGGGTTTATCCATTGGTGGTCTAACAAGATGGTGAAAAAATCGCGCATATCTCCAATATTTAGACGGGCAGCATCTCACATTTTCACTAAGCCGGCTACAACGCAATATCCGTTCGTAAAACCTCAACTTCCCGACGATGCTAGATGCAAAACCGTTTACGAAGTAACATCTTGTAACGTCATCGATATTGGAACTGGTCAAAAGGACGGACCAACTTTAGATGTGAGATCTATCACAGGCTCGAATTGTAGAGTTTGCGTCCGAGATTGTCCAGCCGCAGCTATTGAAATAGTTGAAGTTGAAGGCAAAAGACGCCCACAAATTAGGTTCGACAAATGCATCTTCTGCCACCAATGCGTAGAAAGCTGCCCCAGAGGTGCAATTAAAAGCTCAATCTTCTATGAATTAGCAACAACCGACAAATGCGCGCTAATCCAAAAACCACACCCGAACACTAAGGAGACTAAATCTTAATGATTTTCGAAATTCTCGCAGTAGGTCTAATAATTTCCGCAATATTGGCGTTGTTCCTCGATGAAGTTATTTATTCGGTTGCAGCTTTAGCAGGAACTTTCCTATTCACTGCTTTAATTTACGTGGAAAATGGCGCAATCTTTGCTGCTGTCTTCCAGTTTGCAGTAGGCGTTGGGACATTATCCATCCTTTTCCTATCTGGAGAAATGTTGGGTGATAAACCAAAAAAGAAAACCTCCCCTAAACGAACTGCCGCATTGATTGGTGTGGGTGCAGTTTTGTCATTGCCAGCGATTTTTCTTTCCGTTTCTGGTACAACAGCCACTAACTCTAACCTTAATTTTGGTGACGCTCTCTGGAATGTGAGAGGGTTGGATGTTGTTTTGCAAGCTATTGTTATTTTGACAGTGTCCTTAGGAATAGCAATTGTCCTGTTTGAGAAGAAGAAAAAAGGTGGTCAATAATGGACTTCGTCATTCTTTCACTGGTAATGTTGACAATTGGGATCTATGGTTTGCTTACCAACCGTCAACTCCTCAAAGTCTTCATATCGGTTGAGTTAATCGCTACTGCAGCTACATTGAACTTCGTAATGTTGGCTTCTTCGATGGGCGTAAACTTAGGTCAGGCATTCCTAATTCTTGCGTTCTCAACAGACACAGCAGTTAGCGGCGTAATCTTAGCGTTGCTTGTCGTTGTATCCAAAAAATATGGCATAAGCGACATGGGAAAAATAATTCAAATGTTGCAAGATAAAGGCGAAAGTGAGGATGAAGCGCAATGATTCTAGAAGAATTCTCAGCATGGTTTGTTTGGGTCCTGCCCCTCTTAGCAAGCTTATTCGTGCCCTTAATCGGAAAATACAGTGATAAAGCCCGAAACTACTTTGTTGTTGCAATCGCAACCGTGACTGCAGGATTGGCCCTCTCCTTAGTACCGAGTGTTTGGTCTGGCAACGGCATAGCCACAGAATTCTCAGTAGCTTGGATTCCTGGACTCAACGCGGGAGTATACATCGATCCCTTAAGTGTATTATTCACCTGTCTTGTTGCCTTCTTTGCGCTAATCATTGCAGTTTACTCAATTGGTTACATGAAAGGAGAAGAAGGCTTAACACGCTACTATTATCTCATCTTGCTTTTCATCGGTTCTATGATAGGGCTTGTAATCTCAGACAACATGTTGCAGATGTTCATCTTCTGGGAAATGGTAGGCCTGTGCTCCTATGCCTTGATTTCTTTCTGGTACAAGAAACCTGAATCAATCAAAGCAGGTGTCAAAGTCTTCATCATGACCCGTATCGGCGACATCGCTTTGCTCGCCGCCATCGGTATCCTCTATATGATGTTCACTACTTTCAGTTTCCATGGAGTAATAACTGGTATACAAGATGCAGCAGCTGCGGGAACCTTGAACACTAGCCTTCTGGTTGCGGTTGCTTTCTTAGTTTTAGGCGGCGCGATCGCAAAGTCAGCTCAGCTTCCATTATTTACTTGGCTATACAGCGCAATGGAAGCCCCAACATCAGTCAGCGCCCTCTTACACGCAGCCACAATGGTTAAAGCAGGTGTCTACTTACTCGCAAGATTCATACTCATATTCTCAATAGCGCCCGTATTGATCTCTGCACTTCAACCACTCTGGTTCCCAATAGTCACTTGGATAGGCGTCTTAACCGCCATAGTAGGCGCAACACTCGCCCTAACCACAACCGACATCAAAGGAGTCCTCGCTTACTCAACCGTAAGCCAAATCGGCTTCATGATGGCCGGACTCGGTGCCGCAGTCGAAGGTGCAGCTTCAATCGGTTGGTTCGCCAGTTTATTCCACATGATAAGCCACGCATTCTTCGAAGGACTCGGATTCCTCTTAGCAGGAGGCATCATCCACGCCATAGGCACCCGCGACATGCGATTGATGGGTGGCTTACGAAAAGCTATGCCAATTTCCTTCGCATTGATGGGTATAATGATTATAACTACTAGTGGTTTGCCGCCTTTCGCCGCTTTCTTTAGCAAGGGTTTAATCATCACCAGCGTAACCGACATTGCAGGCACAGCAGGTCTAATTCAAACAATCATACTCTACGCCACCACTGCCATAACATTCGCCTATGTCGTCCGCATGTTTAGCTTAGTGTTCATGGGCAAGAAATCCGAACACTTAGAGAAACAGCATGTTCACGAAGCACCCAAGGTCATGCTAATTCCCGCATCGATCCTCGCAGGATTATGCATCGTTTGGGGCTTATCAGAGCCATTGGTGGCAAGTTTCATGCATGTAAACTTGGGCGAAGGCTTACTAGCTGCCTTCACAAACATAGAGTTCCCCATATTCATCGTGATTGCTCATACCAACAGGATTACTCGCATACTACTCATACTACAAAGGTTTCCAGGGCATCCGAAACTTTGCAGCAAGCAAAAACCCCCTAATGACAACACTCAAGCACGCTTACTTCTTCGACGACTTCTACAGCGCCGTATCTAAAGGGATAGAACGCTTCTCAGGTGGTCTAACACGAGTCGAAAATGCCTTATTTGGACGCTATCCTGATACAGCCGGCACCCAAGTCAGCGAAGCCGCGGAACCCGGGCACGTTACAACCTTAAAGCGAGGACCCTCGGACTCCTTTAGGAACTATGTTGCCGCAGCAGTACTCGGTTTCATAATAATTGTTGTGCTGATAATATTAACCGTAGGAGTGTAACAAAATGACGCTACCCATTCTGTTAGCAGTATTTGCAATTCCGACCATAAGTATACCTTTCGTTTACTTTGCAGGAAAGAAATCGCCCAAGGCAGCAGCCTTCTTTGTTGCGCTAATCGCCCTAATCAACATAGGCCTTGTACTTTCCATCGTTCCCACAATACTTGACAGTGCAAAACATGTCTACACGGAATCTTACAAATGGATTCCTACTTTACCTAACACATCATTCTCGCTCTTCCTGGACGGAATTGGCATATCTGTTGCTCTTATTAGCTTAGTCCTCATCTTCGTCGCTGCGCTGTTCTCAGTAAATTACATGGCTGGAAAAAAGAACCTGCCTTCCTACTACGCGCTCCTGTGCATGCTCTCAGTGGGATTAATCGGAGTTTTCATAACCAGCAACCTGCTCCTCTTTTACTTCTGCTGGGAACTCATGCTTGTTCCCGCATACTTCATAGTGGGCGAATGGGGCTACAGGAACTCTTACAAATCCGCGTTTAAACTCTTCATTTTCACTCATGCAGGCGCCGTCTTCGTACTCTTAGGTATCGGAGCAATTTATTACTTAACAGGCACTACTGAAATGTTTGACGCTCAAAGAATCTTAGTGACGGCTGCTCCCGACGTAGTCAAATGGGTCCTAATCGCCTTAACCGCTGGGTTCGCAGTTAAAATGGCGGTTTTCCCAGTGCACATGTGGCTACCCGACGCCCACTCAGAAGCGCCAGCACCAATGTCAGCACTACTAAGCGGAGTAATCATCAGCGCAGGAGCTTATGCTATTCTGCGATTATCCTTCGGGATTGTTTTCCCATCAGTCGGCACAGCCTTCGGAACAAGCTTCCTCTACGCATTATCAATCATCGGAGTAATAACCGCGTTTTTCGGTTCGTTCCTCGCTTTGGTTGCAACCGACATAAAACGTTTAATTGCATACTCAAGCATCGCCCATATGGGCTACATCATGTTCGGGCTCTCTCTGTTCCCTGTCGCGTTAGCCAGCAATAACCCAGTGCTTCTTGCATCTGCTTCAGCCATCGCAATCGTCGGAACCGTACTGCACATAGTCACCCACGCTGCAAGCAAAGGTCTCTTCTTCCTCACCGCAGGAGGAATAATGCATCAAACCGAAGAGCGAGACATCCGCAAGATGGGCGGTTTAGCAAGCAAGATGCCATTCTCCACAGTTTCAGGAACTATAGCTGCACTGAGCATTGCTGGAGCACCTCCACTAGCATGCTTCATCAGTGAATTCCTAATCTTCGTAGGCGCCATTCAAATAATAAATTTGACAGGCGGACTCAGCAGCTTCTACATAATACCCACTGCTCTAATGCTCATAGCCACAGTGTTCTCGCTTGCGTACGCATTAAGATTCATCTCTAAAGTTTTTCTCGGACAATCCAAAGATGAACACGGTGTCGAAGAAGCCGAAGTTATAACGACTGAACCTGGGCACGAGAAACACAAAATCGTTGATATACCCAACTACATGAAAGCGGCATTGGCAATTTTGGTTGTTCTAGTGGTACTCATCGGAATCTATCCGACGTTCTTCATGAATCTAATTCAGACAGTGACCTTTGGAGGCGCTTAAACAATGGTGCAAATAATCGATGTTATACTTCCGATATTCACGTTTGTAATCGCAGCGTTACTGACCATTCCAATCTTCAGGATAATCCGTAAACAGAACCACAAGACCGCTTTAACATTGGGCTGGGTTCTTGCCGTGTTCCTCATTTCAGGCGCAACCGTAGCTAACTTGGCCTTAAGCTACTATGCCGCAGCTAACCCGCCGCCACTGAACTTGGCTTTAGACGGCAGCTTATCATCGGCTACTTCGAGCTCCTTCCTGATCGACGCCATCTCAATCTATATGGCAATAATCATCGTTGCCATCGCCTCAGTAGTTATTGTTTACAGCGTTTTCTTCACTAACTCAAACGAGCGCCCTTCAGACCGATACCTCGCCATCATGTTCATCCTTACCGCAGCATTACTCGGCGCGGTACTATCAGGCGACCTCTTAACATTCTTCATCTTCTGGGAAGCTGCAACCGCATCCGCAGCGTTTTTGATGATGTACCGAAAGAACGCCTTCAGCCTCAACGCTACATTGAAGTTTCTCGTTATGGTAATTATTGCCTCAGCATTCGTATTGTTTGGAATGTCGATTGTTTATGGCTTAACTGGCAGCCTAAACTATTCTGCTGTTAGAGAAGCTTTGAACGTTTCAACTTTGGTTGCATCCGACAAAAACTTGCTCATAATCGCCTTCGTCTTCATCGCCGCTGGATACGCAATTGAAGCAGCAATCGTTCCCTTCCACTTCTGGCTGCCAGACGCATACACCGCAGCCCCAGCACCATCCGCAGCGTTCCTTTCAGCACTAGTTGACCAAGGCAGCTACTATATACTCATCCGAATACTGCTCTACATCATAATCCCAACGGGACCCAATCAAGTGTTAGATTGGACCTTCATGTTAGCTATCTTAGCAGCAGTGACAATGGTAGTTGGAAACGTATTTGCGTTAATCCAAAACGATGTAAAACGCTTGATCGCATACATCTGCGTTGCCGACGTCGGCTATAATCTCGTCGCAATTACAAGCATAAAATCACTTGGACTTGAAGGCAACCTCTACTTCTTCCTTATCGGAGGAATAACCACAGCCTTAGCCTTTATGACAATAGGCATCATAAACAACTATGGCATCAAAACACTCAGCGACTTCGCCGGATTCGGCAAGAAAGCGCCGCTGGTCAGCTTAGCTTTAGTAATAGCTGGTTTGTCATTCGCTGGAGTGCCACCACTCGGCGGATTCATAGGAAAATACCTTGTCTTCACCGCCGCCCTACAAGCAAACCTAAGTTGGCTGGCCATAATCGGAGTCTTAACAAGCGTCCTTCAAACAGCGTATATCTTCCGTCTCATGAACGTAATGTACTCAAAGAAACCCAAAGACGAAACATCCATAAAAGAATCAAAAAACTTACTCATTCCAGTCTTCATCCTCGTTGCGGCACTCTTCATTTTAGGTTTATTCCCAGACATAGTCCTCCAACTGATCCAACCAGCAGCCCACCAACTATCCGCTTTAATCCCATCTCTATAAAATCCAAGCATGGCAAAATCAATAGGAATGGGGATCTAATAGCCCTGCGTTTTTATTCGACTTAATTTCAATTCTGAAAGATTTGCACTAAATAATAATTCAACGAGGAATAATACTTTCCAAACTTAGAGTTATCGCCTTTTTTTAAAAAAATAGCACGTTAAAAACCAATTTTCGAAAAGAGTTAACACCATTAATTTGTTAATTCCAGGGAAGTACCCCGGGGTAATAAAACTGAAGAACGACTATTATTAGAGCAATTATCAAAATCCCTGTAATTACTGCTCTTATTGCATTATTGGATATTCTAGGTCTTGAACCTTTTTTGGGGCTCACACTTGTCTGAGTTGTTAGTTGTGGTTTTTTCGAAGGTAATGCTTTTTTACAATATGCACAAAACAAGGAACCTTCCTTGTTTTCTCTACCACAATTAGGGCAAAACATTGTTGTCTCCAACATTTTATTCGTAAACGGTAGCAATAAAGCTTCCCGAATAGAGACTTTAGAAATTAAGGATCAATATTCGACGAAAGATGAGACAAAAAAATTTATAAATTTTAGGTTATTTTCGGATTTGTCCGTCTCCCAAAATAACGTATTTGGTTGTGGTTAGGTGCTGCACACTCATCGGTCCTCTTGCGTGTAATTTTTGGGTGCTTATGCCAATTTCTGCGCCTAGTCCAAATTGGTTTCCGTCGGTGAATCGTGTTGATGCGTTCCAGTAGACTGCCGCAGAATCCACTTCTCGAATGAACGTTAAAGCTTTGTTAAAGTCTTTGGTGATGATGCTGTCAGAGTGTTTTGTTCCGTACTTGTTGATGTGCGCGATTGCTTCGTTTAGGTTTTGGACGACTTTGACGCCTATGATTAAGTCGAGATATTCGGTTCCCCAATCCTGTTCGGTTGCTGCTTTTACGTCCGGGATAATTTTGCGGGTTTTTTCATCGCCACGAACTTCGACATTGTTCTTTCTGAGTTCAGCAATCACCGCTGGCAAATATTGTTCTGCAATTTTACTATGCACTAGCAGTTTCTCGGCGGCGTTGCAGGTTCCTGGGCGCTGGCATTTTGCATTTATGACTATATCTGTCGCTTTTTCAAGGTCTGCGTCTTCTTCTACATAAACGTGGCAATTGCCCGTTCCAGTCTCAATAACTGGAATCCGCGATTTCTCAACCACCGTCTTTATTAGATCTACGCCACCACGAGGAACGAGAACATCGATGTACTCTCGCATACCCATCAATTCTTCCGCAACCTTACGATCAGACGAATTTACCACTTGAACTGCATCGACAGGTAAATTTGTCCCCGCTAAGGCTTCGCGCAAAACTTCGCCAATAGCAACGTTCGAGCTTAAAGCATCTGATCCACCCCGAAGAATCACTGCATTACCAGATTTGATACAGATGGCAGCTGAATCGGAAGTAACATTGGGTCGGGATTCGTAGATTACACCAACAACCCCTAAGGGTACTCGGACTTGGCTAATTATCAGGCCGTTGGGGCGGGTCCAGCTACTGAGGATAGTGCCAATAGGGTCGGGAAGTGCTGAAACTTCTCTTAGCTCCTTTGCCATATTCTGGATTTTTTTCTGATCTAACGCCAAGCGGTCAAGCAGCGCTGCTTTAACACCTTTAGCTTTCGCAGCTTCAACGTCAGTCTGGTTTGCAGCTAAAATTTTATCAGCGTTCGCTTCTAAGGCGTTTGCCATTCGACAAAGCGCAATATTTTTGGCTTCTGCCGTAAGTTTCCCCATCTCGATTGAGGCTGCTTTGGCTTTTTGACAGACTTGTTTTATCATTTTTCTTCCTCAATTAGGTATATGTTTCTGTGGTCGACAATTTCCTTTGATTTATCGTTGCCAAGTTTTTTGTGTACTTCTGTTACTTGCAAGCCTTTAATTAGGTTTAATTCTCCGCTACTGAAGTTGGGGTTACCTTTTGCAAATTCCACATCATTCTCATCAACGATGCTTACAACATCGCCGACACTAAAGTTGCCTACTACCCTCAAAACTCCAACTGGCAATAGGCTTGAGCCGTCAAGAATTGCTTTTTTTGCTCCTGCGTTAATGTATATTTGTCCCTTAACCGCGGCACCATAGGCTATCCATCTTTTTACAGCTGGCATGCGAGTTTGAGGTTTAAAGTAAGTGCCAACGTCCTTCCCTGCTAAAAGATCCAAGATAACGTTTTTTCTTCGGCTATTTGCTATAACCACTGGAATACCACAAGAAGTTGCGATTTCGGCGGCTTTAACTTTGCTTTGTATTCCGCCTCTACCGAGCTTGCTTTTGCCATTCAATGATTTTTTCAATTCTGGGGTGATTGATTCAACTGTCTTTACAAGTTCAGCGCCGGGTTGTACAGGATCAGTCGTGTATAAGCCCTCTACATCGGAGAGAATAATGACTAAATCGGCACAGACTGCTCCGGCAACAAGTACCGATAAGATGTCGTTGTCGCTGAAATTTACTTTGTAGCCTTTTGTTCGCATGAGTTCATCTACAGAGACGACGTCATTTTCGTTTATTATTGGAACTACACCAATTTTCAAGAGCAACCCCAACACGTCGCAAGTGTGAACGTAAGACGCCCTGTTGGAAAGGTCCTCTGCAGTAAGCAAGATTTGAGCGACTTTCAGGTCAAATTTCTTGAAGATCTCCCGATACTTGGCCATCAAAACAATCTGTCCAGTTGCTGCAGCTGCTTGCTGAAATGCAACATCTTTAGGTTTAGGCGGGATTTCAAGTTCGGCAATTCCTGCTGCAACCGCTCCCGAAGTTACAAGAACTATCTTGTCACCTTGTTTGGTGGCCGCCGCTATTTGGCTGGACAAGTTTTCCATTTCAGTTTCATCTAGCTTGCCCTCGCGGGTTATGCCGTTGGTGCCAACTTTAACAACTATTAATCTTGAAGGCATCTTCTATCCCTTTTTGTGTAGGCTTATTTGAAATAGGGTTGACTTGCTTAAAAATGCAACCAAATCACTATTCAAAATTTTTGTTTTTATTTACTCAAAATTCAGATTTAACCATTATACTCTTCTAAATTTTTTAGAAAAATATATAAGGAATATGGGCATCGGTTGGTTAATATGTTCATACCTTTACAAGCTTTAGCATCATTATCGGTTAATCCGGTTGTCTTTTGGATTGCACCAATCGCTGGCGTTATCGCTGTTGTTGCTTCTCTTTTACTCATGTACCGAATAGGGAAAATGAGTCCGGGCGGACCAAAAACGGTGGAAGTCGGCAATGCAATAAGGGAAGGCGCCTACGCTTTCCTTAAAAGGCAATATCAAACAATTGCCCTAATTACAGTAGTTATTTTTGTTCTACTGTGGGTCGCTTTGCCAAGCGGTCCTTACGGTGTAGGCACCGCAGCAGCGTTTTTGGTAGGCGCAATTGCCTCATTAGCTGCAGGCTACATCGCTATGGATAATGCAACGAAAGCAAACGTTCGCACCGTGGCTGCGGCAAAAGATTTTGGCGCTGAAAAAGCGTTAAAAACCGCTTTTTACGGCGGTGCCACGATGGGCATGGCTGTTGTCGGTTTATCCTTGTTGGGTGTAAGTTTTCTGTTCTTGCTTTACGGCGGTTACAACGCCATGTTCAATACCCTGGATGTAACTACTGCAGCTCAACTCGGAAGAGACGCAGCAAGCGGCATTGTCGGTATGGGTTTTGGGGCCTCACTAATTGCTTTGTTTGCTCAGCTTGGAGGTGGAATTTACACCAAAGCTGCAGACGTCGGTGCAGACCTTGTTGGTAAAGTTGAAGCAGGAATTCCCGAAGATGACCCACGCAACCCAGCAGTAATTGCAGACAACGTCGGCGACAACGTGGGGGACTCAGCTGGAAGAGGGGCAGACTTATTCGAATCTGCCACTGGGGAGAACATCGGTGGCATGATTATCGGTGGCTTAATTAGTATTGCAACTGGAAACTTGATCTTCCTGATTTTCCCGCTGATCGCTCGCGCTTTAGGGATTTTTGCAACATTAGTTGGAATGCCCTTCGTGAAACTTACTCAAAAAGAAGCAAAACACCCGATGAAAGCCCTAAGAAAAGGCCTCATGGTAACAACCATTGTTTCGGGAATATTGTTCCTATTCGCCACAATTTTCCTATTAGGGAATGGCGAATTCTCTATGACGTTCCTGTATCTATACTTCGCCTTACTTTCGGGTTTAGCTGCAAGCGTTGCCATCGACTACATCACTGACTACTACACTGGAAGCGATAGAGGACCAGTCGGAAGAATAGCTAAAGCAAGCGAAACAGGCGCAGCAACCAACATCATTACGGGCTTCGCAGTCGGACTCGAAACAACGATGCTGCCAATAGTCTCACTAGTAGTTGCACTCATAGTCTCATACTGGTTTGGAACACAATTTGCAGTTTCATGGAACGCCTCACACGTATCACAGATTACCCCATTTATCGGCGGAATTTACGGAACCACACTTGCAACGATGGGTATGCTTGCAGTCATGGGTATGGTCTTGGCCTTAGACGGCTTTGGTCCAATTGCAGATAACGCAGCAGGCATCGCAGAAATGTCAGGTGAAGGCGGCGCAGAAGAAACCATGGAAGCCCTCGATGCAGTCGGCAACACAACCAAGGCACTAACAAAAGGTTTTGCACTCGGTTCAGCTTTGCTCGCGGCTCAACTGCTATTCCAAACCTACGCTTCAGAAGTTACAGCACGTACAGGAGTAAACTTCGTAGTAGACATCTCTAATCCAGCCGTTCTAATCGCAGGATTTATCGGAGCAATGCTACCTTTCTTCTTCAGCTCACAAGCAATCAGCGCAGTAGGAAAAGCTGCAGCAGAAATGGTCGCAGAAGTCAGACGCCAATTCAGAGAAATCCCGGGAATCATGGAAGGCACAGGCAAACCAGAATACGGCAAAGCAGTTGACATCAGCACAAAATCCGCGCTAAAAGGCATGGTACTTCCAGGATTAATCATCGTAGTAGTTCCAATCGTAATTGGTGTCCTCTTAGGCCCAGAAGCAGTTGGCGCACTTGTAATCGGCGCAACACTCTCAGCAGTACCACTAGCACTATTCATGAACACTGGCGGCGGAGCATGGGACAATGCAAAGAAATTCATTGAAGCAGGTCATTATGGCGGCAAAGGGTCCCCAGCACACGCAGCTGCAGTAGTCGGCGACACAGTCGGAGACCCACTAAAAGACACAGCAGGACCAAGCCTACACGTACTCATAAAACTGCTCAGCACACTTTCAATAGTGTTCATCCCACTGTTCCTAAACCTGCTACAGCTGATTCACTAAAACAAAATCTGGGAAGCTTTTCTTCCCCAAAATATTTTTATTTTCTCTAAATCAAGATCAAAACTATTTATTCAATTAATTATTTTGTAGTTTCACTTGTTGGCTTTGCAATCAATGGACTTTCAGGTATTTCACTTGTGACGCTTTCTTCTTTCATTTGCTTTGCCAGCTCTCTTCCCAAGTCAGTCAAGTAAAACAACTTGTATCTGTTGCGCCCGTCTTGAGTCAGCTTGACTTCTTCCCGGAACAGGCGAGCGTCAACCAACAACTCGCAGTTTCTTATGTCCATGGAAGGAAGTGACGTCCCTAAACGACTGTCCAGATAATAGAGACATTGGTCTTTGCTATCTAAGGTGGCTAAAAGATAACTTTTCATCATTCCTGATTGGTCTTGAATAAATTTACAAATATACTCTTCAAATTTTTGAGACATTAAATCACCTAAAAATCGTTAATTATTGAAGGCTTTGAAAGGATTTAAATTTTGCCTGTTACTGCAACTGTTTTGATGTCGCTATTTTTATAAGCTCAACGCTTGAAGTTAACTCTCATGCAAGCTGAATTTGGAGTAATCGGTGGAACAGGTCTTTATGACCCTAAACTTCTCAAGAACATCCAAGAAATAACAGTGGAAACGCCATATGGTAAACCATCCGACGCAATAACTGTCGGCGAGCTAAGCGGCAAGTCCGTGGCATTTCTGCCAAGACACGGAAAAAAACACACGATACGCCCCACTGACATCAACGTTCGAGCAAACATTTTTGCCCTCAAAAAACTCGGCGTAAAACGGATTTTAGCACCTTCAACAGTGGGTTCCTTACGTGAAGAATATCACCCAGGCGAAATTGCTTTTGTAGACCAATTCATCGATCGTACCACGCGTCGTGAACAATCATTCTACACCGAAGGTAAAGTTTGCCACATATCCGTAGCTGAACCAATGTGTCCCGAATTGAGAAAAACCATCATTTCTGTCGCCAAGAGCATGGGTGTTAAAATGCACGAGACAGGCACATACGTTTGTATCGAAGGTCCACGTTTCTCCAGTAAGGCCGAATCCAAAATGTATCGTCAATGGGGTGCAGATGTGGTTGGAATGACGCTAGTTCCAGAGTGCGTTTTAGCTCGTGAAGCGGAAATCTGTTACGCATCGATCTCAACAGTTACTGACTACGATGTTTGGAAGGACCACGTTGTTTGTGTCGATGACATCTTGGCCACGATGAAGAATAATGTTGAAAACGTTAAACACATAATTTCTGAAACCGTAGCCCAAATGCCCACAGAATGTAGTTGTTCATGCAACCAAGCTCTAAAGGGCGCATTCGTTTAGTAGATGGAGCAATGAAAAATGAATAAAACTGATAAAACCGTAGACTTAAAATCTAAAATTCGCAGAATTCCTGAATTCAAAGGAGTAGTCTTCTGGGACATAACTCCTCTCTTAAAAGACAAACAATGCTTCCACGAAAGTATCAAACGATTGGCGGACCATTACCGGGGTAAATCAATCGATGTTATAGTTTCGAATGAGGCAAGAGGATTCATGATAGGGGCACCTTTGGCTTACGAACTTGGTGTGGGTTTTGTTCCTGTACGCAAAAAAGGCAAACTACCATACAAGTGCGTTGATTTAACCTACAAGAAAGAATACGAGTGTGACACCATTGAAATCCACCAAGACGCCATTGTAAAGGGGCAGAATGTTCTAATTATCGACGATTTGCTAGCCACGGGAGGAACCGTTAAAGCCAATATTGAATTGGTTGAAAAGTTAGGTGGCAAGGTTGTTGGTTTAGGATTCTTGATCGAATTGGGCTATTTAGATGGGAGAAAACTTCTTGGAGACAAACATGAAATATATTCCTTAATCGAGTTAAAAACAACAAACGAATAACTGAAAACAAACATCAAGCCCCCAAAGTTTGGTCTTAGCATTTTCAAAACCAAATCAAATATCATTTCTCTTTTTCTTCTCTTTTTTCTTCTTGGAAGGAGCTCAAACGTTTTAAATTCGATTTAGTGCGATTTGTTGTTGTAGCATGACTGCAACGTAGATTTAATAGTGAATTCAGAGTAGTTAAGTTCAAGGATATTTTTGAGGTGCTTTTTTGGAAAGTGTTTTAGCAGAAATGGGTACAAGAATTAATAGTCGAAATCCTGAAAAAAATACTCTTGATAAGCAACAACGTAGTGCTTTCGTTTTCATAAACACCGAATCCGATGATAGTCACCTGGCAGTTAGCGACTTAAAAAAGATTGAAGCAGTAAAAGAATTATATCTAGCTAATGGAGCATATGACATTATTGCTAAAGTTAGCGGCGAATCTTTTGAACACCTTCGAGATATAGTTCAATCAAGAATAAGAAATCTGAGTAACGTTAAATCAACGTTAACCTTAACAATAATCTAAACCTTCAGCGCATATATTGACACAGCTTCTGTTTAGAGTTTATGACTCTAATTGACCAGCCGAGCTGTTAATTTAAACTTTCCAATATCGATAATACTTTAGAAAATTTTTTACTAACCAGTTGTAGGGAGACATTTTTTTGAATAGACTATATGCCGCAAAACGACATAATAGTTAAGTTTGAGCTGCTTTCAGATAAATTTCAAAATCCGGCTTCGAAAAAAGAACAAAAATAACTCGTTCGAGTCGGTCTTCTTTTTCTAAAAACGATTTCACAGTACGTATTGCTATGTGGCTTGCTTCTTCAATTGGGTAGCTGTAAGCTCCAGTGCTGATTGATGGAAACGCAATGGTCTTGAGACCTTTTGAAACTGCAAGCTTTAAGGTATTCCTGTATGCCTGCTTTAGCAGTTCAGCTTCAACATGAAAGCCTCCAAGCCAAACAGGTCCTACAGTATGGATGACATATTTGGCTTTTAGGTTGCCGCCTGAGGTAATCACTGCTTTTCCTGTTGGTAATCCGTCAGGCCATTCAGTTGCACGAATGAGTTTGCATTCTTCAAGGATTTTTGGTCCACCCTTGCGGTGTATCGCTCCGTCCACTCCGCCGCCTCCTAGAAGCGTAGAGTTAGCTGCGTTTACGACGACATCTGCTTCAACTTCCGTAATATCTCCTTGAATAAGTTCTAACGTTGCATTTCCAACTTTAAATTCCATGAATACCATTTATCTCAAAAGGCTATTTAACTATGCAAACAATAACCACAACGCAGAAACCATAAAATACGCTCCAAACCCAATGAATACTGCTACACAAAAAAGCGTAATTCCCATTTGTGTGCGCTCAGTCCAGAACCGTTGGGACTTGAAAATCAACAAAGCCACCCCTGTGTACCAGGAGAAATCAGTAAGCCAATGAACCCCAGCAAAAATAGAAAAACCTAAAAGACCAAAAAGTTTAGCATTCAAAATTAGCGTGGTTCCGATGGTTAACCACCAAAGGATAAAGCCTGCGTTTGCGGCTGTTGTCCATGCTCCAGCAAGAATGGACTCCCTCTTGTTGCTCACGGCTGACTCATCCTGTTTGTGCCGGTTTCTGAAAGCTTGTAAACCCATGAAAACCATTAGAAAACCACCGATCAAACCTACTCCAACTTGCACGATAGGTGGAATAGTAAATTGGCTTAGCAAAAAGAAAATCAGTAACATTAACGGAAACTCTACAATCCCATGACCAACTGCAATCAAAACACCTGCCGTTTTGTTCTTTGATGCCTTCTTTATTGTAACTGCAAATAAGGGTCCAGGCATCAGGACCCCTGAGAGGGAAATAAGCAAAACTGAAGCTAAAAACAAGTAGAAATCAGTGATAAACTCCAAGCTTCAATCCCCCTCAATAGCGCTTTATTCCATTTTTGCATAGTCCGCTATAAGCATTCACTTTTTTAGGTGCCTAAAAAAAATTGCCATTGTGGACCTACCGTCTATAGACTTGTGCATCAAGCCTCTATTAGGCGAATCCAAATAGGCTCGCATTGGCTTGTCACTAACACTGAAATTAAAGCATTATTCAAACACGTTCTTACTTGGCTCGCGTTTTTGGGGCTTTAACAGCCGAGTTTGCATTTCTACAATGTCCCTGCTATCTTTAGCTGTTACGTAGTTATCCAGTAACGTTTGGTTTAACTCAAAAAATGTGTGTCCCCAAGGGAAAATCAGCAAAACATCTTCGGCTTCCTTCCTGAAACCAGCAATGTACAAGGCTGCCGCGATTGCTTCAGCAGTTGTTAGCTTGGTAAGCTTGCCAAAATTAACGGGGTTACCTGCAATCAAAATGGGTAAACATCTGCTAGTTCCCTTAACCTGTTTCCCCATTACTTTCTGGGCGTGTTCCCAGCTGCAATCAAGTGCAGCTAAACCAAACTGTTCAAGCCTTTCTTTATCCGCTGGAGAAAAGGCAATTTCACCAAAAGGGTTCAGAACGATAGCTCTCTTTGGTAAAAACCTTGCACTTTTAACGATTCTGGCGAGTCCTCGACGTTTCAGCCGCAATGCAGTGTTTTTTTTAGGGTCATCCTGGGCAGCGTGATAAATAGTAATTCTTACTGACAAAATTTGCTTTTGATCGTCATTGTCAGCATCCAATTGGTTTACGCACCTTCAAATGACTCATGGGATCTTCAAAAATAGTCGGAATCCAGTCAATAATATCTGTTGCCAACATATGGTATCCAATCTCGCTTGCAACAAAGTCGCCAGCGGCTCCATTAACAAATGCCCCGGCCACAGCAGCTTCAAACACATTGACGTTCTTAGCCAATAAACCGCCTATGATGCCGCTGAGAACATCTCCTGTTCCGCCTACAGTCATTCCTGGATTGCCCGTGAAATTCAACTTCGAACGGTTAGCCTCACAGATTATGTCCACCTTCCCTTTTACCAAGATGACTGCATTCAGTTTCTTTGCTGCCTTCTGTATTTCCAAAACGCGTTCTTCTTGGTTTTCGGATAAGGTTTCGCTCGTTAAAATCGCGTATTCGCCTGCATGCGGCGTCAGAATGAGCGGTACTTTAAGAGATCGTTTGAATTTTGCGAAAGCTTTCAATCCGTCAGCATCCAAAAGTATAGGTTTCTTAGCTTTTTCAACTTCATCTACGCATGCTTTAACAAATTTGGCTGTGTCAGTGGTTAAGCCCAAACCTGGACCCACAACTACCGCGTCAACCATACTTAAATAAGGTTTGAGCTCTTCGATGTTTGCGGGATTAAGGTTGTCTCCTTTTAGTTTAACCGTTATTAAGTTTGGCGACATCGATGAAATCGCATTTGCTGTTTTTGTCGGAGCAGCAAGATAAACAATATCCACGCCTGTACGTAGGGCCGCCAACGAAACCAGTGTTGGAGCGCCGGAGTAAACTTCGCTTCCTCCAATAACAAGCAAACGACCGAAATCACCCTTATGAGCGTTCGGGTTTCGCTGTTTTGTGGTGAGGAAAACGTCACCTGGACCAGCAAATCGCTCCATTTCGGCTGGCAAACCTATGTCTACAACGGCAAGTTCGCCAACATACTTTTTAGCTTTATCCAAGCCAGCCTTTGCCTTATGGAACGTTATTGTGAGATCAGCTTTTACCGCGGTGCCTAAAACTTCACCTATGTCTGAATCTACACCCGTTGGAACATCGATTGCAATCTTAAATCCGCTTAATGAGTTAATGTAGTCAACCGCTTGTGAGATTGGTGGTTTTAGTTTTCCTTTGGTTCCCGTTCCCAACAAAGCATCGATAACTATGCCGGCGTTCACTTTTGGTAGAAGTGAGCTATCTCCAACCTCAATTAAGGTAACCTTGCCTTGAAGAGACTGAAGAATTCTATAGTTACTCTTTGCAGCCTCATGATTAATATCTCGACTCTTGCCAACCAAAACTACTGTGACATCAAAATCCTCCGTTAAAAGATGTCTTGCTGCTACGAACCCGTCGCCGCCATTTCCTCCTAAACCGCAGAAAACCACAGCTTTCTTGTTCTTTTGGAAACGTATGATAGTTTCTTGGGCGACGCTGCGTCCAGCGTTTTCCATTAGTTGGAGTAAACTGATGCCGAAGTATTGTGCGTTTACTTCAAGGGCACTCATTTCGCGGCTTGTAATTTGGGGCGTTTTATTCTTTGGTTGCATTTTGATGCCTAGTTACTAATTTGTTTAGTTTAAAGATAAGCATATCCTTGAGCCGTATACAAAAGCATCCCCCAAACACATTAAATAACTCCGGTCTTTGACGCAGCCTTAAAAAAGACCAAAAAACTCGAAATCCAACGAACTATAAATACTCATTTCGTTGGCTTCAATTCGGTGAGAATAAAGAGAAATACAGATTGAATTTTGCGCTTGAACACTTTGATATACACATAAATTGGGATATTATAAAAAAAAATAAGTCTTTTTTTGCGATGCAAGTCGACCTTACAGGGAAAATTTGCTTTAATTTTACTTTATGCAATGTGTTTGACACGGGCAGAAGTAACGATAGACCTTTTTTAATTAAAACTCGACTCTGTTGATTAGCGTAAGTTTCTTTTCTGGGCAATTATTTGTCTCCAGTATTTCGTTTCATTTTTTGTTGAGGCTATCCTTTCGAGAGGGCATACAAAGTTTGACCGTTTTGGGTTGATGTTATTGTTTGCTTGAACGAAAAATTTTCGAACGTTCATTTTTTACATTAAAAAGTTAAAATACCAATTGATTACTAAACGAAAATTAATGAAACAGTGAAATTCAACCATGTGGTAGTTTAATTACAAGTTATAGAATCCGAAGAAAAGCGTTTTAGATCAAAAAAGTGCTCTGCTAAGAATTTTTCTTCAAACTTTAAAATGTAGTTTTAAAAAAATTATCCGTTTTTCGGCGACAACTTTTGCGTTTGTATTCTCTTGAAATAAATCATTGTTGATGTTACGAATATATTGGGGACGTTTCGCATGCTCTGTGAAAGGAACTCTTCAAGCGTTTCGAGATCTTCAGTCGTCAACCTTGCTATAACATAATATTCGCCAAAAACGATGTTCGCCTGATTAACTTCGGCAAATTTGATCAGTTTTTGGGCTACATCCCTCTCTGTTCCTAGGCAACTTTAAAGAGGACATACGCTAAAATTGCCCTAGTTTCACATTTTAAATAGTCTCATTAAGTCTTAATTACTTTTCATTAAGGTTAACGCTGAAGCGAAAAAGTTTATCCGTACCTTTAACTCTTACTTAATTTGGATTTTAGACAACTTCTTAAAGAAAACTGTGATTTTGAAAATGGTGATTCATTTGACTAAAAACTACATTATAAAAAACTCGGATGCTCTCCTGATAACCGACATTCAAAAAGATTTTCTACCTGGCGGAGCCCTGCCTATCGAAAACGGCGAAGAAATAATACCTGTAATTAACGACTACATAAAGCGTTTTGAGGCTGCTAAGGCTCACGTTTTAGCTTCTAGAGATTGGCACCCCCAAAACCATGTTTCTTTTAAAGCTCAGGGTGGTCCATGGCCGCCCCATTGTATTCAGGAAACAACCGGCGCAAAGTTCAGTTCTGAACTCATATTGCCCGCCCACACGATAGTTATTTCCAAAGCTACTAACCCTCAAATAGAAGCTTATTCGGCTTTTGACGGTACAAGTCTCGCTCACGAGTTGAGAACAATGGGTGTTAAACGACTTTTTGTTGGAGGATTAGCAACCGATTACTGTGTTGTAAACACCGTTGTGGATGCACGTAAGATAGGATTTGAAACAGTTGTTCTTATGGATGCAACCTTAGGCATAAATGCTGAGTCAGGCGATGTTGATAAAGCAATAACAACAATGCTTGAAAATGGTGCCCAACAAGCCACCGCAGACGATTTCCCCGATGCGGTAGATGAATTACCCATTGAAGAAACACAACCTGACGCTCTAGAAGAGAAGCCTTCGCAGAGGGCTGAGGTTAAGAAAAAAGCACGCATGCGTCCAAAAGGATCAGCAAAACGGATTCGCACGGAACGATAATGCTAGATTTTTACGAATTGCGCCGAACCTTATATAATCATGAAATAAAAAAGAGCAAAAAAGAAGCTGAGTTCTTGCTGCCAAACTTCTTTTTTTAATTATTTTTTTAATTGAGCGCTGTGAAGACAGCGTAGATCAATTTTGGTAAACAAAACAGTATACACTTGAGATTTCTATTATCAAAAAAATGCGTGATAACTGTTTTTGTAATTATTTTTTTGCCGTTTTTCGATGAGCTTTTTATTATTTACTTATCTTGTAGTGTTTTTCAAGATTCTGCCTTCTGTTTGCACCTAAGTTAACTTGACCCTATCCTTAATTTAGACGTTTTTTTGTCCTTGCAAGCTCGAAATTTGTTCGAATGGTAACTTTTTACAACAAACAGTAAAATTGGAATTACACTTATTACGTATTTATAATTAAACAGTTAATTTTCTTAAGTAACTGTCTTTTTTGTGCTGATACGAGAAACGAAACACGCTTCCGACTGATACCTTTCAAGTTACGTTGAATTATTGCCCTCATTTACTACGAGCAAGTCCTCAAAGTCCGGGTTAAATTTACTGTGAAACGTTTGCATATGTTTTGGTCGGTAGATGCCACAGTTGGTTAAGAAAATGTGTTGCAGCAGCAGTTGCATCTTCAATGCTTTTTAATTAATTAGGAGGGCCAAAAGAATAGCAATTGTCGCAAACTATTTTGTGTTTTGAAGGATATTTGTTGTGTCTACAGAAAAACTATTCTCGTTCCTAAAAATGCATGGAAAAAAGATAGATGACAGAAATGATGGTTTGCCTCTAGCTGAAATTAACTTTTCAGTCTCAATGGTCGTTAGAATAGTGGAAATCACCACAGCAGGGTTACTATTATTCAAAAAATTTTTAAATTATCAATTAACATCAAAAATTCTTTTTTGATTTTTAAACCCAGTGCCTTATTTAGACAGATATTTTTTCAGCTCTTAACGTATGACGTTTGAGTCCATGTCAGTCTTTGCAATTTGCTTCTTCAACAGTAGGAGTTTTTCATAAATTTTTAGTTCAAGAGAAGAGGAAGACTCCGTGCAGGGAACTTCTTCTCTTACTTCGATTATTGCTGGCCGAGGACTTGAATTATTAGCGTCCTTGTCCGAGGATAAACGTCAGTTTCCACAAAAAGCAGAGACTGCCAAGTTCCTAACTCAACTCGCCCATCAATTATTGGAAGCGTCTTGTCCGGTGGTAAAAGCATAGAACGCAAATGCGAATAGGCATTAGACGGATGTTCGTATTCACCTAGTTTTGGCGCCACTTCTTCCAGAAAAGTTTTGATGTCGCCAAGTAAAGCAGGATCGTTTTCTGTCAAGATTAGAATGCCCGTAGCGTGAGGGGCGAACACATGAACTATGCCGTTTTTGATTTGTGAGTTGGATACTTCTTCTTGGACTTTATCTGAGAGGTCTATAAAGTCTATTTCTCCTTTGGTAGTAAACTTGTAAGTCTTGTTAACAACTTTAAAGCTTGACATTTAAGTGATCACATTGTTTTATCGGCTTGCTTTGCTACTAAAAGGTTTTGATGTGATGTAAAGTGTGTTTGGGGGATGCTTTTGTATACAAAACATATTGATCCTGTGAGAAGGCATTTTGTTGTTGTATGAAGACACCATATGCTTAAAGACTCCAAAACTCTGGAGTAAGTTTTGTGTTAAGAGGTGTTGATAAGTACCCTCAGATATCTTTTCAGTTGGTTGCAGCTAGTGAAGGTTAATTTTATAGGTAAGCACCAACAATATTGCGTTCTTGCATTTGAATGAATGTAAAACATAGAATTTACTAAACAATTTGGGCTAATCTTTGATATCGATTTCTAGCACAAAACTGTGCAGGGGCTGAAAGGTAACTTGACTTACTATTTTTTGATCAAAAAGGAAATTATTTTTTTTAAGAAAAAGAAGGCGCAACAACTTGGTGGTAACTCAAATTCAAGAGACAAAACGCGCTGTTCACTTAACCGACATTTTTAAGTCATCAAAAGAAAAAGTTATTTGGTCATGAGGCATCGGAATAGAATACCCTTGAGTATCAGTTGTTTCAATTTAGGCATTTGCATACATCACTGGGCAAAGTAGTAAATTCAGGAACTTGGACTATGTAGCCTAACTTTTTTCTCTAAAAGGCATTTGCGTAAGAAGAATTTTCCAGTTGGCACTAGTTGCATCTTTGTTTTGTTTGAGATATAACCTACAAGTTGCAGGTCGCAAAGTTCTTTGAGAGTTTTCTAGTTTGGCACAAAAATTTCCGAGATATTTTAAATCTAAATTTACGGATCACCGTTGAGCCTTTTTCGTTAAAAAAAGCCTAATTCGAACCTATTTTAACTCAAATTTGTAGCAGGGTTGTTGTTTTGATCCGAAAGCCGCCAAATAAGAAAAGCGCCAATTTTTTTCTATGGAAACCATAATCTAAAGCCTTAATTTAAGGTTAAAATGGCAAAAAACCTTCAATTATGCCTTTCGCTCTATTGCTCTAGTCAACTGGTATGGACATTACCGGAGCCTCATATAAGTACCTCCGAAAATCTCCATGCGAAGCAAAAGCAGGTTTTTTCGGCTATCCTTCGAGCAGAAACAAAGTTTTTCCTATTTTTTTAGGCTTTAAGCTAACTTTGCGATTATCCGTAAACTTTTGTTATTTAATTTTTTTGGGTAGTACTTAAGTGTGTTTCGGGATTTTTTCTTCTTTGAGTTGTGCTTTGGGGTACTTATTTTTAGTTGGATTTTTCGGGATTACTTTGTCTGTTTTGGCGGAAAATAATTTCGCTTCTGAAGTCATTAGCTGCTTCCTAGCAAAGGATTTTTTCTGGTTGGGTATGTTTAAGGATTTCAAGGTATTTTATGGTAAAATTTTGTACTCTTAGAGACTTGGTTTTGGGTTGCTGAAAGGTCGGCGATGATTTCTCAAGTGCTTAGTGTAGTCTAATCCGTGGATATTTTTAAGCCGTGGATGTTGCACAATGCCTAACTGGTGAGTTTAGTTATATCAAACATACGTTGATTATTTATGGTCACCATAATACACCAATAACACCAACCTGAATTACAGAATACAAAAGCATCCCCAAAACGCACCTTCTAAAAAGACATTAAGGAACAATTTTTATCTCGAGAGCCTGATACATACAGCAATCAAGAGGGGAAATCAGTGACAACCGAAATTGATCGGATCAAACTTAGGCGTTGGCGCAAAAGGGGCTTCTACAGCGAAACTGTTTTGGTTAAACTTTTGCAGAAAAAAGGCTACAACGCAGTCCGCGTTCCAGTCAGCAACCCGAGCCTCAACCCTCTCCCAGACGTGATGGCCAGAAAAGGCAAGCACAGCTATGCTTTTGAAGTAAAAAATGCCACCTACTATGCCTATTTTCCAAAAGTACAAATCGACAAACTCTTCCGTTTCCTCGACCAATTCATTCCAGCAAGCAACGAAAATAAACACGCCGTCGTTGCAGCACACCTAGGTAAACGGTGGTTGTTCAAAGAAATCAGTTGGACCGATTGGGAAAAAAACAAGATTCCCGACAAAGTTAGAATCCTGAAACGGGATCGAGGCAACTTAAACATAGACACAAGCTACCCGCAGTTACCTACAAACAACCATACCACAAAGTTATTACCTTAAAGACAACTTGACACCTAACAGGTATTCAAGGTAATCCTCATGACCAAAAAAATTGATATGATGGTCATCACAGAAAACTTGGGAAAAGTCTACGAGGTAGGGAAGGATAAAATTGAAGTTTTAAGAGAGATAACATTGCAAATTCCAAAGGGAAATTTTGTTGTAATATGTGGTCCTTCGGGATCAGGCAAAACTACTCTGATCAACATTATAAGCGGAATCGATATGCCAACTAAAGGAAAGGTCATGATTGGCGACCAAGATTTAACGATTAAAGATGAAGATTATCTTTCAGATTTTCGTTGCAATAATGTAGGCTTTGTCTTTCAGGCTTACAATTTAGTTTCAACTTTGACGGTTGCAGAAAATGTTGCTTTTCCCATGGAATGGGCTCGAAAGCCAGAGAAGGAAATAGAGGCCAGAGTTGGAGAATTGTTGAATATTGTAGGGTTAGAACAACGTTTACGTCATTTTCCCTCACAATTAAGTGGCGGAGAACAGCAGCGCGTAGCTTTCGCTAGAGCATTAGCTAACGATCCAGAATTGATTCTTGCAGATGAACCTACGGGCAATTTGGATTTAAAAAATGCTCAAAAGATCATGCGAGTATTACAGTTTTTGAAGTCTCAAGGTAAAACAGTAATCGTTTCTACACACGACATTCAAATTCGAGAATTAGCAGACCAAGTTTTTTGCTTAGAAGAGGGCAAATTGGTCGATAGCAATGAGTAGCACTGGTTTTCCAATAAACGATTTGCTCAGGAGGAAACAACAAACAAGCCTAACCTTAGCAACTTTAACATTGAGCGTTGCCTCCACGCTGTTTCTTTTGTTGTTTAGCAGCCGTTTAGGTCTGGGCGTAGCCTCAGCTAAGGGTATTTTGACGGTTGGTTTGATAACTATTTTCGGTCAATTTATCATTTTTATTGGCATTTTGATTTTTGTGGTTGGAGCAGTGCTTTACTTCGTTAATTGTTTTCTTGATGATGGCTCAGAGGACACGTGATTTTGGTTTGATTAAAGCAGCTGGATGCCCAAATAGTCTGGTCGCGGGTTATTTTATGACCGAACTTTTAGGCGTAACCTTTTTGGGCAGCGTTTTAGGTATTGTTTTTGGATTTCTAATGGATTTTGCTGCGGCAAATCTATTTTTTTCTGCTTATGGCTCGCCTAATTTGTGGTGGATCCCAATAGTCTTTGTCGCTTTTTTTGTTCTTGCAATTTTTTTTGGGTTGCGTCCTATCCTTAAAGCTTCCAGAATGTCGCCGACAAAGGCGCTTTCTGTCGCTAATTATTATGGATTAGCAGTTGGAGCTAAACATAGAGCATTGCCGCGGTCAGGTTTAATATGGCGGCTTGCTTCCAGAAGCCTGTTTCGCCGACAATCAGCAATCATGCGCATCATCTTTTTACTTTCAATAGGTTTTATTTTGTTGACTGTTTCGGTTGCTGGAGGAATCATCGCGGATAACACCACAACGTCGTGGGTGCAAAAAATTGTTGACAGCAACACCATTGCCATCGCTCATGCAAACATGGAAAATCAGTACAAACTGCTATTGTCGACTTTTTCAGGTGTCAAAGAAACAAGTAATTTTGATTATTTAGACAAAAATTTAGGCATTTCCAACGAAGTTGTTGTTAAATTGAATGGTTTGCCCGGAGTAACTTTGGTCGACTCACGTTTAATTACAAAAGAACAAGTTAGAGAAATTGGCAATTTCACCATTGATCCCGATACTTTAGGAACTTTCCCTGTAGGTGATAGCCGTCAAGGACAATCGATAGTTATCGGGGTTGATCCACAAAAAAATTGCGAACGAATGGACGACTAAAGGGCGATTTTTAAACGGAAATAACGATTTGGAAGCTGTTATCGGTGACTCCATTTCTCAAACCATGTATGCACCTCACCCAAGCAGAACAGTAGTATTAGCTAATCCTTTGCTGGAGGGAATAGAGTTCCAAAACACAACCTTCAGTATCGTTGGAGTTTGCGTTGATCCTATAAATAACGGTTTTGTCACTTACGTTCCTCTTGAAAGATTGGAAAATGTTATTGGAATTTCAAGTCCTAACCTTCTTTTAATTAAGTTAAACAATTCAGCTGACCGTAACGAGGTTATTGGAGAGATAAAAAACACGGTTCAAGCATTAGATCCGAACTTAGTTGTCTTTGACCTTAGCGAAGTAGTGCATCAAAATACTGTTTTCCTGGCTTCAACATGGCAAACAATAATGTTTTTGCCGCTCTTCACCTTAGCCTCAGCAGCTATTTCCCTTGTTGGTTATGTGATGCTTACAGTGGATGAGCAACATCAAGAATTTGCTATATTGCGGGCCGTTGGCGCTAAATCAAGGTTAGTTGTTAATATTTTGGCGATTCAAAGTGCAATCATGCTCCTTTTCAGTTTTGCGGTGGGACTTTCGCTTGGCATCTTTATAACTTTACTAATTTTGATGGCAAACCCTCTAGTTACAATTGCGACATTAGTTGAAATAGTCGTGTGGTTAATTTCAGCTTTGCTGGGGATGTTCATTCTTAGCCTTTATCCAGCGTTTAAGATTGCCAAAATATCAATCCTGAAAATTATGACTTAACGTTTTGAACGTTTTTGTGAGAACCTTTAATGATTCTGTTTGTGCAGGCAGTTGGCAGATAAAATCTTGAAGC
Source organism: Candidatus Bathyarchaeota archaeon (assembly GCA_963835475.1). GTDB lineage: Archaea > Thermoproteota > Bathyarchaeia > Bathyarchaeales > Bathycorpusculaceae > Bathycorpusculum. The sequence goes on from CAWIFU010000008.1 coordinate 89,499, forward strand.
TGAAGAACAGGAACCACTGGAACTTTCCCACAGAATTTGTAATCGCTCTGAATGAGAGAGAGTACAGCTGGAATGAACTTGGCTTTTTCCCATTTTGAACATTCAAGTTTTAATTTGATGTTAGGCAGTAAATCCGCTAATGCTTGAGTTCGTTGTGTCTGTAATTCGACGATTCTCCTCAAAGCTGAAGGTGAAATTGCTCTCTTCCAATGTTTACAATCAATACAGATAGTTACCGGTTTTTTGCACCCTACAACATCGATTTCCCATCGGTGGCCTGCATGCGTGAATCGAACATTGTTTTTTACTTGATACCCGTTGTTTTTGAGTGCCAGAGCAGCAATTTCTTCGAACTCTTGCCAACAGAGCAAATCGCTAATATGCTCGACATCTGCACCCAAATATGCCGCTTTAACAGCTAATTTTAGCCGGCAACTGCTGTCTACTTCGACTTTATTGAGTTTGAGATAAACTAGGTTTTCATTTTGTAGTTTTTCTAGCAACTTCCACGCAATAGCTGAGGGTATCCTTGCATCTTTATTGACTGTTTCAATTAAACTGCTCTCCTTTTTGGTCAATTTTAGAAGCGAAATTATCAGATTCCGTTCAACACTCATAGACAAACCTCTGAGCAGTTAACATGAAAGGTGCAAAAAACAACTAAATTAATAGGATGTGTAAACCTCAAGATGGAATGACAAGGAGTACGATGCACTTTCGTAGAAATCTGTATACGAAAGCATCCCCAAAACACACTTTTGCCAACCACCTTCTCAATCCAGCCACCCACAAAACCTGCTCCAATCTCCATCTTTATCAATCGTTTAAAAATATATGCTTCGCCTGCTGAAATTGAAGACCACGATTATTGGAAAATATAAAAATTTCTTTCCTTCGCTTCTCGCAGCCCTCAAAAATAAATCACCCATGGACGCTTATACAGATTTACCTCATTTTAAGCAAACAGTCCACATCATGTTTAACTTTTTAATGTAAAAAATGAACGTTCGAAACTCTTTCGGGCAATCAAAAATGGATTCCGGATCTCGCTCAAGCAAATTTCGCCGAAAACGTCACACACCAAAGGAAATTTAAATTTGTAGTTCGCTCAAAATCAAATAGAGTAGCCGCGTATACTGAGATTATTCCTTTAAATATAATACCAACTAATCTTTTAAGGCACTCAGGTTCAAAAAAACCTTGAAAGAGGGTTCCTAAAATTAATTTTTAAGAAATTCAGATCTAATTTTTACAGTTTCATTTTTAGCCATTACCATTTCAAGACATTGGGGCCCCAGAATGGTTAACATCGGCCAATGCTTTGATATTTTGGTTGTAATTTTTAGAATTCATTTTTAAATTTTTGAAGTTTTGGGAAATGCAAGTTCCAAATTTCAACTTTTTATTTTGGGTCTATTATGTATATATAAGGTTCGTAAAGTTTCGAGTATTTTGATGATTTTTCTAATCTTCTTAATTTATGAAAAGTGTGTTTTGGGGATGCTTGTGTATACGATCTCGAGAAAGGATCAATATCCGCAAGAAATTTTCTCCATACAGTTTAAATATTGAGGGATGGTTAGCAGAACAGGTAGATTTTTGTGAATCGTTTAGAAGCAATCAAAGAGTTACTCCTCCTACTGGAGAATTCGCGGTTAATAAATTCGAGCTGATTCAAATGAACGAGATCCACAGAGCAATTCAGGATAGACAATCTGCAAGAGTTCCTTTTGACCCAAATAAAAGAATTTCCCGAGATGACCTTCAGCAAATCTTGGATGCTGGACGATGGGCACCCACTGCGCACAACATGCAAAACTTCGACGTAGTGGTTGTAGACGACAAAGAGGTTTTGGAGATAATTGGGAATGTGAAATCGCGGATATCCGAAGAATTTCTTAAAGAAAACTATGAACAACTTTCGTTCTCAAGAGAAGAATTACTCAAAAAGAAGACTGGAATCTTGGGCGCCATGTTTCCTCCATCATGGGTTGATCCATCAAAAATGGCTGAAGTTGCCCGAAAAAGCGAGCCAATGCCCTTGACCCAATCCATCAGAGGTAGTCCTTGCCTTCTAATAGTGATTTATGACCCGTCCAAGAGAGCGCCTGCATCTGAAAATGATGTTTTAGGATTCATGAGCCTTGGATGCTTAATAGAAAACATGTGGCTTATGGCTCAGTCTTTGGGAATTTGTTTACAGATTCTCAGCGCCTTCGCCGCGCCACCGATCGAAAAACAAGTGAAAAAAATCCTTTGCATTCCCGAACAACTAAAGATTGCCTACACATGCCGTTTAGGATATCCAACAGGTGCATCAAAATACCTTAGAGTTCGTCGAGACATAATTGATTTTACACATCATAACAAGTACGGAAACATGGGCATCTAACAACCAAAAGCATTAATCTATTCGCTAAAATACTCTATTTCCTAAAAAATCTCTTCCTCTTGATTAACCTAACCATTTAGATTTCGAAGAAGAGTATACAGAGAAAGGGACTAGAAAAATTATTTTTCTTCTTCTTTGATTTCGCACTGCAGCTTTTTTATGATTTCGTCTGCTCTCAGCGGCTCAATCTTTAAGGTATAGAGTTGGCTGGGTGTGCGAAGCTTCAATTTCACAGTGTCCTTGAGCCTTTTAACTTGGCATTGTTTTGCTTTGGCGCTCATGGCCACGAATTTTTCAACATCAGTAATTTCAGACGGCATGATTTATCCTTCTTGTATTAGTTCGTTGAGATGGATGCAAAGCCGAGTTTTTATCTGTTTTGGTGCAAGCTGTGATTCCTGTGGGAACCAACATACTATTGCAACTTTTATATTCAATTTATCTCCATATTATGGACAAGCAAATTTAGACATCGAAGTGCTTTAGCCAAATGGAGAACCTACTCGGATGAAACAAGTATACATCCTTGCAATCGTTCTAACAGTAATTCTGCTAACTGCATCAGCGACCTTGCTTGTTTCATACACCCAGAGCCTAACCAGTCAAAAATCCCCCGTTTATGTCGGTGTTGCTTTCGGTGGTGACACCGTAGCCCAGGCCAAACTCCTCATTGACCGAACCAAAAGTTACACCAACCTCTTTATCCTGGATTCTGGAATAAACCCTATTAGCAAAAACCAGACTGCCGTAAAGGAAGTCTGCGACTACGCAACAAACGCTGGATTAAACATAATAGTGAACTTGGGTTCGTATAACCGGGAAAACTGGGCATGGCAAATCCAGTTCTATAATTCATCTAAGGAGCTGTATGGCACAAAGTTTCTGGGTGCATACTATGATGATGAACCAGGCGGAATTCCGCTTGATTGGAACTGGACAAAACAGTTTGCTGAAAATAAGCTGGTCTTTGGATCAAATGGAACAGCAAGTCCTCTTAGCTTAACGTCGATTTATAACAAAATTCAGCTTGCAAACGAAACTGGAACAACACCACAAAACTACACAATTGAAGCGCAATGGTTTAACCAACTTCTAGAGCGAAACAGAGGACACAACGATCTTAAAAGATACAACATCACAAGTTTCACTTCGGACTACGCCCTCTACTGGTTTGACTACATTGGTGGATACGACACTCTTTTCGCACAGCTAGGCTGGAACCAAACCGATAACATACCTACATACCGAAGCGTTAACCAGAAAACAGCATTAGCGCTCCTACGAGGCGCCGCAACGATCCAGGATAAAGATTGGGGAGCAATTATAACTTGGAAATATACGCAGCCGCCTTATCTTGACACAGGCGCCAACGTCTACAACCAGATGTTAGATGCATATAATTCTGGTGCAAAATACATCACAATTTTCAATTACCCGTACAATCTAACCGATCATCCATATGGCGTTATGACTGATGAACATTTCCAAGCGCTCGAACAATTCTGGAACCAAATCGATAACCATGCGCCAAATTCAGCCCATGCTGAAGCTGCACTAGTTTTGCCACATGATTATGGGTTTGGAATGAGGAGCCCAAAAGATAAAATTTGGGGGTTTTGGGGTCCAGACGATAAATCGTCCATCATTTGGAATGCTACCCAGACGCTTCTTAGCAGATACGGATCCGGGTTGGACATAATTTATGATGATCCTGCTTTCCCAATCGAAGGCAATTATAGTAGGGTTTACTATTGGAACCAAACAATTTAAAACTAAAACTTTTCAGAGAAGAAAAGGGAATTCAGGCTAACCTGTTATTTACTTATTTTTTAGGACGAATACCAAGCTTAAGGTTTACTTCAACTGTATATTCTTTTTCTGCTTTTCCAACTGAGAAGTTCCAATCCTTGACGTCAACTTCCATATCCTTAAATTGGCTAACGATTGCGTCTTTGTATTCTTGAGCAGTTTGTCCTATTTTCTGCAGCTTCTCGGTAATATTAACTGATGTATCAGGCACACATTACACCTCCTAAATCCAAGTCAATTACTGTAGACCATCTGGGAGTTAACAGCTTTTAAAAATTTGTGACTGTGTAAGTACAACATCAACCAAGCGCTCTATAAGTAGGTATATCCAATTTTAAATTCTGAATTCAAGTGAATGCTTTCAATCATTACTCGAAGTATCGGGAACTCACCGTACTTTAGCCTATTTGGTTTAGAATCGATTTTGGTTTGGAGCTTAATGTTCTGGATGGGAATGGTTAAGCCCATAGTACAGGGTTACTGCAAACAGGGAAACAAAGATAACTTCAATTATTGCTACAATTATCAATGTATTGTTGTGGTTTTCCTGTAATTCAGCTGGAGTAAGCGTTGTTATGTTGCCGCTTGTTTCAAGCCCATTAGGGGTTTGCGCAATGATGTAGTTGTCGAGATCATTATCAGCCTGCAAAATCAAAATAACGGGAGGTGCAACTAGCGCTATAACCAAAAAAATACCTGCAAGAATAAAAACAGCTTTTCGATGCATAAAAGTCACTAAATGTATTTCTCTTTCAAGGTTAAATAGCTTGCCTCAAAATCCTTTCATAGCTATCACAAAATCTAAACGGTAAACATTCTTTAGCTCTCTCACTCCGAAATGCTGTAGAAACTGTTAAGGGTAATTATTGGTCTGTTGGAACAATGCTAAAAAAAGCTGGGACAATTACATCTTCTTTCGAAATGTTCAAAGAATATTGTTGAATTATTTATGGTGGGCCGTACCGGATTTGAACCGGTGATCTTCGCCGCGTGAGGGCGACGTCCTAGCCAGCTAGACTAACGGCCCCTGTTTGGGATTCTCAATACATAGTTTTCTTTCATAAAACCTTTACCTATCAAACACATTATCTATGGTAAAGTGTATCTGAAAATGAATAAGACCGATAGCTTTGACGAACACGATCATGACGGTTTCATAATTTTCGCATGTTTCATTGGTAGCGCTTTAGCAGGTTACCTCGTTATGAATCATTATGCTCTATTGGGCATCTAACGTAGAACTTGAAATCTTTGTTTTCTTTTAACTATGATTAAAAGTGTCGACAGCTTGAGGAGATAACGAGGAGATAAATCGTTTATCTTTTTTTTATTATTTTAAAGTAACAAAATAGATAGTTAGAAGCAATTTCAAAATAGATTCAACGATTTTCGGTGCAAAGATCAATCAAAGAAAACAGTGCTTTTTAAGAGATAATTTGAACACATTTTCTAAAAAGATAACTTAATATTTCTGAGGAAACGTAAATGATTAAGCTACCCAAGTCCCGAGGTCGGGCAAAAAGGTATGGAAAAATGTGCCGAGGTAGCTCAGCCTGGGAGAGCGCTCGGCTGAAGACCGAGTCGTCGCATGTTCAAACCCTGCCCTCGGCACCAAATAACCTTAATTTGAGGTTATTTTGCAATATTAGGCATAAATTACAGCATTATTTGCGCTCTGCTATGAAGGTAATGAGATATAAAAAAAAAGGAACGTATCTACTCATAGACTTTGTTAGAAAAGCAAAATAATATTTGAAGCAAACAATACTGCTTGACGATTGGAGGTAGCAGGTTGAGCTCGGGGACAAGAGAGTTTGGGTTCTGCGACTTACACGAAGAACTTACGGATGAAGTCACTTATCGGTATAAGGGTTGTTGGGGCTGTCAATACTTCGAATTCGGCCAAACATTTCCTCAGTGCAAACTGAAATCGTAAAGCGCGCGTCGTGTGGTTCAGATGCGGTTTAAGCAAACAAACGGCAAATGGGAATAACGCTCAATTTGGCGGAAAAAATGTTTGTTAGAAGTCAATTAAATAATGATTTTAGTATGAAAAAGAAAATAGTGGTTAGAAGGGTTTGAATAGCCCTACAAACACTAACCAAACTAGAAACGTTTTCGCTACGAAACTAAGGACAATGTAGGTTCTTTCGCCATAAAGATAGTCTCTCCATCGTCCAACAGCCTTGTACTGCAATACTTGATTGACTGCAAAGCTCATGAAAAGCGCCAGATATACAACGAATATCACATAAACGAAGTTTGGAACACTGCCTCCACTTGAGGCTACAGCGCCTCCGAAGTAGGCAAACAGGACAACCCAGGGAAAACTACCAGATATGCATCCTAAAATAAACGATGACCAGTTTGTTTTCTCCGTTTTCTGATTTACCAACTCCATGAGATATCCAAACATTATCATCATAGCGTTCAAAACAAATATCATTGCTAGCGACCAGAAATCCCAGATTCCAACGAAAGTTGCAATTATCCAGATCATTATCGAACTTGAAAAAGCGTATTCGAACCATCGATAGGGGTTCATTCCTTTTTTGAGGTTTTCATTGTATGATTTGTTCTTTGGAAAGGCAATCATGAAATGTGCAAATGCTGAGATAAGCGGGAAAGCAGCAAGAAGTAAACCTAAATGAGTAACAGTAAAAAGAATTTGCGGGTTTGGTGCTGCGAAAATTGCAGGATTTGTTGTACTAACATGGGCAAATGTGAGGTAGAATGTGTATATGTCTGTTCCTTTAGGCCAAGTTAAAAGAAAGGTCAATGCCAGAATTACTATACCGTTTATCAGTTGCAGTGTGCCTGCGCCTATGTTGAACTTTTTCAGGTATCCAAGAGAAATAGGCGATTTAGCAATTATTTCCTGTCTTTCTTTGTAATTCATTGTTATTCCTCCTTTCTACTTCTTCTCTATCGGTATCTTGGATTAATTAGATTAACTGTCGCCTCTGAGCCTGAGGCGGTTCCAAACGCACAATTTTATATTCGACATTGTTTTCTTGTGAACTTGGTGTTATGTTTTGTCGAAAGCTCAACCTCATCCAGGTCATGAAAACACCTCTGCAAAATGGTAGAGGACAAAGTACCAATAGAAAAGATAAAGCCACTTGTGAAAGATACAAAGTACATCTGCAAAGGCTGCATGCGAACAGCTGCCAAAGCAAAAAACCTATGCGCCCCTGAAAAACTCTAAACATCTTTTCTTTTTTTGTATCAATTGAGACGCTTAGTGAAATTTGTAAGCTTTTTGTTTTTAGCTATGCTACTTTTCGTCTGAACAATAAGATGCTGGCGCCTAAGCTTAACACACCAACGATGAATATTGCGATTAGGGCGTATTCTATTTTTTGCCAGACTAAGCCATTTATGATGAGTGATTGAAACGCCTCAGCTATGTAAGTGAAGGGGTTAACGTTTGCGACTTGCTGTACCCAACTTGGCAGCAGTCCGATTGGCATTACTGATGCAGATAAGAATAGCAATGGAAAAGTAGTTAACAATCCCACTGAGAGTGTGGTTTCTGCGTTCTTTGTGTTTAGAGCCACAAACAAGGATATACCAGACCAGGCAATTCCAAACAGGGCAGCTAAAATGAAAATTACTATCGCGCCTACTATACCCGAAGCTATGTTTACTCCCAAGATTAAACCGATAACTAATATTATAGCCACTTGGAGGACTGTTGTAAGTGCGCTGCTGAAGAGTCTGCCGAACAAGATTGAGGATTTGTTAATTGGAGCTACTCTCATTTTATCCATAAAACCACTGTCAAAATCATTAACTAAACCAAGACCGGTGTTAAGGGCGGAGGAAGCTATAGTTTGTATTATGACGGCGGCAGTGAAGAAAGTAATGTAACTACTAGTGCCTGTAAGCAACTTGAATGAAGGAATGTTTCCAATTGCTGAGAAGGCTTGTGTAAAAAGCAAGAACCAAACTAACGGTTGAATAAGGTTGAAAAAGATCAAGATAGGTTGGCGAAGTAGCTTCTTGTTCCAACGGGAAAAAATCGCTATGACTTCGGAAAGCATTTCTATCATTTTCATCTTCTCCTTCTTCCCCATCCACCTGTTGTTTGCTTGCGTTCCACTACATTCAAAGTTTTTCCCGTGAGCTTGAGAAAGACTTCATCAAGAGTGGGAGCTGAAAGGTTGAGTTGTTCCACATTGATTCCAGCTCCATCCAAAGCTCTGACTACCTGCGTGACCAATGCGGAACCGTTTTTAGTCATTATTGTTAAGCCGTTTTCAGCAGCAACTCCATCTCCGCATTTACCTACAGCTTCGATTCCTTGAAGTTTGGCCATTAAGTCTTTGGCTTTTGCGCAGCCTTCAAGATCATCTGCCTTGAAACGTAGCGTGATCTTATCTGCTCCAACTTGGCCTTTGAGTTCAGCGGGTGTCCCTTCAGCTACAATCTTTCCTTGGTCAACTATGCATAATCGGTTGGCTAAGCGATCTGCCTCTTCCATGTATTGTGTTGTAAGGAAAATTGTCATACCTTCTCGATTTAATTTAATTATGTACTCCCAAATATCTTGTCTACTCTGAGGATCTAACCCTGTTGTTGGTTCATCTAAAAACAGAATTTTTGGATCTGAAACAAGGGATGAGGCTAAATCTAGACGTTTTCTCATTCCGCCAGAAAACGTTTTCAATCGTCGATCTGCAGCCTCAGAAAGACGGATAGTTTGCAGAAGCTCATTTACCTTAGTTTTTGCTTTTTCCTTTGGGATATGGTGAAAGCTGCATTGAAGCAAAAGGTTCTCACGTGCGGTGAGATCGTCATCTACACCTACTTCCTGAGATGAATAGCCAATTATCCGCCTCACTTTTACCTGATCAGCATCAACGTCTAGTCCGTCGATGGTGGCTTTTCCAGAGGTTTTTTCCAACAATGTTGTGAGAATTTTAATGGTTGTGCTTTTGCCCGCCCCATTTGGACCCAAGAAACCGAAAATCTCTCCTTTCTTAACCGTAAATGAAATGCCATCTACAGCAATTACGTTTTTTCCATAAGTTTTATGCAGGTTATCGACTATTACTATGTCTTCCACGCCAAAAGCCACCGTTAAATAAATAATTAAAAAAAAATAAGGTATTTCTACCTTACTCTACTTGGGCATTAAAACTTTGTCAATCACATGGATAACGCCGTTGTCTGTAGCAATGTCTGCTTTAACTATTTCGGCGTCGTTTATCTTCACGTTCTTGTGCATATGCCACTTAGATGCGTCGACTTTTAGATCTTGACCTTGTAGCGTTGTTAGTTTTTGATGTTGTATTACATCGCTTGCCGGAACGTTTCCAGCAACGACATGGTATGTTAGAACAGCCGTCAACTTTGGTATATCTTTCAATAGACCATCAACTGTGCCTTTAGGCAATTTTGCGAATGCTTCGTCAGTTGGTGCAAAAACCGTAAAAGGACCTTGGCCTTTTAATGTGCTAACTAAATTTGCTGCTGTTACAGCCGCTACAAGAGTTTTGAATGTACCTGCCGCTACTGCGGTATCAACTATATCTGCCATAAAAATTCATCTCTTACTATATATAGGCTGCAGCACTAGTTAAGGATTTGTTAATTTGTGGACCCACACTAACACCTTTTTGCGCTTTTTTTGATATGTGGAGCTGGTTCACCATTAGGAAGGTACGAGACTAAAAACTTCCGCGTTCTTCTGCCTTCCTTAAGAGCGAACAATGTCAGAATAAATTTTGAAGCTAACGATCAGATAAATAATAAAAGAAGAATCTTAGAAACCGAAGCACTTAAAAAAAAGACTTGAAATTAAATCATTAACGGCAATGATGGAAAATCCATTCATAAAATAAATGGAGAAACCACACGAATGCGCTCAAGAAAATCAATATATCAAAAGGGCTTATAGTATAGGATTATGGTCGAGCAGGCAAAATATGAAGTTCTAAGAGAAATTAGCAAAGTTGAGATCAGACGTTACCCACGTTTGGTGATCGCTAGGGTTGATGGTTACGGTGATGGCGGCTTTAACCTTCTATTTAGTTTCATCACGGGCAATAACAGGCAAAAGTCAAAAATTGCGATGACAGCCCCTGTTGTTTCGGCGCAAATAGCCATGACTGCGCCTGTCTTGTCAGAATCTGACTCATTGGCTTTTGTGATGCCTGAAGGGTTAACGCTTGAAACCACGCCTGAGCCACTTGATGAACGCGTGAAAATTGTTGAAATACCTGAAAGAGTTATTGCTGCCCTGCGGTTTTCAGGTCGCTGGTCAAATTCAATATTCAAAAAGAAATCTAAAGAAATGCTGGAAGAGCTCACAAAAGCAGGAATGAAGTCTGTTGGTCAAGTGTTTACGATGCGATATAACGGACCGTTTACCCCTTGGTTTATGCGCAGAAACGAAGTAGCAGTCGAAATAGAACAAACCCAATAAAGACTTCAGCCTCATAGAATTGATTTTGTCCACGAAGGACTTTTTGAACCAACGCCAAAATCCTTAAAAGACAAACAATAATGTCGAGACAGAACTGGGAACGCCCAAATCTTATATTGGGTCAAGAACAATATTCGTTTTAGGGGAGCTCAAATGGCTGTAGCTTCAAACAAAACTGTTTTTATCTATGAATTGATTGGAGTAGTTTTCATTATTTTTCTTGGAAGCGCACTCCACTTCACCTTTGCTTTGTCAGGCAATCAACCAATCGTAGGTGCATTTTCAGCAGTAAACGAGAGTGTGTGGGAACATCTAAAGCTGGCTTTCTGACCCGCCCTGCTTCTTACAGTAATTGAATACCCACTGCTTAGAAAAACGGCAAACAACTTCTTCACAGCCAAAACAATAGGCGCCTATCTCATGGTAACCATCATTCCACTCGTATTATACTCTTATACTGCGTTCAGCGGAAAAAGCATTTTCGCAATAGACATTTCAGCCTTCATGGTTGCTGTGATAATAGGACAGTTGCTAAGCTACAAATTACTAACTTATAGACAACTGCCAAAAAACCTTAACAAAATCGCTGTTCTCGCAATCATTTTGTTGACTATTGCTTTCATAGTTTTCACTTATTATCCGCCCCAACTTCAAATCTTCAACGACTCAGTCACTGGAAAATACGGTATCCCCTAGTTATGATAAGGAGAACAGAGATTTTTGATGAGCGTTACGCCTAAAGATCTGGAAAAGCGGATTATTCAATTCCTTAAAAAGCAGAACATGCGTGTCCTTGCAACGTGCTGCGACAACTTTCCGCGAGCAACACCAGTTGAGTACCACTCAAAAGGAATGACAATCTATTTCGTGGGCGAACCAGGAACAAAACTAGAAAACATTAAGAAGAATCCAAATGTCAGCATCTGCATTTTCCTCCCATACGTAGGTTGGGATAGCGC
>CAWIFU010000009.1:0-75004 GCA_963835475.1 Candidatus Bathyarchaeota archaeon
CAAGGGTGCCCAAATAACTGGAAGAGCGAAAATTATCTCCCGACAAGACATTGATGGCCTCAGAGAAGGCTTGGAAGCATACCACTGGGAAAAAACTGCGAAGCAGTTGAATATAAAGGAGTTTCCCAAAACAGTAAAGCTTGTAAAAGTTGATCCTGAAAAAATAGAATTCGTTGATATGTCGTTGAAGAAAATGGGCTATAGCCCACGGCAAACTCTCACATTGTCCTGATATCAAAAAACTTGCAAGTTATGAGGAGGGCAAGTTAAGCATGGTAGTTGTCTCAGTCCATAATCGCGTCTGGAGTGACCCATCATAAGATGCTAGGCAAGTAGCGCTTTCTTTTTTCTTAGCAAAGCATTTTCCAGTGACATCCCTTACCTCGTCGGATGAGGCTAAATAGACTGATGTTTCTGCCCCTTTCTTTGCATTAATCTGCATTGGGCGAACCATCTTAAACATGATAGAAGACCTTAGGCTGCCGCTGTTATTTCCAAGATTAGTGGCTACAAAACCCGGCATCAGAACATTTGCTGTAACTCCAGTTCCCTCTAATCGCTTAGATAACTCGTAGGTAAACATCATAAGCATCAGTTTTGCATTTGAGTAAACCTGCATTCCCTTGTAATTTTTCATGCTTTGCAGGTCATCAAAATTAACTTTACCATTCTTTGCTAACCCAGAGCTTACATTAATTAGTCTAGAGGGCGCACTTGCCTTTAGTAAGTCTAGCAGCTCATGTGTTAAAAGGAATGGCGCTAAATAATCTACCGCCAATGTCCGTTCAAAACCCTCAGACGTAACCTCTCGCTTACTGAATTCTCCTCCAGCATTGTTAACCAATACATCCAATCGACTGTATTTTTTCTTAAATTCCCTTCCAAAATCTCTTATCGACGCCATTGATGACATATCACATAACATCAGGCTAACAGATCTATTGCCGGTCTTTTCGATTATTTCAGCTAATGCTTTTTCTCCCTTCTCTTGATTACGAATAACCATTACCACCGTAGCGCCCATTTCTGCTAAAGCAAAAGCTGTCTGTTTGCCAATTCCCGAGTTACTGCCAGTAACAATACAAATCTTACCAGACATCGCCAAATTGCATCATCTATATTCAATATATGAGGAACCAAATAAAAAACTGCTCATAGGTAACTCTTCGGCAATTCTATCCCTCGAAGCGCGAGTTGTAATTGCAGAATCGTGCTATCCAAATTTTCTCAACGTTTTTAATATTATTAGAATTAGCAGTTAAATTTGTATCTCGGGCAAATGTATTATGAAAGCTGTTTGTTTGCCCTTTTGGCTCTCAAATAATACCTCTGCGTATGCAGCAAATTATTGTACTTGAACCTGGTTAGGTTATCAAATAGACGTTTTTACCAGAATTATAAAATAAATTAGTTAAAAAAATCAATATCATAAGATTTGAACACTGGGACTATACCCATTTGGGATTAAGTCTGGTATGACCTGCCACTGTTTTTTAAATAATGTTGTAACGACGGTTTAAACGACGGTGTAAAGCTAGCCCTCGGCACTTTTAAGCTTATTCTGAACGTATTTTTGGAAATCAATTACAGAACTATTTTTTTCTGGCCAAAATTTATAACTGGAATTAAAATTCTTAATAAGCTCGTCTTGCACTTTTACGCAAGACGATAACTTGGTTGTTCCGAATTATCTTCACAATTTCGTAGATGTGTTATGTGAGAATGAACAAATTCTTGTTCTGCAAGGGCTTTTTGGATTAGGTCTTGAATGGCAGAGTTCATGTTGCCCTTAAAGTACGGTTTTACAATTTTTTTGGTAAACTCGGTGAACAAAGAGGCTGGAACATTATGAAATGTCAAGTCCACGAGCAACTCATTTTCTTTGATTGAGTTTGCTGTTCTCTTTTTCATATGTAACCAAGTATTTCTAAAACAAATCGATCTTAAATAGTTTATTAAGTATTACGATTTATTAGTGATATTGATAGGGACACCTGTGACATTTGATGCGGTATATCCACTGTCCAAAAACGATTTTAATTCTCTAATCTTCAATAGTAATTTAGGATCGTGAATAAAATTTGTCTCACGAAGAACACCCAGCTAAATATCAAAGATTGAACTCAAAGAATTGTTTTTCTGAGATACCTCAACTTCTAACTAACATTTTAATATTTCATGGAGAGCCAAAATGACGGTTTTAGATAAGTTAGCTACTTCACTTAACCGCAATGATAAACTGCCTAATCAAGAATTGGCAAAGCAGATAGTTCTAGAAAATGATAAAAAAGCAATAAAAGAGCTTATCATCAATCTTAACAACCTAGACAAGAACATTCAAAGCGACTGTATCAAGGTTCTCTACGAAATTGGCGAAGGAAATCCATCTTTAATTGCTGAATACGCTAGCGAGTTTATTGCGATACTTAGCAAAAACAATAATCGATTGATCTGGGGAGCAATGACCGCGCTAGATGCTCTCACCTCTGAAAACCCCACAACCGTTTATTTAGGGCTTGCAAAAATTATTGAAGCAACAAATAAAGGTTCAGTTATCACCAAAGACCATGCCGTAAATATTTTAATCAAGCTTTGCGCCGTTAAGCAATATTCAGACGAGGCTTTCGCTTTGCTAATTGAGCAATTAAAGAGTTGCCCAACCAATCAATTGCCCATGTACTCAGAGAACGCTACAAAAATCATCAATAACAAAAGCAAAGCTGAAGTTTTTATCAAGACGCTTTCTTCAAGGCTTAACCAAATTGAAAAAGATTCCAAAAGGAAACGAATTGAAAAAGTGATAAAGCACCTGAACTTATTGTTTTAATTTCTTGCTCTGAAGCAAACTTAACCCGCAATCTTTCCACGTTTCCTATTCTCGGGAAATTATTCTAACTTAGTTTTCCACTACTCGATGCCGCCATCCCCAAACAACTGTGACGAAAATCGGAATCAAGGCAATGGCCGATAGGGCGAAATTGAGGTCAGGACTTAAGCCAAAAGGAAACTTTACGTTGACTATTATATCTCTCACAAAGAACTCCCACACAGCAGTGTACGATATTATTATTGAAACGACCAGTGCAAAGATGCCAAATTGGCGGCTGTTTTTTATTTCAAGCACGTCAATGTGAGCTTTTTGAGTTTCCACAAGTATGCCAACATGATCTTCGAGTTCTTCGATAGCGTCACGAATTAGAACGCTCGCTTCTTTTGTGAGTCCAGTTGAAGTTGATGCAAGGTAATCCCATTCATGGGCTAAGTCTAGGATTGCCAGTTTTTCTCCTTGGAGGTTTTGGTATGTTTTCCAAAGGTCTCTTTCATTTTGACTAAAAATTTGTTTTTTCATGGCGGGCTTAAGTCTGTTGTCGATTGCCTTGATTTTTGAGACAAACCCAATTAGTTTTTTTGTTGTTTCTTCCTCTTTTTCCTGAAATTCATTGATTGCGCTGATTATTCTATTATAATCGTTATGTATGGTATATTCTTCGTTTTCAGCCATTAGCTTGTTTCCACATTGGTATTCTTACTTTGTTTAAATAAGTGCTTTTTGGAAAAAGTACACTATAAAAGAACACCAATAAAGTTATTTAGTTATCCAGGCACCTCAGACATTAATGGATTCCTGAGGAGTCTTGACTACCTTGCAGACGCATTGGTCGTCCTTTTCGACTTCTATCCATACTTAAAAAAAGCCTCTCATGACTCATAGCTAAAGTTCATAACGACCTCAAATGGGTGACCCAATAATTATGGAAGCATTGAACAAAAGGTTTCATTAAAAAAACAAATTCAGAAGTTACGTATTACTGTGGGTTCTGGGTTAGCGCGCCAATTGACGCTAAGCCCCTTTTTCCTAGGGCGTTTGCTGTGAAACCGCCACTCCGTTAAAAAACAGAGCATCTAAAAGGTTGCAGAACGCCTTTTGGACTGATGCCTTGAAAACCAAAGCAGGTTCCCTTCGGCGGCGTCCTTGATCGCCAACACGCCCCCTGTGTAGCAAAAAAAGCATGCCAGCAGTGCTGCCACAGACACCTCTCAAATCTTGTTTGGTTTTGCTTTTTCGTTTGCTACGTCACTTATTGTCTTTCCCGTGTAGGGGATTTCTTTAATTGAAATGATCTTTGGCACTTTGTCTTTACTTGGGTATAATAAATCATTTAGGATAATCGGCTTATATTGTCAATCGAGAATTGTTAACACATGTTTGAGTTCGTCGTCATTATTGCCGCAGTCGCGTCGTTGCTTGCTGCTATTGTCTACATTAGTTCGATGTTCACTGGAAGCACCAAACCAAACCGTGTGACTTGGCTAATGTGGGCCATCGCACCATTGATTGCTACTGCAGCTGCCGTATCAAATGGTGTAGGTTGGGCAGTATTACCTGTGTTCATGGCAGGTTTTTCCCCGTTGCTGATTTTAGCTGCATCTTTCTTCGCTAAGAAGGCTTATTGGAAACCCTCAACTTTCGATTACGCATGTGGCGCACTATCCGCACTTGCCCTTGTTATGTGGTGGTTAACCAAGGATCCAAACATTGCGATCGTTTTTGCTGTGGCAAGCGATGCGTTGGCGTCGATACCTACTCTCGCAAAGTCATGGACTAACCCAGAAACTGAATCTGTCTGGCCCTTCATTGTGGGAGTATTCGGAGCCGCCTCAAGTTTAGTGGTTGCAACGATCTGGGCTTTCTCAGAATATGCCTTTCCCAGTTACCTCATAATCGTAAACGTTATGGTTCTTTTAGCATTATACAAGAGGCAGTTGATTTCACATTTGAAGAAATAACTGGATGGGGTCGCTGATAAGTTTTATAAGCCCTAAATCGGTTGCAATCACGTGGAGCGATAGTTATGGAACTTGAAGCATGCATTAAAGGTAGAAGAAGCGTAAGAGCCTACACTCAAGAACCTGTTTCCAAAGAACAAATCGAAGCTGTCCTTGAAGCTGGCACATGGGCACCCACAGGGATGCATCGAGAACCGTGGACGTTTATTGTTATCGAAGACAAACAACTAATCAAGTATGTTTCCGACGAAACCAAAGTCTTAATCAAGCAAATGATGCCGCCGTTGGCCAAGCAATTCTCTACTGAAGCCGACATAGTGTGCTACAACGCACCCGTGCTAATTCTGATATGCTCAGAGAAAGATGAACAATGGGCTAACTTGAACTTGCTCGACAGCGTACTTGCAGCACAGAACATGTTTTTGAAAGCCTACGAAATCGGGCTTGGAACATGCTATATGGGATTTGTTAATTTCCTAAACAATAATCCCGAGGCGCTAAAGAAGATTGGAGTGCCCGAAAACTATTCCATGATGGTTCCCTTCATCATGGGGCATCCCAAGACAAAGCAAGGCGCAGGAAAAAGAAACAAACCTGAAGTGCTAAAATGGCTCAAGTAATCATAAAAGAAAACTCGCTTTAGCTGTTAATCGAGATTGGCATCTCGGTATCAACCAACTCTATTTTTTTGATATTCACCTTTCGGCATTATTATAGCCTGATTGGGTTCACCATACGCTATTGCTTGTCCTTCCAAAAACAGCTTCCCTACATAAGCACATGTCACAGCGTCTAACTCATGATGACTCATCGCATCATTGAGCCCTTCTATCTCCAACTTTTCCAAGCCAACCCTCAACTTCTCAACCCCTCTCTGTTTTCTGGGAATACCTAAAACGTCTTGAGCACCACCAGGATAAGCTTCTATAACGGTTAATTTTTGAGCTTCAAGAACATTTTTCAAATGTATCCCCCGTTCTGTTAGTTTTCTCATTGGACCCAAAGTGATGGGAAAAAGTTTTATACCCATTTTTAGGAGTGCCCTATCGCTTTCTCTTAGGTGAACGTTAGTCCTTTCCTCAATTGATTTTCTTCCTGGAGGAAGGCACAATGGAGCGTCGATGGCAACTATTTTGGGGTGGCAGGTTACAATTTTAGCTACTATTTCTTTATCAGTATAAAATAGGCAAGTTTCCACTACTAAATCTTTGAGTAAGCAAAAACCTGTAGGTCGAGTTTCAACCCCGGCCAAATCTAAACCAACTATTACCAATAATCCTCAACCATGAATTGGTTATTCTAGGTAATATTTATTCATCTGCCCACCGCAATCAGCTTCTTAAGGCCTACTTTTTTCAATAAAAAATGATAAAACCACCATGATTTTTCGGCAAAAAAGCCTCAATTTAACAATTTAAAAGCCAAGCAATCGAAAGTGTTTTAAACCCATACATACGATACGTTCAAGTCAGAGGAATAACCATGGCAAAATGCCCCCAATGTGCAAAAGAAGTTAAAACCGCAAAGAAAACCTGGAAGATGGCTGGAAAACCAGACAAAAAAGGTAAACGAACACAACTTACCATAGCTCTCTACGAATGCTGCGGTAAGACCTTCAGAGAAGTTTTAGATAAGAAAAAGATCTAAACACGAAAACTTCCATTTCCTTTTTTCTATTTTTTCTCTGCAATTGTTTTGGTTGCTGCGGAGTTGCTAATAGAGGTAATCTACCGTTACTGAAAGAAGAAGAAGTGGTGTATGCAGTGATGTTTTCTTCTTCTTTCAACTTAACGCAAGTAATTAACTAAAAGAACAACAACACTTCACTGCTGCAATTTGTTGTTGTTCTACCGATCAAGAAAAAGAAATAGTTAACTGAGAAAAATACTCGCCAAACAATTACTTGGAAGCGTAACCACAAAAATCATTCAAAATAAACTAAGGTAAACCACCCTTAATCAGAGTGCAAGCTACATCGAAACCATCTAAAACTGATTCAACCCGATCAGGAAACAAACCGTTAACTACAAAGCAGTCAATTGATAAATTCAAAAGCAACTTCGGCAGAGCTTTGTCAACACTCGTCCGTTTATCCATCGCTAAAGCCTCGCGGGCCGATAATTGTTCAATCAATTCAGTCTTTGAAGTTTTAGGGTCGTCGGCATAAACGCCGTCAACATCTGTAACCAACAGAACCTTATTTACCTGTAGTAGCTCTGCAAGATAAACGGCAATTGAATCCGAGGTGACATCCCAAGAGTTCTCCAACGGATCATCTCGCAACAATAGGTTTGAGGGTAAAAAAACTGGCAATCCGCCTGAATCCAAAAGACAATTAATTTCTTCGAGCTTGTTCAAGGTAACAGAATTTGGTATTAAATCTGAAAGTAGTAAGCCGTATTGGTCCATGCCCAAAATCGCCATTCGATGCGATGCTCTTGCCGATAGTGAAAACCGCTTATCCAAGTTTCGAACGACATCAGAAAATTCGCCACCACCGGGAATCACTATTAGCCTGTGCTTTTTTGAAAGTTCGCCTAACTTTATACACAAGGCTTTTAGTTTCTCAGGGTACAAAGCTAAGCTTCCGCCAATTTTTATGACCGTGGCGTTCATTTCGTATCTCCTTCAAGTTTAGCTGCGGCCATGACAGCAACGCCGAACGCGGGGGTGGCCAAAATTGCTTTCGAAGGTAAAAGCATGCCTAAGTCTACTATTTCATCAACCTTGACAATTTCTGCAGCCTGCTGTGCAAGGAAATACTTACCAAGTCCAGTAACGACTACTGGAACTCTGCCTGTAACCAGAGACTTTGTACAAGAGTAGACTTTAGTCAAGCCGCCTGTAATCTGTTGGATTTGCTTACAATAAATGAATTGTGCCATGTTGAGGATTTCTTGTCTACTTAGCATTTCTGTATCGGCGCAGACTACTCTTGCAACCCTCGCCAAACCTTCAGCAACAGTTTTCCCTCGACTATCTGCAGTTTCACTAGTATAATCTTTCTCTGTAATATTACCCAAAACTAAGTGAACGTCGCCCGATAAAGCAAAAAGTTCGGAAGCGACACCTGCGATGCCCTGTTTGATCGGGATTGACTGCACGATTGCAGCAACGTTTGTTCTTAAGCTCCCAGTATATACGAGTTCTCCATTGATGAGTTTATCCAAATCTGTCTTGCCACGAGCCGCAACCTTGCCTTGGACAACGGGAATTATGCTAGTGCTTGTGCTTCCAACATCGACAACAACACAGTTCTTAAGGTGTTGAGCTACTAACCAACCTGTAGCCGCCCAATTCGCTGATGCAACTTCAAAAGGTTTCTGGATTGCAACATCTATCGAATACAGCTCGGCTTCTGTATTCAAAACGAAAATATGTGTATCTGGAAAGGCTTCTTTTACGCAACCTAAAATATGGTTGACGCCTTCTCTTTTAGTCTGGTAAGCATCAGATAACTCCGCAGTCATCGTCACGCACATAACATCAACATTATTTGGCTCCAAACGACCTTTAAGCGACAAAAGAACCTTGACGAGTCTTTGAGGCTCCTTCCAAATTGGGAAGTATTCAACTGCTACTTCGGATTTAATCAATTTCCCATTTTTGACTTTAACAAGAGCAGCTTTAGTGTTGGCACCTCCAATATCGTAGCCTAACACATCCACCAAACTATCTGCCTCAAATGATTATGTCGAGTAGCTTCTTTTTAGCTTCTTCTAAATGATTTCTTGCAACATCCAACGTATCTCCAGTTCCGACGATGAGGGCTACAGATTTGGCAAAACCTTCTAAAGGGAAAGGAGGCGAAATAACGGCGTCCATTTTAGAAGCTTTTAAAAATACATCAATAGTTGGCTTTGATGTTTCTATTTTTGAGAAGCAAACTATACCGCATTTTTCAATTTTAGCGGGCAGTTTGCCATTCAAGACAGCATCAATCATTGCGTCAACTACGTTGAAATTGGAGATTTTCTTCAATCCCACATAAGACGTGGTTAACCTCGGATTAATCTCGACAACATATCCTTTATGTTCGGTCAAGACGAAATCAACCCCAACATACCCTTTCAAACCGGGGAAAGCTTCAACAACTTTTTCTGCAATTTCAAATACTTTCTGTCTTAACCAGTAATCAAAAGGAACGCTTCCACCTTGGTAACTTGAAGTTGAATCTGGACTTTCGAGAATGACATTTTGCTTGTTTAAGCTAAGAGCTATAGCTTTTTTTCCAGTGGATATCAGACTAACGCTTGCAGCTTCACCCTGAATAAATTGTTGGGCGACTAAACGGGTACTTGAGCCAATTGACCTTATTTTTTCAATGGCTTTTCCAAGTTGAACGTCTTCATTAACCAAACTTAATCCACTACAACCCACACCATCGGCTGGTTTCAAAACCACGGGATAACCGATCTCTTTTTGGATTATTCGATTGTTTTCTATTAAACCGTCAGCAATGTTTAGCATCTCTGTTTTCGGCGTTACACCAAGGTTTTGTATCGTTTCATAAAAGAAGGCCTTATTCGCCGTCTTTTCGATCGCTTGGGAGTCAGAGTTTAAAGAGATTTTTTCCGTTTTTTCAACGAGTCTAACTATTGACTGCAAAACTTGTCCTGTTTCGGGCGCGATGATATAGTAGGCATCGTTGATTTTTGCGATAATACTCAGGAATTTTTCGTTTTCCAGAGGATAATGAATAGGTACCAAGTAGTCAGCTTCGATAGGAGGATTAAGTTTCGAGATTCGAGCATCCATTAAAACTGTGACCTCGTGCCCTCCCGACTTAAAATCTGCTACAACACTTCGGAGCATACTAAATCCCTCCGCTAAAACACTTGGCGGAATAGGCTGCCCTGCGTATCCCCCACCGGAAACATGCTCATAAACTATGACTTTCAAACTTGAGATCCTTCAAGAATCGATGAGGTACGTTAAAGGTGACTTAAAGCTTTTCTATATTGCTTAAACCTTTTAAAAAAGCGATAACATGTCGTCGCTTAATGTGAGGCATGACAACGATTCTGACACAATCATAACGGGGAACATAAGATACAAACCAACCTCTTTGCCAAAGATTCTCAGCCAAGCCCCGAGTATTTTCCCCACGAAAAGCAATAACATTCAACGTTGGCTTAACAACCAATTTAAAATTAGATTTCTCCAGACCGTCGACTAGCAATTTAGTATTTGTTATGCATTTGCTAACGACTTTTTGAAAACCCTCTACACCTAATATCTTAAAGACAGCCCAAGCTGAAGCAGCGCCTGCACCGCTCCTTGTCCCTACAAAAGTGTACTGAACCTTATCGGCTAAGTAAGGCGTCTCGGTCTTGATGCGATCCAGCGTTTCTAAATCCTTGAATAGAATCCCACCAGCAGGAATTGCCGCCATGCCCATCTTATGCGGGTCCACAGTAACGGATTTTACACCTTCCAAGCTGAAATCAAAAACAGGTTTGCCGTTTCTTAAAAAAGGAATTATTAGACCGCCAAACGCAGCATCTACATGCAAACAAACATTATGCCTTATCGCAATCTCCGAGAGTTGGTCAATTGGATCGACTACCCCTAATTCAGCAGTTCCAGCGGTGCCGACAACAGCAACGGTGTTTTTGCTGATGCATTTTTCCACGTTTGATGTGTCAACCCTAAAAGAACTGTCTAAGCCCGCATAGACGGGTTTAAAATTCAACAAGTTGCAGATTTTAGTGAATGAAAAATGGGCTGACTCAGGCAACACCACCTCGGGGTTGTTGGTTTTCTTATTGTTTCTTGCCGCTAACAACGCCATCAAGTTTGCTTCTGTGCCGCCTGACACAACAAATCCAACAGCTTTTTTTCCGTGAAGTAGCGAGGCAAGGTCGCTTATAACTTCCGTCTCAAGTTGTGCGCTTCCGGGAAAAAGTCCTTGGTCGCCCAAATTTGACTCAAAAAACATTTGATAAGCTTTTCTTGCCAAAGGGTGAGGTTGGGTGCACATTGAACAAAGAATTCTGCCTTCAGAGTATTTTTTGTCTAAAGCTTGGAGTCTTTTAAGTTCTGATAAAACGGCTTTTCTAGCTAAACCCTTGGGTTCCACCGTTAAGTCCTCTTGTTTTTTGCCCGCCTGACAACCTCTACTAGGTCGCTAACGAGTTTTCGGGTAATTTGTCCGGTCACTCTGTTGCTGTCTGTGCAGGCGGCTCCTCTTAATCCAGCGATATCTGCGTCTAAATCATAGATAGATGGTAAATCACATTTTCTCAATGAACCAGCTAATGCTGCTTCCAATCCAAAAGCGTGTGCTGAATCAACGAATTTTCTAAGTTGATCCTTCGACATATGGTCAAAGAGAGTTTTGCCATCCTTAATCGAAGTGTCAATCATTGCAACTTCCAGACGAGCTTTATGGGCTATTTCGGGAATGATCATTGGGTCGATTGCTTCAATTTTTTTTGCATCGGCGTAGCCGGCAACGGCGATTTTGATTTTTGGGTTGCATTCTTTTGCAGCTCGACTTACAGTCTGCAACAGAAAAACAGCGTCTTCGGGTGTTTTGATTCCGTAGAGCCCTACTTTTATGTAATCTACGCCTAACGAAGCTGCTCCAAGTGCCGCCAATGAGACTGAGCCCGGAAGGTTCCCAACCTCGCCAAGTGTACAACTAACTTTAAGATTCTTTGGCGTTGCCTCTTTTATTCGCTTGATAACCCATGGATAATTTGCGCCCAACGCTCCCTCTTTGGGGTTTTTAACATCTATAATGTCGGCGCCTCCTGCTACGGCTTCTTCTGCTTCTTTTTCATTCATTGGACTAATGAGCAGCTTCAAGTGGTATCATATTGATGCGCCTTGTTGGTGCCTTTAAAGTTTTCCTGTTGGGAAGGTTAGGTTTTTCTATTGGTTAAGGGTCAATTTAGATGGAAGCCAGAGCTTTGAAGGTAATACCAGTTGTCGATATTTTAAACGGAATCGTTGTACATGCTGTTAAAGGAAAAAGAAAAGAGTACCAGCCACTTCAAAGCGTACTATGCAAATCAGTCGAGCCTTTAGAAGTCGTCAAAGCGTTTAGATCCCTTGGTTTTACTGATTTGTATGTAGCTGATTTGGATGCCATTGTCGATTGCTCAACGAATTTTCAAATCCTCAAAAAAATCGTCGATGAAACAGGTATTAAATTGTGGGTTGATGCGGGAGTAACCAGTATTGAAAGAGCACAAAAACTGCTGGACAGCAGAGTTTCAAAATTGATCATCGGAACCGAGACGTTGCAGAAAAAAAGTTTCGTGAGCGAAGCAGCAACTCTTTTCGGAAGAGAAAAAGTTGTTATCAGTTTAGATTTGAAGGGTGATAAGATCCTTGTTAACTTGGGTTTTGACGGCTGCAACAGGCCTATGTGTTTACTGAAAGATTTTAAACAAATGGGGATTTCTCAGGTTATCGTTTTGGATTTATCACGTGTTGGCAGCGGAGAAGGCATAAATGTCGATTTTCTCAAACGAGTAATTGCTGAAGTTGACATTGAAGTATATGTCGGAGGAGGAGTGCGAGATATCAATGATTTGCTGGAGCTTGGAAATCTGGGAGTTAAAGGTGCATTGGTTGCTACTGCATTGCATTCAGGAAGGATTTCTGTTGATGCATTAAAGCATATGAATTTTCTTTAGTTAAGTTACCGTCTCCTTTGTAGAACTAAAAAGACAACTATGATAGCAACTGCAGCAAACGTTAAACAAAGCGAGCTAACTATTACCAACAAATTATCTGTTTGAAGAACGAATGGAACAGCAAGCGCCGTCAAGAAAATTCCCAACGTTAAAGCCAGTTTTCGGTTTAAGTGTTCACTTAGTTCTTCTTGGATTTGTTTTCGGTACCGCGTTATGAGTATTAGCACAGAAATTACGGAAAGCATAACCACGAGGATACCCCAGGTTAATCCCGTCCAATAATCGCCGAAAGTCAATAACAATCCAACTTCGTCAACGATTAAACCCGCACCAACTCCGTAGAGTATTGCTGCTGCTAAGTCTACGTCTTTTTGGCTGGAGTTAATCCCCAACCAACCGCCGACTGCAAGAAGAATAATACCAAACCAGAAATGGTGAATGTGAATGCCACTAGTTATTATGACTCGGCTTGGAAAAAAAGTGGTAAAGGTTCTTGCTACAAGGAAAGCCAAAATGAACGATACTAATGCAACTGTTGCAAGGTGAACTCTTGCTTCAAACTTAATCATAAAAACTCAGGTAACACAAAGGAAAATTAACTATAAGAGACTTGGCTTATGCTGTTTCGAGCTTGGCCAGTGCAATAATACCCCCAAGTTGTGTCAGGCGATTCCCAGCGTTTGATTTAGCATCAATTACCCTTGTTTTAACCCCGTTTCTTGCGGCAATCTGCATCAACCGGTTCACTCGGTTCTTTTGTCTGCTTTCGGATAGGTAATCAGTGGTTAACATGAGGTATTCTGGTTGTGGTTTGCCTGGTGCCTGCGGGGTTAAGATAATGTTTTCTGCTTCTAGAAGCGAAAAAAACACCAAATTGTCAGTTTTGTTGAGCCGTTTCTCGAGGATACTCAGCAGGTTCTCAGTTTCATCAGCGGCGTTTTCCTGAATTAACTCTTTGAACGTTGATGTTTTCGTTAAAGTACCGACTTGCGATGGTGAACTTGCTGAACCGGTTATCTGGGAGATAGATGCTTTATTTGTACCTTGCAGAAGCCATGTATGGTGGGATTTGATGTGGCTAAGAAAGTCTTGAGCGTAACTAGTTCGCGATGCTGAAGCAACTATCACGCTCCGCACACCTTCTTTGAGTACGGGCCTTAAAGCATTGATTATGGTTTCGTGAAAGCTATAGAGAGCCTTTTGGTCTTTTCGTTCGCCGTTTATAGGTATATTTTGTTGGAGTTTGGCGACTTGACTGAAAATCTGCCAAAGAGCAGCATAGTCCTGCTCTATTCCAACCAATATTGCGACTGGGTATCCACGTTTGTAGTTCTTCGGCTTCATTATGATTCGCGTATTCATTCTGTTGATTAGGTTATTTTAGGTGTTGCTTGCTTACATAATTTACAATTCAAAACGAATGAAAACGACATGTTTACCAAATCCAACAAGAGGGCATTTCAGCAAATACCAAATTTCCCACCAAACCTCGCCGATATCACATTTAGTTTCAAGGGAATACACAACTTGGTAAATCTTATCATAAGTCATGTTTTCTGCCCCACAAACAAACCAATGACGGTTCCGCTTAAGCCGGTGATGGTTGCAAAGATCTCCGGATTCCAGGTATGAAAGATGACCATATGTGAAGTTCAAGAGCAGACAAGAACGCCGTCATGCCGATGGCGAATTTTACGCCCAAAACAAGCCGCTCGTTTGGCTCCTCGACTAAGACGTCGCGACCAGGAAACCTGCGCCTTCGCGTTAATGCTCGTTTAATTGGGTCGGCCATTCACACTCAACCTCTGCTGAAAAATGGTTCTGTGAAAAGTCCGAGGACGATTAAACGCCCGATGCCCACCCATCAAGAAGCTATTAACAAGCTTAACTGCGGCTTCTTTTGAAATGTGTTCTTTAACTAACACTGTTACACCAAGAACCCAACCAACAGGAATGTCCGTATAATCTAAGTCGAACAAGCCGTCGGCATAACGAAAACTGTTCTTGGCAATTACGATATGCTTGATTCTGTCGCCAATTAGCCCAACGTATATGCCCCAGCTCTTCACCGGCACATCGATAGTCATGCCTGAACCAGAGCTTTTGCCAACCGAGGCATCGCACCAATCGATGGAGATTAAGTCTCCTGGATTAACGTTCTCTATAACTTTGACACTTGCTTGCTCAAGATCACACCACTTCATAGTGGGAAAGTGATTAAGTAGCCATAAAAGCAATCTTGCGGAAAAACAACCACTAAAAAATAACTAATAAAAAATAGTGCAACGTCTGGGAGCTGAGCACCGAATTGAAAAAATGTTAAATAGTTTATGCTTTCTACTCGCTATCTATCGAGATTTACCTCGTTAAAATTATGGAGAATAAGAAATGTATAACCGACTTAAGATTTTTGTTACAGTTTTGCTTATGATGTCTATTGTTCTGACACTACTCTATCTGCCAACATTCATCAATACTGCAAACGCTCAAGGATTGTCCTATACAAATCCTGCTGACATAGCACTTTCCTGCAACCCCACAGGCATAGGTCAACCTGTTTTGGTGACCTTCTTCTTAGTTAACCCTCCCCCACAAGCAAATGCAGGCTATGACCCTTCAAAAAACTGGAACGGCTTTGAAGTGACAATTACTTCACCAACTGGAAAAGTGGAACACTTTGGACCCTTTGTCTCTGATGCTACAGGCGGATATTACTTTTACTATACCCCACAAGAGATAGGCAATTACACTTTGAAATTTAATTTCCCTGGCCAACAATACGGTGCCAACTATTTCCTTCCTCAAAATGCAACGACAACCCTTACCGTGCAACAAGATCCAATCGCAAATTACCAGACCCCTGCACTTCCGACCGGTTACTGGACCCGACCAATCTACGCCGAAAACAGAGGATGGTATAAAATTGGCGGAAACTGGTTACAGAACTTCTACAACAACACTGTAAAATTCAACCCTTACACTACAGGACCTAACACTGCACACGTACTTTGGACAAAACAGCAATATATGGGAGGCGTAGTTGGAGGAGGAAACTATCTTGATGGAGCCGGACAAGACTTAACATACTACCAAGGACCAATTTACCAAAACTACTTCGTTCCTCCGCTAATTATAGATGGAAAACTCTACTATCTGATAAGATCAAGTTCAGGCAATGCCTTCACGGGAATGGCATGTGTTGACATAAGAACCGGCAACCAACTATGGTTCCAAAACGCTTCGGTAATAGGAAGCACAAATACCTTCTATGGCCAAATATTCTCTCCCAACATGGCTAATGGAGCAGGAAGCTTTGCATATCTTTGGAATACTGGAGGACCAGATTGGAAAGTTTTCGACGCATGTACTGGACAACAGCTTTATTCAATGACTAACGTTACAGCGGGAACAGGCACTATTGCTGGACCACAAATAATAGATGGCGGACTTGACACCATGAACTCAATAGTTGCTTACTACATAGACGGTACAAACAATTGGTTACTTAAATGGAATTCAACTAAAATGCTAGAAGCTTATGCTGGCGTAGGTGCTGTCAATTTATACACCGCACCGTATGGCCAAACGATAGACTGGCGAAAAGGGATACAATGGAACGTAACCATACCGCATAGTGGAAACGGCATTTACAGCTTTGGCATCTCCGGATCACCCGGAAGCAACAATGGGATAACACCAAGCGACGGAAGGGTAATCTTTGCGACAACCGCAACAATTACCTCGCAGGCTATTAACAACTTTACGATGGTAGCGTATAGCTGCGATAGTGGAGTTGAGTTATGGCACAATAGCTTCTCGGACATATTCCTTCCAGGGACGACGCTTTTCGAGTTCTTTGGTACAGTGTATGATGGTGTAATGGTTTTGTATCAAAGAAATACACGGCAGTGGTATGGCTTTGATGAAATGACGGGACAGAAGATATGGGGACCAACTGCACCTTTACCTGAAGCTTGGGATACGTTTGGCGCCGCCAACTGTGGCTATGGCAAGCTTTTCGTCGGGACGTACGCTGGCAATATCTACTGTTTTGATATTAAGAAGGGAACCCTTCTCTGGACATACAGTCTTCCATCAAGTGGCATCGATACACCATATGGCGCGTACCCACTCTTAGCTGGCACAACAATCGCTGATGGAAAAATCTATGCAGCAACAGGTGAGCATACACCAAACTCTCCTCAATGGCTTGGGGCAGCAATGTATTGCATTAACGCTACGACTGGCGAATTTATATACAAGATGGGCGGTTGGTGGTCTTCAAGTCCTTTCATCGCTGATGGCTACGTGCTTGGTGAGAACACCTACAGTGGAACCATATACTGTTTTGGTAAAGGTCAAACAGCTGTTACTGTCTCGGCACCAGATACTGCAGTGGGCCTGGGGCAGGAAGTTGTAATCAAGGGAACAGTTGTGGATAAATCGCCAGGACTAATCGATTATGCTGGAAACAAGCTCAATACCGATGGCACTCCTGCTATAGCTGATGCTTCTATGACGCAATGGATGGAATATCTCTATCAACAAAAGCCTAAACCCACAAATGCCACAGGTGTTCCAGTCACCTTAAGCGTGCTTGACGCTAATGGCAATCAAAGAGAAATAGGAACCATCACAAGTGACATGAATGGCTACTTTAGCTTTGTATGGAAACCTGATATCTCAGGAACTTATACACTGTATGCTAGTTTTGATGGCAGTGAATCGTATTGGGCTTCAAGCGCAGCAACATCATTCTATGCTCAGGAGCCTTCTCCAACACCAACATCGCAGCCCAGCATAGCTCTTCCACCGACAGAGATGTACATACTTGGAGCAACAGTGGCCATAATTATTGCAATCGCAGTCGGATTCATCATGACAGTGATGATTCTTAAAAAAAGACCTTAAACAACCCATAAACAACCCTTTCTTTTTTTGTGTTCTATGCTAAAACCAATTAGCCTTCGCTTTATCCTTGAGTTTGCAATAAATCGTCAATTCTTTATAAAATGCAACTTTGAAATCTTGTATCTATTAACCTGATTCAGCTTGGAGCGCAAAGTAATACCCAATCTTCCAACAAAGGCGCCATCCATCCTCAACTCTAAAGTTACTGTTAACTCCTGAACCTTGGCGTCCACGACATACTCGGCGCTAGGCACAGAGGCCTACTAAAATGGCATAAACAACCACACGTTAGTGTAACTCGCTAAAGGTTCCCTTATCCCCAACCCCAACTCTTCAACAACGTATTTTCCTAACTAAAAAGAGAAGCAAAACGGTTTTGTTTAGGCAATAAACTGAAAGAAACTACAACCCCTCAACACTATAAAATGGATTCCCAGAAGAATCTTGCAATTCAAAAGGTATTGATTTAGTGACATGAAGAAAGCCTTTAGCATGACCTGTCGTAACGTAGAGGATTTCGACATCTGGAAACTGCGCCTTAATCAACTCTTGAATTTTGTGAAGATCCTTATCGTTTGCTTTGAACACCAGTGCTCTTGGCTTAATTCTTTTTAAACAAGAAACCTCGAAATCAGAAGGCGCTTGATTATCTACTTTAAACGGCAATGTCATTTTCAGTTTTTCCAATGTTCTCTCAACCTATGTTTTTTTCTAATATTCTAGACGAACTAAAAAAGGGGAAAAGAGGAGACTATTTTTGTTTGTTGTTATGGTCGCTTTCTAAGCACTAGTATTGTTATTGCAAAGCCGACTGCGATTGCTATTATGATGGCTGCTATGCCTGGCATTAAGTTTGGATCAGACATAACTGTGGACGGTTGTGTTGGTGCGGGTGTAGCAGCAGGTGCTGCATCGATGCCTATAGCGGTTTCTGCAGAAGACCCATAGTAAGACTCTGAACCTACGAACTTAGCGGTTATAGTGTATTCGCCTGGAACTTCGGGAGTAAACAATAGCTTATAAGAGCCGCTTGCATCGCTCGTTGTTTTGCCAATTTCATAGACATTGTTGTTCGGGTCAAGTACAGTTATGACAACATCAACACCTGTCGCGTTTGTTGGCTTAATCTGCTGCATGTAGGCGTATTCCATCCACGCCTCCATGCTGTCCTCAGACACTGCTGGAAGACCTTTTGCAAACCGGGTTGTGATTATGTCCTGCGTCGTGCCACCAGATGTATCCATGACTGTGCCCTCTACTAGTACGCTGCCTCCATGTACCGAAACCTTCGGAGATGCTGAAACTGCGGTGACAGTTGGTCCCTTGCCGAAGCTATATATCTGGTTGTCAAAACTGTTCCATGAAATCAAGTAGCCGTCACCTATAGGACCACCAGTTGTAGAGCTGTACTGTAATACTTTCCATACTAGAGTTCCATCAGTGGTGTTTACAGCAATTCGGTAGGCTGGATGTAATGGCACGGTGTACATAACTCCTTCTGAGAGGAATAGTTTTCCATCTGATACACTATGTCGATTGTAGCCGAAAATTGGATAGCTTTCGAAGGGAGTGTCGTAGCCAGCGTTTCCAGCAAAGAATGTCCACGCGATCTTTCCTGTTTGAAGGTCGATGGCAGTTACGTAGCCGCCGAGGTCAAAGATGTAGACTTTGCCGTAAGCAATTTCACCATCACGCCAAACGGCACTGTCGCCGCCTCCTTTCAGTTGAGTTGGACCCCATAACATTTGACCGGTTGTTAGACTATAGCCCCACGCTTTATTCTCATCCTTGTTATGCATTACGTAGTAGCCTTCGCGCGCGCATAATACACTTGTGTCTTCATATGCGGGTAGTGTTTGGTTTATTGGTCCCCACAGTTTAGCGCCTGTCTTTGCATCGTAGCCTGCGACGTATTGATAGCCCAAAGTGACTCCTTGATATGAAACCGATCCGGGCACTTGACGCATAAGTATTACTTCAGGGGTCACTGCAGATATGCTGAGAGTGATGTTGTCACCGTTGAATGTAGTTGGAAGCGGCGTGCTCCACTCTATCATGCGGGGATCAGAGCCGTTAACGGTACCGGTTGCGCGAATGAATGCGCTGCCTGAGGTATTTATCAATTTGGTGTAGTTGTACATGCGCAGATTGCCACCAGAAACGTAGTAGCCTACTATTCCTCCTTCAGTTTCTGTCGATGATTCAGCGCTCTGAATTACCTTGCTTGTACTAATAGCATTAGTAACGTTTGCCAAAAAGTTTCCAGTATATGCATCGTATATTCCCATCCAGTTCGCTGAACTGGAGAAGGCCCCGCCGGCTCCCGGCGAACTATATAGGAATGCATTTGATCCGTACTCCTGATAGTTATCGTAGTTGATTATTTGACCCCATGCAATTGTCTCGATGCCTGATTTACCCGCAGGTTTGTCCCACAGTACTTCTCCTGTGCGAACGTCTACAGCTCTCCAGCCTAACAAGTTAGAATTTGGACTACCGTCATATACATTGTAATAGAGTATTCCGTTGAGGATACATATTGGGTGAAAGTACGTTTGAATCAGTGAGATCGAACTGTACGTGGCGGACGTATCGCTGGTGATTGGTAATCCTGGTTGGCCTCCGAATTGGGTTGCTTTCGTCCACATGATATGGGCAGAGTTTGGTGCTGTACCATTCGCCTGGACACTTCCGCTAGCATCGTATCCGCCAGAACCACCTAATCCAAACCAGTTAGCCCCTAATTCTCCCCAGTTCCAGTTAGTCCCGTATATTGGGCGCATCCAGTATTCAGTTGGAAGAGGAGGAGTCACATATTTTGCTGTTACTGGGTCTTGCTGTACTGTCAAAGTCTTTATATTGCTTTCAGACGGCAACATTTTGCTGCCAATCAGATTTGGACTACTGGTGCTGATGGTAGGATTACCTGGATTGTAGCCTTTTAATACTTGTCCAGGATAAAAGGCTTGCAAAGTGTAATTGCCGATTTTATCGGGTGTAAAGCTATAAACTACGCCTGCGACTGGGCTTGCCATGTATGGTCCAGAAGTGGTTGTAACTCCGGTAGGGTCTGTAATTTCGAGGGTTATGCCTTCATAGAGATCGCCGGTGTAACCCGCACCTGTGGGTGTAGGTCTGCTGAAAGTGATGCCGACATAGACGATTTGGCCAATGCCTACAGGGCTCGGTGAAGCGGTTACAAATAAGAAGGTTGGAGTATCATATGCCTGCGTAGGGGCAATAAACATAACAGATAATGTCATTAGCAGAATTAAAGTAATAGTGGCAAGTTTTGTTTTTTTCGTCAATAATGTATTTTTCTTTATGTTCATTTTTTTTATCACATCTTTTTTTAGTCTATAAAAATATAGACGCTTCTTGTCTCTCAGATAGCGCTAATATAATCTCGTCTTAACACTCTAATAATACAGATAACTGTAAACTTGATAGTCGTACAGAGAGGTGACATTTTTGCTTAAAGATACGGATGTTAGGTTTCTAGACTTGCCTAGTTAAGGATCTCATAGCAAGCTATTATTAGTTAATTTAATATACCGAAATTAACGATAAGAGTCTTGGAGATTTCTTGCAGAATTTGGAGAATGTACTAGATGCAAAAACATCGAAAAACGAAGCCTTACAGTATTTAATCCAGCTTGGTCTAACCCGGATGCAGGCCAACATATACCTTACTCTTTTGCTTTATGGCAAAACTGAAGCGCGCATTATCGCCCACTGGTCAAATTCCCCAAGAACAGAAGTCTATAGAGCATTGAATGAACTTCAGGAAAACGGTTTAGTCGATAGAGAATTAAGTTGCCCATTAAAATTCATCGCGGTGCCTCCCTCCCTGGGATTAAAAGCCTTTATCGACTACAAACTCCACGAAATTAACCAAATGCAAAAAACCCTAAAAAATTTTTCTCTGAAGTTTGAAAGCAACCAAGAGCCAGACCCAGAAAAAGAATACAAGATAACTTCAATCGAAGGGAGAAAAAGAATTATAGCAAAAATCAAGCAGCAGCATGACTCAGCTAATTTATCTATCGATATTATATCATTTTTACCAAGATTTCTTTACATTACTAGTGAATGCATGGAAAATTATAAAAAAGCCATAGAAAGAGGTGTAAAATACAGAATACTCCTCGGGATACCTAACGACTCGCAAGACCTACCCCGCGAAATAAAAGAAGCGCATAAAAATGAAAACACAATAATAAAAAAAGTTGTCGGATGTCTTCGAGAAAACTCAGCGATTTTTGATCAAAAACACATAAGCTTCAGCTACTACCCCGATAGACATATTGTAGAATCGCCATTAATACTAACAAATCATCCGTGTCTAGTTGGTTTTGCAATGAACTCATTTCAAAGAACTTGGGATTCAACTTTAGCGCATTAATCCAGCGTGCATTTTTTTATCATTAAAAAAAGGGGTTTGCGGGATATGTCTCCAGAAAACTATGGGTCCGTCTAGACGACGAGCCCACAAGGTTGGTCGTCTAGTAGCGTGCTACTGGCAAAAGACCGCGATCTATGATTCATTAACCGCTTTTTCTAAATCAGTCAGGTCTAAAAGAATACGGTTAGTGATAGAGTTAAATTTCTCAGGTTGTCGCTTCTTGAACTGAGTAAACCGATAACGATAACGCATGAGGCTATTCCAGCCTTTCTTTTTAGTTGTGCTCTCATCAATCAGTAGGCTGGGAAGTTTGCGCTTAACACGAGCAGCATTTACCAAGAAGTAAGCTCCTACATTTCTGCAAAACTGACAAGAAGTGGTTTACTAAAACACCACTTTTCTGGGCTCTTGAGGGTCTACTAAACAGTCCTACTCTGTCAGAATAACATCAAACCAGTTAGCTCTCATCGAAAAAAGGCTCAAAAAAGAGGGGAAATGTAGCAATTTCGTCAAATGAGTGGATTACGTCCAATGCACCAACCGACTTTGATCCAATCAAAATTTTCTGTCTTATATACACGTGATTAATTAGTGCAGTCCGTTTAATCGGAGGCACCACACCTGGAACAGTCAAACCTTTAACCTGCAAAAACCCATCCACCAAACCACTCCCAGTCAACACACAACCAACCAACTCCAAATCCTCGCTACTCTCCACTAAATCAAGATGCAAAACAGGCTTCACATCAGCCACGTCGCAATAGTCAACCAACCAAGTTGCCACCTAACACGATTGCAGCCAATTCTGTTGATACTGGCTAGTTATATTCCTTTAGATGTTTGCTCTTCCGAAGAATCATTGCCGTTATCAAGGGTATAACGACAAACAAAGGCAAGATTACTGTGATTGGAAACTCAGGAATAGTTTGAGAAGGAGATATTGAATTTGAGTTTGTTGAAGGGATGGTTATTGTTTGTGTGTTACCCCAACCACTTGTAGTGGTATTAAAGCTGTAACGTTGCTCATAGTGTCCCCCCTCCGGTGTTTGAGCCCAACTATGGTCAGGGATCCAAACTGGGGATTCTCGATATTGAATCGCTTCCATCTGGAAATCTACTTGAGAACCAGGCTCATAATTGATTTGGAGGTTAACTGTTGTATTCTCGGAATTTGATGAGGAGATATAACCGCGGGGATTTGTTGCAGTGTATGTATGGGCGTCGAAAAACTCTGTCCAGTTGTTACTTAAATGGTCCTTGGCACGGATATTATAGAATGTGTAGGTATTGTGTTCATAGGAATTATTGATTGTTACAACAACTGTTTGTTGCGTTTCAACCGTTATGCTAAATTCAGGGAGAGGAGGCGTGGTTTGAGCTCTCGCGGTTTCAAATATAATTACGCTTGAGGTGGCTAAGACAACAACAAGAAGTAACGAGAAACCATTGCCGATTTTACCCATATTTAGTATTAGCGTACCAAAGTCGATAAAAGGCTATTCGTAAGCCTTTCTTGACTAAAAAAAGTCAAAGATTCTTGACTATCCAAAGTCTGGATGAGAAAATAACAAATGATAAATAACATTTACTTTGATATCACCTAATCAGATAATCTTATGAGAACATTTGAAGCAATGCTCGTTGCAACTGCTCTTATAACGCCACTGTTTTTAGGAAGCATCTTTTTGCTTATCGATATACCCATTTTTAATCGTGTTAATCCACTTTCATTGCAGTTAGCATATTTGGGCTTGTGTTTGGGATTAGTCTTTGGAGTGTTTGCTGAGAAATGGTATACTAATGAACAACTAAAAATTTTAGCAATAAATCATGAATTTAAAGGGCTTGGCTCGAAGAAAATCAATATCGCAGTTTTTGGTGGGTTTACAATATTTCTTGTCTTTTCATTTTTTATTCTCTATTTTAAGACAAGTGCTTTATCTTTTGCTTTAGGCAATAGTTTAGTTTTATTTGTGCTTTCAGGCACTTTTATCGGAGGTATAACCAGAATTGTATTGATAAATTCTTGGGAGAAGCGTGAGAAACAAATTGTTATGCAAGAATGGAATAAATTCTATGTTATTCCGCATCCTCCTCAATTCTACAATAAACAAACAATGTAACAAGCAATTCCTAGACCGAAGCTCTTAAGTGAGATCCAGGAACATCTATTCTTTCCTACTTGCATGACAAGTTTGTTATGTAAAAACAGAGTCCTTAGATGCGAAATGCGAAGCTTCTTGCTACACTTCTTCTTCTTTCAGGGGGTCTCTGAGTTGTCGACGATCACGTTCGGTTTCGCATACGCTACGTGGGGCATGTTGCGATTTTTGTATAACCATTTTAAAAACACCTCTCTCTTTACTTTTGTAACAATTATAACACTGTGATAGGCAGAAATAAGCTTTACCTTCCATAGATGGGTTTACAATAATATTTCCGAAAAACAGAGTTACAAATCCAAGAGCTATGTTATCAACTACGGTTGTTGTCTCATTGTGAAACCACACTATCTTATATTTTGTATTAAGTTAACTTTGTTCAGATAACAAGAATTCGAACCCGTTTGCTTTTGCCTAAAAAGAGAGAGTGAAAAAATGGCGAAAATATCTCCAATGTTTAAAAGAGTAGGGTCATTTGTTTTTAAAAAGCCCGCCACAACAAAATACCCGTACGTGAAGCCAACGTTGGCAGACAACTATCGAGGTCAAATGCAACTTGATAATAAGCTTTGCATTGGCTGCGGGCTTTGCAGAAGAGATTGCCCGGCAGGGGCCATAGAAATGGTTGATTTTTATGGAAAAAAACGCCCCCAGTTTAGATTAGACAAATGCCTCTTCTGTGCCCAATGTGTCGAAACCTGTCCCAAAAAGGCAATCAAGAACTCATCCATATACGAATTAGCCACAACCGACAAAGCCTCATTAGTTATGAAACCCAAACACGTTATTGTGTGCCAAGCATAAGATAATTAGAAAACCGCTTGTAAAATGAGGTTCAGTGTTTTGTAATATTAGGCAGGTTGGCAGTTAACAGAGACAAAGTTTTGCATTTTGCCATTTTTACCTCTTCCCTGTTAGCGTAAGGCTAACCTGCCTACTCTGCAATTAATTAAAAAAAAGAGTTCTGCATCTAATAGCGCTGATTGCTATTAATAAGAGAGCGATTTTGCCTATGTGAGCAGTTAGTTTTTTCATTTCCCTTATCCTAGCTTGGTTGGTTATCGGATATATTCCTTTAAAAGATTTTGGATTCAACTAAAATGAGGAAAACCTAATCAACACATCAACTAAATAACAATTCAAGAAGTCTTAAAGGCTGCATCCATGCATGAAAGCAAGAGGGTTTCCGAAAAACTCGGAGTTTAAGACATTATTTTTAAAATTTCAGCTTTAGAAATTTTGTAAGCTGGATAAAGGCTCATAACAAGCATTCCCCCTAAAGCTGCAACGAACCAACTAGTAATCTCCAAGATAGTGCTGCTTGTAACTAACGGTTGCTTCATCAAAATAAGCAAAGTTATTACAGTACCAAGCGATAGCCCTACTCCTAAACTTGAAAGCAATACAATCATGCTTTGAATTCCTAAGATAAAAATAACAATTCTTGGTTTAGCTCCAACGGCACGAAGAACAGCAAATTCTTGATGTTGCTCATCTATCGCAACCATAATGTAACCAACTAAGCAAAGCGCTGCAGAAAGCAAAGTAAAGAGTGGCAGCAGCATAATAGTTTGCCAGGACGAATCCAAAAAAGCCGCGTTTTGTTTCACAACTCCACTAAGATCAAAGACCTCTAAACTTGGATCGACCCCTTTAACAATATTTCTTATATCCGCCATTGCCGAGTTTCGGTCAAAAGAATTGTTCAGTTTAATCAAAAGCAAATTAGGGCTAAAAAATCCGGTGATATTTTCAAGTTTATCGATAAGAACGTATGTAACTAAGCCATTATTTATAGGATCAACACAAACGCCAACGATGTTGAAGGTTCTGTTTTGTATCTCTATGCCTTCTACCAGAGGATCAGCTAATAAAGTAAACTTGCGTACATACATAGTTTGAGAAATTGAATCTCCAATAACAGCCTCCAAATTGCTGTTTCCGCCAAGAAATCGACCTTTAATTGACCATTCACTAACCAGATTCTGTGGATCAACGCCAACAACAATAACATCTCCTTGGCGCCCATCACCAACAGGAAGCGTTGCCAACGTATAAGGATCGATAGTAAAGTTAGCTACTTCCTTAACATGCTCTTTCATAATCAAGCGAGAATCAACCAAACCCACACTCGGCAGAGCCTTTAACTTTTCAATAATCGTGTTGTTAATGGCTAGGTTTGGATAAGAATAATTGAAAACGGCGGTTTCTTTTGCCCCCGTAAATTTTTCTAAGAGCAGTTTGTATTGATCACCCATGCGAGTATGGGCTATGCCAATCATGTCGCTGTTGACGGTTTTTTGAACCCATGAAGTTGTAGTATCTTTTGCAATAATTCCTCCAGCAACTGAAATCGTTAGCAAAACGAAAACTAATGAGAGCAAAATAACTATTCGGATTGTTGCTGATTGCCGACGAATTAGGTTTCTTGAAGCAATTCGCCAAGTCAATGAATGCCGAGACAAGGCTTTGTGCTGAGTCCCTATCCTTAAGCCATAATAGTTCACAGGCGAAAGTGCTTCTACAGAAGACATTTTTGAGGCTTTAATAATAGGTCGGAGACCAAAAACAAACGCTAAGACTAAAAAAACGACAAAAACTATAGGTGCAAACCAGAAACTGGGCAACTGATAAGAAGAAAAAATCAGATTAGACGCTACATAATCCATCAAAAAACCGAACACAATGCCCAAAATACAACCAATAAAAGATGTTATTAAAAGTTCGGTCATAAAATAACCCGCGACCAGACTGTTTGGGCATCCTGCGGCTTTCATCAAACCGAAATCCCGCGTTCTTTGAGCCATCATCAAGAAACTAATAAACGACGTTAACACCGCACCGATTATAAAAATCAGTGCACCAATGAAAAGTATAAACTGAGAAAAGATTGCACTCAAGCCTAAGGTAAATACATCAGCGGTTGAAGTCACACCTGACCCTAAACGACTACTAAAAAGCAAAAGAAACAAAGTTGAAGCAACACTTAACGTTAAAGTGGCAATGGTTAGACCTGTTTGAAACTTTCTTCGCAGTAAATCGTTAACGGGAAAACCCGTATAACTCATTATTCGCTCGCCAATCTGCCTTCTTCAAGGCACAAAACTTGGTCTGCTAACTTTATTATTTCCCTGTCATGAGTTGAAATAATAACCGTTTTTCCTCGTTCTTTTAAGAGCTGGAGAACTTGAATGATTTTTTGAGCGTTTTTTGAGTCTAAATTGCCTGTGGGCTCATCTGCAAGAACCAGTTGTGGATCATTAGCTAATGCCCTAGCAAAGGCTACCCGTTGCTGCTCTCCTCCGCTAAGTTGCGAAGGAAAATGGTTCGCTCGATTCTGCAAACCAACCATTTCCAACAATTCACTTACCTTTTTTTCAATTTCCTCTTCGGGCTTTCGGATCCATTCCATTGGAAACGCGACGTTCTCAGCCATTGTTAAAGTTGAAACCAAATTGTAAGCTTGAAAAACAAAACCAACGTTATTGCACCGAAAATCAGATAAGAAATCTTCATCTTTAAGCGTTAAATCTTGCCCGTCCACAAAGATTTTGCCGCTTGTAGGTCGATCTATTCCACCTATAATATTAAGAAGGGTGGTTTTTCCTGAGCCTGAAGGACCACGTAGCGCGATAAATTTTGCCTTCGTTATTGACAAAGACAGTTGCTTCAGAACTTCAATTCTTTCTTCGCCTATTTGGTAAGCTTTTACCAGCGCTTCAGTATAAACCATCGAATCCTTGTTTTCGGGCACTTGCAAGACCTTTCCCCAGCCTTAAAGAGGTCTAATTGGGAGTGATAATATAGGTTGAGGTACAGTTGCTTACCTGAAATCTATTGCAAACTCCAGGTAGATCTCTAATATTTTTTAAGGGTTGAGCTTTATGAGGGCTCTATCATCGTTCAATAACGCAAATTAGCTCGGGCAATAATTGAACATAATCTTCATTTAATGAATAAGCAACCTTTATTCCATCGATACTTTCTTCAATAATTCCTTCTTTTCTTAGTTGGTTCATATGCCAGGTTAAACCCTGAGAAGTTATACTAAGATATGTTGCTAATTTTTTATGAGGAACTATTTCCTCAGAAACTATTTTCTTAATAATTTTTCTTGCATTGTCATGCCTTAATAGAGAAATTAGCTTCATTTCTTTTATTGAATATTTTTTGGAGACAAAAAACCGTTTGAATTTGCCATCACGAACAAAAGAGACCAGACCAGCTCGCTTAAGGACGCCTAAGTGGAATTCGGCAGTTCCTATAGCAATCCCTAATCCAGTGCATATGCCTCTAAACTGGATGCCGGGATTTGCAGCAACGAAATTATAAACTTCCATTCGGGTCGAATTACTTGTTAGAGTTATTGTTGAGTCTTTGATTACATCTTGGAGGTTTGCTTGATTGTAAAATAAATTCGAGTAAAATGATGGCGTGGGAAAAGTCAAAGAGCCAAAATTGCTCCAACTTGCTGAATTAGATGTTAACTCGCCGTTTGAGTTGAAGGTTATCGGGTTGTTTTTTTCAAGTTGGATTAGGGCTATGAATGAGAATGCGATTACAAACGACAAGATTAATGCAAGGGATATTTTCTGCAAAGTCAATTTCTGGTCCACTTAATATTATTGCTACAACTGTTTTTAACACTATTTGTAAGCAAATGTACTAGGGTTTGGTTTGAGGCAATCAATAGAATAAGGTTTAAGAAAAAAATTTATCCTCAGTATCCGCATTGTTTACGTTCGTATTCCCAGACTCCTTTTTCACCATTAAAATTAAACTTGGTTTGACCATAGAAAATGTGTGTTGCTGAGTCGGGAAAGGTTTGAGATTCAAGAAGATCCAGATCCTCCTTATTTTCGAGGTACATTATCTCTTCTAAATCACTTCTTAATCTGTCAAGTTCTTTAGACGCTTTGTCGGCGTATTTCATTATAGGGTTTGATTTTCTGCAAATGGCGCTTTTTTTTACTTTGAAATCGACTAATTGCTCGTTTAGTTTTTTTAGTTGTTGACCGATTTTTATAAAGTCTTCAAACTTCATGTTCGAAACCTCATATTCCTGTTTTGTTATGGTTTTTCTGGTTCCCATAGCTCCCAGCCCAGAATCTTTACCGCATTCTTTCGAAACTCATCCGGGCGGATCAGGTTTTTTTCTGCAGCAGAAATCAAATCGCTAGCTGTAATCTCAGGTGTTTCGGGGCTGCCCCAGTTAAGCCTCACAGTTGCTTTGGCAGGATCGTACCCGTTTTGCTTTACGACTGGGGCAAATATTTCGCGTTCAACTCGGCGCTTCACCATCCGTTGAATTGGATCTATTAACATATCCTGCAAATCCACTGCTGCCCGAGCAGACGCTTCAGTGAATCCAGGTGTGCTAAATAGCCTGGGCAAGGGTGTTTCGCAGCCAAGGTAGAATTGGTTAACCATGTGGTCGATGTAGTAGGTGAATCCTTGAGCTCTTGGATCAATTGAAACGGCATTTACGCTTAGGTCCTTCTGGCCCGTG
The DNA here is from genome assembly GCA_963835475.1 of Candidatus Bathyarchaeota archaeon. Taxonomy (GTDB): domain Archaea; phylum Thermoproteota; class Bathyarchaeia; order Bathyarchaeales; family Bathycorpusculaceae; genus Bathycorpusculum. The sequence goes on from CAWIFU010000009.1 coordinate 29,425, forward strand.
GAATAGCCAAACGCCTTCTTCGGGACGATTCTTTATCGCTGCTTCCCATTTTTGGAGGGTCTCGGGTTTTGCTCCAGGCGCCCCCACAACTACGTCGGGACCAGCGTACTTCTCAAAATCTTTGGCATTAGCCGCTCAATCTTAAAGCAGCCTGCTCAAGCAAAAGCTGAAGAATGTTCCGAGGACCCTACGAAAATGACCCAAAATTAGGAACCTCCTGAATTATCTTCGGAGGACAAAATTATTTCTAACTCAAAAAAAGAAAAAGAGAAAATTGGTTGCGGGTGACATCTCAAATAAACCCTTATTAAACCCAAAAACCGTTTTCTACAAGAACAGCATGATTAAAATAAACAACTCACAAGATCTCGACGTTGAATTGAAGAAGAACGAGAAGGTTCTTGCTTTGTTTTACGCTACATGGTGCCCCTTCTGCGTAGGATTCGTTCCAACCTTTGATAAAAAGGCAGCGAATTTAGGCTTTGAACATGTCATTCATGTGCTTTTGGATGATTACGATAACCCATTATGGGATGATTATGATGTCCCAGCTGTGCCAACGATCATTTATTTTGAAGAAGGCAAGGTTTGCAAGCGGCTCGATGCAAAACTGGGTCGAGGGTTAAGTGAAGTGGCATTCAAAACATGGATAAACGATTTCAAGTCAACTTAACACTTCAAGTATATTCAAATACTTTTTTATTAAAGAAAAAATTTAACAAAAAGAAAAAGGAAAATTAGAGATTTTCAAGTTGGTGGCGGTGGAGGTGGCGGAGGTGCTGACCCGAATGCAGCCCCAGTTTGTACTACCATGGTTCCTGCGATGCGGTCAGTATATTTTTGGCGTTTGTTTCCAGGGGTCAGTATTCCAAGTAGCCAGTCTAGCAACAGGAAAATCCAGTAGACCTTGCTGATGTTGCGAAGGAATGCTTTATCAAAAGATAATTTGCCGCCGCTTGTTGTTTTCACTTGCATGCCGAGTAGTCGTTTGCCAATTGTTGCTCCTCCCCATGTAGCTTCCAAGAATGCGCTGTAAATGACAAGGATTATGCCGTAGATAAAGGGAAACAGAAGTGTGCCTCCCCACCACGGTACGATTCCAAAGATTGCGCCTGTTAGTATGAGCGGTATCAGGAGGATTGTGTATATTATCCCTCCGATAATTCCTGTAATTATGCTGTCGATGATAAGTGCGATTAATCGGTAGATCCAATGCATCCAGTCTATCTGCTCAATTGATTGTGTCATTTTATACAAAACTCCTAATAAACCAGTGGGAGCGCTTATTATTAATATCTTTCTATCAGTCTACTTAGCACTAATAAGCCCCAAAAAATTAGGGCTTAAAACCAACCAATAAGGCAATTTCCAACCACTTCCACGCGCAATCCACATCAACAAATCCAATCTGCCTCAACCACTGCAGTTGAGTTTCGACGTCCAAGAGTTTGTTTGAAGGGTCTTCCGTCTGCGGAGTAAAACCTGTTGACGCTAGGAATTTTAGGTGTAAATTCTCTGATCCGGAAGAGACATGCTCAAGATTGCAAAAGACACCCCTCGGATTTAACAGATTGAATATTTCCGTGTAGAGCTGCTTTTTTCTTGGGTGAGTTAAGTGGTGAATAGCTAAGCTTGAGACGATCGCATCGAAACAACCCAACTGTTTAGCTGGAAGTGTTAAGCTAAAATCATGCTTGATTAAAGTTACGTTTTTATCGTTTCTGAAGCGTTGTTTGGCTTGCGCTATCATTGGGTCGGAGAAATCCAAAGCAACTCCGATTACTGAAGGATTATTTAGTTTTACAAGAGCCAACAACCTTCCGTCGCCAGTTCCCAAATCCAAAACTCGTTTAGCATCTGGTGAAATTTGTTCTAATAACACTTTTTCGCCTTCTGTACGATGCGGTAGTTTATCTGCTCTTGCCAGATAAGCCAACGTATGTTCGATTGTTTGCCATTCGCTTTTTTCCGTGCCTTGTTTAATCATGTCAGTAGCCCTTTTGTTTTAACTTGTGCTATTATGATTTAATTTAAGTTTATTCTTGTTAAACCCAAATTTTGTAAAATAGAAAATAACCCTTATATCCTATTTGTTTACTTTATGGAAGGGTAACGTGGGGAATTCTATTCAATGGAGTTTTGTCCAACTTGCGGATGTCGCCTTGAACCCAAAAAGACAGGCGTAGGCAACTCATTCATACTGTCTTGTCAGAAATGCGGATATACAAAGCAACCTATCGATAGAAAAGCTGAAGCTAAGACTGGCAAAGTCATCCAGCAAAGTAATACTCCTAAACCGTTTATGACTATAATTTCTGAAAAAGATCAAGAAATAAAAACCATGCAAACTATAAAAATGAAATGTGACAAGTGCGATAACAACTTGGTTTATGTGTGGCAAGTGCAGACAAGGGGCGGTGATGAAGCTTCAACCCAGTTTATGCGATGCACGAAATGCGGACACACGTTCAGGGAATACACTTAATTTTGAAAAGTTATTAAGCAGTAATCGCTATATTGATAATCTCGGAGTAAAACCCGATGCCGAAAAAAGAAAAACCATTAACTAAGAAAGAACGCGACGAGAAAAGAAAAGCGAAAAAAGACAAGAAGAGCAAAACACAGACTAGTTAAGTTAGTCTAAAAAAATCTTTTGCTTTTCCCCTTACAGTTTTTATTTTTTTAAAAAATTTTGCGCGATTAAATCAAAATTTCTTATTTATCATTTTTGCAAGAAAATTGCACTCGGCACTTTTGGTTTAATCTTGCCTTGGCTAAAACTATTTTGAGTGGATTATTTTTATTCATCTTCGCGCATTAGAATTTGCCTATGAAGATAAACACGTCAGTCGGAGCGGGATTCGGTTCTCAGCAATGATGTCAGTTATACGAATTCTGAGGCAAAGACGTTCCTTTTTTAAGCATAAATGGATAAGGTTAATTTGAAATTGCTTGGCGCCTGTGATGACAATTGCACGTAAGGAAGGGTAAGATAATTCTGCCTTCAAAAAGATGTCTTGAAAAAAAGTAAGGTTCTGAGGCGTCAAACAAACTAATTGAAAGAGAACAAGAAAGTTTTGAGAGTTGAGGTTTATCTTATTCGCCAGACAGGAACTAAATCTATATCCATAATGACGTGCTTGGTTTTGTAGGTATAGTGTGGAAACTGAGGTAGTTGAAGTCAATTCCGCTGAAACAATTCATTAAACAGTTTCGAAATATGAATAATCCCAGATAGTACACAAATGTTAATTAGCAATAAACCAAACCACATTGCAATTAGATCATTATGCCCAAGAATTCTCCATTCTGGTTCATCCGAGACGGCGCTAAACTAATTCAGTGCAACAAAGAAGGTTTTGATAAAGCAATAATCGAAGGCAAAAGTGTAAAGTACCATGGATATGCTAACAAAAAAGCTGAGCGGATCGCCGATAAATTGGAAGAATCCCGAATGGCTTTCCTTGCAGACCCGGCGTTGCTCCCGAAGTTTCGTGCGGTAATAACCAATCCCCGGAATGTTTGTGAGGTTCAAGTTATTCGAGTGGATGACCCTGAGTTTTGGGTAAAAGAATCTAAACGTCCCAAATATCAATTGTAGTCAATTCAGCTTCAATCCTTTTTTCATGATAAACCAAAAAAACTGCAATAATCCAGGCTACCTTCAAATCCGCGTATATTTTTAAGATACATCACCGAATTAAACAGGAATCAACTTTGAACAAACCAGCCCGTAGAATAACCACACAAGCGCTCATTGGATTAACCACCCTATCTATCCTATTGTGGCTAGCTCTGTTTGTGCCTGCCTGGACAATCAATTATTGGCAAGCATGGACCTACTGGCTTGCATTTGTAGCATCCATAACAATAATCAGCGCCTATTTCCTCAAAAAAGACCTCAATTTAATAGCAAGCAGGTTGAAATTGGGACCAACTGCAGAAGAAAAAGGTAGCCAAAAAATCACGCAATCGATCATTACCGTTTTTTTCATTCTGCTCCTCTTAGTTCCATCGATTGATCACCATTTTCTATGGTCAAATGTTCCATCATACCTGAGTATCCTTGCTGATTTTTTTGTGGTGCTTGGACTGTTTTTAATTTTTCTAGTTTTTAGGGAAAACACCTACACTTCAGTCCTTATTGAGGTGAATGAAGACCAAAAAGTTGTATCGACCGGTCCGTATGGAGTGGTCCGCCATCCAATGTACTCGGGAGCATTACTTATGTTGTTCTTTACACCCCTTGCCTTAGGTTCTTTTTGGGGGCTGCTTGCTTTTCCTCCAATCCTATTGGCAATTGCTGTGAGGCTCCGTGAAGAAGAGGAGTTCCTTGACAAAAATTTGATCGGATATAAGGAATATCGCCAGAAGGTTAGGTACCGTTTAATTCCTTTTGCCTGGTAAATGGCTTAAAGAGGCCTGCTTCCAACTCGTCTTAACAACAAGTTGGCAACGCCCGCCACGATTAAGTCTGCCAAGACCCAAATTATGAAGGAAGTATGCATTAGGATAGCTAAAACAGTGATAACCAAAAGCAGAGTGACAGCAATTATGCCTATAGCTCTTTTTTGTTTGCGTATTTTTTCTGGGTTATAGCTAGTTTTTGCTGGCATATCAATCGTTTTTAAATCAACATCACGCCTGTTAAAATATGTTTTAACTTCATTTTTGTTGGGTAACAAGCGCTTGTTTGTTGTAATATGGCTTATGAATGAAATAGAACAGACTGGACGATACGGCAATAATTAATCGAATTTAAAGACTTTAAAGTTTACTTTCAAAAAGCCAAATTTTGCAGATGTACTTGGTGTAACCCCGACCAAGGGAATATTTGATTTACGTATCCACAACATAAATAAATCAATTTTCCAATCCACCTATTACCTTGAAATTCGAGAATGTTGTCTTTCCTGATTCTGTCGGCTTTCGATGCAAAAACTGTGGAGTTTGCTGTCGCATGCAGCCACCCGATGTAAATAGAGCAGAACGAAGAAAGATAGAAGCAAAAGGGTTCAGGGATTTTTTGGAGCGCCCTGACGAATCGGGTATCGATTGGATCCGTAGAAAAAAAGACGATAGCTGTTTTTTCTTAACAAAAAACAATAAATGTGCAATCTACGAGGTGAGACCAGCCGTTTGCATGCTGGAGCCATTCACAATCGTAGACTTTGATTATGAGGAAAATAGGATAGAGTTGGAGTTAAACTTTCCATTTTCTACTTGCTGTATGGGCGTTTGTGAAGAAGATAAAACCTTGCCCTTGGAAGAAATTGCGAAAGCAGCTCAGACTCTTGTAGCGAAGATTTTGGCGCTGACTGCTAAAGACCTAAATCTGCCAATTACTGATAAGCGAGTTAAATCTGAAACGAGATCTAGGCTTCTTCGCAGAAACATAGAAGCTGCTGACTTACAATTGTAGCAATCTGAGCATAATATACTACAAAAATATTTTTTGAATTTTCACACTCTTCATGAAATCAGGAGTAGTTTAAATATAAATTCTTGTCTTTATCCATAGATCTTCAAAAAATTCACGGAACTAATACTCGAACTGCTCACAATGTTTTATAGAGAAAATTAAAAACGAACAACTGCAAGGTTCGAGTTTTAACTTTACAGGTAGAACACTCTTTTATTGCTTCTCACCTAAAGTGGCACATAGGAGTTAGTTAATTTGGTTAACCGATTTATCAGTAGATGGACGGAGAAAGAAAAAGAACCCTCCGTAGTATCGAAAATTAAGAACATGTCGAAGCCGCAGGAAAACCTAAAAGATCAAATTAGCGAGGTTACTCAACGCCTTGACGCCCAGACCAGAAATTTGGACGCTGCGGTTCACCGTTTTGAGATTCGGGATGCTGATATCTTTCAACGTGTCGTAAAAGCCATGACGCAGCGAGACACAGCCAGAGCAAACATTCTTGCTACAGAACTGGGCGAAATTCGCAAGGTGGAAAAAATGCTTTCACATGCTTCGCTTGCGTTACAAAGCGTCTCAATGCGCCTTAGTACAGTTTCAGAACTGGGCGACGTAGTAGCTGTTTTGAGTCCAGCAAAAAGTATGCTAAACAACATTCGTTCAGAAATGTGCAGCATTCTACCTGAAGCCAGTCAAGAACTCGGAAACATAGGAAACCTGCTTTCAGACATTACTTGCTCTACCAACCAAAGCTCAGACATTCCAGAGAACACAATAATGGCAAGTGCAGATGCTTTACAAATTCTAGAAGAAGCAGAGGTTGCGGCAGAAAACAGGCTCAAGGAAAAATTCCCAGAAGCAGCAACAGAAATAGCTCAAAACAAAAGAACAAGCTTAGAAATATAACCCCACACCAAAGACAAAATCACCCCTACCTCTGTTTTAGGGGCTTTTTAAATATCCTATTTGTTTTGCTATAACAATGCTCTAGTTCAAATTAAGAGTATAAGAAATATGAGCAGGAAGCGATTGGGAATTGTACCTTTGGGCAAGGGTGCAAAATTTTTTGCTTCCTGCTCATCAAGTATAACATTGTTATTTATCCATAATAAGCTTTCCCCTTGCATATACGGGTTCAAAAGTATCTGTTTTGCTCTAGATTTACCGAAATTTGTAAAAATATAGACCTCAATTGTTTTGCATCTTGAATCAAATAAAGAAGACAAGAGCCCTACAGAAATGCTTGATATGATTTGGCTAAGTTGGCAAATTAATCGAAAATAAAAGAAAAAGGATATTGTTAAACGAGTAAGATGTTAGCTTAAAAGCTTAATATCTTCGTGGTGGTCTTCGTTTTGCGTAGCATTCTCGGCAATAAACTGGCCTGCTACCGTCTGGCTTGAATGGAACATCACATTCTTTTCCACAGTCAGCGCAAGTTGCCTTGTGCATCTCTTTGTTTCCATATGACATATCTCTTTTCACTTCCTTTTTTACTATTTTGCAAATCTCTTTGCAAGGTTGTGTAATGTGAAGCTTGAACTAAAGCTTATCTGTTGTGAAAAGGAAAAAGGTCTTAATAAATGAAGGTAACTCGGCTGTTTGATGGTTCCCAATTTTTTAAAGTTGCCGTGCATGAACTTAAAAGAAGGTGGCAATTAGAAGAAGAAAAACAGCTGTCTATACTGGGAAGCATTTGTTCTTCTTCTTTCAGAAAATTTCTGTTACAAACTTGAAATTGCTTTAAAGATGAAATGTGCTTTCTTTGATTGTTTTTAAGAAAAAAGAGTTTATTGTTGAATTCCTATTTGTTTTGTCCAACCAACAGATTCTGCAAAATTCAAAACTGGCACAGTTCTAACTTCGCCAACAAGTGCGAGCTGCCAAACTGCATTGTTTAGGGATTCTACATCATTTGCATCAATTATAAACCAGAATTCATGACTTGGAGCATGATGATATCCTCCGATTAGTTTTACTTTGTTTTTCTCTATTCCTTCTTGAAGTTTCGTCATAAATTGTTTGTCTGGTTTAACAGATCCGCCTGGACACATCTCGGCACTGTGCTTGTGAGTAACCATAAATAACATCCTAAAACAGCTCCTTATTTCTAATCGATTATTGGTCGCATCTTGACTTTTAAAATTATGTGACTGTTATCTAACAGTCACGAAATAATTGGATTTCAATCACCATAACCAAGTTACAGTGCTATACAAAAAAATGGAGGAGGCTATTTTGCATAAGCCTCGACGAGGTCGCGTGCAGTTATGATGCCCACTAACTTTTCATCTCTGATAATTGGCAATCGCCTAATGTGCTTTAACGCCATTGTTGCCGCAGCTCTGTGAACGCTTGTGCCAACAGGAATAACAACTATCGGTTGTGAACAAACCGGTCCTACATCAGTAAACATTTCTTTGCCCGTAGCTAGGAAACCAGTGAGCAAGTCCCGTTCTGTAAAAATTCCAAACGGTTCTCCTTCGTGGGTAATTACGACACTTCCGATGCGCTGGCTACCCATTGTTCTAGAAATTGTAATGACTGATGTTTTTTCATCTGCGGAGATAACGTCTTTCGTCATGAAGTCATCCACTTTGACCTCAGTCTCAGGAACGTCAGGTAAACTCTTGATTAAATCCGAAGCAGTTATGATACCAACAAGTGTTCCAGCGTTAAATACAGCGAGTCTACCTTTTCGTCTAACCATCACCTTCGCAACGTCCTTTATCTTGTCGGTAAAAGAAACACCAGCTAAAGGAAATGACATTACCTCCTCGACCTTTTCATCCCCCAGAAACAATCCAAGTGCCAAGACCTTACTCAATAAATCACGCTCAGTAACTATCCCCACCGGCGTTCCATACTTCATCACAATTAGGCTTCCGATGTGTTTCTCACCCATTATTCGAGCAGCAGTATCTAGTGAAGCCTCCGGAGTAATAGTGACAACATCACGAATCATTAATTCCCTCGTCATTCGATATCGCGGCAAATCACGCTTATATTGCTCATAAGCAATGTCGACGACGCCAGGCAACTTCCTTCTTATTTCTTCTTGAGGTGTTGACAAAAAAAGCCCTCATAACAATAATAGTTGAAATATCTAATTAAGCTTCCACAAAAACATTAATTCTTTTTATATTTTCTCTCGAGTTAGTTGCCAAAGGTTATGTTCAATCGAACTTGGTCTCAATTGAACATACAGAACCAGAAAAATTTCAACTTAAAATTAAAGGCACTTATGAAAGTAATCCCAATTAATTATTCCTTAAAGACAAAGGATTCTCACACGAAGAGAACAATGGTTGCTTAACTATTTTTGGGCCATAAAAACACTGCTTTTCACTAATCTAATCAGAAGAGATTTTTCAATATGCTACCTATCCTAAAGCCTTGGGCTTTTTCGATTAAATATAAGACCAAGCAAAGAATTCAAGTTTGAATTTTTTTCGCATCGCCTTTTAATGTATTCAGAAAAATAAATATCTGTTAGTTCGCGCACCTTTTCTTCATCACTAACGTATTTTAGATGCAACAATTCATGTACTAACGCAGCTCTAGCCCTATTTCCCACGAAGGCATATAGGTAACATTTTCCATACTTTTTCTTGAATGCGTGACAGAAGTTAAAAGTCTTAGGATAAATACGAATTCTCCCTCTAAAAGGGTCACACTTACCGACGATATTAAAACCATTTTTTCTAGGAGCAGGAAAAATTTTAATATCGACTGTATTGACAAATTTTTCCTCAATGTTTTCCGCTAAAAGCATTCTGCAAAGAAATTCTTGAAAAGAAGATTTTCTTAATGCTTTCAAGGTAAAACGAGAATAATTTGTGTAAAAACCATAATGCTTGGAGAAATCGTTCATGCTATATTCTGGGCCTATCCTTATTTTTCCAGTGAGCACATTATTTTGGTTTAACATGATTATCGAGTAGTCACAATGTTTCAGTTTTTACTAGAAAAACACTATTCTTGTTAGCTTTGGAGGGAGCACGGGCGAATCCATACGAATCAGGTAAATTAACAATGTGATGACTTTTTGAACACTGAATTCCAACAATTTTTCCGTTTTGCGAAACCCAAACAACGCGTCCCATGCTAGTACATTGTGGGCACTGGGCAGAGTTGCCTATACTTACCATGCTATTGCGTCGCCTCTTTTTTATAATTAAAACAATTTCTATGTAGAGCTAAAGTAGATTCAAAACAATTTTTCAATAGATTAATTCTTAATCGGCACATTTTTTTCGCTTCTATTTTCGAAAAGTATCATTCGACTAACCCAACACATAACAAACTTTTCATCTGTAAATATATGCTTCAACACTTATAAACAAATGTATAAAAATTTTGTATCTTTTAAACAATCAAGAAACGATCATTCAATAACTAAGCGCCGTTGCAGTTTAACGGTAAGATCATTGCCACCACTTTTTTTTCGGTTCAATGAAAAGAATTTCTGTATTTTGCTTAAGTTCGCGAACCTCGACTAAATTAAATTTTTCGACTTTAGCTTCATAAGTACCCTCTGGAAGATCTGCAGTTACATTACCCAAATTATCGGTATTTATTGACAAAATCAAACATTTGAACGGAGTTCCAGTCTTTAGATTTTCTCCCCATTGTTTTAATGATATTGGTTCTGTCTCTAATCTGAAAACTTTAACGTTGACGTCTTTGATTGGCTTATTTTCTTTAGATTCAACTACTCTCACATTAAACGAGTGTTTCTCTTCAATAATTGATTCCAACTTCTTAAGTCACCCCTATAAAGACCGTAATAACTTTAAAGATATCATAACCTGACATAACTAATTCTTTGAACATCAATACTCTCTGTCTTTTTTCCAGATGTTAAGTGAACATTGCCCCCAACAGTAACTGCTACCTTTATACATACAGCCCCCACAATTAGGAGAATCAAAATATCTACGATTTACCACAAAATATCTCTCAATAGAAAGTATAACAGTCATGCATTTCTGTATTGCCGTATGCTTTCTGATAAGTCCTTTACCAACCCAGTATTAATTTGAATATCCCTAATGCTATTCCGATTGAAACTAGGGCGCTGAGTGTTGTCCCCAAAATCAATAAAGGAAAAAATTTGGTCGATCGAATTCCTAGAAGGCGACCAATAACTGCAACTTGTATAGGTGAGAGAACAAATACCCCTGCTATTATGCCTATCCAAGCATATTTGTGAATTAGCCTTTGACCTCTTGCTGTCCTTTTTTCGAGCCAGATCCTTACGCTTTTTTTCCATTCTAATAATCTATCGATTACAAATATGGAAACAAAAACAGTTGAAATATTTATCACGAGCGTCGATGCAAAAACCAAAACGGGATCGAACCCAACGGCCACGCCATATAGCATGCCACCGCCGCTTTCAAAGACGATAGATATGAGAAGGTAGATATAGATCTCGTACATCGATGGATCAATTCATAGATTATTGTTAGGGCTAATATGGGTTATTCTTAGCCTGCAGGGGTGAACCGCATTTCTTGCAAAATGTTGCTTGAACTCTATTCTTGGCACCGCAGGAACGGCATGTTGACCCTTCAGAATTACCGGTTTCGGCTATTTGCGTACCACAACTTTCGCAGAATACAGCGTCAGTATCATTTTTTGAACCGCATTTATTGCAGAGAAAAGTAGATGGTCCTGGTCGTGGGGTCTTTAACTCCAAATTTCCGAAGATTGATATTTTACCTTCTATCGTTTTGATAGTAGGCAATAAATCAACAAGTTGTTTAAACTGCCCTGCATTTGGCGAAAACTTTGATACACAATCTTTGCTCAAAATTACAAACTTTGGCTTCTTTCCTGAAATTAGCTTGACCTCTTCTATTTCTTCGTGAGTATAGAAGCAACTTTTTTTGCTTAGCTTTAGTTTTTCGTCAAGAGGCAAATCCTCGATTTTATTTTCTATTATTTGCCTGTTTACTCTTTTATCATTTTCATAGGGCAATACTGCAGGTGCTATCCCGAAAAGTACTGAAGGAGGCCCTAAATCGCAGGGTTCGACACGATTGCTATGCCCCATACAAACGATAGCAATTCGTTTGTCAGTAAAATATAGGTCGTATCTCGTAGATTTGTCGAGCGGCAAAGGAATATCCTTAATGACTCCGAGTTGGCGTTCAGAATCTGACATGGTTGAAAGCCCCAATACAATAGGTCCTATTTTGATTTTTAAGCTTTATCAGTTGAGAAGTATTTTTGCGACTATTAAATCGACTTTATAGTGCTTGTGGAAGCTGATTGTATTGGACACAATCCACTTTGGTCATAAATTTTTTCCTCTCAGAATAATTATAATTACCCTTTTTGGCATCTTTTTAAAGGTGTATCGATCAATTTAAATCAAGCCACTGTATTACTTTCTTTTTAATTCGTGTTACTGGGGAACCGAAAATACACATACCTGATGGAATCCTTAACCCATACGCATGCATAGCACTCTACATAATAGCTTTCACATTTTTAGCATGGGCTTGGCACGAAATAAAAAAGAATCACCCCCGATACATCATCGCGTTAATTGGGGTTGTTAGTGCACTCTTATTTGTAGTTCAACTATTCGAATTTCCCGTTGCAGGCGGTGGCAGCACTTGGCATTTCTTAGGTGGAACCGCAGTTTCCATGGTTTTAGGGCCGTTTGCCGGCTTAATCAGCATGACCATAACATTGGTTATTCAAGCTGCGATAGGTGATGGAGGTATAACAACTTTTGGCGCAAACATCTTTAACATGGCGGTAATTGGCGTTATGTCTTTCTTTATTGTAAAAGCATTCCTTTCAAGAGGGTTTACGTCAAAGCGGTTGGCGTTAGGAATGTTTATTGCTTCATTCATCTCCAATGTGTGCACGGCATTGGCAGTAGGAATGGAGATCGGTCTATTTCCGATGGTTGGCACTCTGGGAGGCATATTCGTAACAGTTCCAACGATGCTTATGTGGTACGTTCCAACAGGAATTATTGAAGGGGTTGTTGCTTCAACTTTGATTGTTTCGTTATCAAAATTGAATGGTGTAAAACTTTTAGGTTTAGACCTATGCAAAAAACAGAGAAACGCTGAACAATGCTCGAAGCATCAATAAGTGACTATCTGCATGTCTCTCTGGGACCTTAAAATAAAGCAAAGCAATTTAGATCGAAAAATCGAGACCATTGTGATTTCACCTGTTCATTCATTAGGAAAGAATTATTGACAACCCCCACATTCTTTAGCCGAGGAGAAATTATTCATGAGACAGCAATTAGACAACGTTTGAACGAGCTTAGGGCTGAACTTGAATCTGGACGAAAAACATTGGTCGAATTAGAAAACAAAGAGACGAATCTTAGAAATAGTGTGAAAAGAATAAGCGATGCAATTGAAGTTCTAGAAGATAAGTTGTCAAAAGAAGAAAGGTAGCTAAAGGAAAAATCTTCTAAGTGCCATAGTAAATTTTTTAGTATGATATTAGGAATTAGCAATCCTAAAAAAGAGTGTTTTTTAATTTCTCGCTTAGGGCGATTATTATTTTTCCTCGGATTCCCAGGCTGCCTGCTGCAACCAAACCCAACCCAACAATAAACATAGCAATACCAACCCCGCTTTGGGAAGTAGCCGCGTTATTTGTTAAAACTGTGGTACTAGAATTAGCAAACCAGCTATTGCCCCAAAAAACCCAGAATACATTAAGAACACCCCAAGCAACACCATTAAAGCCCAAAAAAGTCCTATTGCCCTTCGTCCAATCCTAATAATAATCGGCATATTATATTGTCTAGGATTGTTCTTACTTAAGAATTGATCTTACTACATTGACATAAACAATTACCTACGAATTGGTTACTTTCTTAGTACTTCGTGAGATCTTTTTGGTTTTGTCCTGCAATTGTCTCATAGACTGATTGGGTTGTGTAGCCTGCGAAACTTAGCAGATTAGCTGCAGAGGCATAAAGTAAAGACAAGTACCTCTTCGTGTCCGGGTTAGTTCCTTCCACAATAAGTTGAGCTGCTTTGACTCTGCGCTCATGCCGCTTATCCTCAGAGTGGGTGAAAACAAACTTTACGTTGTTGCCAGCATGGACTTCGGAGCCTTCTTTGATTAGCTGCTCAGCTGCTATAACTTGGCTTACATGTTGCTTGTAGTGTTTGGGGTTTTTTGACAGATGCTTAGAAATGATTAAATCGCCAATGGGCACATCACCGTCGAGTAGCTTTTGCCGATAAGCTTGCATCAACATCAAATGCTTTAGGGATCTTTTCCATAAACTCCCTTGAGTTATTAGCTTCAGAGAAGACGTTTATCATGTCCATTTGAGCATTGTAAACAAACTTTGGTGTATCATGCTTGCGCACCTCCAAGCCTCTGACTTTCAGCTTTCCGCTCTCCATAACCCCATAGTACCGGTTCAAAACGCCGATGTTTGGGTGCATCTTGGAGGGCAAAAACACTATCCATTTGTAGCGACCCTCAAAATTCAATGGCACCTCAATAAATTCACTCACATACTTGCACAGATCCTCATATTCTTCCAAAGTGGCATCATCCTTTTTCAGCCAGAGCGAATCCACTATTCCATGGAGCACATCAAACCCTAGGCCCTCAGAGATCCGAGCAGTCCTCAAGAAACGCCTCCCTCCCAAACGCACACACACCAATGTGTCCGTCAACCGTTCCGAATTTTGCGTTCCTATAACCTAAATAGCCAAAACATGTAACCAAAATCCACTTCAATGCAGTCTGTCTGTTATCGAACATTTCCTTAAGTTTGGGATCCTTAGTTTGATCCCTTAACTTCTTGTAGAGCAAGCGTTTAGAAACAACAAGCTTCAACGCTCGAGGAACAACACCCTCCCGCTTCTCACAAATATTATAGTCTAACTCCGGGATACGCACGCGTGAGTCTGGGCAACACTTACAAAGCACCGTCTCAGCAGAAATGTTGTTGTTAACCATTAAACTTGGATACATCGACGAAAAATCAACTTCGCCGGTGTTATCATGGATGCCTACTCTTGGTTCGTACACAAAACCGCCCCGGTCGGCGACGAGGAGTTCATAGGCTGATTTGAAGGCTTCAGGGAGACTTTTGTTTCTTGGAATCAGAATTTCTTGCTTAAAGGCTTGATAGAACTGCAGCGAAGACATGCTTGATCCGATTGACGATCGAGAAGAAGTATGCAGAGGGGCCCGACAGATTCTTGCAATCTCGAATAAGCCTTGGAAGCTGGCTTCGTTGAGGATGAAGGTGTTGCCTGAGTCGATGTGGATTCTTCCATAGAGCCGAACGGTTGCAGCTCTGTAGAATGTACGCCCATAAGAAAAGAAAGTCTTCCCCTGCGCAACTTTAGGAACAAAAGGCAGCTCATCCCTGCTTAAAATAAACTTATCCGATACCCCACTAACTATTGCCCGTTGGAGCAAGTATGAAAAAAGGTATGAGTCCCCACCATTCGTAACAATTATGTCCGGATCAAGATCCTTCACCATTTTACTTAGATGCAAAAGCTTTTCGCCTTCATCGCCCGAATCAATGATTATTTGTTTTTCATCTTGATTCAAAATTATGCTTGCGATTGGGTCTTGGAGATTTGCTATTTTGCCCGATTTAGCGATCTCAACCTTCAATTGCATTATTCGCAGCGGAGGAACCGAGTAGTTTACGCTTTCAACAGAATCTAGAATAGTGTATTTTAGGCCAGTCTTTAGAGGTTCAACCTCTAAAAATGCAAGTGGGAATAGGTCATGAACAAAGAAGTAGGTTCGGTCACCCTTCAGATCGCAGTTGTGAACTTCATAACGCAAAAAGTCGCCCAACCTTAGTATTTGATTAGTTAAGGTTGAAACTTTTCTGCAATCTTTTAGCGTTATTTCTAAGACTCTTGACTTTTCTGAATCCACCGGATTCGCAAACTTATAGACAAAACTCCAATTGGCTATGTTTTCATCCGAATAGATATGACCAATGAGTTTTTCGACTTCTTCTTTTTTGCCTGAAACGTAAATCTTTGGTTGAAACTTGTCTGTTAATCTGATTCTTTGTCCGTTTTCACTTATGATCCAGACTGCCATTTCTCCAACGTTTGAAGGGTAAACGTCGAATATCCAGCCGCGAATCTTAGGGATGCCGCTTGATTGCATCCAAAGCCTTCTCTAATCGACCAATCTTCACTTGCTGGGACAATAAAATCGACATGACCATGGGTTCGAAAAGAATTGGATTTGTAGCGTTACTTCCAGCTGAAGCATAATTTCTGCAAGCATCCATTAAAGCATTGAATGCTGCCTTGTCCTCAATTCGCAAGGGTTTTCCAAAGCCATTCCAGCGAGTTATTTCATCTTCAAGGGCCATGCGGTAGGATTCAACAGTCTTACCCATTACGTGTACCCTCCGCAAAATCTGACAACGTTAAGTCTTCTAATGGCAATTCGGCAACACCTCTGGATAAGTGTGGGTGTTTTTCTAAGACAAATTGTCTGGCGTAACTTGTTTTTTTTAAAGATAAAACAATGCTTGCTTTGTTACATGTTAGAGTTTGAAGATACCTGTTTCGTGTGGTGTCTGCGTGTGGTGGATAGGTTGCAACTATTATGGTTTGGTTTTCTCTGGCAAAGTTTGAAAGGTAAGTTGTGACTTGACTGAATATTCTTTGAGCTTCATATTCTGGAATGTCTTTGTCTAAGAAGAATCCGGCGATGTCTGAAATTATTACTAATTTAGCTTTGTACGTTTTAATGGCTTCTTTGAGCTGATGTGTGATGAGTGATGTTGCTTGGTATGCTGTGAATGCCCTGGAGATGTAGATGTTGTCCAAGACTTTCTTTGGGTTTAGATGGTGAATCTGGGCTAACTGCGCTATTTGGTACAGTCTAAAGGTGTTTCCACCATCGATGAAGATAACGTTGCTTTGTAATCCGCCAAGTTGGGTGGGAAGCTGCGCTTTTACGCATAACAGGGATGCCAGAGACAAAACAGATGATCCTTGTAGAACCGCAAAATCACCTAAGGTAAACCCTGGAAAAATTTCGTTTACGTTTCTTATGTTCAATGGAAAAACAGTTTGAGATAGCGTATGCTTGACCATTAGATTTTGACTCAAATTCTCGATTCTCCCTTATGTTGCAGGATAGCAAAAGGTGGTTTTCGGTTTTTAAGCTGTAACTTCAAACGACTCTAGTAGACAGTGGAGACCTAAGTGAAAGTGAAGCGAAATTCCAGGTATCCTACTGAAAGAGGAAAAGCTCAATTACATAGTGATTGAATTTCCCAATAACTTGTTTGATCGAATTTTTCGGTAAACTTTAATTGTGAGAACAGTGAAAACAAAACCATTCGCTACAGATTCTCTGTTAATAATAGAAAAAACTCGTACTGACTATTTCTTCTTAGTCGGTTTATCGCATTCCTATTTTATTCGTGTCCTTTCGATTCATGATGGGTTGCGTCCATATGTCGTTCCATCTCTGAGCGGCTCTTGAAGGGTTTTCCACAAACTGGACAAAGAATCTGTTTAGGTTCCAATCCACTCAAAGGAACCTCTCGAGTGACTGGCATTAATTCCTTGGCCTTTTCAACTGCAAGTGCAGATTCAGGAGGTAACATCAGAGCTTGTTCTTTCTCAGCCGAATGCCCCATTTTTGTATGGGTATTCAAAGCTTCCATGGTCATGAACCCCATGCCGCACACGGGGCAAGTTAACTCCATATTGGGCATAAGAACCCTATCCAAGACATGAATCAACCCGTTACTTGCTACGATACCTGCATTTGTTATGTTGGCGTCATTAATTTTTGGGTTGACATGAAGATGCAATTTTTGCGCGTTAATTTTGACTTCTTGACCCTGAATTGTTTTGACCGTATCCATTTTACAGATTTCATTAATGGCAAGTTTCCCAGCAACCACATGGTACATAAGAACCGCCGTTAATTTTGGCACGTTCTTTAGAAGATCTTCAACTTTTTCTTGTGGAAGTTTGGCAAATGCTTGATCATCGGGTGCAAAAACCGTGAAAAGACCACCTCTAAGCGTATCAACTAGGTCTGCTGCTTGAACTGCTGAAACGAACCTTTTGAAAGTTCCAGCTACCATGATTGTATCTATAACGTCTCCCATTCATTTTTCCTTCTAATTCAACTTTAACGAATATTTAACGTACATTGAACTCTTTGTCCGAAAAGTAATCAGACAACAACTAAACTGATTGCTTTACCAATAGAAGCGAGGGAATGAGGCTACATATACTATTGTGACTGTGTTTAATCAACAACAAAACAATTCTCATTATTTTTCAACCTTTAGAAGGTTAAACATGAAACTCAAATAAGGAAGTTTGTGGAAACTTAAGTTCATGAGTAAAAAGGGTTTGGATGAGAAAGAAGAATTTTCTGCAATTTCCGAAATAAAGAATATGGCAGACAAAGGAAAAAGCCTGCTTTGTTCCATGGGATCCCTAAAAAAGATGCCTTTTTCTCTTAGCGACTTTCATTTTGTTCCTGCCCAAGTTTTCAAAATTCCACTAAATACAACTGAAGAGGTAAGCATCAAAGTTGTTATCGGAAATGGCGCAAAAAAACCTCTGAAAGTTTCCTCACCAATCATGTTTAGTGGAATGAGCTATGGTGCAGTATCCAGAAATGTGAGGATGGTTCTGGCAAAGGTTGCTTCGAAGTTAGATCTTGGATTGAACGCGGGGGAAGATTTTGTTCTGCCCGAGGAGATCGATATTGCCGCAAAAAATCTTATTGTACAGTACTCTGCTGGGAGGTTTGGAGTATCTGAAGAGATTCTGAAGAAAAGTGCGGCTGTCGAAATCAGGTTTGGTCAAGGAGCGTATCCAGGGTGGGAGAGTCTTTTACCTGCAGAAAAAGTGCCTCTGGAAGTTGCAAAATCAATGGGCCTAAAAGAGGGGGAGGACGCACTTTCTCCAGCTCATCATCCTGACATAAAAAATGAAGACGAGCTTCGAGAAAAAATAGTTTGGTTGCGGGAGTTAACTGGCGGAGTTCCCATAGGAGCAAAGATAGGCTGCGGAAATGTCGAGAAAGATGTTGAAGTTATAGCAAACAGCGGTGTAGACTTCATTGCGCTCGATGGGTTCGGCGCTGGAACCGGGGCAACTGAGTTTTTTGTGAGGGAGAATTTTGGGATTCCGATTGTGGTAGCTCTATCGCGAGCAGATAGACATTTGAAGAAACTTGGCGTTAGGAATAGAGTAAGTTTGATAGCTGGGGGTGGATTGAGAACCTCCGCGGACTTTGCAAAATGTATTGCTCTTGGTGCAGATGCGGTTTATATTGGCACTTCAGCTTTGATAGCTATAAACTGTCAACAATACAGAGTCTGCCATACAGGGCGTTGCCCGACTGGAGTAACTACGAATGATCCGGTTTTAGTTCAACGACTCGACGTTGAGGAGGGGATTCGTAAGCTGACAAACTTCATTAATGTATCAAATCTGGAAGTCGGGAATTTTTTGAGAATCGTTGGGAAGGATGATATCAAGAAGCTGGGGCTGGACGACCTCGTAGCGCTGAAAAAAGATTTAGCTGAAGCTACCGGAGTCAAGTGGATGAACGGAAAAAACGTTTAACCTTGAATTATCAGACTAACGATTCTTTAAAATAGCGGATCCGATACAATGAGTTTAGGTGTTCTTTTTGAGTCTTTATTCATTTGAGGGTATCCTGAAACCTGTTGCACCGTTTAATTTTTCCAAATCTCTCGAATTCCTATCCGATTTTAGTCCAATGAAAGACGAACAAGTCGTTACAACTGGCGTCCTAACAAAAGCTGTCCAAGTAAAAGGCAAAACAATAGCCTTTAAAGTAGCCGATAGTGGAACCGTTGAAGACCCAAAGTTAGCATTTACGGCATTCTCAGAGTCAAAGTTCACAGAGGAAGTCCACGAGTTGATTGCAGACCGAATAAACTTCTTTCTAAGCCTCAACGACAACCTAAAAGAATTCTATGAAATAGCCAAGAAAGATGAGCTGCATACAACCTGCAATCAAACAGTTCTATGGCCACAAACAAGTAAAGTTTCTAACTCCCTTTGAGATTGCATGTTGGGCAATTCTTGCGCAAAGAATACCCATGAAAATGGCTCACAGGATGAAAGAAAACGTTGTCCAAAAAGTCGGTGGACAAATTAAAGTCGAATCTGGTATCGAATATCTTTCATTTCCTGAGCCGTCTGATATAATGGACTGCATCCGCTGAGTTGCCTGAGTTGGTGCCAAATAAGAAAAAGTCAGACTACATATTAGGTGTAGCAGAGGCTTTCTGTAAAGTCAATGAGCAGTGGCTTAGAACAGCACCCTATGAAAAGGTACATGACTGGTTAACTGACATCAAGGGCATTGGGGTTTGGTCAGCCAATTTTATCATGATACGCGGACTCGGAAGAATGGAGGAATTATCGAATATAGAGCCCCAATTGGCTTTTGACGTTGCAAGAATTTATGGAAAAAGAAGAAGAACAAATCACAAATGAAGAGGTATGCCAGATAGCCGAAAAATATGGTAAATGGAAGGGGTATTGGGCTTATTACCTCAGAATATACGCAGAATTCGCATACGTTTTCGACAAGGGCAAGGCCCATTTAGTGAATTAAATTAGAAAGTTTAAAAAAAATAAGGTTTGGGAACGCTCATTCGCCCCAATCTTCACCTTCAATAGTTAATTCTTGAAGATCTACGCATCCACCTCCAATACTTACTTTTTTCACTTCGAGTTCAAGTCCACAACCAGGACAGCTCAGTAACTCCCCCTTTTCTACGTCGAAGGGAACGTTTAGTTCGAAATCGCAGTCCGGGCACTTCGCCTTATTTTGAAGGTTTGAATTTGTGGACTCCATCTTTTTCTCGCTCTTTAATTATCCGTCTATAGATCTTGAAAACTATTAAATATTGTGACATTCTTGTTACAAATAGCTATACTAATGCACCATTTGAGACAAATGGGCAAAAACTAAAATGATGGATACCCAGAACAAAATTAAGTTTTCTTCACAAAATTCTGCAAACAAATAAAAAAAGGGAAATGATGTTTGGTCTTAGGCTTCTTATGGTCGCTTTCTAAGCAACAAAAGTGCCAGAACTGCTCCGACTAACACGATAACGACTAGAATAGCTGCAACTGCAGGAACAAAGTATTGGTCTGTCGTAGAAACTGGTTCGGTTGTTGCGTTCGGTGTAGCGGTAGCCGCTTCGTCTGCTACGAATGCTGTTTGTGCAGAGGCGCCGTAGTATGAGTTTGTGCCTACGAAGGTTGCGATGACTGTGTATTTTCCTGCGATGTCTGGTTTCCATTGTAGGCTGTAGGTGCCGCTTGCATCGCTTGTGGTAGTTCCGATTGTTCTTAGGTTTCCGTTAGTGTCAATTACGCTTATTTCGACGTTAACACCTTGGACGTTTGTTGGCTTGGCGAACTGCTCGTAAACGTAGCTCATCCATTCGGTCATGTTATCGTCTGATACTGCGGGTACGCCAGTTGGGAATCGTAGCTGTACGTTGGTTTGTTGGGTGCCTGGTGAAGCATCAGTTACGGTGCCTCTTATGACTATGCTATCTGCAACTGTAACGCCTGACATCGGTGCGTCGACAGTGATGGAGCTTGGGCCTTTGCCGATTGCGTAGATCTGTTGGTCGTAGGTGTTCATGGCTGCTATTATGCTGTCGCCGATTATGGGGTATCCTCCCCAGTGGGTTCCGCGTAGTAATCCGTCGGCTCTCCAGATAACTTGGCCAGTGGTTGCGTTGAGGGCGATCATTGGTGCTCCTGGGGGTAAGGATTGTTCGTAGCCTGAGTGTTCGGTGTGGATTACGTAGATCATGCCGCCTGCTATGAACATGGGGTAGAGTGGCCATTGTGAAAATGCTGAACCTGCAGCATCGGGGTTGTTTGCAGTGTAGCTCCATAAGAGTTCACCTGTTTGGGTGTCGTAGCAGTACAGGATGCCTGAGTAGCCTGCGGTGTAGAATTTGCCGTCGTAGATTTGGTTAACAGAACGTGCAGATGTGCCGGCTAAGCCCATGGTGTAGAAGTCCAGATAGTCGTGTGGTTGACTTACCCAGAGGTATTTTCCTGTTTCAACGCTGAAAGCATAGTCTTGTCGCGTTTCTTTTTCGCCTAAGATGAGGACGCCATTTTTGGATTTGTCACTGGTTGCTTGCCACGCAATGGTTACGTTGCCTGCTGTCCAGTCTGCTGGCGGTGCCCAAGCAGTGTTAAACAGTAATTGACCGAGGGTGTTTGTTGCTGTGCTTACTGCCCAGAGGTTAACTCCTGCAGAAGAGAAGTTTCCGCCGACGATTCGGTCATCAAGAACCGACAGGACTGCGCCCGGTAAGTTTGTGGGTATTGTTACGTTCCATATGTATCCTGCATAGCCTGTTGGTGTCAAGGGGTAGCTAGCGGGTTGTCCGTTGAGGGTTGTTCCAGCGAGACCTGTTCCGTTAACGATCTTTGCTTCAGGGACCCACTGTTCTATGTCAGTCGAGCCAACTTCCGCGGTATTGTATAGCAAGGGTATGTTGGTGGAGTTCCATAGGGTCATGTAGCCTCTTGCTTGGTTTAGTGTGTAGATGAGGATTTCGCCGTTTTCGCCGAACGCTGTGCTTCCAGAGGGTACGCCATATATTGCATATACGAAGCTACCTGTTGTTGGGTCAAATGCGCACCAGGTTGTTCCAGCGGTTGAGGGTAATCCGAGGAGCGGTAAAGTTGCTGCGTTCGCTGTTGCCCATAAGTATGGATAGGTGCCGACTAGGTTGATTGAGTTCCATTCCATCAATTGTCCACGTGTAAGGGTCAAGTTGTTTAGTAGTGTTTTTGACCAGAGGGTTTGGCCGGTGTGTAGGTTCACTGCGGTGATTTGGTGTATTTTGGAGGTGCTTGGATATTCGTCGTAGTAGAGGTTTCCTAACATTATGAGTGAACCTAAGAATTTGCCTTGGTATGCATCTCCAATTGTTACTCGATCGTTAGTGATGTTTCCGAGAATAGAGCTTTGAGCGCCTCCGATTAGACCGCCTGCAGTTATAGGTTTGCTCCAGAGAATGTGGGGTGCCTTTGGAGCAAAGTCGTTGCCGTAGGCGATGCGATTGTAGGTTCCTGCGGTGTTGGATGCTGGTAACCAGTTGCCTCCGATTGATTGCCAACTTTGGAATTGATCGTTTATAGGGACGTAGCCAGTATTCTGTAGGTAATGGTTGGTTCTGGTATGTTGGAATTGGTTCCTGTTGGACTATAAGGTTTACTACTTCGCTTGAACTTGCAAGCATAACTGTTCCGGTTGGAATGACGAGTCCGTTTGAGTTAATTGCTGCGGGGTTTGTTTGTTGTGGGAAGAATGATTGTAGAGTATAGTTTCCGACGATTGTTGGAGTGTAAAGTGCGTATGTTCCACCCGTTGCGTCTGTTCGGAATGGACCGAGCGTTTCACTTGTTCCGTCTGGATGGGTAATGGTTACTTTAAGTCCGTCCCAGCCATAACGTGGAGCGGCTAGTTGATCGGTAATGCCCAAACGAATAACCGTCTGTTGACCTATACCGACTGGATTTGGCGTAGCGCCAACAAAGGCGTAGGTCTTAAGTGCTCCTTGTGCATCGATTGTGGATATTGCGAACGCGGAAATAGCCGTTGAAGAGAGTAGAATCAAAGCGATTAAAGTACAGAGAGTTTTATTTTTTGTATTTTGCATTTTTTTCCTTCCTTTGAATGTGTTTGAACAAAAAACAAACTTATAAAAAGATTGTTTTGTTCAATCTTTTGACTGCGTTTGTTCATAATTTATAACACTAATTGGAAAGTAGGGATTGACGACAAAAGCAAATAATATCAGCGCTAGGTTATCGATACAAAAAAATCGCAAAAGTTTTTGTAACTTAACTTCTCTTCAGTGATAAATGAAAGCGGATTGTTAACTTGAGCAACTTCAATAATGAAAAGTTAGCCGAATTACCTTTTCAGTTAAGTCGTCAAATGTCCTTTTTACTCTAGGCTGGCTTACGGACAAGAATTCAAGTTAATTCTTCGCACTTGGCTCATTGGTTTTGATTAAAAAATTGTCATTAGAGAAGTCAAAGGTTTGCTGAGACTCCGGAGTTTTGGAGGAAAAGAGCAAATGCAAATGCTCAAACCTATAGCTACTAAATAGTGAAATTTTCCGGAGCCTACTCAGCCCAGTTCTTCTCCAATGCGATTATAGACTAAAAAAGGGGAAAGATTGTTTGGTTTTTATGTTTTCTTATGGTCGCTTTCTTAGCAGTAAGAGCGCCATTGCTGCTCCGACTACTATGATTGCTACGAATAGACCAGCGATTGCAGGGATGAAGTATTGGTCAGCGATTGATTTTTCAGCTACTGGTGATGGTGTTGGTGTTGGTGCTGCGGGGTCAACGTTGAATGCTGTGGTTGCGTGTGATGCATAGTATGAGTTGCTGCCTGCGAAGGTTGCAGTGACTGTGTATTTGCCGTCGATGTCTGGTTTCCAGTTAAAGCTGTAGAATCCGTCTGCGTTTGCTTGGGTTGTTCCGATGTCTCTTGTGTTGCCGTTTGCATCTTGAACGCTAATGTTGACTGTTACACCGGTTACGTTGGTTGGCCGTGGTTTCTCCATGTAGACATATTCCATCCATGCACTTTGGCTTGCATCAGATACTGCGGGGACGCCGTTGGGGAATCGCATTCCATTGACAGATTGTGTCGTGCCCGGTGAGTTGTCTATTACATTTCCGGTTATCATCACTGAGTTGCCTGATTGGACAACATCGTCAGCGATTGAAACTGTTGTGCTGCTTGGTCCTTGGCCGACTGCGTAGACTTGGTGGTCGTAGTTGTTCCAGTAGGTTAGAACTCCATCGCCTAATGCAAAAGTGCTTGGGTTTGCCCAACCGTCCATTTGCCAGACTACGTCGCCTGTTGTTAGGTTGAAGACTCTAACTTGGGCTCCTTTAAGTAGCGGTGTATCTGCTGAGTGTTCATGGGTTCCGATGAAGACTTTGCCGTCTGCTGTTAAGCCGTGGAAGACTGTGTAGTACTTGAAAATTTCTGCGTGTGTAAGTGCTGATTGGTCCCAAATTACTTGTCCGGTCGTTAGGTTATAACAGATGACGTGTCCTGTGTAGCCTGTGACGATTAAGGTGTTTTGGTAGATGGATGAGCCATAAACGTTCATGAGGCTGACCCAGCTGTAGTAGCCGAATGGGTTAATGTCTGCTTGTGGTGCGCTCTGCCACATTAGTTCGCCAGTGATGCAACTATATGCGTCCCATGTGAGTGATGGCATTTCCTGCATTACAAAGACGCCTTCGGCTGAGCGGATGTATAGTTTCTGTACGATTTCGTTGTTGCTGTTGATGTAGGTCATGTCGATGTTCTTTGTCCACATTATTGTTCCTATTGCGCCTCTTGATGGGTTCAAGTTGATTGCGAAGAATGTTGAAACGTCTTGGTTATGGTAGTATAGTGAGCTTGTGCCTGCTGTCGGTACGGTTCCGTTGGTGCATAGGACGTAGTCATCTTTTACTACTGCTCTGATGGTTGGGCTCCAGTTAGATGGCATTGTGGTAGATAATGTTACGTTGAAGTCCCATGTTGGTAGGAAGGGTTGGTTGGGTGCTGTGGATGGTACTTGGATTAAGCTTTCAAGGCTTGCGTTGAATGTTCCACTGGTTTGGTATGCGAACACTCTTGAAGAGTTCCATTCGTACAGTCTCCATTTTGGACTTGCTGACGTGCCGTCGTTGCGTATTATGTAACGATATTGTTCTCCGTTTGGACCTGCAACTTGGGTGCCCGATGGTACTGCTGTGATGTTAAGGGTTGTTGGTGTAGTTCCGTAGCGTGGGTGGATTGCTGTGCCAAAGTTGCTTGAGAATATGTATCCTGGGTTGATGATTCCGTGTTGATTCATGTCGTCATAGTCAACATACCAGCCGAATGACGGTTGTGCACTCATGGTTTGGTTGCGCCAGACTTCTTTACCTGTCTTTAGGTCAACGCATACCCATGCGCCGCCAGTTCCAGACCATGTTATTGGTTCTTGGTAGTAGACTCTGCCGTACATAATAATGGTTGTATCTTGCATTCTGGTTTGGTATTGGTGACCTGCATTGAAGACTTGTCCATTTCGGTCAAATCCGTTTCCGCCTACTACACCGCCGTCCTCTGTTGGTTTAGTCCATAGAATATGTCCACTGTTTGGTGCAACTCCTTGTGTCTGGACTCTGTTGTTACCACTGCCGTAGTCACGGTCAGCTGCACTGTTGAGCCAGTTTGAGGAAACTGCGCCCCAAGTGTTATCTTGACCTTCTATGGGTCTAGTCCAGTATTCGGTTGGAAGAGGATAGTAGGTTATTGCGGAAGCGGCGATAGGATCTTGCTGTACCTGTACTGTGTATGTGCGGTTGCTGGATAGGAAGGTTACTCCATAGTAGTCTTGACCTGCGCCTGCTGTGCTGAAACTCCAGTACAACTGCTCATATACCACCATCATCGAGTAGTTGCCTATTTGAAGAGGTGTGTATTTGGTGTAGGTTGTACCTGTAGAGTCAGAGGTCAATGTTGGAAGGGTCTCTGTTGTTCCGTCAGGTTTGGTTACTACTACGTGGTATTTGTATCGAATGCTGTTTGTGTCTTGTGCTTGGTATGGAACCTGTGGGTTGAATATGATCATCGTGAATTCTTGGCCCTGTCCCACTGGGTTTGGAGTAATTGTACTAAAAACCCATGTTGGAACTGCATCGTGGTACCTGTTCCACATTGTCAGCCTAATGGTAGATGCGTTTGCGTTAAGATCCCAGTGCATGCCTGCATGGATTGCATCTGCAGTGGCTTGATTGTAATTAACTCCGTTAATTACTTCAGCCGTAACGTTTGATTGAGGTATTAACATGGTAGCCATTGAGGTTACTAATATTATAGCGATAATAGTTGCCAATATTTGTTTATTTTTTGTTGGTTGCATTTTTTTTATTCTCCTTAAGATTTATGGAGCACCCTCTCCAAAGAAAAGGTGCTCTTGCCCATTGTATCCGCAAGTTTGCTTTATAAAGTGAATTGGAAAGTGGGCACATACGACAAAAAAACAGAGGTAAAACAAACAAACGTTAAATTATGTGACAATTAGCTGGTTTTTGATTAATTTAGTGATGCATCGTTCAATAGAATTCCAAAATTAATGTTTTTTGTTTTTTATTCTGCAATAATTTTGACGTTATATTCAGTTCACTATCCTCGTTAAGTTTTACTGCATCTCGATAGTGGAGAAACAAAATGGGGGCATCGATTTAAAACATTAAAAGGGATAATTATTGGCTATAATAAAAAAATGGTTTTGTTAGAAGAAAATATTCAGTTTTATACGACGAGGTCTATGGTTGCGTGCTAGATGCTACAGGTATGGTTGAAAAGGAATGGATTGTTGATTCACGAATCCAAGAGTCCGGATTTTGATACTTAATCAGCGGAGTTATTTGCCTTCGAATTTCGGTTTCTTTTGCCTCAAGAACATACATGCTTTCGATGATGAGTTCTTTGTTACGTCCCTTTTCTTCGATGAGGTATTCAAATATCTTCTTGAAACTGGCCAGGTTAACTGTTCCAGTTTTTGATAATTCGTCAACGATGAATTTAGCTGAGTTAGACTCGAGATAGTTTGTGTAGATCTTTATGAGCAGGGCTTCTAGATTCAATGACTCTTTCAATATTTCTACCGAAACCAGATATTCCAAGTTGTTTATTTTGTTGATTCTATTTTCGAGTGTAATAATCTCGTCAGTTAACTCCGACAATTCTTTTCTAGCATTTTTGTTTTCTAGTTCTGCTTGGTCAAAGCAATCCAGTATTCCTTGAATAATTTTTGCGTTTTTTTGACAGTTGTAAGCGATTCCTAAAATGGAGCTGCTTTCTGGCTGGTTGACTTTTTTTGATAGCATTTCGTATAGTTTGAAAGTTTCATTTTCTATGGTGCCGCATTGTTTTAGGTATTGTAAGCTTTCTCGTAATTTATCATTCATATTCTTGATCTGCCCAACCAATTTCTGTATTAAATATTAATAAACGTTATTCATTTATGAATATCCATACATGCTGTTCGACAAATCAGAACAATTTCTAAACACGAAAATCCGAACATCTCAAATTCAATTCAGAAGAGTTTATTTTTTGTTTTTTCTTTGCTTTGAGCTGATAGGCTAAAATTGCTGACCCAATAGCTACGCAGACAAGTGAAATGGCGACAACTGAAAGGATGAGCGGGGCATTGATTGGCATTTGTGTGTTGTTTTTGGGATCTGGAACTATTGCGTTGTTGGGGTACCCTCGGCTTTCCCAGTATCCAAGATAGTTTGAATCGTTTGACACGTTGATTTCTGTTAACCATTCTATCCATTTGTATCCATACTGATCTTTCGCCACAAGAAAGAAGGGCCATCCCGTTTGTGCAGTAAGGGTAATGTTATTCATTTTGTAGGCGATTGTGATATTATTTTGTTCTACATAGCTTAAAGGCAGTGATGTTGAGTAACCGTCGGATGCCACGAAAATTAGCGTTGTTGCATTTGGACTAACACCTGATTGCTGAAGTATGTCTTTTATGGGGATACCTTGCCACAACATGGTTACGCTCCAGCCTTCAACACAGGATAGAGTAGCCACTTCTAGGCTTGAATTAAAGTGGTCTACTACCTCATCATAACTATAACTTACTGGGTTATTCACAAGTCCAGTAATTGCTAATCGGTATGTAGCTTTGTCTAAGAATTGTGTCCCTGCAATGGCAACGTCAGGATGGGCATTAAGATAAGCAAGGTAAAAACTGATGGGGGTTAAGCTTTGGTTGTAATATTGACTAACTTCACCATGAAGAAGAAATGGTGTTGGTGTTATTTGTGAAGTGGAGGAAGAGGTAGAAGTTGGAGGCGAGGTTGGATTAATGGTAGGAGTTGATGAGCTTTTGGTTGGATGTGGAGAGGCTGATTGAGATTGTGTTGGGGTTGGAGAAGAGGTTGGATTAGGCGAAGGTTTGTAAATGTTCTGAACTAAATAAACAATTGAAACAGCCAGTATGATAACTATTAATACAAAAATAAAACATACCGTCTTATTTCGTTTAAGAACGTGCATTTATAATCCATTATTATGAAAGCTGTATTTATCGGTGGTGTTAGTTTAATTTTTTCGCTGAAGAGTACCTCGGGTTTGTAACATAACCTCTTGCCAAAAAAAATAGAACTATTGGGCTTTAGGTGTTTTTTTGAAAATTAATATTCATTATTTGAGTTTGACTTTGGGTGCAATGTTATTTTTGACGAAATATTTCGAGAATGGCAGCATCTGAGATATTATAGATAGCTGAAAACACGGTAAAGGAGACGAGCAAGCGATGAAGTGTGATAGGCATTCTGAGGATTGTTGCAAAGAAGCCAAATTTCAAGTTGATGTTTACAAGATTACCCGTGTTGATAAGGGGTGCGTTTTCAAATATGAGCGGAAAGGCTTGCTTTGCAAGCTTTTTCTTTGCGAAGACCATACTGCTTTTTTTTATCAGGATAAAGTGAACTATGAAATCACGGAATTGGAAACTGAAAACGAAAATAAGCTTAGAAAAATTGAAGGGAGATTGACTATTTTGAAAGAAGAACGCCGCATAAGAGGCATAGCGGAACAACCTTGATTGCTAAGCTTACATGCTACGGTGAAGCCAACGAAATCGAGCGGTAACAAGATCATCTTCTTCTCAAGTCGCTCAAATCTACCTGTAAATGCCTCACCAAAATCAAATATAACCTAAAAATAAAGAAACCAAGCGTCCCTTCTTCTTAATATTATACTCCCTATTGACCGTATTTTTAGGATTTTGGAGATTTCAACTTCTGTAGATTCCATGCCAAAGCACTTGTGCCAACTGCAGCAAAAAGCCTAAACGTGTTCCAAAGTTTTTTGACAGTTAAGTTACGTGAGAACACAAAAGCAACTCTCTCAATAATACGTGAATTGTCGGGTTCACTTAACCACTTCAAATCTACATCAAGAGATATGGTAGCGTCAGCTTGTCTTCCCCTTATAATGCGTATGTACTCAACAGTTGATTTAGTCGTTTTGAATATGAAGCTAGCATCGGTGTCATCTAAGCTTAGTGTACATTGAATTTTTTGTGGCCCCAGTATTTTGAGGAACCGAGTCATTTCTAAGACATCATGAACGCCCACTTTTCGGGTATATGCTTCTACTCGAGTGTCTACGTAAGCCTCAAGAAATATTTTTATGTGTTTTTCAAAGTTGTCTTTTTGTAATTCTGTTCCATTATTGGCCATGAAGCCGAGATTCGTTATTCGTTCGTTAACAAAATCTACTATTGGCTTTTTTTGTCTGGTTCGTGTTTGAGAGATCTTTTCGTGGTCAATGAATGTATCCATGTTCCAGAATTTAGCCATACAGTAAGTGGCCATTTCTTCAATTTTCTCTTTTGTCATATACTTGGTCGTGTACACGGAGTGCATTTCATCAAAGTTGTCCCAGTTAGTTTCAAAGATTAGGCTTTGGTCATCTATCTCTTTATAGAAATCTGTACCGGGAAATGGCGTTGCGATGCCAAAAGCGGCTCCTGTCAAGCCAATTTCTTTTGCATAGGTAGGAAAGGTTTTGATTTCTTCTTCGGTTTGATCAGGCAATCCTATAACAAACGTACCTCCTGCTCTACCGCCGTTTTCACGTATGTTCCTAACTGCTTCACCATGAACCCGGTTGGTGACCCCTTTCTTTGTTGACTTTAGGTCTTTGACGTTTGGGCTTTCAATGCCCATTTCAAACCTGCGTATGCCTACTTGGCACATTTTCTTCACGAGTTGAGGGTGTGTTGCCATGGCGTCTGCTCTAACTAGGGCGCAGAATTCCATATTTAGATCGTGTTCCATCAATAAGTCGCAAAGACGATCGACTTGTTTTGGGTTGCCTATAAAGTTTGGATCGGCAAACATTACGTTTACGGGTTTTCTTTTGTGATATTCCGACATTTCTATGATTTCGTTTAGGACGTTTTCTGGTGATCTAGTTCTTAGGCAGCCTTGGCTCATGCTTGGTTCGCAGCAGAAACTGCAAAGTCCGTTGCAGCCCCTGGACATTGTTATAACGTCGCAATCTGTTATGCGGTCTTGGCTTTTGTAGGGGTATTGCCTCAAATATCGAGCTGGAAAAGGAATTGAGTCCAGATTTTCAATTTGGGGTCTTTGCTGATTGTGGATTATTTTTCCGTTCTTCTTGTAGGAGATTCCTGCAATACTCTCAAAAGTGCCTGTTTCCGCAAGTTCTTTCATAGTGGCCTCGCCTTCTCCTCGAATAACCATGTCGATTTGGGGATGAGAAAGCATTATGTCAGGAACACTTGTCGGATGATATCCCCCTACGACAGTGAGTATATTGTTCTGTTTAGCAATCTTTGCTAGGCGTAGACCTTGGTTATGTTCAGTTGCAGACAATGTGATGCCGATGAGGTCTGGGTTGCAGGCGTTGATAATGTCTTGGAATTTTCTTTTATCCAGTTCCATGTCAACTATGTTAACTTGATCAACAGCGTCTTTGACGTAGGCAGCAATATACTCTAAACCTGTTGGTATCATATCGAAAGAAAAACTCAAGCCTTTTCTTCCCGAAGGCTTGACAAGCAAGATTCGCTTAAATGCCAAATGGAACACCAAAGTTAAACCAACCACTACAACATCTACACATAAAAATTAATCGCGTTACTATGCATAGTTAGGGATGGAGAAGCTCGGAATAGCAAAAAGAGTCAAGACCTAATTTTCTAATTCTTGTTGGACAGAAAAGGATTTGGGGAAAAATTAGCAAGTTATTAAAACAAGTTACCGTATAATGGACATCCTAGATATGTCATGACTGCTAGACTCACTTTCTATGGCGGAGTAAACGAAATCGGCGGCAACAAAATCCTCCTCCAGACCGAGGATGGTTCAGTTCTTTTGGATTTCGGCCGTAAAATGGGCGAATACAGCAAATACTTTTCCGAGTTTCTTGTAGCCCGCTCCAAGAATGCCCTACGAGATATGCTTTGCCTAGGAATTCTGCCTAAAATCGACGGCATCTACACTCCACATCTTGTTGATATGACGGTTCTGTTTGAGAACGAAGAGGTTAAGAAAAAAGTTCCTTTGGATGAGGCGGTGGATTATTGGAAAACCACAGATGTCTGCCCCTTTAACCCTGAGCATCCAGCAGTCGACGGCGTATTTGTGTCACACGCACATTTCGACCATATCCAAGATGTCAGCTTCCTTGACCCAAGTATCGCCGTTTACTGCACTGAAAAAACCAAAGTCTTAGCAAAAGCCATGACTGACGTTTCGGTTTCAGGCGTGGACGACCAATATTACAAAATCGCCAAAAAAGTAATTATTAAACAAAAACCGCCCCTCTTTAAGACACTGTGCCCCGGAGAATGTGCTTGCAGTGAAGAAAAGGAAGAGGAACACCCCGTTATTGAAGACCCCAAAACTAAATTCAAATTCACCTATGACATTGCGCCTCAGTATAGGACATTTAGCACGGCTTCTGAAGGGCAAATAAAGGGCATTAAATACAAGTTAATTCCAGTTGGGCATTCAGTGCCAGGCGCCTGCTCAATTTTGCTTACTCTTCCAGATGGCAAACGCATCCTCTACACTGGAGATGTGAGGTTCCATGGTGCAGGTGAGGTTTCGATCGATGATTATGTGCGCTCTATTGATGGTCCGATTGATGTTTTGATTACCGAAGGAACTAGAATTGATTCAGACGATGTCATAACTGAGGAAGACGTGGAGAAAAACATCAACGCTGACATTGGGCGCTCTGAAGGGTTAGTTCTCATAAACTTTGGATGGAAGGACCTAACACGCTTCAACACCGTTTACCAAGCGACAAAAGATAATGACCGCACACTGGTAATCACTCCCAAGTTAGCATATCTCCTTTACGAAATGCATCACAGTTTTCCCGATGAATACGCAGACCCACGATCAATGGCGAACCTAAAGGTTTACTTGAAACGGGAAGGCGACCTCCTCTACTCAAAAACAGATTACGAAAAGTACAAAATGGGCTACCTACACTACCACGGAAGAAACATCGCTCAAGATGACCGCAACATCGTGCGAGTTGCAGAAAGGCTTGGAGTGGGCGGCAAAGTAGATAACCCCAAAAACCCCTTGCCACCAACAAGCGACGGAGAACCATATGATTACCAAGAACTCTATTCGCTTGCGACTCATCATCTAGACAACGCCATTAGAGCATTCCAAATTAGACAAAGCCCCACAGAATATGTTTTGATGTTCTCGTATTGGGATGCAAACGAACTCTTCGACTTAATCCCGCACGGCAACAGCCACAAGACAAGGTATATTTCCGCCTCAACTGAGCCCTTCAGCGAGGAAATGGAGATCGATGAATCAAAAATGGTACATTGGCTCGACTTCTTTGGCATCGCTTACGACTACGAAATGAAGAGTAAAGAAAAGATTTTTGTCCGAAGACACGTGTCAGGGCACGCTTCAAAAAGTGAACTCTACGAACTCATAGAAAAAATAGCCCCTCTAAAAATCATCCCAATCCACACAATGGAACCCAACTCGTTTGCAGAAATGTTGGGACAAAGAGTAACACTGCCTACCTATGCTCAACCAATCTATCTATAAAAAAAGATGCCATCAATTAGGCGTCATATAGAACTGATAAATTTTGTTTCTTTTTGTTCTGAGCTGCCTCTCTTTGGTTTTTGAAGCGCATTGGAATGAAGACTTCTTCCATCCAAGCACTACTTAAGATTTCACCAATTTTTTCTCGATAATTCTCTTTAATTACTTGCATTACAGCTGGATCTTTGTATATTCTTATGCAAGCTTGACAGCAGTGAGCATACATGTCTTCCCATTTTATGTTCGGGTTTTTCTTAGCTGCCCAAGCCAATATTTTCAGCGGACCTTCGTAATGGAGCCATATTTTCATGAAGTCATTTTCAGTATTTTCAATTGCTGTCATCAAGAATTCTGGGTTTTCTATGTTCGAAACGATAAGCTCAGGGATTAATCTGGCCCCGAATCCACAGCATGTAGAAATGTTCCCATCTGAAAGTAGAGTGAGTGATTGCAGAACAGTATCGCAGCTTGTGAAGGAGTCTAAATTATCTTGGTTAGCAAGTTTGAAGTTTTGATATTTTTCTATTTTGAAGGGGTCAAGTGGCATCCAGGGACTTTCGGTAATTGTCAGGCAATTTTTGTCAGCTAAAATTAATTTTTGGATTTCTGGGTTGTTTAAGATTCTTTTCTTTGTAATTCTTCTTGCAGTTCTATCTTCAATCATTACTGCTGGTTTGAATTGATTTGAAATGGATGCGACGATTGCATTTATTACATTTAGTATTGGAATGTATTTGGCGTGTTCGTCGCCTGTACTGAAGTTTATTTCGTCTAAACCTGCCTTTTTTAAAGTTCGAATTTTGTTTAAAGCTGTGGTAGTTGTTGTTGCCCAGTGAGCGTTTGAAACTAGCCGAGTCATCATGCCTAGCCTTTTGGTTTCTTTGATTGCTTTCAGAAGTTTTTCCCAGCACAATGTGGCTTCTCCACCCGTAAAAACAATGTTAGCAAAATTAGTGCGCTTAGCTTCTTGAACGCATTTTATAATCGATTGAAGAGAAAGCTGGGTTTCATCAAGAGGGTTACTGAGAGTTCCGCAAGATGCGCAGTTAGCGACACACCGAAAAGTAGGCATTATTGCTAACGTTCTGGGACCCCGAAACACCCCTTCTTTACGGCTCATGCAAGTTTGGGTTGTTGTTTGGGAGTCATTTTTCAAGATTGTTCTCTTCTGCTTGTGTACGCATTTCTTTGGCGTGGGTCACCATTTGCTCTGCTAAAGATCTGAGTTCTTTAGGAGAAATTGTTACGATTTTCTGGTTTTCGTCCAATAGGCTGATTCTGTCTGGCCCGACAATGATATAATCGTATATGAAAATGTAGAAGAATTCAATGAACGCTATAATATGATAGTAAAACCACCAGCGATCTACGAGCCCTGACGTTGATTCAATTAGTTCTTGGGGCATTTCAAGAACGTCGCTGAGCATTTTTGGGTCGCCATATTCGATAATTCCTTTTGCGAAGGCTCGCAATATTTTCTTTTTGTCAGGAACTTTTCCTGTTTTATTATAGTGATCAATCAGTTTAGTCCCGTAGTCTTGGGTCCATTTCAAGAATTTGTCGTTGCTTAAAACAGAAAATAGAAGCTGATTTGCGGCATTAATTGAATTTTCTTCGATTCCTTCGAATTCAGGCAAAACTTTGGACTGCAAAACAAGAGTTGGGTTTTGTATGAAAACTTTTGCTAATTCATTGTTCTTTTCTAATTCATCAAAAAGGTCGGATACTCGTTTTCTCAGGCTTATTCCATTGGCAACAAGATAATCGTTTAGGAAAAACCCCATAAAATTCGCCTACATGTTTCTAAGGAATGGAAGTATTAGTACTTATCGAATGTATGCCGATTGTTCAAGTTTCGTTTTGGAAGGAGTAACTCCTAAAAACAAAAAAATGGTTCAAAGAATAATTAAAGTCTTTGAAAAAAGGGCGTACCAAAAGAAACCGTAGACATAGTAATCTGTAACTACCAAAAAGTAACCGGGCATCAGCAGAAAACTGCATTCAGAAAAACACGCACAAACACCCTCTCCATAAACTGCAGATCCCCAAAATTATTGCACTGACGTCTCCCTCTATTATATTTTAAAATAGGTATTGAGACCGCCCTGAATGGTTCCGCACCTACACGTTATCTCGATTCGCCACCCAATGAGAACATGTTCCCCAAGAAACCACGTGTTTGTTGAAATCACAAACCAAATAGGAAAGATTACAAAGACCACAACTAGCACATGACTTGGAAACAGAATTGACTACTTGCATTTCCTCCAACTCCATCCCCCAAACACCTAGTAAACAAGGAAAACATAAGGCGTGCTCCACTTCTCAGACTATATCAAGAATAATAAGCTGAGAATACGCGGTTTCCTGCGAATAAGCAAATTCTATATATGGAGCCACTCTAAACTGAAAGATAGGTAAACCTGGAAGTCGGGTAGAAAAAATGGTTCTAAACAGAAACGTAATAATGCTTGCCATAGTAATGATTGTCAACGTCTTGATAATTATCCTCTTGACTCCCCTGGGTTTTGAGACCCGCCCGCAATCCGACTTGAAGATATTCGGCTACATTGCAATCGTCAGCATTTTTGTAGGTCTCGCACTGGACCTGGCATCAATCAGCCTTATCTTCAAGACAGCCAGAGTTAGATTAGCTTCGAGCTTAGCCATCGTCAGCTCTATCCTTTTCTTGCTGATTATTTTCGTGGATAAAACCGGATCCTTCTTCTCAGCGCCGATTCCGCCAGCAATTAACACCCTCGAATACCTCTTCGTTGTTGTATTAGTCGTAACTCTCTTTCTAGCGTCAATGGCCTACAGAAGAGAACAAGATTAAAATTTAATTTTTGAATACACTCTTTGATTATTTTTGGGTTTTTCAGGTAGATAGTTCAAGATACAAAACTTATTTTCTTGATTGAGTTGAATAATTGATTGATCAGAGGTAAGCTTGGTCATGGTGGGTGTACTTTACTATTTGTACGGTGGGCGGGTTTTCTATTGTTCGCTATATCAAAACAAACGATCCTATGTGAACTCTTCTAAGCCCCTCTAGCGGATGTTTTAAAGGCTTAAATTGATAAGGGTCTGATAGAATCTGCTGAATTTTCTTATCCACTGCTTCTAACTGGTTTCTATCTTTCTTGAGAAGCTTTCTAAACGTCTTAGAAACTTCTTCTTCAACTTCAAGGCTGTACAAGAAATCACTTTAAGCCAAACTCTTCGGCAAAATCCTTAACTTTAACAAATTTCCCTTTCTTGACAGTATCTTCTATATCCTTTACAAATTCAGGCCTAAGTTGAGGTTCAAGCTCACATTCTTCATACCGCTTAATTATCACGCTTAAAGCTTGACTTCTATCCTTGAGGCCATATTTTGCCTTGACTATATTGATTACTCGACTTTCCCGCTCATCCAAATTGATTACATTCTTAACCATCCAAACACCTCAAGTAATTACACCGAATAATACAGAATAATAGGACGTTATTTAAAGTATTGCGCCTAAACACTTGGTGCTTAGAAAGTCGATGTTCTCAAGTGCTATTTCTTGCCAAAAAAGAAGGCCAACCACCCCATGACTCGCCTCCTTCGTCCAGCAATTGCAAAAATCAACAAGCAGAGTAAATTTAGTCAAGTTAGTATGTTGCTGGTTTGTCTTTAGTAGTTGTTGCAACCCGTTTGCAGAAGGCTTTTGCATCTTCTCCCAACCAATCGAAATAAAGCAAGACGCCCCAAAAGAAGCTGAACGGATTTTAATCTCAACTTTGAATCTTAGGTTTAACTAAGCTGAGGAAAGAATCATAAAGGGGCAAACAAAAAGAAATATAGAAAAGACTTCTGGGCGGCAAGATATGAAAAAATTCGAGAACAAGGTTCCAACAAAGCATGCGCCACCCAAAGTCCAAAATGAAAGGCATTCACGCCCCACTCTTCTTTCTAATTTTATTCTTGGAAGTCAGGATGGCCTGGTAAATGTTTTGGGTATTCTTTTAGGGCTAACTGCGGCAACTACCGATGTTCGAATTTTCTTCGTCGCCGCCCTCGCAGCATTAGGAGCCGAATCCATATCCATGGGAGCGGTCGCTTACACGTCAACTGCAGCGAGGCGACGAGTCTACCTAAAAGAAGCCAACAGAGAAACTCTAGAAATGAAAGATGCCCCCGAAATCGAAAGAGAAGAGGTACGGGGAATCTTTAGACGTTGGGGCTACGAAGGCAACGAACTTGAAGACTTGACCAATCACATCGTCAAAAATCCCAAGGCCATGCTAGATTTGATGATGTCCTTCGAACTCGACCTTGCCCCAGTCGATAAGACAGAAGCACTCCGAAGCGCTTTCATCGTTGGTTCATCCACCATATTCGGGTCCTTTATCCCTCTGATACCCTACCTTTTCGTTGGAAAAAATATTCTCTTAGGAACTGAAGCCTCAGTGATTTTCAGCGGGATTGCTCTCTTCTGCATCGGAATCTACGAAGCAAAAACTACCGTGGGCTCTCTTTGGAGAAGTGGTTTGCAAATGACAGCAATCGGGTTAACTGCGGGCCTCGCAGGATTCCTGATCGGTCACTTCATAGGAGCCTTACCTCTATAAGAATTGAGAAACCTAAAGTCGGTTGGCTGAGTTCTTAATTTATAATTGGTGATCATTCTTTGGCTGTTGTTGTAACCGTTTTGCAGAATGCAGTTGCAGCAGCAACAGAAGCAATGGTTATTTTAAGAAAAAGAAAAAATAAACTAAAACTACCGCTTCCTTCCTCTCTCTTTTTGTTAAAAATCAAAATCAGCACGTTTAGTGCTCGATCATTTAACGATTAGCACGGCGCATCTTGCTTGATGGACCACTCTTTCACTTGTGCTTCCAAGCAGGAATTCTTTGATTTCGCTATCCCCCAAATGACCCACAACTATTAAATCAAACCCGCCCTCTGCAGCAGTAGCAATAATCTGGGACGACGTGTTTCCTTCTTTGAGTTCAGTAGTGATTTTAAGCATGGGTTTTAGTTTAATCGCCCTCTCAGCGGCACTGGATAGAATTTCTTCATGCACTTTTCGAAGGTCGTTGATAAAACCAGACAAACTCGACTGGTTACCCATTGTTTCTTGAGGAACCCCGGTTGCCGGAAACTGGGTAACCAAGTTTGCCTGGTAACCTAATTCTGGAGGGGGCTGAAAAACATTGAGGATTAGAATGGATGCAGAAAACTTTTCGGCGAGATCAAGAGCATTATCCAAAGCCTTTTCCGAATTTTTGGAACCGTCTACTCCAACAAGAATTTTTGTTATCAAAAAAGATCAGCTATACCATAAGTCACATTGAAGTTGATAGCTTTTTCGAATAATACTGCATTGCGCTAAGAATTAGAAACATGGAAAATCACAGCTTCTAAATTAAAAGAAAGCTAAGCCACTCAAACTGCGGGTAGCGTGCGAGTGAGCGTTTGGCAACATCGTTGGTGCTATCCTACACCAACTTCCTTTAATAGTCGTGGCTGTCTCTACAATACCAGAGAAAAGAAGGCTTCATTTAATTTGTCAATTTGGACCCAACAACAGACGTTGGATTGAAACATTTTTCAAATGTTCTACTCCTTTGAACAACTTATAACAGCTTATTATCTCGCAAAATTGAATTTCCCTAAAAGTTTGGAGAACCAAAAATGTTCAATCAAAAATATCAACCAATCCACCCAACTAACATATTCATTGCCGCACTCAACGAAGAAGAAGGAGTAGGCGCTACCATAACTGAGCTTGCAGAGAAAATAACTGCTAAGCGTATTCTATTAATTGATGGACACAGCCAAGATAGAACAGTTGAAGTCGCCAAAGAGCACGGTGCAGAAATCATTTTTCAAGATGGCAAAGGTAAAGGCGACGCATTGGCTAAAGCCGTACAGTGTATGGGTGCGGATGTAGAGTACGTGGTTATCACAGATGCAGACTTCACTTATCCAGCCGAAAACGTGCCGGAAATGATTCAGATCCTCGAAAATAATCCGCATGTAGGTATGGTTTGCGGAAATAGGTTTAGTAAACAAGCAGAAGGAAACGGTTTCCAAGGGCGGTTTACTTTTGGAAATAAACTATTGGCTTTTGCTCATGGTTTCTTTAATGGAATAAATTTGCAGGATCCCTTAACTGGGTTGCGGGTTCTGCGTGCAGACATCCTTCGGAAATGGGTAATAAAATCGAAAGGTTTTGACATAGAAGTAGAATTGAATCATCAAGTAGGCAAACAGGGGTTTGAGACAATCGAAGTTCCAATTGAGTACCGTGAACGATTGGGCGAAAAGAAATTGAAAATGAAACATGGCGCAACCATTCTGAAGAGAATTCTATTCGAAAGCCTCAACTAAAATCCTTGAGTGTTTTGAAATGACCCAAAAAACTACGGATGAAATTCGAGAACTTCTAAGCAACGCTGATCTAGATTTTGAGTCAGTAGAGAACAAAGCATTGAACAATTATCTGCCAAAAATATTTCATAGCTGCCCATTTACAGACGAAATATGCACAATAAAACAATGCACAGAATGTGCAGTTTTCATGAACTCCGCAAATACATAAAACTTTGATTTGAAGTGCAAAAGGCAAACCACAAGAAAACCGAAACTCTGGTATAGAAGTTGCAATCCATAACCAGCAAAACTGGCAACATAAAACCTGAGATCAAACAGTATTTCAAGTGTGTTCTTTAGTTCTCTTTGAGAACGCTTATTGTTTTATGGGGAGCTCTGGGGGCTATGTACTACATATGGCTCATATATTACGAGCAGACAAATATCCACAAGTTGCGATAGTAAATCAGGTTATTTGAATAAGGCCGATGAATAGAATAACGATTGACCCTGAAGTCATGGTTGGTAAACCAGTCATTAAGAGTACCCGCATCACAGTGCAGCTGATTGTTCACCTCTTAGCAAATGGGGCAACAGAAGCTGAAATACTAAATGATTACCCCGATCTAAAGAAAGAAGACATTAAAGCAGCTCTCTTATACACGCCCAATTAAGACTAAACCTAAAAAACGTTCAAAAACAACTTGTGATTATCACTAAAAGGAGAATTCGCATAGTCTCATAGAAGAAAGCTTTGAAAGATGCAACTTTCAATTTGCAGAATTGCGTTGCGGCAGCATCTTCTACCTCTATAAGAATATGGCAAAACACCCGTTATCAAATACCCATTAACATTCAGATTATTTAGAAGCACAAAAAAAGAAAGAGGAAATTAACAGGTCATCATCGCTATTTCTGCTATTTTCCAGCGCCCTTTGCGTAGATACTCATCGACCCCGCATCATGCGTGCCCCAAACGGAGCCAAAAGGATCAGAGAACCAACTTGAAACCCCGTTATGCACACGCACGCCCGACCCGACAACAATCTTCATGTTTAAGGCGTTGTTGCTTGAGATCGCAAGCCAATATCCGGTTCCAGCAGTTACATTGACTGGCGATAGGAAGGGGAAGCTAACCCAGGAAAAATCTGTGCCAACAATCGCTTCATCCGTCACCGCAATTAACGCTCCAGGAGAACCTTCGTTGTCAGTGTAGATTGCAGCGGCACCGTCTCCCGCCTCACCTAGTCTAGCAACGTACGCGAAAATGTTTGTCAGTGTTCCAGTATAGTTGCACATAAAGTAAGAGGCAGATTTAGCTTGTCCATCATTCCCATCTTGATAGGTTCCGATGTTTGTGTTTCCTAAAGTGAAAGTGTGCACGGGCAAATGGTTGATCATCCAGTCGAGGGCTGGCTGGCTTACGTCTCTTGAGGAGTAAGCTCCGTAGAAGATGTCTGTGTGTCCGTAGTTGGGGAGCACTATTCCAGTGAAGTCAGTACTCGAAGTTCCGTTTACGAAACGGAAAGTATCCGTAGCATTGACGAATCGGCCAGCTTCAAAAGCAAGAATAGGCACATTAATTTCGCTATAATGGTCGTTGTAGTCGTATGTTAAGGCGGGGCAATTAACCCAATCTGCCATAGCCATGTTTTCCAAATACAATCTTAGAGGCACAAATTCTGTATTTGCCAGGCTAA
Organism: Candidatus Bathyarchaeota archaeon; assembly: GCA_963835475.1. Classification (GTDB taxonomy): domain Archaea; phylum Thermoproteota; class Bathyarchaeia; order Bathyarchaeales; family Bathycorpusculaceae; genus Bathycorpusculum. Next base: position 70,606 of record CAWIFU010000009.1, read on the forward strand.
ATTCAAATTGGCTGACATTTCCATAGCCGCCAACTAAGTTGCTCCACATTCCGGGCGGTGTTCCGGCAGCTCCAAAATTATTGTAGACTAACCAAGAGTACCATTCAGTGATATTAGCCCACGTCTTGTTTGTCGATGGATTTATAGGCGGTGTAAGAGGGTTTCCTGGCGGATATTGTGCGGGTGCCGAGGGGTTTTGCAAAGCGTAGTTACTTATCACTCTGAGAGCGCCTAGATCATCTTTTGTCCAGTTTCCAGTGGTGTTCATGTTGTTTATTGCCTGAGTCAGGTTGTATGAGTTGGTTTCGTTTATTCTCCCAATGATTGGGTAATTTGGGACTCCAACAAAGTTTGCATCGAGCAATATTATACCGTTCAAGTCACTTGCGTATCTTGTTGCATAATTTAGTGCAGCTTCTCCGCCGGTACATTCACCTGAAATGAAGAATTTGCTGCTTCCCGATACTTCTTTAACCTTTTCTGCAGCTTCTTTGATGTCGCTGATCCATACATCCCAGCCCCAGTTAGCTGCATATGACGCTTGAGTTGCGTTAAATGGCTTTGGAGCGAAGTGCGTGCGGTAGTCTATGGCGTAGACATCAAAGCCTCGGTTTGACCAGTAAATTGCTTGGCTGAAATCTTCGTACTTAGTCCAATTATCAGTTGCGGGATTCGAGATTCGTTCTTCGCCTGTTCCCCAAGTCGGACAGTTTGTAAGGAAGACAACACCCTTGGGCGTTATGCCTGTTTGTATAAGTCTATGCAAGCCGATCTTGTCGTATTGACCATTAGGGGGCATTGTTGCGTTTTTTTGCCAAACATATTCTTTGAGGTCGGGATATGCTTTCATTGCAATAGCGTTGGTTACTATGGTCCATCCGCTTGGGCTGTGATTGACCATCCATTGGTAAACTGGTTCGCTGACATCTCTTGCAGAATAAGTTCCCGAAAAGACATCGATATGTCCATAGCTCTTAAGGAAAATTCGCGTAACATCTGGGTTAGTTATGTTTCCTATAAGTCCATAGCGGTCTAGTCCAAATAGCTCACTTGTGAAACCGATAAGCGGTACGTTTACAGATTTGTAGTGGTCATCAAAGTCATACTTTACGTAAGGGCAATTGTTCCAGTCGTTAAACGCATTTTGTTCAAGGTTTAATCTGTCTGGCCAGTATCTATCCATTTCTGCTAAAGTGCGAATGACAGTTGAGACGTTGCTGTATCCTCCAAGGATGTTGGAGGTTGCTCCGCTTAGAACAAAGGCACTCCATTCAGTGATGTTACTCCATGATCTGTTTGTCATTGGATTTATTGATGGGGGCAAAGGAGTTCCAGGTGGAGCCTCGGCTGGAGCTGATGGATTTGCGAGTGCATATTGCATTAGAGCCTGGAATGTCGGTGCAACTGGCGTTCTGCCTGGCAGGTTTGGAGCTATTAGAGCCCAATTGGCAGTAGCATTTTCTTGTACTAATGCGGCTGTTAAGTTGTACGAATTTGTTGTATTTGGATTCGCAGCAGCGTTTCCGCCATCGAGCAAAATTATTCCTTTAACGTCTTGACTATACACTGTTGCGTAATTCATCGTTGCTCGTCCACCGAAGCTCTGACCAGCCATGAAAACACTGCTGACTCCCGATGTGTCTTTTGCTTTGTCGACTGCTTCTTTTATGTCGCTAATCCACTGGTCCCAGCCCCAATTCGCCATAAATCCGAGTTGGCTGGTGTTTAGGGTGGCAGGAACAAAATGAGTTCTGTAGTCTATAGCGTAAACGTCAAAGCCTCGGTTTGCCCAGTATATGGCTTGACTTTCATTCTCTGTTTTAGTATAGCTGTCGGTGGCAGGGTTAGAGGTTAATGATTCACCATAGCCGTATGTTCCAGGATTAATGAAAACTACGCCCTTTGACGTAATTCCTGTTTGGACAAGTCTGTGTAAGCCTATTTTGTCGTAAGGTCCGTTAGGTGCCATGGAGGCGTTCTTTTGCCAAATATACTCGGCCAGGTTAGGGTATCCTTTCAATGCTCTAGCGTCGGTGACTAAGATCCATCCCGCATCTGTCGGGGCTGCAGAAGTTGTTAAAGGAGTTGAGATTGCTATAGGAATTAAAGTCGTGACAAGTGAGAGTAATAGTGCGAATACCAAAATTTTCTTTTTCATTTTTTCACCTCCATTCTCAGCCCATGCTACATATTTGGAAGTGAAGTCAACCGCTTTCGCGGCTAGTTTTATTTACGATACCATTTTTTATGAGACAGAAATAAAGTAGTTGGTTGCTCGCAACCACTCTGTTTGTAAGGGATATTCGATTTGGCGTGGTTCACATCAGTGCGATAGCCTGTTCCAGCACGTTCTGTGCCTGCGGCTTCTCTCACTTCGTTTCTCTTATCTCTTGCATCTTGTTTTAAAACTTGTGGAAACAGGTTTCATATGATTCACTATACAACATTCATTGCATGAAAAGTTCAGTTGCAGGTTCATTCAAGTTTGAAATAAACCTATTCAAACAGTAAGGTGTTTCAAAAGTTAGCGTTAGGTCGTTTCATGTACAGATAAGTCAGTAAACTAAACATCTAACAACTCTTCCTAAGGTTAACATCAACGTAAAATAAAGAAACAGAAACCCAGTAAGATGCCTGAGTTTTGTGGACCCCGCTTATTTCAAATTTTAAAAAAAGAAAAAGGAATTTTGACCATTTTATGGTCGTTTTCTTAGAAGAACAATTGTTACGGCAAAGCAGACAACGATGGCCAATATTGTAGCTGCGATAGCTGGGATAAAGTATTGATCAACCATTGATTGAGCTGGGGGTTGTGTAGGTGAGAGTGTTGGTGCTGCTGGGTTACGGTGAATGCTGTAACCGCCTGAGAGGGATAGTATGATTCTGTGCCGCCAAACTTTGCGTAGACAGTGTATTTGCCTTCGATGTCAGGAAGCCAGCTAAAGCTATAGAATCCGTCAGCATTACTCGTGGTTGTACCGATTTCTCTAGCGTTACCGTTCGCGTCAATTACGCTTAGAGTAACTGGTACGCCAGTTGCGTTGGTTGGTTTTGGTTGCTGTTGGTAGAGGTAGTTCATCCATGAAGGCATGCTTGCGTCAGATATTGCTGGTGTGCCTGCTGCAGGTATGCCAAGCAGGTGCTTCCCGGGGATTGGTCAGTGACTGTACCACGTATTGTAACGCTTGATCCAAATGTTACAGCAGTTGAGGGGGCATCTATGGTTGTGGCGCTTTGTCTTATACCGAGCGTAAAGTGGGTCGTCGTAGGCGTTTGGCAGTAACAATACGCCGTCTGCTGCAGCCACGACTGGACTGTTGGATTCGCAGAAGCTGTCAACTTGCCATATTAGCTCGCCTGTAGTTGCGTTTAGGCAGTATGCTTGTGCTCCGCGGTATAGTGGTGGGTTGTATGTGTGGCCTCCGTTGAGGTAGACCTTTCCGTCTGCTACCAGTTCAACAACTTTGACTGGCCATGATCCGTAGACAGTGTCGTACCCGGATGGTCCTGCCGACCAATCCCAAACCAGTCCGCCTGCGGTTTCGTCGAAAGCGTAAAAAGTGTCCATCGAAGGTGCTGTCGTAAACCATCCCATAAGCGCTTATGGGTCTATAGGCTGAAAAGTATCCCCAAATGGTCTTGTGGGGGAAAGTTGCCGTCCAAAGCAGTGCACCTGTGTCAGCGCTGAAGCAATTTATTGTTTCGTCTTCGTTGTTCATCTCGATGTACTTGCCTTCGCCAATGGTGTAGGTGACTACTTTAGCCCATTCTGATACCGTTCGGTTCACTAAGAACAGTTGGTGTCCGTCGATTATGCTGTAGGCTGCATCGATTTGCCAGTTTTCCCAGTTGCCTGTAGTACCTTGACCGACTACGATGGCGTCTCCTGTAATTCCTATGCTACCGCTTGATTGACCGTTTGATAAGCTAAGGCTGATTGGGTTTCCATTTATTGAAGTGGCGACTGGTGCTTGCCATTGTATTCCGTAGGTCCAATTTAGTTTGCCGCCTTGTGTTGGTTTCCATGACCAGCTGCTTGGGTCTCCTGTGCCGGTTGTTCCTTTTTGGATGTTAAGAATTGAGTTCCAGCAGGTTAGCAGTGGTCGGCTGGTGTTGTTGTGTCTATGTAGTAGGCTAGAATACTGCCATCGTCTGGTGATGACATTAATGTTGCGCCGGCGTTTCCACTGGCAATATCGATATCGATTGTCCAGTCATTGCGTCATACATTAAATATATAGTTTAATGGTCCAGAGATAAGCTAGGCCGCCGTATTGGTTGGGTGAAATGTAGTTGTATATTTGTCCGCATCTTACGGTGCCGTTCATTGTGTATGAGTGCCATAGGATTTCTCCTGTTTTTAGGTTCTTGGGCGATGCACCCTTCATAGTTGGCAGAG
>CAWIFU010000010.1:0-299679 GCA_963835475.1 Candidatus Bathyarchaeota archaeon
TTAGAAATTTTCTCCATGATCCTTGGTTCTCGGCCACTTATATGTGCACGAGCACGTTGGTAAAAGTAGTGAGCTTTAGATTGCCAGATTCTCATCAACAGTTATTATATCAACATAATTATTTCTCGATTGAAGAAATTTCTTATATGCTTCAGCCCTGATGCGTCCGCCTCCGAAAAAAGATGTAGCAAGTATTGCTATTCTCATTTACAGTTCTCCACTAGTAACAATTGGTATTAGAGGTCTTTTAAATTGGAGCTTCCAAAAATCCTAAAACAAATACGTTAAAAAAAATATTACATAAAGTAAATTGCTAATTATTTTGGAAGTGTTTTTAATGCCTCAATATAATGTTTAACATATGCCTGTGGCGAAAAATTCTGCTCAAATACGCCTTATCTCTGATGCGAAAAAGCTTTTTTAGAGAAATAAGAGGATTTCTTTGAGTTGACTGAAGTTATCAAAAACCAAGATTCAGTTCATTTTACTTAATTATTTCAGGTAACCCTCCTTTATTCGAGACTATAATTGGTGTGCCAACTGAAAGCGCTTCCAAAGCTACCAGTGGTGCATTCTCGGGCCAAATTGAAGGAATAATCAAAGCCAAGGCGTTTGAGTATAGCGAGTATAGTCTCTTTTGTCAACAAAACCTAAAAACGAAATTTTATCATTGAGCGAGTTGTTCTCAATAAAATCGCGGATGTAGTGACTTAGGCTTCCTCCTCCAACTATAACTAAATGTGCTTTAATTTCGTGTTTAATTCTTTGAAAAGATTTAGCAGATTTAAGATTCCTTTGTGTTTCTCAAGCATTCCGACGAAAAGGAAATATTCGAAAATTCCGAAGGCGATATATCTTTTGGAGGGGTTGGAGCGAAATTGGGCAGAGTAATGCTTTTAACATGCTATCTCTTTGCAATTCTTGTTCGAACATAGTCGCAGGGAGAAATTAAAAGATCTATGTTATTAACAGCTCTTCTTAAAACTTTTTGAATGCCGCCAAAACTGAGGAAAACGTTAGAGTTTAGCGTACATGAATAACACAGTTTCTTATTACAGATTTCTCTCTTATTTCTTAGAAGATTATTAGTTGAACATATCAGCCAATAGTCGTGAGCCGTATATAGGGAAAGGTAGGGAATTTGTTTTTTCAAAATTGAATACCCAGAAGAGAAATATTGTGATGGTGAACTACATCTGGATGAACCTCTTTTAAAACTTCCGAAAACTTTTTTTGAACGTAAAAAGAGCCCCCCAATGATCGTAACCATTAGAGGATCAATTCTTTTAAGTGGCGATTCAATTCTATGAACAAAAATGTTTTTAGATCAGGTTCTTGCTTAAGAAACTTGTAATTGTTTCTCTTTAACCCGATATGCATCAATACTATGTAAGTATGTGTACTTCATGACCTTTTCTGGCCAATTCTTCCGCGAGACATTTGACATGAATTGCATCTCCGCCTAAATGATAAGGTGGATAGAAACTGGTCGTAAAAAGAAACCTGAAAGTCTCCACTCAATACCTCTTGGTTAACAACTAAATTAAAAGAAGAATTTCCAAGCTTTCAAACGTTAATAGATATCCCGAGTTTTGACAAGAAGATTAAGTATATTTTCTCCATTTCGTTCTGTGATGTATTCCAATCATAATATTTCCGAACACGGTCGATCGCTTTCTTTTGGAATTTGTCGACTTCACTTGGATTTTCAAGCAGAAATTGAAGTTTTTCTTTCAAATCCTCAACATCTCCATGTCTAAACGAAAAGCCAGCATCGCCAATAGTTTCAAGATTCTCTGGAATGTCACTTACAAGTAGCATTTTCCCAACGCCATTGCTGTAAGCAAAGCAGGAGATGTACCTTCAAGATCAGAAGGCGTAACATAAAGATATGCACCTTTGCACAAATCTTCATAATCCTTTCCATAAACATAACCCCAAAAATACAGTATTTTCATTAGCTTTTTTCTTAAGAAAAAACTCATATTCTTTTCCATAAGGATCGCCTCCCAATAATAACTAATTTAAAATCTGTTTTGATTCTTGAAAAAGCCTCTACCAAATAGTGAACTCCTTTTTCTTGCACTAACCTCCCAACAAAAAGAACATATTTCTTATTTTTAAGATTATTTTTGTGAAGAATTGTTTCATCAGGCTCTGTCAAATCAATATTAGCTCCATAAGGAACATAAATTGGGGCTTACCAAATTTTTCACGTACCAATTTTGTACAAACTTTGAGTCAACAATGGTTGCATTTGGGAAATATAGAGCAAAACTAGATGTTAAACGCAGAATTTTTCGCACCCATATTGGATAACTCGATCTATTCCAAGTAAATCCATCAAGAGTAAGAACTGTTTTTGAGAATTATCCTCGGTATAAGAGTAAAAGGCCAGCATCAGAACCATAAAAATGAACAATGTCAAAGTTCCTATATAAGCCATCAAGAATTGAAACAAATGAGCGAAAAGGAAAATCAAGAAATTTATTTCTAAGACATGGAACATACCTTAATTGGACGCCTTTGTAGGATTTAGTTTGTGGTTTTGAACCCCTGTAACCACAATATACAGTTATTTCATGACCTTTTTTAGCAAGTCTAGTAGCAACCTCTTCTACACATGTTTCAAACCCACCATAGCGAGCCGGGATACCCATGGTTCCCATATAAGCTATTCTCATAAAATAATACCACATCGAAATTTAGAGATCAAATTTTAACTGATATAAAATTTTTTCTTTTCTTTCAATTATGAAAAATTCCTGAAATTATTACCCAATTCTTTTTGAAGAGATCATAATTCACGAGTATCCCATTAGCAACGAAAAAATTAAGAAAAAGAAAACTCGAAACTTCTTGTTTAGACAAGTTTATTTCCAAAATGAATCTATGTATTCTTTAAGAGCGTCTTCCCAATTCCTTGTTGTATCCATTCCGAGAAGTTCAAGCTTATAATTTCTAGACATTTCTGATCTGGCTCGTGCTGCTGGTAAAGGAAAATACGCGGAACTCACAGGTTCAACAGTTACATCTGATCTTCCTAAGAAATCAACAATTTTCTTGGCAACATCGAACCTTGAACAATACCCTTTATTAGTACAATGATAAAGTCCATAATAACCAGTTTCAATCAAATTTGCCAAACATTTGGAAAAGTCAAAAGTATAAGTGGGACTTCCAATCTTATCATTAACTGCTTTCAGCGAATTTGTTTCCTTAATTTGCTTTATTATTTTGCCAATAAATTTTTTGTCCTTTTTGGGACCACCACCGACCATCCAACCTGCCCGAACAATATAATACCTTTGCAAAAGACTCTGAACAATCTTTTCGCCTTCAAGTTTGCTTCGCCCATAAATATTAATTGGATTAGGGGCATCAAACTCAGTGTAGGGTTCAGGACTTATCTCCATAAAAAACACCTATGGTACTAATGTAAACCATTTCAATATTTCTCTTTTGACAAATCAAAGCAACATTTTGAGTGCCAATAGTATTTGTAAGAAACGCATGATCAGGTTCAATTTCACATTTATCAACATCTGTTTCAGCCGCTAAATGCATGACAATGTCGGGTTCAATTTTACCAACAATCTCGTCCACTTGCCTGTAATCTCTAACATCCAATTTTGAATTCCTTCGTCTTCCGCAGATAAATCTGTGGCGAAAACGTATTGTCTCTTTGGGATAATGTGGGACATAGGGCGCTTCCAAGCATTCCTGCGGCTCCTGTTACGAAGTATTTTCATTTAGGGTTTCTCCTTTAGATTTTTTATTACAACAAAATTTTTCTAGAAAGATCTTATTGGTGATCTATGCTAGCAGTATATTCATTCGTTCGTATATTTGTTTTGAATTCCTAATTCTTAAGAAAAACATTATAATTAAATTGATAAGTTTTTAAGAAAAAAAATAATGCCATTTTGTTTACAAGAATAGAATAATAGTTGTAGAAATTACTCGTCTATTAGTTTCAGGATTTTATTCATAACTTTGAATTATGCTTTAATGCAAAAACCATAAAACATACCTGAAACTAAATTTTCAGCATCTTAATAGGAGCTCAAAACCGAGAACTTTTTCACCTGATAAACTTAGTTTGGCTATTTTTTAAAGCTGACTTGGGCTTTAAAATTGGTATTTAATACGTTGCCTCTGACATTATGCGCCTAAGAATTTCAACGCTATTCATAAATCCAAGCTTCTTCTCACCCAAACGTTCTCGATAATTAATAGGGATCTCCACGATGCCAAAACCTTCCCGTTCAACATGATGGTTAAGCTCCACCTCAACATCAAAACCCTTAGATTTTATGATCCAATTTCTAAGAAGTCTCGCTCGCACTACTCGCAACCCAGTTAACGGATCATCTAATGATACTCCGTTTAGTATGTTGTGAGCGAAGGCTATAAACCGATTACCAAAATAGAAAACGCTATTCAGTCCCTTCAAATCTAAGTAACCATTGAACCTATTTCCGCAAACCATGCCCACATCAGGGTTTTCCTCTAAAATCCGAATCATTTCTGGAACATGTTCAGCTGGGTACGTATAGTCTGCATCTGTGATAACAATGTAATCAGCTGTTTTATCCGAATGTGCAATCGCCTGTCGCTAATGCATCACCTTTGCCTAATCCTTCTTGCAAAACAATTTGGGCACCCATGTTCTTGGCTACTTCGACAGTTCGATCAGTGCTTTTGCCATCAACAACCAAAATCCTTGGATTCCTTAAAGTATTGTTTAGCTCGGATATTGTGGGTCCGATGCCTTCTTCCTCGTTAAGCGCAGCTATGATGACTTGCGTGAAGGGCTTACTCGACTTTCGCTTGAGCCACTACTATAACACCCTCCTTTTTCAATAACTCACTATTTGACCAAAAATTTGGAGCCAAGAAAAAATTCCGTAGAGCTCAATTTTTAAGATCAAATTATTATATCTACATCAACAAACGACAAATCAAAACTCTTTTTAAACGCATCAAAAAAGAACTGATGTTTAATATGTTGCCTCTGACATTATGCGGCTAAAAATTTCAAGGCTATTCCTAAATCCAAGCTTCTTCTCGCCCAACCGCTCACGATATTGAATTGGAACTTCAGCAATGCCGAAACCTTCTCGCTCGACATCGATGATTAAGCTCTACTTCAATGTCAAAGCCTTTGGACTTCACTTTCCAGTCTCTTAAGAATGCTTCGCACGCACTAAACGCAACCCCGTCAAAGGATCAGTTAAAGCGACTCCGTTTAGAAAGTTGTGAGTAAAAGCTATAACTCTATTACCCAAATAAAAAAAGCCGTTTAAGCCTTTCAAGTCTAAGTAACCGCTGAATCTGTTTCCGCAAACCATACCTACATCAGGATTCTCCTCTAAAATCCGAATCATCTCTGGGATGTATTCTGCTGGATATGTGTAATCTGCGTCGGTGATAACAAAATAATCAGATGTTAAATCTGCATGCTTAATTGCTGAGGCTACTGCGTCACCTTTGCCTAATCCATCTTGCAAAACAACTTGGGCACCCAAGTTCTTTGCTACTTCGACGGTTTTATCTGTGCTTCTGCCGTCAACGACTAAAATTGTAGGATTTCCAAGGGTTTTGTTTAGTTCGGATATGGTGTAGCCGATGCCTTCTTCCTCGTTTAAAGCTGCTATTAAAACTTGCATCGAAGGGGCACTTTTCTGTTCTATTTTAACCACTTTTTCAAACTCTTTTAAAGATGTCAATTTTTCGGTGTTAGTGTCTTTTAGATGTTGCGATGATATATCAACTTTTGCAATCTCAACTTGATACAACGATTTGCACAACAACCCAAAAATTGATTTAAAACTTGCTAAATGATGACTTTTGACGTATATAGCTGACAATTACAAAGCCTTAAATATTAAGAGACATGCTGGAGTACAATACAGGTGTGCTGAATGATAAATGCAACCTGTACCGAAAGAAACGCAGTAAACTCGCATTAGTTTCGTTCTCGCCTTTGTTTTTGGTAGTCTTTGTTGTTGGCTGGATCATTTCTTGGATAGGCCAAATTAAGCCGCTAAAGGTCAACAAACACTAACTCTTCCAAACAAAGATTCGCCAAAAAATCACTAATGCAAAAAACAAGCTAAAGCGCCCAACAACAAAACAAGAATTGGAGTTACCACTATGAAATCCCTTCCTGACAGAAGTGGACAGAAACGAGGGGGAACTCTAATTAAACGTTTGCACTGTTTGCCTTCTCCGAGAACACTGATGCTTCTCTCATCGTAACTTGTATTAAAGACTTATTGGACTTTGTTGCATTAACGGATGTACGTATCGAAGGTAGAATTTTCAAGCTCTTTTCTCCAACAAAGTCCTTTTTCAGTAAACAAACATGCCACAAAAAAGGCATATAATTCATGTTCAAAAAACCGTAATATATCAAGACTAAAAAGATCTCTTGGTTTCTATCTACTGATTTTCTTCTTCTTCGGATTGGCTTGCTTTGGTTAGGACCTGGGCGACTAACATGTCTTTTAGTTGTTCAGCTTTTGCGGTTGTACAGGGTGAACCTTTCAAATTTTGAAGATGCAACTCTACGTGATCATCTATGGCTTTGCCCATTTCCTTCAAATCGGGCAGAAGCAGGATTTCATCTCCACACTCACACCTAACCTTAACCATACCCTTGGGGGTCTTCATTTTTATCAGCCAAAAAATATTGTGATTTAACAATAATTTTCTGACAACTTTTTTTTCTATTTTTCTGGATCGTCTTTTCCTAGTCCACACATGTTTTCAAGGTGCTAGTCGAGTTTTTTGTGTGGCTCTCAACTTCGCCCTTTAAGTGGGTGGAATGTTCGAGATATTTTTCGTAGAGCTGAAGGAATTCTTGTCCTGAGTTGGTTGTTAGGTAGCCGGAGTCGCCGTCGAATGACAGAAGAGAACTTCCCAGAAGCGCTTTTAGGTAATTTTCCAATTGTAGATAGCTTAGGTTGGCTTTGTACATGATTCTGGTTTTGCAGACCTTAGCTAAGGCTATGGATAAGACTTCGTGTACGATTTCTAGGCTGTTACGATTCTTATTAGCTGTTTTCCCATCTTTAAAAGACAACACAACACCCCGAATTCTAACTGCAAGAACACAAGTTTTTCTAATTAGTGACTTAAAATTTTGGTGGCCACTTCGTGCAAGTGTTTTCACTTGCGGATCCCTCCGTGACCGGAGTGGACAATTCTTGAACTTTAAACTCAAACAATCAAGAACTCAGCAGCCATATGTTATAAAGTGTGAAGGGCGACAAGTAGAGCCCTCAGGTCCACACAAAAAGAATCACAATCCCAACCCTACCTCACAAAAAACAAACCCCATCACACTAACTCGTTTCCAGCAACAATGGAACCAGAAGAAGCAACTGCTGCAACAATTGAATTTTGCAATCGGCTGTTGCATCTACCAACCCACAAAAATATACTCCCCACAGCAAGTCACAAGCATTAGAAAATAGTGTGCCGTCAAAACTCTCCACAAAAAGGGGTTGACTAGCACCTAAACATAATTCCGAACTATGGAAAACATGCATTTCTGCCAGATATCGATAGCGGGTTAACTAAACTAGTGGAATCACCAAGAAAATAGTAGCACTAACTGGTGGGAAAGTATAAATTAAAGTTGAACAAAATCACTAATAGGTGTCCGAAGTGCCACGAAAAAACGTTGGACAAAAAGGTCAAGTAGTTATCCCTAAACAATTAAGGGATGCGATGGGTCTCAAACCTGGAGTTGAAGTGATTTTAGAGCTCCGAGGGGACCAAATAGTTATAACCAAACCAAAGGTCGAGGGTAGTTACACAGAATACTACACCGCCACTTCGGCTCCAAAACTAAAAAAACCTGTCAACATCAAGGAATTAATAGATCAAGAGGTAACTTTGAGGCATGCAGTACGTTGACTCGAATGTATTTTTGTACTCAGTCTTGTATTCGCCGGACTTGGAGCCGAAAGCAAAGAGGGCAAAAGAAGTCCTTCAAAAAATAGAAAACAAAGAACTGATCGCAGCGACATCTACTTTGACTTGGGATGAAGTTGTTTGGGTAGCGATTAAACTGTTAGGTCGAAGTGATGGAATAGCTTTGGGGCAAAAATTACTCGGGTTTCCCAACCTAGCATTCATCAATGTAGATGAAGGGATAATAGCTCATGCCCAATCGTTTATGGCTAAATATAGCATAAGCCCACGGGATTCAATCCACGTTGCTTGTGCACTTAGCAGAAAAGCAACCACAATCATAAGTGATGATGAGACCTTCGATCAAATTAAAGAAATAAAAAGAACCCCCCTAAAATAGCCTTCAATTTTTGATGCACTATTCTATTTTTATAAATAGCAAAATAATTACAAAAAATTTGTCCATCAACACTCTCCACAAAAAAGGTTGGCGAGCACCTAAACTTGATTAGATACAGTGAAAGAGCTCAATGATCGAATGAATTTCGAAAGGGGATAGGTTTGCTATTTACTTTTTTTCATTTCATTTTGCAGTGTGTATTTTATTCGTACACTTTTTTCCTGAGTTCAACATCATGGAAAATAACCCTTTTCTCTTGCTCGTCAATTTCATAGATAATTCGGTATTTTCCAATTCGCACTTTCCATAAACCCTTAAGCGGACCAACGAGCATGATGCCGCTACTGGGCTTCATGAGCGTTTCTTTAAGTGTTTCCACAATTCTTGACTTTACTGCGCTTGGCAATTGCTTCTCTTTTTTAAGAAACGCTTTAGAAAACCTTGCGGTGTAGGGCATTTATTTCAAGACTTTTTCCAAGTCATTAATTGAGCATTCAACGTATTCGCCCTTGGCCACCTGTTTTTTGCTTTCCTCAATTGCCTTTAATGTTTCTTTATCTGCAAGGGTCTCTAAGGTTGCAAGTATCTGTTCCATCTTTATGTAAGTGCCGACCATTTCCTTGAAAAGTTTCTTTGGGATAACGATTCCTTCTTCTTTGATTTTGATCTTTGCTTGCATCTGAATGCACCAAGTAATAGACTGTTAAGCGGCTTTTAATTCTTTCAGATGTAATCCTTAATTTCCAACAAGAGGCTGCTACACAAAAAGTGATAACAAACAATATCCCCGGCTGCTGGATTAGTAGAGAAGAATAGGACAAAAGAGGATCACCCCCTCGTTAGCTGGATCCACAAACAATCACTTTTCTCCAATCACCATTTTTTCAGAAAAAAAATAACTAATTAGAACTTAGTTGTGCCATAAACATTCTGGGTTGGCGAGCACCTAAAGTTAACTGCATCAACAACCCCAATTGGTTAAGTAATTGAGAAAGAATCGATCAGTTTACAAGATGGGGAGTTTGGTTATGCCCTCTATACTGTTGAAGTGTTCATCGAAGGAGTATATTTCTGCGATGGCATTTTGGCGCATTATGTCTACTGCTAGTGCATCGTTGGGTTCCAACTTAAGGTCTTGACCTAATTCGGCAGCGACAAAGTACGCATCGGCTGTGACATCCACAATTTTTACGTTATTTAGCATGAAGAGTCCAACAATCAGCTGGGTTAGTTGCGGTTGGGGCATTCCATTTTTTAGGATGTTTACTATTTCAGAGATGTGCACAACTGTTGTGGTTATTTGTTCTTTGCCCTCTGAGATGTTGCTGACTATTTTTTTTGCTTGGTCTTTCATGGCTTCTTCTTTTTCGGTTAACGGTTTTTTTGGTCGGTAATAGGCGTAGATGAAGATGTTGGCATCCAAAAATCTCATGTTTGGTCCTCAGAGATTTTTTTCTCAAACTCACTCCAATTCTCTATTGATTTAACGCCCAAGTCAACACTGTCAAAGTATTCGGTTAAATCTACTTTGTGCTTGGGAACTAGCTTTAGGTAGCCTTTTCTTTTGATGACGTAGAGTTCGCGGCTTTCTCCGATTTCGGCTTCTCGCCAGTCTGCCGGCAGGATAAGACGACCTTGAGCATCCACCTTTTTAACTTCTACACCACTTTCCAAAACTTTCACCACAAAATACTATCCTGCACATTATGCGCCTAAAAATTTCAAGGCTATTCCTAAATCCAAGCTTCTTCTCACCCAACCGCTCACGATACTGAATTGGAACTTCAGCAATGCCGAAACCTTCCCGCTCTACTCGATGATTAAGCTCTACTTCGATATCAAAGCCTTTGGACTTCACTTTCCAGTCTCTTAAGAATCTTCGCACGCACTAATACGCAACCCTGTCAATGGATCGGTTAAAGCGACTCCGTTTAGAAAGTTGTGAGTGAAAGCTATGACTCTATTACCCAAATAAAAAAAGCCGTTTAAGCCTTTCAAGTCTAAGTAACCGCTGAATCTGTTTCCACAGACCATACCTACATCAGGGTTCTCCTCTAAAATCCGAATCATCTCTGGGATGTATTCTGCGGGATATGTGTAATCTGCGTCGGTGATAACAAAATAATCTGATGTTAAATCTGCACACTTAATTGCTGAGGCTACTGCGTCACCTTTACCTAATCCATCTTGCACAACAACTTCGGCACCCAAGTTCTTTGCTACTTCGACGGTTTTATCTGTGCTTCGGCCGTCAACGACTAAGATATTTAGGATTTCCAAGGGTTTTTTTTAGCTCGGATATGGTGTGGCCGATGCCTTCTTCTTCGTTTAAAGCTGCTATTAAAACTTGCATCGAAGGGGCACTTTTCTTTTCTATTTTAACCACTCTTTCAAACTCTTTTAAAGATGTCAACTTTTCGGCTTTAGTGTCTTTTAGATGTTGCGATGATATATCAACTTTTGCAATCTCAACTTGATACAACGATTTGCACAACAACCCGAAAATTGATTTAAAACTTGCTAAATGATGACTTTTGACGTATATAGCTGACAATTACAAAGCCTTAAATATTAAGAGACATGCTGGGGTATAATACAGTGTGCCTGAATGATAAATGCAACCTGTACCCGAAAGAAACGCAGTAAACTCGCATTAGTTTCGTTCTCGCCTTTGTTTTTGGTAGTGTTTGTTGTCGGCTGGGTCATTTCTTGGATAGGCCAAATTAAGCCGCTAAAGGTCAACAAACACTAACTCTTCCAAACAAAGATTCGCCAAAAAATCGCTAATGCAAAAACCAAGCTAAAGCGCCCAAAAACAAAACAAAAATTGGAGTTAACCACTAAGAAATCCCTTCCTGACAGAAGTGGACAGAAACGAGGGGGAACTCTAATTAAACGTTTGCACTGTTTGCCTTCTCCGAGAATACTGATGCTTCATCTCATCGTAACTTGTATTAAAGACTTATTGGACTTTGTTGCATTAACGGATGTACGTATCGAGGGTAGAATTTTCAAGCTCTTTTCTCCAACAAAGTCCTTTTTCATCAACAAACATGCCACAAAAAAGGCATATAATTCATGTTCAAAAAATCGTAATATATCAAGACTAAAAGGATCTCTTAGTCTCCATCTATTGATTTTCTTCTTCTTCGGATTGGCTTGCTTTGGTTAGGACCTGGGCGATTAACATGTCTTTTAGTTGTTCAGCTTTTGCGGTTGTACAGGGTGAACCTTTCAAATTTTGAAGATGCAACTCTACATGATCATCTATGGCTTTGCCCATTTCTTTCAAATCGGGCAGAAGCAAGATTTCATCTCCACACTCACACCTAATCTTAACCATACCCTTGGGGGTCTTCATTTTCATCAACCAAATTATTGTGATTTAACAATAATTTTCTGACAACTTTTTTTTCTATTTTTCTGGATCGTCTTTTCCTAATCCACACATGTTTTCAAGGTGTAGTCGAGTTTTTTTGTGGCTTTCAACTTCTCCCTTCAAGTGGGTGGAATGTTCGAGATATTTTTCGTAGAGCTGAAGGAATTCTTGTCCTGAGTTGGTTGTTAGGTAGCCGGAGTCGCCGTCGAAGGACAAAAGAGAACTTCCCAGAAGCGCTTTTAGGTAATTTTCCAATTGTAGATAGCTTAGGTTGGCTTTGTACATGATTCTGGTTTTGCAGACCTTAGCTAAGGCTATGGATAGGATTTCGTGTACAATTTCTAGACTATTACGATTCTTATTAGCTGTTTTTCCATCTTTAAAAGACAACACAACACCCCGAATTTTAACTGCAAGAACACAAGTTTTTCAAATTAGTGACTTAAAATTTTGGTGGCCCTTCGTGCAAGTGTTTTCACTAGCGGATCCCTCCGTGACCGGAGTGGACAATTCTTGAACTTTAAACTCAAACAATCAAGAACTCAGCAGCTCATATGTTATAAAGTGTGAAGGGCGACAAGTAGAGCCCTCAGGTCCACACAAAAACAATCACAATCCCAACCCACCTCACAAAAAACGATACGATTCACACTAATTCTTTTAAGCAAACCAGGAGCCAGAAGAAGCAACTGCTGCAACAATTGAATTTTGCAACGACTATTGCGTCTACCAACCCACAAAAATATACTCCCCACAGCAAGTCACAAGCATTAGAAAATAGTGTGCCGTCAAAACTCTCCACAAAAAGGGGTTGACTAGCGCCTAAACATAATTCCGAACTATGGAAAACATGCATTTCTGCCAGATATCGATAGCGGGTTAACTAAACTAGTGGAATCACCAAGAAAATAGTAGCACTAACTGGTGGGAAAGTATAAATTAAAGTTGAACAAAATCACTAATAGGTGTCCGAAGTGCCACGAAAAAACGTTGGACAAAAAGGTCAAGTAGTTATCCCTAAACAATTAAGGGATGCGATGGGTCTCAAACCTGGAGTTGAAGTGATTTTAGAGCTCCGAGGGGACCAAATAGTTATAACCAAACCAAAGGTCGAGGGCAGTTACACAGAATACTACACCGCCACTTCGGCTCCAAAACTAAAAAAACCTGTCAACATCAAGGAATTAATAGATCAAGAGGTAACTTTGAGGCATGCAGTACGTTGACTCGAATGTATTTTTGTACTCAGTCTTGTATTCGCCGGACTTGGAGCCGAAAGCAAAGAGGGCAAAAGAAGTCCTTCAAAAAATAGAAAACAAAGAACTGATCGCAGCGACATCTACTTTGACTTGGGATGAAGTTGTTTGGGTAGCGATTAAACTGTTAGGTCGAAGTGATGGAATAGCTTTAGGGCAAAAATTACTCGGGTTTCCCAACCTAGCATTCATCAATGTAGATGAAGGGATAATAGCTCATGCCCAATCGTTTATGGCTAAATATAGCATAAGCCCACGGGATTCAATCCACGTTGCTTGTGCACTTAGCAGAAAAGCAACCATAATCATAAGTGATGATGAGACCTTCGATCAAATTAAAGAAATAAAAAGAACCCCCCTAAAATAGCCTTCAATTTTTGATGCACTATTCTATTTTTATAAATAGCAAAATAATTACAAAAAATTTGTCCATCAACACTCTCCACAAAAAGGGTTGGCGAGCACCTAAACTTGATTAGATACAGTGAAAGAGCTCAATGATCGAATGAATTTCGAAAGGGGATAGGTTTGCTATTTACTTTTTTTCATTTCATTTTGCAGTGTGTATTTTATTCGTACACTTTTTTCCTGAGTTCAACATCATGGAAAATAACCCTTTTCTCTTGCTCGTCAATTTCATAGATAATTCGGTATTTTCCAATTCGCACTTTCCATAAACCCTTAAGCGGACCAACGAGCATGATGCCGCTACTGGGCTTCATGAGCGTTTCTTTAAGTGTTTCCACAATTCTTGACTTTACTGCGCTTGGCAATTGCTTCTCTTTTTTAAGAAACGCTTTAGAAAACCTTGCGGTGTAGGGCATTTATTTCAAGACTTTTTCCAAGTCATTAATTGAGCATTCAACGTATTCGCCCTTGGCCACCTGTTTTTTGCTTTCCTCAATTGCCTTTAATGTTTCTTTATCTGCAAGGGTCTCTAAGGTTGCAAGTATCTGTTCCATCTTTATGTAAGTGCCGACCATTTCCTTGAAAAGTTTCTTTGGGATAACGATTCCTTCTTCTTTGATTTTGATCTTTGCTTGCATCTGAATGCACCAAGTAATAGACTGTTAAGCGGCTTTTAATTCTTTCAGATGTAATCCTTAATTTCCAACAAGAGGCTGCTACACAAAAAGTGATAACAAACAATATCCCCGGCTGCTGGATTAGTAGAGAAGAATAGGACAAAAGAGGATCACCCCCTCGTTAGCTGGATCCACAAACAATCACTTTTCTCCAATCACCATTTTTTCAGAAAAAAAATAACTAATTAGAACTTAGTTGTGCCATAAACATTCTGGGTTGGCGAGCACCTAAAGTTAACTGCATCAACAACCCTAATTGGGTTAAGTAATTGAGAAAGAATCGATCAGTTTACAAGATGGGTAGTTTGGTTATGCCCTCTATGCTTTTGAAGTGTTCATCAAAGGAGTATATTTCTGCGATGGCATTTTGGCGCATTATGTCTACTGCTAGTGCATCGTTGGGTTCCAACTTAAGGTCTTGACCTAATTCGGCAGCGGCAAAGTACGCATCGGCTGTGACATCCACAATTTTTACGTTATTTAGCATGAAGAGTCCAACAATCAGCTGGGTTAGTTGCGGTTGGGGCATTCCATTTTTTAGGATGTTTACTATTTCAGAGATGTGCACAACTGTTGTGGTTATTTGTTCTTTGCCCTCTGAGATGTTGCTGACTATTTTTTTTGCTTGGTCTTTCATGGCTTCTTCTTTTTCGGTTAACGGTTTTTTTGGTCGGTAATAGGCGTAGATGAAGATGTTGGCGTCCAAAAATCTCATGTTTGGTCCTCAGAGATTTTTTTCTCAAACTCACTCCAATTCTCTATTGATTTAACGCCCAAGTCAACGCTGTCAAAGTATTCGGTTAAATCTACTTTGTGCTTGGGAACTAGCTTTAGGTAGCCTTTTCTTTTGATGACGTAGAGTTCGCGGCTTTCTCCGATTTCGGCTTCTCGCCAGTCTGCCGGCAGGATAAGACGCCCTTGAGCATCCACCTTTTTAACTTCTACACCACTTTCCAAAACTTTCACCACAAAATACTATCCTGCACCATTAATAAAAGCTTTATCAAAGAAAACACAAACACAAAATCACAACCGCTTAAAACATGCAAACCAAACCCTTCAAAAACCCCAAACAAAGCTTACGCGCCGAATAAAAGAAACTAACTCGATTCCTGATTTTCTAAAAAAGTAACCTAAAAAAACTGCGCCGGCAACATTCTCCACAACAAGCGGAGTTGGCGAGCACCTAAAGTGGATTACGCATTTTAATTAGCCCTTTTTCGTTGACTGTGGATGTTATTTGGCTGTGAGGCTTCTATGGTTAGATGCAATAATAATTAAATAGGAAACAAGCCTATAGAGTTTGAGAAGACATGACAATTGAAGTTGAGCTAAAGGAAATAAAAAGTCTGCTCTCAGAGTTAAAACAGAAAATGGATGTTCTGCTTGAAGAAAAAGAAACTTCAGCAATGATGGGTCTATCCGAGAAATCGCTTAAGGAATTCTTTGCAAAAGAACCTGACATCTACACAATTAAAGATATAAAAGCTAAGGTTAACTGCGTTTGAAGGGAAAAATAGTCCTTATTCCTTTTCCGTTCACAGACCTAACAGCAACCAAACTAAGGCCTGCACTTGTTCTTTATGAAGGACAAAAAGATGTGGTAGTAGCCTTCATTTCCTCCAGAACACACAAACCAACACCCGTCGACATTATCATCAACGAAAAAAACGCAGAATTTGAACAAACAGGACTCAAACTAACCTCAACCATAAAACTCGACAAGGTCGCAACAATATCAAAAGATCTCATTATAGGCGAAATCGGTGAAATAGGACCTAAACTCAAAGAAGAAGTAAACCGCAAAATCATGGAAATCTACAATTTGTAAGGTTGGCAGTGACTTTGACAGTTGACAACGCTCAAGTGAAGTTGGTTCTTGAAAAACTAGACAGTGTCCAGCTTGAACTTTTGAGGCTAAGAGCAATGTTGCTGCCCAAAGAAATGGTTTCGGAAGAAGAAAAAAAGAAACTTGACGCAGCTCGAACTGAAATAGCAAAAGGCAAAAAAATAAGCCTCGACGAGTTACTTAAAGAACTGTGTTGATTAGGGCTCCTTTGAGATAATTCTATCGCAGAAAGCGAGAAAAGCCATCTTATTTTTGGTGAACTCTTCAAAAGTGGTGTTTTTAGTGAATTCTTCTATTTCTTCTACCGACTCAAGGATGTCAACAAAATAAACTCGAAGTTGCTTGGTCATACGTAAACAACTTCACTTAGTATTTGGTCTTTGAGAGTTGGTTTCAAACCGCCCCTTGCAACCAAATCTACTTTTACTCCGAGCTGTTCGCTTAGAAAAATCTCCAACTCTACATACCTTAAAAGACCCAAGTGGGCATTGTTTGAGAACTCGACTAGAACGTCTACGTCACTTTTCTTGGTTTGTTCTCCACGAACATAAGAACCAAAGACTCCGATGGTTTCTACTTGAAATTTCTCTTCCAGGATCGGCTTTAGCTCTTCTAGCCTCTTTTTGACGTATTTGGTGCTCTTCACTTTAGTCCTGTTACAATAGGGCTTTAACCTTTTTAAATTCGCCGTCGGTCCAATACAGCTTAAGCAAAACGCGTCGAACAAAAACAGATGAAAGCCATTAGTGGCATTGAAAAAAGTTGTGCCCTCAACATTCTCCACAATCTGGGGTTGGTGAGCACTTAAAGCAAACTCGCCAATGCTTTGAAGAAACGAAAATTAGTCTAAAAGTCATAATTATAATGTAAATTTTTATATACTTTTTAGTATTATACCTAATACAATGTTAAAAGACATCATAATTACCCAGAAAGCTGAGCTCCAAAGAACACTCACCGAGAACTACATCGAACGGGACTTTGAACCCTTCTCACTGGAAAACAACCTCATAAAAGTGGTGATGGGTCCCAGAAGAGCCGGAAAATCCTTCTTCTGCCTCCACACGCTAAGGCGCCAAGGCAACTTCGGCTACGTAAACTTTGACAATGAAGCATTGATAAAACTAGAAGACTACCAAGACCTCATCTCAGAAATAAAACAAGTCTACGAAGAACCAAAAACACTGTTCTTCGACGAAATTCAAAACCTCCCAAACTGGGAACTCTTCATCAACACACTACAACGCCAAGGATACACACTCATCGTAACCGGAAGCAACTCCAAACTGCTAAGCAAAGAGCTCGCAACCCACCTAACCGGCAGACACATCCCAACAACGATCCTAACCTTCTCCTTCAAAGAATACCTCAAAGCAAAAAAAACAAACCTCGACAACCTCACAACCCAGGAAAAAGAAGAAATGCTCCTGGAGTATTTCCGCTCCGGAGGCTACCCCGAAACCGTCACCAAAAAACTCGACGCAAAACAGTACCTAAGTGTGCTCTTCGATTCGATAATCTACAAAGACATAATCAAACGATACCACATCAGAAACGGACCAGACATCGAAAAACTCGCAGTCTACCTCATGTCTAACTTGGCATCAGAGATCTCTTATCTATCCCTCGCCCAAACCGTAGGCATAAAGAGCAGCCAAACCGCCCAGAAATACTGCGGCTTCTTAGAAGAAGCCTACCTTATCTTCACGGTAAATAGATTTTCCTACAAGACCAAACAAATCGGTCAAAACAGAAAAGTCTACGCATACGACAATGGTTTGATCACAGCTAAAGCCTTCCAAGCTAGCCCCAATTACGGTAGACTCTTAGAAAACTGCGTGGCTATCCACCTAAAAAGATTGGACATAGAGAAGAAGATCGAACTCTACTACTGGAGAAACCAGCAGGGAGAAGAAGTCGATTTCATCGTTAAGAGAGGAACCCAGGTCGTGGAGCTGATTCAAGCCTGTTATTCTTTGGTAAGGGAGAAAACGGGCAACCGAGAAATTCGTGCACTTTTAAGGGCGGGGAAGGAGCTGGCATGCAACAAGTTGACGGTTCTGACTCTGCGGGAGGACAAAGAGGTCACGCATGAATGGTTTGGAATTAAAGGCGTCATAACCTACAAGCCAGTGGCCAAGTGGCTGCTGGAGAATACTTATTGACAGATTCTAACCAACCCAAAACTACTAGCTAACTGCGACAAAAACTTCTGTGCCTCAGCTTTTGGCTTGTGTTTAGAGTATAACATTTACACAATCGACGCGTTATTCCTGCAAGTTGCCCTGAATAAAAACGCTATCCTGGTTTCCCTAGACAAAGAAGACTTCATTGATAGGCTGAAAAAGAAAAAGCTACCCATCGAAGTCTACAGTGTTTCAGAATTTCCCTACTAAACAAACTGACTCCTTAATTTTTAGGACCAGAGTTAACTCGAAAATCAAGGTAATTATTGTTTTCCAAACCCTTCACCGAAAAACAGGGTTACTCGTAGCCGAGGGCGTTTGCTTTCCTTAGAACCACGAGCAGCGCTTTGCCTCGAGCAGTGATGCAGTAGCGCCCGTTACCTTCTTCATCCTTGATGGCTTCTATGAAGCCTTTGCAGAGGAAGTCTTTGAGGTAGCGGTTGAAGCGGACGTAGTTGAGGTTGGCTTGGTACATGATGCGCATTTTTTTCTGGGGTTTTAGCGTTGCCTCGAGGATATCGATTGTTATGGTTACTCGGCTGCGTTTCTGCAATCTGACTTCACCTTACACAAGAAAAAACGGAAATTGCCTATAAGGCATATTTCTGGATTTGAAATATATCTAAAACAGCGAAGATTAACTCTCATCGTGATTTGTTGTTCTGAATTGTACAACAGAAATGCTGCGAGTATTGAAACATAGACGGCAAAATGCGATGAGAAAACACACAGCTTTGAAATGGTTATGTAAATATTCACGTACACCTGCATATCTGCACATACACAGTCACCATTGTAAAGCAATAACACAAACGATCACCATATACTTGTTGTAAGTGATTCAACAGGGGTATGGAAGTATGGTTAAAAGAGAAGTCTTGTTCTGCACAACCCTTATCCTCATCGGGACTTTGGACTGGTTAACAACTTTAGTTGGGATAGCATTCTTTGGGGCAACAGAAACCAACCCCCTAATCGCGAACCTTACCCAAACAAACCTACTCCTCTTCAGCGCCATAAAACTCGCAGCCATCACACTAACCGGACTCATATTCTACAGAGCCGAAACCAAAACAAAACTTAGCCAATTTTCGCCCTCCACAAAAAAATTCTTGCACGGAGGGTACGCGGTATGCTTGCTCATGCTTGCCATAGTTGTCTTGAACAACTTTAACGAAATCCTCAAAGTAGCCTAACCAAACGCTGGTTGCAGTTAATGACTTTAGGTCATTAATTATTTGATATTTCTTCTCGCTTCGATAGAAAACGCAACAAAACTGCAAATGAAACAACCGATCGGAAGAAGATACAGAGCCGTTAGCAATACGCTTTCATCCAATAAGACGTCCTCAAGGCCTAAAATCAGCAACCCCATAAGCATCATCAAGACTCCAGCTTTAGTAAAAATTGACACAATACGGAGGGTTACCATACCCAACTAGTACCTGCTTTATCCTATAGGTTTTTTGATAGCTGCATTGATCCTCGACTATTCAACATCGCAATTATTGGCTTTTGGGAATTGGTGGCAAACGTATGTTAAACGTTGTGCCTTTGCCCTCTTGACTCTCAAACGTTACTGTGCCACCTAAAGCTTCTGTCATCCGCTTAATTACGGCTAGTCCGAATCCTTGGCCTTTGGATTTGGTGGTGAACATCGGGGTAAAGAGTTTGCCTTTTATGGATTCCGGAATGCCCACGCCCGTGTCCTTTACACTTATAACAACGTCATTAACTTTTTTGTAAGCTTCTATGGTCAACTTACCTCCTTTAGGCATGGCTTGAACGGCATTATTGACTAAGTTGTACATTATGCGATTAATGTAAGAAGAGTCGGCCATAAACTTGCTCGCATTGCTCTCTAATTCAAGGTCAACCTTGACGTTTTCAGGCAAACCATTCTTCTTCAACAAATCGCCGATAATGATTTTCAAATCGGTTTCTTCAATGTTGGGGGTAAGCGGTCTTGCGAAATCTTGCAGATCAGCAACAATCTTGTTAATGTATTCAACGTTCTTTTCGATTCCTTCCAAACTCTCTCTTGCCAGAACTTTTTCCTCGCCCTGAGGCATCAAATCTAAGCCTGACTTAAGCAAGTACAAATCGCTCGTAATCGCCTGCAACGGATTGCGAATGTCATGCCCAACCATGCCAGCCGTCGCACCTATCGCAGCCAAACGCTCAGAGTCCTGCAACTGCTTTTCCAAGTTCTTGCGCACAGTTATGTCCCTAAAAAGAGTCCCAACCACGTTCTTGGAGTACAGGAAATAATAGCAGTCTAACCATTTGTTGATGTCTTTATTGTAGAGCTCAACATGATCGGAAATGCCAGTCTTGGCAACTCGGTCGGGAACGTCAAGCCAATTAGGCTCAACATTCGGAGAAATAAACCGAGCCGTCTTGTCGAGTATAACCTCAGCTTTAACCCCAATTATTTTCTCATAAGCGCGATTAACCTTCAAGAACTTGTGATCGATTGGCTTGCCCTTCTCATCGTATACCAACTCGATTAGTTGGAAACCGTCCTGACTGTTATCAAACACGGTGTGATAGAGATGCTCATTTTCCTTAAGCGCCTCTTGAGCTTTCTTGAGCTCAGTAATGTCACGAACCACCGAAACCGACCCGACGATCGTGCCACCACCGCTTCTAACAGGCGAAGAACTCACAAGGCGAGTCCGCAACTCCCCACTCAAAGGAGTCTTAACCAGTTCCTCCTGATTCTTCACAACCTCCCCCAAAAGCGCACGAAGCGGCGGAGCCTCCTCAACCGGACGCACCGATCCATCAGGACGATAAACCTCGGAGGTTGCCGCCAAATTCTCAACATCCACACCCTCATCA
This sequence comes from Candidatus Bathyarchaeota archaeon, assembly GCA_963835475.1. Lineage (GTDB taxonomy): Archaea > Thermoproteota > Bathyarchaeia > Bathyarchaeales > Bathycorpusculaceae > Bathycorpusculum. Next base: position 20,926 of record CAWIFU010000010.1, read on the forward strand.
GTGGGTTTTAACTTAAACTCTTTAATGGCTGACGGATTTGCCAACGTAAACTTTTTCTCAAGATCAGCAAACCAAACCTCATCCCCCATGCTATTCAACAAAGACTGTATCCGATCTCTTTCCTGCTTAACAGATCCCAGTAGACGTTGAGTCTCATTCTCCAAATTCTTCCGTTCAGTAACGTCGACGTTTATTTCGAGAATTTCGTCGACTTCGCAGGGGCTGTTGCATGAAGCCAGCCATCGGCTTTCAACGATTATTTCCCGCCCAAACTTATCATGCTGAATTTTTTCGCCCGACCAGCGCCCCCAAGAAAGCAGAGCCTTAACAATTACCTCGTAGGGTTCAGGAAATTTAGTCTTCAGAAGCGAACGACTCTTCTTGCCCAACGCTTCCTCTGGGGTCCAACCATACAGATTCTGCGCCCCCTGGCTCCAGAAAGTTATGGTATCATCCAACTTTTTCCCAATTATCGCATCCGGGCTTAACGCGATGAAGGCAGCTTGCTTTTTTAGTTCTTCTTCAGATTTTTTACGCGCAGTTACATCGCGAAACACAAGAACAACACCCTCAATTTTGCCCTCGTCATCTTTTATCGGTGCGCCGCTGTCATCGATTGGAACTGCCTTACCGCCTTTTTGCACCAGTAACGTGTGGTTAGCCAAACCCACAACTTTGCTTTCCTTGAGCACCCGACTCACAGGACTCTCAACTTCCAAACGAGTATTCTCGTTTATGATTTTAAAAACTTCTTTTAGCGATCTCTTCTGAGCATCACTTACCGCCCAACCCGTCAAATCCTCCGCAACTTTATTCATAAAAGTCACATTGCCCAAAACATCAGTCGCTATCACCGCATCCCCTATGCTAGACAATGTGGTGGACCAGCGTTGCTCACTTTCACGGAGCGCAGATTCAGCTGTTTTCCGATGGGTGATGTCCTCGAATATGGCGGCAAAGTAGCCTTTCTGGGGGCAATACACGGCTATGGAGAACCATTTGCTCAACGGCTTAAAATAAATGTCAAAGCGCTCTTGCATACAGGTTGACGCGACGCGACCATAGATTTCAAACAACTCAGGATTGTCTTTTTCAATGCCAGGTATCGCTTCGGTGACTCTTTTTCCAACAACAGCTTCCCGCTTCAAACCCGTAAGACGCTCGAAAGCATCATTAATTTCAATATACTCAAAATCAACAGGCTTACCCACCTCATCCAAGATCATTTTGCAAAAAGCAAACCCATCTAACATGTTCTCAAACAAAGAACGATATTTCTCTCGCTCCCCTCTTACCTCAGCTTCAGCCAACCTTTGCTTCATAATCTTGTATAACTCATTGCTAACTACCTCAAGCTGAACAACGTCACTATCGCTGTAGGGTAGGTCTTTGTTTCCAACCCCAAAAATCGCATAAACATTGCCAGCCTCCATTATCGGTATGGTAAGCATTCTTGATACAGGGACATGACCTTTGGGAAGACCTTTCTGGTTGGGGCTTTCTTTGAAGTCGTTATAGATTTTTGCCTGCTTTTCCCTGATGCAATCTGCCCAATTGCCTGCTTCTCCAATGGAGTAATGGACGCTAAAATTAGACGTACAATTCTTGAGGGCCTCTTTATTCCACATCGTTAAGACTATGGTTTTTTGGTCTTCTTTGACAAAGTGGAAAAATCCTATTTTACTTTGAGTGACTTTGACTGCGTTGTCTAAGAAGTATTCGTATAACTCGTTTTGGTGAAGATTTAGTGCTTTTCTGTATAGTTCGAGAAGGAAGGTTCCTTTGTCTTCAACTTTGTCAACTTCAGCCATAGCAAGCCCTTGATTTAATTTAAAAGCTTAGAATAGCTATTGGATAGGTTTTCTGCTTTATAGAGGTACCGAACTTTTTTTGGCTTGAATGACCGCACGGGCGTTTCGCTAAAAGGTTTCTAGTTTCTGCTCGGGTGTTCATGGTGTGTCTCCCAAAAATTAGCTATTTAGAGAAAGGCTATTGTGAATATATAAACTTGCGTTGCAGCGGTTTGCATGCACAAACGTTGCGGGAACTGTGACTGCACACGCCCAACCACAAACTGATATATCCACTTCGCATCGACAAATAGCTGGACGATAAAATCATGTACAAGAATAATTCAAAAACAGACGCAGCAAAAATCTTACGAACAGTGCCCTTCGATCAAGCCTTTCACTTCACCAAAGATGATGGTGTATACATTGGAGTGACTGCGAATAGTCTTTTTGATTTTGCAGCCAAACTCGAAACGATCGATGAGAACCCGATTTTGTTCCATTATCCACGCGGCGACTTCCAGAAATGGATAGAAACCACCCTGGGAGACAAAGAGTTGGCGGAGAAGATGTGTTTTGTAAAGGGGGGTCATTCGGGGAAGGAAGTTAGGGATCAGTTGGTGTGGATTGTTAGGAAGCGGTTGTTGGAACTCAAAGAACCCTAAGTTGCTTTTATTAACTGCAAAATTTTTTTTGTTTAGATAGAAGGGTGATGGCACGCCGATTGGGCAGCGGCCATGATTAAGGGTTAAACGCTTGCTTTTCGAGAGGATACAAAGCGTCTTGGGCAACCCCTAACCATTTGATTGTTAACCGAGTTAGCTTAAAAGATTTTTCCCAAATTACACCAGCATCAAAATAACCCTAGAACAAAAAAGAATTAACCATAATTTACAAGGAAAAAGACCATCTTGAGAAAAAGCTGCGTCATACAGCAAGTCAGCTAACCAAACAGTTAACTATCGCTTAAAAATGACACCTTGATTCTGATTAGAACCAGTTTTTAGAGCGCAGAGATTGGCATGTTCTGTTTGAGCAGACTATGAGGACTTGCCCGGTGTTTGGGTTGACTTTTGTTAGGGTTTCGGTCTTTCCGCATTTGGGGCAGGAGTCGATTAATTGTATTTGAAAAATTCCCTCCAGGTTATGCTATTTTATTTATCTTTATTGCGGGTTTGGGCCATATAAGCGTGTGTGGGTTCTGCTACGGACAACAAACAGCAACAAACTATCCTAATGTGCAGGGATAAGGAAGAGCATGATTAAACTTCCAATCAAGGTATAGTTTGGTTTAACACATGATTGGGCTTATTTGTATTCAGTATTGCTGATTCATAACTGATTTATTACTGATCAGAAAATCTTGATCTGGGTATAGCTAATTCAACATTTAGATCAGAATAAGATAATTGTCGAAGCAGAGGATTTGGCACTTCCTGACAAAAAGATCGTCTTTCGAGTCTTATATGTTGATGATGATATTCACATTTCGGCTACAACAAAAAATAACTTGTTAAGAAAGAAAAAGTTCGAAATCCATTGCGTTACCTCAGTAGCAGAAGCATTGAAAAAATTAGAAAAGCAAACTTATGATGTAGTTGTTTCTGAATACGAAATATCTCAAGAAAATGGGTTAGACTTTCTTAAAGAACTTAGAGAAAAGAAAAATGAAATTCCATTCGTATTTTTTACTTCAAAACAACGAGAAGTCGTCGTTGAAGCATTAAAAATAGGTGCTGATAGATGCATCAGCAAGAGTGGTCCTCCAGAGATTGTTTACTTTGAATTGGCAGATGCGATAATCAAGGAAGCAGAACACAAAAAAGCTGAATATTCACTAAAAGAGAATGAAGAGAAATATCGCTTAATTGTGGAGCTTGCCCATGACGGTGTTGTTGTATTAGATTCTAACCTGACCATTATCTTTGTTAATCCTCGAATGGCTGAAACTACAGGTTTTTCGGAAGAGGAAATGGTGGGAAAGAGTCTGTTTTGTTTTATTCCTGAAAGGGGATATGCCCATGCTTCTTATTATTTGAATTATGGTAAAGAAGGTGTAGATGGCGAATTTGAGCTAGAGTTGATTCGAAAGGATGGACAAACAATTAGTGTGTTATTCTCATCTTCAAGCATTAAAGATGAAGCAGGAAATTTTGTTGGAAATCTAACGATGGTTTCCGATATAACTGCTCGAAAAAAAATGGAAGAGAAACTAAAACAAGAAAGAGAGAATTTAGAGGACATTACCGAAAACATCGGTGCCGGACTTACGCTAATAAGTAAAGACTACAGAATCCTGTGGGCTAACAAGTTTCTTAAACAATTAAACGGACCAATAGAAAACAAGACATGTTACTCGACCTTTAACACTTTGAATAGCATCTGTGCAGAGTGTGGACCTCAAAAAGTATTCAACGGCGCTTCTCGTGATTCACGAGAATACTTTAACCAGGAATTATTTGAAAAGGGGCTTCCTTGTTGGTTTGAAATAATCGCTACGCCAGTTAAGGACAATTCAGGAACAATTGTTTCAGTATTAGAGCTCACAATAGATATTACTGAAAAGAAACGGCTCGAAAGCAAACTGTTAGAGTACTCTCAGAAACTAGAGAAACTTGTTAATGAAAGAACAGAGCAATTACACCAAACGCAAGCCAAACTTGTTAGTTCCGAGAGGTTGGCGGCTATTGGCGAGTTAGCAGGGATGGTTGGACATGACTTGCGTAATCCGCTTGCAGGCATAAAGAACGCTGCCTACTTTATGGAAAGGAAAGGCATGACAATTTCTGAGGTGCAATCTAAAGAAATGCTTGGAATGATCACCAAAGGCATAAATCATGCTGACAAAATCATAAGCGACCTACTCGAATATTCAAGAGAGATGCATTTTGACCTCATAAAATACTCCACACGAACTCTTGTGAATGAAGCCTTGAAGACGATTCAGATTCCAGACCGGATAAACATCGTAAACCACATTGAAGAAGAATCTTGGATTTGGGTTGATCCCGGTAGGATGATGCGAGTTTTCGTAAATCTTGCTAAGAATGCAATAGACGCCATGCCTGAGAAAGGAACACTTGATATCAGCAGTTGCCAAACAAATGACACAATGAAGATTGATTTTACGGATACCGGTAAAGGCATTCCAGAAGAAACTTTGTCAAAACTTTTTACTCCGTTGGTTACCACTAAGGCGCAGGGTATGGGTTTTGGTTTAGCTATTTGCAAACGCATTGTGGAGGCACATGGAGGCACTATTGCTGTGAAAACAGAATTGAACAAAGGAACAACGTTTACTTTAAAGTTGCCACTTAAATAATAACTTACCAAACAATCAGAAAAATTATTTTTGAGGAGATAGGAATTTTTCTTAACGCTTGATGCATTAAGTATTATCTTTTGAGAGCTAATTGTCTCGCAGTTAAAAAAAATAACTACTGGTTTTTCCCTGCGGCTGGGTGTAACAATTAATTTATTTTCAAAGGTTCATTTTGCTTGCTACTATTAGAACCTGTTCTGCCAAGGACTCTTCAAAGAAGGCGAGTCTTTCTGATTTAATGTGTGCTTGTTTGTGTTTTGCTAGATGGTTTTTTATGGCGCGGTTCATGGCTTTTAAGTCAGGAATGACCAAAATTTTGAAACCACATACGCACCTTACTGTGGGCATGCTCTTTGAGTCTGATCTGTAAGTTAATTCAGTTTGCAGGTTTTCTTTATTTGCCATAGCTATCAACCTTGGGTTCCCAAACGAGCAGGTCCTTATTGTTTGGATTCGTATATAATGACTTGTGATAGGCATGACACAATCACACGCGAAATTTTTCTTCAACTTATGTAGTTTTTGATTCATTTCTAACCATGGAAAACATACTCTAGTCAAAAAGCTTGAATTCCTTAATCAAACAACCGCTAAATCGATTAAGCCACCCCTCAAAGAAGGCACAACATTTGCCAACAACCAACCAAATCCACCCAACAGAACCCAATTTAGATTTCAAACAGTCCGCCTCTTTTAACATCACCTTCTTTAATGAATTCTTTCTGGCAAACTCAAGATTCAATTTTCAATACAAAATGCAGGTTTTGCCAATTAATTGAATCTAAAATACTGCAAATAGCAAAACCTTATAAAATCTATCGTTCAATGGAAAGACCACATATGAAGCTGGAGATGCTGAAGCAACGCAGATGACCAGATCAAAACTAGAAACTTACGTGTACACTCTGGATTTATTGGCGCATACGGGTCCGTTGAGTCTGTCACACATCCTGATAAAAAACAACATCACGTGCAGTACATATGGGAATTGCCTGGCTTTTCTATTAAAGCAAGGGTTAATAGAAGAACGAAATGTGGAAATGAAAAGTGTACTTTATGCAGTTACAAAACGTGGCATGAATGTGCTCAAGTTTTTCGAAGAACATAAAAATGCATCATTGGACACCAAATAGGATTAAGTTACTTAACTTTTGAACTGGTGCATCATTCGCCGTTGCAGACGCCCACGAAACGTTTCTACCTTATCATAAAAAAATAGAGAAAATGGGGTTTGGCAAGACTGTGCAAGGCAACATGGATAAGGGCGGAGGACAATTAGGTAGGTATAGGGATAATTTTATGAAGACTAAAACTAAGAATAAGCCGAAGAGCGAAAAAGTAACCAACCAAACCAAAAACAAAGGCAAAAAGGAATGGAAACAACGATAAATTAAAGGCTGGATTTTAAACCAGCAACTAATCTATTTTAAAGCAGAGGTTTATCATACGACAGTAGCAACTCTGGAACATTATCCATGGGTTGGCTGAAGTCGATGCCGGTGTTTTTCTTCATTTCCCCTGTGTACCAGAGGTCGAAGGGGTCTTTGGAGGAGGTGAAGGCGTTGAGGGTTTTTTGGATGTCTTGGGATTCGATGTAGATTAAGAGAAAATCGCCGTGGGGTGTTGTTTGTAGGGTGTCGCGTTCTTTTTCTATGCCCTGATTTTTCTGCACACGTTCATAGTCTGCCCTTTTTTCTTGTTTTATGGTTTTGAACATGTTTTTTACTGCGTGGGTTTTTCCGGGCAGGATGGGGAGGGCTAAGTTTATGGTTTGCATTGGAGGGTCTCCAGTAGTTGGTTTGTGGCGTGTTTTATAATGGGTTGTTGTTGTGTGGTGACTCCCACATTGTTTCTTATCTATCAATATACTATACAATGTATTATGACACAATAATATCCGAGGTTCAAACACAAATGAAACAAAACACCAAACACAAAAAAACCATAACCACCATCATCTGCATCCTAACCCTAATAGCCATAATCACAACCATCCAAAACTACGGCCCAAACAACAAATTCGCCAAAGCAGACACAGTCATCGGCATCGGCGTGGGAGTCTACTGGGACCCAAACTGCACAAACACAACCCAGACCCTCAACTGGGGAAACCTCGCACCAAACACAACCAACACCCTAACAATTTTCATCCGAAACGAAGGCACCCAACACGCAACGTTGCAACTGGGAACAACAAACTGGACCCCAACCAACGCCCAAAACTACATTGCACTAAGCTGGAATTACACTGGACAAACCCTAAAAACAAATGAAGTAATTTCAGTAAAACTTACCCTAACCGTAAACCCCGCCATAACCGACGTAACCGACTTCAGCCTCCAAACGATCATAACCACCATAGCCGAACCATAACACACACAATAACTCAACCAACACCAACCCCCACAACCAAAAAACCCCAACATACTCCACATCCAGAACCACACAGAGAAGTAAAGTGAAATAAAAAATGAATAAGTTAAGTTTAGAAGTGGCGCCGCCGAAAGGTTGCGACTGCATATGTGAGAACTTATACTAGAATTTTCCTCTTTTTTGAGTTCTCGCATATAGTCGGGAGGCTAATTTTTTGAGTAGCCTAGAAGAGAATAAAATCTCTAGGCAACTACTGGATGCGTTTTCAAAAGAGATTGTTGACCCCTATTTCAACGGCGACATAGGCAAAGCTTTCGTTACTTTAATGGATAAGGCGCTAATTGAAGAGGAGCTTTTGCAAAAGAACCTCGATAAACGGAGGTATCGCCTTCAATGATTTCGCAGGTGCCTTGCGAGCAGGTTATCGGGGTTTTGTTGGAGTGTCCGCTTTGCGAGCGAAAAGAGGGGGTTTCAACTTGATTTTCGGTGAGGTTCCAGAGTTAACTATGGCTTCAGCGGCTTCGAGTGGCTCTTACTGGGAGTTGTTTTTTGAGGTTCCAGCAGCCAGAGGGATGTAGCGGTCCTGTTGCAGTCTTTGTAGTAAAGTGTCCTAAACACGGCTTGTATTTGGATAATCGGCATGGTAATCGAGGGTATTTTCAATGTGAAGATTGTTTGGCTGAGGTTTCGATTGGTAAGGAGGCGCCGTAATGGATTCTTTTAATCTAAACAGCGCCAAATCCTATGTTGGCAAGCGGGTTAATCTGCATCTGCGGGACGGCACGGTTTTGGTTAACGTGCTTGTTGAGGCGATTGAGGATAAGCGTTTTGTCCGCTACGTTGGCGGCAGGCATCAGTCTCGGCTGGTGTCTCTACGTAGCGTTTCTTATGCGCAGATAGTTTCCGTTGAGGCTCAGTTGCTTTCGGAGGCTTCCTAATGCCGATTGATTTGCTTAGCGGTGTTATTGGAGCTGTCTGTGTTAGTATTCCGTTCTGCTTCTTTGTGATTTGGGTTGCTGCTCGGGCTTATGAGATGGGTTGGCACGACCGAAACCAGGGCAGATGGATTGGGGACGGGCAAGAAAAAGAGGAGAACGATTTACGATGAGTGAGCAGAAACAAAGATTTGACCCTGCCCTGCAGGGAGTCGCCGATAAGGTTCTGCATGATTTGCCTGAAGAGTTAGCGGCTGTTGCAACCTTTAGGCTTCATGAGGGTGGGGATGCGTTGGTTCTGACTTTTCCCAGAGGCGTGGATGTTGGGTTGATAAATAATGTTGTGCGGCATTATGGCGGTGCATACGTTAATCGTAGCGTCAAGGGCAAAGATGACGGATATTTCTTGATTCCCAAGCCCAAATCTCAACCAGTGATCGAGAAGCCCAAGGAAGAACCCAAACCCGCTCCAACAGAGGCGCCTAAACCTGTCGACGCAAAAACTGCCGAACCCACGCCGTCGCTCTCCACCTACACCTGAAAAGCCAGTTCCGCCGCAAGAACAGCCTAAAGCGCCTGGGAGCCGTTCAAGCAGCCTAGCCCAATTAGCATCTATCGCCAAAAATACTGTAGCGCCTGCGAAGACCAGGGCACTTGTCGGTTGCCCAGCAACACCGGGCAGATGCAACTTTGTGTTCGTATGCTGGAATTGCAGTTTCTGGATGGCATCGCGGAGCGTTTGCATAAGTTTACGCTGTTTCTTGAGGGTTTGCCTAACCAGTTTCCACAGCAATCCCCGGCGCCACAACCAAAGCCGTCTATTCCGCCGTCTAGCCGCCGAAGGTGCAGCGGGACACTAACCCACATGTAGGCTTTGAAGAGGACGGTTTAGTCTGGGTGAAAGTGTTCGATGGCGCTAACGTGAAGTTCCTCAAAGCCTACGAGAAAGATAACCAGGGCAGGCCACGCTTCCAAGACTTAGCCAAATGGATTACTGACAAGAAAGACAAGCCGTTTACTAAATTGCATTTCTTAGGCGAGGAATGCCAAGTTTTCCTTTGGAATTTCAATCAGGGTCCGGCGGCGATTGGAAAAAGCAAGTGCAAGAGTAGGGAGCGCTTAATTTTTGGTTGCGCCATCTGATAACTCATCGGGCAACATAGCTAACACCTGTTGCAACAGTTGCCCAACCAGTGACAAGCTTTGGGGGATCGAGCGCAGAGTTTACCAAGTTATCGATTCTTCAGAAGTGGAACTGAAACCCTGTGAAATTGCCCGAATTATCCATAGCGGCAAGAAACCTAAGCAGATTAAGACGGGTCAATACACGACTGTTCGGGTGGCCTGCCGCAAACTACTCGACAAAGGCTTGATTGTGCAGCCCTATGATGGGGCTTACTGCAACAAAATCACCCACGGGGTGCGGTTCGTTCCGCTTTGCGTGCATAATGTGACGTTGCTTGCTAAGGTTTGTCAGAATCTTAAGCACTGGGAAAACGATGAGTTTGTGGGTGGGGTAAAGATTCATGTTTGTTTTGGCAAGGAACGCAAACAGGTTACGGGCTACATCGCTTGTGACGTGGGCGGGATGTCTCATGATGCCTGTCTTTTGGCGCTAAACAGATGGTTCGAAATCGTTGAGGGCCGCTTAGGCTATTGCCTGCAGGATTTGATTTTGCAGACGGTGGAGTTTAACAAGGATTATCATGGTTGCCGCATCGATGGCATGCAATGCGTCACTAAAAAAGGGCTTTACGGAATTATTGAGCGAACTTATCAAAAAGAGGAAGATGTGATTCGGCGAGAACGAAAGGTTACGCAGCCGATGAGCATTAACAAGTTTGAAGCTGAGATTCATCGGCAAATGGAAGACATTGGCAAAGGGCAGGAATTCTTTGAGTTGCAGCAGGAGGTTAAGCGGCTTTCTGAAACTCAGAAATTTGGCAACAAGTTGCAGTTGGAGCAGTTTAGGCTTTTGGAGGCCATGTATCAGACTCTTGGAAAAACGAGCGGCGGGAGGGCTGTTGAGAATTTGGAGGGTTTGCTTAAGGAATTCACTGAAGCCGCCAAGAGTTTTTCAGTTGAGGCTAAGGTGCTTCATGAAGCGATTGGTAAACTTGGCGATTTAGAGGGTGACCCGAAACGGCTTGCTGAGGGTCAAAGGCGACTTGGGGAGTATGTGACTTGAGTTTGCAGTTTGAGTTAGCGCCTTGTCCTTGTCGCCGTTGTTCCGTGGAAATTTAGGAGTAAGTGCGAGCATTATGCTGGGGTTTGTTTGCAGCTGCGCAATTGCGGTAACTGTGAGCATCCGCTTGAGCAGTGTGTTAAGGAGGCGCCCGAGTAAATGCGTGTTTTTGGCAGTAAAGTGCCGCTCAGAAGTTTTAGAAGGGGCTTTTCGAGTGGTTTTTGCATGGACTTTTCCCATGCTTTGGGAAGTGCCCCTTTAGCAGTTGCCGATGTAGGCTACGGACTGTTAGTTTGGCTATTCATGAATGTTAACGAAACATTGGAGAGTGCATTCTGTGATGGAAACAAATGAAAACACCGCTCAGACGCCAAGAAAAAAGCGTTCTGAGAGCGAAAAAGTGGGGCGCCTGAAGTATATTCAGGAGCTTCTTATCCGTTTAAACGGCAAAATGGATTCCCTCGACCGAAGAGTTAGTAGAATTGAGAAGTACCGCAAACGCGACTTGGAGTTTGTACACTCAGACATCGAGGACGTCTGTGTTGATGAGGTCGACAGGGAAATTGTGCGTTTACTCTTTGAGGCTGGCGATTTGGGTTTGTATCCCCGGGTCATTGCCCAGAAGCTTGAGAGTTTCAAGGTTACCCGTTTCCAAGTTGGCCGTAGGATTGGGCGGATGAATAAGTTGTTGCGGCAGCAGCTTGATGAGGTCTTTGTTTGAGTTGCGGGGTTGGCGTTGGGCGTTGTCGAGTTTTGCTGTTGGCGCTTGGGGAGAGAGCAGCGAAAAAGCCGAAGCTGAAGAGACCGCTAAGAGTGAAGAGGATGCGTGGCAATGAGTAAGAACTCGCCCAGTGATTTCTTGCTGATTAACATAGGCTTGCTCCGCCGTTTTCGAGTGCCAACTTCTAATGTTGACTTGCTTAAAGAAGGCGCTTGGAAAAGCTATTCGGGTGTTTGGCCTCAGGTTGATAAGCTTCAGAAGTTGGGGCTTATAACTTGGGCGTACACTGACAGTGCTGAGGGCAAGTTGGGTTCTCATCTCAAAAAGTTCTATATTTTGACTAGGAAGGGTCGGATTTTGCTTGCCTTATTTTCCGAAAATGAAGAAAACGCCAATTTATTGGAGGCTATCGATTGGTAAAGCAGATAGATTCTGTTTTGCCTTTGGTGTCGGAGTGGCCGCTGGGTCCTCCGCGTTATCCTGTCAAAAAGGTTCTATGCGTTAAGTGTGGGCAGGCTGTTTGGTTGGAGTTGACGGCTGAATACTTGTTAGCGAAGGATTATGTTAGGTTTGTTTGCACCGATTGTTTTAGTGCAAGTAAGCCGAAGGGAGGTTCTTAGCGGTGATTGAGCAGCAGGAGTTTTATCTTAAGGGAATTTATCCCGTGGAGGTTGTTTCTGAGGTGAAGGACGGTTTGGTTGAGGTTCGGGCGAAGTCTGCTTTTCTGCATACGAGCGCGTATTCGAAGGGGCGGCGTCAGGTTCGGGTTGGCGTAACTGAGAAGCGTTGGGTTAAGCCAGGCGAGGTTTTGACGGTTTCTTTTCGATTAGTTTGGTCGCATCGGCGCAATGTGCCTACGGGTGCCCGTTGATCTATATAACCGTGGGAAAAAGTCATTGATTGAATTTAGTGGTTTTTCGATGCCTAAGTATAACTGTAATGGAGAAAATAGAGAGAAACAGGGACAAAATTGCTAACCATGAAAACTCCGGCACAGATGTCGGGACAGGTGATGGATTTGTATTGCCGATGCTAAAGTTGACCGTTTGGTGTGAGTAAAGTTCTCCAGTTCTAATATCGTATGCACGTGCTGTTATGGTGTGTTGCCCTTCAGAGAGTCCTGATAGGCTTGTATTGCCAGTTAAGTGCACAGTGTCAATTGAGTTATCTAATTGGTAACTAACCGAGTACTGTGAGGAGTTGTTAATTGAGTAAGTTAACGGTATTTCTTTGCTTATAGCATAGGTGCTATTGTTTGGGGAAAAAAGAAGCGTTGGAAACCTAAAAGTGTTATTTACCAGAAAGGTGATTGAACCTGACAGGGTTTTTCCCTCGTAGAGTACTGTGTTTCCTTGGGCATCTTTGCAATATGCGCTCAGAACATGGTAACCGTTTGTGACGTTATCTATAATTCCCCTGCCAAAAAAAGCGGCGCTATTTTTGTATGTAACTAGGTTAAGTTTTATGTCAGGACCGCCGTCTAAATTGCAATACATTTCAACATAATCGATTTGCGGTCCAGGGAAGGCTTCAACATTTATTGGAATACTTGTTTCTTGATAGACTTCTCCCTTATAATAAATTGGAGAAAGTACGCTTATGTGGGGTTTTATAAAACTATAAGGATTCGCTCTTACCAGCAGCCATTTGAGCTAAAGGTTGAATTAAGAAAATTATCATTAAGATAGAAGTTAGTATAGCAAGACTGAGGCTTGTTTTCTGCATTTTCTACCTTCGACTAATAATTAACAGAAGCAGGCAGCTTATAGTTCTATTCAAGGAACAACCAACAAGCAGGCTGTTCCAAAATGGAACATTGTTAAAATCAAGATTTATTGACTAAAAGGTGGTTTTTGACTTCGATGCCGTCTGTAAAGCGGGATGGAAAACCCAAATAGAAGGAAGGGTGACATAATTCTCCAAACGTCCGCAAGTTTATGCTTACCTTTACGCCTATTAAGCAAATATACTATAAGGCAAACAAATCCAAACGCACCAAGACCTGTCAACAACATTGCAATCCATTCAACAGGATTATCGGTCGAAATTAGTGACATCATATTCAGTATTCTTGTGTTTTCAATTTAATCTTTTGCACAACTAAAAAAACTCTGGAACGGGTGGAGATATGTTAATTGTTATATTGGCAGCTCTATCTTAGGGTTTTAGTAAGAGTTGCTAGCTGATGCTTAAGTTAAACTATGAAACCCTCGCTTGTAAGATCCACCTTAGCCTACGTGGCCATAGGGATAAGCATGGGAAATTCGATTGGTGCGGTGCTGTTTTAGACGCTGGCATTATTAGCGGCATCACGTTTTTTACGGGGCTGGGTACTTTAGCGTCTAGTGCTGCTCTTTCTTCTCAGAGTATTTGTGTGCTGCTTAGTGCGGTTGGGGCTGAGTTTTTGGGGATTCTTGCAACTAAGCGGGGATTAGTTTCGAAAAATTGTTAGTTACTAGGTTGGTTGACGTTGGAAGAGATTAAAACAACCATAACTGTGCCCGATGTTTACCGGGTCATTGTTGAGGACCTGCGTCTTTTGCAGAGGGATGGCCAGAACCCCAATAAGATGACTGAGAAGCAAAAGGCGTCCACTTGGAAGAGCCTGTGTGACTTCGGCTGGATTTATCCCATAGTTACCAACAAAGACGGCATGTTAACGGATGGCGAGCAGCGTGTGGATGTTTGCTTGGAGCATAGCGAGTTTTACGGTCCCGTTCTGCGACTACCCATTAAAGACGTTAATAGGCGGATTCTGCGGCAAGTTCTCAACAAACTAAAGGGCACTCACGACAAGCTATTGGATGCCCAAGAGTTCCAGAGAATTCGGGAGGCTGACGGGGAAGCGGACCTAAAAGCCCTACTTAACATAACGGGTAAAACGTTGGAGCAATACGATAAGTTGCTTGATGACGCCAAGAGTAGTTCAGAGGGCGGCGATGTTTTGCTGGATCATACTTTCCAAGTTGTCATCGCATGCGCAGATGAGGCGGAGCAAAAGCGTATTTTTGAGGAGTTGCAAGCGGAGGGTTACAAGGCATCGATTTTGACATTGTAAAAGAATGGCGTAAGCCCCAGAGTTTTCGTGCGCAGAGCGTAGCGTGCAGCTTCACTATCACAGCTGACAAGATGGACAAGCGGTTTGTTGGTTCTCTGCCGATTGAGGACTGGGCTTGGCAGGTTGGCGTTATAGTTGGTCGCAGCGGCACGGGCAAAACAACCATCGCTAAACAGAATTTCCCAGCCGAGTACATCAAGGGCTTCGAATACGGCGCCCAGACTATCCTGGATGATTTCCCCGAAAAATTGACGGTTGCAGAAATTACGGGAGCGCTTTGCTGTGTGGGTTTTGCTTCGCCTCCCGACTGGCTCAAACCCTACGCTAACTTGAGCATGGGCGAGAAAATGCGGGTAGACGTTGCACGTGCTCTATTACTAGCGGAGAAGCGGGTTGTCTTTGATGAATTCACCAGTGTAATTGACCGTGAAGTCGCCAAGATTGCTTCTTTTGCTATAAGCAAGGCGGTGCGTAAGAGCGGCAAGCAATTCATAGCCGTAACCTGTCACCGTGACGTCTTGGACTGGCTTGAGCCTGACTGGGTTTTCGACACGGACACGATGGTGTTTGATAAAAAAAAAGAATCCATCCGCCGCTTGAACTCAAAATTCTTCGAGTTAAGCGTGAACTCTGGGGATTGTTTAGGGACTATCATTATCTGAACAAGGATTTGGGGCCTTTCTGCATTTGCTACGCGGCTTTCTTAGGTGGGAATCCTGTTGCTTTTTTGGCTGTTCGTCATGTGAAGTTTAATGTTGAATACTACATTGTGAGTCGATTGGTTGTGTTGCCTGATTATCAAGGCGTCGGGATTGGCCGCCGCTTCTTAACTGCAGTTGCGGAGTATTGTCGGTTGCAGACGCATTTGCCTTTTCATATAGTTACGAGTAATCCTCAGTTGGCGCATGGGCGGATGCCTGGTTGGCGCATTATGCGTGTTGGCAGGACTGGGCAATTGAATAATGGCGAGTTTCAAAAGCATATGCGTGGTCCCTATACTGCTAGCAGTCGAAACCGGTTAACGGTTACGATTGAGTATTTGGGAGTGCCGAAATAATGGGCAATAAAAAGGCATCTAGGCGAATTTTTGTTTGCCCGTTCTGTTCGTGTTGGTATAGTTCAACGGCTGATTTATCTGAGCATTTGCGACGTGACCATTTGTTGTTGGCGCTGGAGGGGTTTGCGGAGTTGCAGGGAGTACCTAAGCTATGACCTCTCTTTTTGCTCGGCGATTGCACTTTTTGGTGCAAAATTGGGGGGTACACCCTTGAGGGAAGCTCTTTTTCGGCGTCGGCAGCGGATGGTTCGCCTCATCGCCATGGGCAACAGCTTAAGCGCGGTTGTTCAGGCGTTGTCTTCTGAGTTCAAGTGCTCAGCAAGAGCGATTTACAAGGATTATGAGCAGATGAATAGTTGGGCGCATGCTATCGAGCAGGATAAGCAGTTAACTACGATTCTGCGTGCTCGGCTGGACTTTTTGAACCGTGAAGCCATGGGGCTGTTGACTGAGGGAGGCGATAGTAAATCGTTGGGTGTGAAGGATAAGTTTGTGAAGATTGGCGCTTTGAATACGGCGTTGAAGATTACGGTTGAGCAGATAAAGTTGGCGCAGGAACTTGGGTTGGTGGAACGGAAACCCGAGGTTATCCAATCCGCGGTCAGTTTGTCTATGCCGTTTGAGGCGTCGCCTGAAATCAGGTCTGCCTACACAAAGTTTGCTGAAGCACAAAGGGCTGAGAAGGATGCCACTGGAAAAGCTGAACCTGACGCCGGGCACTGATTTTCTGCGTTACTGTCCGCATCCTGCGCAGCTTCCTTTTCATGCGGGCAAAGGCATCTACAGTCAACGTGCTTGCCTCTGTGGGACGGGTTCGGGAAAGACAAAGTGCGGTTTAGCTGAGGACATTCGCTGGGCGCTGGATTACCCTGGGAGTGTTGGCTTCATTTTTGAGCCGAGTTATCCGATGATGAAGCGTATTTTGTTTCCTACATTGGAGGGTAAGGATTTTTTTGGTTGCCGCTTTCCGTTTAAGCAGAATCCCTATGTGGCAGATTTTAGCCGTGAGGATATGCGGCTGGATTGGTTTAATGGTTCGCAGTGGTGGTTTGTTTCGCTTGACGATCCAGAGAAGGCGGAGGGTCCCAACGTTGATTATGCGCATATTGATGAGGCGCGGCTTGTTCGCCACTTCGAGTCTGCGTGGTTGACGGTGATTAGGCGTCTTCGCAAAAGTGGCCGCTCCATGGTTCCGATTAACCCAGGCATTTGGTTAACTACGACAACGGATTCTCCTGGTAGCCCCTTGTACAATATTACGGAAAACCCTGAGACGAATTCGCCTGATATGCGGATTTACCGTTGGAGCATCTTTGAGAACCCAACCTTGCCCAAAGAATTCCTGGCGGAGATTGTGCGGACCCACACGGGCGGCTTAGCTGACCGCTTTATCTACGGCAAATTTGCCACAGTATCCGCTGGGAGTCTTGCCGTTTGATTCTTCTAAGCATATTCATGAGTTGACGGATAAGGCGTTGATTGATAGGGTTAGCTATGGTGTTGACTTCGGTTGGAGTGCACCCTCCGCCATTGTGGTGAATGCTTTTGACCCTGACGGCAGAGCCTACGCAGTGGACGAGTTCTATAAGCGCGAGACGACGGATGAAGAGTTAGCTGATGCTGCTAAAGACTTGCAAGAGGAGTGGGGTGAGGGGACGTTTTGGTGTGATGCCCGCTTTCCCCAGTCGATTTTGAAGCTTTGCCGTGCAGGTCTAGACGCCAAACCCTACACTTTCAAACGTGAAGATGGGCTAAGGGAACTTGGCAGCCGCCTAACACCTGCGAGCGATGGGCGACCCCGCCAGTTTGTAAGCAAACGCTGCGTTAATTTGATTAGTGAATTGTTGGAGTATAAAGAAGACATTAAGGAAAATGACCATGCGACCGACGCTTTAAGGTACAGTTTGCCACTTGCGCAGGAAGAGAAGCCGTTTCTTTATGTGGTTCGGCGTTGACGTAAGTTTGAAGGTGATATTACCTTTGAAAGGCACTTAACTCCTTTTCCAGCGATAGGGTGTATACACCCTTATTATTAGCAACATTGACTTAACCTTAATCAAAATTCTTTTATAAAAAAGTCTTTTAAGGTCAACAATAGCCTACTAATAAGCATGGGCAAAATCGGCAAGATTTTGGCATTGTTCCTAACTGCAACTATAATGATATCATGTCTACCAGTTCTGACCATTAAGCCCGTAAATGCTCAATCAACCCCTATTCCAGAGATTACTATTTTGTATCCCGCAAACGGTACATTCTTCAATGTCAGTAGAGGCGTTGATAGTTTCCAACTAAAATATACAACAAACAACCCTCCACTTTCATGGATAGGTTATAGTATTGATGGTGGTCAAAACAAAACCGCTTATGGAGCGTGGTTTAATATTGACCAAATATTACATGATGCTGAAGGAAACCCAAGCGTAAGGGTATCGGGTGTTTTTGAGAGTGATGGAAACCATAATTTGACTCTTTACGCCAATAATACGTTAGGCGATTGGGCTCTCCCTCAAACTGTTACGTATCGTGTCAACTTTAATGCCGATATCTACATTCCACCAGCAACTTCTAATCCCACAATACATTCCGCATCTCTATCGCCAACCTCAACTTCAATGCCAACCATCAATGATGGTCAACATATCCAAACAGAGCCATTCTCAATTTCAACGGCATTAGTGGTTGCTTCTATTCTGATAATGGTTGTAATTGTGCTGTCTGTTTTGCTTTTTAGAAGGCATCAAAAAACCGCTAGAGATCATGACCTAGCCCGCTCCTTATCTTTCCCCAAAACAATTGCTGCTTTCCCAGAGAGAAGCCGTTTTTGTATGTGGTTAGACGTTGATGCCTTCAAATAGTGAGACATGTTGGAAAGACTTAACCACCTATTCCAGAGATGTGGCGTATCCACCTCTGCTCGTTAGGTCGAGAAAGTTGACTAACGCTTAGTCAAGAAACCTATACAAGAACGCTTTTATTGCCAAATAACTAAAAACAGATGGTATGAGAATAAGCGCTATTACTTCAATTATCCTCCTCATGACCTTACTGTCTACACTAACAGTTGCGAACCTGCAAATGACAAGTGGAAATCCGACCCCCATATGGGAAGACACTGGATATGGTGGAGTGGTAGCTCCAGACAACAAGACAAAACCACCAACAATTCAATTCTATAGTGAAAACAACTCAAAGAGTCGCGCCAACTACCTTTCAATACCAAGTAGCATAAGCATTGGCGATTCAAGCACCGCCCAATTCAGAAGACTTGAAGAAATATACTATCAAGCGGATTGGCTATCCAGTAACACTACTATTTACAAGTTTATTGTATCAATTTACAATAGCTCAAATCCAAAACCGCCTAACCCTACAATAACCCACTTATCAACGACAATTAACCTAACCGATGTCCCTGAAGGAAATCACAAAATAACCCTTTATGCAAACGAAACAGGCGAATATAAAGACTCCAAAAATTCCTCAAGTTTTCCCTACACTTGGAAAGTGTACTACGATTTTAGCATTATAGGTACATCAAACCTCAATTTCACAGTAGATACGATTGCTCCTGTTATCTCATCAATTTCCATCGAAAACAAAACTTACTATTCGGCTGACCTTCCCCTAAGTTTCAAGGTAGACGATAAAACCTCTCAACTTCAATACAGCATAGATAATCAAAGCAATGTCACCTTAACTTCAAACACTACAATAGTAGGCTTGACAGATGGTAGCCATACCGTTGTGGTTTATGCCATTGATAGTTTTGGTAATGTTGGTATTCAAGCAGTTACGTTTACAGTCACACCCTTTCCAATCACAATAGTGGTTGCTTCTGCAATTGCTTTGGTGGTTGGAATTAGCATGACTTTTCTTATTATCAAAAGGCATCGAAAAACCACCAACTTGAAGCAATGACCTTTTCCCACGATTGGATGTACTGCCTATAACGCTAAAATCTTTTAAGCAAGGTCAAACAATGCAAATTTGCGATGGCACAAGGAGATTTGTAAATTGAAAGTTTTCGCATTATTAACTACAATAGTTGTCCTATGTGCGATAACAAATTTTTCAATCTCTCAAAAATTTCCCTCAGGAGGAGGCATTATTGCCGTGGAGCCATCAGGAGAAGTGATAATGCTATGGTGGATTTCCTTTATTGGTTTTGTTGTATCAACAACATTTCTTATTTCTTATGCTATCCTTAAAGGAGTTCGCTATATTAGAAAACGAAAAGAAACCAAACAGACCCCTTCTTAGAATGCCCACACCTGATTGAGAATTACACTCAGAAATGTCACCCAATCTGTTCCATGCAAAGTACACTAATGGTTATTGTCGCAAATACGACAGCACCCAAACCAAGCCTCAGCTAAAAATAGATAAACTCCAAAGGTCCCTTGATGCAGTTCAACCAAGTTAGATATTTTTTATATTTTTAACATCCATAGAGACCTTTAATGATTGATTTTTGACGAAAAATATAATAGTTTACCTGATACCGTTAAAATGGTGGTAGTAATGGAAATTTACCAGTTGCTGGGATTGCTTTATAATTATTTATTACCTCTTATCGTAGGTCTTACTGGGGTTCTTTCGTTCTTCTTTTATGTCAAATCCAAGAAGAAGGGTTTTGTTGTGATGGGCATTGCCTTTATAATTCAAGCTACATACCTTGCCTCTAATGGCACAGTGTCAAGATATTTTTTTAATAGAACCGACTTTATTTCGGCGGCTAATGAATTTGGTATCTTCGGTTTCATTTTCGCAATGATTTTCCCTATATTGCTTCTCTTAGGGTTAATTCTCCTTTTTAAAGAATTTAAACCAAAGACCAATCCCCCATTACCGAATGCTTAGAAAAAATCTTTAAAGACTCAAAAAAAGTGCTTAAATGCCCTATTCCGCAATCTCTCATTAGTGGCTTGATGCCTTGATTGACTTGATTAACGTATCTGTTTAGTTAAAATAAAAAAATGTATTTAATGACTATTAGAGCAAGCTTTTCGTCTGGTGGAGTTTTGTTCTTAGAAGATACATCCACGTCATTTACGTTCCAAGTACAAAACCAAATGCAAACTCCTTCGCCATCCGCAACGTTTCCAGAGCTATTATGTTTGCAATAATACCCATAATGGTTGTTATGCCCTCTCCATATCAGTGTACCTAGGCATCGAAAAACCGCTAACGGTAGCCATGCCTGTGACTAGTTTAAAGCATATTTCTAATTATGGACTCAGTAGCGGAAAAGCTCCTGTCAGCCTCCAGCTTAATTTCATGTCTTCAGCTTCAGCGTCGGCTATATGTTAATTCTTATAAGGTGCTACTTGGTGATAGGGTTATTTTGTGTAGGCAGCTCTGGGGAAAGCGGTGAGCTTCTATCCTCTCCCCGGGGCTGCGGGCTTGCTGTTTTCTCCAGGTGCTGACAAAAGAAAAAGGCTATGTTAAGTGGTTCGGCATCCTGACTTCGAGAAAATCTATGCGACTTTTATGCAGCACTACAGCAAGGACCCTCAACTCGGCGAAGCCCGTTTTCGGCAGTGGCTTAAAGATTCTGCCTTAGATGAGACGAGGGGCTACTATGAGCAAGGCGCTGAACGTGCCAAAAATAGGCAGTCGTTTGCGTGGGCTGACTTTTTGCTGCAGTTTGTGAAGGAAGACAAGGATGCCAAATACTACCAAGTTGAAGCCTTATTTCCTGTTGAAAGCATGAATAAGGATTCGCCGCCTTTTACGCGAGACGAGGTATTGCAAGCTGCCCGGTCGTTAACTGGGAAACCCAGCGACCTTAACCACGACCTCTCTCAAATGCTTGAAGGCGTTGAGATTGTGGCTGCGCAGTTCGAGGATGACTGCGTTGAATGCTTAGTTCGCGTTCCCAAAGATTCGCCCCTAAACGGCATGATTGAGCGTAAGGAAATCGTCAGCGTAAGCATCGAGGGCGAATGGAGTCATGGACTGCCAGGTCAAGGTCTTGTGCTTACGGGTTTAGGTTGGCTGACTAAGAAAACATCTTTGCCCGGTATACCGCTAACTCGAATTTCTCCAGTTGAACAGATTGTTGAGAGTTTTGAGGTTAAGACTCAAGTTTTAGAGTGCTTCAAAGCGGCTCATAAAGGTAAGGTTAAGCTGGAAACTCAGCAAGGCGATGCCCGCCCTGCCTGCGCAGTTTGCGGCCAACCTGCCGATTTTTTGGTAAGTATCTGCCAAGGCTGCCTCGATAAGGCGGGTGGGGCTGGTGCTCAGGTTCCAAGTAACGAAGGAAGCGAAAAAATGCAAACCGAAGAGTTGAAGAAAATCGTCCAGGACGCAGTCAAAGAGGCGCTAAAAGAAAATCTAGAGCAGCTCAGACCCCGTGGTGAGCAGTCTTCGGCTGAAAAACTGACGGCTGCTGAGGTTGAGCTTGCGGAAAAGAAAACTAAGCTGTCCCAAGCCGAAGGTAAGTTAGCAGCTGCTGAGGGCAAACTTTCTGAAGCCAACCGAACGGTTGAGCAGTTAAAGCAGCTTGTGCCCGGTGTGGATTTGATGAAGAATCCGCCCAAATTGATGCCGGTCTCTGAGGCTTTAGAGCGGTTGGGACGCTGTGATTTACCCAAGATGCAGGAGCGGCTTTCGCTGGGTAATCAGGTGCAGGCTCAGAAGGTTCGCAAAGAAATCTTTGAAGTCAAGCAAAAATACAGTGTGGCATAGATGGCTAAGGAAAGAAGCTTCTACGACCAAAGCAAAAGCCGAACGCTCGATAATGCAGAGTTGGCGGCTTGGCTGCGCTTTATTGAGGACCGCTTGAACAGTAAAGGAACAACTGCATGATGCAGATCCTTTTTTTGCTCACTTTTGTGGGAGTAAGTACCAAAAAACGAATTTTGGGAAAGCTGAAAACTTTTGGAAGGTCGATTAGATGGCTGATTTAACTGGTAAATCTGGAATGGGTGTTGGCGAAACAGACGACCCTAACGCTGTCATCGAGAGCTTTGAGGCTGATGGTGCAATCGATAAGGGCGTTCCGGTTTACTTGACTGATGCGGGCAAAGTTAAGCAGGGTGCAGGTTACAATGCTTTCGGAGTTTCGGTTGCGGCATCTGCTAGTGGCGCTCAATGTCCTACTCTTACGCGTGGTCGAGTGAAGGTTGCTGTTGATGGTGCCTTAACTGCGGCGGGAGTTGCCGTTCGCAGTGCAGGGAACACAAAGGTAACTGAGCTCTTTGACCAAGCAGTCAACGAAGGCGGCGCAGCAACATACACTGTCTACGTGAATCGGAAGCTGGGCACTGCTCTTCAGAAGGGTCTTGCTGATGGCGACTTGATCTTCATACAGGTTGGGTAAGTGTGAAACCTAAACTTTTCGAATCTGTAATGCAGGATAGAGCGGTTGCTGCGGGTTCTACACGGCAAGTCTACGAGGCTGTCAAGCCAAAGATGGGTTCGCATCCTTTCATGAAGCGTTACACTGAGATGGGCATTAAAGAAGGACTCTTTAGTGACGGGGTTAGCGCTTTAGGAAAAATGCATGATACCCTCGTTGCGGCTGCACAGCCGAATTTGATTGGGCGAAGCATAATCAATGTTCTGCCGACCACTGAGGCTATGGAGCGTTTTCCGCTTGACGTGGATGCTGTTGCTTATCGGTATGCTGAAGGCGCAGTCACTCGCTTAGGCGGCAACAAACACAGTACTGTTGACATCTACACTGATATTCTCGCTGAAGCTAGTGAAGAGTGGACCAAAGAGTTCGCTGAGGACGCAACCTGGAACGTCATGAACAACATGGTGGAAAAGGTTGGCCGTGCTCTGGGTAAAGATGAGACCCAAAGAATTCTTGCTCTGTACGCTGCAATCGCTGACGCTGATCTTGCTGGCGGCGACGAAGTTGCCGGCGGCGGTGCGGTGCTAAGCTGGGCTTCTCTTTTGGGTTCACACAACGCGGTTGAGAACGAGAACTGGCAGCCTAATGTTTTCGCTGCTAGCACCTTGGGGAAGCATCAGTTGTTGAACGATGACAAGTTCGTGAAAGCGGTTTACTTGCCAAGCGAAGCAACTGATATTCAGAATGGTGGCATCGGGAACGTTCTTGGCATGTCTACGCAGTTCAGTACTTTGGTGACAAACACAACCGCGTATGCAATTGATACTCGTATTGCCGCTGTGATGCTTCTGCGTCGAGACGTAACTGTTGAGGACTGGGAAGACATCAAAAACGGCAAGTACGGAATCCGCGCTACTACCCGCTTCGGGCTTGGCATACTTCGCTCTAAAGCTGTGTCTCGTATTTCCAACATCAAAGCAACACTGACCTAAGCTTTCAGTAACATATCCACATTTTCCCCTCTTTTTGGGTTAAAAAAAATAGCTAGGTAATCTACTATGGGTAAGGTCTTAGGGAAAATCCGTGAGGTCCTCTCTTATGCGCCTGTTTCTGGCGTGGCAAAGCAAAATAGCAGAGTGTTCTTTGACACTTCCCGCATACCGCTAGCCGATGTTATGGCGCTCTACGACCGCGACCCAACCTGCAAGAGCAGCGTTGACTTACTGGCTGCATCCACAGTTGGCATGGGCTTCTACACCACGGTGGATGAAACCTATGATAAGGCGAAGGAAGCCAAAGCCGCCGTTGACAAGTTCTGTGAGGACGTCAACTTGGATGGCTTGCTGAATGATATGGCTAAGCCGATGATTGCCTGCGGGAACGATTTTTGGCTTAAACTCTCGCCTGACAAACTTACGGATACTCTGCGTATACCCATCGATGCAGTGCAACGCATCGGGTTAAGCAGCGTTCCCAACTGGAACCTGCCCTACAAAGTTACGGGTTATCAAATTTTAGGTTTCTACGGTGGCAATGCTGGAAATGAGCTCAAGCCTGAGGCGGTGATTCACTGGCGACTTGGCGGCGATATTCCTTCGGGTTATGGGGTGGGCTTGCTGCAGGTGCTTTTGCACACGTTAACCATTAACTCAGATAAACGCCCGGCTGTCGCTTGGATGAAAGCCAAAATCGAGCGCATCATGCCCAAGATTTTTGAGAAGTACGCCGGACCTGACGTTCTGGCGATGTTGGAAGGCGTCGATGAGGCAACGGTAAAGTCGTTTGAGCAGGCCATTAAGAACCGTGATGAAGAGGGCGCATGGCTATTCTACAACAAAAAAATCGACCTAAAACCTGTAACGATTGACCCACGGGCGCAGGGCTTTGTTTACTACATCGACCACATCATTAACCAGTTTTATTTGGGCTGCGAGACGCCTTTGCCACGGCTTTTCAGCACTCCTGGCTTTACTGAGGCATCGGCAAGAGCAGCGCTGGATTTGCAGGATATGCTCATTAAACCCGTCCAACGCTACGTTAAGCGTCAGGTGGAGCGGGAGCTTTTCTCGCCCATTGTTGCTCAAGCTGGACTAGATGCGGCTAAGGCTAAGGTGCGGCTGAATTATGGCAGCCCCGAAACACCTGAGATTGTCGCAGGCGATTTGATTTCTGCTGCGGAAAAGAACCTGATTCGCCCAGATGAGTTTCGAAAGAATGCGGTGAAGATTCTGGGTTGGGAGCTTTGGGAACCCGAAAAAACATAAAAACAATCCCCTTCTTAGAAGGCTTTTCAACAAGTTTCTAAAATCTTTTAAGCAAAGTCAAAACATTATAAATTATGCTAAAGCAAGCTAAGTTAATGATTATTTTTAATTTATTTGCAAGTGGTCTTTATGTTATTGGAAATTTGGATATATGGAATAGAGTAAATTACTGGGTTCTTTTAGATGTAGGATCTAACTGGTCTCCATTCTTTGTTACCTCAAAATATCTTGGAGCATCAACTATACCATCTTACTCATCCATCTATAACTCAATTATAAATTATCCTTTCTTGATTTTTTGGCTCCTTCTTGCAATAAACCTCTTCTTCTTCATACAAATCGGAAGAAACAAAGAGACAAAGCAGAACCCTTCTTAGAAAAATCCTATCCGTTAGACCTTTTCCAGCGATGGGGTGTATCCACCCATTCTACATTTTTGTTAGTCAAGAACCGTTGACTAACCTTAGTCAAGTAGGTTAACGTTATATCGATTCAGAGTCATTATTACTAACTATGGGTAGAATCAATAAAACTATCGCATCATTCCTCACGCTAATTATCGCTATTTCATTTTTACCTGTGCTGGTGGCTGAAGCGTATGACCTTCCCCTTTCACCTGAACGGATAATACCTGGTGGTAATGTAGAACCTGACGCATTTACGCAACCACCAACTATTCTTTTCCTCTCAAATGTCACAGCTTTTAATTCTTCAGACATATCCTTGCCTATTCAGATAAAAGTCGGTGATTCAATTTCAGCACAGTCCAATCAGATTGACCTATTTTACTACAAAGGTGACTGGCAGAATAATAACACTGAACTTTATCGGTTTTTACCACAATTCATGAATGGTTCAAGACCCCAAATGTCATCAATCCAAGAATATTCCACCACAATTAACCTCACATCAATACCAAAAGGAAACCATACCTTAACTCTATATGTAGGGGAAATTGGAAGCTACATTCGCAATCAGAACAACCTTTGTTATTCATACTCTTTCATGATAAACAAAACATCAACAATTGCCTTCTTTATAGATACTAATGGAACAACTGAACCCAAAACGCCTACACCCTCTCTTCCAGAGATATCTTGGTTTGTGATTGTGCTTTTGCTTCTATCCGTGTTTGCTGTTGCTGAAGTAGTTATGCATCGAAAAACCGCTAACTTAGGTAAGTAGACCTTTCCCCACGGTTGATTGTATCCACCTGGATCTATCCGTTAAGAGACTGTTCTTTATGGGGAACATTCTGTTCCTTGAATAGAACTAAATGCAGCTAGGTATATTGACTGGTTGATGGAGAGCATATGAAAAAGACCGCTGTTATTCTTGCAACCTCCCTGTTAGGTCTCATGCTTTTACCCTTATTCTCGTTTGGCATTCAAACGGTTGAAGCACAATCTAACGGGCGAGAAGACTCTTACGGTCTTAAAATCGCATCTCCGACCAACACTACCTACAAATCAAATCCACTATTGCTAAACGTATCAGCTAAACGAATGTTTGACCCAACCTACTACAATTCAGAACTAATGTACAGTTTGGATGGAAAAGCAAACGTTACTCTTCATTCAACAACAACCTTCCACGATATGTCCATACCAAACAATACGTTCAGCGGCTTAGCCTCATACACCATAATAACGGGTGCAGCTTATTTGTCGAACCTCTCAGAAGGCTCACATTACCTAACAGTCTACGGAGTATATTCAAGCACTGGAGGACCTCTTAGCTATTTAGGTCCGGCAACTATGCAGGATACCCAAACAATCCATTTCATGATAAACGACGGGTCTCCTCCAGTTATAGAAATGCTGCAAAACCAAAACAAAACTTACCAAACTAGCTTGCCTTTAAACTTCAGTGTCGATGAATCAGTCAGCTGGATGGGTTACGATTTAGACGGCCAAGCCAACGTCACCCTTACGGGGAACACGACTCTAAATGAATTGGCGTATGGTTCTCATAGATTAGTGGTTTATGCTAACGATACTGCTGGAAACATGGGAACAACAGGAAACATAAATTTCATCGTAGCGAAGCCTGAATCTTTCGCTATCGTTCCTGTTGCCGCTGTTTCTTTGGCAGCATTAGCTTTGGCGGTTGCTGGTTTGCTGTTCTATAGACGGCATCGAAAGACAATCTCTCAAAACAAACCCAACATCTAAAGAAAAAAAGCATAAACTAAAATCACAATGAAAAGCTTGATAAACTTAACTTTTTAAAGCTTATCATCTTTTAATAACCTATTTTGGGACCATAAACGTCTGAAAAACATTATTTTAGGCGAAACACACGTATCTTCTTTTCTTTAACTATAAGAAAATGACCTTCTATCTTTGCTTGCGTTTTCAACACATTCAAGATTGTGTCGACAATTTGCTGAGTTGATCTCGGAACAAACTTTAGAAGAATAACGCCTTGAGCCTCAAGTTTCTGTCTGAAAATCAGTTCCCCAAAATCAGAGTCAAAAGTGATTAAGACTCTGTTTTGTTTATTTGCCAACTCTAATACAGTTACGTCGCTTACCCCTGAGGTAAGCTCCTTTAATGGAACAATATCAATTCCCTTGTTTCTGAGGGCATTAATTGCTTTGTTGGAGATGTTTTCATCAGCAAGGAACTTTAGGGTAATGGATATACCTTCTCTTCCTTAGCCATTTCAGCAGCATATTTCAAAACAGCCATGACGTCTTCTCGCTCTAACTGAGGATATTCACTAAGTACCTGTTCAATGGTCCAATCGTTAGCAAGAAGATCCAAAATAAACTCAACAGAAAGCCGAGTGCCCTTAATCAAGGGTTTTCCAACCAGCACTTTTGGATCAACAACAATTCTCTCTTGCCAATCTCTATGCATTTTTCTGTCTCCAACCCCCTTAAAGTGAGCGAGAAAATATTAAGATTTGTATGGTGCTGTACTTTAAGAAAAGCACGTTTAGTCGCTGGTTAACTGGGCTGGCAAGTCGCCAATGTGGTGTTCCAGTTTGGAACAGCCTGCTTGTTGCTTGTTCCTTGAATAGAACTATAAGCAGAATCAGCCCTGTTAATTATTAGACAGGTAGAAAATGCAAAAAACAAGCCTTAGCCTTGCCATACTAATTTCTCTTTTAGTGATAATTTTCTTAGTGGAACCTATGGCTGAGAGTGTTTATGCCCAGTCAACTAAGCCTTCGCCTCCAGTGTTCAGCACAAGAGTATATGATAACTTCTCAATTGAATTTAATATAACAAATCAACCCTTCACCAATTCCAGTATAGTAAACGCCATTTCCTATCCAATACAAGTTAGAGTTAGAGAAACAAATACATCGGTCTGGGTTCAAACCTATGCAGATTCAAATTATGATTTACAATCTAACGGGACATATACAACCCTAACTATGCCTATTTATTTTCTAAAGGCATCACAAAACGCATCTTCAATCGATATTCAAATGAAAGCGCAAACGGGTTATTATTCAAGGATATACAAGCAGGGGCAAATGCCAGGAGAGCTACTAGTCCCCACAGACGGGTACTGGGATATCAACTTTAAACCTGCAGAGAAAAGCGAGTGGAGCAACACACAAACAATCAATTTAAATCAGGCATCCACAATATCACCAACACCAACTGTTCCAGAGTTTTCTTGGTTGATGATTTTGCCCCTATTCCTTTCCTTACTCTTTATCGTAGTACTGAATAGAAAGAGGCGGTTGAGTGATGGCGATGACTAAGAAATCAGTCATAGCACAAGTTACAATAATACTTGTTCTGACATTCTTAACTCCATCAATGGGCAATGCACAAATTACAGGTTCCTACAGTAACAACACTGACATCAACCCTGTAGCCTTCACTATAACAATCTACAGTCCAGACACCCAAACCTACAAAAACACGTTGCCTCTTGACTTTACTGTATACTGGACAAGATATCCCACCTTTGACTTCCCCATACCTCCAGCACCAAGAGTGAACGTGGCTTACTCTTATGCTATTGACGGGAACTCAGAAGTGTTTGTTATCTCAAACCAGTCCTCAAATGATGTAATTGGCTATAGCAATTTTACAGTTAACCCAACATTCTCATATTTTTTGAACATTGCTAACTTGACAAACGGCTACCACAAAATTGTAATAACAACAAGCTTGTACTTCGACGGTGATTTAGTTTACGGTGCATCCTCATCCCCTGTCCAATTTTTGGTTGGAACCCCAAAACCGACACCTACCCCAACTTTAACTCCAAATCCTGTTCCTACTTCCACTCTAACGCCAACTCCTTCTGTTCCAGAGTTTTCATGGTTAGCAATCATACCGTTGATGATTTCAATGCTTTCTGTTGCAATAGCATTTAGAAGGCAACGAAAAACCAGTTAGTCAAGAAAGTTTGACGAAAACACTTTTTAACGCTTCCCGATCCAATTGAACTTAGATATAAAAATGCCTTTCAAGCCATCAAGAAAGATCAACCTATTGCTAGGTTTGTTAGCTATTTTCATAATATTCATAGGGTATTTTGCATACATAGAAATCAATAACAATACATCCCCGTCACTTACTCCATCACCTACTCCAACAGAAAAACCCACTAACTCATCCAGTACCCCGCTAGTAACTGATTACTCGATAACTATTCCAGAAATATATCATGTGGGCTTTGGTATAGCTGAAATAAACCTAAAGTTCATTGCACCATCGCCACTACAAAACATTCAAACTCAAGCAAATTTTTCCACAACTATATTACCCATTACACTATCAACAAATCTAAACAATACAACCAACTCAATTCTTCCAGCAATCGTTAACGGAACCACAATTAACATCAAAGTTGAAGTCTATTTGTATACGATGAGTACGGACAATCCAAGGATACATGTGGCTTCTCTGGAATGGAATGAAATAAAATACGTTTATACGTAAAAGTTTTTACAAATATCTTTTTCCCACGGCATGGTGTACCTACACCTATCTAATCAAGCATGACTTTGCGGTAAGTTAGTGTTCCAGTTTGGAACAGCCCGCTTGTTGCTTGTTCCTTGAATAGAACTATAAGCAGAATCAGCCCTGTTAATTATTAGACAGGTAGAAAATGCAGAAAACAAGCCTCAGCCTTGCCATACTAACTTCTTTCTTAATGATAATTTTTCTATTGCAATCAATAACCCAATTAAGTACTGTAGAGGGAAATCCCATCCCTACCTCACCCATAATAGTAATAGCCTCGCCCGAACCCTATGAAAAAGGTAAGATTTACCAAGAAACAACTGTTCATGTAGCAATTATTATTCTTCAATCAAGTAAATCCCCAAAAATAACTGATATCTCTTACAGTCTAGATGGCAATTCTAAAATGCCGTTAAATACAAGTTTCCAGAATGCTTTCGGCAAAACTCAGTATAACGCCACAGGGACCATAGAGAACCTAACAAATGGCTATCATTCACTAACGGCATATGCTCTTGATACTCAAAACAAGGTTTTGTCAACATCAACAACATTTCTTGTGAATACCACCTTTAGTTACCCAAAATTTCTTCTTTCTCCAACAAATATTTCATACAGTAAAAATGAAGTGCCATTAACCTTCACTACTGGGAGGGCAATCAGACCTGTTGTGTATTATCGCTTGGATGACTACTCAGACTCCGTAGGTGGCATTGTCTTAACATACAACACTACTCTTTCAGGGCTTTCAGAAGGGCAACATAAATTGACAATCAAAGCAGAGAATGTCTTTGCCAATTATTCTGAAAATACAGTCTATTTCGAAATAAATACCGCCAAACCTGAAAATCCCTTAGGTTTAGGAACCCAAACAATTGCATTAGGAATAGCTGTTGCCGTGATTGTTGCGGTGGCAGTTTTAGCAGTCATATTGTACAAAAGAAGGAAAAAGGTAAGTGCCCAGCTATGATTAAGAAATCCTTTACTGCAATATGCATTAGCTTACTGCTGGTCATTTCAATATTAAGTGCTATGCAGGTTGAAGTTGCAAATGCTAATCCATTTTGGATGTGGAAGAAAATTGACCCTCTTCCAGGTGCTGTTCCACCAGCAATAACAATAGTAAGTCCGCAAAACAACCAAAACTATCAATCAGACAAAATCACCATTATCTTCAATGTAACCTGTCCCAGACTAGATACAAACTATGGAAAAATCAGTAATGTAACTTATTTATTGGATTCTAATAGCACGCAAGTTATGTCTGTTTGGAAGGGAAATAGCGGTTCATCATCTTTGGCAGTTCCAGAGTTTAACACAGCTTTCAGCTCACCTTCATTATTAGCAGGTAACCATCGCCTAAGCGTGTATGCAGAAGGAGTTGTTTTTGTTTCACCTATGAATATCTTCTTTATTGACAGTGTTTCTGAAGTTGATTTCACTATTACCAGTCAATCAGGAGATGTTACTCCAATCCCAACCATAACGCCAACACTTACAGCAACGCCTTATCTACCACCAAATAGAAATGCTCCACATCTAGACCCAATATTTTACTTATTGCCCATCAGCTTTATAGTGATTATAATTGCTATTGCTCTTCTCATTTTCAGTAGAAGGAAAACATTTCAAAGAATAGCTGGTAAGGGATTTGAAAGCTAGAACCTTAGCAACTACTCTTTTAGTGACAATTTTCTTAATTCAACCTTTAGCTCAATTTGGAGCTGTGGAAGCAAATCCTTTTCAATTTGGCATACAAGCATTTTCCCTTATATCTCCCAACTCCAATCCCTATCTCTCCACAAAACCAACAGTTGAAACCTCATTTAGCTATAGAATTCCTATAAGCGATGTACAAGTAGACTACTTCTCATATAGCTTAGATAATGATATCAGGTTCACTTTAGATAGCAACCAAACCTTTGATTACACCTACAATAAGACAAAGTACTCAGTTACTAAGACAATAGAGAATTTAGCAACTGGCATCCATTCAATTACTTTCTATGCGCAATTCCTCAATGGCATAAACAAGGAAATAGGACACCTTAGAATAGTTGTTGACCCAACATACAAAACACCAATACCCATAGTAATCTCTCCTCTTAACGATACAACTTACGCAAATAAAGTCCCAATAACTATCACAGTAGAGAATGGTACTCTGGATTATGGTTCTATTTATGAATTAGATTCCTCTCTCACAGGCAAAATTACAAACTTCTCTGGAAATACAACATTGAATAACCTCTCAGATGGTTCTTATAAATTGCAGTTGCACATATCAGTCATGACTTTAACAAGAGTTCATGTTGGTGGATTTAGTTACACAGTCTTCTTCGATGTAAACAATTCATTAACCGCTAATACACCATTTCCAAGCTCAATGCAACCTGTGAAAGAAGGATTTTATGGTGTAGATTACAAACTAATAGTATTTGCCATTATCGTGTTAGTGATAGTTGCTCTTTTAGGTTCACTAATTTACTTTAGAAGAAAGAATATGCTAGCAAGTAAGCAAAGTTTTCTCTAAGTCAAAAAATTGGTTATGGGGTTGCAACAGCGCACCTGTCAAGATAGCAGACGCTTATATGTTAAGTCTTTTATGCGGTTTCTTGGAGAATTGGCTATTGACTTGAGGTTTAGCTGGGTTGGTTGATTACTGTGCTGTGGCTGACGTGAAGGTTATTTTGCGACTTGAGTCAGCGGTAACAAGTGAGGATGCAGAGTTGACCGATTGCATCCATGACGCAAGTGTTAAAGTTACAAATATTTTGAAGGCTGCTGGTTTGGAGGTGCCTTCTTTGGTGCCTGATTCAGTGGGGATTGGGGCTAAGAATTTTGCTGCTTGGCTGTATAGGCGGCGCCGTGACCCTGAGGGTGCCCAGGTGTTCTATTATGATGGTCAAGAGGCGTTGAAGGATTATGTTAATGCTGAAAAGGCTGCTGGGGTGCCTTACGTAGGGATGGCTTAGTGGTATTGCAGACTTTGGTTTATCACGTCAGCGAAAAGACCAATCCAGAGTTTCTTGTGCATATGCCAAGTGTCCAAGCTGTTTATCAGCAGATTCTAGCCGCTAACGATGGAAAGGTTCCGAACGTTGTTTTGCTTCCCGAGTACAATGCGCATGCTGTTTGGGCTGATGAAGCGGCTTGGATTGTTGCGAATTTTCAGGGCATCCCCGTTATGGTTGATGCGGCTGGGGGTTGGCAGCATCTAACGACTGTGGAAGAGATTGCAGCGCTTATTTCCGCTGGAATTCAGGTTAAATGGATTCGAATTGCTGAACTCGTCAGTTATTTCGAGGAATGGCTAAAAGAGCCCTTTCCCGACGCTTACGTCATTGGGCTCTTATCGTTTTGCAGGGCAAACAACATCAAAGTTTACTTCTGCGAATGGAAAGTTGCCGCCTTCGATAAGGTTCTCCAGGTAATTGCTGGTTATGAGGATATTGTCACTGTCGGCTTTAAGACCAATTCGGGCGACACTGAGCCTGTCGCAGGTTTCAAGTATTTAGTTTCAAAGTTAAGGGCAGAATCCCCAAATCCCGAACACTGGGGCGCCACGATTGAAAGCTGGTACTGGGAGACCCGGCACCGAGGTTTGTCGGCTCATCCTGAAGCGGCTGTTTGGCAGCCGGATAATATGCCTGTTTCCTGGATGGTTTGCCATGCCCAAGAAGCCGTCACTATGCCCAC
The DNA here is from genome assembly GCA_963835475.1 of Candidatus Bathyarchaeota archaeon. Classification (GTDB taxonomy): domain Archaea; phylum Thermoproteota; class Bathyarchaeia; order Bathyarchaeales; family Bathycorpusculaceae; genus Bathycorpusculum. The sequence goes on from CAWIFU010000010.1 coordinate 54,575, forward strand.
GGTTTGGTACAGCGGAGCAGAACTACTTCAATTTGAGGCCTACACCTGGTTTTTTGAGCTTACAACGGGCAAAGCACGCTCAAGCCTTCAAACCATGCATCGATTCTTGAATTCCCAAGTAGCCGTCGCCAAGAACAGCACCGTTCTTTTGGAGACGCTTAAGGCTGAATGGATCGGAGGACCAGCAAAAACTGAGATTGCCTGGCTGGATGGTCGAGCTTCAACGGTTGCTGAATGGGACATTCAGCCCTCAAAGTTTGATTTCAAGAACATGCCCCAAAAGTACGCGGTGAGTTGCTACAGTTTAGGCGACAATGGCGACAGGTGGATAAGAACTGAAACCGTCGCAGTTGAGATTCTGGTTAAGGTTCTTGGAACAACTCTCGAAAAAGCATGCTTTCGTTCGCGAGCGGTTGCGGGTTGAGGTTGAACGCATTCTGTCTCTCTATGGCAGTTTGGGTCCAAGGTGGGATCCCGGCACCGGCATTTTGCATCGTCGAGTAATACCTGGCTTAGCCGACGTCGCTGTTACTCAGGTTGTCAACCAAGTTGAGGATTCAAACTTTACTCGAGCGACGATCCAGGTGAAGTGTAGTTTTTTCCCAAGGAAATTATGGGTAACAAAATGACTGGTGAAAAAGAATGAAGAATAAATCAAAGACAGGAGTGGGTTGCTAAATGCCCGCTTATTCGGGATCGCTCTCAAAGTTCAACTACATCTTAGAGGACTATTTCGGTGCACCTCTGCCCTCAAACCCAGCCTTCAAGACCTTGGTTCCCGAAAATGTGGAGCCCTCGATCGATACCGCGTTGATTAAGCGGCATGGTTGCGGCACTCGAGACTTAACGGCTCTAAAACGTGGCCTGCTAAAAGCTGACCTCAAAATTGCCTATCCGCTTCCTTCTGAGGACATCATGAACTTTGTTCACCACGTCGTTGACTGCTTCGCACTAACTTGCTCAGTGCTAGATGAAGGACCTGACGAGCTTGTTGATGTTCTCTATTCAGGCTGCCGAATCGACAAAGCCGCAATTTCTTGTTCAATCGAAGATATTTTGAGAGCTGAATGTGACCTTATGGCCCAAGACGTAACGGGTGCATCAGTAAAGCCTGTGGGGGCAACTTACGAGGAATTGAGCGGTGCCGTGTCCTGGGCGGATGTTGCAGTTCTAAAGGGCAACGCTGACGGGTCAGGGTTGGCGCCATTTGAGGTTTCGACCGATTGGAAGTTCACCATCGCAAACAACCTGAAACGCGTGGGAGTAATTCGAGCAGAAAACCCAACTAAGCCCAAGTATCTTGTGCCCATGCAACGGGACCTGTACGGCGAATTAACCTGTACTTTTGAGAACAAGGACCAATACTATGCGGCTGCCGACGGCGCCTTTAGCCTAAAATTTGACTTAAGCGCCGGGAAGTATTTCCTCTTCAAGAATTGCCAATGGTCAAACGTCAGCTCAGTCCGTCGCCCAGAGGATTTGGTGTCTATGAAGCTTGCGTTTACTGCAGAAACATTCACCGATAGCGAGGTATAGAAAAATGAACAGCCAAAATTTAGAAGTCGATGAACAGATTCGGCGAGGAATTCGCTGGAAAATATGTTTTCAAAGAGATAACTTGGGCAAAGCGAAACCGCATAATCCAGAAGCACACCAAATACAACAACGTCACGGGAGAAGTTGTTAGCAGCGATTTCATTGCCATCCAAGCAGAAACCATCATGGCAAGCATGCATGGCCAACCCGAAAGCCACCCAATCACCCTCGAAAAACTCCTAAGCGACGAAGTGGGAATTCCCATTGACCTTGGCGAGTTATTTTCAAAAGTAGTAAATCAGCTAAACGGGATGAATCGTGAGGATTTGCGTTTTTTATTAGCGCAGTTAAGCGAGGAAAACCGCATCCGGTTGTTCAGCAGTTTCGGCTTTGCAAAGAGTTCGGGTGGACTCCCAACGAGCTTGCCAAGCAACCTGCCCGAGTCATCCAAGAATTCAGCGTGATCCTGGGCGAGTTGGATTTTATGGCTGAAGCAGAGCGTAAAAGAGCTGAGAGGGAGGCGTCTAGCAGACGGTAGAAGTCTCCTGCGATGTAACGGGAATTGCTGAGTTGCAAGCGGCTATGTTGACGCTTGATGTTTCTTTGCAGAATGAGGTTTACCGTTTTCTGGTTAGCTGGGCTGCCGACGTGAAAGCTTTAGCCCGAAAGCTCGTTCCGGTCAAAACTGGTTATTTGCGGAGTACCATTTACGCGGTTGTTAGGATTGGGTTGCGAATGTTGGGGCGGATGCGACTTATGCTTACTTCGTTGAAGCAGGTACTAAGCATATGGCGGCTCAACCGTACCTGTACCCAGCCATCCAGGTGTATTTGCCTGAGTTAGAGTTGATGATTCTTGCAGCCATCGACGCTGCGAAGGCGGAGGCTGGTTTGCAGTGAGCATGCGCCAAATCTCCATTGCCGTTCGTGCCGAGAACCGCGCTTCATCGGTCTTTCGCTCGTATCGCTTCTGATGTTCTGAGTTTAGGGGTGTCTTTTGGGGCTTTGGATTCCCAAACTGGCCGCACCATAATGCAAATGTTTTCGATTGTTAAGGTGATGTCTGATTTCAAGGCCATTTTAGCTACTGCAACGGCAACTCAGACCGCACAAAACATCGCAGTCGGGGCTGGCGCTAGTGTTCAAACAACCTTCGCTATATCAACTACTGGTGCAGTGACCGCTCAAGTTGCCCAAAATACTGCTACCCAATCGGGCATCGTTTCTCAGACTCTTCATTCGATTCAATTGGGGATTAGTTCCGCTGCTCATGGCGTTTATGCTGCGGCTTGTTGGGTAGCAACGACAGCAGCTAACGCACTTAATATTTCCACTGCAACGTTTCTGGCCTTGACAGTTGTTGGGATTGCGGCTATTGCTTCTGCTGCTGTTGCGATGTGGGCTTTTGCCGGAAGCATGAACGCAGCGACGTCAAGTGTGAAGAACTTCAACAATGTGTCGATTGAGACGCCTTCGCACGTGCGCAATATTCAACGTGCAGGAGAATCTGCAATTAACACTAGCTCGCAGCGGTCGGGTGATCTGTCGCTTTCACGTCAAGGAGTAGAGGTTGCACCGTGAGTGGAGACACTTCCAATTTTTCTTGCGCTACCGTTTTTGGGGAGGTTTCTGTGCCTCAAGAGGACGTTGTTTCAGGTCGGATTCATTTGGGTGGAACCAAGGAAGTTAGCAGTTTTGAGATGGTCTTGCAGAATTGGGGTAGCAAGTATAGCCCGAATGGTTGGCTTCCGATAGTCATCGGGTCTTTGGGCGGGATTGGGCTTTCGAGGGCTCCTAATGATCCAACCAATGTGCCTTTGATTAGTTTGAAGGTTGAGAAGTTGGAGTACCAGGCTTTGCCTGCGGAGAGTTATGTTAAGGTTTCTGGGCGTTGTTGGGGGGAGCAGCTTTTCCGTAGGGTTGTTACGGCAAAATTTGAGAATGCGAAAGGCGAGGCTATCGTTAAGGATTTGCTGGATAATTATGTGGGTCTGAGTCACAGCAGAAATGCTGTAGAGCTCGTTGAGGACACGGATACAACTTACACTAAGCTCGAGTACCAAGATACTCCCGTTTGGGACATTTTGACGTTTATCGCTAAAACTGCCGACAAAGACGGGGTAATTGGGTTTGATTTCCGCGTTGCTCCGGATGGCAAATTCGAGTTCTTCCCCAAAAACAGCAAAACCAACTCAGTTGACCTCAGCGAGAAAATAGAGTCAGGAACCTACTCCAAAGACATCATGGGCGTTCGCAACAAAGTCACAATTTATGGCGCACCAGAAAAATGCCTACCCGAAAACAAGGACGACTGGACAACGATTCTGAACCCTACTGCGGGGGTTTGGACAGCTGAGGGTCAAAACGCCACCGTTGCCCAGGACAACACCAAGAGCGTGTTGGGCGCGGGTTGCATTAAGTGCAATATCAACAATGGTTGGTATGGAAAATTAGTCTTCACGTTTAGCGACGGTTACGAGGTTAACTCGGATTTATACCCCAAGCTTAACCTGTTCTTGCAGATTGCCTCAACCTTGGCTGGCAAAGGCGGCATAGGCCTGCACGACGTCGACGGGAACGTTATGTTTGCGGGTCAGGGCTTCAAGAACGATGGCACAAATTGGCTTAATGTGCAGCTGGATGTTGGCTCAAAACATTCTGATAAGTGGGTTCCAGGAACCGGACAAACAGGTTTTGATTGGACGCAAATCAAGAAAGTTACCCTCTCAGTCGTTGCCAAAGATGATTTGACGGCTGGGTCGGGCGATTTTTGGTTGGATGCGCTCTACTTTACGGGACGACGTTTCAGCAGTGTCCAGGCGGATGGGGCGAGCCAGAATACTTACGGGCTCAGAGAGTTTGTCGATACCGACGAGGAGCTCTATAGTGATAATGAGTGTGCGGCAAGGGCAAAGGCAATTCTTGCTCAACTCAAGGATCCCGCAGAATCCCTAACAATCAACAGCACCGTAATCGACTATGGGACTACTCCGTTTTTGGCTGGCGACAAAATGCACGTGGCTTTGCCCAACGAGAATGTTGATGCAGATTTTCAGGTAGTCAGCGCCGAGTATGTTGTGGATGCCAAAGTTCAGGAGTTAACAGTAACTTTGGAGATGGGGCGAGCAGCACCTTTGCTGGCAGATTGGGTGTTTGCTCTGCGTTCTAGGACGGATAAATTGAGTAGAACTAACGCTTTTTGGAGGTGATTGTTTGGTTGATGAGATAGAGGTATCTGAGAATAAGGAAGCTCTGATCGTTTTGGCTGGCACAGTTGCGGGCGCTGCTACTACGTTTGTTGCTTCTTTGCCGATCCCGTTGGAGATTAAGGCTCCTGCGATTGTGTTAGCATCCACTGTGACGGGTGCGATTCTGCTTTACTGGAAGAACAAAGTCAACAAGCAGTAAGCATTCCCTTTTCTTTTTTTTGTTTCTGTAGGGCAACATTTATCTGAATACAAGTATGAAAGTTATACTGTGATTAGTATGCGGTCAAGAAGAGTCAGACGTTGCAGTCGTCGGAACCAAAGGTCAAATAGTTATTCCTCAACGCTTCAGAAGAGAACTCGCCATAACCCCAAACACGAAGCTCGTTGTTTACCGCAGAGACGACAAACTTATCGTGACAAAACTCAAAATTCCCCAGTTAGTTGAGCTAAAGGATCTTTTCGAAGAAATCGACCAGCAAAACAAAGGAAAAAAGAAACTCTCCGAACAAGAGATTCTGGACGAAATTCAAGCATACCGAGCCCTGAAGCGAGGCAAACAGGGCGCATGAAATGGTTCGCGTAGTCATCGACACGAACGTTTTGGTTTCAGCCCTTATCCATAATGGAAAACCCCGAAAACTAATCCTTGAACTTCTCAACAGGCACACTGTAATACTATCTCGCCAAATGCTGGCTGAACTTGCAGACGTAGCGGGAAGAGACAAGTTCCACGTCACAGGCTCGCAAGTTGAGAGGTTTCTTTCAATAATGGTGAAGATGGCAAAAATAGTGCCCGACAACGCCCTCTTCAAAGAGGTTGCGTCTGACCCAGACGATGACGTAGTTCTTAATGCCGCGTATGCGGGAAAATCAGATTACATAGTCACGGGCGACAAACACCTTTTGACACTAAACAACTTTAAGAAAACAAAAATCGTAACCGTCAACCAAATGCTAGAAATCCTAATGATGCAATAAAGGATGAAAAGTCGCTTTGACTACTTTAATTCCGGATAAGATTTTCAGCTTTGGCATGGGTTTCAACGCTCAATGTGGTGAAAATTGGCGATTTATTTGTTGGAATTTTGGCGTCTTCATCCTCAAAATACAGGTCGATTGCCTCATGCAAATTAGCTAAAGCTTCTTCTACGTTTTTGCCTTGACTGGCTATATCCAGTTCAGGACTCCAAGCGATTTGCAGTTTACCGTCATTCCAGATTATTGCTGAAAACGTAGTTTTTTCGCCCATCAAATAGCCCTGAAAGAATTCTACGTTGGAGCTAAAAATAGTTTACGTTTAGCTTACTTGACTCTGAAATGCCGCCAGCACCCCAACCAGCGTAGCAAAAAAGGTCAACAGGCGCCTGGCAGATATTTTTTTGGTTTAGCGGCAACTCTGGCTTCTTTTACATCAGCACTATCTATATTTTCTTATTTTACTCTGGTTCGATAGTTGCAGAGATATCAAAGTGTATCCGCTCTAAGTCGCGCTCAGTAAGTAGGTCCTGTTGGGTGCGTACAGTGATTATGTGTTCTGCCATGTCCATGAGGAGGCATTCGCAGATTACGCAGCGGTAGATGCCTTTTAGTTCATCTCGAAGCAACTCCGTTTTTGCAGCAACCATAACGGCGTTTTCCTTATCAGCGGCTAACATGGGGATGTCGGGGCTTAGTTTTTCTAATAGGTTTTTTACTTCTTGTTCGGTTCTATGGCAAATATAGCACTGTTTTTCTTTACTCACGGCGTTTCACCTACTCCAAACATTTTGATTTTCTTTACTTCTCTTTGCTTATAACAGTTAGGGTACGGCAGATACTGCAAGCCGATCGGCCTACAGAATACAGAAAATTGTCTATACGCCAAAAAAAACAGCATCGCTCCTAAATAAGGATGCAACAGTTTGTGAGAAATGTAAACAACAGCCGATTCAACAAAGCACGTGAAGCAAGTTAAAATATTAATCGATGATAAAATAGGAACTAAGCTTTTCTAAGCTTTTTTGGCCCATTATTGAGAGCATGTAAGATTCTGGCATCTTCGCTGATTATCCGTAAAGCTATTTCCATTGGATCCTTACAATTTGCCATTTCTCAACCAACTTTCTATTTCTTCAATACTATGGGCGCGAATGTCTTTTATAAATCTAATTATGTTCCGCTCATTTTTTTCCTTGAATTCAGCATCGTTCTTTTCAAGAAAGGTCCTTGTTACAATATACGCTGTTCTGTGGTGACCGTCCTGAAACATTCGACTTGTAGCTATAGACTTCAATAGAATTGCTGCTTTTCGATAAATACCTTCTGCCTTTTCTGCTTCTTCAAGGATATTTTGGTAGGGTTCTAATCCAACCTCAAATCCTGTCCATCCGCCAATCCGCCGAATCATAACATCATGAACTTCAACCAAAAACCAATCTGGAGGATACCAAACTTCACCGTCAACACTCTCACATTCAGGAACTTTTAGTGGTTCCTTCTTAGAGTCGTTGTTTGGTTTAATTTTTTCTTTGGTAGGAGACATGTGTTTCTAAATTATAGAGTAACTGTGCTCTTAAATTAGCTACCTTAGCATTATTTTTTATTTATTTCTTCGCTCGTATTAATCCCTGTATTCTTGTTGTCTAGTTATAAGCTTTAGAGGTTAAATTTTTGAGCTCGGACTTGGGGAATTTATGGGTTAGCGGAAGGAATTAAAAGCGATAACCTACGATAAGATATCAAGTGATTCCATGTTTAGGGGAGAAAAGCCAAAGATTTTCTGGTTAGGCTTGGTTACTTTTGGTTACTCTTTTTTCCTTTTCTGTCAAGGAATTTGGTTGTCTCTCTATTATACCCTTATTTATCCAGTGTTGGTACCGATTCCGTTTCCAGCTGATTACAATCCTGCGTACGCTGGGATTTTTCATGCGGCAGGAGCGATTCTTCCTTCTCTTTTTGGAGGAATCACTCTCATTATAGGATTACATCTCATGGAAAAGAAAGTGACATCAAGAGGCTTTTGGTGGGGCTTAATTGTTTTAGGTTATTCCTTTGTTTTGCTTCTGCAAACCATTTGGGTACTATTTGGGTTTCCACATTTTTACTCAGAACTGTTCAGGTACGCCACAACTGATGTTTTCATAAACTTTCCTAGGTTTTTTGCATTACTTGGTGTCGTTATCCCTCCAATAATTGGCTCAATCATATTCAGCGTCGTAGGCTTGCAATTAATGACAATTAATAGAGCTCGGAAAAATAGCCTTAATGAGTGAGGGAAAACACATAACCAACTTGTGCGAGCTTTTTGTGCAAAAAATGCGGTTTTACGTTCCCAAAAAAGGCGCCAACATCAGCTGCTGATAACCGTAAATGTTAAATGATGAATGCATTATCAAAATGCAGAGAGGGATAACTCGGTTGAGCAGCTTAAAACTTAAAGATAGTTTCAACTCTCATCATACTGTTATGGAAATAATAATTTTATTGGGGTTAATAATGCCGTTTGGACTGACGATTGATGATTTTGCGGAGGGGTTCTTGTTGGAACGTAAAGACCGGAAGATCTTCTTGCACGACAATAACGGAGTTGAGCTTGTTATCACCGAGGATTTATACAATAAAATTGAGGATTGCGCAAAATCTAAGGGTCTGAGTGTTGTTGATTTTCTTTCATCTGTTCTTCGACCACCTGGTTTAGTTGATAGGTGACGTAGCCGGTGAAACTGTTGATGCCTTTTTTTATTAGCCATTCTTTTTGGACTTTTTTATACTGGCTCATTAAATAATCGTAGACGTCTTTTTTGACTGTTATGCTCTTGTAGCCTTCTTCAGGCACTTATCTCGTTTCTCCTTTACCGTAAAATACTGTAGTATTTACAGTTGAGCCCAATATTTAAAGCGTTTTTCTATTATCTCAAGATATGCTTTCTACTACTGTAACTTACGGTAAACCTTATAAAGAGAACCGTTCCACTTTACATAACTACCGTAATTTAAGGTAAGGAAGAGGGGAAAGAGGTCAAAAAACAATGCCTGTGGAAGGTTTCAAAACCATAACAGTCAGCCAAGAAGTCTACGATAAAATAGAAAAGTTTGCTGAAAAAACACATCGCAGCGTTCCCAAGGCAGTTGAGTTCCTTGTGGAAAAAGCCGATGTAGCCCTTAAACGACAAGAAAAACGAAACGCTCAGGAAATTCCGTCCTAAACAAGAATTCTGCTTTAAATTGTGAAGGTGGAACTTTCATGGAAAAAGCTGCTATTATGGAAGAGAGTGTGGGTTTTTCTTAGCTTTTAGATAGGGTTTGGTGCCCTATTTGTGGCGGAAAATTAGAGGTCCGGCTAAAGTGCCCCATAGATGGGGAGATGAAGACTTACCTCGATAAGGACCCGTATGCTGCTGACACCCCAAAGGGAGTTCAGAGAGGCTCATCTTTGAGCAACCCAGATAAGACGTTGCCGCTGTGCGCAAAAAACTGCTATGACTGCGATAGCTGTCCTAAGCCTTTGGTGGCTCAGAGTGGACGCGGCGATTTGGCGCCCTGTGATGGGAAGGGTACGCTTCATTTCTGCAAGTTTGCCACAGCCAGCACCACGACACCTGCCTGTTCCCGGTATGACTTGCGGAATTATGCGTGTACGCATGGCGGCGGGTCCTGCGTAAGATACAAGAAAAGGAGAAATAGCCATGCCTTTTAGCGTGAACTTTTCTAAAAAACCTGCCCAGGATAAGCCTGAGCAGATTCACATTCCAAGTCACCTTAAAGTTAGCTGTCAAAAAGCTGGTGTCTGCGCGAGTCCATCGAAGCGGAAGCGCGGTTTTGTTTGTGGCAGCGACTTTAGCCATGACGACCGATTAGGTAGCTGCGTAGAATACTGCCGATTATGCCGTGGCGTGCATAGTGGCGAGCGGGGAGGGCACCCAATTTGAGTGCTAAACCGCTGGATTTGGGTTTCTGTCCGCGATGCAAAGACGTGATTCAGCCAGAGCATACCGAGGGCTATGCAAGCCGACCTGTGGACGGCGTGTTGTTCTGTACGCATTGCGCTTTTCGTGTCGAAGGTGATCCAGCGGAGCGGGAAAAATGGGTCAAGTGGGCAAAAGCGGAGGTTGCTGCTTGATGGAGGGAAAGGTTGGTCTCGCCATTGTTTCTAATGAAGTTGTCTACGTCAGGTACAAAGACCACGTATATTTCAAGAATTATAGGAATCCGCCGTCTCAGGCCGTGGAACGTGAGACGGTTGGCTGGGTTAAAGAAGAGAATGCAGAGTTGATACTGATTGTTTGCGATAAAGCGGTTTCCAATGGTGAGGGACAGGTTAACGGCTTGATAATTTTGAAGTCCTGCATCTTGGAAATGGTAGAGTTGCCGCTGCAGCGTTTTTCTGACGAGCCTTTAAATTGGTCAGCTTCTAAAAAGAAGAGTGAGTACTGCGCTTCTAACCAAAGAAGTGAAAAACTCACTCCTCAGATAAGGAGAAAAAGAAATTGATTGAACGAAAGCAATCCATAGCCCCAGCTATAGTCCGCCAGCGCAACCTTACCATTGAAGACTTGAAAAGCCTCAATCTTCCGCTTATGTTCACAGGCGACAACGGTTATCATCGAAAGAAGCCTCGACAACTGGAAACTAAAAACACCTTTATCCATTGACCTAAACAAAATCTTAGCAGCAGGCGAAAAAGGACTCGTAGACTACATTATCCGCAGTTGCATCCGAGAACAACCAGCCTTAATCTTATACATCTTCGAAAACAAAACTCTGCTCAAACTCGCACGTCACTTCCTACGAAACTGCCCTTCAAAATCATTCTCTAGCTGCAGAAACTACACAGCAGGTGTCAAAAAATACGCAACATGGTTAGGCTATATTCCTGACGCAATCATAGACGACGTCAAGCCAGTAGGCGCAATCCCCGATCCTCTCCGCGTCCAAAATCACTGCGGATTCCTAAACGACTACCTAGCAGACCTTCAAGACGCAGGCCTCTCCCCAGGAGCCATCAGCAATTGCATAAAAGCCGCTAAAACCTTCTACCGCGTCAACGGCGCCAAGAAAGTCGAGCTAGAACAACCATTAAGCAGAAAAGTCAAAAACAAAGACCACGCCCCCAAACCCGAAGAAATCGCTATGATGCTGGACAAAGCCGCTACACGAGAAGCTTTTATCATCGCAGCTTTCGCCACAGCCAGCTTTAGAGAAGGCACCCTTTGTAAACTAAAATATCGACACGTCAAAGAAGACCTAGAAGCCAACAGAATTCCAATACATATTCATGTCGAAGCCGAAATCACCAAAGGAAAATACCACGATTATGACACCTTTCTAAACCAAGAAGCCTGCCAACTCTTAAAACTCTACATAGAAGAAAGACGCCAAGGCGGCAGATCCATGCCTCCAGAAGATATCACCGATGACGCCCCACTTATCAGAAACAGCCACATAACCACTCGCATTTTAGGTTTAAGCGAAAAACAGCTAAGAAAAATCATTCACGATCTAGCAGTCCAGACAAAAACCGCAAAGAAATTACCCGACAGTTGGATGTATAGCGTCAGAACCCATAGCCTTCGTAAATTCTTCAGAACCCAAATGGGCGCAGCAAAACTTGACCCAGAAGTTATCAATTATATGATGGGGCACACGATCGACACCTACGATGACATTCAAAGCCTCGGCATAGAAGCTCTTAGAAAGGCTTACACCGCTGCTAACCTCGCAATAAGACCCAAGACACAGCTAAACCGCATCGAGCAACTCAAAGAAATAATCCGCGGTTGGGGACAAAATCCCGAAGAAATTCTATCCAGAGATGCCTTAGTCAGAGGAAACATCACTGAAACAACAGATGAATATCAGACGCATCAGCTCTCGCTTTTAGCTGGGGAACTTAAAAATATTATACGTAGGGAGGTCAAGGAGTGACCGCGACCTCGAACCCTAGTATAAGTTCGCTCATTAGTTGGCGCCGCCGAAAGGACTCGAACCTTTGACCTACTGATTAACAGTCAGTTGCACTACCGGGCTGTGCAACGGCGGCAAACAAATGCTTCTACTGCCTCTTTCAGTTCCACTAAACTATTTAAATTTAGTCATCACAAAAAACCCGATTACTCTAAACGCCGCACCTTATACTTCGCAAACGCCGAGAACCCCTTATAGAACCTCTTCATGATCCACGAATACCACTTCCCCGAAATAGACCAATCAAGCAAATTATCCACCCAACGAAAATCATGCTCCGCACACCGAACCAACAACTGCTTATGACGCTCACTGAGCTGCGTTTTAGTAAACCAGTCTTCACTCTTCAACTTGCCCAAAGGAACAAAGAACAACGGCACAATCAAACTCCGCATATCCTTCAAATCATCAACCAAATCCAACGTCAAAGAGATATCCTCCTCCCGCTCATCAGGCAACCCCAAAATCAAAGTACAAGCCGGAACCAACATGTTATCATGCATCAAACCCATCCCATCAACAACAACATCATGCCAATCCTCAGCCCGAAAAGGATGAGCCTTCGCAGGCATAATCTTCCTAGCCACCTCAGCCGAACCCGTCTCAATGCCAACCTCCGCACCCCACCAAGTCTGCTTCTGCAAAATAGTCTCCGAAAGCTTTGAGAAAACCTTCGGCGCAGACGCAACCGCAGCCAACGAACAATGACTCCAACTAACCCCATCAACATTCTTCATCACTGCCTCATGCAACTTTACCAATTTATCCTCATGCGGCAAAGTGTTGCTCGAACCATAGAGCATAACATCCTCAGAATGAAGACAAGTACCCGTAACCCTTCCCGAATCGAGATTAACATTCAGCTCACGCTCAACCTTCTCAACTGGATACCAACGCAACGGACGAGTTGTGACGTTACAGAACTGGCAACCCCGACAACAACCACGCCCAATCTCAATCAACCCATTAATCGAAGGCCCAACAATATCAGGGATCTCCTCTAAACTGGGCACTTCACCAGCACCAACTTCGTAATTGCGGGGAATTTCTTGACCCTCCATCGCAGCCTTGAAAAGCTTACCCACAACATTCTCCGCCTCACCCTCAACAACACAGTCAATCCCTAAATCCTTAACCGACTTTTCACGGTACTTAAACTGCCAAGCACCCGGACCACCAACAATAACTTTCAAACCATTCTGTTTAGCTTTCTTGATTGCGGGGTTTCTCAGGAGACCTTGAAAATGCTTCGCGAGGAACGGCTCTTTCTTAAAGATCGACGCAAGTGTGGTTGATGCGGGACCTAAACCAAACGGATCCATAGCATGAATACCCAAAACCTTAGCATCCGCTAATGCCTTACCTAAATGATTAGGACTCACCGTTTCCACATTGAAGCCTTCCTTTAGAAGCTGAGCTTCAGTCTTTCTCAAACCATACGGAGCAGTCCAAGGTTGCCCGTTGCTTGTTTTTTGTGGAGGAAAGAATAGATAACTGTAGAGCCATTCAGGTATGAAATTTGGAGGGGCACACGTACCGAACCCTAGAAATTCGTTGCGATGATAATTACTCATTAATGTTCTGTCTGCGGTTAAAAGCACATCTGCCATTTGCTGATCCTCTCTTTTAGCTTAATCTTTAAAACTGCTTTTCTCAGCAGAATTGAGTCAGTCAAAAGTCAGATATAACTTTATTGCTAACTCGCTAAAAGAACAAAATATTGGAGCCAGTTTAAGCATTTCAATGCGCGCCGCAAATGGTTTTTATGTCAACGTTACACAAAGTTGATTTTACATTAAATTGAAGTGTTTTTGCGTTTTACTAGAAAAATGTATATCAAGGTATTCATCAATTTACACAAGAAAAGACTTAGTGAGGGGATTGCTTTGAAAACTATGGTAGAGTTTAGATGGCATGGTAGAGGCGGACAGGGCGCTTGGACAGCCAGCGAACTTTTGGCACGCACCGCCCTAGATGAGGGCAAGTACATTCAATCTTTCCCAGAATTTGGACCGGAAAGGATGGGTGCGCCCGTAACTGCTTTTACTCGAATCAGCACTGAACCAATAAGGTTGCATTGTGCAATCTATGAACCAGATGTTGTAATAGTCTTAGACAACACACTACTCAAAAGTGTACCCGTGACATCTGGACTAAACCGAAATGAAGATTCCTTGATCATTAATTCACCCGAGGAACCTTCAGTTTTGAAAAAAAACCTTGGTGTTACCAAAGGCAAAGTTTGGACAGTCCCAGCCACCGAGATCGCCCTAAGAATTTTAGGAGCTCCAATAACAAACACAGCCCTTTTAGGCGTTGTTGCCAAAGCTACCGAAATAGTAACTTTAGAGGGCATCGAAAAAACCCTGAAAGGTCGATTCAGACCGGACTTGGCAGAGAAAAACTTTGCAGTTATAAAGGAAGCCTACAAGGAGGCAAAAGTAATATGAGCAGCAAAGAAAAAACCTGGAAAGAAATCTCAATCGCAGGCATTCCCCCAAAATCCAGCATAGGATTCATGACAGGCGACTGGAAAACGTACATGCCCGTCCGCGACCTAGAAAAATGCACCACATGCTTAACATGTGTAATGTTCTGTCCCGAAGGCGCAATAAAATGGCGACCGGACATGGGCAAAATCGAATTCGACTTCAGCTTCTGTAAAGGCTGCGGAATATGCGCCAACGAATGCCCAACCAAAGCCATAACTATGAAAATGCCGGATGAATAAAAATGACCCAAAAACCAAAACAAGAAACAGTAGCCATGAACGGGGACGAAGCAGTCGCCTTCGCAGTGAAACAATGCGGCGTAGACGTTGTCGCAGCTTACCCTATTACACCCCAAACAATAATCGTCGAAAAATTCAGCGAATATGTCGCTAATGGTGAAGTCCAAACAGAGTTTGTCTGCACCGAATCAGAACACAGCGCCATGACGGCATGTCTCGCTGCATCAGCCACAGGAGCACGAACATTCACGGCCAGTGCATCCGCAGGCTTAGCCCTAATGCATGAAATGCTCTTCGTTACATCCGGTTCAAGAGCCCCAGTCGTAATGGCTGTCGCTAACCGCGCACTATCGGCGCCCCTAAACATTCATGGCGACCACTCAGACAGTATGGCCGAACGAGACAGCGGATGGCTACACATCTACGTTGAAAACGCACAAGAAGCATACGACTCCATTATCCAAGCATTCAAAATAGCCGAAGACATTGGCGTTTCCCTCCCAATAATCGTCGGCTTAGACGGCTTCACAATTAGTCACACACTCGAAAGAGTAGACACACTCTCCGAAGAGGTCGTCAAGAACTTTGTTGGAGAACGCCAATTTCCAATGGTACTTACTCATGAAGGCAAAACGGTGCCCTTCAAACTTGACCCCGAAAACCCCATGACCATGGGACCAAACGCACTGCAGAACTACTATTTCGAATTTAAACGCCAACAACAAGAAGGCATGAACATCGCACTAAAGAAAATACAAGAAGTCAATAGCGAATACGCCAAAATCAGCGGCCGAAGCTATGGCAACGGACTCATCGATGCATACCAACTTGAAGACGCTGAAATAGCGATTGTCTGCATAGGCTCAACCGCTGGAACACTAAAAGTAATAGTCGATCAACTAAGGCAAGAAGGCGTAAAAGCGGGTGTCTTACGGCTTCGGACGTTCAGGCCACTGCCAATCGAAGAGCTACAGAATGCACTCAAAAACATCAAAGTCATCGCGATTATGGATAAAAGCATGAGTCCGGGCGGTTTAGGTGCTGCAGTCTTTCATGAAGTTAGAAACGCACTCTACGATGTAAAGGAGCACCCGATTATGGTAAACTACATTTTCGGATTGGGCGGCAGAGACAGTAGCCCACGTGACCTGCGAAGAATCTTCGAAGATCTTATTCGAATAAGCAGAACTGGACAAGTCGAAAAAACAGTGCACTATTTAGGATTAAGGGAGTAGGAGAAAACAAAATGACAACACAAGAATGGAAATTTACAGCCAAAGATATCGCAAACAAACCAGACCTTTTCCTTTCAGGACACAGAGCATGCGCAGGATGCGGACCAGCAGCAATGCTGCGAATGATTATGAAAGCCACTCGCGGCCCAACAATTGTGACTCAAGCTACTGGCTGCATGGAAATCGTTGGGTCAATTTACCCCTATTCGTCTTGGGCGCTACCATGGCTACACACAGCTTTTGAGAATGCTGCAGCGAACGCTTCAGGCATAGAAGCTGCAATCAAGGCGCTGCGAAAAAAGAACAAAATCAAACAAGAACACATTGACATTATCGCCCTTGCTGGCGACGGCGGAACATATGACATTGGTTTGCAAGCATTGTCGGGAGCAGTGGAACGTGGACATGACTTTCTCTTTGTACTCTATGATAATGAAGGATACATGAACACGGGAATTCAGCGAAGCAGCTCAACACCTCTTGGAGCATCAACAACAACTACTCCAGCTGGATCCGTTAATCCGGGTAAACTTGAAAAGAAAAAGCCTATCACCGAAATAATGTTAGCTCACGAAATGCAATACGTTGCTACAGCGACGCCTTACTATTGGAAAGACATGCTAACAAAGGTACGCAAAGGCTTAGAAGTTGAAGGACCAGCGTTTCTGCACATTTTCGCTCCTTGCCCCAGAGGTTGGAGAAGTGAACCCGCTAAAACCATGGACTATTCAAAGCTCTCAGTTGAGTCATGTGTGTTTCCAATTTGGGAAGCAGTCAACGGCAAACGACAACTGTCAACACCAAGTAAACTAATTGCCCTGGCGCCTCAGAAAAAGAAGCCTGTGAAAGCTTATCTTGAGGGTCAAGGCAGGTTCAGACACCTGTTCACGCCTCAAAATCAGCACGTGCTCGACGAGATTCAACGAGCAACTGATGAGCGTTGGCAAAGACTATTGCAGAAATGCGAGTCAGCCTAAACTTTTTTCTTTTTAATTTTAATGATCAATTATTTTCTACATTAATTCATCTAGTTTAGAGTCAGAGAAAACTCGTTTTGGCGTTATGGTTCAGCCATGAACCCCAACCAACTCCTCCATTCACTAACAAAACTCAAAATATTTTAAAAGCGATAGAAGCGTTAAAAAAACAAAAATAGAAAGAGAGCTACAGATTTAGCCTATAGTCAAAACGCCTTCCAAAATGCTCCGCTCAGTTACATCAAGTTGCTTGGACAAAAACAACTTCAACACACTAGAAAGCTTAGGCATAGAACCGCTGTAAGTAATAATCTGATTACCCTTAAGCGCATTAACCTCGAAAATCTTCTCTTCTTCTTTATAGCTAAAAGATAGGGTTTGAGCCCTTAAAGCTAACGATTGAAAATCTTCCCACTGCACACAGCGCAAAACTAAAGAAGGAGCCCCAGATACCACAGTAGTAACCGAAGATACCGGTTCATTTGGCTGTTCAATAACTACCGCAGGCAATGCGCCTTTAGGAACACTTGATATTGTACCAATTAAGTTTGAAACTTCTTTTTGTAATGTATCAATCTTTTGCTCAACTTTCGCAACTTTTCCGCTTAGTTCACCGGTGTCGCCTATCTGCTCGGTGACCGTTGCCAACTCGCCGATGAGTTTGTCTAAGTCTTTTTCGTGCTCTTTGAGGACGTTCACGATAAAGTCCAAAGCCTCTAAGGCATCATCTTTTGATTGCGGATTCTTTGCCAACATATCTACCCCTAATGTCAATCACCTTTTACTCGTTATCAATAGATAAACCTAGCGAATTCTCAAGCAATATCCCAGTGACAGCACAATTATATTGATTATCAATACTTGGCATTTAAAGAAAGAGGGAAAAACCTGTTTATTGAATGTTATCTGACACTCAAAGCCTTAGAAAACAAAAGATTTTCAAAATTGGTTTAATTGTTCCTTAAAAATCGCCCGAGTATCCTCAACAAGACTACTATTTTTCTCATCGAAATTAAGCTTGTCTAAATTGACCTTAAGTGTACCAAAGCTAACGTTAAGAGCCGACTCTTTAGCCAAACGCGACAAGATTTCTTCAAGCTCCAAAATCTCCTCCTGATCATCCTTCACATCAACGACTTTGCCAAACATTATATCATTCAGTAGGAAGTAAGCCAAAATTATGGTCTTCACATTCTGAACATTAAGCATGGCATCTTTTGAATTATCATTGGCCTTTAAAGCATCAAAATATACGTAAATAGTCTTCAACAAACTGTAAGTTTCTTTAGAAGTTTCTTTAGGAAGTTGCCTATTGATAGCATTAGAAACTTTGGTAAAGTCTAATGTGAACGGCGCCAAATTAACCAAATTGAAATTCAAGCTTTTTGCTGAACCTTCCAAGAGGCTCTCAAGCAACGCCCAATTCACCTTTTTTTCATTCAAACCCGTCAAAATATCAAAAGACAAGTCAACAACGCCAATTGACATTTCAATTATTCCTACCAGGTCTCGTTTTCTCTGGCTACCCTTTTCTTTACTTTCAAGAGAGGTGCTTTGTTCTTCCAATAAACCTCGAATTTGTTCTCTCAAAGAACTGAACGACTCAGATTTCTTCTTCAATATAAAAGTATAGACAGCATTATTCCAAGTTACGTTTAATTCGTTTCCAAAAGTTTCAATATTTGTAATCTCACGAATAGGCATTTCTTTGAGGGCAACCCATCGTTTTTTAAAAACCCCCCTTGCAACAAAAAACTTCACGATATTATCAGTGAGCTCATATTTGTCTACTACAAACCTTTTAGAACCAAGGTTAGTCTCAGCCTTTTTCTCTTGCGCAGATTGTATCTCTTTTCTTCGCCCAAATAACAACGGAACAGCTACAGTTGTGGTCAAAGGCATAAATGAATTGCTGTGAATTTTTGAGCGGTTATTGTTTAAGCGTGCCTTATTCTTCATTGTTAATCTTATCCCACAATAAGGTTTTTTTATTAATAAATTAATGCATAATTCAGCCAATAGAACCTTTATAGGCGTTAGGATTTCAAAAAATTAACGAGGGTTCCAGA
The DNA here is from genome assembly GCA_963835475.1 of Candidatus Bathyarchaeota archaeon. Taxonomy (GTDB): domain Archaea; phylum Thermoproteota; class Bathyarchaeia; order Bathyarchaeales; family Bathycorpusculaceae; genus Bathycorpusculum. The sequence continues at coordinate 73,273 of CAWIFU010000010.1, forward strand.
CGCACTTGATGGCTTTTTTCTCGCAAGCTAAAACGCACGGCGTACGGTTGCTTTCAGGATTGCAGGTAGCGCATGTGTACCTTATTTTTTTTCGGTGTTCCTCAGCTATTGCAGCCACTGTTTTGTCTTCAAGGTCGATGAACTCGGTTTCCAGCTTTATCGCTGTTTGAGGGCATTTTTGAACACATTTGCCACAGCCATTACATTTGTCGGAGTCGACTACGATGTAGTATTCTCCTGAACCGTCGCTGTAGCCATAATGCGTAATCATAAGCAATCAACTACCTACGCTTTTTGGGCTTTCTCATACAGTGCTTTAGCCAAGTAATGCAGCTCCCAAAGCGCCAGCAACCATCGGATCTAGACCATTTTCCCGCCATTTAGGCATTGGAAGGCACTTCACACCGAGAATGAATTCGATCCTGCTGACGATGCCAATGTTTTTCGATTGTCCACCTGTTACAACTAGTTCCCGTTCTAACCCCACTCTATTGATTAAATTAGCCATGCGAACTGCCATTGCACGAGTGTAAGCAGCCAAAACCTTTTCCCTAGACCAACCCTTACGCAACAAACCCATAGCTTCAGTTTTTGCGAAAGCAACGCATGTACAGCTAACTGGTTCAGGTTCTTTTTCAACCTTTAAGGAAATGTCACCGATTTCTTCTATTGGGATTTGTAGTAGATCAGCAAATACTTCCATGCCTCTCCCAGTGCCAGCTGCGCATTTATCATTCATAAGGAAGGAGACAACTCTGCCCGTTTCGTCGATGCGTATGGCTTTGATGTCTTGTCCGCCGACGTCAAGGACGGTTCGAACACTCGGTCCCCAAATGTAATTTGCGCCTTTTGCATGACAAGCGATCTCTGTGATAGCTTTGTTCGCCATCGGAACGTTTACGCGTCCGTAGCCTGTACCAACAATATATTTGAGGTCACTTGCCTTAAGCCCCGTATCCTCCAACGCGTAATTGAGCGCCTTTGTGGCGCTTTCAGGGCTGTTGGAGCCCGTACGCGTTATTCCCCATGAATAGGCTTCGCCGTTTATCATAATTGCTGCTTTAGATCCCACGGAGCCGACATCCACACCAGCGGTGATCAGGTCTTTGGTTGTCCATTTTTTGTTAGGCATTACGCGGTGGTATTCTTTCCAACGCCAGTATTCAGGTCCTTTGTCTGTACTTGGTTCGTTTATCATTTTGAGCGCTCCTTAGCACGTGTTGCGGCTGTTAAAGCTGCACCCAAAGCGCCGACATAATCCGGATATTCGGGTATCACAACGTTTAGGTCTAGTTTGCGATTCAACGAAGCAACGAAGCCTTCATCCTTCGCGACACCGCCGATTAGAACAACATCAGGATTCACACCTAATCTGTGCACCATTGATGAGATACGATCAGCCATAGCATCGAAAACTGCTCGGGCGATTTCAGGTTTGGATTCTTGCCTGTGGATTAATGAGACGACGTCCGATTCGCCAAAGATTACGCAAGAAGCATTTATTGGGCTCGCTCGTTCCGCCTTGACCGCCAACGGACCCATATCCTCTAACTTAACTTCGAGCGCTCTAGCCATGGCTTCGATGAATGCTCCTGCGCCCGCTGCGCAACGTTCGTTAACTACAAAGTCAACCATGATGCCTTTCTCGTCGCATTTTATTGCCCTTGCTTCTTCAGCTCCGACATCAATGATTGTTCGGGCTTTTGGGCATAGGAAAACGCCTGCTTTTGCATCGGCTCCCATCATGCTTACTGTGCCGTTCGCGTAAGGTGCCATATCCATGTTTGAACCAGTCGCTGCAAAGTAAGAAATATCGGAAAGCTTCAGGTCGGCTTTTTTTAAGGCATCGTCTACTGCTTGTTCAGCGGCTTTAGTGGGATCAAATCCAGAGAAGGCTTGTCCCCTCGACAAAACCGTTCCATCTTTTAGAATTACAGCTTTTACTCTTTGTGTTCCTAAATCCATTCCAACGGTAATCATAAGTTCACCTTAGATATCTATTCTTGCGGTTAACATTTCGAGGAATGCTTCAACACGTGTCTTCATTTGTCCAACGTCTTCTCTTGTGTATTCGGTGTCAAGGTAGTACACTGGAACATTTATTTTGTCAAGGGCCTTTTTAACTCGGGTATATTCCATTGCGTAGAGCATGCAACCGCGAACCACATAGTAAATAACGCCTTGAACCTTCCAATCCTTAACTTTGTTAAGAAGCCAGTTGATGCGGTCTTCGTTGCCATCTTTACTCGTGAAGCATGGGCAAGTGGAAGCCATTAAGTAACGCTCACCGATTGCATTCAACATGTCATCCATAGACCACTCGTCAACACCAACTGGGTCGTTGAGAATTCTTTCGCCCGAACATAGCTCATCGGCAACGATAATACCTTGAGGATTACTTTCTTCGACAAGTGTTGGCAATTTCCAGCTGTCAGGCCAAAACATCGGCGTACCAGTTATCATTACTCTTGGAGTGTCTGGAGGACAAACCCAATCTTTTCGTTGCGCTCTCTTCTCGAGCTCATCACACAATGCCTCGGTTTTCTCAGTCCACCGTTTCTTATCATCCCAAAGGAAAGTTTGGTTAACAAGCATGGCATCTCTACCCATGATTACAGGCGAGCCCTTACGAAGCTCTTGTAAACGTCGGAAAGCTTTCGTGGCTCTGTGGCTTGTTTCAATGGCTTCTTTTAGGTTTTTGCGAGTAATCTTGTTGCCTGTGAACTGTTCAATCTGCGTTTTCATCTGTTTTATTTCGTCGTTCCAGAAACGCAACGATTGCTTAGAATCCTTAATTCGGGGGACGTTCATTCCCCAAATAGTTTTGTAATCACTCAGTATTTCGCTGAGTTTAGTCATGCCATCACAAGTTAAAACGCTGATTAGTGCATCGCTTTGCTCGAGGAATGGAGAGAGTTCAATCATTTTTGCACCGATGGTTGAACGAAGAACTGGGCAAACCTCAACAGGCACAACCCTGTCGCCAAGCTTTGAAGTATCATACCAACCTGAATTCACTCTCACAGGAATTGCGTCGGCGGCTAAAATCAACTCTGTAGGAGCGAATAGACACATGTAACCGATAACTTTCTTGCCTTTTTCTTTTTCTGCCGCAATCTCCTCTTGGCGCTTACCGAAAAGGTTTGACATTTCATCGAAGTACTTCATAGCCTCAGGTCTTTTGGGGTCGGCTTTCTTCATGCGTTCTATGTTTTCAGCTATTACTTTTTGAGAAGCCGCTTTCATAGTGTTTTTGAGTTCGTCCATTTCTTTTCGGGACATTTCAGGCATGTATCTTTTTTCTACCGTTTCCTTCGTCATTTTCCTTTCCTCATTCACTCTTTGGTTGTTCCAACCAATTTCTTGACTTAAACATTGTCTTGTTACCTAACTTAACTTTTAGCGTGCCTTCGTACGGACACATTTCGACGCATCGCGCGCATACCATGCATTGGGAGGTTTGTATTTTTCCGCCTTTCTGTTCGTACACTTCGTTAACTTGCACAGGGCAAACACGTTTGCATACGCCGCATTTTGTGCATTTTTCCTCGTCTTTATCAATATGAAGAAGTGGAGCCCACCTAAAACCCTTAAACCTATTTACAACTCCAAAAGACGCGCCTGTGGGGCAAAATCGGCACCAAACACGGCGGATAAGGAAGGAGCCAACAAGTGTTAAACCCACGAATATTATGCTTATTATTTGACCGGGGTTTGTTCCTGCCCAAGTTATAATGTCTTGAACATAGGGGTAGCTGAAGTTAATTCCATTAACGATTAGAGGAGCAGTTGTCCAAGACACTATTATCGGAATAAGGGGAGCTAATAATATGCTGTAGGGGCGGAAGGGACCTGCCAAAAGCTGAGCTTCCAAAACAGCGAAATTAGTATCTGGTGGGGGCTCCAAAAGCCACAGTGCAATTGGCAAAAACAGGAAAAACATCAGTATTATGTATCGTGATTGATGGAGGATTCTGTTTAGTTTGTCGGGGATTATTCGATGGCGTATTTTGAGAGCTTTTCGTAAGAGGCTTTCTAAGTCCATAATAAATGCGAACGGGCATAGCCAACCACAGAAAAATCTACCGATGAAAAGTGACATTGCAAAAAGGACGATTAACACGTAGAGAAGCGGGATTGTGTAGGAAAATATGTAGAATATGCCGGCAAAGGATACGGCTTGGATGACAAACCTGACAAAAGTTACTCGTGTAGACAGGTTCTTCTTCCAAATTAGAATAGCAATTATCCCTGCTACCCCTAATCCCGCAAGCACCGTCAGCCTCAGTACGTCTCCAAGGATTTGTAAACTCACAACTCTTCCCCTGTTATTTTATTTGAATTACTGAACTTACTATTGTAATTATTCCAAGCGCTACCAATACTACCGCTCCGGCAATTGAAATCCACTTCCGAAAAAGCGGTGCCTTGTTTAGAAGCCACCCTGTAAGCCCACCTAATAACAAGATAGGTGAGATGGCTGTTCCTAACCCAAACAAGACAGCTATTCCAACGCTTCCAAGTGGACTCGCAAAAGGCAACGAATAAATTAGAAGAGCAATTAACGGGGGGCAAACGATTAATCCTCTACTCAAACCCAGACTAAAAGCCCCAAAATCAACGCCAAACCGCCCAGTTTTGGGTACGGCAACCAGGATTTTGCTACCTTGTACATTGCAATCACATGGTTTTCTACCTTTCAGAAATATACTTACCCCAATTACGATTGTCACCATCCCAAATGCAAGCGACGAGTAAACTTGAAACGGCGAGATAACCGAAGCCGAATCAGAAACAAACAATCTGAACAGTCCACTAAACAACCCTATTAAGCCACCGATTAACGCGTAAGCTAAAACTCGTCCTGAATTAAAAATCAAAGTTATCTTGACACCCTTGCCAAAACCAGCCCCAACGCCTGCGATGTAACTTGTTACTATTGGAAGACATGATGCGGTGCAAACGACCATTCCATACAGCAAGCCGCCTGAAAACGCTCCAAGATACGGATTAGAGATCTCAGGTATCAACGACATGCTATAGTCTCGTTGGAAGTTTATTACAGCAAATAACAAGTTAAAGCAATTTAAATCTTACATTAATTTTGCTCAATGAACTCGTTGTTTAAGTTTAGCTGTTTAATGAAGGAAAATTGGATTATGACGCGGTTATTACCCGCGTATTGTATTGCTGGATGTATGCTAAGTGTGCTGCGTCGTATGGATAGCTTTCTGTCGTTGGGTATGGAAATCCACTCATAGCCATGAAGGGCATAGGGTCCACAGTGAAGGTGAATCCGTATCCCCATGCTCCCGGCGGGTCTTTAAACCATGTAGCAACAACAAAGAAGTAGTCGCGTTCCATACCAGACGCAACCGGGGCGAGGTTGGCGGTTGAGAACTGCATGTTAACTTGGTCGCCTTGTCTTCCAATCACGAACATGTCGTCAGCGTTCTGCACTAGTGGTGTTACGTCGCCGTATCGTGTGAATGCTCCTGAAGCGTTGGATGGGGTTTCCCACATTTGGCTTAGAGTTGCGGTGGTTGGGGTTAGCGTCTGTATGATTGTAGTTTGCTGAGGAGAGATATCGATTCCGATGTAGTCGTAAGTTACGTTCCAGAAGTTGGTAAATCTAACTTGGCAATCATTCACGTTTGCAGGGAATAGCCCTGTTAAGTCGACGGTGAAGGTTCTGGCGTTGTAGTCTGAGGGCAAGGGTATCTGTTTGTCCTGTGGAGCAAGCACCCAGTTGCCGTTGGCATCCTTAATTTCCATGGTGGGCGCTGGCATGATCTGTGTGCCATTTGAGACGAGTCCCTGCGCCGCGGCGTTTTTGAACTGGTTTATCCAAGCGTAATAAGCGTCTGCGGAGCCCCAATCAACCATGCCTGTAATTACAAGCTTTATTGCTTGTGCAGACGACAGGTTACCTAAGTCCAATGTTAACTGGTTTTTGGTAATGTCACTCCATAAGCTATCGTCACCGTTGATGCCTGGTGTATAAACTCCGTCTTTCTGCAGAATTTGCGACAGAACGTTCTGTCCTTTTTCGTTTGTGGCATTAACAGGCGATAACAGATTGCTGCTATTTACCGTGTAGATTTGGCCCGTTGAGCCCTTGTTGAGGTAGTTGGTCATGGACGTGTAAGCGTCGGTTCCGACAGGGTGGTCAACAACCATAAGGTAAGCTGAATCCAAGTAGTAGAGTTCGTCCCATTGCTGAGCAAGAGTCATATCAAAGTAGCCGTTGTTGGCTGCCACCAGGTTCTTGTCGAGTTTTACGTAGTCCCAGGGGTTTCCTCCGCTATTCACGATGCCGCCGTTTTGATCCATGTAGCCGACGTATCCTAGCCAGCCGGGGTTTGACACGTCAGTTACATAGGAGTAGCCTGTGCCGTTCCAAACGTATAGAGAGGGGCAAGATGCATACCCACTGATTAATGTGTAAGTCACAACTAGTATCATGCGGCTGTCTAACGTAAAGGTCCTCGTTGGATTCTTGTTACCGTCGCTCCAGTATGAAAATTCTAAAACACCCGTGCCTACGTTAAACGGATTAGGTACGGTAATGCTGTATTCGCCTACAGGAAGTATCGCCTGGTAAGCAGTCTGGTAGTTTTGTCCGTTTAACGTGAAGGGTAAAGCTTTGGATCCACCGCCTGAACGGTTAATTATAAGTGTATGGTAGCCCGTTTGAACAACCATAAATGAACCCGACAACGTGTTTAGTTTCGCGGTATGCTTTCCTTCTTTGACATCAGATGCATTAACTGTAATCTCCACTTTTTGGCTTGCTCCTGCATCTAAAGATATAAGCTGAGTGCCAACAATAACGTCGTCAATCGTTGCTTTCACAGTCAACTTTTCCGTTTCAGTCGAAGGATTGGTGGCAGTGGCACTAAAAGTTATGTTGCCGTTAGCCCAAATTTCGTATGGGTTGCTTAAGAAGTTAGATAACACAATTTTGCTTGATTCTGGCGGTGCAGGCTTAATGAGAAATGCTCCTGTTAAATCGCCAATTTTAACGCTGTAATTTCCCGATGTCATTTCAATGTCGGTGAACTCAATAATTTGAGAAGAGTAATTGCCCGCAAGTGTCACATTCATTGAGTCTTTTACGACGCTGTTGATTTCCAAAGGCACAGTTTGGTTGCCTTCCACGTCACCTATATTTGTTAGATTAACTGAAATTTGAACCGATTCGCCTACGAAGGCTTCAAGTGGATTAATAACTAGGTCAGAGAGAGTAAATGTAGCTGGTTTGGCACCTGTGGCTATTAGTCCTTGTCCCTGAAAGTAAAAATAAACTCCTGCAGCTGCACCTATAACGAGTAAATCAATTATTAAGATCGCTTTTAGTTTGACTACCGCTGAGCGAGATAACATTCTTTCTTTACATCCCCCAGTTTTCTTATGCTAATAGGTTAATATTGAGAAATAAAGGTTTATGTAAAAAGATTTTCAGAGAAAAATTGCAAAGCGAGCAGTTCAGTTGTGGCAACTTTGAAAAAGCGCAAAATATTTTGTAAAGAATCAGGCGCTCACTTGTTATTGTATAGATACAATCACAAAGTTAAATATAACAATATTTGGTTAAGTTGAAACAAGCAAGCATGCATATTTTGGAGAAATATTGATGAATAAATCTAAAAAACTATTTGCTTTGACTCTAATGGCATCCCTGATAGTGCTCGCAGTATTTGCAAGCGTAGTAAGCGTAAAAGCGCAAAGCCAAGGTACAGTCGTCGTTTTAGCATCCCTCGGTGGAACAACTGATCCTGCTGCAGGAACAACCACTTATGCCGACGGAACCTCTGTAACATTCACAGCTACCCCAGACTCTGCATATGTGTTCCAAAATTGGGTAATTGATACTGATGCAGGATCTAGTATCGTACCTGAGAACCCCGTTACACTTCCAATTGTCGCAGGAACAACATATAACGTTCAAGCAGTTTTCGCACCATTACTACCACCCCCAGGAGTCACAGGTCTACCAACTAACATGGCAACAGCAGCTATCGTCGTCGTCTTAGCAGGCGCAGGAGGAACAACAACTCCAGTAGCCGGAACCTATGCCTTAGCAGATGCAACAGCCCTCGAACTAAAAGCAACCCCAAGCAGCGGCTGGCAATTCTCACACTGGGTCATTGCCGGACCAAATCTAAGCCACGGCGGATACCCATACACAGCCGTTCCAACAGACAACCCATACAATGTTAACCACGGTTACGGAAACACTTTCAGCTACCAACCAGTATTTACACCAGTAGGCACCACTGAACCAACACCAACAGTACCTGAATTCTCTGCAGTAGCGACAATAATTGTAGCTTTGGCACTAATTGCAATTGCATTCGGAACATACGCATACCGACGAAAAACTAAATAAAAACTATCCCTCTTTATTTTTTTTTATTTTTAGATTATTAACCTTTAGAAATTTAATACCCAAATTTTTTGTTTTTTAGGTATTTTTTAGATCATTTTCAACCATAGATTTTAAACAAATTGATGGCTGTAGTGTTAAAAAAGCTTGAAAGTTTGTTCAATCAATTAGCTGCAAAAAAGAAATTGCCAGCCAAGTAAATGATGACACAGCTATGGCTAATGCTGCGGATGATCGCGCATGGCTCCAAGCTTTTTTGAAATTTTCTTTGTAAACGTCGATAATGTTTTGGTCGTTTGTCCATAGCATGCATGGAAAACCTGATTCAGTTTTTTGTTGAGTAGCAATCCACACTTCCTTATTATCGATGATTTGATAGTTCTTACTTGCAGTTTTATTAATCAATCTGGCTTCGATTTGACCCTTTAATGGAGCAAACATTTCAACAGCTTGTTTTGAAGTCTCATCATTTTCTTTGGTGACTACAATTAATCGCGTTTTAGCTTTGCTATCTACGATTGTTTGTATGAAATTGCGATAGTGCAAAGAAGGCGTTTGTATGTCTTCAATGTTGGTAACTAACAAAAATTCTTTTTTTAATTTTTTGAAAGTGAGGCGCCCTCTGTTTTTAATTGCTTCATCAGTGGTTAGAAGTGTGAATCGGGTTTCCTCTTTTACTTGAGGTTGCTCTTGTATGGAGTTTACAACATCTTTGAGGTTATTTTCAAGGTGGGAAATTCTTTCATTAGCTTTCTTTCTTTCTTTCGAAATTAGTGTGTCCAATGCTTTATCCACAGGAATCGCTTCAATCATAAACGGTTTGTCTATTGTTTTTGTGATTAGCCCCATTTTTTCAAGTTTAGGCAAAAGCTTGTAAATATCTTGCCGATGCAGCTGCGTGCTCTTGGAAATGCTTCCAACACGAGTTTTTCCCGATTGCACGATGCTCAAGATACACTTTAGCTTGGTTGACCGTGAAACCAAAGCTTTCTAATTTAAGAACTAAATCTTCTTGCATAAGCTCCCCACCGATTTTTTTCCGATATCCCGCCCATAGACTGCTTATTTATCTCGAAGTCTTGATAAAAGTTTCGCTATTCCCTCGGTTATAGGCAGTACCCACTTGCCACTCAGATTTAATCAATTGTAAGCTAACACAGTCAAAGATATCGAGAACTATCAAAGACATAGAGTGACAATATCTACCTCCAAATGAAGACTGCAACACCTCTTTATGTTAAGAAATTCACTGCTTGAAAGAAGAAGTAACCAAGAAAACCACACTAGAAAGAAGAGGGCTGAATGGCTTGGTTAAAAATTATAGCAAAAGGGATGCGGATTTGCTTTAATCTCTCCTTTAATCCTTGCTTCAAAACCTTTTTTAGAAGCTATAAGCTTAAAAGCTTCTTTGTTTTATCAAAGAAGTCATTTTAAGAAATATTATTTGAAATGGACTGTTTTTTGTTAACATCAGTGCCCACTTGCCACTTAGTTATATAAGTTATTACTAAGCACATTCATGCCATTGGGCAAAAACAGCTGTAAAATTTTGTTTTTGTTCAATTAAACATGAATGGAGAAAAAAGAAAAATGCGAAAAATAGAAAATAAGACTATGGCGATTATTTTTGCAATACTAATGATAACATCAACAGCTGGTGCAATATCAACTGTAACAGCGCACAACACTTCAACGGATACTAGTACTTGGAAATTTCCAAGCTACTCCTACGTAGTTCCTGCTCCTGACCCAATCGGTGTTGGACAAACTGGTGCCATCGTAATGTGGGTCGATTACCCATTACCCGGTGCAACAGTTACAAACGACATAAGACGCCACGACTATACCTTAACTATCACTAAACCCGACGGAACAACTCAAACTCAACATTGGGACCGTAACACACCTGCAGCCGACACAACCGGCATCGAATACTGGCAATACACTCCTGATCAAGTTGGAACATACGTACTCAAATTCGACTATGGCGGACAAACTTTCACATGGCCAGGAACATACTAACGGCGACATTTACCTACCTTCGTCTAGGACTGTAAACTGGACTGTGCAACAAGAGCAACTACCTGCGCCTATTACTACTTATCCACTTCCAACTGAATATTGGACTCATCCAATAGAGGGACAGAACACTGACTGGTGGCTAATCTCGTCAAACTGGCTAGGTTCCCCACAAATTGTCAACAGGTTCCAACCCTACGGCGCAGCACCCAACAGCGCCCACGTAATGTGGTCTAAGGCAATTCAGGAAGGCGGAGTAGTCGGCGGAATGCTAGGCCCTTCAGAGGACGAACCAGTCAAAACCTATTACATGGGTGGCTCATACAACGTACGATACAGCAACGCACTAATTATGAACGGCAAACTCTACTACGAATTGCCATTCGGCAACTCAGGCAGCGGCGGCGGATACGTATGCAACGACCTTAGGAACTGGAGAAGAACTCTGGCGCATAAACACAACCGCAACCGGCGTTAGCCTTGTGCCATCATTCGGTTGGCTTGAATCTTTCGATGAAGGCAACCAGCACGGTGCCCTACCTAACGGTGCATTGGTTGCATCCACTACTTCCTATTCTGGATTAGGCACTGTTTGGAGAGTATATGACCCAGACACCGGCGTTTTGACAAACATGAACATAACTAACATTCCTTCAGGCACATCGGTTGCAGGACCAAAAGGCTCAATATTACGGATTTCTCTTGTCAACTACGGAACAACTGCTGCACCAAACTGGTACGCACAAGAATGGAACTCAACAAAACTAATTTCAACGATAGGCGGCATCGGCCAATCAGGTTGGTACACTTCAACATTAAACGCAAGCAACCCAACAACAAGTAAACCACTCTTTGACTACAACAAATCAGTAACCCTCATGAACGGAGCCTCATGGTCAATCAACGGATACTCAAACTACAACGGCGTGTTACTTCTAACACAAGGCAGTTTCGGCGGTAGAGCAGACACATACTACGGAGGAAACTGGAATGGGGCAAACATAACAGCAATCAGCACAAAACCTGAAAACTGGGGACAAATCCTTTGGGCCAAGTTTTTCCCAGCGCCACCAGGCAACGTCACTCGTGACCTCGTCGGTGTCGACCAAGAAAACGGAGTATTCATTTTCGAAGACCGAGAAACATTGACGCACACAGGCTACAACTTGCTAACTGGAGAGAAACTCTGGGGACCAACAGAACCAGTTGACCAATATGACTACTTCAGATCAACAACCCGCGTTGCATACGGCAACTTCTACTTTGGCGGTTATGGCGGCATAGTTTACTGCTATGACACCCTAACAGGCAAACTGGAATGGACCTACGGAAACGGCGGCGCAGGCAACAGCACTGCAAGTGGTCTAGTCACTGCATGGGGGCATTACCCAGTATTCTTCCCAGCAATCGCAGATGACAAAGTCTTCCTAGCAACAACAGAACACTCTCCAGACTCACCATACTACAAAGGCGCACAAGTTATAGCGATAAATGCAACCACTGGCGAAGAAATTTGGACTCTTGAGGGATGGGGTACAGGCATGGATGCCAACTATGATATCGTTGCAGATGGCTACTACGCATATTTCAACGGCTATGATAGCAAAGTCTATGTCATTGGTAAAGGTCCAAGCGAAACCTCAATGAACATACAAAGCAATGTCCTAACTTTAGGCAACAGTGTTTTGATTGAGGGCACCGTCACGGACATCGCTGCCGGCACAAAACAAGACGAGCAAGTAGCACGATTCCCACAAGGCGTTCCAGCAGTCTCTGACGCAAGTCAAAAAGCATGGATGCAATATGTCTACTTCCAGAAGCCACGCCCAACCGACGTCACAGGCGTCGATGTCTCCCTGAGAGCGATTGATCCAAACGGAAACACAGTCGATATCGGAACAGCAACAAGCGACGCATATGGACACTATAGCCTAATGTACAAACCAGAAGTACCCGGAACATACACAATCGTTGCTAGCTTCGCTGGCACAGAATCTTACTACCCCTCATACACTGAAGCAGCCTTCGGCGTAGCAGACGCAGCAACAACACCAACACCATCACCAATTCCAATACAGTCAGTTGCTGATCAATACTTCCTCCCAGCAGTCGCAGGAATTGTCATTGCCATAGCAATAGTTGGCGCAGTCTTAGCATTATTGCTACTTAGAAAAAAAGCCTAAAATAAGAAGCACAACAATCATCTTTCCCTTTTTTATTTTAAATTCAAAGTTGATAAGCTCGGCTGATTGCACTTTTTCTTTAAAAATAATGCGACTTGACTATTCTCAAAACGTATCGTTAAGTTAATTTCTTTATTACAACCAGCCAACAACAAACCTAACAAAAGTCTAAGAGTCTTATTAGTTAAAAGCTATTTTTATTAGCTTATCTAACCAGAAAAATGCAATCGATAGGCATTTAGGTTTGAGAACAAGTAATACAGGAAACAGTTGATACCAGATGGCTTTAGTTAAAATAAACGAAATATTAGAAGGCAACTGCACAGACCAAAAAGTTACAGTTCGCGGCTGGGTCTACCGTAAACGTGAAGGAAAAGAACTCATATTTGTAGTGCTTCGCGACTCCACAGGTGTAATTCAATGCACGATTAAGAAAATCTGTCCCTGCTGGAGCGAAGCACAAAAACTAACCATCGAATCATCACTCTCGCTCGAAGGCATAGCGAAAGAGGATAAACGTGCTCCTGGCGGATTTGAAATCGGCGCCGAAAACCTAAACATAATTGGTTTAGCGGAAACTTTCCCAATTTCCAAAGACAAAAGTGAAGAATTCATTCGGGATATGCGTCACCTTTGGCTAAGAAGCCGAAAAATGAATCTGGTTATGAAGGTGAGAGGCGAAGTTTTAGAGGCCTCACGGGAATACTTCAAAACCCAACACTATACAGAAGTCTCGCCGCCCATGTTTATTTCTGCAGCCGTCGAAGGCGGCTCAACGCTATTCGGCTTAAAATATTTCGACCAAGATCTATACCTCACGCAAAGCAGCCAGCTCTACCTTGAAATCCTGATTTACTCCTTAGAGAAAGTTTACTGCATCGCGCCCTCTTTCAGAGCGGAAAAAAGCCGAACAATCCGCCACTTAACCGAATACTGGCACATGGAAGGCGAATGGCCCTTTGCTGACATGAATGACTTGATGAAATTCGAAGAAGGCTTAATGACACATATATGCCACACCATCGCAAAAAAGTGCCAAAAAGAATTCAAAGAGTTGAACGCGGACATTGAGAAACTCAACACTGTCCAAGTTCCATTTCCAAGAATCACTTACAAAGAAGCCATTGACCGTCTAAAACCTAAGAACCCAACGTTAGCATGGGGTGCTGATCTAGGCTATGAAGACGAAAAGGTCTTAGCAGAAGACTTCGGCAAACCCTTTTTTGTCTACGATTACCCGACAGAAATAAAAGCCTTCTACTGCAAAACCTACGCGGACCACCCTGAAGTTGCAATGTCCGTAGACATGATGGTTCCCAGAATCGGCGAAATAAGCACAGGCGGAGCAAGAGAAGACAACAAAGACACCCTCCTCGAGCGCATGAAAGCCCAAGGTCTAAAACCAGAAGAATACGAGTGGTACCTTGATCTGCGACGCTACGGAACAGTTCCCCATGTTGGCTTCGGCATGGGTTTGGAACGTCTACTGGTTTGGATGCTAGATTTAGACAACATCATCGACGCTATACCATTCCCAAGAACCACCCGCAGGTTCTATCCTTAAATCCCCATTCTTTTTGTTAGTAACCTGAAAAGTACTCGCGCTTCAATTTTTCATTTGATAAACCTAGACTCTCTACGAGTTTTTCCATAGCTTCAACCATCGGCGGGGGGCCACAAGTGTAGAACATGTTCTGTTGGTAGTCGGGCAATTGTTGCTTTATCATGTCAGCGCTGATTGTACCAATAGCTCCTTTCCAATCGGATGCAGGTTGGTTAACAGTAAATACTAACTTGAGGTTCTTGTTTTTTTGCGCCAAGTCCTCGAATTCTTTTTTAAAGGCTATGTCTTCTGGAGTGCGGCAACCGTAAAACAGCGTGATTTTGCTGCTTAAACCTCTGTCTGCAGCGTTTTTGCAGTAACTCATAAAGGGGGTGATCCCAATGCCTCCGCCCAGTAAAGCAATTTTTGGGAACTCACCTTCGAAGGTGAACTGTCCAAACGGTGCCTCTATTCGTGCCCAGTCACCTACCTTTACTTCTTTTAAAGCCAGCGAATATTCGTGGTCGGTGAATTTTTTTGTGAATTCAATATGGTCTTTTTCGGTTGGGCTACTACTAAAGCTGAAGTGTTTTCTAAGTTCTTTGCCCGCTTGGTTTATGGTTACAAAAAAGAATTGACCTGGTTTGTAATCCAAATCTGCAGGTCGGGCAAACCTGAAGCTTGTCACGTCATGGGTTCGGGATATTATTTCTTGGAATGTTGTTTCAAAGTTCATTAGAGCACCTTAAAAGTACGATTTGTACTAGTGGATTTAAGATATTATAACTTTTTTGGCGTTTAAAATGAGAGTATGTAAGCCTCATGGTTTCGCTATTAAAAATAAATATATCGTTAAACCACTAAAAAGCATAGAAAGGGCAAATTGATGAAGAACATTCGCCATCAGCAAACAAAATATGGTTCCAGGATTTCTTCTTATGCCAAAAGCCACCCCGCATCGCTTGGATTGTTTTTAGCAGCTTATGGAGCATTCTATCTGACATCGGTTTTGCTTAGCGGTTGGACGATTTCTGATTGGGGAACAGACATTACAGGTATTCCACCCTCAGCCATCAACACTCTGCTTCCCCGTAGTTCTTTCGACCCCATATTCTTTGTTACAAGTTTCCCAACGTTAATCATAGGTGTTGCAATGTTATGTGTTTACAGCATACGGGGAATAAACTCGGAAGCGGCTGTTAGCAAACAATACATTGCCATCTTGTTAACTGCTTTCGGGTTTGTGTACCAAGTAATTGGAGCTTGGCCTCTGGGGCAACTGAATTCTTTTCCTTGGCAATGGCAGAAACAAATTATCAGCTACGGATCAGTCTTTGCTTGGACTATGTACCTTCTCAGTTTGGTAGTTCTCATGATTGGTGTTATCTCTCTCTACAAACACAGCCTTATTTACCATCAAAAATATCCTATATAGACGGCTAAATAATAGCCCAAACAAAACCAAAATAAACACTACGTAAATAGGCTCTGCATCCAAGGAGCACAAATAGAGCCGCAACAATCAAATTCATTCACATTAGTATTAATCCATAAATTTGAGTTATATTTTTTTAAAACAAGATCAAACAATAATTGTTTTCCCTAACCGCAGTAATGTTTGTCACCTAAATAATTAATATTTCAAATCTGTTTAAACTTATAACCCACCCAACAAAAGGATTGTAACAGTGGAGTTCGCGTTCGGCTTCCATAATAGGTGTTTTTTTAAAATAAGTTTGCTTCAAGAAAAATAAGCGAAACAATTGCAACAGTAAAATTGGGAAAAACTTATAAACGAATCAATATAAAAATGACAACTTATTGAGCGAACATTAATTTCTCGTTCAATAAAAAATTAAAAAAGGAAGAAAAATTATTATGCAAAAAAATAAATCAGCAATGATTTTGCTAGCAACCCTATTAATACTATCGATGACAGCTTCAATGACTTTATCCCCAAATGCAATAGGACAAGTCGTTCCCCCAAAAGGAACCCACATTCCAACCTACGCCTACATTAACGCCGCCCCTAATCCAGCGGGAATCGGCCAAACAGTGACCATTAACTTTTTCCTTGCGACACCTCTAGAAACCAGCGCCGAATTTGCGGTTAACATGACAGTTATAGAAACAAAACCTGATGGAACAATTCTAACACTAGGACCTTTCGTATCAGACGCTACCGGTGGCACATTTACCACAATAGTTCCTGATCAAATAGGCAATTACACATTCCAATTCAAATACGGCGGACAAACACTACTAGGACCAGGATCATACAACGGACTTATTAATGACCCAAGCGAAAGCAAAACAGTGACAGTTGTAGTTCAACAAGAACCAACATCACGCAGCTCATACCCAATCACCCCTCTTCCTACAAACTGGTGGGAAACTCCAGTAAGCGCTGAAAACGTTCAGGAATGGTATAAAATTACTGGACCCTGGCTTGGACTCGGTTCAGTTACCTTTGCAACCACAGGATCCTACAATGCATCCAGTTTCTGCAATCCATACACCGAATCCCCATTGTCTGGACATGTTCTCTGGACAAAAATTTGGGCAGCAGGAGGGGTAGTAGGAGGAGACGCAGGCGGATCTGAAGACGCAGGTCACTATTGGTCAACCAGACAGTACCAACCTCAATATGCGCCAGTAATAATCAACGGAATAATGTACTCCCAGCAGTTCTCAACAACTATGGGCACTAACATGGGACAAGGCATTCAAGCAGTAAACCTCTACAGCGGGCAGACTATTTGGACGATAAACACCACTAATACACTGCGTTGCGGTATGGTCACTAATTACCACCACATTAACCAATACGGCGTTATTGGCCCATTCATATGGACAACTGGAACTCTCCCTGCTGCTGACACTGGCGGAACTCAACCTGCAAACTCTGGAACACAATGGAACATGTACGATGCCACCACAGGACAATATGTACTAAGCATTGTCAACGGTTCCGCTCTAACCCTTCGACCAGATGAAAATGGGAACTTGATAGGCTACTTTATCAACA
Source organism: Candidatus Bathyarchaeota archaeon (assembly GCA_963835475.1). Lineage (GTDB taxonomy): Archaea > Thermoproteota > Bathyarchaeia > Bathyarchaeales > Bathycorpusculaceae > Bathycorpusculum. The sequence goes on from CAWIFU010000010.1 coordinate 90,435, forward strand.
GCACTGCCGGCACTGAAATTGTCCATCCCAGCCCAGGTGCGAACGTAGTTGTAACAAACACTGGACCCCACCTCAGTATGGTTAACATGACCATCGCTATAGGGCAAACAGGCGGTTCTTGGCAACCATCAAGAAATACAGTACGCGCAATGAGCACGGGAATAATGTGGTCAGTTCCAGTACCATCAAACATTTCAGGTCTCGCTATAAATCCATCTCTCGCAATAAGTTCCATAATTGGCAATGCAGTAGTCTTGACAGGAGGATTCGTTCACGGACAGGGTGTTGGAGGAGAAACAGCCGGCTGGCTCGTCATAGCAAGCCTTGATGCCGATAATGGTAACTTGCTGATGAGCAAAAACCTAACATATGCAGATGGCGACAAATCATTCCTACCGTTCACAAGGACATCCCAAGCATACGGAGAAGGAATCATCTTTAACATGAACGATGTAAACTATGAGATCGATGCTTTTGATGCGCGCACAGGCACCAAATTGTGGGATAATACTCTTACAGGAGAACACGGCTCTGATCCAAACGCTTACGACTTATTCAGCCTTAAACCATATGTTGCAAACGGTAAACTCATCATCGAAGGACTTGGAGGCGACCTTTGGGCATTTGATGCTAAGACAGGAACCCAATTGTGGTATACTAACACAACAAAACTCATAGGTGACCCAGGAATTGAAACGCCATATGGTATTTGGCCACTTTGGGTCTTCAATTGCGCGGGATACACCAATGATGTAGCATATCTACCAATTGGGCACGAATACAATCCACCGCTATTCCACGGAGCACAAATGTTAGCCATTAACCTGACTGATGGATCACTAATATGGAACGAACTAGGCACATTCATAAGATCTACATCAATCGCCTACGGAATCATGCTGTCGATGAACGCCTATGACAATCAGATATACGCTTTCGGCAAAGGACCAAGCCAGATTACTGTCAATGCACCTAGCGTCGGAGTCACAACCACCACACCAATAACCATCACAGGCAAAGTAACCGACGTCTCTGAGGGAACTAAACAACATGCAGTCGCGGCGAACTACCCGAACGGTGTCCCATGCGTTTCCGACGCAAGCCAAAGCAAATGGATGGAGCACATCTACCAGCAACAACCAAAACCAACTCACACGCCAGGAGTACTTGTCACTATCAGCGTTGTCGACTCAAACCACAACGAACGAGTGATCGGCACAACTACTAGCGACGATTCAGGTTCATTCGGATTCACCTGGACCCCTGACATTTCAGGCGACTACCAAATCATAGCAACCTTCGCCGGTTCAAACTCATACTACCCATCATCCGCAACAACATATGCACATGCCAATGACGTAGTAACACCTGCACCGACCGCTATAACTCAACAAGGCTTGGCAACATCATCAGAGCTACTAACGTACTTAGCTGCAGGAGTTATCGCCATAATCATAGCTATTGCCATCGTCGGATTGCTCATACTTAGAAAACACCCATAAAAGAAACTAAATAAAAATCCTCTTTTCTTTTTTTGTTTTTCTATATGCTTTATTAATTTTCTTACACGTTGTCCTTTATTTCATATCTAATTTTCCTGGAACAATTGAAAAATTTTCGGTTACTTGAGCTGTTTATTTATCAAACAGTCTATTAGACAACATCAAATTTATTTTTACCTTAACCACGAAATCAACAAATAGAAAATAAACTATTTACTAATAATGTGCAAAGAAAATATACAATCAACTTTAAAATTCGTAAAAAATAGTTTCTAAAAGACATCAATGAATGAAACTTACGTTCCTAAAACGAAAGTTTACAAAGCTTTATAAAAAAGCATGCAGATTTCAGTTAAAACATCAATTCGAGGAAACAAGAAAATGAGTATAATACAGAAATTAGCTAATCCTGCACCTTTAGGACTCTTAGGCTTCGGACTTACAACAGTACTTCTGAACCTGCACAATGCGGGCTTATTCGGACTTAGCAGCATGATTCTTGCCATGGGCTTAGCTTACGGTGGACTAGCACAAGTTATAGTTGGTATCATGGAATTCAAAAAAGGCAACACTTTCGGTACAACCGCATTCCTCTCATATGGTCTTTTCTGGTGGTCTTTAGTGGGACTTTTAGTTTTGCCCAACATTAGCTTCCTTGGAATAACCGCCGCCAACCCATCTGCTCTGGCAGCCTACTTTTTCATGTGGGGACTATTCACTTTCGCAATGTTCTTTGGCACTTTAAAAGCAAACCGCGCATTACAATTCGTCTTCGGCAGCTTGTTCATACTATTCTTTATGCTAACTATACGAGAATTAACAGGTAACCCAGTTCTTTTTGGAACCGTAACATTCAACACTATCACTGGAATTGAAGGCGTCATCTGTGGCTCTAGCGCGGTTTACCTTGGTCTTGCAGAAGTTTTAAACGAAGCAAACGGAAAAACAGTTCTGCCTATTCTGCCAGTAAAATAAAATAAATAATCCATTTTCTTTTTTTTGTTTTTTACCTTCAAGTTTTTTCCTGATATCATTTGCCTTCAAATAAGTCAATGTTTCTCATTAATGTAAAAACGGTTTAATTGTTTTTGTATTTTATACGTTTTAGTTGAAAAAACTTATATTCTTTAGGGCTCACTCTTCCCAGCATCTATAGGAATGATAGCATATGTCAGAAGCTAGTTTACCTTTCAACGAGAAATATAGTCCAAGTATTGCAAAGGTTTCTTCTGGAGAAAAACGCAAGCAAGAATGGGAAAAATCCATTCAAAACCCCCAAGAGTTCTGGGCAGAAAAAGCAAAAGCGATCGACTGGTCCAAAGCTCCAACCAAAGTGCTGGATGATTCGAACCCGCCGTTCTTCAAGTGGTTTCCTGACGGAGAACTCAACATTTGTTACAACGCAATTGACAGGCACGTGAAAAGCAGTCGCAAAAACAAGCTTGCCTACATTTGGGAAGGCGAGATGGGTGAAGTAAAAACTTACACTTATTACCAATTATACCGTGAAGTAAACAAACTCGCAAAAGCGCTCAAAGACTTTGGCGTTAAAAAAGGCGACCGGGTCGCAGTATTTTTGCCCGTCATCCCAGAGTTGCCAATAACTTTGCTTGCAACGGCAAGAATCGGAGGCGTACACACTGTAGTCTTCTCTGGATTTAGCGCAGAAGCATTAGCCGACAGAGTAAACGATTGTGGCGCAAAAATCCTTGTAACAGCAGACGGGTCTTTTAGAAGAGGCAAACCAGTTGGTATCAAAGATAATGCTGATCGTGCATCATCACTCATGCCAAACATTGAGAAAGTCATCGTTGTCAAACGCACAGGTCAACCAGTCCAAATGAAAGAAGGCAGAGACGTATGGTACCACGACGCATTGACAGCAGCTGGTGCAAATGCATACGTTGAACCAGAAAGCATGAACTCAACCGACCCACTGTTCATACTCTACACTTCAGGAACCACAGGCAAACCAAAAGGCGTCCAACACGGCATAGGCGGATACTTAGTTTGGGCTTACTGGACACTCAAATGGGCATTCAACCCCACAGACGAAGACATTTACTGGTGCGTTGCAGACATCGGCTGGATTACCGGTCACACCTACAACGTTTATGCACCCTTAAGCTTAGGAACCACAGCGTTTCTCTTCGAAGGAACACCTGACTATCCAGGACAAGACCGCTGGTGGGAAATGATCGAGAGACACGGCGTCACCATTCTCTACGGTACACCAACCGCAGTTCGAATGTTCATGAAATTCGGCGAAGAGCTACCACTAAAACACGACCTCAGCACCCTACGCTTACTAGGCTCAGTCGGCGAAGCTATAAACCCCGAAGCATGGAAATGGTATTACCGCGTAATCGGCAAAGAAAGACTACCAATAATCGACACCTGGTGGCAAACAGAAACCGGCGGATTCATGATTTCCCCAGCATCAGGCATAGAACTAACACCACTCAAACCAGGCAGCGCAACCCTCCCAATGCCCGGAGTAAACATAGACATCTTTGACGAAACAGGAAAATCACTTCCAGCAGAAAGCAAAGGTTACCTAGTAATCAAGTCACCGTGGCCAGGAATGCTGCAGACAATCTGGAAAGACCCAGAACGCTTCAAGCTAACATACTTCGGAAGATGGCCAGGAATCTACGTCACAGGCGACTATGCAATCCGCGACCCAGACGGTTACTACTGGCTCCTCGGAAGAGCAGACGAAGTTCTCAAAGTGGCAGGACACCGAATCGGCACAGTAGAACTCGAAAGCGCACTTAGTCTCCCATCCAGCAGTCTCAGAAGCAGCAGTAATGGGCAAAGAAGACGCAGTTAAAGGCGAAGTCCCAGTAGCATTCGTAGTGCTACGCAGTGGATTCACAGCCTCAGACGAACTCCGAGCCGAACTCACAAAACACGTCCGAACCACAATTGGCCCAATCGCCACCCCTGATGCAGTCATCATCGTCAACAAACTGCCGAAGACCCGAAGCGGCAAAATCATGCGCAGACTCCTCAAAGCAGTCCTAACGGGAGCACCACTCGGCGACACATCCACAATCGAAGACGAAGGCTCAATCGAAGACATCAAAGCAACATACGCTGAACTGCGAAAGCAGCTCGCGAAATAATCAATTCTCTCCCTATTTCTTTTTATTTTTTCTGTTTTTACAATTTTTTAGCAATTAACAAGAGTGATTTTAGAAGCTTTTGAGAGGGTTACATGTTGGCAGCTCTCCTTTTCTAATTCCCATCAAAGTCAATCGCGAAGAATATTGTGAATAAGATAATGACCACAATGACTACGGTTGCTACACTTAATTAGCGATGGCATTTATCCATCCACAATCAAAAAAGTGCTTCAGCAACGCCAGCAATATTAGCAACAATATTGGCGATGCAAAGATGTGGAAAGACAAGTACGAATTCCGATAGTAGCCTCGATTAAGAATAGTTAGAGAAGTAAAAAGACTATTGTTCGTCGTTATCACTATCCAAATGGAATCTTAAATTTCGCTTTATTCTTACTCGTTAAAACTCTTCCAACGATCCATAGCTATAGTGAAACGAAAATGAAGTTGATCCAATTACATTTTCGAAAAGCTCGATAAGAATCGTCCTTAATCAAAAATCTATTTTTTCTATTGCTAAAATTTTAGTTACCTTGTACGTCTATTATTTCTTAGAAATTTTGCTAAGTGCTAACTTTTCTGGGATTGATTTAAAGATGGAATTTGCGATTCTTTGATTGCACATCAGTGCCAAACTCTTTTGCCAACTGTTCCAAAAGTGTCCTCTGCTGAGATGTGAGTTTTTCCGGAATTGAAACCCCGATACGCACAAACAAGTCACCTCTGCCGTATCCTCTGAACCGCGGCATTCCTTTTCCCCTTAGAGTAATTGTTTCCCCAACCTGCGTTCCCGAATGCACTTTGATGGTTGTAGGTCCTTCAAGGGTGGGCACAGAGATCTCCGCACCCAACGCAGCCTGAGGATAAGTAATTATTGCTATGTGCCAGAGGTCGTCCCCCTCCCTGAGGAATTGAGGGTCCTGCTTAATGTGAACGACAACGTATAGGTCTCCAGGTTCGCCATCGTTGGCAGGAGTTTCGCCTTCGCCTCGTAAGCGAAGCTGGTATCCTTCATCGATGCCCATAGGTACTTTAACGGTAATCTTGCGTCGCCGCCTAACTAATCCTGACCCGTGGCAGTTGGTGCAGGGGGATTCGATTAGTTTACCTTTTCCTCTACAGGTTGGGCATTCAGAAACTTGTACGTATGTGGCGAAGCCGGCTTTCCGCATGTTCTGTATTTTTCCTGCGCCTCCGCATCTTGGGCAGATTCTTGCAGATGTGCCAGGGTTTGCTCCTGAGCCGCCGCAGACTTCGCATCGTTCGGTTCTTGGGATTTCTATTTCTTTCTCAGTTCCTTTGGCAGCTTCTTCAAGAGTTATTTCTAAGTTATACGCGAGATCTTGACCGCGGTTGCGTTCTTCAAAGCCTTGGAATCCTCCCCCGCCAAAGAAGGAACGGAAAATATCTCCAAAGCCCATATCCCGAAAAATCGAGTCAAAGTCGGCTCCACGGAAAATGTCTTCGCTGCTATAGCGCTGGTCAAAGCCTTGGTGACCTAGGTTGTCGTAGGTTTGGCGTTTCTGGTCGTCGCTTAGAACTGCGTATGCTTCGCTAATTTCTTTGAATCTCTCTTCGGCGCCTGCATCCTTGTTGCGATCTGGATGAAACTGCATAGCTAGTTTTCGGTAAGCATCCTTGATGTCATCTTTGGATGCACCTTTTTGTACTCCTAGAACCTCGTAGTAGTCTCGTTTTTCAGCCATTATCTTTACCGTTAAAGTGAGTGATTTTTCGAACTTTGTAACAATGCTTTAGACTGCAATTTATAGTATTTCCCCTTTAATAGGTGGTTTTGGGCGTTGCCAGTTTGGAAAAATAAAGAAAAGAAAAAATTGTTTGAGTTTATTTGACTTTATAGTCTTCAGAGTCGACTACGTGTTCGCCTTCTGGACCTTGCTCTTCAGGTCCGCCGCTTGGTGGCATCTCTGGACCCGCTCCTGGCTGTGGACCTGCTTGCTGACCACCTGGCTGTTGTTGTCCCTGCTGCTTTGCATATTCCTGTGCGGTTTGTTGATACACTTTGGTTCCGACATCTTGGAGGACCTTCTGAAGAGAATCAGATTTAGCTTTGACCTGTACCATATCGTTACTTGCTAATGCATTTTTGAGCTCGGTTACGGCTGCGTCTACTTTTGCTACGTCTTCTGGGCTAATTTTTCCTGCAAGGTCGCTCTTGGTGCGTTCGGCTGTGTAAACGAGGCTATCTGCGTTGTTTCTGATTTCTGCTTCTTCCTTTTTCTTGCGGTCTTGGTCAGCGAACTGTTCGGCGTCTTTGATTAATCGTTCTTTCTCTTCCTTGCTCAGTTTTGTTGAAGCTGTTATACGGATTTTATTTTCTTTTCCTGTTCCGCGGTCTTTTGCAGTTACGTTTAGGATTCCGTTGGCATCGATGTCAAAGGTTACTTCGATTTGAGGGACTCCACGTGGTGCTGGTGGTAGGTCAACCAGGTTGAATTCGCCTAGGGAAACGTTGTCTGTTGCCATGGCACGTTCACCTTGGAGTACATGGATAGTGACAGCAGTCTGGAAGTCTGCGGCTGTCGTGAAAACTTGGCTTCGTTTGGTTGGGATTGTTGTGTTTTTGTCCATGACTTTGGTGAATACTCCGCCCATGGTTTCGAGTCCGAGTGTTAAGGGGGTTACGTCTAGGAGAAGTAGATCAGTGACTTCACCTGAAACAACTCCTCCTTGTATGGCTGCACCAATCGCAACGCTTTCCATAGGGTCAATCCCTCGTTCAGGTGCTTTGCCCAAGATTTGTTCAACAAAACGTTGGACAAGGGGCATTCGGGTCATTCCGCCGATGAGGATGATTTTGTCGATTCCCTGAGGGGTCAAGCTTTGCGTCTTCTAGGGCTTTGAGAAGCGTGGGTCTTGTACGATCGACGATGGGTTGTGCGAGGGATTCAAGTTTTGTTCGTGTCAAGGTTAGTTTCAAATGTTTTGGTCCAGAAGCATCCGCGGTTAAGAATGGCAGGTCAATGTCTGTGCTCATGAGCGTTGATAGTTCGATTTTTGCTTTTTCAGCTGCTTCTTTTAGCCGTGACATCGCCATCCGGTCGCTTGAAACGTCGACGCCTGTTTGACGTTTAAACTCCGTTAAAATGTAGTCCATGACTGCTTTGTCAACGTCGGTTCCGCCCAGCTGGGTATCACCGCTTGTGCTGAGAACTTGGAAGACGCCTTTACCAAAGTCCATAACTGTTACGTCATGGGTACCTCCTCCAAAGCTGAACACAAGGATTTTCATTTCATGCTGGAGTTTGTCAATGCCGTAAGCGAGACATGCAGCAGTGGGCTCGTTTATTATACGCATTACTTGGAATCCTGCGATTTCGCCTGCGTCTTTGGTAGCTTGGCGCTGATTGTCGTTGAAGTGGGCTGGTACTGTGATTACTGCTTTGTTGATTGAGCCGCCGAGGTAGGTTTCTGCGTCTTTCTTTATTTTCTGGAGAATGAACGCGGAGATCTGCTGAGGGGTATAATCTTTTCCGTAGATGTTGACTTTGTAGTCTGTACCCATTTTGCGTTTTATTTCAAATACGGTGCCTTCTGCATTGGTGGTTGCTTGACGTTTTGCCGATTCACCTACCAAGAGTTGACCATCTTTTGTGAAGGCAATCACTGACGGAAACATTTTTCCCGCCATCGTAGGGCCTTCCGCGCTTGGAATAACTGTTGCGTGCCCGCCTTCATAGATGGCAGCTGCTGAATTGGTTGTTCCTAAATCTATTCCTAATACTTTTTCATTTGTTTTTGGATTACTCATTTATTTTTTTTCCTCCGTTGTTTGGTTACTTTGATTTTGATTATTTTTTGTTGACTTAATGGCCACTTTGACAATGGTTGGGCGAATAACTTTGCCACGCATCATGTACCCTTTTCGGATTTCTTCAAGTACCGATGCACTCGGCAACATCGTCCTTTTCTTCAGTGACGATGGCGTTGTGGCGTGCTGGGTCAAAAACTTTGCCTTCAGGGCTCTCTATTGGTGTTACGCCTTCTTGCTCAAGAACCTTTCTGAGTTTCTTGAGGGTCAATTCGACTCCTTCAATTAGCGATTCGGGCGAGGTGGAGATTTCCCCGTTCTTAACCGCTAACTCCAACTCATCCACTACATCCAAAAGCTGAAGAACTAACCGTTCGTTACTATAGTTTTTAATTTGCTCCGCTTCCCTATCATAACGCTTCTTGAGGTTTTCGAAGTCAGCCTGCATATACCTTAGCCTGGTCAGGTAATCTTCAGAACGCTTCTTTTCAGATTCAAGAAGCTCCTCAAAATTAACAGGCTGCGGCTCTTGCTCATCAACCATTAGCAAATCCCTCTCTTGTTAAAACAAACCAAATTAATAAATGCAATACGCAGACTTGATCGCCTGAATCGATATTTTGTCACGAAATGTGCCGCTTGTGAATAAAGTTTCTTTTGTACCATAGATGAAACTCCTCTATGCAATGTATTTTGGTTTTTTAGTTTCTGTTGAGCAGGGTTTTTGAATTGGTAAAGCAGGGGTCTGATTTTGGTTGATTTGCTCGCTTGAGGCTAAGCCTGATTGTTCAACCAGTTTTCTAAAGATGATTTCAGCGACTTGGTCCCCCACTGATTCTTCCTTGAGTTCAGAACTGAATGCATGTTTTTTGAAGGATTCCACTATCTCATTTTTGTCAATGGTGATGTTTGGGTTTGAGCTGTCGTTCCACGCTGCAGTCAGTAGTTTATGACCCAATTCTATGAATATGTTGACTAATGTTGTGTAGTCTATGTCAAAGGGGGAGTCACCAGTCAGGAATCGACCCTTTGTGAGAAGGATTTTTTTATCGTTTTCAGGAGTTACTGTTAAGCTTCTGCGCACATATTCACCAGCGTTTTAAGTGCTTTTGCACCGCTTCACCTTAAGCACACCTGTGCTTACTTGCTTATATATTTTCTGGCACAAAAATCCAAACGAAATGAACCCTCAAAGATAGATGGCCCCAAATAGAAACACAGATCTCTGGATCTTCCTCATTTCTTCAACTTGAATAAATATCTTAAAATAAAAGAAACAGCAGGAGTGGAAAAGAACGTTTTTTTCATCAATATCGTCTAAGATTTAAGCTGATTTTTAATTTCTTCTTCAGCCACCTGCAATGCATCCGCCAATTTATCTGGTTTTGTTCCGCCGCCTTGAGCGAAGTTGGGTCTTCCCCCGCCTCCTCCACCAAAAATCGGAGCTGCCATTTTCACTATGTTGCCTGCGTTGACGCCTTTCTGAATTGCGATTTCTCCGGCCATAACCATTAGTTTGCATGTTTTATTGTCCGCACCATAAAATAGCGTAATTGTCGCTTCATTTTTCTTTATAATTTCGCTTCCAGTCCTAAGCATGCGATCTGCATCCATTACTTCGCCGAAGTCCCGTTTGACGATTATTACTCCTTCCACTTCAGTTGCTGTTTCACTGGTTTGTGTTTGTCCAACCCCGCTTTCTTTAGTCGCTAACTCTTTGATAAGTTTGCGTTTCTCTACGTTGGCTTCTTTGAGTTCTTTAACAACTTTCTCGGCTGTTTTGTCCAGTTTATCTAAAGGTGCTGTTAAGACCTCGGAAATCTTCCATAGTAGAATTTCCTGTTCCTGAACAGCCTTTAACGCCTTTAGTCCAACCGCATATCCCAAACGTTCAACCCCGTCCTGAACACGTTCAGTATAAATAATTTTTACGAAGCCAACTTCCCCAGTTTGACCTAAGTGAGTTCCAGCACACGCTTCTACATCCCAATCACCTGTTTTCACAACCCGAATTTCTTTGCCTGGAACTGCGCCGCCCTGGTAAAGTCTAAAACCGTAACGTGATTCTGCTTCGTTTCGAGGTAACCATGTTGTCTCAACCTTCATGTTGGCGCCGATAGCTTGGTTTGCGAGGTATTCGATTTGGTGGATTTCTTCTTGGGTTAATCGTCGGTAATGAGAGATATCGAGTCGTGAGGTTTCCAATCCTTTCTGGGTACCTGATTGCCAAACGTGCTCACCTAATACTCGTCTTGCAGCTCCGTTTATGAGATGAGTAACAGTGTGAGCTTTCATTAGCGAATATCGTCTATCCCAGTCAACCATTCCATGAACCATGCTACCTTCGTTGAAGGTTGCGGAAGTTTTGAGTTTGTGAACTATCACTTTACCGATTTTCTGCACGTCAATTATCTCAAACGTTGCAGTTACCACTTGTTAGCCAGCCTTGATCAGTTGGTTGTCCGCCTCCTTCAGGATACAAGCAAGTTTTATCCAATACAACGTAAGTGCCATTAATTATTTTGAGAACTTTGGCATCAAATTCTTTTTGATAAACGTCAGTGTAGTAAAGTTGTTCTGTGGCGGGCAAGTTGTTCAGCTATTTTCTCGAGTGTCGCCTCAGCTTTTGACTCTTCCTCTTCCGCAGGCTTTGGAGCTTGCATATGACGATTAGCGATTAAAGCATAAAAATTCTCAGGAACCTCAACTTCCACCCCTTCTTTCTCGGCAGCCTGCTTGACGATTTCTGGGGGAAGCCCATGGGAATCATAGAGTTCAGTGAGGGTGTCCATTGGCAGTTTTCCGGTGCCTTTGATTTTGAGGTCAGATGCGATTCGTTTAACCATGCCTTCGCCGCGTTTGAGCGTTTCCACGAACTTTTCTTCTTCGACTTTGAGCATTTCGATGATTTCTTTTTGCATTTCTTTGATGCGTGGGAAGTCTTTTCCCCAATAATCTGCCTGCATCTCAACGATATCGTATAGTTTGGCTGGTTCCATGTTTAATGAACGCATTAAACGATAAACCCGTCGGAACAATAGCCTTGCCAGGTAACCTTCTTGAATGTTAGATGGAACAACACCTTCAGAAAGCATGAAACTCAAGGTTTTGGTGTGGTCGGTTACTGCCCAAGCGTTCTCGATGGGTATCAGGACTTTGTCGAGGGTTTGCATGTCTATACCTGTTAATTCCGACACTCGTTTGCGGGCTACAAGCCTGTTTGCCCTCTTGTCAACACTGACTAAACCAGAATATTTTGCTACCCGCGATAAGAAATCGTTGTCAACGTTAGTTATTCCTGCCATGCTCATTACTTTGTCAAGCAAATTACCATAAATTGCTTGAAATAGACTTGGAACACCTTGACTAATCCAAGTGAAGCGATCAATACCATACCCTGTGTCTACCGTGCGAATAGGTAGCTCAACGAAGTCATCGCCGACAACCTTGTACTGCATAAACACTAACGTACCCACTTCTAAACCACGACAAATACATTCCACATCTGGACCTGCATTACCGCCACCGACCCACACACCCTCCTTATAAATGACCTCTTCAGACTTTATCCCGAGACATTCTGTTGCGAAGCGATGGTGGAAACGGACAGTGTCATCTTTCCAGTAGATTTCTTTGTCTGGATAATTGAATGCGTGTGCGCCGCCCATTTCGAAGATGGTCAGGTGCCTGCCAAAGGTTGGTCCAGTGTTGGATATATCAGTTAATCTTATGCATGGCTGAGAAATGACGAGTGGATTGGCTGGTGGTGGCGAAATGCCCTCCGTCACATAAGGTTGGAAATCGATGATGCTGGCATGAGTTAGGTAAATGTCTTTTCTCCAACGAGCAACAACTGGATAAGGCTTAATTCGCGTGTGTCCGTTCTGCTCAAAGAAGGAGAGGAACGCTTCGCGCATTTCGGAGAGACTGAACTTTTTGCTTGTTGCAGGGTTGCCGAGAAAAGTGTAACATCCACATTCATCTGAACCGGATTCACCGCATGTTTCTTGGTCTGCATTTTGCGTCCAGAAGTATTCGTCGCATTTAGGACAATGCTTTCTCACAAAACCCTCTTGTTTGAAGAATGGAAGAGTGTAATCTTCTGCTGTGAACTTTTTTCCAACCATCTAGCACGCCTCTTTTACACGAAAGTATTGATTGTTGTAAAAGGGGTTTATGGGTTTCACGGATTTAAATCATTAGTTAACGGTTGGAAATTACTTTGGTATTAATTTGGCTTTTTTTAGGAAGAAAATTGAACACTATTACTTTCTCACATAATTTAGTTTCAAAGAAAAAGGGAATCGCAAGTAGACAAGTTGTTTTCAGCTTGTCTTATGCTTGACACACAATAACGTGTCGGGGTTTCATAGTTAATGAGGTTTTATCGGTCGTGGCCAATTCGTACATAGTTGAGTTTTTGATTGCTTTCTTGGGACAGCTTTCGGCACATTGGTAACAGAAAAGACATTTGTCTAGTCTGAACTGGGGCCGTTTTTTTCCGTAGAAATCGACCATTTCTATTGCTCCACCAGGGCAATCTCGTCTACAAAGCCCGCAGCCAATACATTGCTTCATATCAAGTTGCATTTGTCCTCGATAATCATCTTTTAATTGCGGTTTGATAAATGGGTATCCAGCTGTGGCTGGCTTGGTAAAAACTAATGATGCGACTTTTCTAAATATTGGAGATATTTTCGGCATTTTTTTCACCATCTGCAGGTTGGCAAAAACAAACAGCTAACGCTGTATTTTGGCTATAGTATGTTTAGAATTGGGTTCGAAATAGCTTTGAATCCTCCACATCCCTTGGAGGTTAATGCCTTTAACTCCGTCGGAAGCGACTTGGTGGGTTAATTGCTTTTGCTTTCGCCTTGATCTATAACAATGTTATACGTACCTATTAATCTTTACGCCTAACCACAAAATTAAACCTTAATTCAAGCTCCTTTTTATTTTCATACCCAAAATAACTATGGAACACACCTTAAGGAAAATGCCACTCACTAATCCACCGGCTGCCTGAAGCATTACGCTTCTCTTGACCATAACGTCGAATAGGCTTAGTTAAGTGCCGCTGCGATCTTGGTGAAGTTATGTACAATCCTGGCTTAATCATCCGAGGAACTATTGACTCCTTTTTCTCTAAATCAATATGTTTACTGCCACATTTTTCACATCTTAAACCTTGGTTTTTACCCATGGATTTCAAACGTTTTCCGCAGTTTGGGCAGAAAGGATTTTCAAAAGACGATTGAGAAACAAGATTTAGAACGTTGATTTTTTCCAAGTTAATCGTTAACGGCTTACTCACTGTTGCTTTATGGACGGCTCCGTAAACTTCAACGCGATCCCCAACGATTAGTTCCCTTGCGATTTTGCGCAGATCTCCAGTGGGCTCAAAAGCAGCACAGTCTACTTCGGCCGACTCGTCTTTAATTGAGAATATTGCGTGACGATGAGGAATTATCCACGGATTCTTCGAAACATTGCCCTTGACTATGACAGAGCTGTATGGTTCAACTTGGCTTATCTTTTCTACTTGTTTTAGATGCGCGTCAGAGCCTTGGTTGCTGCGGAAAATAATCCATCGTTCCACGGGCTCCAATGGCTTAATATACCAAAAGCTTTCTTTACTATTTCAGCCGATTCTCCTCTAATTCCAAGCAGAATTGGGTCAGGACCTCTCGGCGTAATTATAACGCGGTCTATTTTCTGAATCCACATTGTTAAAAGTACATGGCTGAGTTAATCTATCCATTTCAAAAATTGAATCCTCATCGACCCTTCTTTTGGTGCCCAAATTTTCAGGTGTTCGGTAGGCGATTAACTCATAAGTGTAGTCTCCTTCTAAGGTTTCCCCGATTGCCGCTAATGCTCCGATGATGCCTCGACATGAGTTAAACCCAACGGCTTCAGCGCCCAATTTTTTGATTATTGCCATAGCTTCTTTTAAGGTTACGATTGTTGTTTCGGTTTTCTTGGAGAAAGCTTTCAGTTCCACAGGAATTTCTTGTATTTTTGTAGACAACTATTCCAGGGTCCGTGCCTTTCTCTTTTATGGCTGAATGGGTTTCCCATAATTCCATTGCCGAATTGGTTATTTGGTCTTCAAACTTCGCGTCGTAGTTAAATCGAAGGCATAGGGCTCCGTTACCCCTTGTCTTCCAGGGCACATTAGGGTTTAACCTGATCAACGCTGGATAATCAAAAAACTGAACATTGAATTCTTTTAGTTTCTCTATAAGAACTGCAGCAAGATAAGTTGTGCATCCGCCTTTGGTTGAGTCTGTATCATCTAATCCAATTTGCATTGTCCGCTAAATGTCGTCAATGGCGATAACTCTCCAAGATAAGACAAGAAAGACGGGTTAGAAGGTAAAAAATATTGTTAGCCTAAAACCCTTTAAGCGAGAGTTTATCGAATTAATAAGCTTTCAAAAAAACTTGTTCCTGAAGCAAGCTTGGGGTGTTTCTGTAGTTATCATGGTTAATTTTGAATTTATGCAGCCGATTTTTTTGATTTTTTTAGTTATTATTTATTTTGGGTTCTTCCTTTCTTTCTGCCTTAAATATTTGCGATGATTTTGTAGACGCCCCATGAAGGTTGTGTATTTTCAAATTCTTTCGATTTTTTAGGGCTTTAAGGACTTTTTTCGGGGCGGATTTTGGTATTTACAAGAATATAGCTGGGGCGTTTTTTGGTTCTTCTTTTTCTTTTATTGGTTGGGGTTGGTTTCAGAGGTCGGGTGCTCTTTATTGTTCGTGTGGGGAACACAAAAAGGGTCAATGTTTTTCCGGACCTCTTATCCAACCGATTAAAAATTCAGTGCATTCGCAGGTAGATAGAGCTTCGACTTCCGCTTGGCTCTCGTTGGGCATTTCTTGGGTTTGTAGATTTATTTTCACTTTGTCACTACCCGATGCACAGGAGTGTTAAATCGGTCAAAAATGATTTAAGATTATGTGACTGCGTCTAGCTAGTCACAAGTGTGACAAAGAATGTCGTAAGAATCGGTTTTTTCTAAAGAAGGGAGTTGATGATTTACTTATCTTCTACAACAATCATTGTGAGTGTCGAACGTACTTTGTCAAGTCGTCGAATTCGCCATGTAACTATTTCTTTCAGTTTATCCATAGTATCTGCTTTGACTCTTGCTACAATATCGTAGACTCCGTAAACAGCTGAGGCTTCCTCTACTCCCTCAACTTTCTTTAGTTCTTTTAAAACATCCGATTCGGAGCCTATCTCAGTATTTATTAATACAAACGCTGTAGGCATAACAATCCTCTAATAATAAGTTAGGCACAGTTTGAATTAAAACGTTTCCTTACCCAACTTGTCCAGTTTTCCGTATGGCTTTTATTCCAGCCCATTGAAGAGCGGAATAGGATACAATGAGCCGAAACCAAAGATTCACAACCCTCGCCAATAAAGTCACAGAGAGAGCAAGTGAAGCAGGTATCAAAAGCGCATTAAACGAAACGGTCATAATCAATTCAGGAAACCCAAAAAACGTCACGCCAACTGTCTGCAACGTCCCAGTTAACGTAAAAACAATCAGTACTTTATCAATTGGAACAGAAAAACCCAGAGCGATGAAAGATATAGAAACAACTGAGACCTCACAAATAAAACCGAAAACTGCGCAAACGGCAGGTTTGAACCAAAGTTCTTGGATTCTCAGTCAATTGCTTAATTCCGGCATGAAATTTGCCGAGTTCAGCTTCAGCTTTAAGTTGAAAATTCAAAGGGTTCCACTTTTTTCGTAAGAATAATCCTATTTTTGTTGCCCAGATGAGCAAGGTTCTAGTTGCTGCTGGCTTAATGCTAACATAATAAACAATGGCTAAGGCTAGAATGGATAAGACACAAAACAGATCCAATTAACATTGTTACTAAAAGGGGCAGGTGATAGTTTGTAAGCACTAAACCTAAACCTATACTTAAGGCAACAACTGTTATTGTCATGGTGAAAATTTTTTGCCCTACAACTGATGCGCCGATTTTTCCAGCGTCAACATTTGAGTTTTTAGTTAGCAAATATGTTCTTGATACTTCCCCTGACCAACCCAATTGAGGAATGGTTGCTTCAAAAAAAAGCCCTACCCACGTTAACAACAATGTTTTGCGTTTGCTGACTTTTACGGACAGACAGTTGAGCAATCCATTCCAGACTAGCGAAGAGAAAAATGCAAATGAAAAGTATGCCACAAAAGCGAACGAATATAGTGCAAGATTGGTTTTTGAAAGAGTATCAATGACTTGGGATGGATTGACGTAAAAGTAAACATAAAGGATGAAAGCTACTAAACCCAAAATCAACACTAAAAGAATAGGATGTACATGGAAAGTTTTTTTTGCCGTTTCCATTTAGGGTTTCAAGCCTTCTGTTGACTGTCGATAACTTTACTTTTAAGGGTTATATCAAAACTAAGACAAGGGTCCCCAAAAACAGAAGATAAATTTAAAAAAATGATAAGAACGATTACTCACGATAGGAATCTTTCTTCTCACACTTTATGACCCATATGTTGTTTCCAATAAAGCAGGATGTTCTATTTGAATTTAAAAAGAAGAATAGTCTGCAGAATACTTTGCGGGAAGGCTGTTATTCTTCCATCATTATTAACGTTAAAGTTGAGCGAACTCTACTGAGAGCTCTTATTTTGCGCGTCACCATATCTTTGAGCTTCTCCATCGATTCTGCTTTAATCTTGGCGATAATGTCGTAAACACCATACGAAAAGTATGCTTCCTCCACGCCCTCAATCTTTTTCAATTCCTTAACAAGATCTTCTTCTGCTCCCGATTCAACGTTTACCAATACAAAGGCTTGTGGCATTGTAAGTCTCCAAGTAGTAATAAGTGCCCCTTAGTAATTAATATTTTATGCAGTAAAAAACATATTTTCATTGGTAATCAGAAATTTTTATAGGATTATCCTTCCTACAAGTTAAAGGGGAATAGAGTTGGTTTATCATTCAATATGCAATACCCTCAATCCTGACACAGCCGCCAATTGTTCTAACTGTGGCGCCTCCTTCAAGGTCTCCAGAAAGCAGTCCTCACGCAAGGCATAAACTCCGAAGGTACAACAAAGAGCATTAGGATTATCGCCGAGGAGGAGGCGGCTTTGGAACACTCATTACAGGCTTATTTGTCATCCTATATAGGATTGACAGCATTTTTCGGGACAATAGAGTTGTCTTCCAATACTTCTTTGCCGGTGGTCTTGGTTTTAATTGGGATTTGGCTTCTAATTGGGAGCTTAATACATAACCGCAGATATCGTCAAATGCTACCCCATAATTGTTCACTTATTTAGGTTTCAGCATATATGATTGCACATTTTTACAGCTCGGCACACAAAAGAGTTATATTAATTCGGCATGAAAGGTAGGTTATTGCGGGGAAAAGCATGGTTAAGTACATTTTCGTAACAGGCGGCGTATTGAGTTCCGTTGGCAAAGGCATCTTAACTTCCTCCATCGGCAAAATGCTTCAAGCAAGGGGACTAAAACCAACAGTCGTAAAAATCGACCCTTATGTCAACATCGACGCAGGAACAATGAACCCGTACATGCATGGCGAAGTCTTCGTCACTGACGACGGTGGCGAAACCGACTTAGACCTTGGCTGGTACGAACGGTTCTTGGATTTAAGCCTAAAGCAAGAAAACAACTTAACCACAGGAACAATCTACCGCTCAGTAATCGAAAAAGAACGCCATGGCGACTTCTTGGGTCGCTGCGTCCAAATAGTTCCTCACGTAACTAATGAAATAAAGAACCGAATTAGAAACGCCGCTAAAATGGTGAATGCTGAAATCGTTCTCACCGAGGTCGGCGGGACAGTTGGTGACATCGAGGGTTTGCCGTTTCTTGAAGCCATACGTCAAATGCGTGTGGAAGAAGGTTATGAGAATACGCTCTATGTTCATGTTGCTTTGGTTCCTATTTTAGATGTCACAGGAGAAATGAAGACTAAACCGCTCCAGCACAGCGTCAACGAACTACGACGCATCGGTATCCAACCCGATACAATCGTCGCTCGAAGCCCGCAAATGATTGACGCTGAAGCGCTGAGAAAAATCGCTCTTTTCGGCACTATTCCAGAAAGTGCGGTTTTCTGTTCTTACAATGCTGAGACAGTCTATCAAGTGCCGCTCATACTTGACAAGCAAGGCATGGGTGACTTTATCTGCCAACGTTTAGGCTTCAAATGTGATGGCAAAGACTTCAGTCAATGGCAAATATTCGTTGACGGCATGATTAATCCAGAGTATGAAGTGAAAATTGCATTAGTCGGCAAATATGCTGGGCTGTCAGACAGTTATGTAAGTATGACTGAAGCGCTTCGACACGGTGGCGCAGCATGCAAGACCAAAGTATGCATTTCCTACTTAGAAGCGGAAAAATTCGAGCGCGAACCCCAATGCATAAAAGACTTATCTAATTTTGATGGAATCTTTGTTCCGTACGGATTCGGTCCCCGAGGAACCGAAGGAAAGATTGCCGCAGCCAAATATGCACGAGAAAACGACATTCCGTTTTTGGGAATTTGTTATGGTTTTCAGTTAGCCGTTATTGAGTTTGCCCGAAATGTTTGTGGTTTAAAGGATGCCAATAGTACCGAAATCAACCCTGACACGCCGTATCCGGTCATAGACCTTATGCCTGAACAACGAGGAATTGAAATTAAAGGTGCAACTATGAGACTGGGCGCCCATAAAGTGGTTCTGCATAAAGGAACGTTAGCCCACTGCATGTTTGGGGAAGAAGAAATTCACGAACGTCACCGTCACCGCTTCGAAGTGAACCTCGACTACATTGAAACGCTCAAGAACAACGGTCTGCGTTTCACTGGAAAGAGCAGCGACGGTCGAAGAATGGAAACTCTAGAGTTGCCAGACAAATACTTCTATTTTGCCTCGCAGTTCCACGGTGAATTCAAAAGCCGACCTGGAAGACCTTCACCAGAATACGCCGGTTTTATCCAAGCATGTATAAATAAAAAACTTGGAAGACCAAAAACCTCTATTTCTTAATCCCCCTTTGTAGCGAAACGCCCTTTACTAGAAAAAGCTATTATGCGCAATAGATACTTGACTTTAAAGGACTGATTAAAAATGGAACCTACTGGAAAAAGAGATTCAGATGCTTATAGCAAAAAGATGACCCAGAGCAAAGATGAACTTACCGAATTACAAGAAGAACTCAACAAAGTCATAACTCGATTTGTTCTACGTGCTTTGCGCGTTTATCAATCAACAAGACCTGAACCACTCCGTGTCAATGAAATTGCATTGCTTGTCAGAAACGAAATCAAAAATGTTTTGACAGATCTAAACGATCAGGCAAACACCGAAAACCTCGCCAAGTTGGCAAAAGAAGCCTGGGCAAAAGAAACCAAGCCATAACCCTTTTCTATCTTTTTCTTGTTTAATTCTTCGTAGAAAGGTCTAACTTAGCTGAAGTTTTTTGGAAAAATGGTTGGTAAATAAAAACAAAAGTTAGGAAAGAAAATTATTTTCGGCGGCAGAATTCTTCCATTATCGACATCAGTTTTGGAACTGCGTAGACTATCTGTCTATCATCTAGTAAGCCTACGAGTGCGCCTTGTTTGTCGACGACTGGTAAGTGTTTTATGTTCCAGTGTTTCATGAGTTTTGCTGCTTCTTCAACGGTTGCGTTTTCATCGATGGTTACGAGTGGGTTTGTGTAGACCATTCTTGCAATGACGGTTTTGAGTGGAACGTTAGCTTCAACTGCCCTGATCAGGACATCTTTGACGGTTATGATTCCTGTTGGTTTGCCGCTTTGAACAACTATAATTGCGTCTTTATCGAATTTGTTCATTATTGCAACTACTTCTTGCATTACAGTATTGTTGTTTACGACTTGAACGTCTTTCGACATTATGTCTTTTACTGTGACATTGCTTGCCATTCAATTTTCACCATTAACGCTATTTGAGAAGCAGTTGTTGTTTATCAATTTTTTGTTTGTTACTCGGTTTAAGTGCAACACTTAAAGGCTTGTTTTTTCCTAATTTACTTTAGAGGCAACTAATTTTGACAAGCAACTCCAAAGACACCGAACGCTTTTGTACGAGCTTGGATAAAGCCCAAAACTACGCTGAAATCTGGAAAATTGTAAAAGAAACCGCTGAATACGCATTGTGCAAACGCAGGGATAATATGATGTTGTTTTTGGATGATCTACCCTTACAACTAGGCGCTTACTACCCGGTTGGAACCAATAACATCATTTTAAACCGATCGTTGGTAGAAATCGTCGAAGCATCAATGAGTGATAAGCCCACTGTTAATGCTCTTGTCTACAATCTTTTGCTTCACGAGTACCTTCATGCTCTAGGTGATTTATCGGAAACCGGAGTGAGAAGAGAGGTTGTGGAGGTTGCAAAAAAAAGCTTTGGTGAAGAACATATCTCAACTGTGGTTGCACGTAAGTCGCCATGGGTGTTGCTTAAGGATATTCCGCTCGGACCCTACAATGCCCCTAAGCGGGTGATGGAGATTGTTAAGGATTTTGAGAAAACCGGAAAGTACATCGTATAGTCGTTTTTAGTTTTTATCAAACACTCCGACAAATAAAATACAAATTGTTCGACAATTGTTACTTCAAAGTGTAACCAACATCATCTTATATTTTCCTAACGAGTTACCAGTAAGTAGGAATGCAAGGAATAGCCTATAAAAGTTGAGCGGATTTGGCTGCTGAGAAGGAGAAGGCCATTGCCCACCAGTCTTTTCAGGCCTCTTCCTATTAGCGCATGGCTTGGTCCGCTTAACTCTTCCTTTTGGTGCTAACTCTAAGAAAACAATTTCAAAAAAACCAAAAGATATTCTAAATTATTTTTCCAATTTTCCATAAACGCGAAAAAACATATATCCCCAAACAGAACCTTTGTTGTTAAAAAGGCAACTGGTGAACAGAGTACGGCTAATGCTGAAGAAAACAACAATGAAATGATTGTAACACCGTGGGAAGTTAAGGGTAAAGTCGATTACGAACGCCTCATAAAAGAGTTCGGCACTCAACCCCTAACGCCTCAACTACTTGAACGAGTGGAAAAACGCACAGACAAACTCCACCTACAGCTGGAGCGCAAGATTTTCTTCAGCCACAGAGACCTTGAAACTGTGCTCAATCTTTATGATAAAGGTGTTAAATTTGTACTTTATACGGGCAGGGGACCTTCTGGACCGGTTCATATCGGACATCTTGTCCCATGGATTTTTACGCTTCATATTCAACAAAAATTTAAAACTCGTCTCTACTTTCAATTAACGGACGATGAAAAATTCCTTATAAGTGACAATGCAAGCCTCAAAAATACTAGATCATGGGCTTATGAGAACGCGCTGGATCTCATTGCTTTGGGGTTTAAGCCCGAAGATACGTTCATAATTTATGATTCAGAAGACATTGACTTACTTTACGACATCACCCTTGAGGTAGCTAAACGCATAACCTACAGCACTGCACGCAGCAGTTTTGGTTTCCAAGATAGCACCAACATTGGCTGGGTCTTCTGGCCAGCCATCCAAGCCGCACCTTGTTTCATCCACAAAAAAATCACAGGCGAAAACGTCCCAGCCCTGATTCCTGCGGCTATTGACCAAGATCCCTACTGGAGAGTAACTCGTGACATAGCCCAAAAACTTGGCTATTACAAACCGGCCCAAATTCACTGTCGTTTCCTCCCTGGCTTAGGGGCAGGCGGAAAAATGAGTGCATCTCAACCAGAAACCAGCATATTCACCGTCGACCAGCCGGACGTTGTCAAGAAGAAAATATGGAACGCTTTTACTGGAGGCAAAGGTACGGCGGCGGAACAACATAAAGAAGGTGCGGATCCAAGTGTTTGCAGCATATTCCAATATTATTTCTTCCTTTTCGAGGAAGATACCACAAAATTGGCGGAGCGCGAGCGTCGATGCAAGCGTGGCGAAATGCTATGCGGAGAATGCAAGAAAGATATAGCCGAGAAACTAAACAAATTCCTGCAGCAACATCAGGAACGGCGAGAAAAAGCAAAAGACGTAATAGAACAATACCATATAAAAAGATAAAAATGGATTCAAATTTTTGTTCTATTTCTTGCTGCTTAATCAAGTTATTTTTTTGGGTTTCTACAAATGAAGCCAAACCAAAAAAAGTCATTGTGTTCTTTTTCTGTTAATATCAAACTATAAATAATGAAAAATGCTTCATAATCAATGAAAATCATTTTATGAAAGAATTTTGCCGTAGTTAACCATAAATCGAAAACAGCAAGTGAAACAAAATATCTAAAGAGGCATTAACAGATGGACATCACCGAAGAAATTATTCAACTAATTCCAAAAAGAGTTGAGAGACTAGGTGAGCTTGCAAATAATCTTTGGTGGAGTTGGGATGAGGAAGGCAGACAAGTTTTTCGTTCA
The DNA here is from genome assembly GCA_963835475.1 of Candidatus Bathyarchaeota archaeon. Taxonomy (GTDB): domain Archaea; phylum Thermoproteota; class Bathyarchaeia; order Bathyarchaeales; family Bathycorpusculaceae; genus Bathycorpusculum. The sequence continues at coordinate 113,293 of CAWIFU010000010.1, forward strand.
CTCGATTATGAACTCTGGAGAGCAAGCGGCCACAACCCAGTTAAACAGTTGCGAGATATAGACCCAAGCAAACTTGTGGCTGCGGCAAAAGACCCGGCTTTCCTAGAACTCTATGATACAGTAATTTCAAAATTTGACAATTATATGGAAAGCAAAAAAGATTGGTGTGGCAAAAAAATCCCGGAAGATTTTGATGGGCAAGTTGCTTATTTTTCCGCTGAATACGCTATCCATAATTCACTTCCCATCTATGCTGGCGGTTTAGGCGTTTTGGCGGGAGATATTTGCAAACAATCATCTGACATAGGATTACCACTGATTGCAGTTGGGTTCATGTATCCTCAAGGTTATTTTCGTCAACACGTCTCTGCCGATGGCTGGCAAGAAGAAGTCTACACACAACTAGATTTTAGCGAAGCACCAATTTCGCCATGCGCATGGCCCCAAGGATGTGGTCCAATAATTTCGGTTCCGCTTGGTGATCGTCAAATTTTCCTTCAAGTGTGGCAGGTTCGAGTTGGACGAGTAAACCTGTATCTGCTGGACACAAACATAAGCGATAACCGCGCAGAAGACAGAGGACTTTCCGCAAGGCTCTATACAGCTAATCAAGAGGAGAGACTACGGCAGCTAATTGTGTTAGGTATAGGTGGTGTGAGGGCTCTTCGGGAGCTCCGTATAAAACCAGTTGTTTGGCATGCAAATGAAGATCACACAGCGTTTATGATGCTTGAACGGCTTAGAGAAGAACATGCTAATGGAACACCTCTAAAAGAAGCTATGGAAAAAGTGAGGAAAAACACGGTTTTTACAACCCACACGCCCGTGGCTGCGGGTCAACATATTTTTCCCTATCAACTCATGGATTACTATGCTCGAAATTTTTGGGAACCATTAGGAATTGACCGGGAAGATTTTTTGAAACTTGGTAATTACGAAGGTTTGGGGGCAGAAAAATTTAGTTTAACCGCTTTTGCCCTTCGGTTGGCTGGTCAAGCTAACGCGGTAAGTAAATTGCATGGTTTAGTAGCCCGCAGAATGTGGAGTGCGCTGTACCCTGGCAAATCGTTAGAGGAAATTCCGATTTTAAGTATAACTAATGGCGTTCATTCGCCGAGTTGGCGAGCAGCAGAAATTTCAGAACTTTTTGAGAACCAGATTGAAAATAACCTTTCGCCGAGTGAGTATGAGGAAAAATTCTGGAAAAACGCCAGTAGCATTCCAGATGAACAGTTTTGGTCTGTGCATCAGTTGATGAAAACTCGCCTGATTCGGGCCATCCAAGAACGTGCTCAATTGCGTTTAGTGCAAGATGGGATTTCCACTCAGCAGGTGCTTGCGATGGGCGCTTTGCTTGATCCATATGCGTTAACTATTGCGTTTACTCGCCGTTTTACTCAGTACAAGAGGCCTAACCTAATTTTAAGTGATAGTGAACGACTCAAAAAAATTGTTACTGATCCCCTGAGGCCTGTGCAGATAATTTTTGGTGGTAAATCTCACCCTGCTGACACTGCTTCAAAAGAGCTTCTCAAGAGCGTTTACAACTTTGCTTTGGATAAGCGTTTTCAAGGAAGAATTGTTTTTGTTGAAGACTATGACATGAACCTTGCCAGGGATTTAGTTCGGGGCGTTGACGTTTGGCTAAACACGCCAAGGCGTTTGCAGGAGGCTTGTGGAACAAGTGGCATGAAAGCCTCCATGAATGGGGTTATTAACCTTAGTGTTCGTGATGGATGGTGGGACGAAGCATTCAATGGCTTGAACGGTTGGGCAATTGATACTTTTAAGTGTGGAACCCCCGATGATGAAGATCGGGCTGACGCTGAAGCACTATATAGTTTGCTTGAAAATAATATAGTGCCTTTATATTATGAACGGGACCGCAAGGGAATCCCGCATGGTTGGATTGAGGTTGCTAAAGAAGCAATCAAGACCATTAATCCCGTTTTCAACGCTTGCCGAATGATGAAGGAATACGTTGAGCGAATGTACATGCCTATTGTTTTTCAAGAAACGTCTAATGTTAAAACCTTAATTGAAAAGGAGAATTTTTAATGTTTGAAAAAAAGAAAATAGAAAACCTCGACCTCAACTTGGAGGACTTAATGATAGTTTTAATTGGAAAAGACGAGAAAGTTGCCGATATTAACCAGAAAGGCTGCGAGTTACTTGAGTACTCAAAAGATGAGATTGTGGGCCAGAATTGGTTTGACGTTTTCATCCCGGAAAGAGTCAGGAAGGAAATGAGGGCTTCTTTTCATGAATTGTTGAATGGCACAGTCCGTAAAGGGCATGATGAGAAAAGAGTTTTGACAAAGAGCAACCAAGAACGTATTATTGCTTGGTACAATCTGCCAGTTAAGGGCGAAAATGAAGATTATACGGGAGCGATGTTGTCTGGGCAAGACATTACTGAACGGAAACAATTTGAAGAAAGATACATTCGTTTAGCGTCATTTCCATCTTTTGATCCAAATCCAATCGTTGAAGCCGATTTTGATGGAAAAATAACCTATACTAACCCGGCAACAAAAAAAGTGTTCCCTAACCTCGAAAAGAGAGGATTAAATCAACCCTTCTTCGCTGAATGGGGAAAAATATCAGCGACATTTAAAGATAAAATTTCGGAGTACTCGTTTGGTCGAGAAATACAAATTGGTGAACATTACTACTTGCAACAATTTTCTTTTATGCCCATAGGACCAAGAATCAGAATCTACGTAGTAAATGTTGATGAAAAGAAAAAAGCTGAAGCGGCACTCAAAGAAAGCGAAGAAAAATTCCGCAGCCTATTTGAAAACATGATTAACGGTTACGCCTACTGCAAAATGATATATGACGAAAAAGATAAGCCTTCAGATTTTATGTACCTAGAAATTAACGACGCTTTCGAGAAACTAACAGGATTAAAGCGTGAAGCAGTTGTTGGACGGAAGGTTTCAGAGGCTATTCCGGGAACAAGAGAATCGAACCCGGAAATATTTGAAATATATGGCAGAGTTGCCCAGACAGGAAGACCTGAAAGTTTTGAGGTTTTCTTTAAGCCGCTTAGCCTTTGGCTCAATATTTCGGTTTATGGACCCCAAAAAAACCATTTTGTCGCTATATTTGAGAACATTACTAAACGCAAGGAGCTCGAGCAGGAGTTAAACAGTTACAATCAGCGGCTCGAGGAAGTGGTAGCTAGGCGCACAGCAGAATACGGACAAACAAATGAGAAATTAACTCAGGAAATTATGGAACGCCGCAAAAGTGAAGAGGGCCTGCTTTTTAGGGCGATGGTTTTAGATAACTTAACCGAAGCTATCTTTTTGGCGAATTTGAATGGAGCATTTGTGTACGCAAATCTTGCGGCGTGCGAATTGTTTGGGTATCCTTGCGATGAATTCCTAAACATGAACCTGCCGACGATTCTTCAAATTCCTGAAGAGGAAAAGAAAGTGCTCATGGAAAACCTACAAAAGACTGAGCAAATCGACCTCCACACAGTGCATGTCATGAAAAATCAGGAGAAGGTCCCAATTCATTTGCGGATGGGTTTGGTTAAGACTGCTCATGGAAAGCTGGTAATCAGCGTAATTCACAAGATTAAAGGCTAATAACAAAAAACAAGAGGTCAAATAAGAAATTCGAAGAGAGATAGTTTACTTTTCGAAAGGTGAAGGCAAGCTTATGGGCGGTTGGTTTCTATCTATTGTGATTTGGGTAGGGGTTTCTGTTGGGGCCTGATTTTGGGAAAAGTGTACTTCGTTGTTTAGTGCGGATATGCACTTTATGTATTCAACTTTGCTCATCAGTTTCTTGTAAGCGACAAAGTAATCCAGCAGTTTGGATGCTTCTTCATTTTCGAATACTTCAACAGGTTGGGACATATCAATTCCTCAATGCCTTGCAAATATTGACTGTTACGACATAACCCTTGTTAACATGTGCATATATCGCTCGATACTTAAACTAATGCAAACAATACTGCAAAAATGGTGAAACATGAATCAAAACAGCAAAAAAAACAAATCCGATCGCCCAAATTTTAGTTAAACAGCTATATTACGATTCACTACATCTTCATGCAAAAGGAAATAAACTCGTAAGCATTCGCAATTCATTGAAATAGGTGACAATATGTCTGCAAAAACAATCGTTAACATTGCCTCAGCATATCGTTTACTTCACCCAATGCATACAGTCTTGGTTTCCTGCGTCGGGAAAGCAAACAAACCTAATGTTACCACAGTCGCATGGGCTATGCCCACCTCCATAAACCCGCCCCTCTTAGCCATAAGCCTCGCACCCACACGCCACACCCACACCCTAATCGAAGAATCAGGAGAATTCACCGTAAACATCCCTACCTTCGAAATCCTAAAAGCCGTCTATTCTTGTGGCTCCCTAACAGGTAGAAGTTTTGACAAATTCAAAAAAGCCAACTTGACTCAAATGCCAGGTAAGAAAGTCAAAGCTCCGGCAATCCGCGAATGCGTTGCTCACCTCGAATGTGAAGTCGATGGTCAACTAACAACCGGTGACCACACCATATTCGTAGGCAAAATCCTCGAGGCTTACGCAGATATGGGCGTTTTCTCCGAAAGCGGCTACGATCTCAAAAAGGCACGAGTACTCTATCATGCAGGTGGAAACAACTTTGCGCTCTTAGATCCTAAACTCTACAAATCCTAATAAGAACGCCGGAGCGCCCCTTTTGAACTTTAAATGCAAATATTTTTTTAAAGATGGAAGAAAAGGAGAGGGCAAACACAACTTATAAAGGGCTAATCCGAACTTAAGGTTGGCTATGACGAGCAAAAAGAACAAAAAATACAAAATAACCCAAAAAACGATACCGAATGAAAACACCATAACGTTCAAAGAAGTTACCTAGAAAATCCAAATAATAATGTCTTAGGACCAAATTTTTTGGTTTGGTTCTGCAGTAGAATCGACAAATAGAGTAAAAGTCCTAAGAGCCAGGTTAGTTAGGATTTTTTTTAGCATCATTAAAAATGATTGTTTCTAGTGGCAAAGGTCGCTGAAAGAGAGGAGAAGTCGAATTTTCAGATTACATGTTTTAGCTGGCTGGAAGAGTTATTGTTTGTGTAGTGCTCCAGGCGCTTCTTCCCGTTTCGTTAAAAGCGCTATATTGGGGGATTCTCCAGCATGGCGGATTATCGATAAGTTTTGTGTAGAACCCATCGATTCCCAACACTTGAACATCAACTTTACCACTCTGGGTAATGTTGCCTATCCAGATGCTCCAGCCGCCTGGGTCTGGATTGGTGCTGCCGAGCCCAAACTTAACGGTTGTTAACTCTGTTGTTGATGGAGCAAGGTTTGGGGTAACTATTGCCGAGCTCCAATCCTGATTGTGATCTTTAATGCGGATGTTATAGTACAGTTTGACGAGGGTTTCGTTGACGACTGCATAATTGGAGAGTTCTCCAGTGTTGTTTATGACGACGTCGACAAACTTGATTGACAGACTGTAAGTTCCAGTGGCGTTCATTATATCATGCGAATCATCTTCAATTTTTAACGTGAAATTTGGAATATTTGGGCTTATTTGGGTAAACGCTGGCTCGATTGCAATCAAGCCTGAAACCAACATAAGAAAGCTGAGTAGTAGAGCTATTTTGGTTCGCATAGTTAATTACATACAGGGTTTTTGGATAAAAGGTTGTCAGTCAAGAAACTTTGACTTAATTTAGTCAAAATACCTTGACTACAAGCTTTTTATTATAACTGGAATAAGGTTAACCTATGAAACCAACCAAGATAATCGCATTACTGACAATTCTTGCCTTATCTGCCTCAGCAATGTTGATCGCGTTTTCATCGGGCGTTTTGGCCGCTATTCCCTCTGTGCCAGAGTTCACCCTCGCTTACGTCGATCACTCCTATGATGTTCCTATAACGCGTTGGACTACTACAGATCCCTATACAGGTGCACAAGTATCTCATAGTAGCGGTGGAGAACATGTTGATAACCGAACTATAGACGTTACGATCAAGAATCAGCCTTTCTCAGCCTACAATGATCCAAACAGCAACCAAACAGTCAATTTGTATTACAATATTCGTTCTAAAGGGCACTTTGAAACTTGGAGTGGTGACTCTGATCTCGGCAGCCACAGTCAGACAGGCCTTCAAGCTTCCACGTCCACCTACACTGTTGTGTCTTTTAGCCTCCAATACTGGAGTATACCTCAGGGAGGTCAACTCGATTTTGAGGTAAAGGCCATTACGGGCTTCACTTACTACAATTCCCAGGCTTGCGGCACACAATACCAGAACACTGTTGGAGATAGCGGTTGGAGTGACGCACAAACAATCACAATCGGCACCCCTATCCAGTCATCTCCTAGGCCTTCGCAGCCCATTTCAACGCCTAACCAGCCAAACCCGACTTTCAATCCTTACTTGCCAACAGCTTCACCAATTTCCCCGAACCCAACAGCTACCCCATCTCTGCCGAACATATTAACGGACGCGCTGGCTTTCATCAATTTGGAGCAGACTGCGCTTGTCGTTATGGCAGTCGTGATTGCTGTTTTGGCGATTGCATTAATTGTGGTGTTGAAGAGAAGAGGGACCGCAAAATAGAATTTTTTTTCCTTGCAAAAGGAGAAAAAGTACGATGAAATCAAGTTTTGGATGATGCTTGTTTTCCTGTAGTGGGTAAACTTTTGGAGTTTTTGCTTAACTGTAGTTGTTGCAACCGGTCTGCAGAATGCAGTTGCAACAACAACAACAACTTCTCTAGCTCCGTTGCTTCAAACCAATCAGAGTTTCAGAGGGTTAAGTTGTGGGATTAGTTTCAGTTTGAAAGATGCAACCGTCAATTTGCAGAATTCAGTTGCAGCAGCATCAGCAGCAGCAACTTCTTGAGTACTCGTTAACACTTATTCGTCATCGATTTTCATGTCCGCGTCATATTTTGTTTGGACCGATTTGAAATTAACCAGCCATAATGTAAGCAATCACAATTCATTTTAGATGATTGAGCTGTACATCTCCTCAATTCATGTAAATAAGCTAAAAAAACAGTCTTTTGTTCATCATGAGCGTCAAATCTGGCTTAACCGATTGGAGTTTTTCCTACTTAGCCTTTGCCAGACGTACTTCGCCAAATCGGTTAAGTGAACTTTTCAAGAATCAAAATAGGCTTTGCAAATCCGTCAATTGAAATTTTCAAGAACTTTGAAATAACATCGTTATGGTTGAAAAAGCCAAGGAGAAAAAAGACAACATGTTAAAAACTCTAAAACGAAAACGCACCGCCCTCTACGTCATCGCCCTACTCATCGCTGCAAGCACAATCGTCGCCGTCAGCGCTAACATCCTCGCAACGCAAACAATAACATACTCAGCTACAAACTACAACCTTCAATACGACAACACCAAACTTTCAGTCTTAGACCTCAGCGGTCTAACATACGATTCATCGGGAAACCTCGACAAATTCAACTTAACAGTCCAAAACAAAGACCCGGCAATCACCTACAACGGATCAGTGGAAGCGTCGGTTTCGAACCAATCATTTGACATCGGATTACCCTTCATAGCACCCAACATGACAACCCAAGTCACATTAGACCTCAACCCTAACTTGCCAGTGAACTCAACCTTATCAATATCTGCAACAGTCTACGTTTCAGATGAAGCAGCAACTCCAACACCCATGCCGACAACCACACAACCACCCTCAACGACACCGAACCCAAACGCAACTTCTTCACCTACTCCGACGTCAGCACCGACTCCGCCTGCAACACCATCGCAAACTCCAACCCTTAACCCAACAACAGCACCAACTCCAACGCAAACGTATGCTTCAATCCCCACCCCAATACCCATTCCGGCCGGAGTAGACTTCGCAGCAATCAAAGGAACCGCAATACCCGACGCACAAATTGACGGCACAATAGGACCTGAATGGAACGACGCCAAACACTACACAAACATACCCACAGACCCACAAGGAACAGCAGAAATCTGGACCAAAAACGACGGAATCAACCTATACTTCGCAATCCGATTCACAGCCGATTCTAACAACCCGTGGCTCTCGTTAGAATTGGGATCAGCAGGCATCCATAACTCTGGAGCAGACTTCGTCGTTTTTGGCGATGACAATCTGACACCAAACGGTTATAGTGATGCATATTTTGCATCGTTCTCTTCAATTAAAGCAGATGTAACTCAAAACGGCAAAGGCGCTATGACTGTCGGTGCAGGCAACGTAATCACCATCGAGTTTATGAAACCTCTAAGCAGCGGCGACACAGCTGGAAAAGATATATCGTGGACCATTGGCAACACCTACACAATCGTAATCGCTTGGGACAGCGATGGAGGAGGAAGTTCAGGCGGAACAGTTGACCATACCAAAGGAACAACACCTACAGCGCGAACAATTTTCATAGGCGGATAAAAAGTAGCACACAGCTGAAAAATATGCGACTAACCCTCCCAAACCTTATTTTTCTTTCCTTTCTGATTGGAATAATAAACTTTCTCGACACAACGTTCCGATTATTCTTTTACTATATGTCAGAAACAACTTATCCACTTTCCACCGTATTGAAACCTCTATTCTTCTTGCTTCAAACTGCTTTTCTAATTGCATTCATAATAAAATTCGGACTTTTAGACTTGAAAGGATCATTCAGTAGAGAAATTCGTAGCCTTCTATTTTTCCAAATGGTACTGATAGCAGCCCTAATAATCCTGTACTCAAGCTCCATTGCGTACCATTTACCAGGTCAGTATCTAGAATTAGATGAGTTGGTTCTTTTCTGGCTGGGTCCAGCACTTTCTTCATTTTGGATTGCTTTCTCGATGTTCCGGCATCAAAGAAAAAATCTATTGATTGTTTTCTTACTTGTTGGATTCGCATTCTTAACTAAGCCACTAGAGGGGCTCTATTTTTGGAGTCAAACGTTCTTTAATTTTGCACTGCCGTATCCTTTAGTTTCTATTGGCATGTTTGGTCCACTTCTACTCATGTCATTAGCGCTGTTTGCAGCTTTGATTGTTGTGGTTCAAAAGTTCAAGATTCGAATAAATTATTCTATAATTCGGAGTCCTTACTTTTGGGCGGCTTGCGCTGCATTAGCTCTTCCTGCCGCGCTTGTGGTTGCAAATCGCGGTCTTGGCAATCTGATAATAAGAACAGTGGTTTATTGGGGGCTAAGTTATACTGGGTTTGATTGGTTGTCCGTAAGCCTTCTGTTATTTTCATTGGTTGTTTACGTCTATATAGTTAGAAAGCTAAGTTCAAAGTTGGATAATTCTTTAGCGTCAAATTTGATTAAGATAGGTTGTTTGTCTTTTGTCTGGAATGGCGTAGCAATTCTTTTGTTTGGTTTCTCTTCTATACCAGGAAATCTTTTGTCTTTGGATGCAATTGCAGCTGGGCTTGTACTTTATTGGACTTTTTCAAAAAAGCATGACTATTAATGCTGAAAATTAATGCTGTAACTTGTAGTTGTCCTTTTCTGCTCAAGTGAATATCTGTCTAATGAATCACTCAATTCAACAAACTCTCTCAACTAAACACAACAAATCCTAATGCAGCCTTTTGTCTTCATTTGTTCAGACTAATTGGTTCCATTATATCGAAAAGTTGCAATTATTAACAATTTGAAATAAACTTAATGCTACATATTGCACATAAATATTTTAAATACGGATACCTTAAATTCGATATTTGAAACATATCTATTTCTATTCGATGTTGTTGCATTTCAGGTTGGAAGAGAAACGAAAATGAAACTGCGAACAAAAACAATAATCACTATTGTACTCATTTCTCTTCTCATTTTTGGAACATTACAAGCAATTACAATTCTAGTTATTGATCCCAGTTTTAACAATCTCGAAATCCAAGAAAGTAAACACAACATCAATCAAGCAATGAGTACGATAAACTACAGCCTTTCAAACTTACAAGGACAACTGAAAGATTATTCATGTTGGGATGACACCTATAGCTTCGTTCAAAACAGAAATCCAGAATATATTCAGAACAACTTTGTTGAATCAATGTTTGAGAACCTGGATCTCAACTTAGTAGTAATTGTAGATAACGATAGAAACGTCGTTTACTGTCAATCTTTTAATCTTACTAATTTGGAGAAGGTTCAAACCACAGAAGAAGCAACAAAACTTCTAATAGCGGATGAATACGTTTGGACATTTAATTCTACAGAAACAGCCATTTCAGGCGTAATGCTTGTTGACAATCAACCTATGTTTGTTTCTGTAGCACCCATTTTAACAAGTCTTAGTCAGGGTCCAATAATGGGGGGCATGCTATTTGGTAGATACATCGATCAAAAAGAAATTAGCCAGTTGACGGAAATAATGGATCTTAATTTTTCGATTAACAAAATGTCTGACCTAAAGCTTCAAAAATCAAATAACCAAATTGCAGATTTATTATTGAAGAATGAAACATCTGTTTTTGTTAAAGAAAACAGCCCTAATACTATGTCTGGGTATTCTTTACTCAATGATATTGACTCAAATCCCTCGTTTATTCTACAAGTTACCCAGGATAGAACAGTAAATCAACAAGGAGTATGGGTTAGGAATATTTTTCTGGTTTCTTCTATTGTGCTCGCATTTTGTGTTGGAGCAGGATTCTTATTTCTACTTGAAAGAGAAATCGTTAAGCCGATGATGAAATTAGCAGCCACAGTTGAAGAAATTCCAATGACCCCTAAGGATTCCAAAGCCAAGAAAAAAGTCGCATCATCAGAGGAGTTAGGTATTCTGTCAAACGCTGTGAGAGACTCCGTAAATAAGCGACTTGAGGGTATGAACGAAGTTTCAAGGATGGTTGGCCATGATTTGCGTAATCCCTTATCAGGAATTCGAAATGCCACATATTTCTTGAAAAAGAATTATGAGGAAAAATTAGGGGACAAAGGAAATGCGATGCTAAAGACAATTGATGAGTGCGTTGAATATTCAGACAAAATTGTAAGAGACTTATTGGACTATTCTAGCCAAATAAAATTAGACAAAATCCTGATAACGCCACTCAGGTTGGTGAATGATTCGTTGTCAACTCTTGTTGTGCCAGCTAATGTTCGGGTAATCAGCGAGGTAGGCGATGAATTTTCGGTGTTGGTTGATAATGGAAAAATAGAGCGGGTTTTTAGTAATTTGATTAAGAATGCTTGCGACGCGATGCCTGAGGGGGGGCAACTAAGAATTACTAATGAAAAAGTGAAAGGTTATGTTAAGATAGATTTCTCTGATAGTGGAACTGGAATGTCTAAGGAAGTTTTGCAGAAGTTGTGGACACCGTTTTTCACTACTAAACCAAAAGGAATGGGCATTGGTTTGGGAATTTGTAAACGCATAGTAGAGGCCCATGGGGGAAGAATAAAAGTTGAAAGTTCCCTTAACAAGGGCACTGTTTTCGCAGTTTTTCTGCCAATTGAAAGTAGCTAAGATGCACCCCAGAATTTTTGTCAAAAAGTTTTGAATCCTACTCAGCCTTATTTGCTACCCATCTCTCAATGACACTAATTTCTTTCTAAAAACTAAAAAGGGGAAAGATTGTTTTTATTTGGCGTTTTTATGGTCGTTTCCTTAGCATTGATAGAACCAGTAAAGCTAGGACTATTATGATTAGAATAAATAGTCCAACCGTGGCGGGAACAAAGTACATGTCAGCAGCAGATTGTGAAGACGTTGCGGGAGCCACGGTTGCTGTTGTTGCTTCGTTATCGTAGAATGATGTTTCTGCAGAAGAAGTGTAATACGATTCAGAGCCGGCAAATATGGCGACAACTGTGAATGAACCTGCTATGTCTGGTTTCCAATTGAAAGTGAACATTCCGCTAGCATCACTTGTAGTTGTGCCGATTTGTCTGTAGTTGTTGTTGGCGTCTATAACGTAGATTGAAATTGGAACACCGGTTGCGTTTGTTGGGCATTGTTGTTGCATGTAGACGTACTCCATCCATTGTGACATGCTTGCATCTGATACGCATGGAACGCCATTTGGGAAGTTAGCTGCTTGTGCTTCTTGTTTTGTGCCAGCAGATATGTCGATTACGGTGCCCCTAATAGTGATCGGTGTTGCTGTTGTAACGCCAACGTTAGGCGCATTAACAGTCATAGCGCTTGGTCCTTTACTGTAGGCATATATTTGGTTGTCATAAGAACTGAATGCCGTCATAACCCCGTCTGATACTGCTGGTGTTGTCGTTACGTCAAAGCCCATTATGCTCCATACAGGTTCTCCATTGGTAATGTTTATGGCTAATTGATGTGCTCCTCGGAATAGCGGTGGACTGTACTGGTGACCCTCTGGAACAAACAGCATTCCATCAGCTACGGACCCTACTGAAAAGGTCCAAAGAGGCCATACGCCGTAAGGTGTGTTGGTTCCTGCATCTCCACTAATTTGATTTGTCGTTGTATGCCACAAAAGACTTCCAGTTACCATATTAATTGCGTAAATGGTTCCTCCAAAGCCCCAGAAGTAGCAAACGCCGTTTGCTGAAACATAGTTGTAGCCACCGATGCTGTCGTATGGATCAGAATCTGGAAGCGCAGTTGGCCCCCATAGTTGTGCGCCTGTGGTAATACTAAAGCCGCTAACGGATTGTGTAGCTTGGTTGACTTCACCGTAGGCACCTGCTGTAGCTGGAAGAGTAACAACCCTGGTGAAAGGTGTTAACGTCCTATTGGTTATCCATAGTTGTTGACCTGTAGTTGCGCTGTAGCCTGCTTCAATTTGGAAACCTTGTTGGAAGCTTCCTGCTATGCCACTTGAATCAGTCATAAGTATTACGCCGTTGTTGATGCAACTGCCGCTTATTGCTAGAGATGAGTTTACGAGGACGTTGTTTGCGAAGGTTTGGTGGAATGGGGCGCCGTTTAGGCTTGTAGCTACTGGGGCGGTCCATTGTATTCCATCAGAGAATGGAATGATGCCGTTGCTTGGGGGTCTCCAGTACCAGGCACTCGCGCTTGTTTGACCATAGTATTGGGCTGGTTGGTTCAAAAGAATTGCTCTAGTTGAATTCCACATGTTCAGGGTGGGTGCATTTGCGTTGGTAGAGTTGATAAAGTAGCCTAGCAAGTTTCCACCATCATCTTCCACGAACGTCATGGTGGTTCCGTTGACTATGCTAAGTATGTAGTCTCCGCTTACCGCGTCATACATACTGTATGTTGTTCCACTGAGAGGAGTTGTGACTGAAGCGTATGTTCCAGGATTCAATGTTGTCTGCTTTGCCGCGGGAACAGTGAGTAAGTTGCCTGTCAAGGTTGGGTTTCCAAACGGATTTCCAGTAGCCCATAAATACGTAAACGCTCCATACTGGTTAGGTGACACATAGTAGAGAGTTTGGCCACATTTTAGAATCGGTCCAAGCGTTGACCCGACGGTAGTATTCTTTTCCCACATCGTTTGTCCTGTTTTCAAGTTTACAGCAGCCCAGCCTGTTGGATCAGTTGATGCTCCTGGATATTTCTCGTAGTAGAGAATACCATTCATTATTATCGGTGCAAATTTGGGTTCATACTGAGCGGGTGCGTAGAAGTTGGTTTGAGAGGTTCCACCGAATTCGCCGCCTATTTGACCTCCCGGTGCAGTTGGTTTTGTCCAGATGATGTGCGGGGTCTTTGGTGCGGTTGTAAAGGGGTTGAAGTTTCCGCTTGAATTATACAATCCAGTGTTTGCAAAAGTTGAAACGCCGAGTCCAAGCCATGCCCCGCCAAGTTGAGACCAAAGGTTGTTTACAGATTCTATCGGACGTGTCCAATATGATGTTGGGAGAGGGTTTTCTGAAAGGATTGGTATTGGCTCCTGCTGTACGGTAAGCGTTATTTTGGCTGTGCTGGGTTGGTAATAGTCGCCAATAAATGGATTAGTGGTGACTCCTGGGGCGAGATTTGTCCCCGCTAGTGTTTGACCTGGAAAGCTGAACTCAAAAGTATAATTGCCAAGTTGTTTGGGTGTATGGATCGTATACGTTCCTCCTGTGTCATCAGAGGTGAATGGTCCGAGTGATTCTGTGGTTCCGTCGGGATGTGTTATTTTTATCATATAGCCGGTCCACCTATCGCCGAATTGTGCTTGAGCAGTTGGTGGCGGTATTTGAAGCCAGAAGCCAACTGTAACTGATTGTCCAAGACCTGCAGGGTTAGGGTTAACGTTGATAAAGGCATACGTTGGAATTTGAAGTGGCGGAGTATGTGCATTAGTAGCATTTTTTTTCTTCCTCAAAAGTTTATTGAACGAAACAAGAAAGCTCTTGCAATCGTTCACAAAATCAACTTCGACTAACCTTCTATTTATAATTTTGCGGAAAAAGGAATAGACTATCGACTTTAGACGGTTCGACTCAGCCTCTATCGAAGATAAATTAAGTTCCTGAGGTCATAGAGTTGAGTGACGATGAAACAAATGGAAAAACGAATTGCCCCTAACGGTGGAACGGGACATTTTTCTTTGTTTGATACAATAATAAGTTCTTAGTTTTATAAAATTTTGTCTTAGTCATATCAACTTTATAGCGTAAAAGCATTTTCATTCACGATATTTAAATCGTTCTTGAAGGTGTTTTCAGGTTATTCAATAATTCATCTTTATAGGATTGTGCACAATGGATACAACAGAAAGTGTGTTCTTTGCCGTTGAAGTTTTCCTTGTACCCGCCTGCGTATATTTTGCAGCCGCAGTTAGTGCAGATTGTCAAAGTCGGTTCGATTGCGACTGAAACAAGGGCTGAAAAACGTTTGAAAAGTAACCGACAAAGCTCCAAGCCTTTTTCCGTTAGTTCGAAAACTTTCTTCTTCTTTTCGCCTACTGGCTTTAGTGAATGTGTAACTAACTCTTTCTTTTCAAGTTCTTTAAGGAAGGGGTATACTAGACTGGGGCTGATTTCTTTTCCAGTTCTTTCTTTGAAATTACTTAGTATGCTGTAGCCATGTTGTGGTCCTTCATAAAGCATTGTTAGTATGTAAAATCTTGAAAAGTCACATTCAAGACCTTCAGTTTTTAGTGGGGCTGACATATGTCTTCAATAAGTATATCTTATAAAGATATATTTAAATATAACATTGTTAACTCAATGTAAAGAATCTCAGAAACTCGATCTTAAATTCAGGTACCTCTAAAACTTACATTCGCGTTCGCTCTCTGCTCTTTTTATGACGCCTTGACTATATTTTGGCTCTTCTTAGCAGGAGTGCGTTTACGATTACGCTGATCGAGCTTAGAGACATCGTGATTGCTGCAAACTCTGGGGGAATAACTATCCCTAGCGGCACAAGTACACCCGCAGCAGCGGGAATAGCAATAACATTGTAACCAATAGCCCATACCAAATTCTCATTCATTTTTCTCATTGTCTTCTTGCTCAACGTAATAAGTTTAGCAATATCACGCGGATCATTCTTTATCAAAACAACATCCGCAGACTCAACAGCAACATCAGTACCAGCACCAATAGCAATTCCAACATCAGCCTGGACCAAAGCAGGGGCATCGTTTATTCCATCACCCACCATGGCGACATGTTTTCCCTCATTCTGAACTGACTTTACCGTATTTGCTTTCTGTTCCGGCAGAACTTCAGCAAAAAAAGTAGTCAAACCCAACTCTTTGGCAACGTAAGCTGCAGTCTGTTTATTATCGCCAGTAATCATCGCCACCTCCAAGCCTAATTCTTTCAGGCTTTTAATGGCTTCACGCGATTCATCCCTAATCAAATCTGCCATAGCTATTAGACCAAGAAGTCTGTCTTTGGTCAAAAAATATACCACTGTCTTGCCTTGAGAGGAAAGCGACAACACTTTTTCAGACTCTGGGCTTATGTTTGAATTCAATTGTCTAACCAAGTTGGCGTTTCCTAAATAGACCTCCTCGTTATCTACCGTGGCTTTGGCACCTTTTCCAGGTATTGCAATAAACTGTGTGGCTACCTTGCTTTCTAGTCCTTCCTCATGAGCTTTTTTAACGATTGCTTTTGCAATAAAATGTTCGGAATTTATCTCAACTGCGGCGGCGGCTTGAAGAAGCCGTTTCTCGTCCCAGTCGCCGAGCACTACTATGTCAGTTACTCCGAATTCTCCTTTTGTCAATGTTCCTGTCTTGTCAAACATTACGACGTCAATTTTCTTTCCAATTTCTAACGCTTCAGCATTCTTGATCAGCATTCCTCTGTTGGCAGCCATGGTGGTGGCAATTGACGTTACTGCCGGAATGGCTAAACCAAGGGCATGAGGACAAGTAATAACGATAACCGTAATGGTTAGAGATAGGGCAAATAGAAGCCCAGCTCCTATCCCAAACCAGAAAATGAAAGTTCCTACTCCAACAAAAATGGCGATTAATGTAAGGTAGAATGCCGCTCTGTCAGCAAGTTTTTGAACTTTAGGTTTTGAATTGATAGCCTGTTCGACTATTTTTATTATTTGAGCGATAGCTGTTTCATCGCCCGTTTTTGTCACAAGAAAACGGATCGCACCCTCAGCGTTTATTGTTCCACCAAGCACTGTCGAGTCCTTCTTCTTAGCAACAGGTTTTGACTCCCCTGTCACCATAGCTTCGTTAACATAGGTCTCGCCTTCTACAACTACACCGTCAATTGGGAATTTCGCACCTGGTCTCACTAGAACTATATCATCGACTTTCAATTCAGATGTTGGAACTTCAGCGACATCTCCATCTTTAATCAAATTGGCCGTCGGGGGGATCAATTTCACTAGCTCTTTTAATGCGCCCGAAGCACTTTTTTGAGCTCTCATTTCCATCCAATGCCCAAAAAGGATGAACGTTGCTAAGGTGCTTATTTCCCAGTAGAAGTCTGGTGCTTTGAATAGGAAAGTGGCAGCTAAGCTGTAGAGGTATCCTGAAAGTAGTGCAATACTTACTAACACGTTCATGTCGAGGGTGTGCATCTTGAAGGACTGGATTGATCCTTTATAGAATACTAAGCCGCCGTACAGAATTACGATAGATGCTGCAATCGCAAGAACAACACTTAAGGCAATGGATGATTGCAGCGTATAACCTATCCAGGCTTGAATTGATGGCGATAAAATAAGAACTGGAATGGTAAAAATTGCAGCGACAATAAAACTTCTCTTTAATTCAGCTTCCATCATAGCATGATGATCATGCATTGCCGGTTTTTGCGCGCCCATTTTCATCGGCATGTTCATGGTTTCGTGGTTCATGTGCCCCATGTTGGCACTGTTAGACACATTATGCTGTTCGCAACTAACAGAACACTTCTTTAACCCTTCAATTATAGTCTTTGAAGAAGTCATACCTTTGTGTACCTTGACTTTGAGTAGACTGTTTATCGGGTCGAAGGATGATTCAACAACATGTGGCAATGCGGTTACAATGTCTTCAACCTTGCATGTACACTCAGGAGAAATGTAATCTTTAACCTGAAGCGTTATGGTCTCAAATTCCATTTCCACCACAAAAGACTCCTAATGCTCTATTGCTTGAAATCTGATAAATACTTATAGTTTTGAGAACATTCAACTCGTTTTTCAAATGTTTCCTTTGTGCAAGACTTGGTGGCACATTTGGTATTTGCTGCAGTGCCCTCTTGTTGGATTTGATAGTTTAACTGAGGCACGTCAAAGGGCTATGGAATGGAAGGTTCAGCTTGGCGTTAAGTTCCAGCCCGTAATTATTGGTGAGAATGAGTGGGATTTTGAGCGCATTGATATCGCAGCCCTTTTCGGCATTAGCTGTATTGGCGGGTTAGATGCTGGGGAGCTAGAGTTTCCCGATTCTTTGCTTGAGGAGAGTGAGTAGTTATGAAGGGTCAACCTTGGACTGTTGAAGAGGAGAAGCAACTTCGCGAAATGTTGCAGGCTCACAGACGGCTCAATGAGATTGTGGCGTTTTTTGGTAAATCATCTGAAAGTGTCAAGAAAAAAATTAAACGCCTAGGGTTAGTAGTAGTTGTCCGGCAAATTCAGCAGACGACTACTTCTAATGATTTGCCAAGTGTGGAAAAAGCGCTTTTGAAACTTAATCATGCTTTGGTTTGGTTGGAGGCTCCTGGGGTGTTCCAAGCTTCTTAGCAACCTCGACTTGTGTTAAGTGATGAGTATTTAACAGTTCTTTTGCAACAAGCGCCCTAAATACTGTCAAAAAGAACTTTCCAATAGTTCACAGCGATCCACCATACGACTCAGGCAAATATAACACTCTTATACTTATAAATT
This sequence comes from Candidatus Bathyarchaeota archaeon, assembly GCA_963835475.1. GTDB lineage: Archaea > Thermoproteota > Bathyarchaeia > Bathyarchaeales > Bathycorpusculaceae > Bathycorpusculum. The sequence goes on from CAWIFU010000010.1 coordinate 131,518, forward strand.
TAGCATGTTCATGTTTTGAACTTAGAGCATTATCCAACATAATTCCAGTTGAAAGAATAACAACAGTTGAAAAAAATGGTTGTTGCTCTTTCGGTTAGAGGCTCAATTAAAAGAAGAAGAAGATTGAAAAATTTTCGCTCTTCTTCTTCTACCTGTAAGAAATAGGCTGAAAAGAATTTCCTTTGCAAGAACAACAACGGTTGGAAAAATTGGCGTGCTTGTTGTTCTTTCGAGTTTGAAAATCAAGCTCAAGAGAAGAAGATTGCTGCAGGGGCACTTCTTCTTCTATCAGCCAACTTGATACTTCCAACTTGATGGTAGAACAACAACTCGGTTTTTTGTAGGATTCAGCCGTTGATGTTCTTTCATACTATAACTCCACATTAAGTGAAGAATTTGCATGTTGCTTACTGGATATGCGTCCCGTTTCTTTCTCTCAGAATTCCCTTAATTGCAATGAAATTATCGTTTAGTGTGGTCATATTAGCGTAGACAACGCCCTTTTCGTAATCCTCGATGTCAGTGACTGTTAGCTTGTTAGCTTCTTGCCAATTAACCATAAAAAGATCAGGTCTTAACTCAACGATAGTTACAGACAAATTCTGGACTCGCCCAACATTTGGGCCTTTCACTTCGGTTAGAATTAGCTTATTGCTGCTCTCATAAAACAGGGTGAAAACTTTCTCACCAAAATCAGCCTCAAATAACCGACCGATTATTGTTTTACCTATTTCTTCCAAGGCCTCTTTACACCTGCGTTATCCCAATATCCGCAGCACATTCGCACGGTTACAAACATTTTTATCTCGTCATTGTAACAGAATTTCTTATTCAATGCGTCAGCTTTCGAACCACCCGGCAAAGTTATGAGATCAGCTTTCTTCGCTTTCTGCATTTCTTCTTGTGTTTTGGGATCTATTCCACCTTGAACGTTTAGTTCGCTTGAATCGACAGTTTCCTCTTTTTTGGAAATGAAGATGCAGTTGTAACAGTTGGTTCCAATAATTTTTTGTTGTTCCATAAAAAAAGCTCCACATTGAATTAACTCGACGTTCAATTTAAGGAATACGTCGATCCGCTTTACCTTTTTTTAAGATATGATTTTGTTAAGAAATAATATTAAAAAAAATCCAATTAGGAAGAAACTGATTGTTATAATTGGGCGATTCATTCTATAGGCATCAGGTAGAAGAGTTCCACCGCCGATGTAAAGGAAGGTACCGACCAAAAAGGATAAAGAAAAAATCAAAAAAGTTTCCTGAATTGCAATAAAAAGAGTAGCGATAGCACCTATAACCGGAGCTACAGCATCCACCAATAACAGTTTAAGAGCAGATTTTAACGAATTACCCGAATTTAGCATAAGCGCTAACGTACTTATACCATCGCAAAAATCATGCGAAACTACTGCTATCGCAACAACTATTCCTAAGCCTAATTGAAGCTGAAAACTCAAACCTATCGCAAGTCCTTCAAGAAATCCATGCGAACAAAACTCCAATGTTGCTAGCAATCCAATTCTCGGCTGAAGACTCCTTTTTGTCATCGTGTGTTTCTTAATATGAAACATAGAAAAAGAACGTTCAAGAACCAAGAGAAAAACAAATCCACCCATACCTGTTAGCAGAAGTCTATCTAAAGGGATTTGAGCTACGGGCGCAAGCGCTAATATTTCGGGAAAAAGATCGAATGATGCAAGTGCAATAAAGAACCCCGCTGATAACGCACAAACAATTCCAATATTAGTCTTGAATCTTTTTATGAAAATGCCTGCAGATAACGTTGCACCAAACGCTATACTAGCTGATAGTACTATAGGCAGACTATTCATTGGTTGATTATCCTTGATTTAATTTAGAATTTAGAAATATTCTATACTGCAGGCAAATGGTCGTGTTTCTGGAGTTCTAACCTCTTTGCCCTCTAGTAAGTCATTCAAAGCATTTCGTAAATCACTTATTGTAACTTTTAAAGGGTCACGAGAATCATCAACTCGTCCCCTATACCTCAGTTTCCTCTGATTATCAAGAACAAACGCGTGCAATGTAACAAGTGCGCCATAGTTTTTTGCTACTGACTGGTCCTCATCTTTCAGGTAGGGAAAATTAAAATTTCTTTCGTCTGCTACCCCTATCATTTTCGATAAAGCCTCAGTTGAAAAAAAATATTGGTTATCTGAGTTTATGCCGATAAGCTGGACACTTTTTGGACCATATTCATTTTGGATTGTTTCGAGTCTATCTGTGTATACTCTTGCTGTTGGGCATCGATTAGCCATGAAAAGGAGAATCACTATTTGTTTATCGTCGAAGTTGGAGAGTGAATATTTTTTGCCGTCAACTCCTTGCAAGTTTGTGAAGGAGGGTGCTTTTTGCCCAATTTCGAATGGGTAAGTTATAGAAAAAAGGGCCAAAACTGTGGTCTCATTGATTCTTTAGAATTTATCTGGGAACTGCTTGATTACGCCTTCTGAAAGAGTATCTGCTATGAGCATGCCTTCTGTAAAGTATTCATCAAGTTTTTTGATGTCTTCAGCGTAGTTTTTGGCTAGTCGGGCTGTAGCGAATTCTTTTATCAATTGTAAGTGAAGGTGCAAGAGATCTGCCGCATCTTTCTTTGGCCAATTTGGATTAGCTCAACTCAAAAATGCTGCTATATCATCAGCGTTGGCTACCCATTTCTTGTCTGCTTCGGCGAATTTCTTTTGATCACCGGACTTCGCTGCGGCAACTACTTCGGTGGCTACCATGATGTGTTGTTTTAGAAGGTCTGTGAGTTTGTTTCCTGCATCTTTTCCATAAAATGGCACGATTGCGTTTCCAATATCCTCTTGGTTTCTAAGTAATCTGCCTGCAACAACTTGGGCATCGGGCAATTCAGCGAACGCTGAAGTGATGTATAGGCGCGTGTATACAGTATGGTCCATCCATAGTCTACGCATGGCTTGTTTGAGAGATTGACTTGCTGACATAAAATCACACAATTGCAGAGTGAAGAAGAGCTATTTAAGGGGTTGTGGCTGTACACAAACAACATCAAAAGCGATTTTTCTGTTTATTTGTCCAAAATGCTCTTGGCATCGGACATATATTTTTCAGGGTTCTCGTCAAATTCTAACTTGCACATGGGCCCGCAAAAATAGTAAGGTTTGCCTTTGTACTCTGATTTCCATTTTGATGTTTTCTCATCAATTTCCATTCCACAAACAACATCTAAAACCGTCCGAGATCACCAATTCTAATTAGTATTAGAGGATTATTTCCTTTTCTACTTCTTAGGATAGAAGTTGATTTGCTATTCTTCTGCCGAAGTCTCGGCATTTTTGGAGTTCTCCATCCGCTACAGGACCAGTTACTCCCCTCACTTTTACGGATAGACTGGGCGAAAGAAGTTTTAAATTAGGAAACTTTTTTTCCACAATTTTTTCTAGTTTTTTTACAGCTCTATCAGAAACCCTCGACCTCCCAGAATAGGTGCCGAAGATAACTACACTTTTAGCCTTAAGATTGATCTCAGCTAACTTATCAACAAACTTTTTCATAGTTCGAGAAGGACTAGCCATATGATTTGGCGCGCCTATTATTAGAGCATCGTAGTTGGCTATTAATTGAGAGTCAACTTCTTTGGTATTGCAGATAGCAGTCTCAATTTCCTCAACCTGTTTTATGCCCTCCAAAATATTCTGTGCAACAATCTCTGTGTTACCATATTTTGAGTCGAAGATGATTAAGACTTTCATTATTAACCCCAAAATCTAATTTATCTTATCCAAGTGTGGTGGCTTTCGCCGTCCATCCCAAGCATGATGGAACGCCAAACTCGGGTGGTGAAGAAGAAGCCGAGGACCAGAGTAACGCATTATCTTTTTAACTTCTAATTTCATGTCAGGCTTGTAGCAATGAATTGTGCATTTGCCACATGTGCTCTTCTTCTCTTGGAATGGGCATTTATCAAGACGCATTAACGCGTATTCTTTAAATTGGAGACATTGGGGGCATAGTTGACCCTCTGTTCCGTGGTGCCCTTTGCAATAAAGGTCTACCATGTAATCTATGGTTTTTTTCTCACGTTTCATCCTTTTATGTTCGGGATTGTGCGGTTGAGGTTTCATGTTAATCGGCTTGAAAAAGAATAGGGTCCTTGTTGACATAAGGCTTTACCCTAATATATTCGGGTTTTCAAAAAAAGAATTTGACGTTTACTCAAATTTAATTAAAAATAAGAATCAAAATAGACTACTACAAAAATGGCGGTAAGAATTAATAAAATAAAGAGCACAAGATCAAAATTTGAAGGAATTTTCTTTTGTAAAAATAGTCTCTTGTCCTATACCGCCAAATAAGAGGAAAAATGAAAGCCCGTGCTGGATAGTGGGACTGCGAATTCCTCTTACGCGGATAGTCTTCTTAATGCTTGCTCGCTACCAGGTAGTCTAATGATAAATCAGATAAATTTGGAAACAATAAAATTAACCCAATCAAACAGTACTTAGTTGGACTAATGCAAATGACCAATTATGTAAGTCGGCTTGTCCACTTGGCGCGTTAGGTTTGCAACATCGCTTTCAGGAAGACTCACTAAGGCGACTGTTGCCGGACCCGCCGAAATTTGCACATTCACTTTCTGCTGTTTAGAAATAGTATAGTTCAGCTTAGAACTCTCAGCGAGCGTCTTAAGCTCATGTGCTATCCCCGTTGATCCCACAGGAATCACCTCATGAACATAAGGCAATTCTCTGAGTTTCAAGATGTCCGTCGAATCTACTATGTTTCCCGCCTTTTCAGCTGGAAGAACTTCGTTCCCAACTGACGGGATACCCACCGCCACAACCAAGTCACCTGAATGTGAGGTGCCAATTTTCAGCTGAGCCTTTCTGCACATACCGATGACAGTCACACCGATGCCTGTTTGCTCAACAATTATGTTTTTTTCAGTGCTGCCTGTCACTGCGAGCTCAGGGTCTAAGCCTATTTTTTTCGCTTCAGCTCTGATTCCGCGTAGGATGGCGGCACCAGTTGGCTCAAGGGCAACTCCCAACGCATCTACAATACAAAATGGCATTGCGTTAACTGCAAGGACTTCCATGAGTGCAGTCCTAGCAGTAAATTTTCCAAGAACGAAACCGTCGACCTTGACCTTGTCCAGCGGATTTGGTCCTATACCTCCAGCGGAATCGCAACCGATGACAAGGATATCGTCATGGACCTGAAAAAGAAGAACGTCCCTATTAGTCTTGATTGGAGAAGGAAATGGGGTGGTGGGGTTTTTGGTCAAGTCTTTAGTTTCCTTCTGAGGGCAAGGTAGATAAAGCCTGCGACGACGGCATTTAATGTTGCCGCAACCACAAGAAACGGTGCGTAGCTAATAGCAATTAACCAGCCGACGTTTATGTCCTCGGCCAACCAAGGCACTAAAGGAAAAACTAAGACTGTGTTGATTGCAACACCTGCAACGAGTGCTGGTACAACTCCAAACGACTTGTGTACTTTGTTTAGCATACCTATTACAGCTGCTGCCAAGGCCATACCAATTGCGATTGGAATATGCAGAATTCCTAGTGGAAATCCGCTTGTGGCGGCTGTTGCCAAGTGTCCCAGCCCGCTTACAAGTGCACCTTCGGCAGGTCCAAAGAACAAGGCAACAAAGAAGCCTGGAAATGAGTCGAAGGCAAGGCTTCCGACGGGACTTGGAATCTTGATGAGTGAGCCTACTACGCTGAGTGCGGAGAATATGGCTAATCGTGCGGTTCGAATGGCAGGCGAAGTTTTGAATATGGTTGCTATTTTGGGTGCAGGATTTGTTGAGTTAGGAATCATTATTTCACCTTTTGTCATCTACTTGGATGAATAAGATAAAAGCGTTTACACGTGTATTACAAATGTAGTGTGTGCCTTAGCAAAGCGGGTATTAATATTGAGCCGAGTTAATCTTCAAATTTAATTTTAACAATGCAAAACCTATATGGCGCTATAACTTTTTGAAGCAAATGATCTCGGTGAAAAAATGGATCTGCTAACAATTGTCTTGATTGCCGTTGGCTTAGCAATGGACGCTTTTGCCGTTTCAATCGCAAAAGGAATCGTGATAAATCATGACAGGCGAAGAACCGCTTTGCTGTTAGGAGGATTTTTTGGAGGATTCCAAATGTTAATGCCAGCAATTGGATGGATAGTAGGTCTGAGTTTCAAGGAAATAATAATGGGGGTTGACCATTGGATCGCTTTCGGTCTTCTAGCGTTTATAGGCTCAAAAATGATCTATGACTCAACAAAAAAAGAAAAAGAAAATGAAGAATCAACCCTCAAGCTACACACATTGTTAATCTTAGCAGTCGCAACCAGCATTGACGCTTTAATGGTAGGCCTAAGCTTTGCATTCCTGCAGACATCAATTTTAGAGCCAATTTTATTAATTGGATTAGTGACTTTTTCGCTATCATTTGTTGGGTTCTTCTTTGGATGTGGACTGGGTCAAGTTTTCGGGAGTCGGATAAAGGTCATTGGAGGACTTATTTTGATAGGAATTGGTTTGAGGATACTTCTGGACCACTTGCTTTCGACATCGATTGTGTCTGTAATCGCTTAATATTTCAAAGTCTGAGGAGTAAATCAGTGAAATAAAGAAGGCCCCCTGATAATAGGCCTGCAAAAGTACTTTTGGAGGAGCGGATCAATCTCAACAGTTCCACTATCATGAAAATAAGATATCATGCTCTATTAAAAAGAAAAGAAAGACCCACAAGCCAAAATAAAATAGAAATCGAATTACACTTGCTATGCTAAGCATAGCCAATGCTGTACTAAAGAGAAGTCTTTGTCGATGAAAAATAGATTCTGTGCTCTAGCCTAAATCATCAAATCCTTCAAAATTTTTTCTTTTTTAAAAGCTTAAATAAAAATTAAACGTAATTTTAATCCACAACTATTTACGAATAAAGTTCAGGTTTCTAAACCTTTGTCTGAAAACCAAATCCAAGAGAATCAAGGAACGAATTTCTTAGCTCTAACTTTAATAATCATAATAACTGTTGGCGCTGTTCTTAGCGCTTTGTTAAGTCTCATTTACCCAGACTTCATAGGTTTAATTTCATTAAATTACGTCTCGGGTGGCGCTATTTACGATGCCATATACGTTATGCTTACAATATCTGCTGATGTGCTTTATCTTATAGGCGGTGGGGTCATAACTTTTGGAGCCTTATTAGTGACAATCAGATTCATCAAAAGCAAAGTTGCAGATCCGTACAAACCATCATCTTCTACCCGTTACCTCTCAGGGTACTTGACATTAAGTCTAAACTTCTTCATTGGAGCAGAAATTATCCGCACTGTAGCAACTAGAACTATTCCCGAGTTTGAATTGCTTATCTTGGTAATTTTTAGCCGAGGTCTTTTCAGCTTGATTCTTTATTTAGAAAGAAGATGGCATGGAACGGCTGAAACAGATTAGCTGCAGATTCTAACTCAGTTGAAAGAGTCAGAGTTATTTACCCGAACAAACATTGAATAATTTGCGGATTTTCCATTTTTTGGGAGCTGTTTTTTTGGAGTACAAATGGTTAGCTTTGACAGTAACAACCATTGGAGTTTTAATGGTTGGAATAGACACACGTATAGTCATAATTGGATTGCCTCAGGTCTCTGAGCAGTTGCATGCAGACATCGAGCAGGCAATTTGGATAACGCAAGCCTACGTGTTAACCAACACCCTCATGCTCTCGCTAATTGGGCGACTTGGCGACATTTTTGGTCGAGTCAAAATCTACACTTATGGGTTTGCTATCTTTACAATCGGCTCAGCTTTGACAAGCGTTGGATTGAATCCAACAGAAGTTATCTTGTTTAGGGGAATTCAAGGCATCGGCGCAGCGTTAGTTTTTACTAATAGCATTGCGATTTTGACTGATGCGGCTCCGAGGCGTCAGTTGGGTTTGTTTTTGGGGTTTAATCAGATTGCTTTCCGTGCAGGGGCACTTTTGGGTTTAACTCTAAGCGGCTTAATTCTTTCATTCCTCGATTGGCGGGCGCTTTTCTACATTAACATTCCCATCGGCATCTTTGGCACGCTCTGGGCGAGACACCGGCTGAAGGAAACCGCGCTTTTGGATACGAACCGAAAAATCGACTGGATAGGATTCGCCCTGTTCACTTCTTTTCTTTTCTGCCTCATGGTCGGTTTAACATATGGCGCTTACGGCACAGCCGGACTAAACTATTCATACAGTCTTCTGATAGGCGCAGTCTTTTTTATAATTATTTTCGTAGCGTATGAAAGAAAAGCAAAGTATCCTTTGATTTATCTGAGGGTTTTTAGGATTCGCCAAGTTTCAGGTGGACTATTCGCACTATTATTCAATATTATCACTTGGACGGCTGTTTTGTTATTGCTTAGTTTGCAGTTTCAGCTTGTAGACAATCTTAGCCCTCTACAAGCGGGACTTAGGATTTTGCCGTTTGAAATCGCGTTTTTAGCTGTTGGTCCCCTCAGTGGTAGGTTAGCTGACAAGTATGGACAAACCCAATTCATCCTGACAGGTCTAAGCATCAGCACTGTGGCGCTGTTTCTGTTTTCAACCACGGGGCAAGCAACACCCTACTTTGTCCTAAGCTTCTACATGGTGCTCCTTGGCATCGGCACGGGTTTATTCGTAGCACCTAACCTGCGAGCGGTCATGAGCTCAGTTCCCACAGAACGCCACGGCGTGGGCTCAGCCCTCTTTACCCTATTCCTCAACATCGGCTTAACCGTCAGCCTCAACCTAACCGTCCTAATCATGTCCCTTACCGCACCCTACGACCTCATTACGCAGATAATCAGCAGCGTAAACCCAGCAGCGATACCCGCCGCAGGAAGAGCCCTCTTCGTCGACAGTCTCAAAAACACCTACCTCGCCTTCGCAATCATAAACGCCATAGCACTAATCCCAGCGATAATCGGCGGCAGAACCAAAAAAACAGACGACAATAATGAGCCAATTATAGGAGCTGGGTAAAAAAAAGCTCCCCTAAAATAAAGGGAAACTGTTACTGAATCAGTTCTAGTATTCGTAACCATTGTGTTTTTGATAACTTGAAATTTGTGGCGTTTGCAAAATCATTGAGCACTAAAGTTGAAAGCACTTTATTTTTTTTACATACATCCTTTGAAATCGGTCTGTCGACAAAAACTTTCAAGTATTTTATAAAAACGCTTGGTTTTTTTCTAAATTTATCTAAATCAGAAATTATTTTATAGTGAATTGCTTGTTCGGGATTAAGCCCCTTCTTTTGGGGATATGTTACTACTTCTCCGAACGCGTAAATTCCGCCTTCCTTACCAGAAGCCCAAATTACAACTTTATCACCTATACAAATGAATTTCGCAAAGCGGCTAACGAGCCATTGCTCGTTAGCTTTATGCTCTTTTATCCACCCTAACCAATCGTAGATTTCAGGGTTAAACTGGAAAATCCAATAGTTTGAAAAAGGATAGTCTTTCGAAAACTCATCGTTCAAGTGTTAGTCCCTCAGATTTCTAGTTATTCATTCGATCTAAATATAAGATTAAAGGGGGTGAACAAAGCTGAATGTTAAGTTTAATCAGTTATCCAAAAGTGAAGTAGCCTTGCATTTTTTGAATCGAAAAACCATAATTTTCTGTATTTCATAAGATGAAAAATTAGAGTCTACCCGAATCCGCTAGAGATCTATTTTCTTCTTTGATTATTGTTTTTAGAAAAGCAATATAGCCTAGAATCCAACCCTTTCACATTAAGGATGAAAAACGGGATGTTGGTTGCAGGCGTTGACGAAGCTGGACGCGGATGCGTGGTTGGTCCCTTAGTCGTTGCAGGCATAGCTGTGAAAACTGAGAACTTGCAGTTGCTAACAGAGTTGGGTGTGAAAGATTCAAAACTCCTCACCGCCAAAAAACGTGAAAACCTGTACCCGGAAATCATAGAGTTAACCGAAAAACACCACATCATAAAACTTCCACCTGCCCAAATCGACAAGGTAGTTCAAAGCAGCAGGATCCTTCACAAATTAAACCGACTTGAAGCCCAAACCATGGCAAAAATTCTCGAAGTCCTCAGACCCGACGAAGCCTACGTTGATGCTGCCGACGTGGTAGCCCATAGATTTGGAAATCACATAAGCGAGTGTCTCAAGTTAAAAACGAGAATAGTTTCCGAACACAAAGCCGACAGAACCTATCCTATTGTCTCAGCCGCATCTATCATCGCCAAGGTTGAGCGAGATGGAGAAATTGCAAAGCTAAGAGCAAAGTACGGCGACTTTGGGAGTGGATACCTTACGGATGACAAGACCACAATTTTTTTGAAGCGATTATTGGATGAAAACGGTAACTACCCGAGCTTTATCAGGAAGTCTTGGAAGCCAGCGCAAAGGGTCAAAAGCGAACATGGATCCTTGCAACAGAAACTAATTTAACTGCCGAATATTGTGTTTTGTTGCATCTAAGAAGATACAATTTATAAATACCGAGAACATTAACTATTACAACGGGTTTTAGACGGCGGTTACTTGATGAGTGAAAAAGACGTAACTAGATTCCTTCAAATTCTTGGTTTATCCAAAAGGGAAGTTCAAGTTTACATGTTCCTTGCCAAAAGCGGCGTTCAATCAACGAGTTTTGTGGCCAAACGACTTAAAATGGAACGTGTACAGGCTTACCGCACCTTCAAGAAACTGCAAGAAAAAGGCTTCATCGAAGCAACCCTAGAAAGGCCGACGAGGTTCACTATTGTTGCCTTTGAAGCTTTAGTTGACAATTTCATTAACGCAAAAAAGGTCGAAGTTGTCAACCTAAACGAACAGAAACAGAACTTGTTGACAGCTTGGGGATCCATTAGTGCGCCTGAATCGGAATACCCCGTCGCTAAATTCTCAATCATAACAGGCAAGAAAAAGATTCACTCGAAAATGCTCAACATGATTGGAGAAGCAAAATCTGAAGTAATAGTTCTAACAACCGCTTTGGGATTAATTCAGGAAGATATTGCAGGAATCTTCGACGCAGCCCTCAGTCCACCTGAAGAAAGCAAGGTCCAAACTCAAATAATCACAGAAATTGCCCCCGAGAACCTCAAAGTCGTAGAGCGTATAGATCGAGAAATTGTTGAAGACAAACTCAACATTAAACTTCGCCATGTTGGAATGAGCTCCAAGTTTTTCCCTCGCTTCTTAATAAAGGATGAAGAAGAAGCCATATTATACGCTCCCTTCGGAAACGAAGCCTCGGTACTAAACCTTGAAGATGAAGGTTTATGGATAAATGATAAAATGTTTATTTCCGTTTTGAAGGCTTTTTTTGTGCAGATGTGGCAGAGCGGAGTTGACGCTTCAAGACGAATAGAAGAACTCAAGAGCGGAATCCCAATCGGAGAAACCCTCGTTATCAAAGACCAAGAAGAAGCATGGAACAAATTAACAAAGGTTCTTGATTCAGCCAAAAAAGACATCGTAATCATCACTTCTTCGCAGAGCATCAATCGATTGGCCGAAGAGAACCCAATAGTGAAATACTTTAAGAAAGGGGTTAAAACCCGCATAATGGCATCCATCGACCTCGATAACCTTGAACCAGCGCAAAAGCTAGCAAAAAACTACGAAGTCAAACATGTCCCCATCAGCTACCTTACAATGATTGTTGTTGATGACAAGCACCTATTTATGTTCAAGACGCCCCCACTGAGCGATTTGGGCACCGAATCTGCCTTCTACCTAGCCGATACCTTCTACTCCAGTGACCCTAGCCAAATTGAAAGAGTTAGCGAAATGCTAGACGACATCTGGAAACGTGGCATAGACATAAAAGAAATCAGCAGTCAAGCTGGCACAAAACTTCCAACTTTAGAGATTGCAGTCACAGAAACCGTAGCAAAAACCGTGAGTAAAATGCTTGAGAACAACGTGAATTCAGTCTTAATCACCGAACACAAAAAACCCATCGGCGTAATTAACGACCGAGAACTCCTAAGAGAGATCGTCGATGCGCGAAAGGACCCCATGAAAACGCTTGCAAAAGACACCAATTACACACCTCTCATAATTTTGGAAGGGGATGAATCGATGATTACAGCCATGAAAATTATGAATGAAAAAGAATTCAAACGAGCAGCTGTGGTTAAAAACGGGCAGTTAATCGGTATGTTAACTGAAGAGGCAGCCAAGAAAGCATCACTACAAATGAAAACGTCTGTAAAATAAAACGCAGACACCACGTTTTCTATACTTTTTGGAAGGCAAACGGTTAGGTTTACAAAGGAGAATTCTCGTTTAGTCTAAGCGGAGAATAACATCTGCTAACAATTACCTCGCTTAAGCAACACGAAGAAGGGAGATGGCAATCAGAAAACTTGGAAGTTTTGCCTGAAGAAATCAATAAAGAACAGATTCTTTGGGTAGATGCCCAAGACCCGACTAAATCTGAAATGAACGAGCTAAAAGAGTATTTTGCTTTGGATGAACATGACATCCAAGAACTTGCCGAAGAAGGGGTGCGGTCACGAATCGATGAACATGAAGATCGCGTGTTCTGTCTTCTTAATTTTCCACATCGGGACAGTTTCGTTTCTGATGGAAAAATTGAACGCTTGACGATGCTTGTTTGCACAAGATGGCTAATAACAGTTCATAAGGGTTACTCAGATCTCACCTGTGCCGTCTATAAAAAAATTGGTACCCATGGCTACTTTTCCCTTTCACTTTTGCCCTCCACCGATATTATGTTATACATTTTCTTGGATTTAGTCACAAGCGAATATTACCCCGTTTCAGACGTAGTTTTCGAAAAAATTGAAATGTTGAATCAAGAAGCCTTGGCACTTTTCAGGGACAAATCAAAACAAAACAACAGAACTTTTGGGATGCAAATCCTGCAGGTAAGAGAGAAAATAGTGGGTCTTAGGCAAAGTTTGAGTCCGCTTCGCGAGATTATGGGAAGAATAACAAGAGGCGAATTCGCACTCGTACAGGCAGTTCATCTTCCCCGGTTCGCATACCTCTACGACAGAACAATCCAGCTTATGGAGGTTGTGGATACACACAGGGATGATATGAGCAACATCCGAGACATCCTAGTAAACGTTCAAACGATAAACACCAACAACATAATCAGAATACTCACAATAATTTCAGCAATTTTTCTCCCACTGACCTTGATTGCTGGGATCTATGGAACAAACTTTACATTAGGATCGATTCCAGAAGCAACCAACCCTTACGGCTTTTACATCATGATTGCAATAATGGTCACGGTGGCTTCGAGTCTTGCTTTGATCTTCAAACGAAGAGGCTGGATATAGCCAGAAGTTGCTTAAAGAAAAATTCTCTATTTTCATTTGTTTCCAAGGCATTTTCTTGAATTCTTGAAAAAGTAATGGACATTTTAAGTTCTTTTTCAGACCAAAATAAAAAATTAAAACATTAGAAAATACGGCTAAACCCAAATTTTTGGGAAATACCAACTTTAGACAGAACGTTGGTTATATTATGTTGAATATGTGAATTGTTAAACCGAAAACCAAGGCAAGAGTCCAAATGACGAAAGTAGGAATCATCAGTCGCCACGTTTTTGAACAGCCAAGCTCGCCCAAAGGATGAGTTATCCATGAAAAAATCATAATTAACCCTAAAGTAATAGCAACAATTCCTAAGACAACATGTAACCAAATGACCGCGGATTGAACGAGCGACAAATTGCTAATTAAAACCAAATTACCGCTGAAAATTGGAACCATTATTGAAAGTACTGTGGATAGGTTTAGGCCAATCGCTACTATGCTAAGAAACCCATGAAGTATGAGGTTTCTATTCTTAGTTCTTATTTTGTAAGGATAGACGCCAATTACTAGCAGTATTAATGCAATGACTTGGATGACAGAAACTATATTTCCTTGAAAGTCAAGCGCCATACTTGCAGTTACGCAGTAGTAGTTATAATCATTAACGGTGGCATAATTTTCAGATGTGAAATCTTATTTCAATCGGGATTTGAAATAGTGCAAATTTAGCCCTGAAAACGTTAGATTAATAATTAGCTTTGAATGGCTAATCTTTTTCTTCATGCATAAAGGTTTTTATATTAACAGTAACACTAAAATTCAAATTAGTGTTACGCGGAGGGGTTAGATGCACATCTCAGACGGATTAATCCTCAACAGCACCTCAATAGTTTTAGCTATAATAATGTGGGTACTGTCCGTCGGAATATTAGCATGGTCGTGGAAGAAGGCGCAACAAACTTACACGCGTTCACTAACAGCCTTGCTAGCTATACTTAGCGCATTCGTTTTCGCTGCACAGATGATAAACTTTCCAATAGCCTTTGGCACCAGTGGGCATTTGGTTGGCGGCACATTTCTGGCGGTCCTTTTAGGTCCATATGCAGCAATCTTAAGCATGACTCTAGTTTTAGGAATGCAGGCGTTATTCTTTGCAGATGGTGGAATCGTTGCTTTTGGGATGAACGCGTTTAACATGGCAATTATCGGTGGCTTAAGCTACTTTCTCATTAAATTACTAACCAAGAGAAATAGTAGCCAAAAATTGTTTATCGCGAGTGTTTTTGTATCCTCGTGGATTTCAGTTATGATTGGTGCGTTGATTACTAGTTTTGAGATTGCCCCCGCATTCTCAGGCGGATTAGCGGTTACGTTGCCTTCAATGATGCTTCTGCATGGAATAATAGGCATAGGTGAAGGTGCAATAACTACCGTTCTGGTCACATCCATCCAAAGATTGAATCCAACAATCATTGGAGGGTTATCATTGTTAAAGGAGAGAAAAGGTCTTTGAAAAAAATATTGTTAGCTGCAACTTTAATCGTGGTCTTTCTAATTGTCTTCATTCCGTTTGCATCAAGCAACCCAGATGGGCTAGAAAAAATTGCACTTACATATGGAGCGCAAGAACAAGGTAACGTTTGGACCGGCTTGATAACTGATTACTCTTTACCATCAATAGGTAATCAATATGTTTCAACGTTGGTTGCTGGTATCTTTGGTGTGACGATGGTGTTAGTTTCAGGGTTGTTAATTGGAAAATTCATGATGCCTAAAGCGAAAGAAAATCAAGAGAAATAAAATAGCAAGCCCGAGAATTTAGGAGCTATTAAAGCTTCCAGCTTTTCTCGATGCTTTTCTGTTTTTGCAGAAGTTTAAACCAATAATTTTTACATTTTTCAACGTTGATAACAAAACAATCGATGTTGAATGCAACTGTCCCTTCAATAATCTCAGCCGGAACATACCAAAAATAAATCACAAAAATTATGGTTAAGGTAATCTCTGCAACGATAGCTGCCTCAATAATTTGGTAAATGTTCACTGTCAAGATTCTATCGAAAAGTAGCTCTAAAGATTAAAGCATGCAACGAATTTAGACCAAAAAATAACGAAACTTTTGGGAAACAATTATTAACAAAAATAAGTCTAGCCTTAAGGCGAGGCAATCTAATTGAACCTGCAAACACCAATGATTATTGTAAATTTTAAAACCTACCTTGAATCTACAGGCAAAAGAGCCGTTGAACTTGCAAAACAAGCAGAAAGGGCATCCAAAGAAACCGGAGCCAACATAATTGTAGTCCCTCAATTTGTCGATATTGCTAAAGTTGCTCAAGCAGTGGAGATCCCAGTTTTTGCTCAGCATATTGACCCAATTAAACCAGGCAGCAGCACGGGGCACATACTTGCTGAATCCGTCAAGGAAGCTGGCGCTGTGGGAACTTTAATCAATCATTCAGAGAGGCAGCTTAGACTCATTGACATTGATGCTATCATTACTTTGGCGAAGGAAAAGGGGCTTGCTTCATGCGTTTGCGCTAACAATCCCTCGGTAAGCGCGGCAATAGCGGCTCTGAGACCAGACATTACCTCAGTAGAGCCTCCAGAGTTAATTGGATCAGGTATTTCCGTTTCCAAAGCTAAACCTGAAATAGTTACAGATACCGTGAAACTCGTTCACAACGTCGATCCAAACATGACTATCCTTTGTGGCGCTGGCATAAGCCAAGCTGAAGATGTTTCTATCGCATTGAAGCTTGGAACAAAAGGCGTCCTTGTCGCAAGCGGTATTGTTAAAGCTAAAGACCCGTATAGTGTGTTACGTGCTTTTGCCGATGCAACAAAACAGTAAACGTGTGAATTAGCCTTGAAGGTTGAACCTGAGTGCGAATCGTGCCTACTTTCACGGTCACAAATACAAACCTACCAAGCCACAACAAATCCAGCCCTACGCTTCAGATGCTTAGCTGAAATCGTTAAACTGCTAAACCGCGAATTCAAACCCACCTCCGTAGCTGCAGACATTGGCACCAAAAGAGACCGCATAATCCGCCAATTAACAAGCAACAATGATCCTTACAAATATAACAAGAAACTCGCCAACGAAAAAGCACTCAAAATGCGTCCCCACGCAAAAAAATATGTTGAATCAGGAATTAATCAGCAAGAACGATTTAAAAAAGCCTGCTTATGCGCAATTGTGGGCAATATTATGGAGTTTGATATTCCTGGACACAAGTTTACTTTGAATAGCTTAGCAGGTTGCATCAGGGAAGCTTCTAAAGACTTAGTTATTGATGATATTGACAAGGCTTATGAGTTGGCGAAGAAGGCAAAGAGCATCTTGTTTTTAGCCGATAATGCGGGTGAAATCGTTTTTGACTCATTGTTGGTTGAGCAGTTGAAGAACATGGGGTTAAGGGTTACCTATGTCGTGAAGGGGGGACCTGTAATCAATGACGCAACGATGGAGGATGTAGAAATTTCCAACATCGACAAACTTGCCGATGATGTAATAACCACCGGATGCGATGCAGTTGGATTACAGAAAAAAGAAGCCTCCGCTGATTTCCTAAAAGTCTATGATGATGCTGAACTAGTTTTCGCTAAAGGCATGGGGTACGCTGAAACCCTCACCGAATACAAACTAACAAAACCCCACTTGCTAATGTTCCGGACAAAATGTGTCCCAGTTTCAAATTATTTCGGTGTTCCAAGAGACAAAAACATCGCAAAGCTGATGCTTTAAAATGAAGTTGCCCGCAATAACCTATCCAAAAGAAGCGCTGGGACGTTTTGGCGAACTTATCGAGAAGGAATGGCTGATAACCAACGGTTTAGGCAGCTACGCTTCCTCAACCGTCTTGGGAATTAACACGCGGAAGTATCATGGGTTACTTGTTGCCGCGTTGGATCCACCGGGAAACCGCACGGTATGTTTAACAAAACTCGATGAAGACGTTTTTGTTGGCAATGATGTTTACAGGTTGGGCTCTAACGAGTTTCACGATGTAATTTATCCTGAGGGCTACAAGCTGATAAGCCAGTTTTCAATCGCCCCATTTCCCACATTCAACTACGATTTAGGCAAAGTCCAGGTTATTAAAACGGTTTTTATGCCCCAAAAAAAGAATGCAGTAGCCATAACCTACAAAGTAACGAACAAGAACAATTCGGATGTTAAAGTTCGGCTTTATCCGCTTTTAACTTGCAGATACTACCACACGGTAGTTTACCAATCATCAATCCCGTTGAATTTCACCCTAAAAAGCACCAGCACGCAGTTTCAGGCAACTTTTCAGCGCCCCCAAGCAACGATCATTTGTCGCTCAACTGACGGAGAATTCAAAGAAAGAGTAAACTGGGTAAACCACATCCACTACCGCGATGAGTTGCTGCGAGGAGAAGCTGACGTTGACGATTGCTTCCAACCAGGGTACATTGAAGTGCAAGTGCCGGCTAACACTGAAAAAGAGTTTGCGATAACGTGCGCTGTGAGCCATGAAGGCCAACAAGCAAATGCAATTTCAGATGCAATTGGAGGCAATATCGATAACATTAAGAATTCTTTCAACCAAGAATTGAATCAAAAAGCAGAATTATTATCCTGTTTTCACCGGGAACACCCTGATGTGCCAATGACCGATTGGCTAAACTGGATCCTGCTCGCCGCCGATTCCTTCATAGTTGAAAACGAGACCGGCAGAAAATCAATAATTGCAGGATACCATTGGTTTGAACCATGGGGTAGGGACACATTCATTTCGCTTCCTGGACTACTGCTTGTAACGGGCAAGTACAACGATGCAAAAGACATTCTTAAAACATTCATTCAGTACGTCAAGAGTGGATTGATCCCGAATTTCATATCCGACAAGTCAGGCATTCCAGTTTATGACACCGTCGACGCAACTCTATGGTATGTAAACGCTGTGCTTCAATACGTCAAATACACTGGCGACTTCGGATTTGTTAAGGATGAATTGTGGGAGAAACTACAGGGCATAGTTGAGAACCACCAAAAAGGAACCCTGTTTGGCATCCACATTGATAGTGACGGCCTGCTCATACACGGTCCAAGACTCACATGGATGGATGCGTCAGTAGGAAACGACGTGATTACGCCCAGAACAGGAAAAGCTGTAGAAATCCAAGCATTATGGTACAATTCACTACGAATCATGGAGCTGTTCGCAAACAAATTCGAGCATCCAACCTTGGCTGAAAAGTACGCTGCAATAGCCAACCAAACCCGCCAAAGTTTTAATGAAAAATTCTGGAACGCAAAGGAAAACTGTCTTTTCGATGTAGTCGACGATAAGGAACCTGACACTTCTATTCGGCCCAACCAAATATTCGCTGTCTCACTCGACTACACTATGCTCGATAATGAGAAAAGCCAAAATGTTGTTGCAACTGTTAACCGTGAGCTTGTAACACCTTATGGATTGAAGACTTTATCGATAAGTGATCCCAAGTTCGTTGGCAAATGCATGGGTGACAGCAGAAGCAGGGACATGGCATATCATAATGGGACGATTTGGCCTTGGCTTTTGGGACCATTTGTTACGGCTTACCTGAAAGTTAACGAATACTCGCCCCAGGCGAGGCAACTGATCTTAGAAAATTTAGTTTTGCCCCTGTTCACAGTTGGAATTCATCAGGGGGGCTTGGGAACGATAAATGAGATTTACGATTGTGACCCGCCAAACGAGCCTCGGGGCTGCATTTCGCAAGCGTGGAGCGTGGCTGAACCTTTGCGTGCTTATGTAGAAGACATTTTGCAGGTTAAACCAAAATTCGCAAATCAACTTTAGGAATTTAGGGTTTTATTGCTTTGCGTAGGCTGTCGGCGGCCGTTTCTGGTGTGACTGTGTTGATGTAGGTCCCAGTGCTTTTTTCGAAGCCTGCCCAAGTTGCGAGTTTCGGGTAAACTTCCAAGTGCCAATGATAGCTGTCTTGGGCTTCTGAGTTTAATGCTAGGTGGATGCCGTAATTGTAGGGTGGATCGTTGACCAGATCTTTTAGGGCTTTGAGACTGGTCTTGAGGGTTTTTGCAAATGCCACAATCTCTGGGGGTGTTAGGTTTAAGATGTTTGGAGCGTGCTTTTTGGGTATTATCGAGAACTCCATCGGGTTAATGCTTGCATAAGGAGCCAAAACCACAAAATCCCCATCTTCAGAAACTAGCCGTGGACCTTTCGATTCCCCCTCGA
This sequence comes from Candidatus Bathyarchaeota archaeon, assembly GCA_963835475.1. Lineage (GTDB taxonomy): Archaea > Thermoproteota > Bathyarchaeia > Bathyarchaeales > Bathycorpusculaceae > Bathycorpusculum. Next base: position 151,021 of record CAWIFU010000010.1, read on the forward strand.
TGATATCGCAGAATATGCATTTGTCATGGTCCTCGTAGAAATCTTGGCTGGCTTTCTGCTCGTCTCTGACTGTTGTGGGAACCATTGGGGTGGCGATTATTTGGCTATGCGCGTGAGATAAAGATGCTCCTGCTTCCAATCCATGGTTGCGGAAAATCGATACATACTTCACGTAGGGTTTGGCGTTTAATGCTTTGAGTCGCTCTATGTATGCGTTTATTACAAGTTCCAGCTGAGGCAACTCTGTGCTGGCTGGGTCTTCATTATGATTAGGAGATTCAACTATGACTTCGTGGTGCCCAACCGCATCCCACAAGAATTCGTTTTTAACTATTTGTTTCTCGTCTCCCGATTGTTTGGGTGGACTGAAGGCTGGATAGAGGTTTGGGATAACACGGACAAGCCAGTTTTTTGCTCGCTCACCTGATTGAGGGTCTTGGCTTTTCCTTATTTCACCGTTTTCTTTGAGGTAGAGCAATACCGCAGGAGGAGTCATACTTTCATTGCCAATGCACATAGGACAGGTCGCTGTTTTGGCGGCCTCAAGCTTGGGTTTAGCAAAGTCTATTGGTCGACGACCACGTTCTGTGGCGATTACAACCCATCGGTCAAGCAGGTAGTCTTTTCTCAGTTCATTGTAGGGCATATAAAACAAAAGATAGCTGGACAATTTAGCGTGACAATAGTTCCACAAATCGGATTTGATATCAACGCTAGAAACGTCTAGTTTCTTTTGATTACACCTCGATTAAGTTATCTGTTTTATTGAGTAGTGATTAACAAAGCTTTTATGTTTTTTTGGTTGAGTAACAAACGGTTAAGGGTCGCCCACTGAGTAATCCCCTTCTCCCGAAGAACAAGTGAAAAACCCTTAATCATGGCGGTGTCTGAAAATGACGCGCCATTACCTTTCTAGTGGGTCAATCCACCACAAACTCTATAAGAAAAAAATTATCTATAACATCAACAAATAAGAGTTAAGAAAATGGACTCACTCACTCAAAACGCTAATCAGAAAATGAAAATACCCTGCGCTGAATGTTCACGCAATATATGTAACCTTAAAGAATGCCGTGATTTTGCCCTTTACGAGAAGGTTTGTATTGAAAAAGAAAAACAGTCCCTAAGAAAAAAGCATTTCACACTTAGATTAACCGCAATTTTTTCTCTTATTACGTTATATTGTCTTTATTCCTGATTAGAAAGAACAAAATGGTCCACTCTAAATTTCCGACATGGGCTGAAGAAATTGTTTTGCAACTCAAAACTATCCATCGCCACGCACGGTGTTGGAAGGTTTTATATCCCTTACATACAATAGGAAGAAGCTGGTTTTAGATTACTGAGAGCATGATTAACTCGCCGAGTTCAAAACCGTCATGGGGTAACTTAAAGGCAGCTTTAAACAAGTGGCGACTAGCATTTGTGGTTCTTGCACTCGTTTACTTTGTTTTGCTGCTGCTATTCTTGACAAAGCAACCCATGAATTGGGATGAGATTGGCCATTTAAACCGGGCATTGGAACTAAAAGGCGGGTTTTACAACAGTTTTGTCCGTGATTCATTCTACCCCCCGCTTTATTCCTGCTTAACTACAGTTTCATTCGATTTGTTTGGCGTAAGCTTGTTTTCAGCCCGATTAGTCTCAGCCGTTTTCAGCATCCTTACCTTGTGGGTAGTATTCGAAATGGCCTACGCCATGTATGGAAGAAAAGTCGCGTTGGTTTCAGCTGTACTTTTGGCTGTTATGCCCGGTTACTTTTGGCTCTCTCGACTGGCATTGCTGGAAGTAATGCTTGTCTTCTTCTTTACGCTGTCGCTGTTCTTATTTTTGCGTTGGCTAAACAGCCGCAATAATTGGCTTCTGGTTTTAAGCGGCTTAGCTTTGGGCTTTGGGTTTTTGACGAAGTACCAGGTAGTTGCAGTTGTGGTTGTTATGGTTGCGGTCATGTTGGTTTTGGGGAGGGGACAACTTAAGCGGCTATTCTCAAGATTTCCCTTGCTTATCGTAGCTGCACTTGCAGTGATTATTCCCTGGCTCATAATCGTTTACCGTGTACTTGCCTCGTACGTTTTCAGTCAATGGATGTACGCTCTACAGATGGGCAATCCCGGAAGATCTCTCTATAGCCTTCGCTTTCCTACCCCAATATTCTATTTAATCGAAATGACGTATCCTTACCCTGACGTACACCCGATTTCCCTTCTACTCTATGTCATTGGTTTAGGTGGTTTAGGATTGTTTGTTTGGAGACGAAAGCGCGAAGACAAATTTGTTTTCGTCTGGTTCATTAGCGTTTTCGTGTTTTTTACGTTGATCTCAAACAGAGAATGGCGATATGTCTTAACGTTGTTTCCAGCATTGGCAATCTCGGCTTCAGTACTGATACTTTTTACATACGAAAAACTACGCGTAAATTGGAAGAATAACACAAGTTTAAACAGAAAGAAAGCGGCTAAAATCAGTTCCGCGTTATTAATTGTATTTTTGTCTGTATCGTTGGCTTACAGTATAAATGACATTTACTACAACGTCAAACAAAACGACATCAACATTCAAATCGAACAAGCAACCAACTACGCCTTAGCGAGTGACCCAGCAAACCAGTCTATAATGCTCATTGCCCCTTTCAACTACTTTAGCCAAGACATGGTAAGTTTCTACCTTTGGAAAAACGGAAACTACCAGATCCACACATACCAATATCCCGCGTTGGCTGTTGACACCTATACCCCTAACTTTAACATTACTGAACTGATAAGTTTATGCAAACAAGACAATGTAAAGTTCATCTTCACGTACGAATACGGCGGGATTGTCCCCTACTTTAATAGCACACTTAACCTGCAACAAATCTATGAACAACTCTATGCCTCAGGAAACTTTAGCCAGATATCCGATGAAGCCACATTTGGATCAAACCCAAGAAGAATTCTAGTGCTTACATTCCTCGGGTAACCTTAAGTGGTTATTAAGAAAAAGCTTCAAAACCCAAAAGAAGTTAGTGATCTCGAAGTTTTTAGCGATCAGTTCGTTGAAATCAGGGTTTATTCACTGGGTCGTTTTGCCTTTCCTTTGCCAAATTTGAGCTTTGCAGTCAAAATTTTCTCCGTCGCAAACAGTCGCGAAGCAATATACATTATGACTACAGTGAAGATTGCAACGTAAACAATCCCAAATACAACCGTCCCATAATCGCCAGAAACCACCGCTTTCGAAGCAAGAATGGGGTGACTGTATGGAATAGCATAGAACAGTGCTTTTATGGCAAGCGGAAGCGAATTAAGGTCAAGATAGATTAAGGCCATCGAAGGAATGAAAATCAACGGATAGATGTAGCCAACTAAAGCTTGGGCACCGCGAACATTCTCGCTGAAAGCAGACATCACAACCGCCAACGCCAAAGCAGACAGCAATGTGAAGAACAAGCTTATCCCCAACAAGGAATAGCCGGCAACTGAGGGCACCAACCCTAAAGCAATTAAGTCAACACTTCCGCCTGAGGTACCAGCGATTCCAACCGTTAAAGAGCCCATCATGTAATTGTAGCCTATTAAAACTGTGACCGCTGCAACCCCCGCAACGATTATGGTGCTGGATACTTTTCCCATCAAAATCGCAAACCTGTCAACAGGAGTCGTTAGTAGTGTTTCCAATGTTTTTTCTTCTTTCTCCATCGCAACACTAGTTGCGGCAATCTGCATTGCATAAGTCAACATAACCATAATTGTAATTGGCAAAGCAATCGACTGAGTCAGCAACAAACTTGACAGAACGCTTACACTAACCCCGTTAGTAATCGTACCCTTAATCACACTTGACTCGGTTACCGAAACAACATCAGGCGCAACCGCGCGATTAAATCCGTTAACAACTGCAGTTACAGTTGTGCCGCCAATACCGCTGAAAATACCCCCTCCACCATTGAAAAGTCCATAAGTATTTACTACGCCTGTAACGTTCCATTCTCCAGCGTTATGCCTCGTTATGTTGTCGCTAAACCCCGCTGGGATAACCACAAAAGTACTGCTATTGTATTGCTTTAGCAACCCACGGTCAATAACGTTCTGGGGAGAAGTATTATTGATAATGTTAACATTCATCGTACTGTTTAGGTAGCCGACGAAAACTTGGCTCCAATTACCATTATCATTATCCACCACTAACAAAGTCGCCTTTTGAGCCTCCGTCTGAGCCGACTGCACTGCAAAACCCATGACTAAACCAAGAACAGGAAACATAATCAGGGGCAGAACAATCATACCGATGATAATCTTGGGGTCACGCATAAGCTCCTTTAGCTCTTTGAGGAGTATTGTTATAAAACCTTTAAGCAAAGCCAACCACCTTCGCAAAAACTTCTTCCAAGTTCTCGCTGCTATATTTCGACTTTAGGGCTTTAGGTTCTCCTTCAACCACTAAGCCACCTTTGTGTACCAACGCTACGCGATCGCAGAGGTATTCGACTTCCAGCATGTTGTGACTGCTAAGCAAAACCGTAACGCCATGCTCCTTGACGTAGCGTTTAACAATCTCACGAATATGATAAGCGTACAAAACATCTAACCCACTTGCAGGCTCATCAAGCACTGCTAACTTGGGTCTGGTCATCAATGCCCGAGCAATAAGCAAACGCCGTTTCATGCCTTTGCTGTAGGTTTTGGCTTTATCTTTTAAGCGGTCTCCTAGTCCGCAGATTTCTGTCGCTTCTTCAACGACTGCTTTTAGGTTTGCATCTGGTTTGCCTTGTAGTTTCGCCATAAACTTCAGGTACTCTAACCCTGTAAGGTTTGGATATGCGCCAGATTCTTCAGGCAGATAACTGATGATTTGCCGAGTCTTTTCAGGCTGACTTGTAGCGTCTTGGCCAAAAATATTTATGGTGCCCGTTGTTGGCTTGATTAAAGTGCAGATAATACGGAGAGTTGTGGTTTTTCCTGCCCCGTTTGGTCCGATTAAGCCATAGATTTCGCCAGGTTTAATGTTAAAACTTACTCCGTCAAGGGCTCTTACTTGACCAAACTGTTTAGTTAACGAGATTGCTTCCACAGCCAAACTCAAATTCTTTCCCCTCACTCTCTTGTTTGTTAAGTGTCGAGAAATTGTTATTTAAGTTTTAACTGTAAAATTAACGAATGCTAAGTATAAAAGCCCAATTTGCCATAAGAAAATAAGAAATATCAAGAAAAGGTGATTTTTTCCGTTTCCTGTTTATCGGCAGTTGTTGTTTTCGGGCAGAATTCTAAGTACGCGAAGGATTTTCTTGAACTCGTCCTCTTTCAGAGAAGCTCTACGACCATTTGCATACATGTCTTTGACTGTATCGACGACTGCTGCAACGGTTTGGTCATCTGGGGCGTTTCCTGAGAGCTCAGTGATTTTATGTTTGATTATGCCTTTGCCAGATTGTTTGCCAATGGTTAATCGTCTCGTGTTTCCGACCAGTTCAGGTGGATAAGGCTCATAGGTCCAAGGGTCGCTAATTACGCCATGAGTGTGTATTCCTGATTCGTGAGCAAAACCGTAGTCTCCAACAATTGCCTTGTTAGGAGGCACTATGTACCCGGTCGCTTTACCAATGTAATCTGCTGTAAGCTTGAGTTTCTTCGTTTTTCCCTCATACTTCTTGACTCCATAATGCAAGAACAAGTTCAATAGAACCTTCTCAGTCTCGGCGTTACCTGCACGCTCACCTATACCAAGGTAGGTTGTGCTTGCGTAAACTTTTTCCCAAACGCCCGAAGCCGCCTTGATCGCAGCCATGGTATTCTCAACGGCGTTGCCGAAATCGTCATGCGCATGAATTTCGATGGCACCCATTCGAGTTTCTTGTTTGATAGCTATTACTTTAGCTGGGATACCTATGGGTAAAGGTGCTTCTGGATCAGATAATCCGATACCGACTGTGTCGCATATTCGGTAACATTCAGCGCCAGCATCGGCAACAGCGTTAATGAAACGTCTTTCAAAGTCCCAGTCCGCCCGGGTGCTGTCTTCCCCGTGAACAAAAGTTCGCAAACCACAAGTCTTAGCAGCATACTCAGTTACGTCAACTACGTTGGCTAAGATTTGCTCTTGAGTCTTTTCAGGCCATTTAGCCTTGAAATGTATGTCTGACACAGGGTGGGAAATGCCTACCTCTTTGAGACCACATTGAACAGCACTGTCGATGTCTTCTTTAACGGCTCTGCACCAACCGGCAACACGTAAATCAAGTTGCATATCTCCAATCAATTTGGCTGCTCTTTTGTCTGGTTCCTGATAATGGAAAAGCTCGATGCGTTCGACTCCTACTTCAGTAAGCAACTGTGCAATTTTTGCTGCGTCCCTTGGTGCCGCTGCTAAGCCCGGCATTTGAAGGCCGTCGCGAAGAGTAGTATCATCTACTATAGGTTCAGTTTTTAGAGGTTTTAGTTTGAAGTAGAAGTCTTTTAAGTCCATTTTCGCTCTCTCGATCCGTTTTTTGCGTTTCTTCAACGCATTTTTTTAACGTTAATTAACGCATGTCTGTAATTGATAAACGTTACTGCACTATTTATGCAAGTTTGTCCAATAGAATACAAGACTTAACTTTGAAATGTTTTGTCTTAACATCAACAAAACCTTTACATTCAAATCGCAAACTAGCTAACATTCGTGTACAACGCCTTGAGCGTCCCCGAAACAGCCAAAACATGCATTGAAGCACCCTTACCAGCCACAGACGTCACCGCAGCCAACGATGCTCTCAACATCGGAAAAGAGGCGAGCGAAGTGCGAACTACAAAAATTTTGCGTTCCCCATCAAAATTAATCAAAGACAACCCGGTCAAACTTGCTCCAACTTCACCATACAACCTAGTTACTGAAGCCCAGATCGAATCCATAAATTCTCGCTCAGAAGGCAACCCCTCAGATTCCAATTGCAGGGCAAGGTAGCGACGCTTAACACGTTTCAAACAGGTTTACCCTCCTTAACTATGCTTATGCCAGGCGCAACAAAATTTGAGCTAAGCTTCTCTCGGTTACGCAGAACAATCGCAGCTGGATTATTTGAAACAGCATCCAAAGCCTGAGCTTCATCAAGCCCAAATAAATAACCTAAACTTGCCAAATCCCGAGGCATACGTATCAAAGATTCCTCGCCAACGTAACTCGAAATAACGATGGGTACATGAAACTCAAGGGCAATGGCTACTTCACGCCGCAAACTCGAAAGCAACCTAACTCGAGCAGGACCTTCCATAACCAGCAGAGCTTTTATGTCGACTTCCATGCCTGTTAAACTGCAACTGGCGAGTTCGGCTTCCGCGCGATCAAAAAACCGCTTGTGATAATCGAGACTTGGAAAATTCAACAAGTCAACGCGTCGATCTTTGGCAGCTTGTCGTGCAACTTCTTTGCTGTCACAGACTATACATATGACTTCGAAGCTTCGCCTGAATTTACGTAGAAAACGCATTAGGTCTTCTTGTGTTCGGGGTTTAAAATCAGCGCGTAGAACAAAGTCCAAGCCGACTTGCGTACAGGCGGCTTTGAAAGATGCGACTTCTGTTTCTTGCAATCCAAAGGTGAATGGAACGCTAACGTAGTGGTAGCCAAACTTTGCTGCTTTGCTGATCAGTCGCTGAGGTGTTTGAGTATCTTTTGGGTTGATACGCAAATGCAGGTCAGCGAAGGCTCGGGTCATGGCAACAACCCAGTTTGCTTTAAAATCTCCTTTATTTCATCTGCAGTTTTGTTTTTGAAATGCACTTTCAAATGGATTGGGTCTTTTTGAGCGAATTTGAGTGCGCCCAAGAAGGCAGATTGCTTATCAAACCGTAGGTACAAATTGCCTTTTTCAAGGTGCAGTTTGATGGATAGGTCCAACTCTTCCTTATCCAACGAGCTAAGCTCATTTCCAAATTTTTCTAAGGATTTAGGAAGGAGTTTTTTGTCTGTTAGTTTAGCAGTAAAAAGGATTATGGGGTTTCCATGATGCCCCGTGCAATTTGTTTTTTCAAAAACTAAGGTTTGTGCCAGTTCGACTGGCATTAGGTTTTGTACGGCTGTTTGAACTTTGGTTGGGTCTTCGGTTGCGTGTGCGAAGACACGGACGTCTATGTAGGCAATCGGGGGTTTAGTAGACATTGGGCACCGGGTTTGTGTTGTGTGTTTTGGCTTTTAGCTTTTTGCTTTGGCTGCGAACTTTGGGTTTTTGGGCTTTGGATTAGCTGCTGCTTTGGTTCTTGCTTCTTTGGCGTGTGATTTTATGCAGGCTACATTTTCTTGGTGCGTAGATTTACGTTTTACGTCTACACGGAAACCCATTTGTTTAGCTTCTTGCTTGTTTACGCCAGCTTCTTTGAGTTCATTTGGGCTAAAGCCTTGGCCATCGCTTTGTTTGCCGTTTTGTTTAATTATGATAATTTTAAGATGGTGCATTTATTTGCCTCCTTTTTGCTGGTGATCGCCGTGACGGCCTGTGTTACCGCCTCTGCGGTGGCTTGGGCGTACTTTTTCTGCGCCTCTACCACGGTGGTGAAGTCCTCGGACGTTCTTGCCTGCACTGGTCATGCTGCGGAAGACTCTGCTGGCGTGTTGTTTTTCTGTTATCCAGCCGACGTCTTTGTCAGTTTTTATGGTCGGTGCATTAGGGTCAAGGAGGATAACTTCGAACCATTTGTGTTTGCCATCTTCGCCTACCCAGTAGCTGTTCAAAACTTCAAGGTTAGGGAAGCGTTTTGCGGTTCGTTCTTCAGCTATTAATCGGATGCTTTTTCCTGGTTTAAATTTGGCGACACCCATACGTTTAGGTCGTCGTCCTGATTTAGGTCGCAGTTTTCTTAATCCGCCTCTGCGAACTTTTGTTCGGGCAACTACGAAGCCTTGTTTTGCTTTGTAGCCGAGTTTTCTTGCGCGGTCGAGTCTTGTGGGGTGCTCGATGCGTAGTACGGTTGGTTGTTTGCGCCATTGTACTAAGCGTTGGCGCATGAGTTCTTCAACGAAGCTTTTTTCGGGCTGAGCCCATTCTTCAGCAATATATTTGTATGCCATCTAATTTTTTCTCCAATGTGTTTTGTTTGCTTACGGTTCAGTCCCGAAGGACCACATCCCAACGGACTATGTTCGTCCGCCTGCAATTTCACATCATAGTGCCCCTCAATGAAATAAACCTTTCCAGCGGAAACGACGCTAGGACGTGTTTTGCGTTTGGTTTCAAAGGGCAGGTCGAATAAGCATTTGTCTGTTAGTTTGCAGAGATTTGCTTCTCATTCGGTTCGTTAATTCAAATAATATGATCTTATTTGAGAAATTTCAAGAAAAAATAAAAAACTAAAAATAAATAGCAACAAAAAGAAAAAATTTGCTTAACTGAATGATCGTTCTAGTTTCTTTTAAATTCTCGTCTAACATCCTCAAGTCTCGAGCCGACGATTTCTATGTCATCAATGTTCCCGAGCCCTTTCTGGAAAGCAGTTCGGATGTGGCTGATTTCGTGTGGGTCAATGCCCATGACTCGGGCGCCTGTGGAGTCTGTGGCAACTGGATCTTTGCCAGCGATTATGAGATCCATTTTGATTGGCGACCCATCTGTGGGACCTTTGCCTTCCATGGCAACGAAACCATCAATTACGGTTAACTGAGGCTTTATGACAGTGTTAATGTCGACCACAACTTTGCTTATGCCTCGCGCATGGTATTTGAATTTCATTTTGTCGGGTAACAAGCCGAACATGTTTTTCATGCCCAAAGTGACTTTTGTTGCCATGTGTGTTTTCATTTTCGCTGCACTAATGATGGCGGATTCAGTTACGATGCGTGCCACAGTTATGTCTTTGAGGCATTCGCCGTTTGGAATCTTGACTTTAACTTTATCCCCGACGTGACGCAAATTCAAGCATTCAACATCATACTGCTTGCACATTTCAGCCATTCCTGTAGCTTCGAAGGCTTTGTCAGCGTTCGTAATCGTTGCGTCAGATTCCACCACGTAGATTTCCACGGGCAACTTCTTTAGCCGTTGAATTATCGCTTCCACTACGATGGGGTCAGTTGTTGCGCCGCTGTCCCAAGTCTTAGTTGTGATAAAGTTGACTTTTATGAGAACCTTCTTGAAACCAGTCAACGAAGATGCGTAGTCAATCAAATCTAAGGCTTTAAAAACGGGTTCAAGCCCTCGCTCGCCCTTAACAATTGCCACTGTCGATTTTTCCGTAAAGACACCTGGTGTTTATGGCTTGACGACTGGTTTAAACGTTTACGATCCACCGAAATTGGCCGATTACAACCTAAACCACTGAGTTTGGAAAAGGCAATCCAAGTAACAAAGCAGCTATTAATCCCGCGCCTAACCCGAAGCAAAATAGGGAACGGTAAACCTGGAAAAATACCTTTTTTCTCCAGTGCGAAGAAGGTTATGATTGAGCCTGCTAGGATGCCGATTATCGCCATAATAGTTGGCAAGATGTTGGTTGGGAAACCAAAGAAAATAACGCCCGTTAGCATTGAGTAGAAAACGAGGTCGCCAAGACCCATCTGGATATCCTTGAAAGAGAAACTCAACCCTTGAAGTTGATCAAGCCCTGACGCCGCGATTTTTCCTACTGGTCCCTTGTAGACGGCAAAAACGTCATAAATTCCAAGGAATGCCAGAATTGCTACCGCACTGTACAGGGGGATTGAGAAACCAAAGAATATACCTAACGCACCTCCTATCGCAACGACTGCTACATTTCGAGCTATGCTGCCGAAACGGAAGATAGCGAGGTCAAATAGCACTGATAGAGCAACAGATAACGCAATGAGCACCCATAGGTTATCAAAGAATGGAATATAAACTAAAATCGCCGACAAGTAAACAACTGACAATAGCAAAGACGCCATCGTCAACGCCACCACAATTAAGCCTTTGATGATGTTTTTGCTCTTCCGCTTAAGCAGAAAATAGAACATTGTGGCACTAATAGCAACGAGAACCACAAAGTACAATGCATTGCCCAAGGGTGCTCCTGGAGTACTTTCAGGAATGGGCGTGACAGGAATCGCTTCTGACTGCTGGGGCATAAGCAGATAAGCGCAAACTAACCCAAAAAGAAGGCTTGCCAGTATGGGAACCAAATAAACGATTTGAAATTTGAAGTTGTCCGACTCTTTTTGCTCTGGTTTTAATTGCTCAGTCACGTCAGTTACCCTAAATTGGCTATGGCTAATGCCGCTTGCATGTAACATTCGTCACACAATAAGTTTTGCTTCTTATCTGTGTCAAAAATCGAATTTGAAAAGTGCATAACACAAAAAGAGTGAGGACAATGCCGCACACCCAACGTGTGACCCCCTTCGTGAATTGCCTCCTTTAGCGCCCGCAAAACAAAAAGTGCTACGTTGGGTTTGTCTTTGTAGAATTCCGGTTTTAGGCGCCAAAGCGAAATCAACGCTGCCTTTCCAGGAGCATATGCTTCCCCGAAAACATAGTTTAAGCCAGATGTAAATATGTCAATGTCTACGATGCCTAAAATTCGGTGAAAATCTGGTTTACTAACTGCGTAATCTCTAACTTCATTCAAGATGACGGTAGAATTGTACTGGTTGCGTTTCTTATCAAACGCAGTCTGCGGGATTGACATAAACTTCCTGAATTAAGGAGAGCATCAGTATCAGGAAAAGCTTTCATTAAACCATCCTGTATCCCAGCCAATACCTTGGAGCGAATTGGCCCAACTTGCAAGATCCCAACTTTCATAACGACGCCTAAATTTGGTAGGTTTCTCCCGTTCGTGGAGCCACAGCATCCAAACCCAATTCGGTTTTCGCCCAGTTCGCAAACAATTCACAGTTGCCCTCTGCACCGTGAACAACGAAGACTTTAGGTTTACCGCCCAGCCGAATCAGCGCTTCTTTGAGTTTGCTTGCACCACAATGTGACGAGAAATCGAAATGTCGATACTGTGCTTTAATCTTGCGAACTTGCCCATCGATAGTGCAAACACCCTTCTCCATCAATTCGCGGCCAGGGGTACCTGGAATCTGGTAACTGACGAGGAAAACGGCGTTATTTGCTTTTTTGCCCAGTTTAGAAACATAGAATGCTGCTGGACCACCCTTTCAGCATGCCTGCAGTGGAAATTATTACACCCGGCGTCTTGAGGGCGTTTCGTCTATCCCTCCAGCCTTCTACCCAATCGGCAGAGTGCATAGCATTCATGAAAAGCCTGGGATCTTTCAGGAATTCTTTATAATTCATGATTACTCGACTTGCTTCACGAGCCATGCCATCCAACGTTACTGGGTAATCAAAGTGGTGCGCTGCCAAGACACAAGCTATCTCCTGCGAACGCCCTACTCCAAACGCTGGAACAAGCACAGTTCCGCCTGCTTCAACCACAATAGTACAGGCTTCCACAAACTGCCGCTCAAGCTCCAAACGTTCCGTGTGATCGGCATCCGCATAAGTGCTTTCTATAACTACCGCATCTAAGTCGCCATAGTTCATGGGAGCTCCAGCTAGCAGTTTACTATCTTCCAGATTGAAGTCGCCAGTGTAGAGTATGCGTTTGCCTTCCGCTTCGATTAACACCTGGGAGCTTCCTGGGGTGTGCCCAGCGTTAAACAGTTTCATCTTCATGTCGCCAATTTGTTCTTCCACCCCAAAATCCAGGTGGCTGTTGTTGTGCATCATGGTTTTCAATTCAAGATATTCGAAGGGCAGATAGTAACTTGACAGGTGAATAAAGTCTTGTACTAGTAGCTGAGTTAGGTCTAAGCTTAGCTTATTTGTGTAGAGGGGTTTTTTGTCGTTTATGTAGAATATGGGAACGGCGCCAGAATGGTCTAGATGACTGTGGGTTAAAATGACTGCATCGACTTCTTTGGGTGGAACATGCATAGGAAAGCCTGGTTCATTATCAAGCATGACACCATAATCGCAAACAACCTGCGTCTTCTCAGTTTTAACGGTTACTCCAATTCTGCCGACTTCTCGGGCTCCACCTAAAAATCCAACTTGCAATCAGGACCAATCCCATTTGTTAACTTTAACGACTAAAAATGAATCTGTAGTGTTTTAAAAACGTATTGACCCTCGGTTCGCTTGAGCAACTACAGAACCAGTCTTAATGGCTTTCAAAATCGAATCCAGGTTCAACGAAGCTTCAACTTTGTTGTAAACGCTGAACAACTCTGACACTTGATGCGCGTCACTGCCCGCGGTACCCGGCAAACCCAAACTCTTAGCAAATTCCTTAGCTTCATCATTTGCGTCTTGACTGGAACCTCCATTTAAGACCTCGATAGCGTCTACTTTATAGTTTCGAGCACGTTCCCCCATGCCATAGGTCCTGAAGGGATGGGCCACGATTGAAACCCCGCCGACTGATTTTGCAAAGTCTGCAACTACCTCGGGAGTCCAGGGCTTTGGAGGCAACTCGTAAGTACCCAAAACAACTACGTCACCTTGCGTTGTGCTGATTTCAACTCCTGGAATCACCAAAATGTCGGGGTAAGCAGAAGCCAACTCAACAGTTGCCTTACATCCACGTACGCTATCATGATCAGTGACGGCTGCAACTTTTATAAAACTGTGGGCAACAAGCATTTCAACCAGACTTTTAGGTTGAATAAGGGAATCAGCAGAATAAATCGTATGAATATGAAAGTCAGCGTATAATGGTTCTATGATTACATCTCCATTAACACTCAATTGTGAAGCTTATTATATATGCTTCAAGCCGCCAGAGTTAAAAAAAGTTTCCAAAATACCTTAAATGCCAAAGGTTGAAAATAAAAAGATAATAATGGAATATTTTGTTATCAAAAACGTTAAAAAACAAATTTATTTAATATAGCATTTTCTAAGCTTCGGCCAAAGATATGAGGATTTCTTGAACGAAGATTTCCTCATCTAAAATTTGTCCTGTAATCCGTTTATGCTCAATCAAGTGATTTTCTATTGCTTCATTCATCGCAGGCAAATCAGGAACGATTAAAATTTTAACTCCACACGAACAGTTGAAAACTGGCATTTTTTCCAAAGTTTCTTTAGGAACTTTTGAGAGACCTTTTTTGCACCTGTCACTCTTCGAATTTTCCCTAATTAGAATCACTCCGAATTCCTGACGAAATTTGAATCATATTTCAAAACATACAAACAATCTTAAGATAATGCTTTTTGTAAAGACCAGTTCTCCTTTTAGTACAGAAGCCTTTGCAAGCTTGTTAAGTATAGTTGACAAATTTTGTAATTTCCTCTTCCCTAACAAGACTCTTAGCGATAACAAGCAAATAGACCACGAAAACCCTATGAATCAAAGTTTCTCGTTCAAATGTTCCAACAAGATATTTTCTAAACGGTCAAAAATCTCTCTGCTTCCTGCAACGTTTGCGTCCATAGAGTTAAAAGGTAAATCTGCTTCTTCGCAAGATTTTGTGCAAGCTTCTTTAACTTTATCAATCCAACGTTTCGGTTCATTTAACAAAACAACACTCTTGTAACTTGACCGTTTGATGTACTCAGCTGTTTGACTGGCAACGTAACCAACTGTTTCCAAATCAAATGGATGAGACGCTTCGTGCTGAGATAAGGGATAAACTTCATCCAACTCCAAAGGAACTAAGCCAAACGGAGCCGAATAAACACAAACATGAACTTGAGCCGAAAGATCTTTCCCTAACCTTCGGAATAATTGTCTAATTTTTTTGAACTCGGGCGCTTTATGGAACGGTTTGTTTCGGGTTTGAGGCACAAGCAGTAGCACCTTCGCATTCACAGGAGGGGCGTATCGTTCTGTTAGGCGTTTGCGGTAATGGGTGATTTCTGGTCGTGCAAGTCCCACTGAGTCAAAGTAAAAAAAGCCACTACTTTTTGCTGTTGGGCTGAATTTTTCAAGGAAGTCTGCGTGATTTCGGAGGTGTTTTAAGGCTGAGAGCAATGCTGGATGGGCGTGAACGCGCATTTCGGTGTGCTCCCAAAGCCTGCCATCCTTAATGGCTTGTTTTATACGTTTTAATTCGGCGATGCAAACGTGCAGATTGTGTTCTGCGAGGAAAACTTCCCGTTCCTTGAGTGACTTTTTCTCTAAGCCTCGAGGAGTTTCAACTGAGCATCTCGGACAACTACAAGGGAAATAATCCAGTTCGTTTACTCGCCATGTGCCGTTCTCAGTCATGTAACGATTCTCACGAGCGTACAATGCATAAGCAGCGGAATCGAAGAGGTCACAACCCAACGCGACAGCTAATGCGAACATCGATGGATGCCCAGCGCCAAACAAGTGCAAGGGACGGTCCACTGGTAAACCTTTTTTTGCCGTCAGAATCATGTCTGCTAGGACGTCGTAGCGATAGCTTTCCATAACCTCGGTGGGGCTTCCCAAAGCATGAATTTGAAAGGGCAATTTCCCCATTTCAATCGCTGAACTAGCCACCAAATCAAGGTGCTTTCCACCCTGCACAGGACCAACCCACAAAATATCGTCTCGTGTTTTTTCTTTAAAGAAAGCTTTAGCCCGTCGCAGGGTTTCTGCCACAGTAACTTCCGCCTGTTCTTTAGTTACTTTCCAACCTGTAGGAATGTCAAGTATGGTTGCGATGTCACTGCCTATACCTTCTTGATAAGCAACAATTTCTTTTTGGGATACTTCAACTCCCCCATAAACTAGGATTTGGTAAGCACCGGAATCTGTCATGATAGAACCGTTAAAATCTAGGAATTTATGCAAGCCCATTTCTACTGGCTTGTTTTCATAGCGTTTTTTTAGTATGTAGGCGTTAGTTATGACTGCTTGAAATCCGAATGAGTCTTTGAGCTTTTGAGGCGGGACGGGTTGAATGCTGGGGTTGATAACGGGGAATAACAAGGGCGTTTCAACTGTGCCACTCTTGGTTTTCAGTTTGCCGATTCGTCCCAGAAGGTCTTTTTCTTTAATCTCAAAGCTCAAGGTGAAACCTAAACAAGAAGCGTTGCTCTCTTAGAAAAACATTAGCCCAAAAACTTTGTGTTGACCAGAATTTTTAAAATATCCAGTGGACTATCTGCTGAAAAGACTTATTTTACTAAGCATCCAATTAGCTGGTTAGGGTTCAAATGGTCGGGCAAATAAAAAGGCGAAGGATTCAGTTAATTTGGGCAGTTCTCCTATCTATCGGTTTTCCAGTTGCCATCAGTTACCCATTTGTTGATACCTACTTTTTGAAACATTTAGCCGTTGACATTTCGGTTCCTTTCGATTACACAAACGGTTTGCTTTTCATTGCTAGCATACTTTTCGGTTTCTCCTCGCTTATAGTTGTCAGCAAAGAATGGGTCAATAAAAGAGTCTGGACAGTTCTTCTTCCACCTCTTGCCTTAATCGTGCTCTCAGGAGTGTCTATTAGCAATCTAGCTTTAGGCTACACCAACTCCCTGCAGGCTCTGGTGTTTAGCTCGTCAGCATTCAAAGCTAATGTTGTAAGCACAGGATTCATCTTAGGTTATGTTACCCAAAAAGTACCTGCCAGAAAAAGCCTCGAAATCTCATAAATTCAGCCCCACAAAGATCAACAAAAACTGCAAGCAAATCATTTAGTTCAGACCGAGGCTGAAACGTCTGTTCTTTTTCGTTAGACATACTTATATCGCTATGTTCATCTAAATATCCACCGAAGTGCAAAGTCATGGTCTGCTCAATCGACATAAGCGAAAAACCAACCTTAAACGACCCCATATTAATCGAAGGATTACCGGGAATCGGGTACGTAGCTAACATAGCTGCTTTACATTTAATAAAAGAACTGAAAGCAAAACGATTCGTTCAAATTTTCTCATCATCTTTCCAGGATTTTGCAATAACCACAGGCGACGGCGGAGCCAGAACACCCATAAACGAACTCTATTACGCAAAAAGAGATGGCGAGCGCGACCTCATTATTTGGTACGGCAACACTCAAGCCTTGACAACCGTTGGACAATACGAATTAGTCGGAAAAGTGTTGGACATAGCAAAGGAGTTCGGATGCCGTTTTGTAATTTCTATCGGCGGCTTCAAAAAAGACGAGGCACAAGAGGTACCTGGAATCTATACCACCGCAACCGATTTGGAGACAATGCAGCAAGCACTTGATTTAGGGACAAAAGTCATGGTGGGTCACGTGTTCGGCATTGCAGGCTTATCTATAGGATTAGCAGGTATAAGGGATTTTAAGGGTTTTTCATTACTTGTGGACACTCCCGGAATGAACCCTGACGTGAACGCTGCACGATACGCGCTACTTACTCTGGGCAAATATTTGTACTTAGACGTTGACATGTCCGGGCTCGAAACTAGCTGTGACGAAATCAAAAAGATGCTAGAGTCCTTTGGCCTAATTCGCAGCATAACAGAAGAAAAGAAGAAAGAGGAACAGCAACTGCGCTGGTTCATTTAGGCTTTAGCTTCGCTCATGAAGGTATCGTAAACTTTCTGCACTCGATCAGCAGCTGGACCTGAACCTTCCACTACTCCACGGTCGGTTAGTTTCACTTTATCCATAACCCAGATGAAACCTTTGTCTTCGTAGAGTTTAACCATGGTTGGGAAAACTTTTTCCAATCTGTTGGCTAATGCTTTTAGATCAAAGGGTTTTTCTGCACTAGATATGGACATAACGATAGATCCGTTGAGAACTAGGCGGTTGAGGAGTCTGCCAGATTCGTCTTTTACGTCAGCTAGACTGAGGCTTAGATTGTCAGGATTTATTCCGATGAGGGTACCGTTGAATGTTTTTCCGTTAGTAGTGATGACAGCGACATTTTTGTCTGCTAATGCTGCCACGTCAGTGAAGTATTTTCTTTGCGCTACGGACAATTTTTATTTCTCCTTGTTGGTACATGAAATTGCAGTACAACTATTTATCTTTGATTTAAATAGCTTATACAAAACATACGCAAAGAGCTTTTTGCTTGGAGGCTGTAAATAGAATTAATATCTCTTTTTCTGAGATTCAAATGCAATCGGCTTTCGAACATGTTGCTTTAAAATACTTGAAAGATTTGAAAGGATAACTCTAACTTCTTTTTCTCCGCAATTCTTTCTATAAAGTGTGAAAACTCTGGAATAGCGGGTAAATCTGAAGTATTTGCACTTAGATTGGCGTTAACTTGGATTGACAATTAGTCCAACTAAATCATTGAAAAAAACCTTAAGTCCGAAGGGGCTTTCAAGAACACTTTAATTAGCTAATTTTTCCTTTAACTCGCCTTTCTGCTTGAGTAATGCGATGGCATTTGCTGGCAAATCTCGCTCCACCATAAAGTTTGCTCCAATCCAAGTGTTAACGCCAACCTTTACACCAGGCATGAACAACGATTTAATCCCTGTCTTCACATTGTCGCCAAGAACTGCGCCTAGTTTTCTTCTGCCCGTGTTAACAACTTGGTCCTTAACCATCATTTTAATTGATCCACCATCAAAACGGTAATTCGCCATTATGGTACCCGCACCCAAGTTGCATTTTTCGCCAAGAATGCTATCGCCGACATATGATAGGTGTCCCGCGTGGGTACCATCCATAATTATGCTGTTCTTGATTTCACAAGCGTTGCCTACGCGCACTTTTTTGCCCAGACTTGTACCTGATCGGATATAGCAGTTGGGCCCGATGTCAGCTTCTTCGTCGATGAAAACTGGTCCTTCGATGTAGGCGCCTGATCGAATTCGGGCAGATTCTGCAACCGTGACTGGACCTATCAGGTGAGCACCCTGCTCTATTGTGCCCAATACCTTGTGCTCCATGCGTTTTAGCGCCCAAACGTTCGCATCAAGTAGATCCCAAGGTCTGCCCACGTCAAACCAATCGTCCTTGTTTAGCTGTACTGCCAAAACTGTTTTGCCCTCCTCTGCGAGCATCGTAATAGCATCGGTGAGTTCCCATTCGCCTCGGATAGAAGCTTTAGTCCGCTTAATCATATCGAAAACTTCGCGAGAGAAAACGTAAACTCCCGCATTAGCCAAGTTGGACGGTGCCTTTCCAGCAACAGGTTTTTCTACAATGCGCTTTACCTTTCCTTCTACATCTTTCTCGATTATACCGTAACTTTCGGGTTTGTCGACTGGTACAACTCCCATAGCTGCTGCAGTGTTCCTTCTCTTAAACTGCTCTAAAACTTGCTTAACTGAGTCCTGACTAAACAATAAGTCCCCATAAATTAAGACAAAATCACTATCCAAATACGGCTCAGCTTCGCTTGCAGCATTACCTGTGCCTAAAATCGCCTTCTGCTCCACATAACTCAACTTTAAGCCAAGTTTTTCGCCATCACCAAAGTAATTGCGGATAGATTCACTCATGTAATGAGTAACGATTATGGCTTCAGTTATTCCCGCGTTCTTAACGGCTTCCAAACAGAATTGCAGAATGGGTTTTCCGCCAACTTTAATCAGGTGCTTGGGACGATTAGCCGTAATAGGCATGAGCCTAACGCCTTCGCCCGCCGCCAAAAGAACAGCTTTCATCTCTATTGTGCCTCGATTTGTTTGTAAATAAGACCTGTTGCCTTTTGAGTTAAATCTTTTGCCACGGTTTGCGATTCGCCTTCCACCGTTAAACGAATGAGAGGTTCAGTGCCTGAAGCACGAACAAGTAACCAACCGTTCTTCAAGGATAACCTTACGCCGTCAACTATTGAAAAATCATTGTACTCTGGAAACTCTGCTTTTAGAATAGTACCGAGTTTTTCAACTATTTCATATTTTTGTTCGTTCTTGCAAGCGATATTTTCCCGCATCGTAATGTACTCAGGAACTTCTCCGATAAACTCAGAAACGCTCTTGGCTTACCTCTTCAAGAGCCTGCCAAGAAACAAGGCTGCAGAAAGCGGACCATCTGGACACAAATGCAGTTGAGGATGCACCCACGCACCACATGGTTCTCCACCGAAAACTGCTCCGTCGCGTTTGATAGCTTCAGAAACATAAATGTCACCAACCCTGGTGCGCACGACTTTTCCACCATATTTCTCTGCCATAGTTTCAACGCACATTGACGCTTCAACGTTGGTAACAATGGTTCCACCACCGCTTCGTTTAAGCGCTAAAGCGCCATAAGCAGCCAATGAGCGGTCAAAATTAACAAAAACTCCATGTTCATCCACGAATGCAACTCGGTCAGCGTCGCCATCAAAAGCAATGCCAATGTCAGCACCAAGAGCTTTTACTGTTTTAGCGAGGTCTTGCAGGGATTCGACTGTGGGTTCAGATTTTCGGGCCGGAAAAAACCCGTCTGGTTGAGCATTGAGGGCGGTTACTTTGCAGCCTAGCGCTCTGAGCATTTTTGGAGCAATATCAAACGCCGCGCCACATCCAGGATCAACAACAACATTCCACTGCTTTTTTAGGGAAACTGCTTTTTGCGCCATATCCAAGTAAATCTGGCCAGCGTCGGCAGAAGATGCTTTGCCGAGGTTTCGCCAATCCGCCAAGACTAAAAGCCCTTGAGTCACAATTTTTTCCACAGCATCTTGATCTTCATCAATGTAGGATAGGTCAGCATTGAACACTTTAATACCGTTATATTGCGGAGGATTATGGGAAGCTGTAAGCATGAAACCCACATCTGCACCCAACGCTTTAGCCACATAAGCCAAAACAGGCGTTGGAATCATTCCTAAACGCAAAACATCTGTGCCAACGGAGACCAAACCTGAAACCAAGGCATCTTCAAGCATTTCTCCAGAAACACGCGTGTCCCGAGCAACCACAGCCCTCCTTGCATTTGCGTACATGGCAACAGCAGTTGCAACTTTGCATGCTAAAATTGGGGTTAAGTCAACATTTGCAAGTCCTCTGACGCCCGAGCTTCCGAATAGTTTACTCATTAATCTGCACCTACTATTGCATGGTAGTGTGCGGGTTGGCTTAAAAAAGAATTTGGCATCGCACTATTGTTGCGTTCTGAGGAAATTAGCGATTCTTTGCTTGTTGGGATGCTGTCCATCCGAATCCGAGAGGTAACAGGCAGCAGAAGCGTTTGCCAATGTCAACCGGCATTCATCGGAGAGCCCATTATGGTCAGCCAAGATGTTGCCTGCACACCAAGCATCCCCAGCACCAGTAGCACGCAAAACCTTCACCTTAAAAGTCGGAACCACAACCTCTCGGCTACCCTTTAACGTAGCGGAAAAATCAGTTGTGTGTAAATCAATCCGTGCAGGAACGTGCTTAGCTAAAATTCTCGCCGCCTCCATCGCCAACTCTGCAAACCCCAATCGTTCTTTTTGCTCCTTCAACTCTTCCTCAAGCAAACTTGCATAAGTTATTGCTTCATTTTCGTTCAAACTCAAAATATCAATTTTATCAGTTTTCAGAACTTTATCCATCAAATCGGGAATTGCTTTAGCGTTTGGGGTTGGGTCGGCGGTATCATAGTAAGTCTTGCCTTTGCCGCTTTGCTTTGCATGCCCAAAAACGGCTTGAGCTAGATCGGTACCAAACTTTGAGGTTCCAGCCCAATTGAAGAGACACACATAATCAGCATCTGCAATCAAAGCGTAATCACTTTCCCCAAGGTTTGCTGGTCCAAAATCTGATAGAGCCCCCAAATCACGGAGCATAACGTTCGTTTTCTCGTCTTTGTTTCTGAATTCCAAGGCGGTTGTAATCGAGGCTTTGCCGTATGTTTGTACATGTGAGGTGTCAATAGGTGAGTTTTTGAAGTAGTGCCTGATTTGTTGTAAACCAAATTCGCTCGTGCAAACTATGGGCGTAACCTTGATGCCTAACTGGTTTAAGGCTGATGCGACGTTAATGGCGTTGCCGCCAGGCTGGTCAGTTTGGGGTATTTCATCAATGCTTCCACCCTTCCGTTTTGTCACAGCTTCAACCAACCCAGAAAACTCGGCAAAACCCCACTCAAGGCTTATGAGCCTATCGAGAAAAAAGTCAGGCATAACAACAGCTTTGCACTCTCTAACCTGCGGTTGTTGAAGAAAAGTTTGTAATTCCATTTTGCACTGGCTTACAGACATGACAGGGCTCCTAAGGGTTTATTTCCAAAAAGCTAAAATAACCTTTTGATTTAGAATATGGATTCATAATACTTTAAGGGGAGTAAGGAAGAATAGGAAATTTGAAGTTTAAAACAGAAGTCAGCCTGTTATCAATTGCAATTACCTTGTTCGCAGTAGCAATGTTCTTCTATTCCTACCAGAGTGACCCCAGTAGCAGCGCGACTTTAAGCTTAAGTTTAGCTTATCCATACCGAGGAATTGCCCTTGCTTTCGTAGGTGTTGGTTCAATTTCTATGGTTACGGCGTCAATTTCTTATTCCAAACGAAGCAAAAACATCTTGCAATAATTTCTGCTTCTTAAGCACCTAAAACAAGCCTAACCAGCAACCACACAAAATCCCCAAAAACTAAAGCAACAATCAACCCCAGAGTAACAAAAATCAACATTGGCAACCCAGGAGTTGCCCAAACATAACCATTTATTTTCCCTTCTTCGGAAGCCTTAGATAGATTTTCAACGATTTTTTCGCGCCCCTCCTCTCGAGGCACAACAACCAACTTGCGTTTTGAGTTGCCGTCGGTTTCTTCGATATCTTCCATTGGGAAAATATGCCACTTCTCCTTAACTTTAGAGATACTCATCTTGTAACCAGTTATGAGCACAAGCAGCTTTTTTCCTATAGACTCTGATGCGAGATTCCCTGGGAACATTGCTGTTCTGGTTTTTCTATGCCAGACTACATTTCGAATTATCATATAGATGCCAGAAGCCGCAGCAAAAAGAACAGCGTTACCGAAGATGGTTAAGGGAAATAGAATTTGAGAGGTTGGCGATATAGCCCCAGCCAAAAGAGGTGTGAACAGCGCTAAAGGAGCAAATGGTAAAGCGAGGGCAATGCACATGAAGGCTTTTGAATCTGCACCACCAAAGCCCCCAGCGTAAAACAACAAAAACGCTAAACCCACGGTAATGCCAACGCTTAAACCATATAAGGGCAACTGAGATGGCTCAAACAAAAGCAAATTAGCTAACGTCAAACCGAGTGCAATAGGAGCGTAGACTGCCCAAACACGGTTGCTAACTTCACGAGTTTTGTAGTCTCTCCAAGAAGCGTAACACAGAATGGAGAAGGAAACCGCTACGCTTGCACCTATTAGAATTGCTTGTAAAGTTTGAATGCTATTGCACCTTTCGCTATTGTTGAGTAGTTTGTGGAAGGTTTAGTCTAATAAGATTATGTTGGTAATTGCTAAACCGTACAGTTTCGCTGGGCAATGAGGTTGTTAGCTTTTGGCAGTCACCGTTAACTTCGGCGGATACTCAGCCAAGATCCAAAGTCCCATCGGAGTTGTTCCGCTATACAGATTGCAGATTGGAGTGGTTTTATCAAATGTAACTACTGCGCCCTGCCAGGTAATATCGTAGGCGTGTGTAAATTGAACCTGTGAGGAACTCACAGGCAACAACTCAAGCAATCCATTGCTAGCTCTTAAGGCACCCTTAGAGGTACTTGCTGGGAAAGCATCGAATGCATAAAGTTTCTGGTTAGCTTGATCTGTAAACATTATTCCTGCACCCTTCCCATCGCTTGAGAGAAACTGGCTAAAGTGATGAGGGGTCCAGTTGCCACTTGTAGAGTTAAGGAATGTTCCAGTACCGTTCTGAATTATGGGTGAACCTGCAAGTGTGCCGTTTTCTGTTTGCAACTGCACCGATGGTAAGGAGGTAGTGAGTTGTATTGGGTTTAGGTCTGTTATCGAACGAGATTGGGATGAAGAGATGAACATTATTCGTAAATTATAGGTATAGTAAGTGGAGTTTGCTGGCAGGGTAATAACGATGTTAGCGTAAAGATTGGGACTTCCTGTTGGACCGTTGCCCCATTCTGCTTCCTGTTGCACAATATCCCTTACTATACCATTATGAATAACATATGCTACTCCTGCGCCGTACGAGCTAGCTTGCTGGTTTATTCTCATGAAATTAGCAGTGCTAGAGTTCCCGGATCCCGTCACAGTTGCCTTGACGTTAAAGCCTCCGATCAGCAACGTAACATTTCCATTTGTAAGGGTTGAAGTAGCAGTGTTGTCATTGGCGAAGTATTTGTTGGTGAAAGCCAGAGGCGTCTGAGTTGCAATGTCGCTCCCATTCCACCAAACCGAGAAATCGGATACTTTGCTGTTTAAGAGGAAAACAATCATTTGTCTGTTTCCGAAAAGCGTAGTATTACTTGTTAAGCCCAATGGTATTTGATAGTTAGATGCCCAGTCTTCAATTTGGAAGGGAACCTCCTGGTTTACACCGTTTATGGTCTGGTTTACGTGGATTGCCTTTACAGGTATGGGTGGAATTGGCAGGTCTTGAGTGGTGACTTGCATGTTTTGACCCAGCCACCTCATCGTACCATTCTGTAGGACCTCAAGCGTAAAGGTGGATTGTCCTTGATTGACAAGGAAGTTGATGTCGGGTTCATCCTTTATATATACTGAGTCGATGTTCCAGCTGTCTACTATGGGGTCTGTGACATTGTTGCCATCAATAAAGCGGATGGTAAGGTTCGTCGAATTAATATATGGAGCTAACGAAACGTTGTTGAAGTAATTGGGGATGAGTGTAGTTAGGTTCTGCCATGAATTGCCCTGTAACAATTGCACTAACAAAGGCTCAGAGCTCATAGCGCCTGTTTTAATACATAAATCTTGTCGAAGGTTTGTGGCGTTAATGTTTGTCCATTGTTCCTGAAGATTAAGAGCAAAATTTGTAACATCGGGAGTATATTGCACAAAGTCAAGATTCAGGTCGAAGGGGCTTGATGTAGATGTATTGGCGGTAATCATTATTTTCCAGTAGCCGCTACTGTTTAAAAAGCTGGCTGGGTTGGTGTTTATGGTCTGTGATTTAGTTAAATCGCCACTTCCCAATAGAACAGTCATATATCCGTCTCCGTTGACGGGGTATTGTCCAGCTGTCGAGTTATAAAGCTGGTAGGTAGCGGTTACACTATTTATAGAGACCGAACTGTCTAAATTCCAGGAAATGTCGTTCCAAGGGAAAGGTATTGTTGAATTTCCAGATAACTCAACCTGGGCAGTATATTGGTTTGCAATCAAATAAGTGCAATTGATACTATAGGCACGTTGATTACCCTGGTCAGAAAGAAAAGTTGGCCATGTTGGATAGCTTGCAGAAGCTCCGAAGTTCTCTGCAACACCAGTGTTGTAGTACACTTTGACATTAACAGTATCCGAGGTTTCAATTGCCAAGACGTAGTTTGTGGAAGCTAATAGGGTTGGTTGAGATATGAAGTTGAATGTAACCCAACCACTTACGGTAGTTAGTGTTTTTTCTTCCGTGGTTCCAATTAGTGTTTGACCATTGTTTGAATAAATTGCTGCTTGTGAATTAAAAGCACTGAGGTAGTTGCAGTAGATGGAGTATGGGCGGTTATTTGTTGAAAAGGTCACCTGTGAGAGCCAATTCCCATAAGCTTGGCTTACCGACCGACCGTTTCCTCCACCATTTGAATAGAAAAGATCGGCATTTCCGGACCCAGATTGAGACCAGATAACCAACACATATTGTGTTGAGGCTGTTAGAGTTAATGGAGCTACAAGATTAAAAGTCTGCCAAGCGGCTGATGGACTTGCTGGAATAGTTTTTTCTTCAGTTATACCAACTATTGCACCATTTGATGTATAAATAGCAGATTTCATGTTTTTAGCGGACGTTGTACAATCTATGTATGCCGAGATGCTTTGAGCGATAACAGGAGAAGTTGAGGTTGTGAACATTTGTCCCTTCAGAGAACCCTCAATTGTTTGGCTTAAAGTGCCTGTGTTAGCATTTCCTAAGATATTGCCTGTGGAAGTAAAGTCCAAATATGCACTTATATTACAAGCTAAACCTCCTCCTGGTCCTGTTGTGAATCTGGATCCTAAAACATTGTTAAAGTTACTTGAAGCACTACCAACTGTGTTGGTACCAAAGCTATACGTACCGGAATAAGATGGGTAAGCATGAAAACTCATGTATCCTCCATCATTTAATAGTAAGTTACTTATCGAACCGCTAGCTAATGTTGTCGAACCATAAGTTTTAAAGTATGCCGAATAACTTGGAACCTGAGTAAAGCCGGAAGCTGCTTCGGTCAATGTGTCATAAATCCCGTCGGGAGCAGATTTTTGAGCATTGAAATTTCCGTGAGTCCCAATAACGTCAAAATGGGTATTATCAGAGTAACCCAAATCTGGCCTAAATGTTGTTGTGTTCCAAGCGACCGCAGATGTAAATTCGCTATATGACGAAGCAAGAACTGAGAGTCCGCGAGTATCTTCTACTTGAACCACGTAGGCGTTTCCGGCTACTCCTGAAGGCAGATCAACTATGTATGTTCCATCAGCATGGGAAATTATGTTAGTTGGAATCGAAAAATCCCACGTTAAGTTGCCAAAAGAATATTGGAAAAACTTTACGTTGTCTGCTCCGAGGTTGATTAGAGGTTCACCGTTGTCCGTTAATATTTTGAACTGCGCCTGGGTTGTTGAGTTTATATCCGATATTTGAACCTCAAGTCGGCTTGAGGCAGAATAGCTAACTCCCGTGATGCCTAGACCGTTCAAATCATAAGTTACATTCATTGTGCCTTGGCTGTAACTATAATTCATATACCAGTTGGCTTTGAGGTCTACCTGAGTATTATTCAGCGATAATCCCCATTCTGGTTTAATGGAGCCTATATTTGATATGCCGCTGTCAAGATAATTGTGAGCCAATTGCTGAGCATAAGTCACGTTGCCAGTTACTTTCAAAACTGAACCATAATAACCAACTGTGAAGCCCAGAAGTTGCTTGAGCGCTTGGTTGGTTTCATCGACTGAACTTAAGATTTGAGGCTGCTGTTGAATTGGACTGTACCTTATTGCAGAGTATGCACCCATAACTGAAGCAATTAAAACTATTGCAACAAGCAAAGCAGCTATTATTGAAAATTGACCTTTATTATTCATTTTATCCACTCCCAACCAAACCTAATTGTAAAATTACTACGCGTGAAGTTCCCTCTGCAGTATATTGAGAAGCGTACAATCTAGG
The DNA here is from genome assembly GCA_963835475.1 of Candidatus Bathyarchaeota archaeon. Classification (GTDB taxonomy): domain Archaea; phylum Thermoproteota; class Bathyarchaeia; order Bathyarchaeales; family Bathycorpusculaceae; genus Bathycorpusculum. Next base: position 178,032 of record CAWIFU010000010.1, read on the forward strand.
CTGATAATATGACAGAAGACTTAAACCCGTCACTCGAACGTCTGGTGTTCGAGTCAGCCCTAAAGCTAAAAGAGATCCGGTAATATTCGTTGAACCTCTGAAAATGTGATTGTATACCGCACCGGGAATGTTGGATCCTACAGGATTAAAAATGTTAATTCCAACAGTAAGATTATAACTTTGCAATATAGAATTAGAAAGGGCTCTAGTAGACGTTTGATATGATGAGGGGTAAATCCCATAATAGTTGCATGACTCAAAGGCTTGGCTCGTAAGGGTAACGACACCAACGTCACTAGCGACACCAGTCTCATCATAGTTGTAGGATTGATTATCTAAACCTTGAAGGAAGGCTCTAGAACCTCCAGGAGCGGTCATTTTCATTCCATAAATGCCCCAACCGTTTTGGCCGTTGGAGAAAACGCCGGTGTTGCTAACATAGTAAAAAGGGTAACCGACAATGCTGGCCCATGTCCAGTTGTATATTCGAGCGGTGTTTCCTAAAGTGTAACAGTACTTAACATAACCATTGCCATTTGGAGCACTCGAATCATAACCTTGATTTGCTCGCGATTGACCTTGATAATACTCTTGAGGCATTGGAACGCATTCACCGAATGTATTAATTACAACTGCATTTTGCACTTTTTCGTTGGGCAATCCGGAAATTGTTTGGTTATCAATTAGTTTTCGGAGCTGGGTTGTGTTTTGAACCATTATCGTATTGACAAAGTATGGCGATAGCAAGTTGTATAGGTCTTGAGCTAAGCTCTGTGCCGTATAACCTGTAATCCACCACCCGTTTGCGTCACTACAATTCAAAATGTAGAGTGTAGTTCCGCCAGTGCTTTCACCTATTTTCTCTGGTGTAACATTAAAAGTAACGTTCGAAGAAGCAACCGTATAAGTTGAACCATCCGAGCTTGAGCTTAAGACCGCAGAGTTTGAGAGAGAAGTTACGTAATTGTAAATTTGACCGTCTTCATTGTTCACATCATACACTGTTAAATTGTAAATCACGTTTGATGGCAAAGATGCCGAAAGCGCCACTTGCAACCCGCCCCAAACTGTAGCATTGTCAGTTTCGAAAGCAGCTCGACTTAAGTCAAAATCAGAGTCAAGTGTCTGCAAAGTTGTGAAGGAGAGGCGTCGGAGGTTAATGGGCGAAACTTCTCTTGGTGATGGCAGGACAGTAAAGTAACTTGTGGCTAGAACTGCGCCAGCGATAATTATTATTACAAACAAGACTTCGATTGTGCGAATCATTTAACCACTCCCTGAATATCCCTGCAAGTTCCAAAGGCTCAGCTGAGCTTGGTAGGCAATGCCACCAATCATAACTTGGCGAATGTCTGTTGCAACCCATTCTTGCCCTGCTGGGTTGCCACCAAACGTTAAAGGAAAAGCCAAAGATCCCAATCCCCAAGGCATTAAAGCAACACCATACTGCCCTGAAGTACTCTTATAGGCTACAATCAGTATTCCGTCGTTGTTGGGAAGGGTTATGGAAGCATAGTCCTTTTCAATGATTGAATCATAAACGAGTTTTCCAACAGAACTTTGGGTTCCCAGTTGTACTTGTCGCAGGGAATAATCTTCGGCTAATATGAAAAATGACGCGTTATAATTCAATTGAGAGGTTGCAGGGCGGGATTGTGAGTACTGACCGACAGAGTCACCGTGTACAAGAAGAATGGTATTGTTTTGAAAACTTTCTACTAAGGGAGTTACTAGTTTTGGTGCTGGAAGCGGAATCGTGAACGTAATAGCCTACGCCTCGGAGTCCATCAAGATAAGAGTATACTATTATCGCGTAGGACTGGTCCTCACTTATGATTTGTGGAAACGTTAGTTGAGTTGAGCCCGCAACGTCAGTGGTAGATTCGCCTTTTGTAATAGTATACGAAGGATAACCGTTTGCATCTTGGTTGACCAAAATAAGGCTATAACTTATGGGTGCATTTGCAAATGGGTAACCTGTTCCGTCAACGTTAATTGAAAATTGCAATGGTGTAACGGATAGTTTTTCGATTGAAACCTTTATAGTGGGTGTTAAAGTTAGTTGGAATCCGTAAGTTCCGTTTATTCCCAGCAGTTTTGAAGCAGACAGAGTAATTGAGGCCATTTGAAGATGGCAGCAAGAAGGTAACCGCCAAATCCGGCTGTTATGTTACTGAAGGATGCGCCGTTATAATAGACTGGAGATTGAGTAGAATATAAGCGCATGGAAGAAAAAGAACTCAGTTTGTACTGCGAATAATCAGGATCCTGCAACCCAAAACCTACGATTGAACTATCGCTTTGCCCCCAATTTTGAGGTAAACCTGGATTTAACAGTATGTTATCTAAGAGATCACTCGTTTTAGTTGACAACGCATTATGGCGTTCATAATTAATTCCGGTCTGCATATTTTGGCTAAAAATCCCAATAAAAATCATGATTGCAGCCATGAATACTATTAAAGAAACCATATGGTCCACTGCAGCGCTCGCCAAACTTTAGCTTCCTCCAAAAGATAGCCAGATGGAATCTGAGGTTTTGTTAGCGATGATGCTTAGTGAATGTGCGGTGCTGTTGAATGCCAAATTTTCTTTCCAGTCAACGTTTTGACCGAGCGTTACTAATGTTGAAGCCTGATCTTTAGTGCCGATAAGTTCAAGTGTGATATTCATTATTTGGCTAGACGTTTCCGACTGCGTCAGATGGCTTAAAGTCGTCGTATACGCGTGCCCTTCTATTAATGGTGGCGTATCTAAGGTTATTTTCATCGTACCATTAGGGACTGATGCGTGGTTAATTGTGTAGTATAGTTGTTGTATTGAACTCCCAGTGTGTCCTGCTGTTTCCTGAAGCTCTATGGTCATGCGTGAATCCACGTAGGTGTTCATGATCACTGAGGCAGTTAAGGGGAAAAGGAAAATCTGCAAGATTAAGACAGGAACCATAATCATGTATTCGATGGTTATTGATGGCACAATTCAACCTCCATGTTCTAAACCTGTCCTATCGTCACTATCACATTGCCAACATAGAATTCAACTACTGAATTAGGCGTCATTTTTGGAGTGGAATGGCTGTCTAGAGTTATGGCTGTGCTTTTGAAGTTGAAAAAAGAAGAGTCAAATCCAAGAGAGGCTGCCTTGGGAAAACTGACAGTTATAATTACTTGGTCTACTCCGCTTTGAGTTGCTTTCGAAACGCCATCACCTGTTAATGTAATTGATTGGGAGCGGTAGAGGTTTGTGCCGTTTTCAAGGTTTGGCAGATAGAACTTAAAGTAATTAGTTGATGTTCCAGTTGATGTTATTGTGGAAGTAAGCACTCTCATTGTTGGAACTAACGCGATACGAGTGTAGCTGCCGTCACTCATGGGCAGTTTTTCTTCACATATAACTTGACTTATCGGTGATGTTGAATCAGATAGCAGAAATGAGCTGTTAGCATTAGATGGGATCCGTTCAAAGTAGCCGTTTACCATTGAGTAAGCGCTTGTAGGCATGTTGTAGAGTATGATTCCTGTCTCTCCTGGCAAGGTCAAGGTTTTCCAACCTGAACTAGTATGGACCTGAAAAGTGTAATCAAGGGCTACTTCTTGGAACCTCATGTTGCCATATTTGCTTGAGTAACTGATTGTTTGAGTTCGACCAACTGTCCAAGCAATGTCGTCAAGTTGTTGTCCTGTTGTTTGCATGAATTGCTTATTTGTATTGTACTCGTTCTCGGCCATCTTTAGGCCCAAGATGTTGTTTGCATAAGTCATCGCTACCAGAATCATCACGATGATAGATGCGGTTAAGATGACAGATGAAATGGCGGGGCTTACCGCTCTCTCATCTTTCCTCAATCTTCTATGGTTATTTCTCGTGCTTCATCTCTCCTTATCCGAGTTTTACGAATTGTGGAATTACCTTGGCAGCTATTACTGAGATTAGCACGAGGATAGATGCGTGTTTAAAGCCTGCACCTATGGACTCTTCGCTTATTTTTCCTGCAACGATTCCGATGAGATAGCTGTTGAAGATGACCGCTGACATGAATACTGTTTGCATCATACTGTTGTCTTGAGGAGCTGCAGCCGCGCCTGGGACGGCGATACCTGTTGTTAAGCCCATCATCATTACTGTGGTTGCAACCAGCAGAATTGAAGCTAAGTACGGCATCATTACGTATGGTCGAACTGACATCTTCTTCTCTTTTTCAACTTCTTGAGTTAGGTTGTTGAATCTGGCTAAGGATTCAATCATTGGAATTGTACCGCCGCCGACATCAATGGTTTCAACTAGAAGGAACATGACGATTTGCACCATCCAGCTACGTGTCCGATGTAGAAAATCACTCATGACCTTCTTTATGGGAATCCCCCAAGAGATTTCAGAGCTGATTTTTCTAAGTTCTTTGGTGAAAGTGCCGTAGTCGCGTTTGGATAGGCTTTCGATGCATTTTTCTGGGGATAGCCCCGTTTTTCGTACCTCAGTTAGGTCTCTTAGGAAGTTTGCGACGCCTGTCTCCATACTATTTCTGGCTTTGCTTAAACGCATGTGAACTATTGCGGCTGGAGCAGTAGCAATGAATAGTGAAGCTGCAATTGCTACTGGCAGATCAACGCCCCAAGATTGCAAAGTAGTGAAGAGGGGAAGTTGTACTAATCCCATGAAATTCGTTAATAGCAGGAATACCACAATGCCTATGGCAGCACAAATACCGAACACTTTGTACGGACGCATATCCACAAGAGGCGTTTTAGGCTGCATACTGTGAGCTAAATAGATGAAAAGCATTGACAGCATAGGCGTGAAAATATAAGTGTATAACAGTATCCCTGAATACTGTGAAATGTCTGAGCTTGCGTTTGATCCACTTTGAATGCCATTTACTGCGAACAAAATGTAAAAACACAAAGACATCATAACCATGACAATTATGAAAGTCTCCAGCAACATACCCAATCGTTCAGCAGCGGCCTTGACGCGAAGGGCGCGAGTTCTGAAAATATCTTCTGCTTTTCGTTCAAGGTAGTGTCCAATGTCCCCACCTATAATAACAGTTGAAGCATAACCGCCTAGGAAATCTTTGAAAATATCTAAGGGCGTCTTTTTGGAAGCCACATCAAGAGCTGTAAGTGGGTCAACACCGAAGATTTCTACATCTTTTATAATGTCGCTTGCTTCTTTACGCATCGCAGGCATGAGGTCGACTTTTGTTAAACGTTTGAAGCTAGTGTATGGCGCTATACCTCCTGAGGACATAACGCTGATGTAAGCTGCAGCGAAGGGCATTTCACGCTCCAAACCAGAGGACCTGTCACTTGCTTGGTTCATGGGTACTACAAGAAAGCCCATCATAACAAAGAGGGGAAGAGGAACCAAGATCAATAGAGGCAAAATTCCAAACGTTAATGCAACTACTCCAGCCAAAACTGAAACTGGAACAGTTAGCAGAGCTATAAAGAACATTAACGAAATGTAGGTTTCAGGGTAAATCTTTACCCTTCCCTTTTCCAATGTGGTTTTAACTTGGGTGAATACATTTTTTAAGAAATACGGAGCGTAACGCCCGAAGAGGCGAAACGACCAAGCTTCGAACTTATCTAGAAGCGGCAACTGATTTAACCTCCTCACTTTCTACGGTTTTACGGTAGAATTCTTTGGGTCTTGCGTAGTATTCTGCAATTATTGAGGCGACTTCCTTGTAGCTTCGAATGTTGCTTTTGCGCATCCATCTTAGGACTGCTGCTCGACGATTCGTTTCTTCGATGAGTTGATCGCGTGTTATTCCAAGACGCTCTGAAATATTCGTGAGTAGGAAACTGGAACCTAAGTCGATGGCTTGCTGGTCTTTAATTGGGTCCCATTTGAAGGGATTGACAAATGTTTCAGAATCAATGATTTCATTTACGGAGAGAATACGTCGATAAGCTCTCTTTTCACCATTCTTAACTAAGTGAACCCTCTGCACGGACATTACAATGTTCATAAGTGGGATGTATGCAGGTGAAATGTCCATGGGTTTTTGGGTGAGACGTCTGACTGCCGATTGTACGTTTTCAGCGTGCATAGTACACATGCCACCGTGACCAGTGGCTAAAGCCTGGAACAGAACGTATGCTTCTTGACCTCGAACTTCGCCCACAATCATTAGGTCAGGACGGTGTCTCATGCATGTCTTGACCAAATCGAAGAGAGCGACTTCACCTACGGTACTGCCACCTAAGCCATAGCTTTGTCTTGAGATAAGTGAGACCCAGTTTTCATGGGATAAGTTAAGTTCAGCGGTTTCTTCGATGGTCATAATTTTGCTACCTGGCTTAATTAGGCAACCTAAAGCGTTCAGAGCGGTTGTTTTGCCGGCGGCAGTTCCACCGAGAACCATGACTGAGGCTCGATTTTCAAGGCAAACCCAAAGGTAAGCGGCCATTTCTTCGGTGAAGGTGCCGATGTTGATGAGGTCAATAATTGAGTAGGGGTCTTCACGGAATTTTCGTATTGTGAAGGCAGTGCCGAAAGGTGTAATTTCCCGTCGATAAGCAACAGCAAGGCGGTGTTTTCCTGGAAGAGAGGCATCAACGATTGGGAAGGCGCTGCTTACGTGTTTGCCCGCCATGTGAACAAGTTTAACTACAAGATTGTCTAGGACCTCGTCGCTTTCAAACTGAAGATTAGTTTCAATGCTCTCAAAGTTTCGATGCCAAACATAAACTGGCTTATTGACTCCATCGCAGGAAATGTCTTCAATGTTAGGGTCCCGCATTAATGGATCGATTTTGCCAAATCCAACCAAATCTCGTTCTGCGTGATAGAGAATTTTATACCAAGAAACGTCAGGAAGCCAACCGAGGCTGATTCGGTATTTGTCAACGATTTTTTTCGCTTCTTGAGCGAAAAACTTTCGCGGGTCAGTTATTTCTTCTTTAGGTGATTCTATTTCGGCCAACAAGATTTCTAAGATGCGGGTGTATATACCGCGTTCCATGGGGTCAAGCTGGAGTTCATCTAGAATGTATTTGTGTTCGCCTGTTTTGAGATCTTGAGCTATTGCAACTTGCGCGAAAGGCTCATAGAGTGGGTATTTGTCGATAATTTTTACGCTTTTCACCAAGTTTTTGGCCGGGGGAATTGTTTGGATTTCTGTTTTTTCTTTTTTATGGTTCAGATTGATCTTGAAATTTAATTTTGGAAATTTGAATTGTTTTAATTTTTTGGGTTTTTCAGTTGTTTTGTTTTCTGAAGGTGTTTTTGGGTTTGGTTTTGTTGGTTTTTCTTTTTTATTATTTTGGTTGATTTTAAAATTGAACTTTGGAAATTTGAATTGTTTTAATTTTTTGGGTTTTTCTGTTGTATTGTTTTCTGAAGATGTTTTTTGGTTTGGTTCTATGGATTTTTCTTTCTTATGATTTAGGTTGATTTTAAAATTGAACTTTGGAAATTTGGGTAGTTTTAGTTTTTTGGCTTTTGTTGAGTTGTTTGTTGAGGACTTTGGTGCACTTGATTTTGTTGCTTTAAGATGCTGTTTGAATTTTGAGAATTTTTCTTTGAAGTTTAGTTTTGGCATTATGGGTCGCTTAAAACTTATGTGGAACACAAAATCCTATTAAGTATTACGTCTCACTACACAGTATTGTTAATCAGTACAACACATATACAAACAACCCTCACTACGTTGCATTCCTCATAGTTAGAAGAAGAAAAACGACTCCCTGGAGAAATTATGGTCCTTCTTCTTTCAGAATGCTCTACTCCATCGATTAAAGAAGAAAAAATCATTCTTTTCAACACATTTTTTCTTCTTCCAACTTTGAGTATTTGCTAAAAGAATAACAGCAAACCGTTCGCAGAAAGTGTTGTTCTTCAAGCAATCAACTCAAGAAAACCAATCAATAATTAATCAGAAGATTTATCACTAAAAACTTGCCTTCGAAAAAACCAGGATTTTTCTGGCTATTTCATTTAATCTTTCCCAAACGCAATTATGCAAAACCGAAAAGAAAAAGCCAAGAACACAACAAATGATTTTTAAACCCACCAAACATGACATACATAACAACTAACCGGAAGAATAAACCTTGAACCAAGCCGCAAAAATCATCAACCAAGCCAAAAAAGAAGGCAGAAAAGCGCTCTTAGAAACCGAAGCCAAAACTATATGCGCCGAATACTGTATCCCAGTCACCAAGTTTAACCTCGCAAAAAGCGAGAAAGAAGCCGCAACGTACGCTGACCAAATAGGATACCCCGTTGTTTTAAAGATCGTTTCTCCAGACATTATCCACAAATCGGATGCTGGAGGAGTCTTAGTTAACTTGAAAAATGCAGCCGAGGTTGCAAGCGGCTACGAGAAAATAATCGACAACGTAAAGAAGTATAAAGCCGACGCAAGAATCGTCGGCATTCTAGTGCAAGAAATGGCTCCACAGGCAACTGAAGTCATCGTGGGAGCAATCAAAGATCCTCAGTTTGGACAAACAGTTATGTTTGGCTTAGGCGGCATTTTCGTTGAGCTTCTAAAAGACGTAAACTTCCGAGTTGCACCCCTAAACGTCGAGGATGCCAAAGAAATGATAACTCAACTCAAAGCCTTTCCACTGTTGAATGGTTACAGGAACACTCCTCCCGCAGACATCGATGCTTTAGTAGGAATCCTTTGCGCAGTTTCTCATCTTGTAATGGACCAACCGGAAATCAAAGAGCTGGATCTAAACCCTGTAATGGCTTATCCAAAAGGAGCAAAAACAGTAGACGCAAGAATAATTCTCGAATAAAATTTTTAATGAGACCTCTTTAATTCTTATAATCAAAACGCCTGATGCCCAAGAGGGTTAGCCCTCATGGATGCGTTTAGCAACCTTTAGCCAGGTTGAAATGGCAAAAAACTAGAAGAAGGAGTGGTAGTTCCACAAAAATTACTTATTGTTTTTTTCTAATTCTTCAAGGATTTCTTTGGCTCTGTCAACGCGGACTTTACGTTCTTTAACCATACGCTCAGCAACCAAATCTATCAGTTGATCTTTTGCTCCTGCGGTGACAGCTATGTTTCTAGCATGCAATGACATGTGACCTCGCTGTATACCCTCATTTGATAAAGCACGAAGTGCTCCAAGGTTTTGAGCTAGGCCGACAGCAGCTAGAACTTCTCCAAACTCATTTGCCGATTTAACGTTTAGGATTTTCATGGCAATTCGGGCGATTGGGTGGGTTTTAACTGCACCACCGATTAAGCCAACAGCCATCGGTAGCTCTATTGAGCCCTCTAGGTCACCGTTGGAATTTTTTGTCCATTTAGAAATGCTGGTGTATGGACCATTAAATGCAGCGTAAGCGTGTGCTCCTGCTTCAATGGCGCGATGATCGTTGCCCGTCGCTAAAACCACAGCGATAATGCCGTTTAATGCTCCCTTGTTATGTGTAGCTGCTCGGTAAGGGTCAGCTGCAGCAAAAGCCGAAGCATAAGCGATTCCGTCCACCACATCTTCACCGCCCAGAACTGCTTTGGGTACAGTACACCATGCTTTTGCGAGACGTTTTACGGCTAAGTTGGAGATAATTCTGAGATAAACGTGCCCACCTGTAAGTTGCTCAATTACAGGTGCAATTGCTTCCGCCATGGTATTAACAGCATTAGCACCCATTGCATCCCGGCAATCAACGAACAAGTGCACAATCAGCATTTGCCCCATGGTTGTATCGATGACTCGAGCATCCAAGTCTTTGGCGCCTCCCCCAAATGAGTTAAGGACAGGATCTTGATCATTTGCTTTCTTGAGGAGATCGGCTTTGGCATCTAACACCTGTTTTTTTGCAACATTGCCGTCTTTAATTTTTACAAGTTGTATTTGCCCAATCATGACCGGAGAAGTGCTGCTGGTGTGGAACCCTCCTCCATCACGAACCATCTTGGCTGCATAACTAGCTGCGGCAATTACACTGGGCTCTTCTGTAGCCATTGGAATTAGGTAGTCTTTGCCGTTTACTTGGAAGTTTACGCCAATGCCCATTGGTTCTGGAAAAACGCCAATGACGTTTTCAACCATACGGTCGGCTACGTCCAATGGCAAAGAACCTGTGTTCTCTAGTAGAAGAACTTCTTCGTCAGTTAAACCGGCAAAATCTTTTATGATCGCTAATCGCTCTTTTGGAGTAAGTTTGTAGAAGCCTGATATAACGGATGATTTAGCCATGTTTTGGTCACTTTGCAAGTGAGTGTTTGGGTTTCTGCTTTTAAACTTTAACCAACCCTTACAACAAAACGTTGTGGCTAAAGGGTGGTTTGACCGTTAGTTCGGGGCATTGCAACGGCGGAAACGCCTAAGCGCTTATTGATTTCCTTAGCTAGCGCGTCACCGTTGCTTCGGAAATTGTCGGTTATAACTTGCTTTGCCTTAGAGCGCTTAACATATTCGATTAACCCGTCAAAATCTGAGTGATCACTAAGCGCTACTAAATGTTCTCGGTCGCCTATTTGCCGGCAAGGCGAATGGAATTCCCAACCGCTTACGCAAATCCGTGCATTTCGCAGACCCACCTGCTGCCGTGAATTCATATGATAGAAAGCGACACAAGGCAGGTTGCCGTCTAAAAGTTCATGGCCCTCATTATCGGTGGAAAGTGACAAACAACCTAAACGCATGCCGTGGTGTTCACAAACCTTCGTAACTTCATAGACACGTTCAGGCATAACAAATGGCACCTCAACATCTGCATTTCGCAGAATCTGCATAACTTCTTGGAGTTTTCCATGATAACCAAACACGTAAACAGTGCCGCCACGCAATCGTTTCTCGATCATATTAACCAAGAGTTCGCGGACGTCAACGTCAAAATTGCGTCTGCAGGATGGACTTCCGTAGGTTGCTTCAACAACTAAAACATCACAATCGACCACTGGTGTACCGTCCAATCGGAAATCTCCCGTCCAGACAATTCGTATGCCGCCTGCATCCTCAACTAGAACTTGAGCTGCACCCAGGATATGGTCTGCTTTTATGAAGCTTATTTTCTCATCGCGATACTTGAGGACTTTACCATATTCCAAGGTTTTTACAGTTGGGGCATCTTTGAGTTTAAGTGACTCGTTAAGCGTTTGTGTAAGGTCTCTGGTGGCTTTTGTCATCAAAACCTTCTCGCAACGCTTTAAACTACTGCGCAAACCGTATAGGTGGTCTGCGTGCGCATGTGTAACAACGCGTAGTGGTCTTGATGCGTCGTGGGCGTCGCAGGCAACATTGTCACCTAGCAAAACCGCCCCACTTTTGGTCACTAGTGCCCTCTCAGCCAAAATGTATCCTTCTTAAGTTTTTTCTGCCAACCAATCGATAAGCTGCTCTGTATTATCAGATTCAATATTGAACCTTATTGCACCTAATGGCGACTCTGCAGTTTCCTCAGAAAAAGAAACATGCCCTGCAAAAGCTACTTGTTTGTTTAAACAAAAAGAAATCATGTTTCCTTTAATTGATTTGAATAGCAGTTTTCTTGATGCGTCGCGGATTCTATCGTTACGCATTAGGTTGCGAAGTTTAATGAGGGAATCTTGTCCTTTAGCTATTGCCGTTAACGTGCTTCCTTTGATTGAGGGCTTTATAGTTACGGTTGCATTGCCCAAGACGTTGTTGATTGCTGCTTTAACGTTATCTTCGTTTTCGGTGGGGTTAATTTCTGTCTCAACGAAAACTGTTACTTCAGCCATGTCTCTTCAATCCTCATTAAAGATTCTTTCACTTTAGCTTTAACATGCTCGATGCTATTATCGTTCACTATCAGTTCCTGAGCCATCGCTATAACATTTCCCAGACCAACGCCAAGTTCACGCATATCGCGTTCATTGAAGACTTTCCATTCCATGGGGTCATCACTTCGGCGACGTTTGGAGAGCCGATTAAAGCGTGTTTCTGGAGAAGTGTGAACGGCGACAAGACTAAATTTGGCGAAATGCTCTTTGAAGATGTCAGCTTCATAGAGGCTTCTTAATCCGTCTATTAGGACTTTAGAGCGGGTTTGTTCTTCTATTTTTGGGATGCATTTTTGAGCGATCACGTAATTCCCACCTTCTTGTCGCAGCTCAAGCATGACTTTTCCAACGTTTTGTGGAGTCAACTCCCAGCCACGCTTTAATGTTTCCTGCCTAACCACATCGCCCATCACAACAATATCGTAACCCAATTCGCGTGCTGCGTCAACAACCAAAGATTTTCCTGAACCAGGCATCCCAGATAAACCAATTACAAGTTTGTCACTGTTCACGTTAACTTACCTTTTTTTGGTTTTATAGCAGCATCCTTAATTAAAAAGCATTTATGATGGTTATGTGTTAAAATTACTAGAAGATGCAATATGTCAGAACCAGAACCACAAATTAGAAGTTTCATCGCTTTCGACATGAAAAACGACAATGTTTTGAACAGGCTTGCCGCTGCGCAAAAAATGTTAATTCAAACTAACGCCGACTTGAAACTTGTTGAACCCAAAAACATTCATATCACACTTCGTTTCCTGGGCGGAATTAGCCCTGAAATGGTAGATAGAGTTTATGGAATTATGAAAAATGTAAAGTTTAGCCCTTTCAATATTCAATTATCAGGATTAGGAGTATTTCCAACCCTCAATTATCCGCGGGTGGTTTGGGCAGGGATAACTGATGGAGCGGAACAGCTCAAAAGCATCTTTGAGCAATTGGAACCCCAAATCCACGAATTAGGTTTCGCGCCAGACCCCAACGGGTTTACCCCACACCTAACAATTGCACGTGTCCGGTCCGGTGCCAATAAGCAACGGTTGGTCGATTTAGTAACAAAGCAAGCCAATTATGACTTTGGGATTATTAGAGCGGATTGTTTGAGGCTGAAGAAAAGCCAGCTTTCACCAAAAGGTCCTGCATACTCAACGCTCAAAGAATATTGTCCCTAATGATAAACTATGGAAAACGAACTAAAGGCGTTATCAAAGCGGATTTTAGAAAAAATTACGCCAAAAAAAGAGGAATACATCAAGATTGAAGCGTTAAGCCGCGAACTTGAACAGAAAATAGCGTTAGCTTGTCAAGACGAAGGCATAAACGCAGTTGTACGTGTTGAAGGCTCCGTCGCCAAAGACACTTGGCTTGGCGAAAATCCGGACATCGACATCTTCATGCGACTTCCCACAGCTATACCTCGCAAAAACCTTGGAGATGTGGGTTTAAGAATTGCTAAAAAAGCCGCTGGAAAAGCGGAGCAGATAGAACGTTTTGCTGAACATCCTTACCTCCAAATATTTGTGCAAGGTTACAAAGTAGACATCGTCCCTTGTTATGATGCTAAGCGTGGTGAATGGCAGAGTGCCACGGACAGAACGCCTTTCCACACCGATTACATCAAAAAGAAGTTAGGCAAAGAGTTGCTCGGTGAAGTGAGGCTTCTTAAAAAGTTCATGCAGGGGATTAATGTTTACGGTGCGGAGATAAAAGTGGGCGGTTTCAGTGGTTATCTCTGCGAGCTCTTAATTATAAAGTACGGCTCTTTCTCAGAAACTATACATGCCTTTGCTCAATATAGTCGGCGGGTTGTAATTGATATTGAAGGCGCCTACAAGGATAGAGAAAATGAAATAGCACTTCTTTTTCCAGAACCATTGGTTATTGTAGATCCAGTCGATAAAGGACGAAATGTAGCCTCAGCTGTTCAACCGCAAAAACTCTACTCTTTCGTTGGCGCAACAAGAGCATTCCTGAAAAATCCTTCGGAAGATTTCTTTTATCCGCCTAAACCCGCGGTTTTATCCTCGGAAGCATTAAAAAATAAACTTGAAAGTCGCGGTTCTTCCATAGTATTCTTGGTTATTGGTGAGTTGAATGCTGTCCCCGATGTACTATGGGGGCAACTCTACAGATCGAAACGTTCACTGCGTACACTCATCGAAATAAACGATTTTAAGGTTCTAAAAGATGCAGTTTGGAGCAACGAGAAATCCCAGAGCGTATTTATGTTCGAGTTAGAGCAACAAGTTCTGCCCCACGTCAAAAAGCATCTCGGCCCGCCCCTCGAACGGGACGCCGAATGTGAAAAGTATCTTTCTAAATACGGCAGCAATGAACGCGTTATTTCTGGACCGTACATAGAGGATGGACGATGGCTGGTTGATTTGCCTCGCAAAAATGCCGACGCAGTTGTTCTTCTCAAAGATAAACTTGCAGATGGAGGCAAAAATGCTGGCATAGCTGATTTAATTGCAAAAGCAATGCAGAAGAATCTCAAAGTAATCGTTAACGAAGAAGTGCTTGATGTGTACGAGGAAAAGGGGAACTTCGCCGAGTTTTTAAGTGATTTTCTATTCAGCAAGCCGTTTTGGTTGAAAAACCAGTAAGCTAAGTTCTCGAGACTAACTTCTAATTAGCGTTTATTGTGTTACTGAGTGGTACCAACTAATGATGTACTCGGGCAAGTTGAGTCCTCTTTCTCCTAGTCTTTCCGCAAGCTTCACTGGCAACGGACTTAAAACATATGCTGCACGAGTGTAGAAGCGTCTTGGAGTGCTCGGCTTCACTTCTTCAGGCAATATGATTTTAAGATCTGCTTTTTTAGCTAACGTCGAGTCTTTATTGCCTGTTATTGCGAAAACTGTTCCGCCAAACTTCTTGAGCACATCTGCCCATATGATGACTGGTCGCGTCTCACCTGAGAACGAAAGCAAAATTTCTAGGTCACCCGCTCTTGGATGAGGTGTGTTGACGCCTCTTGTAATGTAAACGTTATCGCCAAGGAAACTCTTTATGTGGAAGAGCCGGACACCGGTCATTTTTGCAATTTCGTTTCCTGTACCTTTTCCACCGAGGAATACATTTGTCCGTTTTTCCATAATGTCGACGAGTTGACTGTAGGTTTCTGAGTTAACATTGGCGTCTATCATGTCGCCGACTTTCTCAAATTCCTCTTCACATAAACGGAAGACGTCGCCGACTTCGAGGTTGCGGAAGATGGCTTCTATCATGCTGTTTAGAAGTTCAAGCGTTCCAAGTTCAAAAATGTCGCCCATCATTCCAGTTTCAGCGTATTCAGTGCCTGGCTTGGATTTGCCTCGTCCTTTAAGCTGAACCACATTGCCGTATTTGCTGGTAACTTCAGCCAACGGTGATGATACAGCGGATGTGAAGAGACCCATAGAGAAATGTGTGGATTTTTTTTCGTCAATATATTTGGCTAGGTCCTGAGCCATAACTAAAGGGTCATCAGAGTAGCCGCTTCCCGAGTTCATAAGAAGCAGGGTTTTTTTGTAGCGACGTTCCAAATCGGCTGCAGCGTCGTACATACTTTTGCCTGGAAAACCTGGATCATCGGGTGTTAGGACAACTTTGTTTCGCCAACCTGCTTGACTAAGAGCAATTTGGCTCATAGCAGCATTTAAAGAATAAAGTGATCGGCCAGAACCCCCACAGATGACACAATCAGCAGCGCTTAAAGCATCGTAGAGCGGTGCCAGCTCTTTCCTTTTGATACTCATAATGTTTTCTTGGATTCGATTAACATAGCCAATGGTACTGATTTTGCTTTTGATAGCAACGGCACCTTCAGTGCTCACATCATTCAAGGATTAGATATATTATTCTTACGCTTGCTATGTCAACTACTTTATGAAACGCTTGAATGCAAAGTTAAGAAGAAACAATTTAGCTTTCTGTCGATGTCAAAAAACACCTCTATCTCCATAATTCTGTTACCTAAAACGACAGTTATATCTAAAAGGATTAGAGCAAGTTCTAAATGTACCATACCTATAATTAATTTAAGATTTATTGGAGGCAACATAAATGGAAAATACAGATGGATT
Source organism: Candidatus Bathyarchaeota archaeon (assembly GCA_963835475.1). GTDB lineage: Archaea > Thermoproteota > Bathyarchaeia > Bathyarchaeales > Bathycorpusculaceae > Bathycorpusculum. The sequence continues at coordinate 193,824 of CAWIFU010000010.1, forward strand.
TGTGCCAGTTTTGGAAGAAAAAGACTTACAGGAAGGCAAAATGAAATTGGCCACGATTGAAGGCACACCAGTTTTATTCATTAAACAACAGGGACAAATTTTCGCTATAGACAACCGTTGTCCCCACCAGGGCTGCGGTTTCTCGGGCGGAACACTTGACGGTTTGGTTATTATTTGCCCTTGCCACGATTGGCGTTTCAGCTTGGAAACTGGCGAATACGAGGAAGAGCCGGCGATGAAGTTAACTACGTTTGAATGGAAAGTTGAGTCTGGAAAAATCTGGGTCAAACTTGAGGAAGACACAGAGTAGTCTAAACTAATAGTGCAAGCCCAAAAGCAGTTCCTATTGTCCTTTTGTTGTTAAAAGAAGAAGAAGGTTAGCAAATTTGTACTTCTTCTTCTACTGTTGCGGGTTTACTTCTACTAATTGATAGAACAACAATAAGTGGCATTGCACCGTTGTTGTTTTCTGAGTTAAACTGCATCTGTAGTATTTCTCAAGTTTTGGGTAAATCTCGTCTTTCTGTAAATAGTAAACTTAACAAGTTAATATGAAGTCTGAAAGTGATTGCAACCCGTTTGCAGAATGCAGTCACAACAACAACTTCTCTATCTCCTGTGAGATCAAACCAACAAAACCTTCCCAGAGCAAGTTAGCATATTTGGTCTAATTCTGAAAGAAGCAACAGTTGATCCGCAGATTTAAGTTGCTGCTGTTGTTGCTGTTGCTTCTTCTCTGGCGCCTGTTTCTGGTTTCGCTCGAGTTATCAAGCATTGCTGTTAAGCAACTGAGATCCTAAAGCCTTTGAAAGAAGAAAAACAACACTTTCCTGCAAAAAAAATAGACGTTTAAGGCGGGTTTAGGAAAAAATATGCAAATTTGAAATAACTAAAAATGAGAGCAGATTTTACAGATTGGAATACTTAGGTTTCTCTAAATCTTTCTTAAAAAACCAAAATTGGGTAAAAACTCATCTCCGAGGTAGAAACAATATGGATATAAAAAATGCTAATCTTTTGGACAGGAGACGGCTTCGTTTTTGAATCTGTAGTTTTTGCAGAATTCCCAGAAAGCCTCAAAAGTTTTAAGGAGAGGTTTTTTAGGCCTTGCAATGTAGAGTTTTCTTGGTTTTTTTGATTCGTCAATTGTAACTATTTTTATTAAACCGGCTGCTTGGGCTTTTGTAGCGGCTATTGAGGAGATTATGCTAATACCCCTACCTTCTGAAACCGCCGTTATTACTGATTCGGTGCTTCCGAGTTCCAACGCTAACTTCAACTTTTGGGGGTTGATATTGTTTTTTTCTAATAAGCCATCAATTTCTTTTCTTGTCCCAGAAGTCTCTTCACGGTTAACGAATGGGTACGCGAGGATTTCTTTTAGTTTAGCTGTGTTATTCTTGGCCAACTCGTGGTTGCAGGGTACAATGAGAACTAATTGGTCTTCGCCAATTTGCAGAAAATCAAATTTTTCTTCAAATCCTTTCAAGGTGCCAACTGCAGCAAAATCAGCGTTGTTGGCTTGAAGACTGGTTAAGCTGTTTAGGCTGTCTTCAGCGCTTATCTTGAATTTTACTTCTGGATATTTTTTTTGGAATTCATCGATTAAGCTGGGGATTATGTGTTCTCCGGGTATAGTGCTTGCGGCGATTTTTATGGTTCCTGATAATATGCTTTTGGAGGATGATATTTTGGTTTTTGCTTCTTGGGCTTGTTGGAGTATTTTTTCGGCGGTTTCTTTTAGTGTGGCTCCTTCATCTGTTACCTCTACTCCGTTTGCTGTTCGTTTGAAGAGTTCTGCGTCAAAGTATGATTCTAATGCGGCTACGTGGTGGCTGACTGTACCTTGGCTTGTTTTAAGCTCTTTGGCTGCCACTGAGAAGCTGTGCGTTTTGGCGACCGTGAGGAATGTGTTGAGGTAATCGAGACGAATGGTTTCCAAAGTATTGTACCCCGGCATGTTTCTAGAATGTTTGTTTATATGATATTTGCTTTTTGATTTAGAAAAACCTTATATCAGTTTTTTTAATAAGAACTATCAGTAAAATTGAGGTTGTGAAAGTTTGGTGACATTCACATTAATAATAAATGAAGCCCCATACGCTAAAGAACGCGCAATGTCAGCTCTAAGATTTGCCGCAACCTGCGACATCGAAGGCCACAAAGTAAAAATCTGGCTATTCGAAAACGGCGTCTACCTCGCAAAGAAAGGGCAAAAACCTGCTCAAGGCTTAATTAACTATGGTCAAAATCTGGAAAATTTAATTCAAGGCGGTGTAGAAGTCAAAGCTTGCGTGGTCTGTGTTGAAGCACGTGGGTTAACCCAGGCGGATTTGTTCGATGGGGTAAAAATTGCGACTGTACATGAACTTGTTGAGTGGACAGTTAATAGTGAAAAAGTAATAGTGTTCTAGTGACTATTTTTGGAAACTGAAAAGTTGGATGTAAAGGGTCAAATGTGCCCCTTGCCTGTAGCATTTACTAAGCGCAAGCTGGCGAGCATGGCTGTCGGCCAGTTATTAGAGGTTGATGGTGGGGGTGAATTGGAGTTTGATAACATCCAACGTTGGGTTAAAAATAACGGACATGAAATAGTTGAGGCATCTAAGTCAGAGAATGAATTTCGAATAATAATAAAAAAACGATAGGCATAAAAAAGTTTAGGAGAAAAGAAGTTGAATTATCGTTTAACAAAAGTTGTTCCAGTTCACGGTTGTAGTTGCAAGCTTCCGCAGTATCAGTTAGACGGATTGCTCAACAAAGCAGGATTAACAGAGACTTTCAGTGAGGATGTGTTGGCTGGTCCATGGGAAAACTCCAGCGTCGTCAAAATCACCGACAACCTTGCCGTCCTGAACACACTTGATTTTTTCACACCCATGGTCGACGAACCTGAAATTCAAGGGAGAATCGCAGGCAGCAATGTAACAAGCGACATTTACGCTTTAGCAGTTACAAACATTGTCAGCGTTCTATCGATTATGGCGTTTCCTGAGAACATGCCCGACGAGTTGGCTATTGGGATGCTTAAGGGGTTTGGAGATTTTTGCCGTGAGATGGGTGCACCTGTAGTTGGCGGACACACCATTAGGAATCCTTGGCCAATCATCGGCGGCGCCGCAACCGGCGTTAGTGAAATAGAAAAAATCGTTTACACCAAAGGGGCACAGGTAGGTGACAGGTTGTTTTTGACTAAGCCTCTCGGGATTGCGCCTGCGATGGCAGCTTATCGCTTACGGAAAGAAGAAGAAGGAAAAGAACTCCTCAAACAGGTTCCCGAAGAATTAATTGAGGCAGCTGTTGCTGAAGCCGTTGAAGGAATGATTACCTCAAACAAACCCGTTGCGGAAGCTATGCAGAAGGTTCCTGTCCACGCAGCCACGGATGTGACAGGTTTTGGGTTGAAAGGTCACGCTGCCAACATGGCGGTTCTGGGCAAAGTTGACATCATTATTGACCAGTTAGCGGTGATTCGCGGCACACCAGTTTTAACGGAAATTTTCGGTTACCCCTTGCTACAGGGTGAAGCAAAGGAGACGGCAGGCGGAATGCTCATCGCTGTAGCAAAAGAGAACACGGATGACTTGCTAAACGAACTCGATAAGCGGAAAGTCAAGCATTTCGAAGTCGGATACGTCACAAAAGGCGTTGGAAACGTAAACATCCTCAAAAACGTCAAGGTTATCGAGGCATAACCCAAAAACTGTTGCATTGCAGTTTTATAGAATCCCAGTTTTTTTAGTATAATATATATTGTCAATGCCGCGTATTAACTGTTAATACCTTAAATGGCAAGGGAAGAGAATGGAACGCAAAATCATGTCGTTAGGCAAATCCTCACTGGTTATATCTCTTCCCAAAGAATGGATGCAGCTAAACAACTTAGAAAAAGGCGACGCTGTCTCCTTCAACATACAACGCGACCGCTCGCTAGTCATTCACCCAAGCACCTTCAAAAAAGCTGAGTCAAAAGAAATCACCTTAAGCGTGAGCCAAAATGAAGAAGAAATCCTAATAACCCAAAAAATCCTTGGCGCCTTCCTAAACGGGTACTCAGGCATAACGCTCACTTCCGAGAAAATTTTCACCGTGCCCCAGACCAAAGCAATCCGCAACATAGCAGGAAGACTATACATGAGGGTCATGGAGGCCGACTCAAAATGTGTATATATCCAAAACCTTATGGATGAATCGAAAGCTTCGTTGGAGCAGGCAATTCAACGCATGCACCTGATTTCGCGTTCAATGTGTGAGGATGTCATCAACACTCTAAAAAACGCGGACATCGAGTTAGCAAAGTCCGTTCACGCACTAGATGACGACGTTGACCACTTCGCATTCTTCATCCTACGAATTCTACGAAACGCTGCCCAAGACCCAACTTTGGCCAATGAATTGCACGTGGACCCCTTAGACTGCATGGACCATCAAATGCTTGTTTATCGCATGGAATACGCCTCAGACTATGCCGCCGACATTGCACGCCACATAATAATGCTCAACGGCACCAAACAAAAGATCCCAGACGACGTTTTAGCTCTCATGATTTCTGCAGGCACAGAAGTTGCAGAACTTTACGTTCGAGCAGTCTCAGCATTCTTCTCCAAAGATGTAGCCGCCGCTGTTGAAATAATGAAATACAAACAAAAAATGGAAAAAGTAGAAATGGACATAGCTTCGAAATCGTTTACTGGTCCACCAAAAAACGCTGAATTAGTATGCGGCATCTGCTCAATACGCGACAACATAAAAAGAATTTCCCATTGCGCCTTTAGCATCGCAGAGATAGCAGTAAACCGAGCCTTTAAAGCACCGAACCCCGAAGCTATAGACGACCAAAGATAACGGAATAAAAACTTTCAGAATTAGCCAGTGCTTCGGGAAGAAAGTGTTAATGCCCTTTTTATGGGTGTTCTCATCTCAGGACCGTTTACAACCATTACTGTTTGATGTTTCTGGCATTCGCACAAGTCGCCGTATTCTTTATGGAAATCCAACGCCAACTTTTCTTCTTTCGTGTAACTTCTGAGCCGCTGGATCAGTTCTTTAAAGTTCACTTGGTGAGCATCAAACTCGGGGCCTTCAATGCAGGCGAATCGAGTTGCGTTGTCAATGGATACTCGGCAGGCACCGCACAAGCCTATGCCGCAAACCATTATTGAATTCAAACTGACAATGGTTTTGATGGCGAAGGGTCGAGTTACCTCAGCGATGGCACTCATCATCACGGTGGGACCAATCGCGAAAACCACATCAAACCGTTCCCGCGCAATTAACATTTTTAAAACGTCGGTGACGAAGCCTTTCTGTCCCTTTGAACCATCGTCAGTCGAAATGTAACATTCATCTGACACACCTTCCATCTCATCTAGTAAAATTAACAGATCCGCATTTCGAGCGCCAATTATAGATGTTACTTTATTTCCCGCTGCCTTCAAAGCTCTCGCGATAGGATACGCCGCTGCCGTACCAACACCACCGCAGACAACAGCTACATTTCCATAATTCTTTATTTCACTCGGATTGCCTAAAGGACCCGTGATGTTAAATAATTCGTCGCCCACCATGAGACACCCAATTTTTTGGGTTGAATAGCCGATTTCTTGGAAAATAAGCGATATTTCGCCTGTCTTGATGTCCCAGTCGACTATTGTTAATGGGATTCTTTCGCTTTTCTTGTCTGCCAATACTGTGACGAATTGTCCTGGCTTGGCTTTGGCGGCGATTTCTGGGGCGTAGATTCGCAGGAGCATTGTTTTTGAGGCTATTTCATGCTTGTCTATGATTTTGTGTGTGCCAGGTAGTTGGTTTGTTTGTTTTTGTTTGTGGGTGTTGGGCATTTTAGTTTCCTCCATAACCTTGCTGTGTACATACAGCCAATACAAATCTGGAGCGTATATACAATATATACTTCGAAAGTAGCACGCACTATAAAAGCGTTATTACTCACCAAACATAACGTCCCCAACAAACCACCACAAAAAGCCCCAACAACAAAACCCCATTTTTCTAAGCATTAAGCTTAATTTCCCTCTCACCCACTAACAAGCAGTGATCCAAAATGTGCTCCCTGCGCTTTGAAACCAAACTTTGGATGGTAAACCAGAAAGGCGAAGCAGTCTTCGGCAACGGTTTAGCCGAACTCCTCGAAGAAATAGACAACCATCACTCCATCCTGGAAGCCGCCAACCATCTAGAGATGTCCTATAGATACGCTCTTCATAGGTTAACTTTGGCTGAGGAACGGTTGGGTGAACCGTTGGTTACTCGGGTTCGTGGCGGCGCAAAGGGTGGGGGGTCTTCGCGGGTTACGGATTTTGGGAAGGATTTGGTTAAGCGTTATCGGAATGCTCAAGCAGAGCTCGGTGCTGTATTGAAAAAAATGCCTTGAAATGTACGTACAGCTTAGCTCATTTTTTGCTCTATCTTGTTGTTTGATTGTTTTGGTTTGGGAACGTTTATACGGCTCGATGTTACTGACTGATAACATCGGACGTGGTTTAACATGGTTAACAAACTTATCGCAATAGCATTGATAATACTAATAGTGTTGGCATCAGCCGCGGCTTACATAGTATACAATGGAACATTCGCCCCCAACACAACACCTACACCAACGCCCCCGCCTTCACCGTCGCCAAGTGTTTCTCCCACCCCAGCAGTCACTGCAACACCCACGACATCACCCACAGCTACTTTCCACCCAACAGCAACACCAACTATCTCACCAACCAACTCGCCAACAGCAACCCCAACACATGTACCTGTAGACCTTCGAGTTGACATAGCCTCAAGCTTAGTCCACGTTATACAGAATATGTCCTCCGACTTCGAAAAAGCAAACAACATCCACTTAATAATAAACTCTGACTCATCAAGCGCACTCTACACGCAAATCGTTGCAGGTTCCCCATGTGATGTCTTCATGTCCGCGGACCAAAAATGGACAAAACAACTTAACAGCTCGGGTCTTTTGTACAACAATAATTATGTAAATTTCACCTCAAACAGCCTTGAAGTAATAATCGCACAAGGCAACCCGAAAGGCATAACATCGCATGGCAGACTTAGCTAAACCTGGCGTAAAATTAGTGCTGGCAGACCCATCAATACCTTCAGGCTCATACACAAACACAACTTGTCTGGAAAATTGACCAAACTTGGGGCAAGGTAGGCAATGCGGCATATGTTAGCAATGGCTCTTACGTAAACTATAACGCCACCGTACATCAAAACGTAGTAAACTATCAACTCACTGTTGAACAAGTTGTTGGAGCTGTTTCGCTTAACGTTGGCACAGCTGACGCAGGAGTAGTATTTGTTTCTGACGCCGTCTGGGGCAACATGACAAGTGCTCAAGTACAGTTCATGCCAATACCTGCATCCGTAAACGCACAGGGTACATATGGCATAGGAATCGTAAAACAAGTCGCTAATTCAGATCCAGCACAAAAATTCATGGACTACTGGTCAAGCACACAGGGACAAGCACTACTAACGCAATTCGGATTCAACTCGTAAAAGTGCATATTAAGAACTTACCCACCTTTTTTAACTAATCAAACGGTAAAAAAACGATGAAACATAAAATCAGCAATTCGCTTTCGAACAAAATCATATTGGTGATTCTGGGGCTCATCGTTCTAACATACTTTCTTTTCGTAGCCTTACCCATCTTGGCGGTTTTTCTAAGAATCGAGCCAAGCCAACTCAGCTCTCAACTGCAAAATTCACAAATCATAGATGCCATAAAGCTCAGCTTATTCACCTCGGCAATTGCCACCCTCATTGTCTTCGTTTTGGCTGTTCCCACCGCCTATTTTATGGCAACAAGAAAATTCCCAGGTAAAGCAATTATCGACACGGTAATCGATTTGCCATTTGTTCTGCCACCCGCCGTTGCTGGTGTTGCCTTGCTTTTTGCTTTCGCTCCAAAGGGACTGTTGGGTCCGTTGCTGAACATGTTTGGGTTTGTTATCCCAGGATACACAATCGCGGTTATAATAGCTGAAGTCTTTGTTGCATCGCCTTTTCTTTTGAGGTCTGCGAAAACGGGGTTTGAAAACATGGACCGCGACGTAATTAACAGCGCAAAAATCTTGTCAGATTCGCGTCTTAGGGTTTTCTTCACAGTTTCTTTACCGCTAACTATTCGCGCAATCATCACTGGAACTATGATGACTTGGGCACGTGCAATGGGCGAGTTTGGCGCAACACTCATGTTTGCAGGAAACCTACAGGGAATAACTCAGACGATGCCCTTGGCGATTTACACGCTATTGTATTCAGACCATCCTTTAGCAGGGGTTACGCTATCCATCATTTTAATCGTCATAGCCTTCAGCATCCTCATAATCATCAAGCTGCTTGAACAGAAAAGGTTCGGGAACAAAAAATGATAAAAATCGAAGCAGTCACCAAGTCATTTGGCGAAAAAAAAGTAATAGAAAACCTCAACCTCGAGGTTAAAGCCAACGAAATCGTGACTCTGCTTGGCCCCAATGGATGTGGAAAAACAACTCTTCTAAATGCCCTCTCTGGCTTAACTAAACCTGACCAAGGCAACATCTACATTAACGGCGTCTTAGTCAACGGCAAAAACGGATCCAAAAAGGTTTACCTCCAACCCTCTGAACGCAAAGTCGGCTACGTCTTCCAAACCACCTCGCTTTTTCCCCACATGCGCGTCCAAGACAACGTAGCCTACGGCTTAAAGGCAATGCATTTGCCCAAACACGAAGTAAAGAAGAGAACGGAGAACATGCTTGACTTTGTGGGGCTCCATGAATACGCAAGGTTTTATCCCCATCAACTCAGCGGTGGACAAAAACAGCGAACCGCGTTGGCGAGGTCGCTGGCTACGGAGCCGCAGGTGCTGCTTTTAGATGAACCCGTCTCAGCCGTTGACCCGCAGCTTAGGGAATCTTTTAGGTTGGAGCTAAAGAATTATTTGCAGAAACTCAAAATCACCGTCGTTTATGTTACCCATAATTTGTCTGAAGCATTCATAATGTCAGATCGGATAGCCGTGATGGGCAACGGACGTATTGAACAGATTGGTTGCGGTGCTGAGCTTTTTGATAAGCCTTCTTCAAAGTATGTTGCGTCGTTTCTTGGGCTTAATGCATTTAAAGGCAAGGCAGTTAAGGCGCGGGGCAAACTGATGGAAATTGACGCGTGCGGCACAAAGTTATTGGCTCGTTTGGCACCTGACCTGTTAGGAAAGAACGTTGTTGCCACGATTAAACCTGAAAGCATATCGTTTTCAAAATCAAACCAACCCGCCCTACGAGATGCGGACATCAATTATATCAAAGGGTATGTTGCGGAAATGGTTCAGATGCGGTCAAACGCTCAGGTCACATTGGATGTTGGATTCTCATTAAAGACCAGGGTTCCTTTAAGCGCAGTTAAAGAGTTAGATCTTACATTAGGCGACAGGGTAAACGTGGATTTTGCTGCTGACGCTTTAAACGTGTTTGCGGAGGATAACAATGAATAACTCATCGTGCAGAAGCATTTTGATGGCAGCTGAAAATGTCATTCGCGACCTACCCTCTATAGGTTACTGCAATGAGTTTCAATTAGGATCCAAATATGAAAAAACATGCGAAATAAGGAAAGGTTGAGGTAATTTATAAAAGCTGAAACGGTTGAATCAAAAGTGGAGTGTGGAAGTTTATGGTTTTAGTTGTTGCAGCGGTTGGAAGGAGCGGTTCAGGAAAAACCGTTACGTTAGAGTACTTGATTGGGAAGCTTTCGGCTGAGGGCTACCAGATTGGCTCGATTAAGCATGTTCATCATAAAGGTTTTACGATGGATAAGGAAGGCACCAACACGTGGCGTTACGCTAAAGCAGGCGCTAAAGCCATCGTCGCCGTCTCGCCTGAAGAGGTAGCTATCATAAAAAAAACAGAGTTGCCACTTAAAGATTTGGACCAGATGACTGCTCTTTTGAAAGATGAGAAACTAGACATCATTTTCGTCGAAGGTTTCCACAGCTTAATCGCAAAAAGAAAAGACGTTGCCAAAATCGTCACTGCCAAAGACCAATTTGGACTTAGCCAAACCTTGGAGGGTACGGTGGAGCCGATTTTAGCTGTTGCAGGCATAGTTGCCAAAACATTGGAAACCCCAACTTACAAGAACATCCCCGTCGTCAAAGTTCCTGAAGATGGGCAGCTGCTAGTTAAATTAATCAAGAATCAATTAGAGCAGAAGAAATCTGATTGAGGAAACGGCATGGTTAATCGGGCTGCATTGATTTTGGCAGGGGGAAAAGCCCGCAGGTTCCAATCCAAGGGCGAAGATTGGCAGGATAAAGCCCTCGTTGAGCTCGATGGAAAACCACTGTTGATTCGCGCTGTCCAAAACTTTCAAGGCGTCGTTGACGAAGTTGCGGTGTGCGTGAACGATGAAGAACGCAGCGCAGTGTACACTAAAATTTTAGACAGAAATGCTCTTTCAAAGGTTAAGATTGTTGTTGACGAGAAAATCAGCCATGTAAGCGGACCCAACTTGGCAATTATGTCGGGATTAAAGTCTCTTCAAGCTGACTTTTGCCTGACTTTGCCCTGTGACATGCCTTTTCTGGAGCCGAAAGTCGCCGAGTACCTGTTTAATGTGGCGGCAGAGGGGTTTGAAGTGACTGTTCCAATGTGGCCCAACGGAAGGCTGGAAACCCTTATGATGGTGCTTGAACGGCAAGCTGCCCTGGAAATAGCAGAGACCCTTTGTATGCTTAGGCGACCGCGGTCCGACGATATTCCAAGAGGCGCCAGCAAAACCCTGCTTGTTTCCCCAGTTAAACAAATAAAAAATCTTGACCCACAACTTAGAAGCTTCATAAACATAAACTCCCGAGAAGACTTAAATCGGCTCCAAACGCGCCGTTCCCATGGAGCAGTTACAGAAAACGTGAAGTTGAGCTTGGGGGTGTTATCGATTTCTGATTTGTGGCTTCTTCGAGAGGGCGCTAAAATGTTCCATGATGGCAAAGTTTTGGATGCGCAGAGAATTTTTGCTTTTTGCGCGAGTAACTTTGAGGTTTGCGGCTCGTTTTTCTGGGCTGCGTTAACTAAAGAAAACCTTGGGGAGGCTTTGTTAACTCTGTCACACAAACAATCGGAATCTGAATCGGTGTCGGTATTGGACCTTCAGGGCAAAGAAGCATATCTACGTGCAGCAAAGAACTACGAAGCTGAAGCCGACATTTACGAGAGTAACCTCTGTCTGCTTTTGGCTGAGCGGGCATGGGCAGATAAAGCTTGGTGCGAGTCATGGGCTATGGGAAAACAAAGCCAGGCACACAGGTACTCACGTAACGTCGCTTAAGCTCCGATTTGGGAAAGCTCGAGTTTTCCAAATAAGTAAACTTCAACTTTGCTACCTTTTGCCAGCATCGTATGGGGTGGCACGATTGTGTACCCATTGGATTTGACAATGGTCGTTAGGGCGCTGGAGCCTCCTTCAACTTGTTCAGCTAAGAGTTTGCCCTCTTCACGTTTGAGATGGGTTAGCTGGAAACGGAATTGTGGACCAGTCTCCAAATCCTCCGCTAACTCAGCAGTCAGTTTCGGAAGCAATCCATCGGCTTCATAGCCGAGCAGGCGGCAGATTAAGGGCGCCACGAAAAGGTAGAATCCAGCGATGCATGAACCGATGTGTCCTGGCAGCATAACCACGGGTTTGCCGTCGACTATGCCGAAACCTGAGATTGCGCCTGGACGCAGTGAGACGCCCTGCACAATCACGCCTGGCTTTCCAAGAGCATTAACAGCGTCTGGAACAAAATCTTTAACGCCAACTGAGGAGCCGCCAATCGTAACAACAACATCTGCTTTAGCGAGGGCTTCAGAGATTTTCGCGGTGACTTTGTCTAAGGAATCAGGCATAATTCCCTCTATTTCCGCTTCGGCGCCAAGTTCAGAAGCTAAACCAGCAACGACAAGAGCATAATTATTAGCGATTTTCTTGGGGTTTTTGTCACATTGCTTTATGAGTTCGTCGCCGCCTGACAGTATGGCGATTTTTGGTTTCTTAACCACTTCAGCCTCAAAAAATCCAATCGGGGCAAGCACCCCGATGTCTTGGGGTCTTAGAACCTTCCCCTTTTTGAGTATCAAATCGCCTTTTTTCATGTCGTCTCCAAACGGAATTATCCCTTCACAAAGTTGGATTTCGCGGATTACTTCGATTTTGTCTTCTTTTAGGCGGGTTTCTTCAACCTTCACGGTCGCTGATGCGCCCTGGGGGATGGGTGCGCCGCATGCAACGTAGATAGCTTCGCCGTGAGAAACTTTTAATTCGGTTGGGTAGTCTGCTGGGAACAGTTTTCCGACGATTTTGAATACGGCGGGTTTTGTTGTTGAGGCGTCTTTGGTGTCGGCTGTGTTGATTGCGTAGCCGTCTATGAAGGTTTTGTCGTAGTCAGGAATGTTCATGTTTGAAACTGCGTCTTGCGCTAAGACTCTGCCCAAGGCATCCTGCAACGGCACCTTTTCGCTTGACATAACGTTTGAGTGTATTGCCTCAAGGAGTTGTTTTTGAGCATCTATTGGATTGGCGCGTTTGGGTAAGCGTTTAATGTCAGGTCTATTCATGGTTGGGCGCCTTCAGAATTATCCTTTCGGCTCCAGTGTAAACGTTCATGCGTTTCCCACGCACAAACCCTACTAGAGCAATATTGGCTTTCTCCGCCGACGAAATCCCTGAGTTGAGGACCGCTGCCACAGAAGCCACAATGGGCAAGCCGACTTTTGCTGCCTTGTAAATCATGTCACCTGGAACGCGCCCCGTTATTATCATGAAGCATTCGCTAAAATTCACTTTGCTGAGGGATGCGGCACCTATAACTTTGTCAACTGTATTGTGCCGCCCCACGTCTTCGGAGAAAGCCACTATTGAGCCGTCTTCTTTGAAGATGGCTGAGTCATGGAGTCCGCCGGTTTCTTTGAAGCCTTTGGCAAGACTGTTAATTTGGTTAAGGGCATTAAGGATTGTTTGGGCTTTAATTGCGAGCTTGGATTTTACTTTGGGGATTTTTTCGTCATGTTGGTATGCTGAGGTGCTGGCTTTAATCAACGGAATAATGCGGGTGCTTCGACGCGAGTTTTTCATGCGTTCATCTAGGTCCACGCTTGCCTTTAGCTTGATTTGGCAACTAATCTGAGCTTCGTCAGACGTCAACTCTTGAATTTCATCCACTGACCTCAAAATATCTTCAGAGAGCAAGTAACCAACCGCGAGTTCCTTGAATTGCGACGGCGAACACCAAATAATGAACGAATATACTGTGTTTAAGGTGATTTGGAGAGGAACCTCTTCTGCAACACAATCTTTAGTTTTTTCTGCTTTTCCCGTCGATAAGTCAAGCCTAGTCATGTCAACTTGACGCATACTATTTCACTCTTGCTTGTTGATTTTGAACCAGCCATGTTCATAAGGTATTCGGCTTTATTAGCACCGATAAATCATATCAGTTAAGCGTAAGAATGAAGCAAAAGTGGGCAAAAGCCCAAACAATAAAATTAGAGGTATTTTTCGTAGGATTTCATTTGGGGGTTGTTAGCTTTGGAAACGAAGATTTTGCCTGTGCCGTGCTCTGCTAAGTCACCAAGAAACACATAGAACGGTCCCGCCACCGAGGTTGTATCATCGATTTTTACTTTGGGTTTAACGTTATCGATCGTGAAGGTTGGCATTACCTCTTCAACTGTTCCTGTGATAACGATTTTGCCGCCAGTCATACATGCACCAGGGCGGATATCAACTTCCTTATCGACCAAAATTGCTCCGTCACTCATATGGTAACCCAGATACCTGCCCGCTCCACCCTTGATTTTGAGAACACCGCCATGTAAGTAGCATCCAGAGTCGCTTCCAACTTTACCGTCAATAGTTATTACGCCTCCTTTCATTCCTGTACTTGTGCCGCGATATGGGGAAGCTAAGTAGTCGCCTGCGTCTCCATGGACTTCAATTAAGCCGCCTTTCATGTCGGACCCTGACCAACCCCCTATATTGCCGTTAATTGTGATTTTGCCGCCGGTCATTTTTTCGCCTGTGTGCATTCCTGCGTCGCCGTTGACGAGGATTTCGCCGGTTTTCATTGCAGATCCGATTCGTTTGACTTTGCCTGCATCTCCGTTTATGGTTATGTACGGTGTTTCGAGGTTGTCTTCTTGGATTTCGAAAAGGTCACCGAGTTTTACGTTGCGGTTTCCTTCGGTAACGGGCAGGTTTGCTATTTCAGCTGTGTCTTTACCTTTGAATACATCGGGACTGATGCATGCTGCTTGAACTGGAACCTCAAATTTTCTCTTGGGGATCAGGATTATCATTTTAGACACTTGCCTTTATGGTTAATTTTTCTGGAACCCTCAGATAATGGTCGAAGACTGGGTAATTGTCATATTCAACTGTCCAATACTGCTTGAATTTGCGTCTCATTTCCTCGTCGATTACGCATGGATCTTTGGTTTGGACATCTAGCCACATGGTTCTACCGGGTGTGGTGTTGTTTACGACTTCACCGTCTTTAACGACGATTTTGCCGTCCTTAATGGTGTATGCTGAATGTTTGAAAGCCTTGCGTGCAATCTTGAAGTTTTGGGCTATATCGAGTTTTTCAGGGTTTATACTATAGATAGCAACATCTGCATCTGCACCAACTCCAAGATGACCTTTATTTGAAAGGCCCAAAGCTTTTGCTTGTCCTGCCCGAGTCATGATTGCTATTTCGTAGAGTGACATTTCACGATCGATTGTTGGGAGCAGACTCTTTTTCTGAGCTTTCTTGTTACAATGTTTTAAGGTTGCTTCACGCGCTTTCTTGCTGTAAAGCCAAGCGAGAACTCTTGGGTAAGCAAAAAAGGGTCCGCCGTTGGGGTGGTCTGTTGTCATGAACATTTTCCAGGGATCCTTGATGAGTAGAGCCAATTCCAATCCGATGGACCATTGTAATGCATTCACTGGGCTGTTTTTCTTGTAGTGGAAGGGTATTATTCCGCCGCTGGTTTCTGTTTCAACGTCGCTGTTGACCCATTTGTTGTGGCCACCTAACTCATAGAGCGAAAACTCGAATGGCCCGTCAGCAGTCATTGTTGTGGTGTCTGTAAATATAACTTGGCCCATGTCAAAAGTCAAGTGGTTGTGCGCGTTAATATAATTTGAAATTTCTTCTGATGCTGAATTAAAGTGTGCCCAGCTGTCACCTGCGAAGCTCGCGAACTGCAAGTGAGTAATGTGGCCAACAGGTTTGCCATTGTAAGGTACGCTTTCTAGCGCCTTCATTGAATCAAGCGTGGTGGTGTAGTTGCCAGGCAATCCAAGGTTGTTAGTGTGAAGATGTATCGAATGAGGCAGATTAAGTAGTGCATTGACTTTGGCCAAGCCACACATTATTTCGCGTGGGGAGATGCAGAAGTTTGCTACTTGGTCGTCGATGCTGTGGACGTTGTGTCCGAAACCCCAAGATTCCAAGCCTCCCGGGTTAACGATTTTTATTGCATACCCCTTGGTTATATCCAACATCCAAGCAACATGTTTAGCGCATTCTTCAACTTTGCCTTTAGATAGGTTTTCTAAAACAAACCACCAGTCGCCTAAAAGCGGATAAGTAGCTTTGTCAAGCAAGGGTATGTCATTTAGTTCTTCATGTGTATGTTTAGCCTGCAGTGGCGCCATTGATGGATTCATAACGGTTGTATAGCCCATACGAGAATAACGGTAACCAGTAGTGAAAGTGGAAGGAATTGAGTAGCCAGTACCGCTGCGAGTCATGACTGTTTTGCGCTCTACATCTTTAACATGGTCATCAGGGCGAATTACTCTGCCAGTGTTAACTTCTCCACCTGCAATGTGCGTATGAATGTCAACGCCGCCCGGCATGACAGTCAAGCCTGAGGCATCAATTACTTGGGCTTTGCTTCTAACTTTGTGGACGATTTTGCCGTCTTTGATGGCTATATCCATTTTTTCCCCGTTAATCTTGTTAATAGGGTCAAAGACGAAGCCGTTTTTTATTAGTAACTCAGCCATTTAAGCAACCTCCGCTTTTTTTGTTTTCTTTCTTTGTTTAATTTCGATCCTAGGTGCCAGTTTATTGCGTGCTTTAAGTTCGGCTTTAGTCTCTGTTTCTGGATTCTTTGCTTTGATTGCTCGAACTTCGTCTAGTATTTTCTTTAATAGTTCTTCGTCGTTTAGAACACCTTTTGGCGGCTCAACAACTTTGCGAAGCATTATTGGCACCAGATCCATTCGGTAAGCGGTGCCCTCATATTCTATACCGCACCACTGTGTTGGAAACACCACATCGCCAAGCCTAGAGATAGCATTCATGTCTGGGTTGATGGTGATTATTGGGTGCTTCATCATATTTTGCATTGATGCCTTAGGAAAGTTTGCACCTGGATCTGATGAAATAACTAGGGTCGCATCGTTGTCGCCGCGTCTGAGCAAATCAACTGCTGTGTATTCTCCAGGGTTGAATTGTGGATAGCCTTGTGAGAAATCAATTGCATATGGATAGCCAGTTTGCCAAGCGAAAACCACGTTTGCGCCCGTAACGTTGAAATGCCCACGCATAGGCGATATTACAAACTTGGTTTTTCTGTTAAGGTCACGTGTTAGTGCGATTGCGATTTCAATGTTTCTGAATCTGCCTGCGCTTTGAGTTAAGCCTAGACCAAAGAAGATAACGCCGAAATCGCAATTTACCATTGCGTCCGTTACTTCTTTTAGGTAATCAACTGGAACACCACCAACCTTGTCAACATCAAGTTCTTGGTCAGCCACCAAACATCTCATGGAGTCAATTATTTCATAATCTTTGTTTGGTTCTACCTGAAGGAAATAATCAGCTGCCTCGGCTGTTATGGTTTTTCTGACATCAACAACAATTAGTTTTCGCCCATCTTTCTGCATTGTTTGAGGCGGAGCGGTTGGAGAATCAATAGCACATACTTTTGGACGAAATGCAGGAATAGTGCTACCCATTAATAGTTTTTCAGCAGCTTCCACTTTTTTCATGCCTGCCTCGCCCTTCAACTTTTGCATGTAATTCTTCCATTCACTGCCTTCAAAGCGACCATCAGTAAAACTGGTGTATCTTTCAAGATGTCTTGGGTGTGAAGCCCAAGGGTCACATGCCCAGTAAATTACTAGGTCTGCACGGTGTCTGATTTGCCCAAGAGTACATGAAGGGATACCAATTTCTTGTTCAGCCATAACCGATGGTCCGTGGCAAACGCTGCAACAGTTATCCAATGCTGAGCCTAATTCTTCCGCTAATTCTACACCCACTCGCTGCGCTTCACTGGTTGAGCTGCTCCAGCCGAATAAAAGCGGATACTTTGCGTCGGTGAGAATTTGAGCTGCTTTGTGGACGGCTTCATCCATGGAGACAGGAACTAACTTGCCATCTTTTCGTATCATTGGTTTCAGAATTCTTTCGTCGCTTTTGTAACCGTGAACCATTTTGGCTTCACATTGTGCACAGCCATTCTTCATTTTTACAATTTCGTTGTTTTCCACAGTAACTTCTAAGTCGTCACATAAGCAACCGCATATTGGACAAACAACAGATTTTGTTTCAGTCATGACAATTTACCTACCATATTCTTTCATTAGAAGCTCATCGAGAGTTAACACAGCTTCATTTGGGGCAGCTGTAACTTCAACTGGGAACCCTTTAAACATAGGCATACCCATGCCGAAAGTTTCGTCGCCGCATATTGCGTTTGCCCATAAACCACATGGTATAAAAACCATTCCAGGTGTGATTCCGCTTGGAAATTTTACCGCTTTAACGATGACAGAACCATACTTGGATGTCACCTGAACGTTTGACCCACTTTTTATACCCAGTTTTAGCATGTCAGACTTATCTATAAAACAGACCGAACTGCTATCAAAGTATTCTTTGGAACCTTTCCCCATCTCTTTTCCTACGCCTTGATCAATTGTTCTACCAGTAATTAGAGTAGCACTCAATTTTTGCTCTACCATGGTGGAAGACCTTACCCATAGAAGTTTATTCAGTTATATTTAAGAGTGAGTTTAAAAAAACTGCGAAATCCACCGTTAACCCCACATGTCAGATAGTTTTAATGCATGGTAAAGCCGTTGGCTAATCGATCAATTCTTGAGCAATTGATCAAAAGTTGAGCTGAAGATTACTTTAGTTTGGCGTGTTCGGCCTCGAAAGTAGCATTATAGGTTCTCTTGCCACCATCGTTGAGAATACAGTTAACTTTCCCGCTAAACTTTACACCTCGCAAACGCCTCAAATCCTTGGTCATATCAGTTTCAGTATCATCGAACCAGCACATAACGTAATGGTCCGTTTCGCCTTCTTTGGTTGTTAGGTAGTCGGCATCGCCCATGAGCGTAAAGAAATCTGCAATACTTCCAGAGTATTTAGAGTCCACGTTCTTGGTAATGGTTAATTTTTTTGCTTTAACAACAACAAACGGGTCAATTTCAGGTTTAGTTTCCCGTTCTTTAAAAATACATAAAACAGGTTTATTCCAAATAAGTTCAGACAAGCCAACAAACCTCAAGTAAGCTAGATTGCTCAATTATATAACCATATTGCAGATTACTTTTTTTCCTTGACTACCTACAAACAAAAAAACAAGGCTAATGGAGATTACAATTGTTTGACTGTTACATGGAATGTTGCCTGTTTTCTGCCTGGTGATACCACAAAGAACACTGTGTAGCTTTGTTGTGAAGATTCGCCGAAAGTTGTACGTATGGAGTTTTGGTGTGTATTTCGAAATTCGCGTTTATTATGTTGCTTCGAATTGGGTACAGATCGCTTGATGTGCGGGTGTGGTTTGTTCCGCCGTTTTAATAGCCTTTGTATAAGTATAAGTAGGAATAACTACTTGCTTATCCTGGCATTTTCGTGCAGTTTATTGTTAATTGCCAATTCTCAGTTGCAACAATCGTAAATGGCACGTAAATCGTTGGCACTGAACTGTTTAAGAATCGTAGACAACCGCTTTTTGCGCTGACAATAAAATCCGTAGCTCCCGTCGGTAGTTGCTGGGAAGCTAATGAAGACTCACCAAAAAAAGCAGCCACTAAGGCACAAACAATCAAAACGACAACGATTAAACCTAAGACTTTCTTATTAAATCCCCTTGCTCCATTTAATATTTCAATTTTTGATTCTTGCCCTATCAAGCAAACTTTAGCTATTCAGCCTTCATATTATGAATTGTTTTAATAATTTTTGGAACTATCCCTTCGTTCCTTTCATAAAAAAGCCCTTGTTTAGGCTCCTATCATTTGCCGTCGAAACTTTAAAAAGCCAACCGTCCCCAATCTAATTTATGAGATATTCTTTTAAGATAGGCTCCGTCTGGGGCATTCCTATAGAACTGCACATCACGTTCATTCTTTTGATAGCTGCAGTTTTCGTCCTATCTTACCCTCAGTTTTACTTATTTTTCATAATACTGTTCCTGTTTCTATTCGTAGTTTTCCATGAACTTGCGCATTCAATCATCGCAAGGCATTATGGAATTAAAGTTCGAAAAATAATCTTGTATCCGATTGGTGGCGTTTCTGAGATTGAGGAAATCCCAGATAATCCTTCGCAAGAGTGGCGTATGGCAGTTGCTGGACCGCTCACCAGCTTAGTTTTTGGAGTGACTTTACTTATTGTAAGCTTAGCAATTTCGCCGCAACTCATTTCCAAAATCGTTGCCTTTGGCGTAACGGGAAACTTGCTCTTTGACCTTGCAACATTAAACATTTTCCTTGGGTTATTCAACCTCATTCCAGCTTTCCCCATGGATGGCGGCAGAGTCTTCCGAGCGTTACTGGCTGAACGGATGAAGTATTCGGACGCAACAAGATATGCTGTTTACATTGGAAAAATATTCGGCATCGTCATGGTCGTTTTAGGTTTCCTGATTCCGAGCTATTTCCTGCTAATTTTAGTGGGAATTTTTGTTTACATCGGGGCTAGTGAAGAAGCAGAACAAACAATAATCTCAACAACTTTGGCGGGCGTACGCGTTAAAGATGTCATGCAATCCGAAATAGGCTCCGTAAACCCGCAACAAAGCCTCACTGAAGCTTTAGAAGTGATGTTCAAAAACCGTTATCACGACGCTTTAGTCGAAAAAGAGGGCGTTTTACAAGGAATAATTATTTGGAATGAGTTAATGAAAGTTAAGCCTGAAGAGCGTAGCGCTCTTAGGGTTGAGCAGATGCCTTTGAAGAGCATATTTGTCTTTGAGGATGAGTCAATTCTTGAGGCGAATAAGATCATAATTAGGGAAAAAATTGATCTCATCCCAGTGGTTGATAGGGAAAATCATGCGAAAATAGTGGGTGTTTTGACAAATGAGGGGATCTCGAGCGCTTATGAAAAATCTAAGAGTCAATAAAAGCTGTGGATAACGAACATTCGGTATTCATAATTCGAAACTTAAAAAGAGAATAAACCTCGATCTTCCCCGAAAAAGAAACATTAAATGCAGCATTCTAAAAAATTACACAAAGAGAGAGAGGAAATAAATAGCGACTCGTTTTCGATAGATTCTTTTAAAAGAAAATAGATTCAGATTAGTAAGTCATATGTTTTATATCCGATTTTAGAACTTAACTTTAACCTATGGAATCAGTCAATCGGGTTTCGAGATTACGCTCTAAAATTCGAGAAGCCGCAATCATAAACACGGAAAAGCATCCATGAATATCTTTGTTTTGCTTTCGCTATTCGCAAGCATCAGCTGCCTTTCATTAGGTATCCTAGTTTATTCAATTAACAGAAAAACGACCCTTAACAAAATCTTTTTTTTGACAAGCCTTGCGACATTCATCTATTCTTTTACTACGTATATGATGTGGACGTCAAACAACGTTGAAAGTGCTTTTCTCTGGCATAAGATGGGAACAATCTGGCCTTTTTTCGTAGCGCTTGTATTAAATTTCGCATTGGTTTTTACCGAAAGTAAGTGGCTAAAAAATAAGCTCAACTATTTAATTTTGTATTTACCCGCCGTGTCACTTTGGCTTATTGACCTATTTTCTAATTTCATAAATGCGCCCCCTATATTGGAGAGTTGGGGTTACAACGATGTAGCTTCAGGAACATGGATTTACGTATTGTCTACCATTTGGACAGCACTTTTACCGATTTTAGCGTTTGTTTTATGCTTCAGATTCTACCGCAAATCAAAAGACTCTTCACAAAGACAACGAAGAAAGTTTGTGACAATTGGATTCGCTATTCCTATTGCCGCCTTCATATTCACCAACATGATTTTACGCTCATTCAACGCAGATATTCCAAATTTGGGAATCGTTGCTACATTTTTTTTCAGTATTTTTGTAGCATACGCAATTGTCAAATATGATTTGTTCACTTTTGACGCAGCTCTAGCTGCTGACAACATTCTTTCTACAATGCCTGACTCGCTAATTCTTGCAGATATGAAGGCAAAAATACTTAAAGTGAACGACCGCTTAGTTAATTTCGTTGGATATTCAGAAAAAGAATTGATTGACGAATCTATTACCAAATTGTGCGCGGAAAAACAAGAAAACATTTTTGAGAAAACCCTAAATGAATTAGCAGAGAAAAAAATAATAAGAAACCATGAATTAATTTTCCAAACGAAATCGAAAGAAACACGAAACGTTCTCTTTTCAGGATCCGTTGTCAAAAGCAAAACTGGACGAGCAATAGGCATGGCATGCATTATTCACGATATTACTGAACATAAAAAAATGGAGGAAAGGCTTGTTAAAACAGAAAGACTTGCCTCCATTGGCGAACTAGCTGGACAGATAGGGCATGACCTGCGTAATCCTTTGGCAGGCATCAAAAACGGTCTTTACATTTTGAAGAAGAAAAGTGAACGGCTCACCGAATCGGAGAAGGGAAAGATTTTAGAAATAATGGCTGTGGCAGTTGAAGATTCAAATCGAATTGTTTCAAGTTTGGTGGATTATTCAAGTGAACTGATTTTGCAGCCTGAGCAATGTACGCCTAAGTCGCTTGTAATGCATGCACTGTCTAGGGTCCAAGTTCCAGACCGTATACAGGTAATAAACCAAATTAACGATGATGTAACAATGTTTCTGGATGCATCTAGAATAGAAAACGTCTGCGTCAGTCTAATTAAAAACGCGATAGAAGCCACACCCGAAAAAGGCAGTCTCCAAATACAGAGCTCCATTAATAATGACTATGTAGAATTAGCCTTCGCTGATTCTGGAATTGGAATACCTAAAGATATTTTGCCCAAGCTTTTTTCGCCTCTCGTAACCTCTAAGGCAAAAGGAATGGGAATGGGTCTAGCAATTTGTAAGCGCATTGTGGAGGCCCATAGGGGGAAAATTGCCGTTGAGAGCGCTACTGAAAAAGGGACAACATTTACAGTTACATTACCAATCAATTTGTCCAAATCTGATTTTTCAATTGCTGGATCTTTGCTGAATAAAACCTGACTCTTAGTTAACTCTAATAAATCACTAGTTAAACTAAGATATTTTTACACGAAGGCTTAAGAGAGGTTAAGTCCATTGGGTAGTGTAACCCAAGTTTGCATTCACCTGTCCAGATATTTTTGGCTCAGTGAGCAGCTAAATTTGGATAGGTGAAAGGAAAATTGAAGATATTTGAGGCTATGGTGTTTAAGAGAAAAATTGCGGCAAGCAGCAGTTTAGATATAAAAATGCTCGATACTTTAAAAGATGGTATTGTTTTAACTTTTGAGCAAAACGATGTCAATAGCGATGACCTTTTGTACATTAAAGATTTCGTAAGTCAAAATAATCTAAGTTTATTACTTGACAGTGAGTGCTATTTTATTTCCTCGAATATTCTTAAGCCATCCAGCTTGTCGGTATGGGAAAACTAAAACAGCAATAAAATTAAAAAAACGGTCCGGATCACTTGTTTCCGGTTTTCGTGACGAAGTGAACAGCAAAAAGGTGCCCTTCGAAGAACATTGGAACCATTATCATCGTTGAGTCGATTAATGATCCATCTTTCTTCATCCAAGTTAACTGAATTGTTGAAGCCACCATTTTTTCTATAGCATTCCAGTATGCTGAAGAAAGCGTTTCACGACTTTTCTCGGCTACGTAAACTTCGAGAAACCCCTGCTCGGCTGCCCATTCTTTTGGTGATGAGAAACCTAACATAGATGCAAGCTTGTCGTTGCATGCTTTGTGGTTATCATCCAGGTAGATGAATATGGGTTGCTCAGACTTATCCAGAATTGGCTTCATCTGTTCATAAAGGCCCTTGACAAGTTGCTCATGATGCGCCTCAGCACTTTGCATTTTTGACATAGTTCTTATTCTCCTTTAACATTCAATTTGAAAAACTATAGTTCAGTGTCGTTTCAGCCGATATAAGCTGTTGTGACTGTTAACTAACACCCACATTACTGGAAAAGCAGGATTTACGTCTGAAAGTTACTTGGTGGGGCCGCCCGGATTTGAACCGGGGTCTATAGCGCCCGAGGCTACAAGCCTGGACCAAACTAGCCGACGGCCCCTTCAACACCTTGTTTTGTTGGTGTTTTTTGGTGGGTTCTTACATAAATGTTGGCTTGGCTTTAAACTTTAGCGGTTGACTTCTATTTTAAAAAATATGCTGATGAGAACTTTTATGTTAGTTGTTCACTCGTTAGCTCTAAGATCATTTGTAGAAACGAATTTGACTCTAATTTTAAAATGTCAAAAAACTAAGGCTTTGTCTCTTCGCAGCTCTTATCCTTATACGGAGTGCTTAAAACATCCTTCACCCGATTAGTTATCACGGGACCCAGACCATGAACTGCCTTCTCCCAGTCATCCACATTGATTAAGGCGTTCAAGGGGGTTTGGTAAGAATCCAGTATAGCCGTTGCTTTTTCGCGTCCAATGCTAGGTAAACTTGCGACGAAAAACACTTGAGCATCAGAGAGAGTGTCGCATTTTTTAAAAGCATGTACCACTGCGCTTCTTTTTTCAACGATTTGTTCCTGCTTAGCAGCGGTATAGAGAAAATCAACAGTTTCCTTATATGAAGAAGTGCTGACTATAGCGATGCCGTTTTTTGCAAGGTTAAACATGGCTCCCCATATTGCTTGGGGCGAAATGTTGCTGTACTTGAAGACAATGGGCATATAGCCTTCGAGTACGATGAGCGATTTTGGGTAAACATCCTTTAGCCTAAAGAGTTGTTCGAAAAGGTACCTTCGGGTTAATGTGTAAACAAAGTCATTGACAGTTTTGCGTTCAACCGCGCACTGGTCAGAAAGAATATAGTCGCCTTTCTCAAGCATTTCAGTCTTGACGCTCGCGCCCTTCTCGAGTAAGCCTTTCACGATTTTTTCAGCGCTACTTGCCTCGCGGCTATCCACAATTATGGTTGGCTCTTCGCCGGGCTTCTTTTTCTCACCGATGAAAGGAACCAACGTTTCAGTGCCAGACATACTGTCAACTCTGCATAGGTAACCAGAACTTGATGTTTATTTTGCTTGTGCAACCCAAAACAGTAAAACATACAATTCATAAACAAAAAATATTTGATATAGATTGAGAAAACTAAAAATGAATAGTTTGTTCTAAGGCTTTTTTATTCATACCTAGTTAGGAATAGGGGTTTTTTGGCTTCTTTGCGCCTAACTTCCAATGGCACGTCTTTCAGACATACAACCGTCAGCATCTCTTCACCTTTTGCTGAAACCTTTTTTGTTAAACAGGTTGAGCCATTTTGATAATTCATGCAGTCACACCTTTACTTTAGCCACTTGCTTCATACCATAAAAATACTTGTGATTGTTACAACACAATAACAAAAAGCAAAAAACGCAATTATTCCTGTGGTAAAACAACGCATTAAATCCAGTTTATTTTAAAATATAATGAATTATTCGCTAAAATGTAGCTTCAGAAATTAAACAAAAAATAAAGAGAAGGGGTTTATGGTCCCTTTTTGGTAATTTCTTTAACTGCGCCTGCTGCGACGGTGGTACCCATGTCTCGGATTGCGAATCGACCGAGTTCTGGGAATTCAGTGAAGGTTTCGATTGCAATTGGGTGAAGTGGTTCCATTCGTACCCATGCTGCGTCTCCTGTTTTTAGGTAGCTTGGGTGCTCTTCTGATACTTGTCCTGTGCGTGGGTCAATTTTCTTTATGAGTTCGGTGAATTTTACTGCGATTTGTCCTGTGTGGTAGTGTAGTACTGGTGTATATCCTGCTGCGATGGCTGTTGGGTGGTAGATGACGATGATTTGTCCGATGAATTCTTTTGCAACGGTTGGTGGGTTGTCAACTGGGCCTGCTACGTCTCCGCGGTGGACATCAGTTTTTGAAATGCCTCGAACGTTTATTCCTATGTTGTCGCCTGGTTCTGCGATTGGGATTTGTGTGTGGTGCATTTCGATAGATTTGACTTCAGCTGTTTTGTTTGATGGCATGAAGATGAGGTTTTGACCTGGTTTGAGGGTGCCTGTTTCTACTCTTCCTACTGGGACTGTTCCGATGCCTGTGATGCTGTATACATCTTGTATTGGAACGCGTAAGGGTTTGTTAGTAGGTTTAGCTGGGACTTCTAGCATGTCGAACGCTTCCATCAAGGTTGGACCAGTATACCAGGGCATCTTGTCGCTTTTCTTGATCAGGTTTTCGCCTGTCCATCCTGAAACTGGAATAAAGTTAATTTTCTCAATCTTGAAGCCGACCATGCGTAGCATTCTTGAAACTTCGTTCTTTATCTCTTCGTACCTTTCTTTGCTATAGTTTGTAGATATGTCATCCATTTTGTTAACTGCAACAATTACTTGGCGAATACCTAAAGTGAAAGCCAAGAAAGCGTGCTCTCGTGTCTGGCCGCCAGCTCCGATACCTGCTTCAAACTCACCTTTTTTAGATGAAGCAAAAAGAACAGCAGCATCTGCTTGGCTTGCGCCTGTAATCATGTTTTTGACGAAGTCTCTGTGACCTGGCGCATCGATGACAGTATAGTTATATTTCTTGGTTTGGAATTGCAGGAATCGAAGGTCAATTGTGACACCTCTTTCTCGTTCCTCTTTGAGGTTGTCGAGAACCCATGCGAACTTAAATGTGCCTTTGCCCATTTTTTCGGCTTCTTCTTCGAATGCTTTGATTGTGCGTTCGTCGATTGCGCCTGCTAAGTAGAGTAGATGTCCAGTTGTTGTTGATTTTCCGGCGTCAACGTGCCCCATGATAATGAGGTTAATGTGGGGTTTATCGCTTTTACTCATTTTTTCATCCTCAGTTAATTTATCCTAATTTTGTGAATTTGTTAACACATCAATCCTTCCGATTATTTTAATATTGCGATGTTGTTTTCGATTGGAATATGGCTATGAAAACTCTTGAGCTGGAAAAAACTGAATAATTTCTATAAAAAAACAGGTTTCCAATTTGTAACAATTTGCCAAAATAGCTTATAATAACTAAAATCTATTTGGCTATCATGAGCCTCAATGCCAAATTAGTTCAAGGCATATCAGTAGTTACAACCACGTGGAACGAAAAAGAAAATGTTGAGGAGCTAATTTGTAGAATTAGGTTAACACTTCAAAATAGTTTACACGAAATAATAGTTGTTGACGACAGCTCCTCGGATGGTACCCTCGAAGTTGCTAAACGCTTCGCAGATTTGGCAGTTGGAAAAAATCGAGAAGGACAAACCAAGGGTTTGTTGTTTGGTGCAAAACTTGCTAAGTTTCCCGTAATTGTAACTATTGATTCTGATTTAGAGAACAGTCCTGAACTAATTCTGAGCCTTGTGGAGAAATTAGACTCATTTGATCTAGTGGTTGCGTCAAGAAGAGTTGTTCCCCGATTTTCCGAGCGGTGGGCTTCCAAAACTTTGGGCAAAATGTGCAGAGTTTCAGATTTTTATTCTAACTTTAGGGCTTACAGAAAAGTAACTCTGCCAAATGCTTTGAAGGGGGGTGAAACTTTTGGAGGCGAGCTATTGGTTGTTGCTAAGAAAAAGAGATTTAGGATTGGTGAAATAAAGTATGAAGCTCCAACTAGACGCAGTAAACCCAGAATCGGCGGCACAATCAGAGCCAATTTTAGGATAATCGTTGCAACGTGGAAGTGCTTTTTTATCTATTGCTTTGGATAACCCTTTAGGTGGTACAACCCGCCCAGAGGAAACCGAAGAGAAGTCATGGAGGAATTAGAAAGAGCCAAAGCTTTGGAAGAAAACTATAACCCATCTTACTTGTGCTCAATTAACTCAATCAAGGTTCCGTCGGGATCTTCGATAAAAGCAATCGTTGTTTTTTCGTTAAGCTTGAATGGTTCATCGGCAATTGTTACTTTTCCTTCGCGCATGGCGGCAAGGGTTTTGTTTAGGTCCGCAACTTCAAACCCCAAATGGTCAAACAGACGCTCCTCATAAGCAGGCTGAGAAAACTTTTCTTGGTTTCTGTAATAGGTTAATTCCAATATGCAGCCTTTGCCTGCTGCGTCTTGTAGGAAAGCGATCTCAGCATTGGTCTGCTTAATTTCTCTGCGACTTTGCAGTTTTAAACCTAAAAATTTGGAGTAAAATTCGATGGATCGCCCCATGTTGCTCGTGCGTATGCTTGTATGAACAAACATTGTTTTACCTTCCGATGATTCTGTAAAAGATGCTGATACACTTTTATTCTTTAGCTTGACTTGTTCATCAAGTGTATTATTAACCAATTCGTCTGCCCGCTGGATTTGAGGGTGACTTCTGCGCACATTATAGAAGCTGATTTTTTTAAAACATACCTTGATCTCTCGGACTTTGCGCCAGTATTGTTGAAGCAGATTATCTTTAACGGCATATTCACCGTTGACTTGTTTAGCGATGAGTTCGCTGTCAAGAAAGCACTCTACTTCAGATGCGTTAGCCTCAACGGCATACTTTAGCGCTAAGAGTAAGGCTTCGTATTCCGCTTGGTTATTGGTGTGAACTCCTATGAAACGTGATTCAGCTTTTACTGTTTCCCCTTTGTCGTTTAAAGCTACAAAGGCTATGGCTGCTGGTCCAGGGTTACCTCTTGCTCCGCCATCAGAGTAAATCATTAATCGCTGGCTCATGGTTTTCACTTGTATCCATTTAGCAAGGGTTAGTTATTAAAGCATTAAATACGAATTGGCCACTTTGGGTGTTTGTTTTTGTTGATGCAAAATCAAATATTTTGAAATTCGAGGAAAGCTAAACAACTAAAACTGGAGAGTCAACTTGATATAAATCGATTTTGATAAAAAAAACGCTACATGGAATAAGTTCCAGTTTGCATCTGAACCTTGTAAAAAATGGAGTTTTTAAGAGCTACTTTTTTATAAGCTCCATCAATTTAGGCATCAACTCGCAACCACGTTCGATTATTCCGAGGCTGCCCTTTGCGCATTCCTTTTCACAGAACTTGGTTGCTTTACCAACGCCAATTTTGTCGCCTGAGATAAGCACTGGAACTGGTGTATCACTGTGCACTTTTAAAGCGCAAGGCGTAGCGTGGTCAGTAGTAATGCAAATCAGGTTTTCTTTCAGAGAAATCTGTTTGAGTAGCGGACCGAAGAAATATTTGTCAATAGCTGAGATAATCTGAGTTTTCAGAGTGCAGTTACCGTCATGTCCTGGTTCATCAGGTCCTTTGAGGTGAATGTAGAAGCAATCATGCTTGGGCAACGATTCAAGGAGAGCTTTTACACGGACTTCACAATCTTTCTGGAGATCGCCTGAAGGTGGCGGAAGCAAAGATGCCTCCATTCCGGCCAGTTGAGCTATGCCGCGTTCTGCATGCATATCTGCTAAACAAGCAAAGTTGACATGGTAACGCTCGTTAATGTTGAAGAATTTCGGGAGCAAATGACCAGCGTCCCTCGTTAAAACCACATTTGCTTTGAGTTTGCCCTCTAAAGCGCGTTTCACATTTATGGGATGGTTTTCCCAGAGCTCATGGGATTTATCAATGAACTCATTTACCAGTGCAGCGGAGACCTTTGCTGCTTCGGTGCTATCTGTCGGTTCGCAAGTTTGCAGAACCATTTCAACTTCAGCTTTCGCAACGCCTAAACCGTTAACAATCGTATATGCAGGGTCGCTATTGGTTATGTTGCTTGAAAGAGGCTTCGCTTTACTTTTAATCAAAAGTACAGCCCTGTGTCCCAACGTATTGCGGAACTCAAACGTGGCAGGGTAAGATTCCAGCTTTACTTCTTTGTTAACAGCTTTGGTTAGCACAGTAGCTTCTTCCGTGCTTAAGCTCCTGGCAACTCGACGGTCGAGTATGTTTTTTCCTTGACCCAACGTGGCAAAATTGCAACGCAACGCCAAATCTCCGTCCTTCATCTTCAAGCCTGCCCCAGCGGCTTCAATTACGCCTCGACCTGTGCTGTACTTGAACGGATCATAACCTAAAAGCGAAATAACCGCTACATCACTCTCTGGCGCCACACCTTTCTTTACCGAATACATTAAACCAGTTTGCCCTGTTTTAGCCAGCGAGTC
Organism: Candidatus Bathyarchaeota archaeon; assembly: GCA_963835475.1. Lineage (GTDB taxonomy): Archaea > Thermoproteota > Bathyarchaeia > Bathyarchaeales > Bathycorpusculaceae > Bathycorpusculum. Next base: position 223,316 of record CAWIFU010000010.1, read on the forward strand.
CATATTCGGGGTTTCTGCTACTTCTAGGGGTGTTTTGTTGCCTAAGGACTTAATTGGTAAATCGCCCATACCGTCAATTGCTATGAAGATTAGTTTCAAATTTTGTGCCTCGTTATCGTTTAGAGCTAACTTGATTAGCTTTATTATTTTTTTCATTAAAAAACCTATTTCAAACATATTCTGTAATATCAATTGAATCTTGGGATTGCTATTGAAATCTTAAAAAGTGGATTAGATTTCTGGTAGATCGTTAAGAAAGTTTAGCCTTTAAGTGACGAGGCAAATCCCCTGAAGACATCCTTAATTGATTGAACTAACGGATGCTTAATTTCCTCATCCCCAAGCTTCTCTAAACGGTCAACTCTAAAGTAAATCGGAGGATGAGAATCCAAACCAACCCATTCTTGCAAGCGGAAACTTGGCGTTCGTTCAAATAGTAACCTGTGGAACCCGATTTTCTCCAGTGACTTCGCCATGACTTTAGGTTGACCCATCATTATTGCTGAAGTTAGGTCTGCCCGGGCTTCAAAGAATTTTGCTATGAAGAATATGAGAGTCATAACTGCAAAGAAGTAGACAAAGAACAAATAAGACGTGAAAATAAACGGAAACAATGTGAGCAAAACGTAGAACCTGAATAAAAACTCTGCACTTAAGAGGCCAAACAGAATTAGTGGATCTCTGCCTTTAAGATGCCCAAATTCGTGACCCAAAACGCTTACGACTTCAGGTTCGTCCAATTGAACAAGCAACCCAGTAGTTATCAGAACAATGCCTCTGCTGGGGCTGGGCCCGGAAGCTGCAGCGTTAGGAACCATAGTGTTTGAAATAACGATTTTAGGCACCTTGTAACCGAAGCGATCAGCAACTTTCTTTACCATTTCATAGACGTTGATTTTTTTGGCTGACAAGCTTCCGAGTCTGCAGGATACATTGTATTTTGAGAAGATTTTTTCTGCTTCTTGACAATCAATTGCACCGTGCTTAGCTATTATTTCTTCATAAACTTCTTTCTTTAGTGCTGCCAATTGCTCTGGGGAGATTTGTTTGTAGTCGTCCAGGGTGCCCAAAGAACCAACTGGAGGTTGATATTCTAAGAAGTGTATGATGGGGTTGTCCTTGGTGATTGTCCAGTCGCCTGACCGAGCAATAATCTTGTTTGAGTAGAAAACGAATACGAATTGTGAAGCAATTAAGATGATTGGAACAACCCAGAAATAGGCTGGATAAAAAGTTAAAACAACAACGAATAGAAACAATCCGAATCCAACGAATACAAAGGTTAACAGTACTTGGGTTTCCAAGAAGAGGCGGTTGAAGCTTTTTTCGTGGAGTTTCACTTTTTCAGGTACTATTTCTTCGCCTTCCCGCCACGCAAAGTACCATGTTAGTTTACGGGCTTTTTCTTCAAATAATTCCGTGGCGATTAGTACATCTTGTCTTGCCTCAGTAATGGCAGCTTCAGGAATATCTGTTTCAAGGGGGGTTATGGTTGCGTTTACAGTTTCTGTGCCCGTTACTTCAACTTTGATGATTTGTCTTCCTTGCGTATCAAGAATAGCGTATGAGATTTTGTTGCTTGCCTTCGTTGTTTCTCTGGATATGCTCGAGAATCTTTGTTTTTGTGGAACAAGGTACTGCGAATAGATGAAGTCAAATAGCTTATCAAAATAGATTGATGGAACTTCAGTAGCTATTGTATAAGAAACAGGTGCAGACACCATTGAACCTCAAAACCATTACTCGCTATTTCAAGTTGTTTTTCCTGAGTTATAACTTTATTGTTGTCAGGTTTGCTTTGAATTTGCGGAAGGGGATAGCGTTTATTAATCTCGAAAAACATTGTTAGCAATGCCCAAAACCGAGGGCAATAAATCTTGTGGAAATCAAACCAATTATTTGATGCGTTTGGTGTCGCATAAGATTGAGGGCTTGTGAGGACCTAAAAAGGTAAAAAGCCGAATTATGAGTTAAGAGGAATGTTAGAAGTGGCAACACCTAAAAAAACAATACTCGTTGTAGACGATGATAAATCAATACTTCGAACGTTCACACGTATTCTTCAAAAGAGCAACTACGAGATTGAAACAGCCGAAACAGGTAAGGAAGCAATAGAAAAAGCTGAAACCCATCACTATGACTTGGCACTAGTAGACATCAGGCTTCCAGATATGGACGGCACGGAATTGCTTGCAAAACTCAAAAAACAACTTCAATCCACAGTAAAAATCATGATCACTGGGTTTCCCTCACTTGAAACGGGTGTTAAAGCACTCGACGAAGGCGCGGACGCCTATTTAGTAAAGCCTGTAAAGCCCCAGGAACTGCTGGTTCTTCTGGAAGAGAAACTTAAAAACCGGGAAGAATCAGCCGAAGTAAGCCATTAAAAAATGGAGAATTTTGGCGCATAGTTATTTTTACTAATGTTCTTAGCAAAGCGTATCTGATTAAAATCCAGAGCAATCAACCTTTTGCTTTTAAAAGTAACTAAAAATCGATAAAGATTTTTGACAAATTGAAATTCACCAAGTAAAAAGCTAGGCGTATATAGGTTGCGAAACCAAGGTAAACAAATAAGCGATTTCAACTAAAACGTCTACCGTGTTTTTGTTTCAGGAAAGATTGAGTTTTTTTAACTGTTGCTGTTATGACACCATCAGCAACTAAATAGGCACAAATTCTTCGATAATTATTTAGGTGAGGTGACCATTTTTCCAGAAAAAAAACAAGTAGAAATTCCACTTGAGGTTGGAGATGAAGAAGAAAAAGCGTTAAATCAAACAGGAGATGACGCAACTTCTGGATGGTAAACCCAATAGTCTATACATAAACATCATTCTCTCTTTTTATAACAAGTTTTGACGTTGAAAACATTTCAAACATAAAAATTTTATCTTCCACTGTTGTAAAATCGCAAATCTTTTATTGGGCTTAAGCTGAACAAAGCAAGCAAGAGGTAAAACATATAGAGGAAGCTATTATCGAAATCGGGCACATAACCCATGTTTTCTCAAAAATCAAGGTTGCTATAATAGAATTAATGTTACCTCTTTCTATTGGCGACCGCATCCTCTTAAAGGGACCTTTAACAGATTTTGAACAGATCGTTCAGTCGATGCAGATTGAACGCAAAGATATCCACAGGGCAGAAGGTGGCCAAAGCGTGGGATTAAAACTGACGCAGCTGGCAAGAGAAAAAGACGTAGTGTATAAAAAACTCTAAAGTAAGATTCGAAAGCCCTTGATGAGTTATTTTTTAACTCCACAGATCAATTTTTTCAAGTTATTAGTTTATTCGCTGAAAAAACAAGCCAACATTTCCTGGAGTCACATTTTGGATAAGACTTATAGGATAGAATTGCTAAGATTGGTTGGTTTTCAAAATGATTATGCAAGATTTTTTTAGAGAAGAAGAAGACGAAGATTGCGACGACTGCGACTGTGAAGACTGCGAAGACGAAGAGTAAATCTTCTTTCACTTTCTTTTTTTGAATTCTTTCTATCTACGGATTCATTAAAAATTATTTTAAAGATTTCAAGAGTGATAAAAATAATTTCCCATTCATTTCTGAAGGCAAAACATAACCGTCTGCGCACTTTTCTCTGTTTAGAATTCTTATGAACAACTAGAACAACAGCGATGGCAACCATTACGATTACAACAAAAGCAACAATCAAACCTAGCAAAGAAGATAGGGCAAAGGGATTGCCAGAAGTCGAAGTTGCAGATGGATAAAGGTAAGTTGAATTTGGAGTTCCTCCTATCGCGGCTATTGGTGAAATATCAATTGATCCAAAGATGTTTGAACAGTAATAGCTGGAAGAAATTCCTTGCTTAAATAATGGTAACGTAGCTGAATCTACAACTGTTAAACTCGGCGGCATCTCCCAAATAATTACCGCTTTAACGTAAGGATATTGATTTGGCAATATAGTGGTTAACAGATTTGACCAGTAGGAATCTTTGTTTGCTCCACTCCAACCCATTTCCGGTATCATCACAGGCTTATTTGGAACTGCAGTATGAATATTTGTGAGTTCAACATCGCCTGAATGTACAAAATCTCCATAAATATCTGTGCCAACCCAATCAACATAATTATCTCCAGGATAAACAGAATGTAATTTACTTACTGAGTCACCCACGTCTCCTGGACACCAAACCCAACTTATCTGAGTCCCTCCAGCCGCACGTACAGTATCAACTACATGTTGCCACGCTTGAACAAATTTAGCAGGCGTATTACCATTTCCCCAAGGATAAATCCCATTTGCATCAGTCCAACTACCAGTGAATTCCCACATTAAACGGACAAAATATGGATGCCCCCAAGTAGCTGAATCTTGACCCCATTTAGTTAGGTAAGCATCTTGTGAACCATCGATAATGCTGTCAAGGTTTGTAAATGGAAAATTTGACCACCCGTTTTCTGGGCCCCAACTAACCATTGGTATGGCACCGTGTGACCTTGCTTGATTCATTAATGATGTATCAAAATTGGGGATGTTTTCAGAATCCTGAGGTCTATTCCATAATTGTATCCAATTCCAAATTGAAACGTTCTTGTCCACTTGACGCTCAAAAGAGTGAAGTAAGTTGTAATTTCCAATGTGCGAGTTACCAATCCAAGCGCCCCAATAAATTTGGTTTGTATTTGCCGAAACAGAGTTAACGTTTAAAGCAAAAAACAAAGAACAGACTAAAAGAATAGCGAAAGATATAGCAAATGTTCTTCGCAACATGTTTCTCAGGAAATACAAATACATCAAGCGTGACTATTTGAACATTGATTTATTCTTAATTCAGACTAATCGATTATGTTCTGAGGGAGCTACTACTCTTTGAGTAATGCGTCTGGAATGTGAAAATTTGACAGATGGATTCGCAATAATTTGACCCTGCCTTTTTTCGAATCAAAAAATAGACTATAAGCTCCCTTCTAAATTTTTAGTTAAAATAATTAGGCAGTTGTGCTTACGGTTCAGCGGTTGTCAGTAGGCACTTGTCAATCGATATTATATACAAATTTGCAGAATTAGGTCCAATGCAATAATTTTTGCATAAAAATAAAGGAAGAAAAAAACAAATGACAAAAAGTAAAAATATTACAGCTATTGCACTGACTCTACTGATGATTTTACCTTCAATTGCTTTAATGACAGAAGTGTCAGCTGTTAATGTCGAAACTAGACTGTTCATAAGCGCAGTTCCAAATCCTATCGGTGTCGGACAAACAGTGAACGTTCAATGGTGGCTTGCAATACCCCATCCTGTTTCTGGGTCGTCTTGGGAAAACGTCAAATTATTAGTTGAAAACCCTGATGGAAAAATCCAGACCTTTGACAACTTGAAATCTGATATTAATGGAGGAGCATACATTTCATTTACTCCCGACAAAGTAGGCACATACAAGGTACACGCAAGCTTTCCTGGGCAGTGGGTAAACACAACTGGATCAAATGGCTACACTCGATGGTACACACCTCTCGAATCTAAAGTAGTAGACGTCGTTGTTCAAGACAAACCAATTTCTGTAACACCAGAATTGCCCTTTCCAAGCGAGTACTGGACCAGACCCATAAACTCCGAAAACAGAGAATGGTATCAAATTGGGGGAAATTGGCTAATGGGTAAAGGAGACAAGGACGCCGTAGCCTTTGAAGGCAGCGGCAACGCAAACTTCTACTCTACAGCACCAAACACAGGACACATAATGTGGACAAAGCCACTACTCACCGGAGGAATAGCTGGCGGAGAAATCGGATATGGCACAGCATACTACGGCGGACTCAACTACGAACCCATGTTCAGGCCACCAATAATTATGAACGGCGTACTTTATTACGAAACAGCAGAACCACCAAGATACGGCGTAACAGCCCTTGACGTGCGCACTGGAGAAACAATATGGTATCAGAACATCTCCTACGGCTCAGGCTTTAACAGCTTAAGATTAGGCCAAGTATTTGACTACGATTCAGAAAATCAACACGGCAGTTTTGCTTATCTTTGGTTTTCTAATGGCAATACATGGTATCTGCATGATGCGTTCACAGGAAACTACATTTGTACCGTAAGCGACGTACCAAACGGTTACATACAAATGGGTCCCAAAGGAGAGATACTGATATACAACGTAAATAACGCCCAAGGCTCGGTGCAAATGTGGAACTCATCAGCAATGCCAGGATTATATTCAGCTTCAAACCCTACGGAGAACCCAGATACATATTGGCGACCAGAACAATCTCAGGGAAAAACGATTAACGCTACAACAGGAATACAATGGAAAGTGAATGTAACAAGTATACCTGGCGCAGGAAATAGCATCCAATGGCTTGATGAAAAAGCAGGCATATTTATCACAACTTCAAGCGTTCAACGACCTACAGATGCGTGGCCAACCTTTGTTCACGCTGCCTACAGCACCAAGACAGGTCAGCTGCTTTGGACACAAAACCGTACCAATATTGGCGACATGAAATATCCTGTCTATATTAAGCCTTACTCCGGAGTGTATACACTGCCTCACAGAGAAGATAAAGAATGGATCGGCTGGGACATGAAAACAGGCAATGAATTGTGGAGAGTTCCTGGTCCAGAAGATGACTGGGGCATCTTTGACGTTGGAGGAGGTTTCGTTGGTGACATATTCTACACCGCAGGATTTGCCGGAATTGTGACAGGATACAATATTACAACTGGGCAGAAAGCATGGGAGTTCTACAGTGGCAATTCAGGATTTGATACCACATACGGGACTTGGGCTTTCTACGGCGCATCAATAATTGCTGATGGAAAAATCTTCATCGCGCACAATGAGCATTCCCCTGACCAACCACTATGGCGAGGAATGAAAATGTGGGCAATCAACGCAACGACCGGAGAGGGCATATGGAATATTTCTGGAGCCTACCAAGGTGGAAGAAATGCCATGGGCGCTCTTGCTGACAGTTTACTAGTGACGCACAATGCCATGGATAATCAAATATACGCATTCGGTAAAGGTCCAAGCACCACAACGACTACAGTGTCTCCGAAAGTTACAACAAGAGGAAATAGTGTGTTGATTGAAGGAACAGTTATCGACATAGCTGCGGGTACTAGACAGAATGAGCAAATAGCTCGTTTTCCAAACGGTGTCCCGGCAGTATCAGACGCAAGCATGACCCCCTGGATGGAATACGTATACATGCAGAGACCTCGTCCGACCGATGTTACGGGTGTTACATTATCAATCGATGTTATCGACGCTAATGGTAACCATCGTAATATTGGAACAACTACAAGTGATGCAAGCGGCGCGTTTAGTTTCCTGTGGACTCCTGACATTGAAGGCAAATACACAGTTACGGCTACTTTCGCAGGATCTGAATCTTACTGGTCATCAAACGCAGAAACAAGCTTTGCAGTTGACCCAGCAGCACCGACGGCCTCGCCTTTACAGGAAACCTCTCAACCACCCATTGAAATGTACATTGCAGCAGCAACCATAGCAATCATCATAGCAGTAGCTTTAGTCGGCTTAGTAATAGTGATGGTACTTAGAAAAAGACCATAAAACAAGAAATATCAAATCAAAATCTATCTTTCCCTTTTTTAGTTTTTTCAAAAACGCATGGAGAAAAGCAGGGGTTACTGATTCAATGGATGAACCGGTCAAACTGATGGAAATCAGTTTCGAATACCAGTCAGAAGTTTAGGGGCATAGGTTGTTTAGGAAAAGAAATTGACTCGATGGATAATTCCAAAAGTTCATGCACAACTCATGGGATAATTTCGCATCCGTTGTACTTTAGGTATTCGAAGTCTTTGAGGATTATTTTGTGGTTCTTTATCAATTGTTGGATTCTTGGAAGTTCTTCTTTCACTGTCTCTATCAGTTGCTCAACGGTGTAGCACACCTTGTTGTAAGCCTCATCAGTCCACCGCTTGGTAATGTTGGTGTAAAGACATCTTCCTCCGCAGACGCCAAGGATGGAGCATTGGCTGCAAGGTTTTTCGTTAACAAAAAGTTGTTTTAACTTAAGTGGGTCTGCATCTTTTATGTGCCCCAAATAATATTTTTTCATACCCCACATAGTTGGGCAAGGCATGATGTAACCATCAGTTTGGATTGCATAGTTTATCCAACCGCCTCCACACCGCATCAGACAGTTTTTCTCCTCATGCAACAATGACTCTGCGATTCCAAGCAAAGGATAAAGCTTCAACACTAAACCTTTCTCTTGCATCTGGTCAACCCAGAAACCGGCAAGCTTTCGCACTCCTGGAATGTAATTTGTTTTTGTCCATTCTTCAAATTTGCGCCGCTGGTAATCGTTCCCCCAAAAACCAGCATTAAGCTGCCAATGGACGGATGAAAAAGAAAACTCATCGTTATCCAATAACCACCTAACCTGTTTGTTGATGTCAGTTTGTTCCATTATGGTCATGCGAGCGATTAATTCGCCTTCAAACCCATTTTTTTTAATCAGTTTTAGGTTATCGATGACTTTGCGAAAAGTTCCTTTTCCGCGGTAATAATCTGTTAATGCTTCTTCACCGTCTATTGAAACGAGGATCGTGTGAAAGCGGTTAACGTATTTTGGCTCCAACTTGTCTAGGAGCAAGCCGTTTGTTTGAATCATAAAATGTTTAGGCTCAACTTTATCCATGATTTGCCTAAGCTTATCTATCCCCAGTAGTGGTTCTCCGCCGTAGAAAGTTAAGACACAATCAGGGTCTTTGCGGCAAAAATCTTTGAGCATGTTCAAATCATAGTTGAGTTTGCGGGGCAAATCGTAGTCGATTTCTATGTCGTCGCCGAATTCTTCGTCGAAGTCGTCTAGGCTCTCGCCAAAGCAGTACTTGCATTGTAAGTTGCAGTCACTTGTCAGTATTACGTGAAAGAACATGAACGCTAATCAAAGTCGCTCGGGCTTAATAGTATTTTTCCGCAAGTTTTGCCGCTTCGTCATATTCATTGGAATTCTTTGTATTTTGAGCTCCTGCTTCTGGTGGATTCTGTGGTTTTTCTTTTTCGTTAACTTTTCCAAATTCTTTCTGAGCTCTTTTTTTGGCATTCTCAACGTAGCTCTTAAGATCTCGGTCTTTCATCAATTTCTCAGGCAAAGTTTCGGGAGCATAAATCAAAGGCAAAACAGCGAGAAATAGGAAAACGCTGGCAAAAGAGAAAATTGTTGTTGGCAGTAAACCTTCTAAAATTGGAGAAAATACCAGTTGAATAAAATAAGATGACACAAAGGGTAAAGCACCTAAAAAGTAGAATTTGTCGCTATTTCGATTTTGAGCAAGGTCTCCCCACAATGTAAAAATAAACAGGACGTAAAAAATTCCCCATGCCACACCATCTGAAACAGTATAAATTATGCTGCCAAATAGTTCTGCCGGATAAAGCCCTAGAACCGCATATCCTATGCCAAAAATAACAAAGCCAATTATTGTCAATCGTTTACGACCCCAGCTATCTGCGACAAACCCTCCAATAACCGCAACCATGGCAGTAACAATATTTTCTAATACATAGAAAATTTCAGAATTACTCTTCATAATAGGAATGTTATCGTGAGTTGGAATAGTCATGAAATTTATCAAGGTAAACATTAGCCACGGAATAAAATAAAAAAGGAAGGATTTGTTTTTTAAAATTTCTAAAAATTTTGCTTTGTTGGTTTCTTTGGGAAGTTCTTCCTTTACAGGCATGAAATGGAAAAACCCCAAACCTACTAAGCGAACGAATGCGAGTATTGAGCATGTTAGAAACAGGGAGTTAAAAGGTATGAAACTAACAACTGCAAATGAGGCGCAAATTATTAAGAAAGTTAAGCCGCCTATTTTGGCTCGTCCTTCAATATTAGTAAAACTTGAATGATAACCCATCGTAGCAGGCATGCCTATTCCAAAGTACAAACCGAAAAGCAGGGAAATTATCAAAAGTTCGTTAATGTTTGCAACATTTAATGCAAGAGGCAAAGTTGATAATGCTATGCCGCTTATTATCCAAAGATAGAGAAAAAGCCTACGCCTTTTGAATTTATCGATAATGAATGAACCGAATAGTCCAGAAAGAGCGATTGCTCCTGCGTTAACGCCGAAAATAAGAATATCCTCAGAACCTGTTGCGTTTTGGTTACTAGCCAATTCCTTTAAAGTGCTAAAGGCTATTAAGTACCATATGAAAGCAGTTGCTACACACATTATATTTGCTGTAGATAGCTTGAGATTTGTCCTATTTTTGATCAAGGACATTCTTTGAAACATTTGCTTCTGCCAATATTATTGTTCAATCAGTTAAAGTTAAGCATTTAGAATTGAAAAACAATATTTGTGATAAGCTAATAGACCAAAAATGTTTTAAAGAATAAGTGTAGAACAGCAATACAGAAAGGAGATTCAATAAATGAAAAAACCCTAAATTGATCAGGTCAGCAGGCTGGCCAGGAATCTAAATCTCTAAATAGTTGAGAGGAACTAACAATAAATTCATCAGGTCTTCTCTTATTTTTTCATTTATTTTCTTTGACAAATATTTTTGTTCATTTGCTGCATTTGAACCCAGAATCTTTTCAAGAGCCTGAATTTCAGTGGATTTAAGAACGATTTTAACAATTTTTTTATGGGTTTTTTCATCCATAAAACCAACGCTCAATAGAGGGACAAGATTAGCTTTCATTTCCGGATTTTGAAGGCAATAAATAATAGGTAATGGTGGGCATTCATTTTTTAACCTGTTTCTCAACTCTTCGATATCGAAAAGATCAGCAAATTCCTCAATTATTATTGAGTTGATACCATATATTCGACCGAATTGCCCAAGGTTCTCGACATCTTTTGAATTACCTTTCCCTATAAGTGCACCAATCTTCATGGCAACCTCGGGAACAACTGCTTTAAGCTTAATTACTTTATGATATTCGTCTGGCGCCAAATCAAGTCTATTTCGCAATTGAATCTCCAAAGCTTCTGCAGTACAAATTTCGAAAACAGCATCAGAAACCAATTCTAAAATTTCTTTGGCTTGTTTTTTGGGGATTAATTCGGACGAATCAATCAATTGCTTAAACCCTTGAACTAACAAGATGTCTCCAGCCAATATTGTTGTAGCCGCGTTAAATTCTCCTAAAACTGTCTGTTTTGACCCTTTTACAGCCGATTGGTCAATCACATCATCGTGCAAATCAGCTCCTGAACTTATTAGAACGATGGCTTCTCCAAAAGGAGTTGTTTTTTCAGCGCTACCTCCGACAGCTTCACATGAAATAGAAATCAAGGCTGGAAAGACAGGCAGGGAATTGTGAAGAGTGACTTTGGCAAAATATCTCAAAGCTTGAGAGGACAGACTGTTGTCTTTGCAGCTTCGCAACATTGTTTTTCGGGCATTTTTCAAAGCTGGTCCGCCTTTTTGTGTAAACTCTCTTTTCATATCCATTAGCTTTGAATTTACAGACATTTAATTCGCCTTTGTCACTATCTTGGTTATTCGTTTTTTAGGTATATAAAATAGTGATTAACCAAATATTCACAATATCTTTGAATGATGAAATAATTGAATAAGGACGTCAAAAAAATAGGGTTTTAAACAGAGACATTGAAAAAGTAAATAGGGTTTAATTTCTTGAGATTATAGTTATCGCCTTCAAAATTTTTAAGAAAGGTAGTTTTGGTTTTTAATGTGGCCAACCTGCTGAAATTGGTTTTCCTCGAATTATTTTCTGTTTCAAGTCGTTTCACCTCCAATTTCCTACGTGAACCATTACTTAGAAATGGTCTCCCAATGATCTGTATTGTCAAGAGAATCAAAACAACCCAGGCTGGCAGAGATTCTATCAGGATTATTTTTTTGTGTTTTCAAACTTTATTTCCAGCTCGCGTTAGCTTTGAACTCGATACATTGTATCGTAATATGCAATATATAAATGGTTTAGGAAAAGCTACAAACAAATTACTTTGTTGGACAAAACTACATCCAACAATTGAAATCTTTGAGGAAAAGCAATCACAATTAAGCTGCAGGACAAATCGTAGTCCACCTTTATGTCATCAAAGTGTCTTCAATCAATAGGCTTTCTGCAAAACAGTAATTTCACATGTTTACCGTCACTTGTTTGGTAATTTGGAAACATAACACGCCTTTTTGGTTAAAAATATTTTTCCGCAAGTTTTGCTTCTTCATCGTATTCACATGTTTCTTTGGACTTCTTGGTTTTTCCCGGTGTTTTGGTCATGCGATTCTTCTTTTCTTTTAACTTGGCCGGATTTTTTCTGAGTCTTTTTCTTTGCATCTTCAATGTAGCTCTTCAGATCCCTGTCTTTCATCACTTTTTCAGGCAGAGTCTCAGGCGCATAAATCAACGGTAAAACTGCTATAAATAGGAAGAATGCAACAAAAGAAAATAGAGCATATGGCGAAATATCGATAGAAACATAACTAAAGGCAATTCCCAGAAATTGAGAAACAAAGAAGGGCACTACTCCAATTGCATAAAACCTATCGCTAGGCATATCTTGACTCAGATCACCCCATATAGAAACAATAAACAGAACAATAAATATCCCGGAAGCCATTTCAAAAAAAACAGTGTAAAAATACCAACTGAGTATTTTTAGTGGGTACACTCCCAAAACTGAATAACTAAGACCAATTAAAACGAATCCTGCTATAGCCACAGGTTTTCGCCCTAGATAATCCATTAAGAAACCTGCAGCAATTGCGGATATTGCCAAGATAGCGTTTCCAGCGATTCCTAAAACAACGATTGTTTGTACATCAACGATGGAGCCTTTGAAAGAATCAGTCAAGTAATTGACCAGGGAAAACATTAACCAAGGAACGATATACAAAACAAAAGATCTTCGGCTCAGTATGGACCAATATGAGTCAAATGCAACCTTTTCAGTATGCTCTTCAAAGGGTTTAGCAATAAACAGAAGTACAAGACCAAGCAATCTCCATGCGATTAGTACAAAAGCAGAGAAAACAATTCCACCGATTGCCATTCCAAGCACAACAAATCCTAAACCACTAAGTAGCATTATCAATCCGCCATAACGTCCACGATTTGCAGTGTTTGTTGACCTCTTGAAATATTCCATAGAATTAGGCATCCCAAAACCAGTAGCTACCCCAAAAACAATACAAACCAATATAACTACAGGTATTTGCCCAACATTTAGAGTGAGCAAGGCTATAGGTGACAAAACTCCCAATAAAGTCCAAAACACAAAAAGTCTTTTTCTTCCTATTCTGTTTACTAACAATGCGCCGCCTATGCAACTAATTATTAATGTACCAAAATGAATCCCCCAAAATAGAAGTTGTTCTTGAAAACTTGTATTTGTGTTAGCTATAATATTTTTAACAATTGTAATTGCTAAAAAATACCAAATAAAAGCGTTCGCTACCAAGAATCCACTTTGTAGAGCAAGTCGCTTATCACTTGAAAGCCATTGATTTAAAGTCATCTTTAACACATATTCTATCCTAAGGGTCCAATTACTAATTATAGCGATAATAAATGTTCAGAATCCGGGATCCATATTACGAGTAAACAAGCAACCGCAAACCTTTTAAAGAAATTGTGTTCAACAAGAATACAGGAGGAAGGAATACGAAAAAACCTTTAGGACCAATTAGAGGAGTTTGGTTTTAGTCTTTCTTTCTTTTTTTTGTTTTTTTAACCGGGCAAGTCCTCTAATGAAGATTTTAACAATAAAGTGAGGATATCCTGATTTTTCTTTACATTTAGTTTTGAAACAGCGCCTTCTGCAGAACTTTTCATAAATTGCCCGAGGTCACACACCTTAGAGTTTTTGTAGATCCTATCTGACAATTTCTCCAATTCATTTTCGGTTAATTGTTCATGATTCAATAATTCGAGGATGTGCTTTTTTAGATCGACATCTTGGAAGGCTAACAAAAAAGGAAGCGGCAAACATTCGTTCTGAAACCTGTTTATTAACTCATCAACCTCAAACATATCAATGAATTCATCTCGAATTGTCATCAGAATTCCAAGTGTTTTTCCATATTCGCCCAAGTTTTCGATTTCTTCAGTGACTCCATTTCCGATGATTGCACCTATTTGAGCTGACGCCTTTCCTATTGAAACTTTCAACTTAATCATTTCTAAATAATCTTCTGGGTTTATGTCGAGGTTTCTGCGTAAGCTTGCTTCTTTTGCTTCTGCACTGCCAATATCAAAAAAGGCTTGCTTTCCCAATTCGAGAATTAGTTTTTTCTTTTCTGCAGGCAGAGGTTCACAGGCTTCGTTAAGCATTAGCATACCTTTAAACCATAAAACGTCGCCTGCGATTGTTGCTATGTCAACGCCATATTTTCCAAAGATTGTGGGTTTGCCATATTTTGTTAGGGATTGGTCTATTATATCATCATGGATGTCTGCTGCACCTGTCAACACTACCAAGGCTGCACTGATGTTTGTAGTGTCATCGGGGTTTCCACCAACCGCTTCACAGGATAATGATAGAAGGGCTGGATGAGCAGAATTATTCCAGATTTCGTTCATGAAGTAGCTAAGGGCTTCACGGAGGGGTTCGTTCTTAATCTTCTCTTGGGTAACAGCATATTTTGCTTGATCTATTGCTTTCTTTGAGCGTTCGATTAAGAGTTTCTTTACTTGTTCCGTGAGTTTCTCTTCTGAGGGCATTACGAGTCAAGGTTTCTTGGTTGTTTGGATATTTGTATTTTTAGGTTAATCACTTATTGAATGAAGGCAAAACTCTTAATAGCCAATCTTTAATCAGAAGGTTTCATGAGCCAAACCAAGCAATTCGAGCAGAAATGGCAAGCCAAATGGGAAAACGCCCATGTTTTTGAGGCAGACCCAGACCTGAAAAGGCAGAAAGTCATGGTGACTTTTCCCTACCCATACATGAATGGCCCATTACATGTTGGACATACTTTCACAGCTTCACGGGTGGACGCTTATGCTCGATTTAAGCGCATGCAAGGCTATAATGTGCTTTGGCCTTGGGGTTGGCATTGGACAGGTCAACCGTTACTTGGAGCAAGCCAACGAGTTGCAAGAGGAGACCAAGAGTACATCCGCGTCTTGCGGGAAGTAGACGGAGTCCCGGAGGCCGAGCTTAAAAAATTCGTTGACCCCCTTTACATGGCTCAATACTATACAAATGAAGGCCGTTTAGCCGTCAAGAGCATTGGCTTCTCAGTGGATTGGCGACGAGAATTCACTTCAGTAATGCCTACTTACCAGAAATTCATCGAGTGGCAGTACAAGAACCTCAAAGAAAAAGGGTACGTCACTCGAGGCACGCATCCAGTAGTTTGGTGCCCAAAAGATAAAAGCCCCACTGGCGACCATGACCGCCAAAGTGGCGAAGGCGTCACCCCTGAAGAATACACACTCATAAAATACAAGATGGATGACGGAACTATTTTACCTGCAGCCACTTTCCGACCAGAAACAATCTACGGTATAACGAACATCTGGATAAACCCCGACGAAACCTATGTAGAAGCGTCTGTTAATAGCGAAAACTGGATAATCAGCAAAGAAGCAGCTGAAAAGCTAAAAGAACAAGAAAGAAAAATTGAAGTAAAGCGCGAATTCAAGGGCAAGGAACTCATCGGCAAAACATTTGAGAATCCAGTCACAAAGCTCAAGTTCCCGATTTTGCCTGGATGGTTTGTTGACCCCAAAACTGCTACCGGAGTCGTTTACAGTGTTCCAGCACATGCCCCCTATGATTGGCTAGCTCTCAGGGATCTACAGGAAAAACCTGAAGTTCTCGCACAATTTGGCATGGACCCTTCAGTTGTGAAGGCGATTAAGCCCATCTCTATTATCAAAGTTGAAGGCTTCAGCGATTTTCCAGCTGTTGAAATCGTGGATAAAATGGGGATAAAAGATCAAAACGACCCCAAAGCAGACCAAGCTACTAAAGAGCTGTACAAAAAAGAGTTCCACGGCGGAGTTCTAAAAGATAGTTGTGGCTCCTACGCCGGCATGCGTGTTCGTGAAGTCAAGGACATTCTCATCGTAGATTTCAAGAAAATGGGCGTTGCCGACAGCATGTACGATTTATCTGAACCCGTAATTTGCCGTTGCATGACCCAATGCTTAGTAAAGATTCTCTCTGATCAATGGTTCCTAAACTATTCAGACCCCCAATGGAAAGCTCTCGCTCATGCTGCAGTTGCTCAAAATGACGATCTACCCAGAATCCGCCAAGCCGTGGTTTAACACAGTCATCGATTGGCTTAGAGAATGGGCATGTGCAAGGACAACAGGCTTTGGAACGCCGCTTCCCTGGGGAAAAGGCTGGATAATCGAAACCCTAAGCGACTCCACAGTCTACATGGCATTCTACACAGTAAATAAACACATAAAACAGAACAACATCAAAGCTGAACTTTTGACACCTGAAGTTTTCGATTACATATTCTATGGAAAAGGCGACGCTGAAGAACTCGGAACAACTACAGGACTAAGTTTCGATTTGCTTGAGACAATGCGAAATGAATTCCTTTACTGGTACCCCTTTGATTTGCGAAACTCTGCTAAAGAACTCGTGCCAAACCACCTGTCCTTCTGCATCTTCCATCATGCCGCGTTGTTCCCGCCTGAACATTGGCCCAAAGCCATCAGTGTGAACGGCATGCTAATGGTTGAAGGTCAGGGAATGCACAAGAGCAAAGGCAACTTCATAACCATGAAGGGCGCTATCGAAAAATATGGTGCTGACGCCACCCGTTGCGGTTTACTTTTAGGGGCTGAGGGTATGGATGATCCAGATTGGCGAGCAGAAAACATAAGCGACCTACAAGGAAAGTTTCAGGGCTTAATGGGTTTTGCTAGCGGAATAATTGCTTCGGCTAAAATGGAAGAAGACACAATGCTTGAACGTTGGCTTCAAAGCAAGCTTCAGTTCCGCATTAAAGAGGTCACCTCGAGCTTGGACGAACTTAAAACTCGAACAGCTTTGCAAGTTGCTTTGTTCGAGACTTGGAACGATTTGCGTTGGTACATCCAAAGAAAGGGCAACACCCAAGCTAAAGCGTTGGGTGAAGCTGTGAAAGTTTGGCTAAAGATGCTGGCGCCTTTTGCGCCTTTCCTTTGTGAGGAGCTTTGGAGTCAAACTGGCGAGGAAGGTTTCATCAGTGTTGCTGCTTGGCCAACTTTTGATGCTGATAAGGTAGATGTTGCTGCCGAAGAACAGGAGACACTTATAACTGACTTAATGACTGACACCTCAAACATCCTGAAAGCCATGAAGATAACGCCAAAACGCATTTGCTTCTACACTACAGCTCCATGGAAGTGGCAGGTTTATCTAAAAATATTAGATAAAACCTTAGCTGGCGAAGCAAGAATCAATGAGTTGATGAAAGAATTCGCTGGCGACAAAGAACTAAAGCCACATATGAAAGACATTGCAGGATTGGTTCCTCGAGTAATAAAGGCTTTGACAAAGGTCTCAGGTGAACGGAAAGCGAATATGCAAAAAATCAAAAGGTAGTAAATGAGCAAGCTATTTTGGAGGGCACGGTTGGCTTTTTGCGGGAACGCTTCAGCGCAGAAATATCAGTTTTTAGTGAGGCTGACGAGAAGCGCTTTGATCCCAAGCAGCGTTCAGCAATGGCGATGCCGTACCAACCAGCAATTTATCTTGAATAATCTAATACGTGGTTTTTTTGTCCACGCTCTTTTTAGAGAGCTTTCTGTTTAGAAAAAATAGTGATCCTTGACCGCCCATTTTGAGAGTTCTAAATGTAATGTTTAAAGCGTTTAAAGATATTAATCAGAAAATTGTAAACTCTGAAAAGAATTAGGGGATTTGGATTTTTTTGCCCAGTGAATTGAGGACGTTTTTCTCGATTGTACGTTTGAGGTTGCTGATTTTGACTTCTGTTTCCTTGTAAGCGTTCTCTTTGACGGTTTCGTGTGTTTCTACGCTTGTTTTTCTTGCTTTGAGCAGGTCGGCTTGTTCTTGGAATTGGGCAATGTTTTGTTTTATCTCATCCATCTTCGAGGAAGCCACCAACTGGTCCCTGTTTGTAGCCATCTCTACGCATCTCATCTGGAGTTTCGCCAAAGAATTTTTATGCAAAATCTCATTCACTGATTCTCCAGCTTTTCGCGCTTTATCTGGCTTCAATTTAAGTTTATCCTCAGCCATCAACTCTTCAAGTTTCTGCAGAATCTCTTTAAGCAATGGATGATCAGGTTTCTCAGATACCAAAGCATCAAAAGGCGTTTCCAAATACTGGTTTATTTTGTTTAGTTCGTCGGGAGTTATTCCTCCACCGCCTCCACCCGTTGCTAGGGCTTGCATTTTAATGAAGGGCTTCTGCAGGTGTCTAAGAGAATGCTTCAACTCATTGCTCAACGATTCAATTTCGCAATTTACTAAGTTGAGCTTGTCGACAGGTCCTTTGCATTTGAGTTCATTGATTTTTTCTTCTAACGTTGCAATTTCTTGCTCGATCGGCGTTCGCTCATTCTTTATGGTTTCCTTGTCCTGACTCAGGACGACTAATTGTTTTTCCACGTTTTGTAGCTCATTGATTTGCTGGAGAGCTTCTTCCAGGGTCTTAGTTTTAACATACTCCTTGGTGACATAATCGTTTAGAGCTGCGTAGGCTTGTTTTGATCGTTCATAAATCGCGAGGAATTTTCTTCTATCCATAATGAAGAAAGGCGAAATTCTTGGAAACCAATTCTTAATGTCAATATCTGTTACTAAAATGACCTTCTGAGTTTCTTGAACGTACCTGCTTAAGCTATCAAAGGAGACTTGTTCCGGAGGGGTTAGTTTTTTTAGGCGATCAAGGAACAACCGGGATAGCTTATTTAGGGCGCGTGCGCGGTTGTAAACTTTCATGTTCCTTTTTTCTATTTCTTTGGAACTAGTATCGAAAAGCTGCTTGCTGACGTCTATAACTGCTTGGATTGAAAAGTTCATTTCGTCGCGTAGCTTTTTGGCTTGGGCATGTACGGGTGTTAAGGTGGCACTGGTTTGGGCTTCAAGCCAGCGCTTCACTTCACTCGAAGATGCGAACTGAATGGTTGTTTCCGTCAACACTGCTTCACTGTAACATATTGTTGCGTCGGGTTGTTTATCTATTTTAGCCTATTCGGCAACACTTTTTTGGGTAACTACTCTTAAATAGGTAACATCAACTTACAAACGTACAAGGGTCCACATTTGAACACTAAAAAACTTTCACTAACTATAGTTTTTGCAGCTTTAGCAATTGCACTAAACCCTGCCTTTACATTAATTAGCTTTGCTGCACCCTTCGCGCAAGGGCTAATTTACCAAATATGGGAAATCCCAATTGTAATCGCATTCCTAATAATCAGTCCTGCCGCAGGACTTGGCGTATCCCTCCTGAACACAGCTGTCTTATTCGCAATCTTTCCAGGCGCTCTTCCAACAGGCCCCATTTACAATTTAGCAGCAACCCTATCAATGCAAGTTGGAATTTTTGCTGCAGTATCATTCGGCAAAAGATTCTTCTGCTCAAAGAACCCAGAGACAAACATACTCTATAAAGCAAAATGGGCAGCCGTTGCTACAGCCGCAGGAATCTCTACAAGAGTAGCGTTCATGTCTGTTGTTCTGTACTTTGCTCTTCCCCAGCCATCGCCAATTGGCTTTTCATTTCCGCTGGATTTAACCATCGGATATCTACCGTTTGCCGCTTTATTCAATGCAACGCTGGCGTTATACACAATTCCGATTGGTTGGCTGATTTCACAAAGGGTTCAAAAAGTCCTACATCTAACAATGCCACAGGTAGAAAAATGCTCAGTTCAAAATAAAAAATAGGAAAATTTTAGAATCCTAAGGATTGGGCTAATACATTAGGGTTTATCTGTCCTGACTTGAAGGTTCTTCCAGTTTTAGCGTTGTTAATCATGAGCACTGCGGGAGCGAATAGACCATGGTCGATTTTGTAGAAGTCTTTGTCGGCTTCTCGGAAAATCTGGAGGAACGGCTTGCCATAATCCTTCGATGCCATTGAGGGTGCTTGTTCAACTATCTTTTGAAGAGCGACTTCATCGGCGTAGTCGACTGTGCAGTAAACAGTTCCGCCGTAGAGTATGGCGTCGTTGGTTCGTGCCATGGCAACTTCAAAGTCTGTGCCCAACGGTGGAATCGGCGCAAAACCTGTCGCGTAACGAATTATTTTTGGGCTTAAGCCTAAGGTTCTTAGCTTGTGTATGCCAACTTCAACTACCCTACCGGCAACCTGAGTCAAACCTGCAATGCTTGCAGTGGGGGCCACAACAACAATCAAATTCGAAGCTGATACACCACTTGCCGTCGTCACCTTCTCGATAAGGGCGTCTGAAGGAATAGTGTTACTCTCCAATGTAAGCACCGCTTTGTCGCTGACATCTTTGTATCCAATCTCCTCAAAAATATCCTTGGGTTTAAGTGCCAAAGCACGAATTGGACCCGACCCAATGGCTATTGAGTCGCCATCTTTGATACGCCAGCCAGCAAACTGGGAACCCAACATTGCGATCGCAGGGTGATCTGACGAGACTGTAATAGATGGAAAAGTAACGTCTCCATATGTTTTGAAGCCTAATTGGGCTTTTCCTGCGCCGCCTAAGCAGAGTTCAGTTAGTTTCTTGCCTGCTTGAAAACCGCCTGAGGCAACCACGCCTGCATCAACGACTGTGGCGCCTGTTGTGGATTTTGAGACGGTTACGCCGTAGAATTCTGGGTTATCGATGAATTTTTGAGCTATTTTCCAAGCCATTTGGTTAACGCTTAGTGCATTTCCCATAAACTTTCACCTTAGTGTACCTTTACCTTTATGGTTTTAAATATTAAAGGTAACGCTGCCTGATCTCACTTGTGAGCTTTTCCTAAAGCAAAACTTAGAAAGCCACAAAGTGATGCTTACAGAGCCGCTATCAGCATGCTTTTATGGAACTGACAACTATCCAATAACAAAACCTCGTTGCGAAGGCAAACAGGATGGCTGAACTCAGAACTCAAGAACAACAATTACTCTCCGCCCTAGAATCTCTTGGCGGAACCGCAACCGTAGAACAACTAGTTCAAACCTGCGGAATCCAAGACACAGCTGTCATGCGTAACGCACTAACACTTCAAGAAAAAAATTTTGCCACCATTCGAGCAAAAATCCAAAACATTATCAAACTTACGCCTGAAGGTGAGCAGTATGCCAAAGGGGGTCTGCCTGAACGCAACCTTATCCTTGCCATCGCAGAACTCGGTGGAACTGCGGATCTTAAGCAAGCAGCTGAAAAAGCAGGACTTGAACAACAGTTCATTCAGATTGCTCTTGGATGGGTTATAAGAAAAAAATGGGCAACTTATACGCCACAAAACAATACCCTCCGCATCACCGAAGCCCTCCTTCACCAAACAACCATCCCAGAAGACTGCGACGAAACTCTCCTAAAATATCTGCAAAATAAAAAACAGGAACCCCAAGAAGACCTAAGCTCTGACCTTCAAAGAGCAACTGATCAACTAAAAAAACGCAAACTTCTCACAATCGAACCCAAAACTACGCGCACCATCCAAATCACACCCGAAGGCAAAAAAGCTATAGCCGAAAACAAAATCGCACCTCAAGAAATAACTCAACTCACGCCCGAACTAATAATTACAGGAAAATGGCATACTGCAAAGCTCCAAAAATACAACATAGAAGCGCCAGTAGCAAAAATGTGGCCAGGAAAAAAGCATCCCTACCTGCAATTTCTGGACGAAGTCCGAGCTAAGCTGGTTCAGCTGGGTTTTCAGGAAATGACAGGAACTGCTGTTGAGACGAGTTTTTTCAACTTTGATTCATTGTTCGTGCCTCAGGATCATCCTGCCCGAGAAGCCAGCGATATTTATTACGTTAAAGATCCCCTTTGTGGCGATATCAGTCAACATACAAAAGCGCTTGAACATGTAAAAGAAACCCACGAAAACGGCTGGAAAACTGGCTCAACCGGTTGGGGATACAGGTATTCTCTTCAGGCTGCCCAACGTTTACTCCTTCGTGGACATGGAACATGCCTGAGTGCAAGAACCCTTGAATCTGGAAATTTTGAGGTCCCAAGCAAACACTTCTCCATCGCGCGCGTCTACCGACCCGAAATAACCGACAAAACCCACCTCTCTGAGTTCAACCAAGTCGAAGGCATCATAATCGACAAAAACCTCAACCTAAAAGACCTGCTTGGTGTGTTGGGAAAATTCGCGATGGAAATTGCTGGAGCGGATAAGATTCGCTTTAAGCCGGACTACTTCCCCTTCACAGAACCTAGCGTTGAGCTCAGCGCTTACAAAGATGGGTATGGCTGGGTAGAATTCGGTGGCTCCGGTATTTTCCGTCCGGAAGTAACGCTTCCGTTAGGAGTAAAAGAGCCTGTGATTGCATGGGGGTTAGGCGTTGACCGCCTCTTTATGATGCGTGCAGGTATCGAGGATATTCGCATGATTTTTAGCCAAGACCTCAGTTGGCTGAGGAAAAAACAGGTGACCTAAATGCCTACAATTGAAATAGATTATGCGGAACTTGAACGTTTACTTAATGTAAAACTGAACGGCGACATGGCAAAACTCGATGAAATTCTCGCTTTCGTCAAGGCAGAAGTGAAAGCGTTTGACGAAAAAGAATGCTCCGTCAGTATCGAAATGAAGGATACAAACCGCCCTGACCTGTGGAGCGTCGAAGGTTTAAGCCGCGCCCTACAAGGCTACCTGAACCTAACAAAAGGGCTAAAACAGTACGATGTTGGCAAATCAACCATAGAAGTAAACGTTAACGCCCAACTATACAATATCCGCCCATACATCTGCTGCTCAGTAATCAAAGACATCCACCTCTCAGACAACGTCATCAAAGGCATAATGCACCTCCAAGACAAACTAGATCAGACAAACGGTCGGAGCAGGCAAAAAACTTCCATCGGCATCTACAACCTTGACCTAATTAAACCGCCCATTGAATACACCGCCGTTAAGCCCGAGGAAGTCCGTTTTATTCCCTTAGGTTTTACTGAAAAAATGGGTTTAGATGAAATCCTTGAGCAACACCCAAAAGGCGTCGAGTATAGTCATATCGTCAAGAAGAATCCGCTCTATCCGATGCTGTTCGACAGCGAAGGCAAAGTGCTCTCATTCCCCCCAATTATCAACTCGAATAATTTGGGCAAAATTACCGAAGAATCACGCAATTTACTAGTCGAAGTTACAGGAACCTTGCACAAAACGGTCCTGAATACATTGAATCTGGTAACATTAGCGTTGATTGACCGCGGAGGCAAAGCCTACAGCGCAACAATCCATTACCCTGAAAAATCCAATTATACTGAAAGGACTGTTGTTACCCCAAACTTCGACAATAAACACTTTAATCTCAGCGTTGAGGACACAAACCGTCTTTTGGGCTTAAAGTTGTCAGCGAAAAAGATTTCTAATCTACTGCTTACCGCGGGTTTAAACGTCGAAAATGTCGACGGAGACTGTTTAACGGTGCTGGTTCCATGTTACCGCGTTGACGTTATGCACCAAGTCGACATAATCGAAGACGTCGCCATAGCATACGGCTACAATAACATCGAACCAACATGGCGAGAACTCCCTACAACTGGCCGAGCTAAACCCGACCAACGCTTCATCGATATCGCCCGCGAATTGATGGTTGGATTAGGCTACCAAGAAACCCTCAACACGACATTAACCAACCAAGAAAATCTTTTCAAAAAAATGAACACTGAGCCTGCCAAAATCATCGAATTATCCAACCCTAAAATAGTAAATATGACTTGCTTACGCAACTGGCTTTTACCAGGTCTCATGGAATTTCTCAGCATCAATCAATCAGTAGAGTTTCCCCAAAAAATCTTCGAACTCGGCAAAGTTACTCTGGTCGACGAAACCCGTGAAACACTAACATATGACGAAAATTGGCTAGCAGCAATAACTACACATCCAAACGCAAATTTTAGCGAAATCAAATCCGCTTTAGATTCGTTTATGGCTAATTTTGGGGTTGAATGGCAGATAAAAGAAACAACCCATTCAAGCTTCATCGAGGGTAGAGTCGGCAAAGTAATGATTGCTAATAGCGATGTTGGTGTTGTTGGAGAAGTGAATCCATTGGTGTTGGAAAAATGGAAACTTGAGAACCCTGCGGCTGCTTTCGAAGTTGATTTCCAGAAAATTCTCGCCAGCAAATTAAAAAAATAAGCGAAAAAAATTAGAACCATGAAAGGGTTCCGTTTTTCCGTGCTGTTTTCAGGCACCACGTATAAGCCAGGTAACCAAGAGGGAGAATTATCGCGCACATCGCACCCAAAATAACAAGGTCGGGCAGAATCGCCCCTATTCCCTGCCCTATTAGCATGGGTCGAATGCAAGTGAAGAAATAGTATTGTGGTACAAAGAAGCTGATTATCTGGAGGGGAAGCGGCATTACAGAGATGGGGAATAGCACGTTTCCAAATAGGTTGGTAGCTAACGTTATGATTGTGGTTACGGGGTCGCCTTGCTTAGTTAAGATCAATACTCCGGCGCCTATCATGCTGAACCCGATGAATGTCCCAATTCCCAATCCCACTACTATAATGGTTCCGATTATGTTGACGCTGAGAATAACACCGAATGCAAAAACGCCCACCGACAAATAAATAACGATGACAAGCGTGCTCCAGATGAAACCCCAAAGCGAACTGCCCACAATAAAGGTTACAAGCCCAGTAGGCGAAACCAGCACTTCCTCAAGGCTCCATGGGTTAATAGTTCGCTGAACCAATGTGAGGCTCTGCGACAAGTATGTGTTAAAGGCAAGCCCAATCAGCAAATAAGTCACAACAGGCATTCCGAGATTTTGGACGCTCGTCATGGATGCGTTGGCACCCCAAAACGCATACGATAACGCCCCGAAAAGTGCACTAACGACGCTAAGGAGAATGTTGGTTTTATAGGTCGAGAAGGAGATGATGTCGCGTTTCATGAAGTAATAGACTTTATCCAGTTCCTGCGTGAGCGTCATGAACTTGCACCGGTCCCTGTTAATTCGATGAAGGCATCCTCCAGCGTTGGTTCTTCCTGGCGGAAGTTGACAAGCTTGATTTTTTCGCGGAAGAAGAAATCCAGCACCGTCGGCAATGAATCCACGTTTTCCAGGCGAACCCGTAGGCGTGTTTGACCAAGAACCGAATCCTGCACTTCTGAGGCTAAGCCCACGACGCCTGCTACTCCCCGCAAACTATTCACTTGCTCCTCAGACATGTTCTTGACTATGATGTCAGCGATTTCTCCTTTCTTAGTCATGCCCTTTAGAGCGTCGGGGGTGTCTAAAGCGACGATTTTGCCTTTGTTCATTATGCCTACCCTGTCACTCATCTGGGCGACTTCCTCGATGTAATGAGTGGTGTAGAGGACGGTTTTGCCATGTTTTTTGCTGAGGTCATTTTTTATAAAGTCTCGGATGCTCCTTGATGAAGTAACATCTAAGCCTGTAGTAGGTTCATCCAAAAGTAGAATAGGAGGGTCAGCCAGCAAAGCCCTAGCTAAAGCAAGCTTTCTTTTCATGCCACCCGAATATTTCTGAAAAACCTCAAACGCCTTTTCCTGCAATCCCACAAGCTCCAGAACCTCCATGATTCGTTGCTGCCTGCCACTTCTGGGAACGTTGTTTATGGCGGCGAAAAATTCCAAATTACTGTACCCGCTTAACCTCCAAAAGAAACCGCGTTCACCTACGCTGAAAATAGTACCGATTGACTGCTTTACTCGCATCTGCTGCTTAGCCACATCAAAACCATTTACGGTAGCGGTTCCTTCATCTGGAGGCAACAGGGTACAAAGGATTTTAACGAGAGTGGTTTTACCTGCTCCGTTAGGACCTAAGAGTCCGAATAGTTCGCCTTTTTTTATGTTTAGGTTAAGATTGTCGATGGCGTTGACGGACCGGGTTTTCCTGTTGAATAAGTTTGAGTTTGGGGTTTTTGATTTGAATGTTTTTATCAGATCTTTGGTTTGAATAGCATACTCGTTTTGCAACCGTTAACCCCTTTTAAGCGACATAATTAGCGTAATTTTGATAGGAAAAATTTTTGATTAATTCTGTTAAGCGTTAAAGCGGCAATTAAGTATTTCTACTCAGCAGCTATAGTTTTTTATTACCCCACTTTTCTTAAAAGGTCGCAGTTTTTTCTGAAAGGTTGTATGGCTAGCAAACAAAATTTATTAGAATCCCGGCTTCAAAGAGTTGTATGTTTCGTTTTGTAGCCTTCTTGAGAGGAATCAACGTTGGCGGTCACATCGTTGTCAAAGAAAAACTCAAAGAAATCTTCACTTCGTTAGGGTTCCAAAATGTTTCCACATACAAACAAAGTGGCAACGTAATCTTCGAAACAGCCATGTCGAACCCTCAAGAAATCAAGGGTAAAATCGAAAGCAAACTACGAAGTGCCTTAGGGTTTGAGGTCGCTGTACTCGTGCGAACTATTCCTCAACTCAAAAGCATAGTAGAACTTGACCCATTCAAAGGTCAAATACCAGAAGGCACCAGCTTTCTTGTAACTTTTCTACCCACACAATTTTCAACATTCCCCCTGCCTCTTCCACTCAAGATTCCTAAATCCACAGCACAATTACTTTCTGCAAAGAGTACTGAAGTTTTTAGTGTGACGCATGGCGGAGGAGAAGGCGCGTTGCCCAATCCTTTTTTGGAGGCAAAGCTGAAAGTGAAAGCTACAACACGAAACATGAACATAATCAAAGAAATCCTTGAAAAGTACCCTTAAAAAGTGGGTTTTCTAATTCTTTGAATTTCAGCCTGCAATCGGCGTTGGAGATATTTTGAGGGATAGAGGGAGCTTCTATTGAGGATTTCCGCGTGCTCTATTCTTTAGCCAATCATGAGCAAAAATTTCTGCTTCCCCGCTTTCTATGCCTTCAACGATCTTTTGGGCTGCATAATCTGCTGAGTCTGGTGGAAATGGACCATGAGGTTCAAGTTCGCTCTCAGGGACCGGAATGTCTCGAATGGTGTTTCGTTCAAAGTTGGTAAGCGTAATGTAGGGGTAGACAACGCTGACTGTTATTTTATCGTTTTTCAATTCCTCTCTGGCGGTCAAACTCATAACTGCTAAGGCGCGTTTTACCGAAGCGTAGGGTGCGTTGTTGGGCAGAGTCATGAGAGCGACTGCAGAGCTTATGTTAACGATGGTTCCTCCGCCCTGATTACGCATGATTGGGATAACTTGTTGCATTGCTGCAAGTGGTCCAACTAGGTCGAGGTCAAAAATGTAGTGGAATGTGTCGAGGTCGATTTTTTCGGCCAAGGCATCGTATCCGATACCAGCGTTATTTACTAGAATATCGATTTTGCCGAATCGGTCGCTAACTTCTTTTACCATGCGTTTAACTTCGAAAACTTTAGCCATGTCAGCTTGAACAGCTATGGAGTTGGGAATTTCGCTTGAGAGCTTTTCAAGTTTTTCTTTTGATCGTGAAACGAGGGCGACTTTGGCGCCCATTTTAGAAAGTAGTTTGGCTGTTGATAGCCCTATGCCGGAAGATGCACCGGTTACAATTGCAGTTTTATCTTTAATATTCATAAAAATTCCCCCAACTTTGAG
Organism: Candidatus Bathyarchaeota archaeon; assembly: GCA_963835475.1. Taxonomy (GTDB): domain Archaea; phylum Thermoproteota; class Bathyarchaeia; order Bathyarchaeales; family Bathycorpusculaceae; genus Bathycorpusculum. The sequence continues at coordinate 250,937 of CAWIFU010000010.1, forward strand.
TTTTAGTTGCCAAAACTAAATGTTTCTACTAAACAGACAACCCTAAGAGGTATAAAAAAATTCTTATCTGAAACTTTCTTCAATCGCTCTTTTGTTCAGTTCGCTATGTCAGGTTCTTATAACTCCGATGCACCCAGTTAACGCAATGGTGTCAGATTTGCCAGACTTAATCTCGCCTTTGAAAGTAAGGAGTTACACTCTCAGGAACCGTATAGTTTTGCCACCTATGCAGACCGGGAGGGCAAGTTTTGAGGGAGAAGTCACAAACAGGCTGATTAATTTTTATGTCCGACGCTCAACCCATTTGGGTTTACCCATTGTTGAGCACTCCTTCGTTTCGCCGACCGGAAAGATAGGACCCAAACAACTCGCAATCCACGATGACTCATCGATTAGTGGTTTTGAAAAGCTCGCAAAGGCTTTACATGAAGTTGGTGCTCCGGCAGTTGTTCAGATTTCCCATGCTGGCGCAGTTACAAACAGAAGAGTTATCGGCACAGAACCGGCTGGTCCCTCGCCACGTGACAAAAGTCGTATGTTAGAGGTAAAAGAAATTTATGATTTAGCTGATGATTATGCTTCGGCGGCGGACCGTGCGATTAAAGCCGGGTTTGACGGTGTGGAGTTGCATGGAGCACATGGCTACTTGTTAAACCAGTTCTATTCGCCTTTGTTTAACAGGCGGGAGGATGAGTTTGGCGGTTCTTTGGATAAGCGTATGCGTTTCCCTTTGTTGGTTGTTGATAAGGTGCGTGAGCGCCTAGGTGGTAGGCTTTTGCTCTACAGGTTAGGCTCGGATGATTTAGCACCATACGGAACTCACATCGAAGACTCTATTTTGTTTGCTAAAAGACTCGAGTCATCTGGAGTGGATATATTGGATGTGTCTGGAGGCATGTGTGGAAGTGAGCCCAGGCAACTACGACAAGTAAAGGGCTATTTTGTTCCTCAGGCACAAGCGATTAAGGAAGCGGTCCATGTTCCTGTTATCGGAGTCGGTGGAATCACGGAGTCAGAATTTGCGAATAAGCTAGTAAGTGAAGGAAAAGTTGATTTGGTGGCGGTAGGCAGAGCATTTTGGACCGATTCGCAGTGGGCAGAAAAAGCAGTAGAAACGCTGAAAAACAACAATTCTCTCACCAAACTTTGAATGCATAACAAAAGCCTTATGCTACAGAACACATTATTTATTTAAAAAGAGGAATGATAAGCTTTTAGTCCCAAAAAAAGAGCCCCAAGAAACGCCAAAAACCGAGGAAGAGGCATAGCATACCCCATGGAAATTGGAGAAGAATTAGAAGTGGATGTTATAGACATGAGTCCAAACGGTGAGGGCGTCGCTAAAATCAAAGGTTTCCCAGTGTTCATTAAGAATGCAAAACCCAATGAGCACGTAAAAATAAGAATAACAAACCTGATCAGTGGCTGCGCAGACGCAGAAGTTGTTCCTTAAATAAAAAAGGAATTTCTGTCAGTTCACTTTTTGTTTCCTCAATTTGACAATATCCTTTTTCTTTTTCAATTTCTGATGATTGTTTTTTTTAATTTAGTTGATCGATAGAACAACACTCTACCACCCCACTAGTTGTTGTTTTTCTTTCTGAGTTTCAGCGCTGAGCTGAAAGAAGAAAAACGTTCTTTTGGAAATTATTAATTTTTTTTCTTCCAATCAATAATTTAGTATGTTCTCAGAAGAATTTTAATTGTAAAATAGGGAGTTCCCCTGTAGGGAAGCTATGAGATAGCTCGATTCCTGCCGGTTAAAATAAAGCGCTATATTGCAAGATTATAAATAAACAGGTTATATTCCTATTACATATTGCAGGTAAAATAAATGGGTCTATTGAATCCAATATTAGTAGGAAGAGCGAGCGAATTGAACGCTCTTACCGAAGCCCTAAATTTTGCTTTTGACGCCAATGGACAAACCATTTTTATTTCCGGTGAAGCAGGAAGCGGAAAGACTAGACTCATTAATGAGTTCATAAAAGTAGCGACTAAAAGAGAAATCAACGTATTATGCGGTTGGTGCTTGAGCGATGCGGGTATTCCGTATTTTCCGTTTATTGAGGCTTTCAGCGCTCTCCACTCTAACATAGAGGAATTATTTTCTCCAGTAACTTCTCCAATGGTAAGTCAAGTCGATAGGTTGGGCACTAATCAATCCAGTAGACTTGAGAGGTCCCCTCAAATCTGGATGGAATCAACCTTTGCTTCAGTTACACAACAAATGTTGGAAATTTCGACAAAAAAACCCGTTCTCCTAGTGCTGGAAGATATTCATTGGGCTGATTCGGCATCTTTGGCTTTGCTTCATTATATTTCTCGTTTTATTAGTTCTGAAAGAATTCTGGTTCTCGCCACTTTTAGAAGCGAAGGGTTAAGTTTCGATTTAGAAAGGCAACCTTCCACGCTTGTTGCAACATTGCGAACTATGAATCGGGAAGATTTGTATTCCGAGATTAAGTTACCCAACTTAAGTCGAGCTAGAAGTGGGTATGTTGGCTGAAAGTATGTTGGGCGGCGTTATACAAAATAGCTTCCTTGAAAAGCTTTCAGCTGAGAGTCAAGGCAACCCTCTTTTTGTTGTTGAGTCCTTGAGGACATTAATGAGCGAGGGGAGCTTAATCCAAGATAACGGTCTATGGTGTCCATCTACCGGAAAACTCACAATACCGTTGAAGGTTAAGGATGTAATTTTGCAGAGAGTTAGCGGTTTAAAACTTAAGCACAGAAAGATTCTTGATGTTGCCTCTGTTCTGGGAGATAAATTTGATTATAAATTAATAGCGTCTGTAATTAGACAAGAACCAATTCAAGTTCTTGAAAAATTAAATCTAATTGCTTGTAATACTTCACTAATCAAGTATGAAGATAATGTGTATTCATTTGACCATGCAAAATCTCGGCAGATAATTTACGATGAATTGCCTGCTCCGTTAAGAACTGGGTACCATACGACGATTGCGGAGAGGTTGGAAGCTCTGAGCAAGAATCAAAAGAAAAGCGTAGCTAGTGACCTAGCATTCCACTACGAAAAGGCGGGGAATGCTCACAAGACATTGGTGTATTCCCTTTTGGCGGCTAAAGAGGCATTGGCAAGATTTAGCAACTTGGAGGCGAAGAAACTTTTCTCTCGAGTCCTGGAAATTGCAGAAGGAAAAGAAGAGTATTCAAACGACTGTATTTCAGCTGTTGAAGGGTTAGGTGATGCCTCGTTTGCTACTGGGGAGTTCCAAGAAGCACAAAAAACTTTTCTACAGTTAATGAATAGCGCAACTGTTGAAGTCGTCAAGCTGCGTGCACTTAGAAAAGCAATGTCATCAGCTCGATGGCTTGGAGACTTTGAATGTTCTATAGAATTGTCAAAAGAAGCGGATGTTCTCAAAGGAGAAAACCGCCTTGAATATGCGCGTATACTTCTAAACAAAGGAGCTGCTCTGGGATCTTATGGCAACACTAAAGATGCGTTAAGGTACTTGGAAAAAGCGCTCATTGTTTTTGAAGAAGAAAATTCTTTAGCTGATTTAGCCCAAGCGCTGAATGAGAGTGCTAGCATCTATCAAACGGAAGGTTATCCAGAAAAAGCTGTGGCTATTGCAAAGCGCGCTATTGCACTAAACGAAGAAATCGGGGATTTTCGCGGACAAGTTGATGCCTACTTCTATGCTGGCCAAGTGTTCTTCAATTACAGATTGAATGGTGAAGCGTTAGCGTGTTTTAACAAGGCAATAGAGATAGGTGAGAGAATTGGGTATAGCCATAGAACATGTTGGGCTGCTGTCTATTCAGCTATAACTCTTGATAATATGGGTGAGTTGAAGTCTGCTGTTGCTCAGAATTTGGTCGCCTCTAAATATGCCGAGAGAACAGACTCACATTATACTCAAAGTCAGAGTTGCGCTATTCTTTTAGGATTATACTCAAAACTGGGTGATCTGAAAAACGCTGAGGAGACCTATTCAGAAATTAAGAGGTTATTCCCGGATGAATCTAAAGCGGGTAGCAAACTTGGATATGCGGCGCTGATTAAGGCGGAGGCATTATTCTTTGCTGCGAATAAAGATTGGGAGAAAAGTAATCATCTTTTTAACTTGAGTTTTGATCTTTTGAAAGGTGCGCTTTTTTCTAAATTCTTTGAATCATCGATGAGACAAGATTATGCTGTGACTTTAGAAAGTCAAGGGCGATATGCAGACGCTGATGTTGAAAGAGCAAAAGTGTTGATGCTTACTAAGAAAGTTGATAGTCTATTTAGGGATTTTAGAATCGAGACCTCATTGGTGGTTAAAAAAGAAAGTTTTGTAGGGGAAGAATTTCCCGTTAGGCTTGATATAGTTAACGTTTCAAGAATTAGTGGCTTTCTTGGGGGAATCAATAATATTTATCCTTCAAGTTTTAGCGTTTGTAAGAATCCTGATCAACGCATAACCGCAAAAGGTTCCTTAGACCTTAAAAAGCAGTTCATCGAACCGTTCCAGTTGCTAACGATTAATTTTTCGATTCAAGCAACCAAAGAGGGCACCCACAGCTTTTCTCCAGAAATTATCTACACTGACGAGATGGGAAATAGTAAAACATACAGACCTGACCCAGTTAGCATAAAAATAGGCATTGCGAGCCAATCGAATGAGAATCTGAGGGAAAAGATTATTGCAGCTATCCCTCTTAATGTTCCGTCTGAATCCTTGCAAGATTTAACAGTGGAATTTCAATTTAAGAACGAGGCTTCGAGTAAGGTATTCAACTTTTTGGTTAGTTCTTTTATTGAAGATTATATGAAGCTACGATTGCCAATGGAGAATTCTGGTTGGAGGACTTTGATGGATGCAGTCAAACGTAGTAAGGTGCCTGTTTCAGCTGTTTATGGGCGGAGAGGGCGATTGGGAAAAGTTATTGCTGAATTGCAGCGTCGAGGTCTGATTGAGACGCGCTTTTTCCAGGGCGAGCGTGGGCGTGGAGGTAACATAATGAAGCTTCGTATTTGTTATGAGAGGGAACCTGTGAAACGTCAGATTGATCTCAGAGTGGCTAAAGACAAAAAATAGATAGGTCGAATCAGAGCTTGTTAACCGATTTCATCATGAGTTTTGAGTTAGTTAATGCATATATCGTTGAAAAACTGCTACTTCAGCAAATTAAGCTAAATTATTTATCAAATACCGATTTTAGTCATCAATTAAGGTAATTGTGAAAACAAAAATCGCTATCTATTTTTCGTCACCTAAACCAATACGAAGAAAATAGGTGAAAAAAATGAACAACAAAGGGATAACAAGGACAATATTTGTGGTTGGACTAATAGCCGCAATTGCGTTAGCAGGATTCTTATCGGCTGGAATCTCAACACAACTTGCAATAGGAAATCATGGACTAAAAGGAGACACAGGACCTCAAGGATCAAAAGGAGATACAGGAACAACTGGAACAACAGGCGAAACTGGACCTAAAGGAGCGACTGGTGCGACAGGAGCTAATGGAGCGAAAGGCGATACTGGCACAACTGGACCCCAAGGCTTTATTGGTATACAAGGACCCAGGGGCCTCTCAATTCCGGACTCCGACAGCGGATGGATAGACATCTCAACCAAAAAAGGACAATACACTACCATAGTCAACAATCTCAACACGACTGATACAATCGTGCAGATTACGGGAAAAACAACTTTTGATGGCCAAGCACAACAAAGATACTACGGCTTGACTGGTTACGTTGCAGGCTGGAATGAAACAATCGGTGGAACAAAGGATGACGAAGCATTTGCGATTGCCAAAACAACTGATGGAGGCTATATTGTTGCAGCAGAGACAACATCTTTTGGGGCAGGCGGCTGGGATATTTGGTTACTTAAACTGGATACTAACGGTAATTTGCAGTGGAACAAAACTTATGGCGGACCAGGAACGGACTATGTAAATTATGTTATCCAAACTAGTGATGGCGGATACTTAACTTCAGGACCGACAAACTCCTTTGGAAACGGAGGATTCGACATGATGCTACTTAAAACGGATTCTTCAGGAAATATGCAATGGAACAAGACATTCGGAACAAAACAAGACGAGTACTCCTACGGCGTAACTCAAACAACAGACGGAGGATACATTGCAATTGGTGGTAATTCAAGCACATTTTTTGTCAACGGGACAGGGTCTGTAGATGTATTCTTGGTTAAGACCGATGCATCTGGCAACTTGCAATGGACCAAGCCGTACGTATCAGCAGATGGCATGGGAATAGGCTTCAATGTAATTCAAACAAGTGACACAAGTTATGTCTTCTGCAGTGCAGGTCTCTACGGAGCTGGAGAACACGATTACGGACTAACCAAAATTGACGCACAGGGAAACGTTCAATGGTTCAAGACGTATGGCGGAAATGGCACAGATATTTGTCGCTCTCTAGTAGCAACTAAGGACGGCGGTTTTGCTTTGGCAGGATTAACGAATTCTTTTGGAAAAGGTCTTCATGACATCTGGCTAGTTAAGGTAGATGGCAATGGCAACATGGTTTGGAACCAAACCTACGGTGGAACTGGCGACGACAACTTGTTCGCATACTCTGGACTAGTTCAAACATCAGATGGTGGATTCGCCATGTCAGCAGCTACAACTTCATATGGCTCCGGCAATAGAGACTTTTGGCTAATAAAGACTGATTCATATGGCAACGTTCAATATAGCAAAACATTCGGTGGAATGGGAGCAGAGACTCCTTACTCTATGGTTCAGGCAACTGACGGCTCATTTGTTATAGCAGGCTTTACCAACTCTTTTGGAAATGGAGGCTACGATATCTACATAGTAAAGAGCAGTTTCGAAGGCGAATCAGGGCTAGCGTGGACCGACTCAACAGTAAACTCAGTAACAGTATATCGTGGCGCAAACGACATCTACTGGAACTATGTAAGAGTTCAAGTGTGGAAAGCAAAGTAGCAAAATCCAATATTCCTTTCTTTTTTATTTTTAGCTTAACATCAAAAAGCTTTTTGATTTCAAGCCAGACCGTAAAAAATAGGCCTCCCAAAACTTTTCAGCAAGGATGAGGTTGGAAATACGTCAATATTTAAACGTGAAACTGCATAATGGTCATTAGAGTGACAATTGGTTGAAACCGCCAATCATCTCCGAACCATTATTGGTTGGAAGAGACCTTGAACTAGATCAATTGCGTAAGTGGTTAGATTCCACTTTTGAAGGGAACGGGAAGACCGTCTTTATCAGTGGCGAAGCAGGAAGTGGAAAAACTAGATTAATCAATGAATTTCTCAGTCAAGCTCGGAAAAAAGAAATCAATTTGATAACTGGGTGGTGCCTAAGCAATGCGGCTATTCCATATTTTCCATTTATTGAGGCGTTGAGCGGTTTCTCACAAAGCATGAATGATCTCTTTACTTGTGATCCTTTTCAAGTAGATGGTAGAGGCAATTCAGTAAATACTCAAATTAGCTCATTCGAGAATTCGCAAACGTTTGCCCCCCAAGTTCGGATGGATCAGATTTTTGCATCAGTTTCGAGAGAGTTATTGTACTTGTCTGCTAAAAAGCCCACAATTTTAGTCTTAGAGGATATTCATTGGGCGGATTCGGCATCTTTGGCACTGCTTCATTACATTTCACGAGCTATAAAGTCTGAGAGTGTTTTTGTTTTAGCCTCCTTCAGAAGTGAAGAATTGAACTCCGATCTTGATGGTCATCCTCTACCTCTTGTAGAGTCCCTCCGCTTGATGGGTAGAGAGAGTCTTTATGAAAAGATCGATTTACCGCGTCTTAACACTGCCCAAATTAGCAAAATGGCGTCATCAATTTTAGGAGGAAATCTCGACCAAAACTTTATCGAGAAATTATCAAACGAAAGCCAAGGCAACCCTCTTTTCATCGTTGAATCATTAACTATGCTAGTTAATGATGGCAGCCTAACTAAAGGAGACGGCAAATGGGGTTTGTCTATCGACAAATTTAGTACACCCCTCAAGATCAAAGATCTCATTTTGCAGAGGCTATCTACATTAAAGACTAAGCACAGAAGAATTCTCGACGTAGCTTCGGTAATTGGGGATAAATTTGACTCTATACTAATTGGAGCCGTGTTGGGTCAAGATAGTCTTCAAATTCTTGAGAAACTAACTTTGATCGCCAAGTCAACATCGTTGGTTTGTTGTGAAGGTAATTACTACAGATTTGATCACGCGAAAACAAGAGAAGTTATTTACGATGTGATTCCCACGCCTCTGAAGATAGGATATCATGCCAAAATAGCAGAGCGATTGGAGAAGGTCAACAAAAGCATCCGCGAATTTCGGGTTAGTGACTTGGCTTATCATTATCAAAAAGCTGGTAACGACGAGAAATCCTTGAAGTACGCTTTGGCTGCGGGGAAAGATGCATTGTGTAAATTCAGTAATGCCGAAGCAATAAAGCACTTCACATACGTATTAGAGAACACTGCAACAATTGAAGACTTTACACTAGATAAAACTTCAGCTATTGAGGGGATTGGCGATGCTTTGTTTTCTGAGGGACGGTTCGAAGAATCTGAAAGGATATTTCAGAGCCTTTGCGATTCAGATTCAGGAATTATAAGGTTGAGAGCATTGAGAAAATGGATGCATGCATCCTTCCTTCGTGGTAACATCGCTTATTCGGTTGAATTGTTAGATAAAGCAAAAGAATACGCATATTTTGACCGTATCGAATATGCACGCGTTCGCTCAAATGTGGGTTGGGCATTAGGTTTTCGTGGAAAAATCAAAGAAGGAATAAGTCATATTGAAGAATCACTGGCTATTTTTGAAGAAGCGAATTCCATATCTGATATAGCTGAAGCCTTGTACAATTTGGCAGAATTGTACATCACTGAAAATAGAATAGAAGACGCTATTGCCGCTGTTCAACGTTCACTATTTTTTTACAAAGAGATAGGAGACGTTCGTGGGGAAATGGAAGCGCACTTTCGTGCTGGTCACGTTTTTTTCAATTGCAGACTCCTCTGCGAGGCGTCTGAGAGCTATTCAAAGACTGTTGAAATCGGAAGAAAAATCGGTGACTACAATAGAATGGCTTGGGCAACAAGTTATTTGTCATGGGTTTCTGAGTCTAAAGGTGATTTGAAAGAAGCCCTTTCTATCAATCAAAGAGCCGTCGAATATTCAGAGAAAACCGATTCATTTTACGCCCAGAGCATAAGCTATGCGAGCTTTGTCAGATTATACTCAAAATTAGGGGATGTTGTTTCCGCAGAAAAATATTACGAAAAATTAATGATTACTCGTCCCGATATAAGCTCTTCAGCGAGTAAACTATCTCAAGTCGTCATAGCTAGATCTGAAGCCGATATTTGTGCCGCAAGAGGTGAATGGAAACGAGCTTGCGATTTCTTTGGAGAAAGCCTAAAGCTTCTTAGTGGTTCACTTTTTGAATCATTAACTGAGGCGGAAATTCGGGCAGACTACGCTTGGGCTCTCAAAAAAAGAGGCTTTTTCTCGGAAGCGGAAGAGCAAGTTAAAAAAATCGGAACTTTAACGGCTAAGTTGGAGAACAGGTTTGAACGCGCCCACATAAAGGCGTTTTTGATAGCCCGCCGAAGACAAGGCAGCGCTGATGAAGTTGATATAAGACTTGACCTTTTAAATTTGGGCAAGGGTATTGGAACATTGTTAAGAATAAATGATTTAATCCCTTCTCGATTCTTGCTATTGAAACTGCCTATATCATTTAGTTTTGAAGAGGGTGTCTTAAACCTTAAAGGAAAAAAGATTACTTCGTTTAGTGAACTATGCATCAAATTTACATTAAAGGCTGTAAAAGAAGAGGCTTTCAACTTCAAGCCTTTGATATTCTTTATGGATGATTCTGGAAAAGTTATGTCTGTCAGACCAGAAATTAGGAATCTGATTCCACAAGAGATTGTTAAAGAAAAAGATGAATCGCTGTATTCTTCAGCGCCTCTTAATTCAGCATTAAACAAGGAAAAGATTTTGGAGTTTGAATTGCCATCTGCGCAAAAAGCATTTGATTTTCTTGTGGGCGCATTCATTGAAGATTACGCGAGAAATAGGTTTTCTATTGAACAATCCGGATGGCGGACCTTAGCGGAAATTTCTAAATATGGAGAAATCCCCCTGCATTCTGTCTATGGTCGTAATACTCGTTTTGGTGTGGCAGTTTCGGAGTTGGAACGAAGAGGTTTCGTTGAAAAGCGTTTCTATAGCGGTGAGAGAGGAAGAGGCGGTAAAATCCTAAGAATAAGAGTTTATTATGACAAGGAGCCTGTTAAAATGATGCTTGAGTCGAAGTTAATAGGGACACACAGAAAACAAACTCTAACATAGCCAAAATTTATGCTTAATTCAATTATAGAGGCATTTTTGAACCTAATTCTCATTTTGCAAAATGGAAAAATGCCTAATTTTAGTTTCTAATGTTATAAACAGTTATTTTTAGTTTTCTATCTCTTATTGAGCTTGTCTGTGTGGAAAAAAAACCTATCTATTTTTTGTTGCATAAAGTCGCTTAGAGAAAAAATTTGGTGACAAAAATGGATACAAAAGGATTAACCAAGAAAACCTTCCTTATTGGACTTTTAGCGACAATCATAGTAGCGAGTATACTTTCAGCCGGAGTTTCAATGCAGCTATCTTTAGTACAACATGGGCAACAAGGATTAACTGGAGCACAAGGCGCTACAGGCGATGCGGGACCACAAGGACCCAAAGGCGAAACCGGAGCGATGGGTACACGAGGACCATCAGGTCCACAAGGTTCACAAGGAGCACAGGGTCCTCAAGGACCAAAAGGACTTGCAATACCTGACTATGACAGCGGCTGGATCGACTTAACAGGCAAAACAGGACAATACATTACGGTGTCTAACAACCTAAACACACAAGATACTATAGTGCAAATAACTGGAAAAATGACTGCTGACAGCGGAGCAAATCAAAGATACTATGGCTTAACGGGCTACATTCCAGGATGGAGCAAAACATACGGAGGTCCAGGTGCAGAAAGTGCTGTTTCGGGGATCCAAACAAAAGATAACGGGTACGCTCTGATAGGTTTCAAAAATGTTACAGCGAGTAATAGCATTAACCCTGGACCTGGAATCGACAATGACATATGGCTAATCAAGACTGATTCTGAGGGGACAATGCAATGGAGCAAGACTTACGGTGGACCCTTTGATGACAGAGGTTACAATGTTATTCAGACAAAAGATGGCGGATACGCAATTGTTGGAGGAAACAAATTCGGCTCCTCAAAAGTTGATAACAATGATGTATTATTCATTAAGACAGACGCAATGGGCAATATGCAATGGAACAAAACTTACGGTTTAACCACCGCTTATGAATGGGGCACCTATGTTATTGAGACCACAGATGGCGGATATGCAATCGCAGCATCAACAATCGATATGACGACTGGCAAAGACTCTTTTTGGCTAATAAAAACTGACGCGCTGGGAAATATGCAATGGGACAAAACTTTTGCTGGGTCATCTGGTGGCCGTGGATTCTTGGTCGTTCAAACGGCTGATGGAGGATACGCAATTGATGGAACGCTTGCAGAAAACAATAACGCTGATTTCGCAATAATTAAAACAGACAGCAACGGCATCATGCAATGGAACAAAACCTACGGAGGTCCAGGAATCGACATTAGTCGCGGTTTCACTGTTACAAGAGACGGAGGATTTGCGTTGGCTGGTTTCTCAACATCGTTTGGTAATGGCGACTATGATATTTGGCTAGTTAAAACAGATGGCAATGGCAATATGCAATGGAACAAAACCTACGGGGGACCAAAAGACGATAAGATCCAGTGGTTTGGTCTTGTAGAAACAAACGACGGATACGCTATAGCGGGGTATACACAAAGTTTTGGCGCTGGAGGCACTAATGTTACAGCTTCCTCAAGGTCTGCGGATTATCCGCCTGGAACCGATGGCTGGCTCATAAAAACAGATTCATTTGGCAATATACAATGGAACAAAACCTTTGGCGGATCAGGCGACGACTATTTTGCAACAATAATTAAAACCAATGACGGTGGACTTGCAATTGTAGGCACTACCTACTCTTTAAAGGACAATAACTGGCAAGTTTGGCTAGTTAAAGTGGGCTTTGATGGTGAATCAGGCTTAGCGTGGACTGAATCAACAGCAAACTCTGTAACGCTGTATCGAGGCGCGAACGACATCTATTGGAATTACGTACGAGTCCAGATATGGAAGACAAAATAAACTCAACAACAACTTTTCTTTTTTTGTGATTCATTAAGAACTCGTAAGTATTTCTTAGTTTTCTAAAGCATTTTTGCTATCGTCGAATTTTTACCTTGAATGTGCCGTTAGAGTTATGGCAGCAATAACCAGCGAGAAGATGGCGAGACTAGCAAACGTGATGAGCATAGACCCTGAAGCCTGCAGAACATAACCGATGAGCGGAGCTGTGATTGTAATTCCAATGTTTTGCCACATCGTCATTACACCAAACCCTACGCCAGCTTGTTTTGGAGGTAAAGATCGAGCTGCGGTAGCCATCACCAATCCTGGCACTAACCCAGCTGTTATTCCGCTAAGGAAAATTGCGGCTACTAAAGGTAAACCTATAGAATAGCTGATAGCGAAATATGTTACTGAAGTAGTTAAAGCACCGATTATGATGAATGGTTTTCGCCTATCTAGTTTGTCTGAAACCCAACCATATAGGGGTACTAGGAAGAGGTTAACAATCATAACTGAACTAGAAAGAATACTTGCATCCACTATGTTAAATCCCTTATACATAACAAACATAACGGGTGCCCAAGTAAGAAACCCGATGGCGCCCATGTTGAAGAGCATCCAAACTATGTTTGTTTTCCAGATTTCACGATTACTAAACACTTGCTTAAGACCGCTAGAGCCCTCGGTGTCTCTCATTTTGTAAGGACCGTCTTTCATAGTTACCAGGAAAAGTGCTGCACTTACAATCGAAGCTGCAGCACCTATGTAGAATGGAATTTGCCATCCGTAGTTTTGAGCCAAGACAGGTGTTGTAAAGAATGCCAAAGTGACGGCTATTGGTACACCTGCGACATAAATTCCCATCGCTTTGCCTATTTCTTTATGATGGAACCATTGCGGAATGACAACAGCAGCACCGATCGTAAGGAAGCAACCACCTATTCCCAGTAAAGCTCTTCCCAAAAGTGTAAATGAAAAAGTAGAAGATAACGCGGTAACTACGCTTCCTAGAGCAATTAAAGTTGCTGAGAAGAAGCCTATTTTGCGAAAGCCGTACTTGTTTATGAGTAGACCAGCAGGTAATGCTAAGAATATGCCTGGAATGACCACGAGCGACATTAAGAGGCCAGCTGTCGCATTATCTATGCCAAAGAGGGCTTGAAACTGGTTTAAGAGAGGGGGCACAGATTGAAGCCCATAATTGAAAAGAACAAAACCTAAAACAGCTACAAACAAAATAGCCCATCGGTAACTAGAAACTTGAATTTGCTGCACCCGTAACCTTCCCCAAGCGATTGTGGTGTATTCCAAATGTATTTAACATTTTCCGAACAAAGGTCCATATAGAAAAACCTGTTTTTCTTGGGACTAACTACATTCTCAAAGATCTCAACTGGAACTTGTTTCGAGTCCAAAATTTGGAAGACATGCTTACAACTATTTCAGTTCGGGGGCTCTCTGAAAACAGTTCTAGATAATTGTCGGAACCAATCAAATGTTACAACAATTGAAAGAAGATGAAAGTGACTTTCCACTTGTCGTTTTCTTCTTCTTTTAGTCGTCTTTTGGGGTTTGATTTGAGGTTTTGTGCGGCCACCAATTCAGTTTTTGTGCCAATCCCATCAGTGAGGGCACGAAGAAGAGGATAACCACGAGAACATCTATTACAATTGCAGCTGAAACGGCTAAAGCAATTTCTTGCAGGATGGCAATGCCAGTTATGAGTAACGATGCAAATACCGTTGCTAGAACCAAGCCAAGCCCAAGGATAGTTATCCACACTTTTTCGACGGCTGTTTTTATAGCTTCGTCGTCTGAGTTGCCTTTTAGGGCTTCTTCCCGTATGCGGGTGACGAAGAATATGTCGTAGTCTATTCCTACTCCGAGCATGGTTACCACAACGAAGAGTGGTGCAAAGTCAAGGATGGGCAGGTTGCTACCATAGTAGAAAACAGCTGCAAGTATGGCTAGGGCAAATGCTACACTGCAGAGTATGGTGAAAATGAGTCGCAGAGGAGTGAAGGCTGATCGGAGCTGAACAAACAGGATTACATATACTGCAACGGCAAGAATAATTACCACTTGAGGAAGTAAATTAGCCATGAACGCTTGGCTATCGATAGATGATTGCGTTTCTCCACCGAAGGTAACTGTGACACCGTTCATTAATGGAAGCGCATCAACGTTTTTCTCCATTTGCTTCACTGCTGTCAAGGCTGCTTGGCTTTGAGATTCCTTTGAAAGACCTATTGTCAACTGAGCTGTCTTGTTATCCTGCCCAATCATTAAATAAATTTGGCTATCGTATTGGGGTCGAAGAGTATCAGACATGTTTGATAATCCTGAGTAATCAAAAGCGGACCCGTATGGTCTGGTTGGGCTGGTTACGCTTACCACGTCGGATGAATTAGCGACTGTTTTAGTAATTAACTCGAGTTGGTCCATTAGGGTTTGGTTGAATTGGTTGTCGCCATAGACTATCTGGGAGGGGGTTGTAACCACTATGAGGGTTGGGCTTGTGAAGGAGCTGCCAAACCCATGTGAGATAACTGTTAACCCTTGGTTGCTTGGGAAGTTTGGAATAAGTTTGAGGAAGTCTGATCCGGTAGGTGTAGTGTATTCAACATAGAAAGCACCTAAAGCAAGTGCACTGATCAATACCACTATTACTTTTTTGTGTTTTAAGATGTTTTTCGCTAAGTTTCTTAAACGAGGACTACTGGCCGATTTGTTTTTGTTCAGTCCTGGCCAGAAGATTTTGTCTTTCAATGAAATTTCAAGGGACGGGAGGAGTGTGAGTGAGGCGGCAAGCAAGATGGAAACGCTGATGGCTATGGCAGTTCCCACGTCGCTGAATATTGGCACGTTAACGGCAGCCATCACAATGTAAGCAACAATGACAGTTATGCCCGCTGTAAGCACGGCTTGCCCTGCCCACCTAACGGAAAGGCCAACGCTTTCTTCGATAGTTTTTCCTTGTTGTCTTTCCTCTCTTGTTCGTCTAAGCTGCAAAACAGAATAATCAACTGCTAAACCGAGCAGAAGCAGAATAGTTAAGGTTGGAGTGAGGAAAGTTATGGTACCTTTACCTACTATCACCAGTCCAAAATAGATTGAAGCAAGAGAAATAACAGTCGAAAAACCGCCCAAAATAAGTGGGATGATGGAGGCTAAGGGCGCCAAAAATAAGAGCCCAACAATAACTAAGGAAATGATAATGGCTGGGCCCACAGTAATTTCTAGAGCAGGTATGAACGCATTTTGGATGTCCTGACCTAATACAGGTGCTCCGGTAACGTATGTTTTGCCAAGAGTTTGCAACGTTGAGTTCTCTATGGCTAACTTTACCTGAGACATTGACGTAACATCGGGTTCTGAGGAGAAGCCTAGAATGACGAGTACGGTGCTATTATCAGAGCCGACAAAGTTTTTTGTTATTGCACTGGTTGGTTTATATGGATAGTTGGTGAAGCTTTGGGTGGCGATTGTGTTTTGGATTGCTCCCTCGATGTCAGCCAAGGTGGCGTTTTGTGGAAGATTCGAAAGTAAATTGGCAAGTGCAGTGCTGTTGATCGAGAAGAGTGGAGAGCCTACAAACGCACTTTGGGTGGCGTTTGCGATAAATTCTGAAGCTAAATTCCATTGTTGGGCAATACTCGGTGATGCACCTAAGTTGACGGCTGCTTCAACTAGTTGAGACGCCGAAAACCCAATATCAATATTGGTGAGGTTTGCCATCGAGTTTTCTGTCAAGGTTACACCGTAGTTCATAACTGTGGTGTTTGAGGGTGATGGACCCAAATTGTATATTTGATTCATTAAAGTTTGAGGGCTAATACCCAGCAGAGCTGACAGGTCAGAAGGAATGTTTGCTGCCAGAATTGAAGTACTCAAATTTGTTATGGCATCGTTTTGGTTCCAGCTTGTTACATTTAGGCCTGATGCGACAGCGGTTACTATTTGTTTGGTTTGGTCGTCTATCTGTGGAGAGGTCAAAAACAGGGTGACCGACTGGTTAATGGCTAAAGATTCTCTGTTTAGAACGGAGCTGGCGTTGCTGGGAAGGTTAAGGAAGCTTGAGTTCCATACGTTGAAGAAGGCGGTATAGTATCCGATAGAGTTTGGGTCGCCTCCGAAATTATTTGTAATTTGGTAAGCAGTTATGTTTGCTTGGAGGTTTGCAAAGTATGGGTCAGTTACACCTTGGCTAGTTATCCCTTGCCAAACTCCAACAAAAGCAGCGGGAATTCCATAGACTAATTGAGCAGTTTGGTTCACTCCATCTATGGTTTGGAAGAGGTTTGTGCTTAGGGCGGATAAGTTTTGTGCAAGTGAATATGCGCCTGAGTTTAGAGAACCAATATTGGAAGTCAAAGCATCTATTTGGGGAATTATGCTTGGAAGCGAGGAATTAAGTAAACTGTATTCTGTAGAGTACAGGCTTAATGCACCGGTGAAATTCACTACGCCTGGATCCTTTGAGATTGTTTGGTTTAGATCAAGTATGGCTTTCTTTAAGGCGTCAGAGTATGGTTGTGTACCCTGAACTACCAGCAGGATACTGTTGGCGCTTTCATTAGAAGCGTCTGGAAACTGTGCTTTTAGTATGTTGGAGGCTTTTTCAGATTGACTATTTGAGGGAGCGCTAAAGCCGCCCATGATGTTGTATGAGACGGCTGAGAAGAAACTGGGAACTAAACTCAACGAAAGAACTAAAGCGATAACCCACGCAATTATTATCCAGCGATGCCGCTTTACAATAAATTTGTTTAGTGAACCGAAGAGGTTTCTTGACAACTGTAGCCAAACTCCAAGGACTCTGCTGCGTTTTCCTTATTGGAAAATTACACTCGAATTAGAAGGTTTTGCCACGATTTCCCTTAAACCTTTGCGTTCGTATTGAAAAAGTCAGTCTTGTACGACAGGAATACAAACCCTTAATCTAAAACAGCGGGTCAACCATTACCTCTTAGCCAACTAAAACTAAACGCCTTCGCTATATCGCTTTTTTTCGCAAAAATTTATCCGTCTTAAAGAGTAACAATGCATAAGAAAGTTTGGTGGCTAACAGTATGAAGCTGTACGGTAGCGGCTTGACATGATTGAGACTGAGAACCTTACAAGGAAATTTGGAGACCTGATTGCAGTTGAAAACGTGACTTTGAAAGTAAATCAGGGAGAAATCTTTGGTTTTCTTGGACCAAACGGAGCTGGAAAGACCACGACAGTGAGGATGCTTTGTTGCCTGATCTCCAAAACTAGCGGCTATGCAAAAGTTGGTGGCTACGAGATCGGCCAGCCGGAAAATTCTCTAAATATCAGAAAGATAATCGGGCTTGTCCCAGACAATGTAGGCCTCTACGAGTCCCTCACAGCTTATGAGAACCTGGACTACTACGGAACGCTGTACAGGCTAACTGACTCCAAACGGAAAGAGAGTAACGAATACTTCCTAAAGCTCCTTGGACTCTGGGAGAAAAGAAACGTTCTAACAGGGGCTTTCTCGAAGGGGATGAAACAGAAGCTCGCTATAGCACGCGCCTTGATTCACAACCCGGAGATAATTTTCATGGATGAGCCGACTGCAAATCTAGACCCTGAGTCCGCAAAGACAGTAAGGGAATTCATCCTCGAACTAAAAAATGAGAAGAAGACTATTTTTCTAAACACTCACAACCTCTATGAGGCGCAAAGGGTCTGCGATAGGATTGGCATCTTGAATACCAGACTCAGGGCAGTGGGGACTCCTCAAGAACTCGAACGGTCTGTCCAAGGAAGAAAGACGGTGATCCAGCTCAGGCAGGTTGGCAAAACAATCTTGGATTCGCTCAAAAGAATTGAGGTGAAGAACATGGTCACTGAGGGTAACAAGCTTACGGTTGATGTCGTGAATCCTGAAGAGGAGAATCCAGACATTGTAAATGCTATTGTCTCAGCTGGAGGAAGGATCGAGACAGTTACGGTGATTAGCAGCTCGCTAGAAGATGCTTACTTAAAACTAGTGAAGGAGAATGCTCCATGACCACTTGGATGCCTTGGAAGATAGCGCGTAAAGAACTGAAGGTAATTAGCAGAAAAAGAAGCATACTCTTCTATACTGTTGGGCTTCCGTTGCTAATCGCCATTGTTTTCTCATTCGTCCTCAAGAACCAAATAGCCAATGGAATCCCCAATTCAATATCTCTTGGTGCTGAATCAATCATTTACATCTTTGTTATTTTAGCAACTGTTCTTCCCAGTACGATTGCAGCTTATAGCATAGTGGGTGAAAAAGTTGAAAAGACATTGGAGCCCTTGCTGGCGACCCCGACGACTGATGGAGAGATTCTTCTAGGAAAAAGCATTGCATCGTTCATACCACCTATTCTATCCACATGGATAGGATCATCAATCTTCATGGCTGCAACGGATTATATACTTTACAATGGGGGGTTAGGCTACTACTATTTTCCCAACTGGAACGCTGGCGTTATGCTATTAATTCTAGCTCCTCTTGCGGCAATTCTTAGTATTGAAGTAGCAGTGATTGCATCATCGAGGGTAAGTGATGTTCGGGGGGCAAACCAGATCGCGGGTCTCATGTTTATTCCGTTCGTTGCTGTCTTCTTTGCGGGAGCAGAAGGAATTTTTGCATTCAGCATCGATAACCTTCTGATCTTCTCTGGTATTGTAGTGATCATCGATGTTGTTCTATTCTTCTTGAGCAAATCTACTTTCAAGAGAGAAGAGATATTGACAAAGTGGAAATGAAGATCATCGGTTGGCAGTCATCTCAATCCGTAATGAAATTGGACCGTAAAATAAAGGCTACTTTACCTCGAAAATCGAAGACTGAGGGTGATTTCGTTTGTGGTCATGCATAACCTAACACTAACATATTATTAGCCAAGGATTGAGTTAGATAATATATTAGGTCTAATTCTCCCGCTATGAGAGATGGCAACAGAACCAATTTTTCAGTTAAAAAAGAGGGAAAAATTGTCTTCTTGAAAAATAGGGAATTGCTTCGGTAATTCATTCCGGTTGGACTTTTTGTTGGTCATCTCCGTTGTTTGTTTTGGGTTTTTTGGTTAGAGTGCGTTTTCTTTAATGAATTTTCGGTATTTCGTATTATAGTAGACAAAGGCAGCCGTTAACGAGCTTGTGCCCAACGCGAATATGAGTATACTTGCTTCTGAAATCATTCATCTCGCCTACACGTGGGGGAAATATAGGATTTCTTTTGGACAACTTTTCTTTGGGGATGTTTTTTCCATTCTTTTTCACCGTTCTTGTTTGATACTGATAACCCATCAAACTCAATATAAGCGTGTTTGTGATTTGTTCACAAAAATTATGAAAAGTCTGCACACATGACACCATTATTGATCATAATATTTACTAGACGTGCAAGATATTATTTTACAACCAAGCATAGTTGACAACAGAAAATAAAATGAATTTCTAGCTCGTTTTTCCTTAATTCTTGTCATAAATGACGTACATTAAAAGTACGCACAATACTTTCCAAAATTTTGAATTAACAAAGCGAGCTATAGCCCCAGTCTTATTATTTCTTAGAACTAAGAAACCAAAAAAAATTTACGCTTTGTCCGTTCAATTTCTTCGATTTCGCAGAAGACTACCTTAACCCCTAAGATAGGCGATGTTCATCATCATTGCTTGAAAACGGTACAAGAGAAAAGAAAGAGGATTGCGGGTTTAGTATAGTAATGGCATTCGGCTTTCTTCTATGATTGGCAATGCTTGTGTGAGTTCTCGGAAGTACTTCAGAACAGTAGTGCCGCGTGGTGTAATTGCGAAAACTACGCGACTCTTTTCAACTATCCGTTCTTCGACTAGTTTTTGTTTGATCAGAAAGTTTAGATCTTCAGTGAGTACGCTGCAGTTGATGTTTGCTTTGTACATTATGTGTGTTAGCTTCAATGGTCCTCTAATTGCCAATACGCTTAGGATAGCGACGTGGGTTTCTAATTTTGATCTTCTCATTTTCGAGTCCCTGCTCTCTCAATCAATTGTATATACCTGCATGTTATGGTATTGAATGTAATAAGCATTGCTATTTTGTTATTGTTTAATTCAAGCAATTTTGCTTTTCATCAGCAAATCTAATATTAATGTAAAATAGTGAATTGAAAGCTTCAAAAATAAGAAGAGGTTTGATCTATTGCAACGCGTTTTTTACTGTGTTTCATTGCTATTTAGTGGAAAGCTTTGCTCTAGCATAACATTGAGAAAACACGCTCTAAAAGTAAGATTCTATTGAAGCAGAAGTTTTGTCTATCCTCAGTTTGCCTACTTTCAAAAAACCGTTTTTTACCAGAAACCGCCTTTAGAGGTAACTGTTGCAGCTGCATCGAGTGAGCCGATACCGATTGTTCCAAAAGTGAAATTGTAGTTCATGCTTGATAATTGGATCCACCCACTGCTGTAGCTTTGCTGTTCTCCTTGTGCTGCCGCATGTTCCCAGATAACTTGGTCACCGTTTTTGATTTGCGCTCGCCAAAGTGCTGCGCCGCTATTTACCGTCACTTGAACCTGAACTTTATCGTCTATGAAGGGTTGGTTAAACATGGTTGTTTTTGTATCGGCGCCTATACTGAAAGCCACTTGAGTGTTTACTGTCGTTCTGGGGTAGGTTTCGCCGGCGTAGATGGCGAAAGCTGCAATCAATATAATTACGATTCCGGTTACTGCAATTACTGCTTTAGATTTAGCCATTTAACTATACTCCATTTTAAAGATTTATCGTGATGTTCTTCAACCCGTAGTTCTAATTATCAGTGATATAACTGATTGTTATTGTGGTTTGTCAATCACAAAGTCTAATGAACTAAAAAATCTAACGTTAGAGTGGTGTTCTGATGCCTGTACCAAAACCGAAAGCCAATGAATCTGAGCGAGAATTCATTTCTCGATGTGAAAAATTCATGCACGAAGAAAACGAAAGCAAACCAGAAAGTGAAAAACGTTCGAACGCCCAGATGACAGCTATCTGTTATTCTAATTGGCGCAAAAAAGAATGAAATAAATCATGGCTTGACTTATCCATCGGCGCCTTTCCTGAAAAGTCTTTGCCTATGTTAAAGGGTCAATCCATCTTCATGGAGTAATCATTTTTACTTTTGTGAATTGTCTTTATTTTGTTGTTCGCAACTGTTGAATATTTTTCCTATCTTTGTTGTGTTTAGGTAGTTGATTAAGGAAAACTGCAGTATGCCCCCGGTGGCGCTGGCGATTAACCAAGTCACTGCTCCAAAAGTGCTAAAAGCAACGGCATAGACTGCGGTTGCGACGAGAAAGACCGCGAAACCCACGATATTGAATTTAATAAAAGCGAAAATCCACTTTTTTGCTCTTTCTCCAAAACTCTTCTCAGAGGGTTTACCCATGTTTATCATACTTAAAAACTCGTTTCAATGTACCCATAAACTTAGTCTTATTTAAGCAAACTCAAGTTACTAAAACTTTCCAAAAATTTACTCAAAAAGGAAGAAATTCAGATTTAATCTCATCATCAAAACTAATAAAGTAAATAAGGTCTTATGTGACTTATCTTTTTATCTAAACCATCGACATTTGATTTGTTCATCGGAATAGTAAGTGTTTGGCTCAAAATTTTTCACACCTTCGATTAACATCCATTAAAAACTCTCTGGAATTTGTTGTAGTAACACCACAATCACAAAAAAATAATAACCAATATCGCCGGTAGTTTTCTTGATGAACCATGTGTACCCTGCCTAACCTGCAGCCTCAGGATCTCAAAGAACTCTCAAGCACAAACAAAAAAGAATCTAAGTTTATTGATTTGTTGATGCCTGCTTACGAGCTATTGGTAGATTCTTGATCCCTTCAAAAAGAGATTTGCAGAATTTGTCTAGAGAATAGGCTGTATGTGGCAGAATTAAAGTCCACAATTTCTTACTGACTTAGGAAAATCATGTATTTAATTTGACAAATTTGAGCGTGAAATATTGTGCTTTTGGCACATAATCCTTTTATCTCATGCATTGCAAACTCGGATTGAAGTTGCATCCGTATGGTTAAGTGTCCTAGATGTCGAACAGAGGAGGCTAAGCTCCAAAAAAGAATAGAAAACCCGTATTTCTCTTTGGCATATTACGGCTGCGAAAACTGTCAACATATTTTCAAAGTGGCACGCGTTATATACCCCACCAGCTAATCCTCTAGTTTATAATTATATTTCTTAACTTTGCATTTTGCAGGTTACGCGATAAAGAACTGAAACTTTTCGGCTTTCAAAGAACACGATAAGTTGTAGGAACATTTTTTCTTCGTAGTGACATTAATCCTTGGTAAACTAACGACTTTAATCGCTATTAGTTCATCTGCCTTTTCTTTATTTCTTTATTCGCTTAGAGGGAAAAACATGAGATCAGAAATATGGCGATTTTGGGAATATAGCGGGCAACAGAACACGGCTATTATATATTAACACTTGATACGTAATCAAGGCGAATTAAATGTTTGATAAAATCCAAAAAGACATGGAGTTAGAATCAGAAAAAATGACATCAATCCCAATAGTAAAAACAACGCCTCAAAAACTTGAAACACCCCAAACAACCGACCGATCACACCAAACAGATCCTTTGAAGTTTCCAGAATCATCAAATTCAATTAATGGTTTAGACCTTGTTGCATCTTTGCAAAGAATGAAAAAAGAAGAACAAGAACTCCTGGAACAAAAACAACGCTTAGTAGCAACAGAACAAAACCTTCAGACTAAACTCGTTAAAGAAGTGGAAAAAAAGAAGACAGCCATTAACAACGTAAAAACCGAAATTCTAGACCGTGTAAACAGGTGTAAAGAATTATCACGAGCACTCGAAGAACTGAACAAGTAAAAGCCCAACGCTATCCTTATTCTTTTGTTCCTTTCTAAAAAACTTTATCTCAAGGAGGCTACACTCTGTCTGCCTTCTTAAGTCTTGATTTGCAAAATATTAATCGTGTGTGTGAGTTTTGTGGTGAGGCCGCTGGGATTTGAACCCAGGATCGCATACGCCCCAGGCATGTATCCTGAACCATGCTAGACGACGGCCCCCAGCACTGGATGAGAATACAAAAACGAGCAAGAAGTAATAAAAACATTGCTAAACTAAAGCCAACAGGATTATCTGAAAGAATAGAAAAACTAGAAGAGAGATTAAACTATCTCTCGATAAAAACACTGAGTTGACAAAAGCCCGAAGAATTCCAAGTTTTCTTATCACTGTTGAAACAAGCCAATAATTACAAATCAAACCTTAATCAAGTACGCTTTCTTGGGACGATAGACGCGACTTTCCACATTCAATCAAAGAGTCTTTGAAATAAACAAACATTCATGTTATCTATCCAATAGTTTTTATTGTTTTCAAGCAAAATTTAATTGAGTACAACTGTTATTATTACAAAAGAGGACGGGCAATGTCTGATACTTCAAACATAAAAAGGGTTGGTTCAGCAGAGGTAGTTAGCAAAAACGACGAAGATTTATGGGTTCATATTCAACTAAGTTCAGCCCCAAATTTGGAGTGGTTACAATGTTTTAGAGAACCTATTAGTTACCAACCGAGCAAAGCACATCCATCCAATGCAAGATTCACATCCGCCGATACGCTTGATTTTGAGTCAACAATTGGTCAACTTAAAAACGACATTAAATGGATGGACAAATACTTGGAGCAAGCCAACGTTGCTTGCACAACCAAGAAATCAAAGGAACTTGCAGAAAAAAAGCGAAAGGAAGATTTGGCGGATGCCAAGAAAGAAGAAATTAGGAAGATAAACGAATCAATAAAAGACTTATAGTCGGCACGTGATTTCTGAGTCGTTTAACTTAGGAAAACCTCAGTTAAAGCCAACTAACTCTTAAGCGCATGTTAAGCATTTAAGGCCTGAAGCCACTCAAAGTGCAGAGTGCCAAAGCTGCTGCAGTTAAATCTGCCGTTGTTCCCGGGTTGCAAGAGTTCCCCTTTGATCGCAGCTTTTTGTCAAATTCTTCGAGACCCTTTTTTCCTCTAGCGGTATCTAAGCCGCCAAGCTCAAGAATTGCTTTCGCGCTATTGGAGACTTCTTGGGCTTTTTCTTGGCCTACTTTTCGGGCGATGAATGTATCTGGGCGTTCGGAGAGGATTTTTAGGAATGTGTGGACGACTGCTGTGTTGAGGGGTTTGCTTTTTAGCAGAGTCATCAGGTAGGGGTATGCTGAATCGAAGGTTATTGGGTAATTGTTGACCCATTCGTAGCATATGTCGTCGTAGGCTGAGGCGATTTTGAAAACATCAAACAGACTGACGTTTTCTTTTAGTAGTCGCTCTTTTGATGTTGGGTCGGTGACGTCGAGATCGGGAGCGTCATTAAGTCCGCTTGGACTGGCTATTCCGACCGCTTCGTAGAGGTAGACCGAATCCCAAGCCGTGGTGGACTTAACAACCAAATCAACATTCTTCCGCAAAACCGAGAAATCTAAAATATAATCTTCTTTCATTGGCGTCATGCCTGCTGCAAACGCGATGGGAACAAATAGCATAACCGTGCCCAGAATAGTGTTCCCGCCCTTCTGCCAAGCATTAACATCAACCGCACAATCCTTAATCAACTGCCCCAAGCCAACCTTGCTAACATCGAGCCTTTTTTCCGCTACGGACGTCCCAAGATAAGCTGCCTCTTGAAAAGTTGGACCCGCAGCGACAGCTGAAGCCAAAAAATGTTCCACTCTTGTTTTCTCAAAGCTGGATGTAAAGGTGACGTTGCCTGGTTTTTGGCTGCTGACTTCAAGCATTATTGCGAGTTGCAGACATTTGGATATGTGTTGGGCTTTTTCGCAATTAATCATGTGGGTAGTACTGAGACTATGTGGTTTAAAAAAGGTTTATTAAAGTTTTGAAAACTACAAGCCATTGATTTGCATGAAAGCACGAGAGGGCGACTTAATTAAAACCAAGAGCAATGTGGTTTTTGACGTTAAAGGCTTAGTCCATCCACCAAACAAGGTTGTTGCGTTTCCACGTTTCATTCCCTCACCGCAGGGCACAAGACAAGGCAAAGACACACTCTATGGAAAAGTGTACAGCCTCGGCGACCGCTTCAAATACCTTCAAGAGAACAATCCAGACCTCATTGTTTTTGACCCCATATTTGGCGAGACAATGTGCGAAGTGCCCGTTGACGAAATCTCTGAACACTACCAACCCCCAGAAAAACTCACCTCACTACGCACATCCAAAAACCTCAGCACTCTGGAAAACAAGGCTTTACAACTGGCAACAACTCTAAAAGAAAAAGCAGACATCCCCTGGAACGCAATCGGCATCTCTGGCTCAATAATGGCAGGTTTAACGAATGAAAAATCAGACATCGACCCCCTAATTTACGGGGTAGAAAACAGCCGCAAAGTTTACGCAGCCCTAAAGGAACTGTTAAAAACTAAGGATTCAGGCTTTAAACCATACAGTCGAGAGGAGTTGCAAACGCTCTTCGATTTCCGTTCGAAGGACACACAAATGAGCTTCGAAGACTTCGAAACAGTTGAAAACCGCAAAGCCTTCCAAGGTATGTTCATGGGAACCGACTACTTCATACGCTTCGTGAAGGACTGGAACGAAACGAGCGAGCAGTATGGCGATGTGTGCTACAAGAATAGTGGGTATGCAAAAATAGTCGCCAAGATAGCTGACAGTTCCGATTCACTATTTACGCCCTGCACTTACAAACTCAAAGATGTCTCGGTTGTTACAGGACCTCAACTTTCACCAATTACTGAGATTGTTTCTTTTCGTGGCAGGTTCTGTGAACAGGCAATGGTCGGCGAAAAAATTGAGGCCCAAGGAAAAGTCGAGCTTGTAAGCAACAAAAATGGTTCAAGCGAATGCTACCGATTGATTATTGGTAGTAAGCCTTCGGATTTCATGGTGCTTAAACATTTGAGTTAGAAATCAGCCAGTCACGTCTAGTAGAAGTTGTTGTTGTTGTTGTTGCAATTGCCATCGGCAGACGGGTTGCAACAACTACTGTTGGCACAAAAATAGACTAAGAGAAGATGCTGCTGATACTGCTGCTGCAACTGAGTTCTGCAAATCGACAGTTGCAACAACTAAATTAAAACCCCAAAAGGATTCAACAACGAGTCGGAAGAAGAAGCAACAGCAACAACAGCAGCAACAGAATTCTGCACGTCGGCTGTTGCATCTACCAACCGAACACAATCTAAGTCTAAGTTATGATTTAGTGTTGGACTTTAAGGACCTGTTCATAGTAGCGAGGACAATAAGTCAAAGTAATTTGCCAAAAAGTTTCTGTCGGCAACGTGACTTCTTCCAAGTTGCCTTCAACAATCACGATTTCATCTCTCTTGGCCTGCTGACGGAACTCTTCCATGTAACTAAAAATACGCGTCGCCTCAAGCGCTTCCTCCGGTCCACATAGAACTTCTAAGGGTTCTATGCCATAGATCGACGGAATAAAGGGCGATTCATCGTCGCCTATAACTTTAGCTTTTAGTTTTACCCAGCCCTTCTGCGTAATGCGGGCTTGAGGATCATATTCAGAGTGGATTTCGCTCCAAGCTTTTACTGGCTCAAATTCGGCTTTGATAACTCTGCCACTGGAGGCAGTGTCGTCGTATAATCCGTAAATCATTTTTCGTCGCTGATGCCAAACGAAATCTTTAACATCAAAATTCTTGAAACGCCAATCCTTACCCTTCATAACATCTTCTGATTCAAACTCGTTCCTTAACCCCGAACCTCGGTCGGAATACAGTTGTGCCATTGTTTGGCGCATCTTGGCATTTTCAGTCTTACCGTAGATTGTAAAGTCTATATCCGAAAACTTTGGGTGATGGAAACTATGTAACATAGAGCCGAAGACCCCGAAGTCAGACGCCTTTAAACCCGTCTGTGTAAGGGATATATCTAGAACCCCTTCCATTGCACTTAACAGAGGGTCGCTTGGACCTGCCTTGAGCAATTCCTGCAGACGTTCGGGTGGTTTTCGCGCCTCCATTATTGCAAATTGGGGTACGCCAACAATTTTTAAACCAAGCATTTCGTGGTCGATGAGGTACTGGGGATACTTTTTGGCAATTAACTTCATGCCCTCGTCATTGTAGAACTTGTAGAAGACTTCACTTCTACCCGTTCGTGGTGCTCTGGGGTCTTTGGACTGAAAAATTCTTGATGAAGCATATTCGGCATCGCAAACATAGGCATTCTTGGGGTGGCTGTATCCGAAGACTCTGAAAATTAGGCCTTCCTCGGTTTGAATGGCATCGCGGTCTCGCAGTGCTAAAGTGGCCATATGTATTCTTCTTCCGAAGTTGCTGTTCCAACCACGACCTGGTAGGAGACGCTACTGTCACGGGTTGATTGGACTTTTTCAAGGGTTCCTGCAACCTTGATTTGTTGCCCTACTCTTGCGACGTTTCGGTAGCAGCCTATGTTTGAGACAACTTGGTTGGGAATTTTTTCTAGGTCGAGCTCTGATTGGTCGTCTTGGGGTTGGTAATTGCTGATTCTGTAGATGGCTGGACGATACATGGTTTCAGTATCATCGCAAACGGTTGCAGTGAAACGAAGAGGCGCCAAAGGCGTGTAAATATAGTCTCCAAATTGAGCTTTAATTTCGTCGAGTTTCTTTGTTGCATTATACATCCAGATTTTGCCCTGATATTTGCCTACGAATTTTCGTGCTGCTTCAATTCGGTTACCTGCGATGTAGGTGAGTTTGTTTTCATTCACGAGCCTTTGTATGGCTTCTTCTACAACGCGGAAATTGTCGGTGCCGTACACGACAAAGTCAATATCTGATTCAGGTGCATGCATCTCCAAGGCTATTGAGCCGTGTATGCCCAAATCGCTGCAGGGTACGCCTGATTCCTTTGAGATTAAATCGATCAATTGAAGCGACATGGCTTGGAGTTTATCGGGGTTCTTGAGGTTCTGCAGCCAAACAAGACGGTCTTTTGGAACAAAAACCTGCTCTATCGCATCAAGCGGTGCAGTTATGAGTTCTTTACCCCGGGTTTGATCAAAATAGAGGTAGTTTGGAAAGGTTTTACGAAAAGCTTCGATGAAGGTTTGGTAGTTTTTTGCGGTGTACAGTTTTTCAGCACGGAAAAGCTTATTGGTAAGCTCGCTTGATCCAAATTTCCACGTGCGGGTGAGCATTTCTACGTTGAAAAGTTGTTTGTACTGGGCAGGGATGTACTTAAGGAATGCAAAAACGCGGTCGTCTGGGTGTTCGTACCCAAACGTATTCATGATGAAACCGTCTTTTGTGACGAATGTGTCTCCGTCCATGGGAGTCCAAATTTCTGCTTCTTCTTCCGTAATCGTGCACCGCAAAATAAGGGTGAAGCGTCCATTAAAAAAGCTATTGCATTCGCCGAGCAAACATTTTTGGACCCAAAAACAGCCAATTCTATTCGATTATTTTTGAATCCTTGCGGCTCCTAAAAATTCTAACTGCTTTGTAGATTTCAAACCAAATTATACTGACTAATCCAGCACCTACGCTCATGAAGAGGTTAAGAGGGTTCAGAGGACTAAACGCGAAGAGTCCGCTAAGTTGGGGAACATAAATGACTAAGACTAGTGCAGCCATTGCGACTATCAGGATCCACCAGAAAGCCTTGTTGGGTTTTCGAAGTGTTCCGATGATTGTGTGTGCCCAAGATCGGTTTGCCAAAATTAACGCTAAATTCGCAGTAACAATGGTTACGAAAGCCATCGTTCGAGCAGTTTGCTCGCCAAGCCCCTTGTCGATGGAGCTCACAAATATTAGGGCTACAATGACCAGAACACCAAAGCCTTGAAGAAATGCAACGATTGCTGCTTCTCTGTTGAAAAGTTTCTTGTCCATGCTACGAGGTTTGCGAGTCATTATGTTAGCTTCTTCTCCTTCGGTTTCAAAAACCACGGAGCATGCAGGATCAATGATTAATTCTAAGAAAACAATGTGGAGAGGAAGCAGAATTAGGGGCCAGCCAAACAGCACTGGAATTACTGACATGCCAGCGATAGGGATGTGGATTGAAAATATGTAGGCAATTGCCTTCTTTAGATTATCATATATTCTGCGGCCCATGCGTACGCCGCTGACTATTGAAGTGAAATCGTCGTCTAAGAGCACCATCGAAGCAGATTCCCGCGCAACGTCGGTTCCTCTTCCGCCCATGGCTATGCCGATGTTTGCCGACTTAAGAGCAGGTGCATCGTTAACTCCGTCGCCAGTCATGGCAACAACTTCACCATTAGCTTTGAATGCGTTCACTATCCGGAGTTTCTGTTCGGGAACAACCCGAGCAAAAATGTTAACATTCCCAATGCGCTGCCTAAGGGCTTCATCTGACATTTGGTCTAGTTCAAGACCCGTGATGCAGTTTTCTGGAGACACTAGCCCGATTTGGCGACCGATATTCTGAGCAGTTAAGGGGTAATCTCCAGTAATCATAACTACACGGATTCCTGCGCTGTAACATTCTTTAACGGCCCCCTTAACATTTGGTCTAACCGGGTCTGCAAAACCTATCAGCCCCAGAAAATTGAAAACGAAATCGTGCTGCTCGTGGGGTAAATCAGTTTTTTTGAAAGATGCTTTCGCTACTCCGAGTACTCTTAGGCCTTCTTGGGCCATTGCTTGAACGTGAATAGATAACGCCTTAGCTTTCTCTGCATCGAAATGGCAGAGGTCAACTATGGCTTCGGGAGCACCTTTCGTTGCAATCATATAATCTTCGCCGCTAGGGGATATCCAAACGTTAGACATGGCAAGAAGTTTTTGAGAAAGCGGGTACTCCTGCACCAGCTGCCAATCGTCATGGACATGCTCAGTTTTTGAAAACTCGCCTTCCATAAAACTTTTAATGGCTTTCTCCATCGGATCAAATGGATCCTCTTTACATGCCAAAACACTAAATTCCAAAACTTCGTGACAAAAGTCAGGAGGCATCTTCGTAGAGGATTCCAGTTCACATAACTTACCGTTGGCGAACAATTTGTTAACCGACATCTTATTCTGGGTTAGGGTTCCGGTTTTGTCGACGCATAGAACCGTGGCGCCACCTAGATTCTCTATAGCGTGAACCTGTCGAGTAAGCACGTTTTTCTTGGACATACGCCAGGCACCCAATGCAAGGAATATGGTGAGGACTACCGGAAATTCTTCTGGCAAGATTGCCATGGCCAATGTTATCCCAGCTAAGAAACCTTGTATCCAATCAAGCCGTGTTAAACCGTAGACGACTATTATTATTGCACATAAGCTAAGACCCACTATTGCGCTGTTTCGCACTATGTGACTAATTTCTTTCTTGAGTCGGGTTTCATCGCGTTCTACCTTCTGCAGAACAGCCCCAATTTTACCCATCTCGGTCTTTGACCCAGTGCTCTTGACTTCGCCTATAGCTTGACCTTGAATGACTAGTGTTCCAGAATAGGCAAAAGGCAAATCGTCGCCGCCAGCGCGATAGGTCTGTTCTTCACCATTCCAAGCAATCTTGCGAACTGGAACCGACTCGCCAGTGAGGAGCGCCTCATCAACCATCAAGTTATTGCATGTTAATAGGAGGCAATCGGCGGGTACACGGTCGCCTTCGGCTAAAATAATTATATCTCCTGAGACAACTTCACGTCCTGGAATCCTTTTCTGCACTCCTTCGCGGATTACCAAAGCTCGGGGACTAGACAAGTTCTTTAGAGCATCTAATGCGTTTTCAGTTTTTTGCTCCTGATAGACAGTGATGCCGATGATGACGAAAACAAAGCTTAGGAGCACTATGCCTTCAGTGACATCGCCTAATAAGAAGTAGAGACTGCCGCTTGCCACTAGTAAGAGAAAAATTGGTTCCTTGAGGACACTGAAAGCTATGCTAAGGACGCCTCGTTTTCCTGAAGTAGGAAGTTCATTGTAGCCTTCAGTCTTCAATTTTTGGGAAACTTCTGTACTTGAAAGGCCCGTTATCGAGTCAACATCAATATCTCGCATGAATTATTCAGCACTACCCAATCCAACCAAAAACTTTGGGAAGACACTTAAAGGCATATCTGTGACTTTAAAAAAAATTATAGGTATACAAAATGAATAATCGTTAGGTCAAAATCGTTGGGACGCTAATCAAATATTAATTTACGTTTTTTGTTGGGAAGGCTTTTAAAACTTGTTCGGTTAGCTTAGAGAATATGTATCTAAGAGCCGTCGCTAACACACTCAGAAGCAGAAGATTCTGGATTTGGCAATTAGGCGGCGTCTTCATCTATTCTATACCTGCAACGATAAGGATTACAACCGGTAACATTCACTTGCCGATCTTGAGCATGTTCATGGTTCCATGGGTAACCCCGTACGTTCCAGGCAACATCGTCGAGAAGGTTTTGGTTAACGCATTTTTTCCAGGAGGAGCAGGTGCCATTGCAGGTGAAATCCTGTATTCAAAAGTACACAGCGAAAGCTTCGCCCGAAAGCAGAAGCATTTGGCTCGGCTCGGCGGCGCGTGGCTTTGGACAGCCGGGTGGTCACTGTTCCAATTCTGGGGTTACATGCAAAACGTAACCGGATCATATGGCGGCAACCTCTTCGAATCCCCGCTTGTTTTCCCACTCAACTTCCTACTGGCAACCCTCTCTATTTTCACACCCGACGTAGTTGAATACCTCAAAAAAGAGTTGATAAACGCTTACCACGGGTTGCAGCACAAAAAAAGTTAATATTACCTATTCTGCTTAAAATGAAACTATGTCTTTTCACGTTCGTCGGAAGGATCGGGAAATCACTGATCTTAACGAGATGCATACAGTTCTAATAGATACAAAGTACGTTACGATCGCGTTCTGCATGGACAACGAACCCTATCTAATATCGCTAAGCCACGGTTACGACCAGAGCAAAAATTGCCTCTACTTCCACTGTGCTCCCGAAGGCAAAAAACTCATCTACGCAAAAGCCAACCCAAACGTTTGGGGACAAGCAGTGCTGGATTTTGGAGTAACGGAAGAATGTGACTATGCATATACTTCGGTCCAATTTAGCGGCAAACTCAGCCTGATCAGTGATTTAACCGAGAAAGTTCACGCCATGAAAGTTCTAGTACGCCAAGTTTCATTGAATCCTGAAGAAAAACTATCCAAAATCAATCCTGAAAAACTCGACAAAACAACGATTGGAAGAATCGACATCAATTACATGTCGGGTAAAAAGCACCAAGCTTCAAAAAAGCAGGTCTAACAAAGAAAAAAAGTAAAGTGTGTTTTATGTTTGTGCTTTCAGCTGTCGCCAGTCAAGGTACGCTAGAACTACAAGTATGGCAGTCCAGACTGCCCAGAATGCGAATGCAGGACTTATGAAGTAGAGTACTAAGGCTAATGCTCGGTTGGCTATGGATATTGCGATAACTAGTGGCAATGCCCACTTCATTCGCTTCATTAAACCGAACAAAGATACGATGCAAACGACTGAAACGACTAACAAAACTATAGTTCCTGCAATAAGGGCATTGTCGATGCCTGCTGAGACACCGATGTATCCAGTGTTCAATGATGCCGCTCGCGAAGAAGGGCTCCCCCACCAGAATGCAACGTTACCGATGTCGCCCATGATGTTGATTGCGATGAAGAGCATGAGGATTTTGTGGATTATGCCTTTACTGACTGGTTTGGTTGTCATGACTTGTATTTCCGTTGTTTTTCGTATTTAAAACTTTTCAGAGGGCTACGTACCCATTTTCGCCAAATCCACTTGATAGATTTTCAAGTTCCCATCTGCGTAGACCTGCGTTAGCCAAACCACCGAACTAAAATGTACAACGCAGCCAGGATAATTACTTAACTCTTCGAATCCAACATAAACGTAAGATACGTTGTATTCGTGGATAACTGCTGACAACTCGGTTTCAGTGCCATTGTATGCGGAATCGATGTCGTGTGCTCTTTGAAAAACCTGATCCATAGGGATTCCATGCCCATAAGGCCAGTAAAAGTATGATGTTACTCGTAACTGTCCGCCAATCATGCTGGGCGGTTCATGAATACCATAATAGGTTAAGAATACCGAGTTTTGCGGCGTGTTTTCTCTAACCCATAAGCCAAGCTGGTATTCACTCCAACTGGCTCCTGTGTAGTTTGTGCCAAAGTTGTAAATGACAACGCTGGCGGATGTGATGATGGATAGCAAAACCAATGTTACTATGACGATTCTGGGAGTCTTAGCCAAAACTACTCCAGCCAAAACCACAATCGGGATCCAAGCGAACATGAAGAACTTGTACATATCCCAAACCCAGGGCGTCAACAGCAAGATGTTGGGGATTAGGAACAACAAAAGAAAAGTCATTTTCAAGTATTCGTGCCCAGGCTTTATGAACGAAACAATCGCCAGTATGAATGGAATGCCGAGGTTCAGGAAGTAATAGATGAATGGGTTCTGCGCAAAGCTCGTTATGAAAGATGAGCTGATAGCAAAAGTCAACGGTGGACCACCGCCAAAAATAAAGGGTAAAGCAAAGACGCTTGGTATCAAAAAGTATAGATAGCTAAACTTTAAGCGTTTGATGTTTAGGATGAGGCAAACGGCGAATACGACGTAGCAACAGAAGAATGCTACGTTATGGAATTGATAAACTAAACCTGTAATTATGCCAGCGAGGATGAGGCGGTTTTTGTCCTCCATGTTTCTCAGCAATGCCAAAACAAACGCAAACGCAGGTAAACCAACCAACAACGGTCGCTGCTGGAGTAAATTGTCAAACATCGAAGGTAACCCAAACAGCTTGCCAAACTGGTAGATGTAATTCTGGGTTGGATCAAACTGCCCATTAAATAGCGCGGAGAACAAGCCAAAGTAGCTTAGCCCCCAGCCGAACACCCCTAAAAATGTTGCAACAACTGCTGCTTTTCTGCCGTAAGGTCGAGTCAACGCATAGATCGAGATTGCGAAAACCAAAATGAATAATGCATTCAAAACGGGCAGCAACGTAGGCAAATAACCATACATTTTCTCAACGAGGGCAGTGTGGAAATCAACGAAATAATGGTAGGTTAAGGGTGTGTCGATGTAGTTGGGGGTTTGTGGTGGGAAGTTGCCGTTGTTTAGGCTTTCGATTATTTCATAGTGAAAAGGCGTATCTTGCCAGTTTGAACCTGTTAGAACTATGCCATATTGGTCGCTCCGCCACACACTTTGATAAAGCACAGCGAGGCTCACGATGAAAATTACTGCAAAAACTATCAGGTTAGTCTTCTTGATTTGTTTTAACTTGAGAAATTTCCGGGGCTTAATTAGTTCACCTTTCTTGTAAACCACCAACGCGTAGACTGCGGTCAAGGCAAAAAAACTGAGAAGTATTGTGTTTCTTGAATAGCCAAAGGCCAAAGACAAATAGTAAATCAGCGAAACTGAGACTAAAACGCTGAAAATGGGTACAAAAGCCCACATTTCATGAGATTTTAAGTTGAAGAACCTGTAGGCAATTAAGCCTGGAATGAAAAAGGTGAAGATCAACGCGGTTAAGACACCTAGGAAGCCTGAAACTAAAGAGGCAACAGTCAATAACAGCAACACTACAGGGATCCAGTATGCTTGTAGAATAGCCATTCTGTTATCTTTCTTTAGGACTTGTTTCACCGCTCTCAAACAACGTTACCAATTAAGTATTTTCAATTGGTATTAAAATTGTCGCTTAACCAAAATTCGACCAAAAGAACCCGACTTTACACGTAACAATCTTTTTTCCACAAACTATTTAGCTACAAATCCGAGAAAGGTTAATTAGCTAAAGTTATTAGTATTCTTGCGGCGCTTAATGCCCAGGTAGTATAGTTCGGTCCAGTATATGCGGCTGTCGCCCGCAGGACCCGGGTCCGAATCCCGGCCTGGGCGCCAATTCTTAAATTTACTTTCTTGTTTTTTCCTTTCTCAACAGTTTGTTTGTCAACGATGATTTCTATAGCTTATAACTGTACAACGCAAAATCATATCTCAAGGGAAAACCTATCGGCTAATAATAACCCAAAAAACATAATAACAATGAAAGATGTCAAAAAGATAGTTAATCAGGCAGCTATTAAACGTTAAGAGCTTCTAATGGTCCTGACGCTTAGAATTTCCATCTTTCTTTAGGTTTATTATTTACCAACAGTCTAGCTGTATATACGAAGTTTTTGAGCTTTTAAACCTTGAAGTACAAACAGCTCTATGATAAAGCCAGACAAATCGACCATTTAGTAGACCACTACATGTACTCAAACAGAACTTCAGTTATTTCACAGGAAGAACTAAAGACATTAGTCTTGAAAGATTTTTCTGATTTGTACGTTAAAAACTTTGGTTGGCACAAAATTGTCTTCGGCATCCACTCATTAGATCAAGAAATCGTGCTTAAAGTTGGAGCAAAAAAGAGCATTGAGAGTGACCATCGAGCCTATAAGCGTGTTCCCGAAAACCAAAGGCATCAACTATTCGCTAAAATATTTTGGCACACCAAATATTGCCTATTGCAGCAGTATGGGTCTCCCGCGAAAGTTAGCCAAAAAGAATTGGACAAGTTAAGAGGGATTGGTTACAAGTATGGTATTTTTGATATTAAAGCAGACAATTTGATGAGAATCGACGGCAAGCTGAAAATTATTGATGCAAACATAACTCCGTTTCCGCTTCCAACGGTGTGGAAAATGATAGATGAAACGAAACCTAAGCTTCCGAAAAGACTGATGTTGTTTACAAAAAAAGTTACACGTTTACTTTATGACCGATAGACCATGGAAAATCATGAATTTTATACATTTCCATGCAGAAAAAACATATGAGACAACAACGTGATAGTCAAACATAGGATGACGCTCACCCAAAGAACCCAGGTAACTGAAAAACCAGACAATTGGATAGTAGATATAATAAAAAAAGTAAATAGCAACGCCCTCGAACAACAACAAATTACTACTCGAGTTAGAAACGACAGTTTGTGTGTTCTTTGCAAAGGGGCGAGAGCGTTATGCGGCAAAACACGCTGCCCAATAATGGTAAAAGTTAATTATTTCCTAAAAAGCGTGCCACTTATGTCCAGTGAAGATATCAATGGCATGTCACCGCCGAGTGTTTTCATAGGAAGAATT
Organism: Candidatus Bathyarchaeota archaeon; assembly: GCA_963835475.1. Classification (GTDB taxonomy): domain Archaea; phylum Thermoproteota; class Bathyarchaeia; order Bathyarchaeales; family Bathycorpusculaceae; genus Bathycorpusculum. Next base: position 287,278 of record CAWIFU010000010.1, read on the forward strand.
GGTTACCCCAATGTTTACGCTGGACCTCTTGTGCCACCGGTCCATGAGGACACAGGCATTTATGATCTGCCCGAAAGGTGGTTTGGGAAATCGATGGATGAGATAGTGGGTTTTCGCAGTTTGCTCGTTAGGGGGAAACACAGGGTTAATGTGCAGAAGTTTTCGGATGGAGGCAGAATCTTGGATCAAACACGAGAGTTAGCTCTCGCGGATAGCTGTGTAGACATCGAGTTGAACCTTACCAAAAAGCCGCGAGGCTCCATTTCTTTGGACGATAATGTGCAGCCGTTTGGTCCTTCAGCACCGATCCGGGATCTCCATGTAGGCAACGCACGTTACGATGACAAAATCGAGAAAGCGTATTACGACACAGATTTGCGTGCAACTCAAGCAGTTGTGGACCTCTACAATCGGGGCGTCATGGTAACCAAAATCCAAAAAGCCTTCAGCGTCGGAGCTTTCGGAGTAGAAAAGAAAAGACGCTTAGTTCCAACGCGCTGGAGCATAACGGCAGTAGACGATATAATCTCCAAGAATCTTAGAGAAAAAGTCAAAACATTCCCAGAAATCAACGAATACCGAGTTTACGAATCCATCTACATGGATAACGTCTTTGAGATTTTAATGATCCCCGCGCAATGGAGCTATGAATCCATGGAAGCATGGTATCCAGGAACTGTATGGAATCCCGCAGGAACTAACATAGCCATCTACTCCGATTGGGAAGGAAACAACGGACGAACGACTTACGCCCAAATCGGCGGATGCTATTACTCTGCACGCTTAGCCGTCTGCGAACAACTCCAAAAAGAACGCCGCCAAGCCACCGCCATCGTCCTTCGAGAAGCAAGACCAGGCTACATCATGCCCATCGGCGTTTGGCAAGTCCGCGAAAACGTACGAAACGCCATGCATCAAAAACCGTACCAATTCAAGAGCCTCGCGGAATCTCTACAATTCATCAGCGGCAGGTTTGAAATTCCAATGCATCGATGGATACTGCAGAGCGAATTACTAAAGAGGGCACTCTTCCAAAAGAGAATAACAGATTTCTTTGGTTCTTCTGCTTGATATCGAAAATATTTCAGATTTTGCCAATTCAAATAAAAATTCTACGCCTATTTCAATGGCAAATTTTAAAGCACGAGCTCTGTATACCTTCATGTGACGTCTATGTTAACCTCTGTAACTAAACGCTTTACCTTACCTTTCATATCCCAGAGAACTATTCCTTCAGAGGTTGAAGCAGCAGCCGTTTTTGCAATTGCAGAACTCGAAAGAAGCAAGGGCGGAGGGTTAGTCGCAAAGCAACCTGAAGAAAAACTATTTTTCATATCTAAAATCGGGTATCCCCTATGGCTGTTCCCCAAAAATGAAACAACCTACGTTTTCCACGGATTAAGCAATTCCAATTATATCGTTTCTTATTCTGATGTGCCTTTAGCAAAAGTGTTAATGGAAAACTTGGAGGCAAACTTAAGGCCGAGAGAAAAATATCAATTATTCTTATCGGATCATGGTAATTATTTTCAACAACCAATGAAAGAAAAACAATTCGTGTTTAAAGGCTTAATTACCAACTTAGATTTCAAGAATGAGTTTAGTATTTATCGCAAAGAAGCCTCTGAAACTAGCCCGCAAACAAACGCAGTCTTACTATCGCCAACCCTTGAAGAGAAAACAATTTCTGCTATTCTTTCAGAATTTGACAACCTACAATCGATTCTTAAAGATGATGCAGATAGGCTTCCAGAATGCTCAAGACTCGTAAACAAGACAACAAGCCAATACATAACGGAGATTGAATACGAAGCAGCAGCGGTTAAGGATGAAGCGGACGCAAAAATTAAAGCGCAAGAAGAGCTCGTAAACCCCCAAATAGCCAAACTTACCAAGTCTTACAAAAACAAAATGAAGATTTTGACAGAAAGCTTCGACAAAGAACTTGAGAGTCTTCAAAAGCTAAAGTCAAAAACCCTAAAAAACATCGAAAGTAGCGAAGGAAAAATAAGACTCTACCAACGGGAAGCAGAGACCCAAGCCACAAAGAAACACGATATTTACGAGAAGAGATGGAAGCAAAAAATCAACGAAACCAAAAAAGAACTCAATGGCTTAAAAAAAGAGCTTAAGGGATTAGAGAGCAACATTAAAAAAATAAGTCAACAAAGAATGCAGCAAACTTCAAAGTTGAATTTTGAACTTGATTCTGAAATCAAATTTGCTCGGCAACCTCTAATCGAGCTTGAGACGGCGAGGGATGCAAAAATACTTGCATTTAAAATGGAAATCAACAAGTTACTAAAACAAGAAAAACCAGTAGTAGAAGGTTTAAACAAGAGCCTCAAACTAAGAGAGACAATAAAGGCCAATTTTGAAAACCTTGGCATTCCAAATCAAGGCCTGAAAGTTCCAGGATTGTTCTATATTCCATTTTATGTTGTATGCTATGAAATTGGACTAACAAGACGTTACCTTATCCTTCCGCCTTCAATGATTACAACGGTTGATTTTTCAGCGAAGCTCAAAGGCGTTTTGGGCATGACTAAAATCAAAAACATTCTTTCTCCACGCTTCAAAGCTATAACCACTATAATTGAAAATGTTCCAGCAATAACCAAACAAAACTCCTTGGTTGAGAATCAACTCAACGATTTATCTCAAAAAAATAATCTTTTGAATAATAGCTTATTTATGGAAAATGCTGCGAAGGGCTTGGTTTACCTTAGCAATGAAGGCTGGGTCTCCGACAAAGAGCACCAAGCTTTAAGCAACCGACTAAAAGTTTAACGTTTGGTTGTCTCAAAAAACTTATTGTACTCCGTGTACAAATACTAAATGCGCAATCCCTGCACATCGCTGTGAGAAGGTGGTTAATTGTGTCTGAAATTAATGATTACATATTGAAAGTTTCGAATCTTGGCGTAAAACTACAAAACCAAATCTTACTAGAACACATTAGCTTCAATGCCAAGAAAGGAACGACATTGGCTATCTTAGGACCTAACGGGGCAGGAAAAACAATTCTACTCAAAACTCTGCTAAACCTTGTTCCATACACGGGGGCAATCGAGTGGAAAGAGAAGGTAAAAATCGGCTACGTGCCCCAATACGTCGCTGTTTCTGATATCCCAATGTCAGTCAGAGAGTTCCTATCGATTGGGAATGGCTTCGACGTAGAAAACTCATTAAAAAAAGTAAAACTAAACGATAACAGCATCTTGAACAAGCGGTTAGGCGTTCTTTCGGGTGGTCAGTTAAGAAGAGTCTTGATTGCTTGGGCACTAAACGATAATCCCAATGTGTTACTTTTGGATGAGCCTACGACGGGAGTTGACATGGACAGCGAAGAACCCATCTATTTGATGCTCAATGAAATCAAGAAAACCCAAAAAATAACCATTTTCCTAATTACACACAACATTCACATAGTTCAAGAATACGCAGATGATCTGCTTGCCATAAACAAATGTATCACCTTCTGCGGGCCATCTGAAGAAATCGCTAAGCCCGAAATTCAGAGGCAAATTTACGGCGAAACAGTCTGCGTGGAAACCGAAAGAGGAGAAAACTAAACCAATGCTTGACACTACATTCTATAGCTTAGCGCTTTCAATCTTTGTGGGCGTAGCCGCAGGCTATTTAGGTTCACTGATGGTTTTGGAAAAAATGGCATTGGTCGGAGATGCCCTTTCGCATGTTGCTTTGCCAGGATTGGCTATTGGAGTGACTTTTCATTTTAGCCCGTTCTTAGGCGCGTTTGCCTTCTTGTTTATTTCTGCAGCTATAATTTGGCAAATTCAAAGAACGACAAAAATTTCGTTCGAAGCACTTGTCGGCGCAATGTTTACCCTTGCTTTGGCAATCGGTATCTTGATTTACGGGACAAATTTGGACGATCTTGAGAAGGCGCTTTTCGGCGACATTTCCCAAGTCACATTGCTCAGCACAACCTTAGCAGCAGCTGTATGTGTTGTAGCTATAATCCTCACGAAATTAATCTACGACAAACTGGTCTTAGCAATGATTTCCGAGGACCTTGCAATCTCAAAAGGCATCAAAGTTGCACGAGTAAACCTGCTTTATCTGTTCCTTGTTTCTGTTGTAGTCGCTATCGGCATCCAGATAGTCGGAACATTACTTGTAGGCTTTCTCGTCATCGTGCCTGCGATAGCCGCGAAAAACTTGAGTTCACATATGCGACGGTACTCGTGGCTTAGCGCCGTTTTCGGTGCTGCTGCTGGATTCTCAGGGGTACTTGTCTGGAGCATCTTTTTTGGTCCCAATACATCTATTCCATTCTCTGGTCCGCTGGTAGTTTTCTCAGGAATCATACTCTTTGCTGCAACCATAGTAATTAACTGGAGATACAAGATAACAACTTAGGACTAAACAAGAATGAAGAAGTACACTGGTAAAACCTCTACTGCCATAATACCATACCCCGATGACAAGATTCTGCTGATAAAACGAAACACAGTACCATTCAAGGGTTACTGGGCGTTGCCTGGGGGTCGAATGGATCCGGGCGAAACCGTCGAGCAAACGATTACTCGCGAAGTTAAAGAGGAAACAGGGCTCGATGTCATCATCCTTAGCAAGGTTGGTGAGTATGTTGAGAAGGGAATTAAAGATGGCGTCGAATACGAATATTACCCAACCTGTTTTGCGGTGAAACCTGTCGGCGGAGAAATCAAAAAGCAAGACAGCGAAATCCAAGAAATCAAGCTCTTCAACTTAAACGAGCTACCCCAGCCCTTGGCTTTTGAACACGACATAATGATAAAAAATTACCTTAAAAAACAAAAGAATAGAGGCTTCTAAAAAAGCCCTTTAACTTTTTTACATTTGTTTGCTGCTTTTCTGGCTCGCCTGTTGGGGGATTGGGATGATTGTTGCTTTTGAAAGGTTTTCTTGTTCATTGAGTATCAGTGAAATGGCTTTGCCTTCGGGAACGATTATCTTTGTGTTATTCATCAAAGATGTGGAAATTGTGTCCAGCTGCTTAAACGTGATAGCGCTTTCCTTGAAGTAGGTCGTTAAAGCCTCATTTCTTAGTTTAGTCGCCTGCGCGTCACCCTCAGCTATAGCGATGGTGGCGGTTTTTTGCCCTTCAGCCTGCAAGATGGCAGCTTGTTTTTGTCCCTCCGCAACTTGAATCGCTGCATTTTTTTGTCCACCTGCCAAGGTGGCTTGTGCGATTGCGGTTTTCTCTGCTGCTTGACGATCGTTGTCTGCCTTGAGAACGGACTCCATCGATATGATAAGTTCTCTTGGGGGTTCAAGGTCTTTGATTTCTGCCCGTACGATTTCGATGCCCCATTTCTCTGTCTGCTCGTCGAGAGCCGTTTTTAAACTGGCATTGATTACCGGCCTGGAAGTGTTAGCTACACTCATGTCCATTCCACCGATAATATCTCTTAGAACCGTCCTTGCAAGAGTGTCGATTTGAGCGGCAAAACTTGCCACTGCATATTGTGACGCTTTAACTGACTGTTCATCCTGTTTGATTCTGTAGAAAACCACTGCGTCAACACCCATGAAGACTTTATCTTTGGTGATGACGTCTTGTCGCTGCACTGGAGTCATACGTTCAGTAACGTTAACTTTGATGATTCGATCTACAAATGGTACTAGCAAGGTTATTCCGCCTTCTACGAATCGGTGATATTTGCCAAACCGTTCCACTAAGCCTTTCTCAGTAGGTCTAACAATCCGAAGAGACGAAATTAATGCATAAACGATTACAAGCAAGGGGACAATTATTGCTAAGACTAAGAATATGTCTACCATTCATCATGCCCTCATTTTCAATTCTTCATATGGGTAGGCAACCAGATTTAAGATTTGCTAAAAAATCAAACCGATTATTGATTAAACAAGAAAACGCTTGATCAAAAATTACGTGGATTTGATTTTACCTGTTCGCCTAAAAAGATACCTGGTCGTTAAGAGTCAGTTCAAACAGACCTAATATAACGGAAAGGAAAAAACTAGTTGAGATTTCCTGGATTAGGGGTAGCCTTTGTGTTTCTGTGAAGGGTAAATTATCCAATTTGGGGGGTTCGTCTTTGAAAGATGCAACAGTTGATTTGCAAAATTCAATTGCAGCAGCATCAGCAGCATCTTCTTTAGAGGGGTTTCGATTTATTGTCTGATTGTTTTTCAAGCCAGTTTTTGACCACCCCCGGATACACCCTTTTTTTGCTCTAAGCTGTATGTCGAACTCATTTCGGGAATAATGCTCTGATAAAACCAATGATCTGCGCCTACAAACATCTGCAAGGTTTTGTCTTTTACAGCGAGTTTCTCCAGAATCTTTTTTGAACTATTTGGGAGTGCAATTATGTCAGCATCTCCATGCATTTGAAGCGCCGGCAGTTCATTCTTCGACGCGTTTTGCAGAATCTTGTTTGCTAATTTAGTTTGGACATTAAATAGGAATCCTAAACCGAACTCTTTTGTACAAAACTCATCTCCTGATATGAGATTGTATTCTTCGCTTTCCCTGAAAGCCTTTGGCCACTCATCGATCAAATCGTACATTGAATGGTGCCCGAGCCGGGGCGAAAGAGCAACTTTAAGCGTGTCACCAATAGGTATCTTGAAACCTGCCTCCAAAGGAGGTGCAGCCAAAATTAAGCCGTCTATTTGCTTGGGGTAGTTTGCCCCATACCAAAGTGCATATGCGCAGCCTATGCTGTGCCCGAAAAGGTAAAGTTTTTTGTTAGGTTGATTTTTGTGTACAAATTCAACTACTTCATTTAGATCTGCTAAGTGTCGATCGAACCCGTGTGTATCGCCTCTTGGCAGGTCGGGTTCCTTTGAGCATCCAAAGCCGCGCCGATCAAAAGCATAAACTTCAGTGTTAGCATTTGCCAACTCGGGACCCATAAACGTGAAGGCTCCAGAATGCACTTCGATTCCATGCAGGAAGACTACTGCTTTTTCTGGGGGTCCAACCGATGGCCAATGCCTACAAAACAAGTTAAAACCGTCAGTCATCTTAAGGCGTTCTTCAATTTCCGCGGAAGCCTGAGTTTGCATATTCAAAAATAACTCCACTTAAAAGACGACAGTCTGATTATTTACGGGTATGTGACTTCAAAAAATAGTTACAATTGAATAAAAACAGAAAGACTGGATTTGAAAACGATTATAACTTTTAGAGCGGCAGAAAGAATTTTGATTATTTGGTGGGCTCGCTTTTCTTGCTTAAAGCCATTGATGAGAACGCATAACCGAAAACTAGTCCAAGAGCCGCTCCAATCCCAACGCAAAGAGCAATATTATCGGCTAACAACCCAAAAATAAGCCCTAACCCAGCGCCTATGGCTATTCCTATTCCTGCACCGTTATCCAATACTTTTTTCATTTCGGTTTTTTTGCCTGCAGTCATTTTTTATCTTTTGACTTTTCGTAAATCAAAGAATATATGCCTTTTGGGAATTCACTGATTGATTTTTCTCACAAAATCTATACTTTAGTTTGTTTTCTACAATCAAGTCATTTGCCCAGATTCTTCACTATATAAAACTTGACTTAAGGATATGCAATGAAGGTTTTGACTAAAAGAAGGAAGCAGGTCCGGATGGATGCATTTAAAATATTAATCGAATCCTGCTAATGCACACAGAAAATATTTTCAACTTTAGCAAAGTAGGCTGGACTGGCTTACTCCCGAATGGGCTGAGCCATTTGAGTTAAACTTGAAGCTTCAATCTTTTCTTAATTCCAAAAATACGGTAAGTTTGCCTGTTGCATACCTGAAAAGGTTCAGTCCACCAAAATTACAATTCCCCGAAAATAGCATTTTTTAAAGTTTATGGGAAATTGCAACTAACGAGGTTTTGGTTTGTTTGATTTGATGGGTATAATAGTTCTTTTTTTATCGCTTGGCTGCTTGTTTATGTGTTGGTGTAGTTGTGTAGCCACAAATTGTTAAATCCATAGGTTTGGATGAACTATTAGTTTGGGGAGTATTTTTTGAATAGATGTGAAGCAGTTGAGATGCTTAAAGAAATTTTGGAGACCGGCCAAATTCATTGTCCTAATCTGTATAGTTTGGACGCTATCAAAGATTCTACAAACTATAGAGTAAGCATCAAAGCACATGACAATGATAAGATAGCACTAAAAAGAATCATTTTATGCTTTGGATTAATGGTGAACGAAGAAAAGGATACAATGGTGATTTCCTAACTAAATCTTCTACCTAATAAAAAAATTATAAGCAATTAGCACAATTATGAAAGGGGCATCCTAACGAGCACTGAAAAAGCAGAGTTTAAACGGGTTGGACCACCTAAGGTCAAAGCCAAAGACGTAAACGGGTTCCTCACCGTTGAAATTTCTCTTAATGGCTATCCTGACTATATTTGGGTGCAAGACTACCTTAGACTTCCATTATTTATCACGGATGGTGGGGTTCATCCCAGCAGCGTATTTGTAGAAAGTAACACCATTATTTTTGTATCATTTGAGTCTGATATTAAGGCCAATGTTGAGAGAATGGACAAGTACATACAGCAAGCAAATGACGGTTATAACAGAAAAAAAGCCGACGAGTTGCTCGAAGAAAAAAACCTTCTTGAACTAGAAAGAAAAAGAAAAGAAGAACTTGACCGAATTAACGAAACTCTCAAAGACCTTTAATTCAATATCTGCTATCTTTCGCTATCGCTTTTAGATTCAGCATATGTTAAAGTTTAGCAAACGCTTGACAGCTACTATTAAGTCTGGAGTGTTGCTAAACATATATATTCAATGTTTAACATAACTATGATAGGTCGATTTTTTTGAGTGAAGACAAAAACTTAAGGTATTTGCTTCTCTGTGCAACCAAAGACAGAGCTTTTAGAATTAAATTCCTAGACAACCCCGAAGCTGTAGCAAAAGAATACAACGTAAAATTAAAGCCAGAGCACCTAGAAAAAATAAAGAAAGCTGCCTCATTCATAGATTCCTTAAACGACGTAAGGCTTCCGCCAGGACCTATCTTCTATCCCATTGACCCCGTTTTGAATCAATGGGCGCTAGGAGAAATCAGAAACGTATTGAAATACAGCTACCTGACAAAGATAAACTGGATTCTGTATTCTGCCCCAGACCTGAACCAAACAGTGGGCGCAATTCTAAAAGAAAAACAAAGATAAGGCTAATTACCTTTCTTTTTTTATTACTCAGATTTTAAAAGGTATACGTTTGGTTAATCTTTTGATAACGATGCGCTGTAACCGCGCATGTAACTATTGTTTCGCCAAAGAAAAACTCCATTCTTATCAAAGCAGAAATGCCGTAACAGAAATCAGCCTTGAAAACGTAGAAAAGGTTCTGTCCTTTCTCTCTAAAACTCACTGCGACGCAATTCAGTTAGCAGGTGGCGAACCCACAATTCACTCCAAATTCACAGAGATCATGAACCTTCTACTCAAAAATGGCCTCCGAGTCAACCTCTTGACCAACGCTCTGTGGAACCCCGAACTAAACGCATTCTTTGGCAAAATATCTCCAACTTCACTTGGCTTTCTACTAAACATTGACCACCCCAAAATGTACAGTAACGTAGAGCAAAAAAGACTAGAAGAGAACCTTGCCTTCCTTAGTAAACGCGGAAATATAACAGTAAGTTTCAACTTATTCGAAAAAAAACCCGATTACAACTATATTTTTGACCTTGCTAAAAAATTTGGTTTCAAGAATCTTCGACTAAGTTTTTCGATGCCTGTTAAGTTTGAAGGAAAAACGAACACTTACCTTCCCATCGAGGACTATAAACAAGCTGCAGGGTACATTATGGATTTCACCCACAAAGCTGAAGCAATGGGCGCTTCGGTAGGAATGGACAACGCCGTACCAATATGCATGTTCACGCCTCAAGAATTATCCGAACTTTTGGTAAAACAAGTCGTTTCGCCTCAACGAAACTTTGTCTGCTATCCGGCAATCGATATTGGTCCTGATTTATCAGTTTGGAGGTGCTTTGGAACATCCAAACTTTTCAACAAGAAACTCGACGACTTTGACTCCTTGGGAGAAATCTTTGATTATTATCAACAGATGAGTAGGCTGTATCAATTCAAGTTTTATCCTTTAAAAGAATGTGATTCTTGTGAACATGCAAAGATGGAGCGGTGCCAAGGTGGTTGCATTGGGTTTGCTGAAACAAAGTGTGAAGAGTTGGGGCTTTCGGTTTCGGGGCTTCAAGATAAAGAGCTGCTGCAGTTGAAACCCAAACTTTCAGGCAAAGTTTCCATTCAAAAATACAGTTTGCCTATCGAGGTCGCAACGGTAAACTTTCATGATGGTTGCGAAATAGAGATTTCCCCAAACATCGCTGAGTTGATAACGTTCTTGGATGGAGAAACCACAATACTAAAGGCGTTAACTACAAGAATTTCGGGGGCAGCTCAACTTCAAGAACAAGATGAGTTTGATGAACTTCTGATTGAGTTGTCAGCTAAAGAGGTAATGCCAACTATAAGGCGGCTTTTTGAAAAGAAAGTGTTAATTGTCGAATAAACAAGTTTTCTCCTGTGGTATAGCGAAAAGAAACAACGGCGTTATGATAGTTTCTTTTTTGCAACAAATAATAGTTGGAACAGGTTTTTAGCAGGATCATTTAGGTTGCACTCCTAAAGATCAGAAAACTTGAGGAAGAAAGTTTTAGATAAACAGTTGATAAGTTTAATATATCCTATTTATGGACTAGTAATTATGCCAAAAGTAAGAAAAGCACTAATTCTAACTGCAGACAAGTTTGAAGACATGGAATTATTCTTTCCATATTTCCGTTTGCTCGAAGAAGAGATAGAAGTGGACATAGCTGCTCCTGAGAAGGGACATATCGAGGGTGAGCACGGTTATGGACTTGAAATTGATAAGACCTTTGAGGAAATTCAAGCTCAGAATTATGACATATTGCTGATTCCTGGCGGCTCTCCAGATGGAGCACCTTCAGTCGTGAGAAAAAACATAACGGCTCAAGCTATAGCAAAGGCGTTTTTCAATTCAAATAAACCCGTTTCTTCGATTTGCCATGGTCCTTGGCTGTTGGCTTCTGCAGGCGTTGTGAAGGGAAGACACTTGACTTCTTACTGGCATGATGGCGTTCCAGAGGACATAAAGAAGGCAGGAGGCTTATATGAGGATAAAGAAGTAGTTGTTGACGGGAACCTTGTCACCTCACGCTATCCTGGGGATTTACCAGCATTCATGCGGGAGACAATGCGAATGATAAATAAAATAAAACAATAAATCATTGAACAAAACTCACATTAACTCTTAGCGTTCAATCAACAATTTACTTCTGATACGCTGCACTACACTATTAATTCTAAAGAAATTTTATTTTGAGAGCCCAATTTAGGGTGGAAAACTCTTAGAGAATGGAGACAAGCAAAAAGGTTTATAGAAATATTTCTAATCGATTATTCTTTGATCAACCTACAGGTTCATTCAATCGCAAAACACGTCCGCAACTAGCAAATTCTGGTCAATCAAACCCAGAGCTTCATTTTTTATGCATGCACTGGACGACGTCTGCACATAGCAAACACTCTTCAGGGATTTGCTCTTTCTGTTCCATCTCACCTACGTAGCCAAAGTGGTAGGAACAGGAAATTGTATTTTCGTTACTTCGATCGGCCTTTTCATCAAAAGTTTCAACGTCGGAAGACGTTTCTTCTGGTGAATCTCTGCTTTCGTTTTCACTAATAGTTATTTCTTTTAGACAATAAGGGCATGTGATGTGGGATACTTTTGGATTTTGCTTAAGATCTACCGTTGTTAATGGCTTGACGAAAACTTCCTCGCGCACATTGTTAAGGCATGTTACTGTTGTTTTTTCTCCCATTTACTATCACTTACCAAGTCCCACTTTCATTCAGGAGTCAGATGCCAACTTTTCATAAATAGAATCTTGCATATTAATATTTACCACATTGGATATTAGGCACAATATGTACAACAACAACCACCTCAATTTCTGACTCATCAATAACATGAAAGACCCCCGCCTCAACCATACAGTGCTTATCCGCTAAACTGTTTAAACATAGGTTACTTAGATATTTGAAGAGTTATCAGATGAGGCAGACAAAAAAATTAACTCATTCTCGCTTTCGAAAACTTAACGCAAACTTGGATGAAGCCAAGAAGTTCAAAGATTTCATTCAGGTTATCATCGGTTCAGTGCAGCGACCACACCAGTAAGTACAATCCAAACAACTAAAAACTTGCGAATCTGCGCTTGCCCCAGTAGGGTTTACATTAAAAACTTTTGGATGCTCAAAAAAGAAAGAAGGAAAATGGAGAGAAACCAGCATAAATTTACTTGAGCAGTGGCGGGTCCGGAGGGATTTGAACCCTCGATCTTCGGCTCCGAAGGCCGACACCTTAATC